>NZ_JBAJNO010000009.1:0-1200000 GCF_036880985.1 Limibacter armeniacum
CAGGTTAGCGAGTGCTGACTGGATCTCGTCCAATAGCTCCTGCTCAATATCTGTCAGTGTAGCAGGGTCGGCTTCGTACTTGTCATTGATGCGGTCATACAATGCCTTGCTGATCACTGGAATGATATGCTTGCGCTCTGTCCTGCGGATGGCAGGTTTTATCAGGTCGATATCAAAGTCATCCTTGACGTTGTCAAGATTGTTGGCCAGTTCTTCAGGTGTAGAGATTAACATATTAGCTATTGGTTTTCTCGGTTACTTCAGCGCCTGAGTCAAGCTTGTTAATCAGGCTGTTTTTGAATTTCACTTCATACTCCCACCCATTGTAGTCGAATATGAACTGCACCGGCTCCAAGATGATATCCTGGTCAGGCTGAGAAGTGAGGATGTAGTTGTTGAAAGCTACTCGTTGCTCCGAGCCGCCAGCGTTACCCATCTGCTTTCCTGGTGTACTACCAATAAGCGTTGGGTGAACTCCTGCTGCGAATAGGGTGTGTGAGCTGGCTTCCTGCGAATCCTCGATATAGGCACCGTCTTTCAGCTTATTGTCAATTGGGGTAATGGTCCAACCCTTTCGGATGTTACCCATTCCGTCATCATCTGTAGCAGTCATGATGGCTTTCATGGCATTATCAGTACCAGTCATGGTTTCAGTAAACCATTCCATTTCTTTCTTTACTGTAGCTACCTTTTCACTGGTTGACATGGTGCCCCATTCTTCGTACTTGTCCTCCCACCACCATTTAGCTATTTCTATATGGAATGCGGGTGTTAGCTGATTCTTGAGTGCAGCTTTCTTGAACTCAGGAATACCCATGGCTACTTCGTACCAACCGGACTTACGGACGGTATCCCATGCAGGGAGCGGATAGTATTCCTCATCGATTGCCGGGAATGATAGGGGATAGATCAGCTTATCTGCTTTACTATCTTTTACCGATTGTATAGGGTCATACTCTACATTGATGACATCAACAATGGTCTGGTCTTCTTCCTTGGCTGCTTTCCAGTCCGGATTGATATAGCATTTCTTGAGTGGGCCACTCTTTATCAGGCCCCATCTGCACCATGCTGCTTTGATGCGGTTGATGTTGGCTATCTTATTACGGCCATTACCCATGATCAATTCAGGGAACACTGTATGGTAATAGAAGTAGTCCAGGCAAGCAGGGAACAGGTACATACGCTTGAAGTTGGTTCTCTTGAGCCATTCCTCCACTTCCTTGTCCTGCTTGCGGATAAACGTCTCGTTGCCCTTATCATCTATCTCAGTGACACCGTACACCATACCGCCAGCATATAGGGCCTTGGCTTTCCACTCCAATGTCCGTTTGAGTATTGTTGAGCGGCTTACATCCTCGTACATCTCTTGTGGTCTGAGGTTGTTCTTTCCCCAGTGTGCTATCTCTGTATTACCTGATGAACTGCTGCTGGAAGTCTTGGAGGTTGGACCAATGTTGGTCTTGACCAATGCATTGACACCACCACCGATGTAAGCAGCAGCTCCGTTCTCACTGATATATATGCTCTGTGCGCTCATTAGCTAGGGATTACTCGGTGATCATTAAAATGTGTCATCAGGAAAATGCAGAACTCTCGGATCTTCCCGGCTTTGGTCTTCACCCTGCGATTCCCATGTACATGGCTGATACCCTGCAACTGGCAATCCGAAAGGTGAACTATTTCACCCCCACGGTTACGGTTGCTGTCAGCAGTGACAAATGTGATGGAAAAGACTGCTCCTTCTTTCCTCATCATCTCTATTGCGTGCGTTCTAGTGATTGTATTTTCCATAGGGTGAACTGTCATATACCATATTTTTCACCTTTAGGGTGAAGTTTTTGCAACAGTGCGCGGCGGGGTCAACTTTGTCTTTAAATAGAATTTTAAAGGTTTTAGAAATTGAAAAACCGCCTTATTGATATTGTTAGAGTAGATATTTCGAAAATCCCAGTACAGAATTTTTTTTAGCCATTCGGCACGAAAGAACTACCTGGTGTGATCTTTCCTTTATTGACGGCCACTGCCTGCAAATCCCATGAGTCTGAAAAGTGGGTAGTGGTTCGTTGGTCAACACTTGCGTTCCGCTCCCTGCTCTTGTCCTTCTGTATTTCGCCTTTGCGTCCTTCCTTGACTTTGGCCTGCATCATAGATAGCAATAGCCATTTACAGTTTTCACGGTTGAAGGTCCAGCGGTCAATACGCTCATGGTTGCCTGCAAAAATCTTGTGAGCAATCTGATACTTCTCTGATTGTAGTGCAGGTCTGCCAAGATTGATTCGTTTTATTCGCCAGCCTCTTTTTCTCAGTTGCGCTACAAAGTCATCATTCATAGTCGTCTTTGATCCTGGCGATTTTGTATTGCCCCAATGATCTTCAATGAATGTCACTTCCTTTTTGAGGTGCGCGAGGTAATAGTCTCCAAAATCATTAGCCAGGTCATAGGTCAGTTTCGGATGCTTCACATACAAAGCATTGACTGTTCGCATCTCCCGTCCATGCTGCTGTGACACTGGTAGTGTTGATACTATAGAACCCCAGTCCACTGAAATGATCAGCGGTTTGTTTGGGTCTACATCCGTATCAAATCGGCTATCTCGTTTGCTGAGTGCTTCAAGGTTGTAGCCCAGTTTTTCCAGATAACTGAAGTTGGACTCTGCTACATAGGTGTGTAACCTGTCACTCAGCATAGGATAGAAGCCACCCTCAACTTTCCCTGGTCT
The DNA here is from genome assembly GCF_036880985.1 of Limibacter armeniacum. Classification (NCBI taxonomy): domain Bacteria; kingdom Pseudomonadati; phylum Bacteroidota; class Cytophagia; order Cytophagales; family Flammeovirgaceae; genus Limibacter; species Limibacter armeniacum. The sequence continues at coordinate 2,724 of NZ_JBAJNO010000009.1, forward strand.
TTTATTCAGCATTTCAATCATGAAAATGAATAGCGGTAAATCCCTGAATTGCTGCTCTATATATTTAAAGCCAAGGTTCTGGATATTGTCAAACGCTGAAGCTTCAGAATAGAACATCCCTTTTTTGGAAGGGAAGTACTTTAGTAGCTTGTTAAGCTTCTTGATATCCTCCCAAATCAGCAGCCTTTGTTCCTGCTCTTTTGATTGCAGGAAGTCTATCTGTAGATCAACAATTTCATTTCTGATGTCGATGATATCCGTCTGATAATCATCCTTGTAATAACTTCCATATTCCAGCAACCAATCCGCTTGGTTCATATAAGGCATGGAGCTAAAAATGAAAACACCATGGTGTAAAGGGATATGCTTAAAATAGTCAAGGTTACCACGGTTGGTGGCTGAGACTTCCTTATCAAACTTATCCTTGTCAAGCTCCAACCCTTCATCGGCTATAATTCCATCAGAGTTGACACCCCTTGCAGAACTACTATTGCCATCTTGAGATACAAATTGAAAGATTGTCCCGGTATAGAAATAAATACAGTTGTCATACTTGGCTGGCGGTTCGTAAGGCTCATCCCAGTCCCAAAGCTTTGGAGCCTTCCGGCCAATGAAAAAATGATAGTCCTTGATATAGCCAATCCGTTCCAGTGAAGCTACCGTAGAGGGAAGTGTCTTACTTAAAATGGCACTGTAGGTCCTGCCAACAAGCATCCACTTTGAGCGAGGCATAAGCTGTACAATCAAGTGCATCAGCCATGCAATCAATGAAGACTTACCTGTTCCCCTTCCCCAAATAGATATTGAAGAAGCAAACTTGTGAATCATGTATCGAAGCTGAGGTTTATTGAATTTCAGCTGCTTTATTACAAGATCATTCTTCTTCTTTTTCTTTGCCATCGAGTATCATTTTCATTTCTTCCCTACTTACTTCCATTTCCTCCATTGCATCAACCACCATTTGATGTTTTTGCTTAGGAAGGCTGGAAAGGTCCTCAAAGTCAATATCGATTACCTCACCATTTGAAATTAGCTGGATCAAGTATTGATGTGTTGGCAAATCAGGTACAGCACCGTCAGCCTGTTCAAGCCTTGAGAGCTTAATCATCTGCTCATTGGCTCGGAGCATAAACTCTACATCCTTTGCTTTAGCCGCTATCCTGAAAGCATCCATGGCCAATTCATAATGAATAGCCCTTAGACCTTCCTTCTCAGCTATATTCAAATTTCCATAAAGCCTATATGCTGCCTTGCAGTCCTTGTATGCCTGACTTTCACAGATACCGAACTCATCCATTAAGGAGATTACTACATTGGATTTTTTCTGTCCAGACAATAACATCGACCATGCAGCACGTATCCGGATTGAAGCAGCCTGTTCTTTGGCGCTCAATTCTACAGACTCATCAATGCTGTTGGCTTTGATCCTGTCCAACAGGTTGCCTTTATCATTCAGCAGTTTTTTGTAGTAACCTCCTAATTTTCTTTTCACGCGATGGATGCTTTCAGTTCAGCAAGGGTATCTTCCCACTTCTCAACTAAATGGGCCTTGCTATCATCTTTTCTGTATTTGCTAATCATCTTCTGAGCATGCACGATTTTCTTTTTAACCTCTTCCTGCTCTTCCTCAGATAGAGTTGTAGGCTCAGGCGTTGGCACTACCTTTTCCCCGTTCTTGGCTGCATCAAGTTTGTTATGCACTTCAGGAAGTATCTTGATAGCAATCTCCTTGCACCTGAGAGCGGCTTCCTTTCGTTCCTCGATATGAGTCTGAGCGTTTAGCTTGTTATGGAACAGGAAATTGAACTCATCATACAAAGCCCTTCTTTCCTTGTACAGCGGTTCCAAGCTTGCCTCATCCACCCGGTCATCAGGTTCGGTCAGCTCGGTTAAGCCTTCCTTGAAATCAACTTCCTCAGCTTCCTGCTCAGCTGGAGCTTCAGTATCTTCAGCTTCCTGCTCTGCTGTAGTTTCTTCAGCAGCTTCAAGTTTAATAGGCTGGTTTTCCTGCTTTACCTTTTCTTCCTGAGCCTTTTTACTGTTTGTGTCCTGCTCATACTTCAGGTACATGTACTTCAGTACAGAGTTAAGCTTCCGGACATTGTAGTCTGTCTTTCCTCTTTGGAATAGGGCTACAAGGTTACGGTTCTTGCCGTACTTCAGGTATAGTCTGACACCCGCCTCATAGGAGGGTGTCTTTTGTTCCAAATACTTTTTGATGTCTTTCATTATACGCCAGGAGTGATTACGCCCGTGAATGGATCTTGCACGCTGTCATCAGACAACTTTACAGTACCCATAAAAATAGGTGCAGGACCTTTTCGAGCTGATTGGAAATTGAATGTATTACCTCTTCGATCTGCTGAAGCAGCACCAGTTGTAGCAACTCCACCAGATACACGCTTGGCCGGATAGCCACGATGTCCAAGCATACGTGTTTGGCCATCCATTTCACGCACAAGGATAATGAAGTTGCCATTCTGCGTGTACTGGTCAAAACCAAGCATTTCCCCTTTGGAACCCGGATGCAAAAACTCTATGGAGTTCAATTTTGACATGCCGTCAAACTCACCCTGAGATTCCCCATCAAGCTTCAATGTCTCAATGGTTCCATAGACACGCGTGAACCCTACAGTATTGGCGAATACAATATCTCCCGTGATCGTCACCAAATCTGACAGCAGGTTATCTACATAAGCAGGTTCGTCAGATACAGGAACAGGAAGCGTTACAATATCTTCAAGTTTGGCAATGGCAAGGATCTGTTCCAGTCCCCAGGGTTTGGCTCGCCATCGTTCCATAAAACATCTTCTAACATGATTGATATGATTTGTAAGAAGTGAGAGAATAGGTCTGATTGGCGTTATCAATCAGACCTTTATTGGTTAGGCTTGGTCGTTGATCCAAACCGCATCTAGGGTGGCAAACTGAACACCAAAGGCAAGCGCAAGGAAGATGGCCAACGTTTTAGGGTTGGTCTTCATTACCTCGATTTTCTCCTGGTCAGATTCACCGTCAATACCCACACACATATTCCATTCAGGAGAAATGATCACACGTTGAGAGGTACCCATTCCAGCCAAAGGAACAATCTCACACATACCCGCTGAGCCTTCCAAGTAGGTTTGCTCATACTTGGTATTGTATGGATTTGCACCAGTCTCGGCTTTGTAATCGTCACAATATTTATCGTAAACATTGTAACTCATGTACATCTTAACAGGTCTGCTTCTGAAGGCATCGTCAATTTGACGGTACATGTCTTTAAGCTTCGTTAGTGCATCCGCTGAAGTGATTGCACCTGTAGCAATGACGTTACCTCTTGTAAGGTCAAAACCTTCTGTTGCATCACCAGCATTGTCTATCGCTGATTGCGCGCCAATGGCAAGCTCATCCGTGATGATCTTAAAGAAGCCATTATTCACATCCACCGCATCGGTACCAGCACTGTTATAGATGCCATTAAACAGGACATCCATATTCAGTTCATGACCTACAGTAGCGAGAATCTGCTCAAAAAATTCTTTCTCAAAAGGATGGTCACTTGCATCGACACCCTTTTTCATAAGCATGGCTAACCATGACTTACGGTATTCCAATGGGTTTTCTTCCAAGTTGACCTCACCAATCTGTACCTGCAAGGTCCTTGGCTTGATGGCACCCACATTGGCTTTTTTAGACCAATCCTTACCGTAAGGTTTTAGGAGCTTTTCAAGTTGCAGCGTGGAAAGAACATAACGGTCCTTGATTCCTGGCAAGACATTAAAGTGATTGAAAATGTCATCCATGGAAGTGGTGGGGATGGTAATCAGCTCTCGCTGAAATTCCTCACAGTATTGCTGTAATGCTTCAATATTAATAGCGTCAGGCATTTCTATGAAATGTTAGAAGGTGAAGGATTATTTTCTCATTCTGGCGATACGCTCCTGTCTTTGTTTTCCGACAGTAGAAAAGTGAGCGGCTTCAGCGTCAGTAGATGGGCTGCTGTCGTTGTCGCTATTGCCAGTAGCTGGTTGCGTACTGCTTGCGGACGGACTCTTTTCCAGCTCCTGGATACGAGCCTCAAGCGTAGCTATATTTTCGTTAGCTGCTGAAAGATCAGAGTTGGCTGTTTCCAAATTGGCATTGGCAGTTTCAAGCTGCGTTTGTACCGCTTCTGATGCAGCCAAAGACTGCTCGATGGTATCCATCTGTTCGTTGTTAAGCACAACGCCCTCTTCTGTAGCGTCAAGCTCAGTAGCGTTTAAAGCTGCAAAAGTGCGTGCCCATTTGTTGGTGGTGATATTTGACATTTTGGTATTGGTCTTTTTTGAAGAATTTGATTTATCTGTAAGTGCGGATAACCTTTTGAGTGCAAAGTTTTCATCTCCAATGGCATCGATCAGACCAACTTCCAATGCTTCGCTGCTGGTGAAAATGGCTCCTTTGAACAAGGTCTTATGATTTAGCTTCAACTTTCCACGTCGGTTTTTCTTGATACCGTTCACAAAGGCATTGTTAAGTGGGTTCAGGATTTTTTGCTTATATGGTTCAGTGTTACCTTCCATCAATGCCCTGTACTCACTGTTTTTTTCTGAGGCATCATCAGCGTAAATACTATTGAACTTTACGCCCAAACTTTCCCAATACTCACGGTCATCTACATAATTCATCATTGCACCAATAGAGCCGATCAGGTTGGTATCATGTGAGCTAATAATCTCATCTGCTGCACTGGCAATCCACATAGCAGCAGAAGCGGCCATTCCATCACTGACAAAAGCAGCAACAGGTTTACGGGTATTTCGGATTGTATCTACCAATGTTTGTGTACCATCAGCCTGACCACCTGGAGAGTCAATATCCAACAGGATAGCGTCAATATCCGGATCATTATCAAAGGCAATAATTTGTTTTGATTTGGTAATGGTCCCCTCAGGGCCACACTGTTGGTCATTCTTCATGACAACACCATGGATCTTGACAACCCCGAATCTTCTCTGCTTACTTACTCCACTGGAGGCAACAGTATAATTCATCGTGTTGGAGCGGTGCGCTTCCCGAAGCTGAGCAAGGTCTTTTCCTTCCCAGAAACTACGTCCGGACAATATGGAGTTGATCAGTGGTACAAATCCTTTGACAGAGTCTTGATTAATAGCCCAGACGCTATTAAGTATGGTAGAAATAAGTGCTGTATTCATTGCGCTTCAGTTCGGTGATTCGATTTTGAAGCAATAACAGGATAGGAGATGTTTTCCCGTAGGACAAAAAGTTGTTCAATAGAAAGGTGAAAAAGCCTCCCGGTGATGGGAGGCTTTCTTGTTATATAGTGGCCAGTGTTGTTCCACTTACATTCTTGACAGTAAAGGTACCGCCACTGTTTTTGATTACGGTAAAGTCATCGGCAACAACATCGCTGGTATCTGCTACCGTTATTTCCAAATCCCCTTCCGTAATGATATAGTTTGCATTGGAGTTCCCATCATCGTTATAGCGGGACACCCACTGACAACCCGACCAATCCAAGACACCACTCATACCATTTCCCCTGTAGTTGAGTCTTCTCAGTTCTCCATTCACATTAAGCATGTTCCTTATTTTACCCTCTATATTGAAAAAGAAATTGTAACTCCTGAAGCCGAACTCGACATTGGCAAAATCATAATCAAAGTTATCAGGCATGGAGTCCATATTCCTGAACAGGATCTGAGACCTTACTGAGTAACTACCTGCCTTGAATGGTGTTACGCCAGTCACCAATGGCAATTCAAAAAGATAGAGGTACCCATTACCAAACTCGTTATGTATCCTGACGTTTGACAGGTCCAGTACCCCTGTAAGGTTAGGCAAATAAGAAATCACAAAGTCACCTTTACCCAAGTTGGTAGTGTTAGAGAATAGCAAAGTATCACAAGCCATTTGCGACAGGCTAAACTGAGGGTATCCAGTATCCGAAGGATCACTGATATCCACATCAAAATCAAGCCCACTAAAGTCAGCCGTACCAACTGTATTACCAATGGTTGCCAGTAATGGATTGTTGGATACAATACATACACCATTGTTGTTTTGGTACCCACCTGCATAGGTAGTTTGTATTGATTTCACCTTCTCCAGTAATGGGTGGTTGTTGATTCTCAGCTCTATAGTACGATCATCTGTGTAATTGATAGGCATATCAATCTCCTGCAATATATCATTGTCCCTTGCATAGAACCTTACCAGTGCTGTATCTGCAAATGAGATCCTTTCCAGTTTAGGATTGTACCATAACCTGAAATAGGCATTGCCCTGAAGTACAGATAACTTTGAGTCACTACCGTCTATCAGGCGTAAATTCGCATTATTGTTGGCTATAAACTGTCTTCCGCCATTTACCTCATCTCCAATAATTGACTCCTTGAAGATGATTTCCTCCAGATTTGTTTGATCATTGATAGTGAAAAAGTCTCCAAACCTTGCATACAATGCTTTAAATGTCCCCTTGATGGCATCATTGCCAAATTCTGAATTGTTGATGCTTATATCCTGATAGTTATTAGGATCATCATTTACACTGGCTACCGCCAATACCATCATATCACCATCATCATTAATAGCATATCGGGTAATACTGCTTGATGCCCCTTGGTCGCTTTGATATCCGCTATCCTTTTCAAAAAAGACATTGGCACATTGCAGCCTTTCCCGCAGTGGGTTTTTCAGTACCTGCTCTATATAGTTGTCATCCCCAAAGAAGCTCAGGTAAAACCAGTGGCTCCATAGCTTGATGGTCATCTGACTGCCAGCTTCCTGCAACAGCTCATTGAACACGTCCAGATAGACAGCTGCAATACGGTTAAGTGAAAGGTCATAGGTGGCTGTAGAAGCATTTGCCGCATCAGTAAAATCTACATTATAGATGCTTAGCTTTTTCATATCAAGCTCTATCAGGCTATCAGGTTCCGTATGGTAAAATTCCACAATCGATCCCTCCAAACCATAGTACGATTCCATACCAGTGGCATTGATAAACACATTGTTGTATGGTCCCCGGACAATGATCAGCCCTTCTCCTGAATTCTGAGAAAAACGGTTACGCAGATCAAAATACCCTTTCTTCATCTTCACTTTCACAAGGCCAAAAGTAGCGGTCGTAAATGTCCAGCCTTCCCCGTTGCCGTCAAAGTTCTCTCCGCCCAGCTTTTCCATCAGGTCAATACATGATTGGTCTGGTTCCTCTCCAGGAATAAGCGGAAACCCTTGTGCTGAAGACTCAAACCCAAACTCATCTACCAGTACGCCAATCTTAAAGGTACGTCCTGTAAAGGTCTGATTACTGCCAATGTTATCGACCTGTTCCAGTATTGACAAAAGCTTATCCTTTTGGAGTATGGCATTGGTAACATCTACCGTAACATCTTGCTGCTTAATCCAATCACCCAAAGTCAGGTTCAGGTTATTGGCATTCTTCAAACATAAGTAAACAAGGTTGGTCCATCCGGCATCGCTCAGGTCTACATCACCCGAAATCAGTGCATCACAAAACTGAAATCCTGATACGGAGCTTTTACCATCTTCCAAATACAGATAGGAAAGTCCTGCATCCGGATCATGTACCCATTCATAATTGTTGGTGCCCTGTACCAGTAGTGCTTCAGGGTTGCCACTCTCTACAATAAGGTCTGGTATCTTGACTTCTGTTTCGGTGGCTCCCTCATAGAATGGAATATCACAAGCTGACTGATAACGGCAAGATAGGCGGTACCCGTTTTTGTCAGCAGTTTGAGCGCCTGATCCGTCATCATAGGTGATCCGGGCTGGAAGCTCCTTGGTGCCAACGGCTCTTACGTCTCCGTTCTGATACTCACAAAGCAGGATCAACTCTTTCCCTATTATCTCGCTTAGCTCGGTGGTTACAATCTCCCGCACCTTTGGGAGCTGGAAAGAAAGTGCCGTATCAAAGTATTCTCCCTGGCTACTTTGGTTTTCCTTAACTGTCAGTGAGCCGCTTTCCTGCGTGAAGTAGATTTCCTTCCACACCTTGGTAGGATACAGCTCTATATCACCATCCAGCTTGGCACCTATTTGTTCGGGAAAGGAGGCTATTTCCTCTTCCAGTACGTACTGGATCTTGGCCAGTCCGCCAATATTGGTTTGTCCTGAGTAGGTTGTCATGTTGTTATCAATTAGAAAAGTATATCATCATTTGTATTGGTGGCGAGAAAATGATCCAGCTCTTTTTTGTGGTTTGAGCGTTGCCAAGTCTTGTAGGCTGTTTCACGCTGGAGGTCATCTTCAGAGATTTGGTGAAGCTCCAAAAACTCACTGATGATCAAAAGCACATTATGGCCATGGTTACGCTTGGCATTGTAGAGCACAAAGTCCAGCATTTCTTTGCAAAACCATTCCTTGATCAGTCGTTGGAGGCGGTACCGTCTGGATAGTGTAGGGTTGTGCATCAGTACATGCACACGGTTGTACTTCTCTGCTTGCTCCAGCATATGGAGCATACGTTTACGGTCAGGTCCTTTCTGACCGATACATAAATTAGGATTGATGCGAAGCCGTTTCTGCTTGTTGCGCTTCTTCAAAAACTTGTACAGGTAATTATCCAGCAAAAGTACTGTAGGGCTTAACCTCATTGACATAGGTCATGGATTTGATTTCCACAAAAAAATAAGCTGGATAATGGGTAGTGTAAGAGGGGTTGATTGGGATATACATTTGTCCGTTATAGACCTTTCTAATAGGACAAATGTACATAAAATAGGACAAATGTACATGGTCAAAATCTTGGATATGTCAGATTTTGTACTATTCCCATAATTCTGACCAAATACGAAATTTCAGTGATTTAGTGGCTCCGTGGAGAGTTGGGAAAAAGTGTTGATTTTGTTGATTTGTTGATAGTCTATGTTAAGTGTTAGTTTATCAATGAGTTATAAGATCAACATTTTTGGTAAATCTGATCAACAGCATGTTGTTTGTTGATCGGTTTTTGACCCTTTTTGGTGTGTTTTGTTAAAATACTTTAAAAAACCTGACTAATTCTCTCCTTAGCTGATCAACACTTTTGTTGATTATCAACATTTTTAAAAATTTTGTTGATTGTGTAAGTTATTGATAGTTAGTTTTTTATATACCATTATCAACAAATCAACAAAATCAACACTATTTTCAACTTCGCTGAGTTTTACTGAGAACTAAATCTTTAGTTATTGTATTATCCCTATTTTTTTTTCGATTCGTTTTTTTTCAGGCATAAAAAAGCCTTTGGGAATCCAAAGGCTGTTGATCTGTTGTTTTGTTGATAATCAATCCAGACTATCCAATGCATATTCTTCCTGCCATTTATAAGATTTTCCTGCAACCGTATCTTTTATGTCTTTATTGAAGTCGATAATAGCCGGGAGTAGGAGCAGCACCATCACACATATCAGACAGATAAAACCAATAATGGCGGTGTAATTAATATTTCTTTCCATCATAAACAGGTTTAGTTGTCCATACATTTAGGGCACGTCTTACCATCCACGTATAGTTTGTCTTCACAATACCAACATTGCATGGTTTTTTTTGGTCTATCAACTGGTCTAGTTCGATTAAATGCCAATCTCCATCCTGCATGAAGAAACAAGTCCACGCCTTTGTAGTTGGCCACTTGCATAATTGCGGCTAACGCTGCACCTGCCTGATATTCTCGTGTTGTTCCTGGTCCTTCCGGATCAAGTGCTAGTACCTTTTTTTCGGCATATACCAGGGCATGTTCTATACTTTTGAATGTAGGTTGTTTTCCTGCCAGGTTCTTTTCATACACATAGCCAATGGTACTGATCATTAGCTTCCCTTCATTGTTGCTAATCCAATCACAAATCCAAAGAAAAGAACTTGCTAATTTATCCTCAAAAGTGTCTTTGATAAAGATTGGGTAAAATGTCTGAATATGGAAGTTGAACGTTTCTGGATTTACAAAATTCACAAGAGTTAAACTGTTAATGTAATGTTTGATATATGCTTTTTTGTTGAGGTTTGCAGCTTCAGCTGCTTTTCCCAGGTCAGAGCTTGCCCTTAGTATATTGTGATATTGACAATGTTCTTCTTCTTTAAAGTCTTTTGATTTTACTCTGATATAGGCATTGTGTATAAACTGAGTAAGCCGAGTTGATTTTGCCATTGATTTTTGTAGTTAAAATGGGAGGGGTGAGAAGTCCCTCCCGTTAGGTGAAAAATGCACGAGTTTATTCAGAATCATCATCATCACTGTCATAGTAATAATCGTCATCATCATCATCGTATGACCATATATTTTGACTTCCTTTCTTCTTGTCTAATAAGCTTCCCAGTAGTGAGACGAAAGCCAAGACAATAAAGTAGAGTAGCATTACTTTTATAAGGGCCATGGTTTTAGGGGTTATTGATTAATAATAAGATGTGGGAGTCCCTGATCCATCTCTTTGATCACGTTTAAACTCAGCATTGACTTTTGCTTCTATAGCTTCATCCATATCATAAAAAACACCAACCTCTTTATAGTAATGAGTATGACCTTTTGGCTTTTTCATAAGCTTTATGATATTATTTTCGAAGATTTCAAGTTTGAATTTTTCTTGATCGATATGGTTTCTTATTTCTCGATGATGTTTTTTAGACTCTTTTAGTTTTTTAGCATCATCTATATTTAGAAAAATGACCAAGGCTATCAACATGAAAAGAAAGCCTAACTCAATGCTTAGAATTATTCCATTAGAACTACTCATTATTATTAATGAAAAGGTGTTTGTACTCAGTGAATGTGATTTCTTTACAGTCTTTTGGAGGGTCAAACTTAAATGTATCGCTGACCATAAAACCATAGTATTTTTTATTTCTAAATGAGTATCCTATATGATTAGGAAAGCCTTTATAACCGACGCATTGATTCAGCTCTTTTCTACCTATTAGAAGACATTCATCCATTTCTTTTTGTATCGTCTTACCTAATTTGGTGTTCAGTTTTGGCATCCATTCATGACTAGAATTATAGACGTTCTTCCAAACCTTGGTATCCACCTCAACATCCTTATCAAAGGTTACAGAGGAAAAACCTCCTTGAGCTGCAAAGTCATCAGGACGGTAATGTTTAATGTTGTACTTAAAACAGAAATCAATTTGATCATCATAAGCTTGTTCCATTCTTCTTTCCAGTTCCTGAAACTTCTTACCTGTCTCGGTTTTCTTTTCTGTGATATAATAAATCGTTGCCATGGTTATACTTCGGGTTCAAGTTCTACAATGATGTTATTGTCCATATAGCGTCTGACGCTTTTGATCTGCTCAGGAAGGTCTAAGCTGATTTTTTGCATCATGCGAGAGAAAGTGGAAAGTCCCAGACCTGCATTTGAAATGTCCTGCTTCATCTGCTTTTCCATCTTGCGTTTAGCTTGTCTATTGATTGCTCGTTTGATTCGTTTTTCCCATTCTTCTTTGGTTATGGCTCGGGCATTTTGAAACATCACGTTTTTGTATTCCTCAAAATAGCTGCTGGCCACTGATACCATAAGTCTGAAGTGATACTCATCGCTGCCGGAAAGCGATTCGACGTATGGGAATATCTCATCGGTCTTTTTGTCCAGCAGGTCAAACTCAGGGCTGTTAGGCATTTCATACAGCGTGATAAAGCTTTCGGCTTTCCTCTCGAAGTTTTTGTACTTGAGCTTCATTGCTTGGTTGCCACTGGCAAAGCTGCGGTAATAAGCCAGCGCGATATATAAGGCTGTCTCGAAGCGGTGAACCTTGTTGATTATTGCTTCGGTTACACCTTCAGGTTTTTTGAACTTAGGTTCGTAATAGTCTAGGATATGCATCAGAATAAGTTTAGTTGGTTAGGATCTTTTTTCTCATGTTTCGTCAATGGCTCAAATGCTTTGCATGTATCGTTTAGGTTTTGAGCAATGCCCATCATTTCAGCCACTTCAATGGGGATAGTATCCTGGTAAAAGATGATTTCAAGTGCCAGTTTCCCGATACACTCCTGACCTGTTTTCACCAGTTGGATACTCTCTTTCAGCAATGGCAGCTCATATTTCGGGTGGTGAGCTGATAGGCATTTTCGGCATTTCAGACAGTTCTGATCTTTCCATTCCGTTACCTGCCAAGCATGGTCAAATGGGTTGATGGTATCTGTCCGTTTATGCCCTTCAGCCAGTTGCTGTATATGGTTGAGGTTTTTGTTTAGGTCCATGCTACTCCTTCTTTGTTTAGATAGCTGATAATGTTTCTTATCCTCATATATTCCTGGTGCATCAGCTGGTATTCCAGTTGCTTATCCTCATATACTTTTGGATCGGTTTCTCCCATCATCTGAGCAAGTCTGATTTGTTCAGATTTCTTTGACTTTTGATCCTGTAACATATCATGGTACCAGTTCAAGCAATCACTGAAGCAGTCGAAGTCTGGCTTTAATTCATCCGGATAATTATTGAGTTTACCTAGGTTGGCTCTGTACTCCAGTGCTGCTTTTGTAGCCTTGAATATTAGTTCGAGGTCTTCACTTTGAATCGTTATCATATTAGAAAGGAGGTTTAAATTGAATCTTGTCGTAATTGTCTGAGATCACTACTGTTCTGTCTTTCTCGCTCCAGTCGTGAAAGCTCTGTATATGCTTGCGCCATTGATCCTGTTTGATTGGGTTATCTACCTTTCGGTTAAACCTTTCCATCAAGTCTTCCATTTCTATCCACCTGCTGTTAATTGGCTGAGCTTTGAGGTATTCAAATACCAGGTCTTCAGCGTTGCCGTTCAGGTGAATTTTGGCGGTTTCAACCAAGTAGTTTTCCTCATCAATGTTCAGGTCGTCGATTGTCTTACCCTTGATTCTTTCAAATTCTTCAGGTGTTAACCAATCTTCAGCTTGAAGCTCGTAATAGCGGTTTTTGGGAATCCTGTACTCGCTGGTGTTCTTGATTTTCTCTCTGTAATAGATGTACTGAAGGTTGCCTTTATGGTCTTTTTCCACATCCAAAGGGATGTAGATAAATGACACACTTGTACTTAGGGTTTTGTATCCTTTTTCTGCAAACACTCGCTTGATGTCATCAGGGCTGTACTTAAACTTGGCGGTGTCTTTCATCAGGTCACAAAGTACCTTTGGGTGTATCCTGACCGTTTGCACATTGAAGTTGAGGAAAAGGTCTCTCATAAAGGTTTCGACCTCTTTCATGGCCATTGGCTTTGAATGCTTGATCACATTGAAAAACTCTTCCGTTTGAATGTGCTTTACATTGAACCAAAGACGGCCCATCTTCATTTCGGCAATGCTGTTGTTTCGGGCATTGGGGTTTACATGGTGGATAGGAGTCTGGACTAACATGCTCAGGAATGCAGGGACTTCTTCCTTCATCATCTGCAGCATGTTTGGTTTTGTCTCTTGTAGTACTGGCGGTTTCAGCATAAAGAAACGGTCCTCATCATCAGAGTCAATCTTCATGATATTATCCTCATGGTTTGAGGTGGCTATGAAGTGAGCAAAGTTGGATACTTCAGACTTGATCACACCTTTTGGTTCCATCAATCTTGTGTGTCCTGTGATCAAATCCTTTAGCATGTTCATCGCCTGGTCTCTTTCACTTTCTACCTTAATTTCTTCCAGACCTATATATGTCTTGTAAGCGTTGTGTGAGTTGAACCTGCCTAACAGGTCGTTGATATCAGTAACCATGGCATTGGCTCCAAAGATGTATCGCATCAGGTTGAGTAAGGTTGACTTACCTGTTCCACGCTCGCGGCTCATCAGGATGACCATAGGGAGTCTGGCTTTTGGATAGCGATAGGCAATCCGGAACCAGTCAAGCAATACCGTTAATCTGTCTCCCAATATTGGTGCATCCCATTCCGCATTCCCTTGTGAGATATGGTGGAAATAGCTTAGGATATTGGGACATGCTTCTGCTGCTTCTTCAGCAGTTTTGAAATTGCCAGGATAAACATTCAGCGGTTCGTAGACATTGTAATAGTCAAACTCCAACCTGCCTTTGCTGGTGGTAAACCTCCGTTGGTAGTTCTTGGTGTTGTCCGGCTCAAGCGCCAGCCCATCATAAGCGGGGATGTCTTTGATAAAATCCGCTCCATATTTCCTTTTTACCGATTCGTAGGAAGTTGGCTGCATGCCTCGTACAAACAGGTCAGCATTTTCGCCCAAATACTGGACTGACATCAGTACAATCTTATCCAAGATTTGAATATACTTGTCTGCATCTACGTGCTTGATCTTTTTGATCTCACCCCTGATCAGTTGGTAAATGCAAGACTTATAGATAAACTCAGACTTGTCAATATCTCCAAACCTGTTATAGATATTATAGAAGTCTTGTACCGTGTGATCCTGAAAGTCGATACCAAAGTAGCGGTACAGGTGTTCCATTTCTCCATCAGCCAGCTTGACATGATCAAACCATTTGTTTTCATGTTCGCTGCTTAGGGATTTAATGATTTCTTCTTCGTGATCCGGAAATTCGAACAGCATCCTATCCAGTGTTCGGGCTTGCTGCCAGTAGTCCGCCTTGATTACTTTCAGTACGATTCTTTTGGTTGCAATACCTTTCCGTTTGGTTAGGTAGTTAAAAGCCTTGTGGAATGACTTGATCTGTTTTGTCAAACCTGCGGGCTTTTTATAGAGGTCTTTGTTTGGGTGGTATTTGTTGACTCTTGTATCAGATGGGTAGAGTATTGTCAGTACTTCAGGAGTTAGTTTGTCCAGGATATCGGTCAGCTCTTTTACTGGCTCCATTGAATCGTAATTGAACAAGTCGTAAAACTTTTGAACCAATACGATGTCATCCCCTTGTAAACTTCCTTCAATTCCTTCGGTTTCTGACCCTAGCACAATGATTACATTTTTGGAAAGGTTCTTTCCATCCATGGTCATCTTAGCTTCAATTGCCTGTGAAAAAAGTATCGTTGAGGTATTCATAATATTTTACTGATTGCGTCTTCTGCGGTTAATGTCTTTTCTGTTTCCTCGTAGGGAATTTCTTCTTCCATAAATCTGATCAGGGCATAGAGCCTTACAATGCTTCGGCTCTTTGCTTGGATCGTGTCTTGGTCTGTCTCCTGCTGGATGGCAAACCAAAACTTGAACATCATCACCTTAAACTCTGCTATGCGGTGCTTATCGATCAGGTCGGATGACTCTAGCATATGCGCTGATTCCATGCGTCCTTTTTCCAATTGCACTTTCATTGAATTGCGGCTAACGAAAGCGTTGTGCCGCTGTACCAAGTCCTGTTTTACACCATTATAAATGGAGGTGGTGGTTTGCATGATCTTCTTATAGAAGGTCAGCTCTTCGGTGATATACTTGCGGCTCTTCTCGTTGCACCAACTTTGCTGTAGTGTCCATTCCTTTTTTTGGATGGCCTTTTGCAGGTCGTTGGTCAGGAACTGGAAGTGCTTCTGATGTGTGGGTGTTGCGCTCATCTGTTATCCTCCTTTTTTATCCCAAATTGGTGTCCAGCTATTCAATCAGGTAGGACATTATTCTGCTTCCTGTTCCCTTCTTTTTTGCTGACCTTTCAGCGCATTTAAGCGATTTTGAGCGGATCGGTATTTGGTGTTAAGCTCTTCCTTTTGCTCGTTCAGTTCGCTGATCTGCTCCCGCTGGATGGCCAGTGTTCGGTCTGCATCTTCCAAGTTTTCTTCCAGTTCGGCTACCTTGTTTTTGAAGTCATTCAAGCGACTGTTGAGCGAAGTATTAGCGGATTGTAGCGACTGTTCTGACTCGCCCATATTGTTGAGCTGTCGTCTCATTTCGGAGTTGGCTTTTTCCTGCTCGATACATGACTGGTGTATTTCGTTGTAGCGAGACTTGAGCGACGTGTGAGCGGATTTCTCCAACTTCAAATCCTGTTCGAGCGAGTCTTTTTCAGCCTTCAGGTTTCGCTCTGAGTTCGCTACCGAAACAGCGATTTGTTGTGCCTCTTCGAGAGCGGTTTTGAGCGAATCCACTTGTTTTTGATAGTCTGAGACTATTTCAAGCTTGTTTTTAAGGGTGTTGTAAGTGGCCTTCAGAAGGGTAGTGGCGATATACGCCACTGCCGAAAATGTGAAAGCTATTGTGTTGTCCAGCTCAAAGGCTTGCTTTACTACCTGACCAGCCAAAATGACCACTGCCATGGTGAATAGAAAGCGGAACATCGTACTGGTGCGAAGGATATATTCTAGTGTTTTCATGCCTGTCTATTGATTTTGGATTTCAAGATTTCAAACTGTGAATTGGTGGATGCTTCCGGTACCTTTTTGGGTGTTGGTTCGGTCGCTTCCGGTTCGCTCTCTTGTCGCTTGTACTTGCTCATCATTTGCTCAAAGTTTTCTTTCTCCACTCGCTTGGCTAGCTCGTGGCTGGCGATCATAATAAAGAGTGAAGGGAAGAAACCGAGCACCCCAATTCCGAAGATTAGCAGCTCATTGATTTGCTCGCTGTACAAAATGGCGTGGTAACTGGCGATGGATAAGCAGCCGCTGACAAACGCTGAAAAGTAGCTGCTCTTTTGCATGCCGTTGATGGCGAAAAAGAAGGAACCCGCCTCGATAACCAGACCTGCACAAAGTCCCAAAAGGATGGAAAGTGTGTGCATCAGCATAGAGCTGTTATCCATTCCCATGGCTTCCAGTTGTGAACTGATTTTGCTCTCGAAAATGGAGGCAAAAAAGATGGCGATGCTTATAGCCTGGACAAATGCCATTAGGCCGATCATCAGCGCAAAGCCACTTGTTTGACGGAGCATAAAGAGTAGTAGGTCCGTTCTGTTCTTTAGTTCGAATACCCAGTGTGTTTTATGCTTCATTGTATATCTGAATAGGTTCTTTGAATAAGTATAATGCGTAAGAGATCATCCGTTCTCTCTCCAACTGGTTAGCGTTGTGGAATAAGTGGCAGATTGATTTTGCCGAAAACGGATCATGTGTAGGAAGTCTGTATTTCACCAGTTGGGCATGTCTGCCAAACACTAGATCAAACATCTCTACAGGCTTGAGGTTGTAGGTAAAAAAACACCAGTCCTTTATATGTTTCTTGACTGAGTCAATTGGCAGTAGGCTGTTTATTTCCTTGCTGATATACTCAGCGAAAAGCTGCTCAGCCTCTGAGTCCACCATCAGGATAAACTCAGGAAGGCTGAAACGTGTAGATTCGTATTTCTTGTGAAGGTGCTCAGGGTTGGTGTGATCCCCGAAAATCTTTCTAAAATCAGGATAGTATAAGTGCCTCTCTGAGTACTTGCAAACCATTCTGATGATGTTGTGAATCTGTTCGTAATTCGGTATCTTTATCATTCGAAATTTTAGTTTAAAAGGCTGCATCAGGCGTTAAGTGATGTGGCCTTTTTTTGTTTATGGATTTAATTAATGTTGTGGGTTTATGTCTACCGTTAGCCAATCCTCTCGTAACTCAAATGGACTGAAGTTGACAACTTTTACACCTATTGATCCGTCCAGTTTGGGCCATTCCGGTTTTGAGTCAAATACATCAATAAGCTGATCAGCATTATCAATCCTTCTGGACATCGCTTCACGAAAACATTCAAGTGACCACTTTCTAATTGCCTCTTCGATTTCGTCAGCTTCTTCGTCATAGTCCCAGTCCCAATATTCAAGCAGTACATTTGCTGATTCAGTAGTAAAAACATCAGTATCGACTTCGAATGTGACCTCGGCATAGGATGAGTCGTATTGACATCTATATTCTTTTATTGGCATGGCTTTAAGGTTTTGGAGCGATGGTTAATGACATTTCCTGATCTGGAGTGTAAGTTTTCCCATCATCAATCCAACCGATTTTACCAACCTTCACCATCTCATTCATCATCTCATCAGTTACGTTTTGGCCTGAAGCTTTGAGTAATATACTGGCGTTATTTTTCACCTGAATAATCATGTTTAGTGACTCCTTAAAGTCAGCTATGAAATCATCTAGGTTTTCGGCAGTGACCACATTACAGATATCCTGAATGGTTTCGAGGTCGTACTCCTTATTGGTTGGTGTTCTTGTCGGTTGACTTGGAGTAGGTTCAAGTTCTTTCGACTGGACCCATTCACTGTAGGTTTTTGACTTGTTGGTTCCGTCTCCATGATGTATTTCATTTAGATATGCTTCTGCTGCATTACACCTTTTCTTCCAGTAATCTTGTTCTGCTTTTGTCATCGTTTTACTTGTTTTGTGATTCTTGTGCTTCGCATTCAGCTTTCCTTACTTCGAGGTTTGCCATTTGAATAGTATAAAGTGTGTTCTCCCATTCTTCGGCTTCATCATCTTGATAGTTCTCTTCTGCAAGGTCTTTCATATCACCTGCATAAGTTTCCATCTCATCAAGGATGTTGCTTGATAGGGCTGTAAGTGGTGTCTCTCCATCGTACAGTTCATTAAATTCTTGTGTAGTCATCAGTGATAGCTTTTACGGTTATACATAATTTTCAAAACCCAAAAGGGCATAGTTTACCTGTTGCACCGTCAGCATATGTTTTTTGCTTATGGCGTACAGGAGGGGTAAGAACCCGATATATATAATGTTATGAGTATGCAATTGGATGTGGGAAGAAATCCCAATCAGGTAAAAGGCAATGCCTTTTACTTGACCCCTCTGTTTAACCCATTATCAATCAAAAATTTTATGCCTTAAATGGAGCAGGACATTCGCCCCGCTCCGTGTTTCCGATTACCTTGAAATTGTGTAATTTAATAGCGCTTAAACCTTATTTTTCACCACAAAAACAGATAACCTATGAATGAAAATGAACAAGTACTTTATAATGATGGAATGACTTATCAGGTATATATGACCAGGGCATTCCGAAAACACTACGATGGCTCTAATCTAAAACTTCACTCTTCTGCTATGAGTAACCTTGTCTTGTCTGAGAGCGGAAGTAGCAACGTCAAGCATCTTGGTAAGACTGAGAAACTCTTTGCTAAAGTCAAGAAAGATGTCTTGCAAGCCGCTGACAAATTTCTCAAGTTCAAACTGACAGATGTTGAGCGAGCCATTATTGAACAGGAGCGGTCGAATCTGTCCAATGCCTTTAACTCTTATAGCCTAAGAACTTCTATTAGGCGTATAGTGGAAGTTACTGACCGCTTCAAATTCTAAGGTTTCTTTAGCCAATCCAATCAGGAACTCTTGGTGTTGATTTGGCAAATCCTTCTTTTGGTAACATGAAAGCATGTTAGATACCCTTTCATTGTTTGCCAATATGAAGTCTGCCAGTTCCTGGTTTGACATACTACTGAAATCAAGGTTTGTGATAAAGCTGGATAGCTCATTGCTGAAATGCTCCATCACGAAATAGTTATTCTTCAGTAGTGAGATAACCTCTTTGGCATGACTGATCTTTTGCGACCTGAACAGCGTTATGGTAGCGCCTATTGGCGTTTCAATGTTAGCTTGCATCAGGTTGTCTCCCGTAAAACCACAAGTGATATTGAGCTTGTAGTTTTCTTTATTATATACCTGACATACTATGACTTCGCTATAGGTAATTGTAGTGTCAGGTGCTAATGCGTAAAGAATTTGTTCTAGTGCTGCTTTCATTTCAATTTTTTTTAAAACCTCTCTCCAATAGCGGGAATAATTAAGAACAATCAGGTACAGTGCAAGGCTCTGTACTTGAAGCATCCACTTCATTGATGTGAGGATATGAACTACTTTCGGCAGTAGCGGGGTCTAAAACATCGTAACCAAGTAAACCGCTTTCCAGTGCTTCCTTAAAATTCTTTTGAGCAAAAGGCTGATCCTTATTTTTTACTAGGTCCTGTTTGAGGAGATACTTTAAAACATCACCCATATTTGATTTCCCGTAAACTTTTTTGAGAGTTACAAGGTGTTTCCTTAATGGAATTTCAAGTTTCACCCCAGTATATATCGTTTGTATTTGTGGTTCAGTCATGATAAAACGGTTCTAGGTATTTAATTCTTAGCCTTTTTTGCTACTTTTGTTAAACGCTGTTTAATACGGTTAAACCATATTTACTATCATTTAACATTACAATTATATACGGATTAAGTTTAAAACACAAGGAATAATCCCAATCCATTAAAGATAAAGTTACAATATTATGAGTATTTCAAATCGCATAACACAGTTTATGATTGAAAAAGAATTAACTGTTGATCAATTAGCGCGTGAGTTAAATTGCTCACTAACAACAATATACGATTGGAGGAAAGGAAGAAGCGCTCCAAAGCTGAATAACATAATTCAACTTTTTGAGATTTATCCCGATTTGAATGTTGATTGGTTAGTTACTGGACGTGGGGAAATGCTTATTACTGAAGAAGGAATCAGATCTTCGGAAAGTAAACCTAAAGTTGAAGAAATAGATTCAAGGTTTGAGAAAATTGAAAAACAACTGGAAAGCCTTAAATCAAATACAGACCCTTTTTTGGCCATGTTCCAGATGTTAAATCAGATGGCGAAGAATAATGGAATGAAATTGACCATGAATGCGGATGACCAGCCTGCTAATAGGCAGTCGGGAAAGTTGGCGGGTGATACTGAAATGTCAGAGGCTGAAAAAGAGATAGAATCCTTGAACTATTGGGTAGAAGAATACCCAAAGCGTAACCACAATGTTGCTGCTTAACCCCAGGTTCAGGATACTAAAACTTGGTCCAAAAAGTTCGGGATGTGTTACACAATCCGGCGGGATTGTGTAATTCTAGGGTTATTTAATCACTTTTTGGTAACAGTCCTGGTATCACCCCAGTTAAGCGCTCGCTTAACTTTCTGACATCTAGTAATTTAAAATTTGGAAAATAATCCCTTCGGGATTATTTTTTCATACAGCAAACACCGTTTCCGAAGGAAACAAACCATATTAGCTCCAGATGGCAATCTGGATTTTACAGCAATCAATATATCATAACCCTGAAAGGGTTGAACAGGATAACATCATTTAGTAGATCATAATATGTGAAAGGATTAGAGTAGGAAATCTCTATTCCAATTCAATACTTGCTTAAATCGTGAGTAATGGATTATCACCCTAAAAATATAGCCCTTTCAGGGTTGAATAATGTACGTTTCTACTGATGGGATAATTAAGATGTACTAAATAACCGGAGTTATCTCGTTGCCTGTTTCGATGCTGTTGCACGCGCGGTAAAACCCATCACTAACGTGTATAGCCTCTTCGGGGCAGGTGTATTGCTCCGAATAAAAAGTCAAACTTAATAATCCCATCGCTGGCATATACAATCCCTTCGGGACATATGCCTTGAAAGTGCAAGATACATTAGCAGCGAGTTTAAAATCCATTACTTCTATGATATAACAGAAGTGAATGCTAATTCATAGTTCACGTTATAAAGTAAGAGATAAACAAAAAAGCCGAAGCTTTCACTTCGACCTCCCAATATAATTTTACTTACTTAATCTTCAAGTTGTTCATCTTCCTTATACTTCCAAAAATCTTCTATATCCTTGATAAATACCCCAGAAAGTGTAGTTACGTAAACCCTTCCGTTGAACTCTGAGATAGATGTAATTTGGTTTCCTTCCAGCCCTATATTAGAGATTTCTTTAAATTCTATTGTGACATCTGTCTTGTAAAAATGTATAATATGGTCGCCGATATAAGCTAAAGTTTTCCCATCTATTTCTTTATAATTAAATAAATGAAGATCTTCTCTAACTGGATCTGCAAATACTTGCCAATTTATCCCATCATATGATGAAAGCATTTTAAAAGTCTTTACTCCCTGTTCAGCTTTATATGTCAAACCATAATAAACACCATCTATTTTAAATATCTTACGAATAGAGTGCTCATCAATTATATGAAATTCTTCATCGGCACTTAATAAATATGTTTCATCTATTCCAGTTAAATAAAACTTATCTTCTATACAATTTACTAGATATGAAAAATTAATTCTTTCAGGTTCATTTTCAGGACGAGGAATAATTTTAGTACTTAATGTATCAACAAAGTATTCATAACCCATATCCTCAACTACCGTATTGATCAATAAAAACTTCACTTGTGATTCATCACTACTTTCAAAAGGGATTAAACATTGATTCTTATTATTAACATAAAGTTGTTCATGCCTTTGGTAAAAGTGGAAGGCAAAATCTTTGAAAGAATTGTCTAGCTTTGACATACTAAGCCCCACTTCAGCATAATTAGAAAAAGGATCATGAGGAGAGGATATTTCAAAATAACCACCACTACCCAAACCAATCCAAAGATTAGGAGTAATTGGAAATTTCCTGAAATTATCCTGATAGTGGAATGAGTAACCATATAGAATTGAATGTAGCGCTACTTCTGTTGTATCTTCAATAAAGATATGACCTAAAAACCCTGATTCTAAAAAGAATATATTATTGGAATCAGCTGCACTATTATAGACTATCTTAGACTCAAATGAAAACCTTGAGTCCAATTACCACCCCTCTTCTTTTTTTGTATTTTCATCAGGAGAATACTCTTCTGATTCTTTACAACTAAATAAGGATAAACATAAAAAAATAAACGTAACACTTTTAAGATTGAATAATTTCATGATAAAAAATTTGGGTAAACAAAAATGTATTCAATCCTAAACTAAGTGGTAATTATATAATCTAAAACGAGCGTACAATACAAAAAGACTCTATACTTTAGCAAGCTGCCCTTTACTTCTTAAACAAAAAAAGGTCGAAGCTTTCACTTCGACCTTCTAATATAATGAAAACATCAAACCTTCAGAATAATGTTCTTTTTATAAAGCCACCAGGTTGGCAGATACATCAGCAATACAAATCCTACTGCATGTGCAAATGAAGCGGCTGTTCCATCGAGCCATGATTTATACAGTATATCATATTCCAATGACCTCAACGAAGTATCACCAATTTTGATGGCAATTAAAATCTTCACCAGCAGACCTGAGAGTACAAAAGCAAACATCGGGTTGATACCAAACACAAGGAATGGGAATGTTACTTTTCTTCCAATCTTCTTTACATCAATCAGCCAATAAGAGAATGCCAGCCCTATCACGCCCATACCACCTGCATAAAGTACATAAGAGCTTGTCCAAAGGCTTTTGTTGATTGGGAAGAAGTAATCCCACCAACTACCTAACACCACCAAAATAACACCCGCTACAAACATCCAAGCCACTTTCTCTTTCTCATCTTTTTCTGTCCTGATCCATGTTCCAGTCAATACTCCGATCAAACCAGTACCTATCGCTGGCAACGTACTAAGCAAACCTTCAGGGTCCCATGTCTTGGATTGTGACCACATATGTCCTTCCAACAGGAAATTGTCAAACCAACCTGCGATGGTCATATTCGGATCGTCCAAATTTGGAGTTCCTACCCCTGGCACAGGAATCAAAGTCATCACAGCCCAGTAGGTCAACAGGATTACTACCAGCCCTTGCAGCTGTGCCTTCCAGCTTGTCTTCAGGAAAATAAAACCAGCAAAGAAAAAGACGATACCTATACGTTGCAGTACGCCCGGCAACCTGAGCGTCTCCAGATTAAAATATGGGAAACCTGACAGAAACAGTCCAATACCGATCAGCTTCAAGCTTCGGATAATCACCTTCTTCAAAACAGCCCCATGCTTTTCGGGTTTGTCTTTCACTCCCCACATCGAGAAACTGATGGAAACCCCTACAATAAAGAGGAAAAAAGGAAATACCAGATCGGTTGGTGTGCAGCCGTGCCATTTTGCATGAAGCAGTGGTGCGTACACATGTCCCCAGTCTCCCGGGTTGTTGACGAGAATCATTCCCGCCACGGTTAGCCCTCGGAACACATCCAGGGACATTACTCTGTCTGCTTTGTTTGTCATTGGTTTATTTTAGTTGCGACAGGACATGCCCTGTCGGTACAGTTGATGATTATTTAATAGAGGCTACCTTTTGATCAATAAGGTCATAGATGCCTTGCAGCATTCTGCTTCTGATATTGCGCTTGTAGAGTTCGCTGTTTTCCCTTGTTGGATAAACCCTGTTGGACAGGAATACAAACACCAGTTCTTCTTTAGGATCTACCCAAAACATTGTCCCCGTAAAACCTGTATGCCCGTAGCTATCCATACTTGCCGATTTGCAAGGATAGGCATCTGCTTCCGACTTTTCCTCATTATCCAATGAAGGCTTGTCGAACCCCAATCCCCTGCGGTTATCGTTTTGTGGAAACTGCACGCTTGTAAATTCCTTTACTGTTTCAGCAGGCAGGTAAGATTCTCCTCCATAATTTCCTTCCTGCAAAAACATCTGAAGGAGTTTTGCCAAATCCTGTGCATTACCGAAAAGTCCTGCATTTCCGGAAACACCGCCCAACATAGCTGCAGCCTCATCATGTACATAACCCTGCATGGTTGAGAAGCGGAATATATTGTCGTTTTCTGTAGGAATAATCTCTTTCGATGAGAATTTTCTGGAAGGATTAAAGGTCAATCGATTTGCGCCTAACGGAGCATAAAAACTATCGTCCAAAAAAGTATCAAACGTTTTACCAGTCTGTTGCTCGATCATTTCAGGATAGAGCAAAAAAGACAACCCTGAGTAACGATAAGTTCCTTTTTCTCCCAATTCAGACGCTGCCACCATTTTGTAAAGGTATTTGTCCTTAAACTTCTTGTGCAAAAAAAGGTGTGGCGCTACCTGCACCGGATATTTTTTGGAAGGCCTTACATCAAATGTATTTTTCTTGAACTCCTTGTTTTCATCCAGTGTCTCTGTCCAGAATGACAGGTAAGGTTTCAAGCCAGCCTGATGCGCCAGAATTTCACGAAAAGTAAGGACTTCCTTATCGGTTCCCTTAAAATCTTTCCAGTAAGTGCTGAAAGGCATATCCATTTTCCAAACACCATCCCCTTGCATTTTCATAATGGACGTTGTAGCAGCCGCCACTTTTGTAACGGAAGCCAGATCGTAAACATCCTTGCTTGTCACTGGCTCATTCTTGTAATAAGTATGAAAACCGTAAGCCTTATTCAGGATCACCTTGCCCTTTCTTGCTACAAGCACCTGACAGCCTGGATAAGCCTGAACATCCAGTCCTTCCTGAACCAGACTATCTATCATTGTATTCAGTGCATCAGCAGAAATTCCTACTGCTTCCGGTTCTGTATAACCTAACCTGTTTCCACCAAGGATATCAATTCCACTGCCCACAGGAAATGTCTGATTGATACTTACAGGTAGCTTGCCTGTGGCATCACATCCACCGAAGATCACCTGCACTGCGGCTTCCTCCATATTTCTTCCGTCCTGATAGGTCAACAAAAGCCCTTTTGCATCTTCTACTCCTTCCAGTACATCCACTGCATAAGCGTTAGCAAAAACAGAGATAATCGCATTCTTCTCCTGGCTTAGGTATTTTATCAACTCCACCATTCCGTCAGAAATACCGAATGCTCTCGTTTTCAGTTTTTCTTCCTTGCCATCATTCAGGTTCACTACAATTGATTTCCTGCTCGGGCTCTTGAAAAGGTTATGGACACCAGCCAATACCAAATCGTATTCCTTCAGTGCCTCTTTCAGCTTCTTGATATCTTCTGCTTTGCAGGCTGCATCTATATTAAAGAAATCTACTTTAGTATAGTTGGCAGCCATCAGTTGGAATGGTGTATTGTCTGTACTTCCAATTGATAGCACTGCCATTTTCTTTTGGTCCAATGCTTTCAATGGCATCAGATTCTGGTCATTCTTCAGCACTGTCACGGCAGCCTGAGCCAGACGATCATTCAGCCAAAGGTCTTGCGAATTGTTCAGGTCTTCAGTCAGGTTTTCAGTTTTTACAACACTATCTTTACTGATGCCTGCCCAATACTTGAATGCCAAAAGTTTGCGGCATTTTTCCTCAATATCCTTTTCTGTGATAGTACCGTCCTTTATTGCTTTCCTAATGGCATCCAATGCTTCCTTCACATTTGTACTGAATTCCACCACATCATTGCCAGCAGCTAAAGCTTTGGCATGTGCCTCCCCTATTGAGTTGTGCTTTATGATGCCTTGCATATGGATACCATCTGTAAAGGTAAGTCCCTCAAAACCCAGTTTTTCACGCAGGATTCCCTTGATGATTTTATCTGAAAGCGAGGAAGCTTCATTCGGTGTGTTATCCAAAGCCGGAATAGAAAGGTGCGCTGTCATTACCCCACCTGCTCCATCTGCCACCAGTTTTTTGAATGGATACAATTCCACTGAGTCCAGCCTTGCAATATCATGTTTGATAATCGGCAGATCATGGTGCGAATCTACATCGGTATCACCATGTCCTGGAAAATGCTTTATAACTGCCAGAATTTTCTCATCCTGCAATCCTCGAACATATGCTGATGCTTTTCGGTACACGTTTTCAGGATTTTCCCCAAATGAACGGTAACTGATGACCGGATTTTTCGGATTGTTGTTTACATCTGCAACAGGTGCAAAATTGATGTGCATACCCAGCCTATGAAAATGACGGGCAATAGCCCTACCCATATCATACACCAACGCCTCATCCTGTATGGCACCGAGCGTCATGGCATATGGAAAACTGATCCCATCCAGTACACGCATACCAACACCCCACTCGGCATCCAAAGCATAAGCCAATGGCACTTTGCTCATGGGTGTATACCTGTTGATCATCAAGGCATGGTCTACGGCATTTGCCCTGAAGAAAACCACACCACCTACCTTATACTTGTCGATCAGTTCTTCTACCATAGGCATCTGATCTGTTTTGAAGGAAGGAACAAAAATCAATTGAGCAATCCGCTCATCGGGTGTCATGGCATTGTAAACGGAATCTACCCACGGGCTTTTGGTATAATTCAAAAAATCGGGCTTCTGTTGTTGTGCCTGAGCAACATAACTTGCTACAGACCACCAAAGAAGCAGAATTGCCTTTAAGGCCTTTTTCATTTTCATATCTGCTGATCGTAATTCAGAAAGTCATATATGACAACTTCCTTCATTACATTTTAATAGTTGTTGAAAATTCAGTTACAGTGACAATAAGAATAGTCTATTCCACAAATATACGTTGTCACAGCACTCACAACAACCACCGAAATCAGGGATCTTTTGTACAGAAAAAAGCCAAAAATAGCTGTATCGATTGGTTTACTTCCTCTAATTATTTTTTCAGAGACTATATTTTTCACAATAAGTTATTACATTATATATAAGTGTAACTATAACGCATTATTATATGAATAACCTAAATATGATAACCGATTTACTGAGCAAGATTGTTACTGACTACCCTACTACCTTCTCCAGAATGAAGTGCATCTACAGTGATGGTAATCAGACATCTATTTTCCAACATTATATTGATGCATCTGCCCTAAACCAACGTCCTACCCAACTTACCTTCAAGTTGAAAGATGGTAAAGTATCAATCTGTAGCATTAAAGGGACAAGTAAGAATTTCAACACTGAGACACTGATTGACAGTCTTTTAGATTTGATTAATGAAGGAGAAGAGGCTTAACGTACCCTTAAAGCCCTGTTCTAAAAAATATTTTTGCTAAAGAAAAATTACATCAATTTAATTGTATAAATTAAGGCTTATACTCCTTTTGAAACAACATGTATTTCCAAACCCATCCTATTGATGGCTTATACATGGCTAGTTATCAAACGAATAGGTAATTTAGCTCACAATAGAAGCTTTTGATTATGTGTATAAAACACATTTAATCAAATTGAAATAAGTACCAAGATAAAGCAGGTATAATCAGTAATTTTATACTTGTTACTTACCGAAGAGCCACCGCAATTGCGGTGGCTTTATCTCTCTACAACATTTTAGAATAAAAGCCTGACAACAGGAATCCTATTGCCGTGCCCAAGAAATATGAAAACTACTTTTACTTATTTATTTATCCAGATCATTTGATCGAATGATTTTAACTTACTATTGATTTTTCACAGGTTTTGCTTCCAGACCCAATCCTTCCACATAACCTTTGTTAGGGTAGCAATTCTCAAACTTACATTGCTCCAAGTATCCTTTTAAAGCTACTCTTACCTTATCCCTATCAGGCATATTTTCTCTTCTTTTGGCATAGCTACTTCTATCGCTTTTAGCATAAGCCGAAATCAGTTGATAAGTTTCAGGCTCATCAAAATTCATCACGCCCTTCGTATTGTTCATCTTTTTGTATGGCCAGAAGCACCAATTGATCTCATACTGCTCCAGCAACATACGGAAATCTTTTACCCACTCATCGGTATTCTCACCAGTCTCCCCTACATAAAGTGGCACATTGTATTTATCCCTGAAATCAAGGTAAGCTTGGATCTCTTCCTTCACTGTTGGCATCCAATACTTATGGAATTCATATACCAACTTGTCGTCAAATGGCTTACTGAAGATACTGAAGTTGGTATTCCACTGCGCGCCACCCAAGAATACAAGGTGCTCCTCGTCTACCTCTCTAATTGAAGCCACTACTCGCTTATAAAGCGGCTCAAGCTTTGCATTCAACTTCGGAAGATCGTCTTCAAAATAGTGGGCAATTGGCTCATTCAATAAACCATACCCCAAGATCACTTCCTCGTCTTTGTAATGCTCCGCAATCTGGCGCCAAATATCCACCAACTGCTGCTGTGATGCTTCACTTTCAAACAGGAATGGATAACCCGCACTGTCATCAATATTATCACCGGTTTGTCCGCCTGGAGCACAATGCATATCCAGCAGCACATAAAGTCCAGCATTGCGGCACCACTCTACGACCTTATCCAATTGTTCAAAACCATGATAACTTCTGCCCATATAAGTTTCATTAGTGAACATCTTGTAATGGAAAGGCAAACGTAAATGGTTTGAACCGATACTTTTCAGGTATTGGATATCAGACTCCGTGATGTAGTTTTCTATAAAATCTGCCCAAAACTCCTTGGTCTCATCTGGACCTACCATCTCTTCCAGCAGCTCATTGATATGTCTTGGAGCATTTACCTGATCCAACTTAAACATGTACCCTTCCGGTACCAACCAATTACCTAGGTTAGTCCCTTTCAGTAAAATCTTTTCACCACTTGGTGTTACAAGATCTTTCCCTTTTGAGGTAACAAATCGGTTTTGAGCTATTAGTCCTGAAATGCTGAATAGCAGTATATAAATAGTACAAACAAACTTTTTCATCGTGATTAGGTATGAATTTCCTTAGGTTTATTTCTTGATTACCTTAATTGTCCCCAGTCCTTCCACTTTTAATAAGTAAAGACCTGACACTCTCGAGCTCAAATCCAATTGGGATTTATCGTTCGGTACCTTTTCTTTCTCCAACAACTCTCCTGTGAGGTTATATAATGAGATACTTCTGCCTGCCATTCCCTTCAAGGTCAGCTTATCTGTTGTTGGGTTAGGAAAAACACTCACCAACTCCGAAGAGAAATCAAAGCCTAAAACTGGTGCTTGTGTTATTGTGACTTGCCCAAGGTCAAATCCTGCACTACTTCCCAACTGGTTTTGAAGTGACACCTGATATTGGTAGGTCATATCTTGCTGTACCTCACTATCCAAAAATGTAGTGCTTCCGACAGGCAAGGACCATTCCTTCTGAATCTCACTACCTCCCTCTGAACGAAGTACCGTTATGGACTTCACCCAATCACCCTCTGGCAATTCCCAATTGAGATAAGCTCCTTCTCCTTCATTTTCAGTGGCACTACCTTTGCTTATAGCCGCTGGTACTTGAAGAGCGGCATTGTTTTGAAATGCAATAGATTTCACCTTCAGCTGTCCTGCCGGTGGAGCAGAAAAAGCACCATAGTTAATAAAGAAGCGTATTCCTTTCACTCTCTGAAAATCAAAATCAGGATGTGCTGCTTTCAAAAAAGAAAAATCGTGGTGATACAAGTAAAACTGACCATCTGCTAGCCAGTTTCCTACCTTGAATACATCGCCTGTATTGAATGTGTTATTATCTATATCTATTAGGTCAATCCGAAATGACTTGGGAGGCGAGGTTGTCGCCATCTCCAAATCAAATAGTGTATGTTCCTCCAAATTCAGGTATGTATCCTCAAACAGGTAATCTACAAAGGGGATTGTCTTAGGATCGCTTATTTCAAAAGTCAGTTCAGCAACTTCTGAAGTGCCACCTACCTGAATCTCACTTTCATGATTTGGTGAAACAATCCACTTTTCCAGTAGGTTAAACCCCATATCTCCACTTGGGGTCTTCCATAGTTTTACAGGTAATGAACCTTCAAAAGTCTCTTCACCTTGTTGCAGGTTAACCTTGATTTCTCCAGCACTTTCACCCCATTGCACTGAAACAGTATTTGTACCTTGTCCTGAAAGAATCGTTACACCTTCAGGAAATATCCATTCGTATGTAGCGCTTTCATTAAGGTCTGTCGAATAAGTATAAGTCTCTCCTACTTTCACCAATTCAGGCCCAGAAATCTTAGGCGCTTGAGCCTTACCATATACCCTTACATAATCTACCAACATTTGCTTTGGAAAAACACTGTCATCTATACCTTGCTGACCTCCCCAAGCACCGCCTACTGCTACATTCAAGATCATAAACTGCGGAAGGTTATAAGGCCATGTCGAAGCATTTTTCACAGAAGGCGAATAAGTATAAACGTGCTGGTCATCCACCAAAAACTTCAGTTCTGCTTCTGTCCACTCCAAAGTGTATACATGAAATTCCGTCTCAGCTGTAGGCAAGTGCAATGAGCCCTTGTTCACTGTATTTCCATAACTGGATGGTGTATGAGTAGCCGAATGAACATTATCAGGATCAAATCCAACATGTTCCATGATATCGATCTCTCCACATGCAGGCCAGCCTTCTGTTGAGATATTCTCTCCTAACATCCAGATTGCAGGCCACAAGCCTCTACCAGCAGGCAACTTTGCCCTGATTTCAAAACGTCCATAAGTAAATGACTGCAATCCTTGTGTTTTGATTCGCCCTGAAGTATAACTGTTTTCACCTTTTCGAATGGCTGTGATCTTCAAAAGACCACCTTCTACCTTTACATTCTCTGACTTGTCGGTATAGTTTTGAAGTTCCTGATTACCCCATCCATTATCACCTAAATCATAGGTCCAATTCTCAGGGTTAGGAGCACCAGCTACATCAAATTCATCTGCCCAAATCAACTGAGGAAAATCAGCATTCTGTGCATGGATGCTGCCAGTTATCAGCAAGCTTAATATCAGTGAGTAGAATTTTCTCATCATAGAAGTTTTCTGTTAGTTGTTGTTCAAGGATTATAAAAGGATTGGGGACTAAAAGAAACTGCAGGTCCTAAGACCTGCAGTTGGGGTTTATTTAAAGCACAGGGTTTGCCTTAGCTAACACTTTTGTTTCAGTTACTGTAAAATCCAATTGCTCAGATCCTATACCGATGCTGAAATCACCAGCTTCTACTACCGGAACACTTTCCGCATTCATAAATGCCAATGACTTAACAGGGATGCTGAAGTTTACAACCTTGCTTTCTCCTGCTTTCAGATCAATCTTTTCAAACGCTCTCAAACGGCTTACATCTGGTGTTACCGATGCATAATGGTCTCTTGTGAAAACTAGTACAGCTTCTTTTCCATCTCGTTTACCAGAGTTAGTCACTTTTACTGATACTTCAATTGTCTCATCAGCTTTGAACTCGGACTTAGCCAATTTCAGGTCGCTGTAAGCAAAATCTGTATAACTCAGACCATGACCGAATGGCCACTGAATATCCAGGAATGACTCATAATCATACATACCAGACATCTTGTCCTGATTTTCTGATGGCTTGAAGTCATAAGTAATCAGTGTATTTGGATACTTAGGGTAAGTGTATGGCAGCTTACCACTTGGGTTTACATCCCCTTTAAGGATTTGAGTCAATACTTCTCCTCCAAAGTTACCTGGCAAGTACATCTGAACTACAGCTTGCATCTTATCTACAAACTTACTGATCAGCCTAGGGCGACCTTCATTCAGAACCAGAATTACAGGTTTGCCTGTTGCAGCCATTGCTTCTGCCAGTTTCTGTTGGTTCTCTGACAAGTAAAGGTCATGCAAGTCACCTGGTTTCTCTGTATAAGTATTTTCACCTAAACAAAGTAGGATTACATCAGAGCTGCTAGCTGCACGTTTTGCGGCTGCAATGTCGATGTCTTTTTCCTCATAGTATTTACCCTCAAAGTTGTAAGAAACTCCTGCCTCATACTTGACATTATTCTCACCAAACTGAGCTTTTACAGCGTCCAGAATTGTTTGGTACTTGCCACTAAATTCATGAACTTTTTCACCTTGCCACGAGTAGCTCCAGCCACCGTTCAGCGTACGCATGTTGTCAGCGTTAGGACCCGTTACCAGAATTTTAGTTCCTTCTTTCAGCGGAAGAATATCATTCTTGTTTTTAAGCAATGTGATACTTTCTGCTACAGCATCTTTTGCCTTTTGCTCAAACTCTGCTGAACCAAATTTAGGATAGTCTTCCAGTTTCGTAACCGGTGTTTCAAACAGGTTCAATGCTTTCTTAACACGCAAGATTCTCTTAACAGCATCATCGATTCTGCTCATTGGCACCTCTCCTTCATTCACCAACTCTACCAAGTAATCACAGAAGTCAAAGTTGTAAGGAATCATGGACATATCCACACCTGCATTGATAGCCATTTTTACAGCTTCTTTTTGAGAAGATGCTACTTTGTCACGGTTATGCAGGTTTTCAATATCAGCCCAGTCAGTTACAACCAATCCTTCAAAGCCAAGTTCTTTTTTCAACAAAGTTGTAATCAACGACTCACTTGCGTGAACAGGAGTACCATTGATAATACCTGAGTTTACCATAACAGTGGTTGCACCTTGCTCTACCGCAGCACGGAATGGAGGCAAGTAACGCTCTCTCAATTCATTCTCAGGAATATAGGCAGGCGTACGGTCTTTGCCTGAGAATGAAGAATAGCCAAGGTAATGCTTAAGACAAGCTGCCAAGTGGTTAGCATCTCCGATTTGGTTATCCTGTCCTTGGTATCCAGCGATAATGTTTTTACCCATTTCCTGTACAAGGAAAACGTCTTCACCAAATGTTTCCCACATACGTGCCCATCTTGCATCTCTACCTAAATCCAACACAGGAGAGAACGTCCAAGGAATACCACAAGCACGTGTTTCGTACGCTGTTATTTCACCTGTATTGATCGCAAGCTGACGGTTAAAGGTAGCACCCAAACCAATTTGCTGAGGGAAGAAAGTAGCGCCCGCTGTATAAGTTGTACCATGGATGGCATCAACTCCATAAAGTACAGGAACATTTGTTGCTTTCAATGCTACTTCCTGAATACGAGAGATCAGTTCATTCCACTTCTGAGGGGTTCTCGCTCTGTTGTTTGCTGTGTTCAGTACAGAACCAACTTTGTACTTGTTGAATGCTTTTTCAAGCATTTTCTCATCCAATACAAGTGGCTCATTGCTTTCAAACTCACTCTTACCTTCCGTTAGGACATCCAAGGTTACTTGTGCCATTTGCCCAACCTTTTCTTCCAAGGTCATTTCAGCAATCAGCTTATCAAGTTCTTTTTCTTCTTCAGCAGCTACACTAAAATATACTTCTCCTTTCAGGGTCTGGCTGCTATCTTTTTGGGCACACGACATCATCATGCCAAGAGCAGCAAGCCCAATAGATATAATTATCTTTTTCATATGCGCGGTTAAGTTGAGGAGGCGCAGGGATGCGCCTCCATATGATTAGATCTTACAGTAGTTCGATATCATCCAAGAAGAAAATACCTGGGTTGAAGTGTCCTTCACCACCAAACTGTACGATGATTTTATCGAAATCAGTACGATCAGCAGCTGCACTAAAGTCAAACTCCAACTCTACCCACTGACCTAACTGAGAATCGTCAATCACGTGGGCTACTTCAATCTGAGTCTCCCAAGGAGCAAGATGTTGTGAGTCTTGCAATTTCAATGAAAGTTTCTTTTGAAGTGTTCCACCAACTGTACCACCATTTTCAGAAGTGTAATCATTATAAGTTGGGATAAACACCTTAACCTTGATAACATTTCTAGTTGTCAAGTCCATTCTATAACCCAATTGGATTTGTGCGTTTGCCCACTCATTGTCACCTGTGCGTGTATATTTCGCTACTTTTGCAGAAGTATTGATTCCTACTGGTGCAGGGTTATCATATACATCAAAACCTTCTACTTCCTCTATGAACCAAGTCAAGTTACCATTTCCTTCGAAGTCATCATGCAGATCGTTTACTTCAATTGGCTTCGCTGGTACTTCAGGCTCCGGCTCAGATGGCCTTTCAAATCCTTCACGGATAAAACCTAAATACCAAGCATTTCCATCGCCACCAATTGTACGCAACTGCAGTTCATCCTCATTCATTTTCAGGATTTTGTACTCCTGATTACCGCCTACATGCCATGAAGGGAAAGCTCCACCAGTAAATACCAAGTACTGACCATCTTCCTTGTCAACAATTGACCAACCCCAACCAGCAGTATTCAATGTGATATCAAAAGTGATGTCGTCATCGTCTTTCACGACAGTACCACCCATACCCTCAAGCTCTTCTTGCATGTAGCTTTTTGCGTATGTATCACCATTATTCTGTAGGCTGAATCCAAATCCATAGATGCTGAAGTTAATTACATCATCGTATGCGCCTCTTCCTTCTTTTGCTGCAGGAGTTGCTTTCCACCAATCTGCAGTCTCAGTATCAACTGGACCAATTCCCATGTGACCTACTTCTGTTTGGTCCCAAACCCAGTTTTTACCATTTAGAGCTTCTGCTCCACCTGTCAGATTATTATAGTCCTCTCTATCAAGTAATGCATAATTGTCTTCTACGATAGTAACATTTTGAGTAACAGTTACAGAACCACCTTTTGTAATTACTGTCAAGGTAACAGTATACTCCCCACTTAATGGATAAATACCAGTAGCTTCGTTTCCTGTCACTTTTGTTCCATTACCCAAATCCCAAACTGCATTGAATGCACCAGGAGTCGTATTTACAAATACCAATTGGTTTGGATCGGAATCATCAACACTAATTGATACCTCTTCGGCTGTTGGAGCTGGACCGATGTCGGTCTTTTCTGGCTCGAACGTACAGGCAGTCAAACCTAAGATCAGACCTGCCATCAGATATATGAAAAATCTATTGAATTTCATGTTTGTATCAGGTTTTAGATTAATAGCCATCATTTTGTTTCAGATTAGGGTTAAGATCCCTTTCTGATTGAGGAATTGGGAATAATCCCTTCTTAGCAGCGTCGAAGTTAACCTCGAAATCCGATGGAGATCCCACATCACCAGTTGCAGGCTTGCCAGCAATTGATGGTGCTCTCATCTCATAATTTGTTACATCGATCTGAGATTTTGCATAATCAACACCTCTTCTTAAAAGATCCCAGTAACGGTGACCTTCCAATGCCAATTCCACTCTTCTTTCATGATAGATACCATCCAAATCAACAGATGAAACGTCGGCCAAACCTGCACGACTACGTACCATATTTACCTGATCTACTGCAGCTGCTGTGTTACCTGCTTTAAGGTTTAATTCTGCTGCCATCAACATCACATCTGCCAATCGGATGTAATGGTAATTTTGTGGCCAGTTCAAGTCCGGATTCGACTCTGCCTGACGGTTAATATGCGTTGTGTATTTGAATGTAAAGTAACCAGTGTTGGTATAGCTTGCCTCCAAGTTTGGAGTATCATTCAATAGTTGCTCACCTGTAATTATTGAAGCAGTAAGACGCTCATCACCAGCTTCAAACTCCGCATAAAGAGAATGTGTTGGTATTCCAAAGCCCCATCCTTGAAGCAACATATTACCATTATGGCCTCTTGGACCTGACATTTGACACTGGATATTACCTAGTTTCGTATCATTCCACTCACCACTTCCACTACTTGTAAATGGAATCTCAAAAATCACTTCACTTGAGAAATCACCTTCAGCAGTAAACAGTGTAGCGTAGTCCTCCAATAGCGTATGACCTGATTCATTGACTACAGACTCAGCCATCTCGATAGCATCAGTAAGTGTAAAACTACCACCGCCTGCTACTGGCAACTCAGTCTTATTGTAGTAACCTGTATAGTACTGGAATACTTTTACCATCTCTGACATAGCAGCCCACTTTGTCAAACGACCCAATTGAGTATCACCAAATCTGGAGTCTCTCATCATTGGAATAGCTGCAAGCATGTCTGCTGCTATTTGAGCATATACCTCATCCGCTGAAGTCAGCTCTACTCCTTGCCAGTTATCAGCAGCAAGTGGCTCTAAGCTCAATGGAATATTACCATAGAAACGAGCTAGCTCAAAGTAATAGTGACCTCTAAGAAAAAGGGCTTCCCCTTTAAAGTTTTCAGCATCTTCTTGCTCTGAAGTCTTGAACTGTATTTGATCAAACTTAGCCAAAAGCTGGTTAGCTCTTCCTACTCCTCTATATCCTTTTTTCCACATTGCCAAAGGAGTATCTTCCTGAGGCTGAGCTTTAAATCTTGCAACATTTTGCCATGTCAACATATCTGCTGATCCACCGCCTCCTGGGTACACATCATCAGACATGATATCAGATACCATGGCATATGGGTGATATGATTGTCCAAAGTCAGAACGAAGCGGCTCATAAATACCCATCAATGCAGCAAATGCATCTTTTCTGTCTTGGAAAAAGTTTTCTTCTGTTTGTGCAGTCTTTGGATCCAAATCCAAAAAGTCTGTACAGCTTCCTAGCATCATCGCCGATAGGACGAATGCAAATATTTTAATCCCTTTCATACTGTATATAGATTAGAATGTAAGGTTAGTACCGAATAGAATAACTTGAGACTGTGGGTAAGCGCCTTTATCTACGCCATACTCCAATCCGCCACCACCGATTTCAGGATCGAAACCAGAGTACTTAGTCCAAGTGTAAAGGTTCTGTACTGACATGTACAGTCTTGCTCTGCTTAAGCCAGCTTTTTCAGCTATTGTATTTGGTAAAGTATATCCCAACTGAATGTTTTTTACACGTACGAATGAACCATCTTCCAAGTGTACCATGTCGTTCAAACGCGTGTAGTTCTTATTAGGGTCAGCGTGTGTCATTCTTGGGAAATCATTGCCTTCGCCAGTCCAACGATCCAATGCACGAGCATTGTAGTTTTGATAAGTCAAGTCTTGACGGCGGCTTAGGTTTGCAATTTTGTTACCAGCCTGTCCTTGGAAGAATACTGACAAATCAAAGTTTTTGTAATCAGCTCCTAACGTAAGACCATACGTCCAAGTTGGTACAGCAGAACCGATATTTGTTCTGTCATTATCATCAATTTTACCGTCATTATTGGTATCTACAAATCTGATATCTCCAGCTTTAGCATCAGGCTGAATCACTTGTCCCTCAGGTCCAACATATGATGCTACTTCTTCTTGAGACTGGAAGATTCCATTTGTTTTATAACCATAGAAGAAAGGCAATGGGTATCCTATTTCCATACGGCTATTACCCGAATGTCCATAATATGCACCAGAGTTGATATAACCATTTTGGTTGTTCAGTTCAGTTATCTCATTTTGGTTATAAGCAACATTACCTGAAATACTGTAGTTAAAGTCACGCTCGATTGTACGGTAAGTGACATTTAATTCTACACCACTATTTGCAACCGTTCCCAAGTTCGAAGTTGGGTTATTCAAACCTACATAAGATGGTATTGGCTCTTCTGACAGCAATCCTTTCGTTACTTTGTTATAGTATTCAGCTGTCATTGTCAACTTGTCTTGCAACAAGCCAATTTCGAGACCAATGTTTGTCTGCTCAGACGCTTCCCATTTCAATGCTGGGTTTGCAGCGTTTAGAATACCAAAACCTGTAACTGGTGACCCAGAAACTCCTAATGGGTAACTGATTGTAGCACCTGCTAGTGATAGATAAGCGAAGTTTCCAATCTTTTCATTACCAATTTGTCCCCATGATGCTCTAAGCTTCATAAAGCTGATCAATTCACTTTGCTTCAGGAAGTCTTCTTCAGAAAGCACCCAACCAGCTGATACTGAAGGGAAGTAACCGAACTGATTGTCAGGACCGAAACGGCTTGAACCGTCCATACGGATTGTAGCAGTCAGCAGGTATTTCTCTCTATAGTTGTAGTTCAATCTTCCGAAATAAGACATCAATCTGCTTTCGCCAACTGCACCATTTGATTTTTGTGTTTCATCGTTAGCACCATTATCTAGCCAAGCATAATCCCATCCTGACAGATTCAAATTAGTACGGCTACCATTAATCCATTCTCTGTACTCATTAATGTGAGTCGTACCAGCCATCAACGTGAAATTGTGATCTCCTAGTGTTCTTTCGTATGTCAGTACATTCTCCAACTGCCAGTTGTAATATTGGCTTGAACCAGTCCAAGTACTGTTGTTATTTACCCTATTTACTACGTTGAAGTAAGCTACTGGTGTGAACCCTCTATAGCTTGAATTGCCTATGTTATAACCATAGTCAGAACGGAAAGTCAGACCATCCATTAGCTTGATACTTCCATAGAAGTTACCTACTAATTGGCGGCTCATGTTTTCATTAAAAGTATTCTGAAGAGCAGCCATTGGGTTTACAATCTCTCTCAAGCCTTGCTGAGAAATTCCATAAAATCTTCCACTAGGATCTTTTACTGGATTTGGAGAAATCTGATCCAAACGATCAATCTCAGCCTGATCAGTTACATATACAGGTGTAATTGGATCGTGGATAGTCGCAGCATAAAGAATCGAACCAAACTCATTTTGCTCTTCAATTCCTTGAGAATTTGTTTTCGTAAATGATAAGTTCTGTCCTAAAGTAATTCTATCAGTGAATTTATGTTCAGAATTGATACGGAAAGTAAAACGGTTATAGTTTGACTTATCACCTCCACCAACAATACCATCCTGAGCAAAGTAGCCTGTACTTACCGAGAACGTAGAGATATCATTACCACCTGAAAGTTGAAGCTGGTGGTTAGTCATTACGGCATTCTTATTAAAAATCTCATCCTGCCAGTCTGTATCTACTGTATTATTAGCAATTTGCTCCTCAGTAAACAGTGGGCTTTGTCCATCGTTGTAACGAGCTTCATTATGCAAAGTCATATACTCTCTTGCATTCAGGACACTCACTTTTCTACTTGGATTCTGTACACCAACATAACCATCGTAGTTAAGAACTAGCTTTCCAGATTTACCTTTCTTCGTTGTTACCAATACAACACCATTAGCACCACGAGAACCGTATATTGCAGAAGAAGCAGCATCTTTCAAGACTTCCATTGATGCAATATCACCTGGGTTTAAGAAGCTTAGGTTTTCTACCTGTACACCGTCTACAATGTAAAGTGGAGAAGCAACACCGTTGGTACCGACACCACGTATACGAACTGTAATACCTGCACCTGGCTGACCTGTGTCGTTAGACACCATTACACCCGCTGTTCTACCTTGAAGTGCTTGCTCTACTGATGGAACTGGTGTTTTGGCAATCTCATCTGCTTTTACAGAAGAAATAGCACCTGTCACAACACTTTTCTTTTGCACACCATAACCGACTACAACAACTTCTTCCAGTTGCTCTACATCAGGCTCAAGTGTTACATCAATGTTAGACGCACCATTTACAGATACTTCTTTTGAAAGGTATCCAATAAAAGAAAAAACTAGGGTTACATTTTTTTGAGTAGTTGTGAGTTTATACTCACCATCAAAATTGGTTATAGTTCCGTTATTAGTTCCTTTTACCATTACGTTTACCCCCGGTAATGGCATCTTGTCATCTGAAGAGATGACTTTACCTCCTACTACCGTATCTGATTGCGCTGCTGCTTTGCTAAAGGGTAATATTCCCAGCAGTGCAACCAATACCAGCACATACAAGGTATTGATTTGTTGAGTAGTTCTGTTTTTCATACTTACTTTCAGTATTAAGTGTGTATAAACTGTTCAGCCATGTACCAATCTTACCCGGGATTAGACTGATTACGATAGCTTGAATGAGTGCAAATAAGACTGATAAGTGTACAAAAAACAATAAAGTAATTTTCGGTGAAAAAATGGCATTTTCACTTAAAAAACAAAATTGCAACTCACTGATATACTATCAATTACATATATTTTAATAGAAATTTAACGATTTTCATTTTGCACTTAAAAATAATGTTAAAAAATGTTAAATGTTAATTTATTAGTCTATAATGAGTTTAGACCACCCGTGTTTATCTGTACTTTTTACATCTTTCAATCTCCCTAATCTCTCCTTCACTTTTTTACTGAACTTCCAACAAGTATTATGACGCACATCCAATTCTGTTGAAAGCTCAGCGGCTGTAACATCCCCTTTCTTGGCATATACCAAAAACAGTATGTAGAAAGCTTTTTGAATTGGGAAGTGAAGTCGGTGGAATAATGTCCCGTTTGTTGTTGATTCATTAAATCCACATTTGGTACAGCGTCGCGCAAAAGGACCTGTACCTTTAGAGTACTTATCATTGCCACATTTCTTGCACTCAAAGGTCTCTCCATCCCATTTCAGTTCTTCCAGGTATTGGAAACAAGCCTGATCGTTTGGAAATATCCTTGTAAACTCATCCATGTTGACGTCTTGCATGAGTACTCTTGCTGTAGCAATTTCTTTTACACTTTCCTGAAGCTGCATATTCTCTCCTTTCAGCAACTCATTCATACGAGCTATCTCATCTGCCTGCTTTGCCAATTGAAGTGACTGCTGTTCCAGTTGCTGATTTACTTCACTGAGTTCATCATTTTTAGACTCAATGATCAGCTTTTGTTTGTTAATTTTGTCAGTACGTTCTACAACTTTCTGCTCAATAATTTTTTCATTATCCCTTAACTGTTGAATTATACGCTGCTGCGCACTTTCTTTTTCTTCCTTAAGCATCCTGTAGCGCTCAGCCAACGCCATTGAGAAGAAAAACACCTTCATGATCAAACTAAAGTTAAAAGCATAGACTCCTAGAATGTGGTAGATGATATAAATGCCTAATGCTCGCAAGGAGATAATAGACACCCCAAGCATTACAAATGCATATCCCACCAAAAAGAAACGGCTTTCCATGTCTCCTTTCCGTAAAATCATCAGTGCATAAACAAAGACAACCCCAAAAGGCAAAATATAGTAAGGAGAGTTCCAAAGTAACTGCCCCTTGAATAACCCATAGAAGAAATACAACAAGTTAAGCCCGACCGTCACCCATAGTAGGCGCCAGCCAGTCTTATGTTTTTCATCCATTCTCAAGAAAGTACTACCGAACAAGACCGTTGCCACTAGAAAGAATAAGGGAGAAATATAATCGATTATTCGATTGAGGAAAGGCATTGATGGCCAGATAAACTGGAAACCTGTCCGGTCTTCTACCATTCCCACAAAAATACAGCTGATTACAAAGAGTACATAAAAGATGTAGAACCGCTCTTTTGCTGAAAAGAACAATAGAAGGTTATAGACAGCCAACAGGACTAGAATACCATAAAACCCTCCAAGCATATAGTATTCTGTTGTGGCATACTCTACTAACCGTTCATCTTTCCATACCTTATATATAAATGCTGTCCGATAAACGGAAGTATACCTAAAGTAAAAGGTAACATGCTCCGTTCCGGAAGGTACATTGTAAATAAAGTTCTTGTGCTTAAAGGTTCTTTCACCGAATAGCATTTTCATTCCGGATGTACCCAAATCCCGAACAACACTGTCTACTACAACATAAGCTGCCAGGCTATCCACATGGCTGTCCAGCACTTCCATCATCCACTCCCCGTTCTTCAAAGCATCTCCAACCAAATCAACCCTAATCCAATAAGGTACACTTGGATCTTTCATGGTCAATACTTCTGCTCGTGCCTCATAGCTCCACTTCTCTTTTCCAAGTTTCAGTACATCATTGATCCCCAATCGTTGCCCCTTTTCTTTCAAATAGCTTATTGACCGGCTAGGTACCATCTGCTCATTACTGTCAGTCAGGTAATAAAACTCCGCCAAGTCAAAAGCACGTGCATTAAATCCAATAAATAATAATAGAAGTGAAAAAAGAAGACGTCTCATATGTACTAAACCACAAGTTTATATAACTTTTCCTTCGCAATATAAGACTATCTGAATAATTGAAGTGCCTGAAAATAAATATTCAATAAAAAGAAGCCTCTATAATATTCTTTATTAACAACCTCATTATCTATTACTTACCTATTCATTCTTGATTTAAACCAACCAAAGTAATTATCGAAGTGTCATATAGTTATATATGCATTACTCAGCTTGACACATTTTTGCTACTATGAAAAGAATATTCAAAGTGATTTGCTTGCTACTCATTGTTAACCTCTACCTCTCGTGTGATGACGATGACACTATGTCCATTATAGCTCCATCAGAAGGGGATTATATGATTTTTGGAACCTCATATGGTTTCTGTGCCGGAAACTGCACAAACCTATTTTTATTGAAAGACAGCTTGTTATTTGAAGATGATGACGTTGAAAGAGGAATTCCTGATACTGTTCCATTTAAAGAGGAACCTTTAGAACACTCTTCATATGACATAGCCAAGGTACTTTGGAATGAACTTCCTCAAGAATTGCTTTCAAGTAATGATACCGTTTTTGGCTGTCCAGACTGTGCAGACCAAGGTGCTATTTACCTAAAACTCAGGCTTGAGGGACAGATATATGAATACCGTATCGATACTTATGATGAGCAATTGCCAGAATTCCTGATTCCTTTTAGCAATAAAGTAGAAGAGATAACCAAGACGCTGGTAGATAGTAGCTCTTCCAAAACCACTCTTAAGGATGAGCAGTTGGTTTTTGGTCTGTATTACGGTGAATGTCTAGGCAACTGCACGCACCTTTACTTAATAGACAATGAGATGCTTTATCAAGATGATAGTGTCACTTATATTATACCTGAACAAGTCCCCTTTAAACCTGAAGCCTTGCCTTCTGAATCATATGAAATGGCTAAAATTCTCTTAGCTGAATTCCCTTCAGCGCTTTTGAATGAAACCGACTCTATATTCGGTTGCCCTGATTGTGCGGATCAAGGAGGTATATTTATTAGGTACAGCTATGGAGATAAAACGAGGACATTCAGGATAGATACAAATGACAATGACCTTCCTGAATACCTTATTCCCTACTCCAATAAGGTTGAATCAATTACCAGCTCTTTGTCACAACCTTAATTGATCTTAAATAAGTACCACTAATTTCTTAATAAAATTAAAGGGTGTAACTTTTTCGAATTTTATGACGTTAATTTGTAGTGTAAGGAATTTGAAAGATATCAAGAGATAATAGATATATATAGAGAAATAAGGGTTATAGTAGAAAGTAGCAATGAGAAATAGTTAGTTTTTGGGTTACTAACTTAATTTAAAAGGGTTTCGCAATGCGTTTCCCTTTTTTTATTACCTTATTTCACTTTCCTTTCCGAATTTTTTTCACAAAATCGAATAGCATAATGGTCATCAGAAAACCCAATGGCAATGCGGCTATCACCAACAAATTACTCATCGTTTTCAGCACTTCATCCCCGCTTATATAAATACAAATAATGGTAACGGCAGGTATGATAATTCCCCAAAGTAGCTTCACCTTTCCACTTGGGTTGTTTACACCCCGACTACTCATCATACCCAATACAAATGTAGCTGAATCAATAGAGGTAATCAGGAAAGTACACAGCAGGAATACAGTGATCAAATTCAAGGCTTCGCTAAATGGTAGGTATTGAAAGAACTCAAACATGGACGTATATAGGTTCGTGAAAGCTCCTTGCTCCAGCTGAAGACTTTTCGCATCCAAAATGTTCAGTATGTTTCCGCCAAAAATGGCAAACCATACCAGCGTGCCTATAGTCGGTAAAAGCAATACTCCAAATACATATTCCCGTATTGTTCTTCCTTTTGAAATTCTAGCAATAAACACCCCTGTAAAAGGAGCCCAAGCCAACCAGAATGCCCAATAAAAGACAGTCCAGTCATGGACAAAATTATAATCACTTCCCAAGAAGCCTGTATCAATACTTAACCTGAAAAAATCGCTCACATAGGCTATCGTTCCTTCAGCAAAAGCACCAAAAACAGCCTGCTTATTCCCTACCAACAAGACAAAAAGCATCAGCGCCAAAGCCACTGTCATATTGATGTTGGAGAGCCATTTGATACCTTTTGTAATGCCAGACATAGCAGAGAGCAATGAAATAGTCCCTAGCAGTATGATCATGACTA
The DNA here is from genome assembly GCF_036880985.1 of Limibacter armeniacum. Lineage (NCBI taxonomy): Bacteria > Pseudomonadati > Bacteroidota > Cytophagia > Cytophagales > Flammeovirgaceae > Limibacter > Limibacter armeniacum. Next base: position 46,922 of record NZ_JBAJNO010000009.1, read on the forward strand.
TTGCCAGTGAATTGAAGGAGTCCAACTCATACAGTTGACTTATCCCTCCTGCTATTTGCATAGTTCCAAGCCCCAATGAGGCCGTGACACCAAATAAGGTAGCGATCACTGCCAGCAAGTCAGCTCCAGACTTGAAGTACTTTTGTATCCTCGGTGAGTTAATTTTAGGTAAGGCGGTACTTGTTAAGGCTGGCTGCTTTAGCCGGAACTGATAATATCCTATTACCAAACCAAAGAAAGCATAGAAGCCCCATGCTGTTAGTCCCCAATGGAAAAACACATATTTCATGGCATTGGTAGTTACAGAAACCGCTTCAGATGGTGGATACCAGAAAAAGTAAGAAGGCTCCTGAACGCCTCTTTGGAGTAGCCCTGCCCCCATTCCTGCACTATAGAGCATGGAAATCCAAGATAGACGGCTGTATTCTGGCTTATCATCAGCGTCCCCCAATTTTACATGCCCGTATTTTGACATTGCCACCCAAATACAGAATACCACTAACAGAAGCCCCAAAACCAAGTAAAACAGACCAAAGTTATACCTTATTACCTGATTCAAATGGTCTGTCAATTCAAGCAATGTAGCTGGCTGCCAAATACCCGCCAATACAAAGCTAATTCCAACTACCAAAGCGCCCGATATAACTCTTTTATCCATCTTAGTCTAAAGTCTTAAATTCAGGTTAAAAAAAATTCCCTTCAACAGCTTTACTTCTGCTGAAGGGAATCATATTAAGTGTTAGATATAATGTCTTTTAGTTGGTTTTGGTAACACCCATTAATGCTTCTGCCTGACCAAACATGCGTACTGCCTGCATAAAAGTGGGATCACCTTGATTATGGACAGGGAAAAATGCCTGATCTCCCCAAATCACTCTTCCTATTGTCTCTTTTGTATCTCTCAGAATTCTGTCCCGAGACAATGCAAACTCAGCCTTATTAAAATGCACCTCATTTTCCAATGCATTATTCAGCAGTTCTTTGACCATTTGATTATCGAGTTCAAAGTCTGAAATGAACTGCTTCATTCCCATGCCTTCCAGCCTTTCCCTATGCTCATTGGCATATTCAATGGCAAAATCCCTCATCACATCTTTCTGAAGAAGATCACGGTAATAATTGGTATAAAAAGTAGTATCCATTCCAATAAAGACATCAGGTAAGATCCCTCCTCCTCCAAATACTTTCCTTCCACCTACGGTTCTGTACTGTAGACTATCTTGCACTTGTACACTATCTTCCACAAAGTACTCTCCGTGCATAAAACGCTCCTCCAGTTCCTGTTCATAACTTTGCACTCCTTTATAAGGCTTCTGGATACATCTGCCACTTGGTGTATAGTAACGGGAAATCGTCAGTCGAAGCAATGAATTGTCCTGCAAACGGATTTGCCTTTGAACCAATCCTTTTCCAAATGACCTTCTACCAACTACCAACGCTCTGTCATGATCCTGAAGCGCTCCCGTCACAATCTCAGATGCTGAAGCTGAATGCTCATTGATCAATACAATTACTGGTTGGTTGACAAAATAGCCATCGTTCTTTGAGTATTCATGTTCATCAAATGCTGAACCCTTTCCGTCAGTATATACAATCAGCTTATCCTTTGGCAAAAGTGCATCAACCACTTGAACAGCCTGTCCCATATATCCTCCACCATTGTCTCGAAGGTCTAAAACCAATTGCTTCATCCCTTCTTCCATCAGCTTATCAAGTTCCTCCTTGAATTCTTCATAAGTATTGGTTCCAAAGCGGCTGATCTTGATATATCCTGTCTTTTCATCCACCATATAGGCAGCATTTACAGAATGGGTAGGAATTTTATCTCTCGTAACGTTGAAATAAAGTGTATTGTCACTTCCCTTCCTTGCAATACCTATATTGACTTTTGTTCCTCTTTTCCCCCTCAGCTTCTTGACCACTTCATCAGAATCCAATCCTGGACCAGCTACTGTCTCGCCATTCACCAAAACCAGTTTGTCTCCTGAACGAATGCCTGCTTTATCTGAAGGTCCATCTGCCAAAACGGACACGACCTTTACCGTATCTCTAAAGACCCTGAATTCAATCCCGACCCCTTCAAAACCATCTTGAAGTTGTGAATTGACGATATCTACGTCATTTTTAGGAATATAATAAGTATGAGGATCTAAGTCTTCAATCACAGCCTTGATCGCCTTTTCGGTTAAAACTTCACTGTCAATTGAATCCACATAATACTGGTCTATATTGTTCAGCACTTGTTCCAGCTTACCAGTATTAAGTGCCAGTCCACCTCCCTGTCTAGAAGGGCTTAGAAACTCACCGCCGACAATCATTCCAACGCACAGCGACACTGCGATCACCAATGGTAACATCACACCTATCCGCTGCGAATTATTTTGCTCACTCATATTCTCGAAATATCTGAGGGGTTACACTTTAGATTGTTCTGAAAAAGGTGCCTATACTGCACGACAAGCTACAGTACAAAAGTCTTCTTCCTTCAATTTATAAAGTGTTCTATGCAGAAACCACTTAGAACACTTTAATTTTTGAAATTTTAGTAAAATCAAGGTTTATTGAACACAAACCCCTGTTCATCTCTCCTTTCTTCAAAATCCAGCTCAAGGTCAAGCAAGTACATGATGTGTCTTTTGTCAATCAGTACCTCAAGTCCTTCTATCTCATAAATCTGGTCATGCTCTTGCTCCTTGTCAAAGCCAAGAAAAAATCCTGCAGCTCCACATCCTCCGCCTTTCATTCCTACACGAAGCCTATAACCATCCGGTATCTGCTTGTTGCTAAATATCTTCTTTACCTCTTCGGCTGCTCTGCTGGTTACTTTAACTGGTATTAATCCCTTTTCCATTCGCTCATTAATTATGCTAATCCTATCTGATTTCCCACAAACGGGAAACTTGACAATCAAAATTGTCTGCTTCTATATAATCTTGTGCAAGTTACTGATTTCAACTTTCAGAAAGAAAATTGTCCAAAATGCCTTTGCTATTTGTCCTTTTATTAAATACAGCTAAAACCATTACACCTAGGTTACAAAAACCAATTACAGAAGTTTTCAAAGTGACTTCATAGAAGAAACTGATTATGACTGAAACTGTTTTCTGACTACATTTTCATGGAATATTCCTTAATTTTATCCAATATTTCATTAATTGAGGTGTCATTTTAAAATAAGTAAATAGATATAACAATGAGACGTGTACTCTCAGGATTGATTCTGATTCTTTTAACTATCGGGACTAGCTATGCACAAGACAAAGAAGTAGTCGCCGTAACACCAGTCACATCCTCTATAACAAGAGGAGCCAGAGCTTATGCCAACAGTTTAACCGAAGTGATTGTGGATGGTATCGTAAAATCCAACCGCTTTCGAGTAGTTGACCGCTCCAATTTTGACGATATTCTTTCGGAAGAGAACTTGCAGAAAGGGGAAAGCTTTATTGATGGTCTTGTTGTGGAGCAAGGTAAAAAACTTGGTGCGCAATACATTATCACAGGCAACCTAAGCAGTGCCTCTGCCGATCCGCAATACCGATATGAAAGGTATCGCAACCGTACAAGAAAGGTATTGGCAGGATACAATGCCCATGTTTCGTTCACCATGAAAGTCATAGATGTAGAAACAGGTGAAATCTTGGGTTCAGATGTATTCGACAACCGATCTGGAGGCTACTGGGTGTTTGATGGACTTTACCAAAGCCCTGAGGCTGCAATTACCGCTGCCCTCAAAAATGCCCGCCCACATACGATCAGGTTTGTTGACCAGCACTTTCCGCTGGATATGAAAATCTTTGAAATTGCCCAACAGAAAAGAGGCTATGCAAAAGAAATTGTTGTAACTGGAGGTCGAAACAATGGACTGAAAGTAGGACAATGGCTGAAAGTGGTGCATGTATCACGTGTTAACCTTGAAGGAAAGTTTGTCAAGAGAAGCAAACCTTTGGGCTGGGCGCAAGTGGTAAGTGTTGATGATGAGTACTTCTCAACCTGTAAGGTTAAAAGAGATGGTGGGGACAAAATATTCGAACTGTTTCACAATGACCCTGAAAATGTAAGGGTAATGAGTGGTCAGTAATGACGACTGTTTCCAAAGTAAAAAATCCCTTCTATGCTATTTAGAAGGGATTTTTTTATGAATTACTGAGCAATGTTTACTGTACCTTTATGGTAGCTAATTTCCTTTACAAGGTTGAGTGGCGTAAACCTTACACGGAAGTAGTCTCCTGTAATCTCCACTCCACTTCCTTCACACTGCTTTCCGGTGCTAACAAAATAGACATAGTACTTGCCATTTCGGCTTGCCAGTTCTACAAAGTCAGGCTTACCTAGGTACTTCTGTACGCCAAGCTCATTTACACCTAACAGCTCATCCTTTACAGCTTTAAAATCATCCAAAATTGTTAGCCTTTCTCCCTTGCAACCGTTCTTGTCATTTTTCCAGAGAGACATATCGAAGTCTTCGTCTGAAATATTCACGGACTTGGAACATCCGGCCGACAGCAATATCACTGCGGCCCCTACTACCATCAAAAGTTTGTTCATCTCAATTATTCAGTCTATCCAAATATGGCAGAAGTCTGATTCCCCTGCCATTCCTTATTTATTAGCGTAGTCTTGATTTCCACTTACTTTTGCTGCCTTTCTCTACTTGCTGATCAGTAGTTACAGCAGTTGTATTTCCTTTATCCAAAAGATGTGCTACCAATGCTACAGCGATTTCTTCTTCCTCCGAATGATCGGCATCCACAAAAACAGATGGATTAAAATACTTTTCGACAAATTTGGTATCAAAGTTTCCGGAAACAAAAGCATCATGTTGAAGTACAAATTTACAGAAGTTCAAAGTTGTTTCCACCCCTATAATTTGGTACTCATCAATCGCTCTCAACATTCTCTCAATTGCTTCCTGACGTGTAGCACCAGTCGCAATCAGCTTTCCAATCATTGGGTCATAGTAAATCGGAATCTCCATATCTTCCTCATAACCGTCGTCTACCCTTATACCGATTCCCTCAGGTTTTCTATAAGTCTGTAGTGTACCGATGTCTGGCAAGAAGTTATTTGCTGGATCTTCTGCATAAACCCTTACTTCAATCGAATGTCCTGTAAATTCAAGGTCTTCCTGTGTAAAAGGCAATTGCTCCCCTTCTGCTACTTTTATTTGAGTCTTCACCAAGTCAAGACCTGTTATCTGCTCAGTAACAGGATGCTCTACCTGAAGACGTGTATTCATCTCAAGGAAGTAATAATTGAGCTGATCATCAACGATAAACTCTACTGTTCCTGCCCCGAAGTAATTACATGCTTTCGCTACATTGACTGCACATGCTCCCATTTCCTTTCTAACCTCAGGAGTTAGGATCGCAGACGGTGCTTCTTCAATTACCTTTTGGTGGCGACGCTGTACAGAACACTCACGTTCAAAAAGGTGTACTGTATTGCCATGTTCATCTCCCATCACCTGAAACTCAATATGTCGAGGAGAGGTAATGAATTTTTCAATAAACACAGAACCGTCACCAAAAGCAGAAACTGCCTCACTTACTGCACGCTCCATTGCTTCTTCAAAGTCAGCTTCCTTTTCGACGATCCTCATACCTTTACCGCCACCACCTGCGCTAGCCTTTATCAAGACAGGATAACCAATTTCAGCTGCTTTTTTCTTAGCAAGGTCAATATCTTCCACCGCCTCACTAGTACCGGGTACCAAAGGGATATCATATTTCGCAACTGCCTGTTTTGCTGCCAACTTACTACCCATCACCTCAATTGCTTCAGGTGAAGGACCAATAAACTTGATTCCAGCTTCTGCTACTTTTTTCGCAAAAATTGCATTTTCTGACAAGAAACCATACCCTGGGTGTACTGCATCTACATGAAGGTCTTTACAAACTTGGATAATTTTATCCATTTGGAGATAAGACTGTGCAGATGGTGCAGGCCCCAACAATACAGCCTCGTCTGCCATTCTTACATGAGGCGCCAAGCGGTCTGCTTCACTGTAGACCGCTACTGTTTTAATCCCCAATTCCTTGGCAGATCTTATGACCCTGATTGCAATCTCACCACGATTGGCAATGAGTATCTTTTTTATTTTAATTTTTGGTATTGACATAAAAAATGTTGTTGTGTTTGTCTATTGGTATATCAAAAGTTACCCTTGGATAACTATCTTATGTGTTTGTGTCAATTACTTCAATGGGCATTTTTCCAGTTCCTGAAGGGTTTTAACAAAGTCAGAAGGAATAAAACCTTTTAATCCTTTCATGATTAGCTCAAAACCTCCAGCATGTAATTTCATTGCTTCAGTGACATGGGTGACTGGGTGTAAAGCAACTGATAAATCGGTCATCGTTTCAAAAGGATATTCCTCAGAAATCATCTTACCTTTAGCTGGAATACCTGCAATAAAAAGCAACTTATCTTGAATAATGCATACCATTCCAACTGCCTGACCTTCTCTATGTACCGCCAATACCCAAGCAGCTCCCAACAGCTCATGTCCATTACTCACTATATTTGACAATGTCGTACAAACCTGTCTGTGTAACGGCTCAAGCTCTTTCAATCCATAAAGCTTAATCCCCAGTTCTTTTAGTCTCTCTGCTACTTCCTGATTATTCATTTTTCCTTTGTTCACTGAAAGACCAAAAATATCCATAGAATATTGCAAAACAAAGGTAATCCTATGTCTATCTAATACGCTATCTACTCAACTTGCATCAAAAGCAGGGACTTGTTCCTTTTCACATGCAGTAAAAGCTACATAGTTTACGCCCGATTCTTCATCAGGATAATCAACAACCTGATTACTTATTTCCAATATCTCTGCGTTAGTAATCTCGTGATATATTAATATCCCTCACTTTCTCAATTGAAAAAAGGCTTCCCAAATAGGAAGCCTTTCAATACTAAATATATAAGATTTTATTGAACTTACTTCAGTTCCAATACCATTGGACTATCAGCTGTCAGTTCAATACTGTCTTTCATGTCAAAAGACTTTCCACTAATTACATCTTTACCTTGCGTAACACCTTCAAGCAACTGACTGAACCTATCCAGTTTTAAGGTCTGATTGTTTTTACTCTTGTTCAGTACAACCATCACCTTTTCGTCTGCATTATACCTGAAGTAAACATAAATGTCATTGTTCTCAGGAGCATAATGAGTCAGTTTACCTTCTTGTACTGCCTTGTTGTCTTTTCTCCAATTAAGTAACCTCTTTACAAATTCCTTGGCATCTTTCTGTTCACCTGAAAGTCCTTCGCCTGTAAATGCATTCACTTTATCTCCTTCCCAGCCACCTGGGAAATCTGTACGGATAATCCCATGATCACCAGGATGACCTTCATTTTGCATCAACACTTCCGTACCATAATAAAGTTGAGGAATACCTCTCATTGTCAAGACATAAGCCACTCCCATTTTAAACAGCCCAACATCTCCATTGACTTGGGTAAAGAACCTGTCCATATCATGGTTGTCTGGGAAAATTACCAAATTGAAAGGATCCGCATACAGAAAATCATTGGCCAGCATTTCATATACTGTATTCAAACCGCCATTATAAGCTTGTACAGCTTCACGCTGAAGACTTTTCTTAAGTGCTCCTTGCAATGGAAAATCCATTAAACTCGGCAAATAAGAAACATACCCATTGAAGTTTTCTTTACCTTTTTGCCAGTAAGAAACCAATGCTGGGTTTTCTGACCACTCCTCTCCTACAATATTAAAATTCGGATACTCCTCCATAACTCGGCGTGTCCACTCAGCCATAAAGTCCATATCAGGATAAGAGTAAGTGTCCATTCTAATACCTGCAAGGTTCAAGTACTCTACCCACCAAATAGTGTTTTGGATCAAGTAATTCGCCATCAATGGATTACGCTGATTCAGGTCAGGCATTGTTTTCACAAACCAACCATCAAAGTATTTTTCCTTATCTATTTTTGAGGCATAAGGGTCCAAAATTGCCGCCTTCTTGTGGTTTGTCTGTACAAACTCTCCTTCCTGATAGTTTAACCAATCAGAAGAAGGCAAGTCTTTCATCCACCAGTGCTCAGATCCACAGTGGTTCAGGATCATGTCCATAATCAGCTTAATGTCTTTCGATGCTGCCTGATCACTTAGTTGCTTGTATTCCTCATTAGTACCAAACCTAGGGTCAACTCGGTAAAAGTCTGTAGTAGAATAACCATGATATGAGTATGTTTCTTGGTCATTTTCCAAAACAGGGTTTACCCAAATAGCTGTAAAACCCATATCCTTGATATAGTCCAATGAGTTGATGATTCCTTGAATATCACCGCCATGTCTACCTCCCTTAAAGTTACGGTCTGACTGTTCTTTTAACCCAGCTACATTGTCATTGTCAGGATTACCATTTACAAAACGGTCAGGTGTAATCAAGTACATGACATCACTATTGTCAAAACCTTTGTACTCCTCTCCTTTCTGGGAACGCTCCTTCAGTTCGTAGGCATATCGCTTTACTGTCTTCCCTTTTACATCCTTAAAGAGAATATCAAACTTTCCAGGATTTGTCTCAGGACTAATGTGAAGGTCCAGAAAAAGGTAATTAGGACTTTCAACTGAGATAGCTTGTTTAAGTGTTACTCCCTGATAACTGACTTCAGGCTTCAGGTCTGAAATTTTTTCTCCATAGATCATCAGTTGAAGATCCTGATTCTTCATCCCTGTCCACCAGAATGTTGGCTCCACTCTATCAATCTCATACTTGGCGTGAGCATGAAAGCCTATCATCAGCAATGAAAGGAATGCCCCTAAAAGTTTGTAATGTCTCATTATCTGTGGAATAGTTTTTTAAGTATTTAATTCAATTGAAAATTAGATAAGTGCAATTATTTGCGCCGTGATATTACCAAGTTCAACATATTATACCATATTTTTTTACAATTGTTGAGGATAAACCGTATTCAAGACACTAGAAAATATCCCATTCGGACTTTCATATCCTGATTTAGCTGAGGTATATCACTTTTTTCTTTTCCTTTCCGCAAGGGCTGCTAAATTTATATTAGAAGACTGGTTCCCATTTCAACCCTACTCAACCCATGTATCACCCTTCACTACCTGTCCCTGCATTAATACTGCTGCTGTCCTTTGTATTTACTGCTCAATCGTTATGTGCGCAACTTTATAACTTTTCACACTACACCAATAAGGATGGGCTTTCACAAAACCACTGTACCTCCTTGCTACAGGATAGACGAGGCAAACTCTGGATCGGAACAAGTGAAGGTGGCGTATGTCAGTTTGACGGTCACCATTTCAAAATATTTGATACGCATAAAGGGCTTTCCAGTAACTTCACGACAGGTATAGCCGAAGATAACCAAGGCAATATCTGGATTAGCACCACTAATGGACTCAATAAGTTTGATGGCAATAACATCAGCAGTTTCCTTGACCACACAGACTCTCCGATTACCATCTCTTCCCTTTCTACTGATGATGAACACAACATCTGGTTTTTGGATAATTTGGGGCAAATCAGCCGCCTAACAAGACAATTGACACAAGCTGTTTATCATGAAGAAATGGATGCAGGCTTAACAGCTTATGCTTTTACTGAAGAACACCACCTGATTTATGCCAACCATAACGGCATATCGATGCTTAACAATAATGGTGACTACCTGTTCAAAATCCCTTTCAATCAAAAAGTTAATTGTCTGCTCCAAATTCATGAAGGCAAATGGATGGTAGGCACTTCTCAAGGCTTATATGTACTGGAAAATCAACAATTGACAATTCCTACTCAATACAAAGCCCTCTCATTTTCTAATATCAATAAGGTTCTAAAGGACAGTAAAGGAAGAGTCTGGGTGGCTACTGCCGGACATGGAGTGTACTGTATCAAAGGGAATGATACAATCAGGCTCAGTAAAGAAAATGGCTTATCCCAAACTGTTAATGACCTGCTGGAAGATTTGGAAGGTGGAATCTGGTTTGCGACACCTGATGGCATATTTAGGTTAAACAACTTTGCTTTTGCCTTCTACAACGAAACTCATGGTGCCAAAGAAGCCAATGTACACTCCCTCACTTACGGACCAAATGGCTTCCTGTATTGGACAAACTCATCACACCTACAATGGCTGGACAGCCTTAATAAAATTCATTCGGAACCATTGCCACCAAAAATCCAATCCAGTGAATCACCTAAACTGGTTGCTGACAGTACTGCGCTATGGCTAATTACGCAACATGCTGTTTTTAGGAAAAGTCCCCACGACAAATATTGGAAAAGCCTGAATTCAAGCCATCAAATAGCTACTGATGAAACATTCACATGTGGTACAATCCACCACGGCACACTCTACATAGGTGGAAATAGTGGTGTCTACTATTTCCAAAATGATAGTATCTACCCTTTTCTTTCAGGAATTTCGGCTACATCCTGTATGCTGAAAGACAAACAGAACAGGTTATGGGTTGGGAGTAACCAAGATGGCTTATACCTAATCAATCAGGACAGTTCCGTACACCACTACCACTACAACAATGGGCTGCCTAGTAAATATATAAACACGCTATTGGAGGATGCTAAAGGAAATATCTGGATTGGTACTTCAGGAAATAGCCTAGCTAAAATCCCATTTAACGATCCTGATAAAGTCGTTACTTATGAAGAAGAAGAGTTTATCTCTACCAATATTTACTCTTTGGCAACTGACTCATATGGACATATCTGGGCCGGTTCAGATAGAGGAATGAATAAGGTGATCATACTGGAAAATGACTATATCAGAATCGAGCGATATACAAGCAATGAAGGTTTCAGCACTTTGGAAGTCAGTAAAGATGCTGGCTTATCGGGAAAGGCATATAGCTGGTTCGGAACCAAGAATGGATTAACCAGAATTAATCCCAATGAAGATATATTGGTCACAAGACCACCTGACATACAATTTACAGGTATTGACCTCTTTTTTGAGAATATCAGCCTTCAAGAATACGCTGAAGGAATTGAAAGCTGGTCTCAAATGCCTTTCAGGTTACAACTTCCTTATGATATGAATCACCTCACCTTTCACTTTTCAGGGATCAGCATGAATATTCCTGAGCGGGTTCGCTACCAATGGAAACTAAGTGGACTGGATGAAGACTGGTCTCCACCATCAGACCAAAGCTTTGCTGTTTACCCCAACCTTGAACCTGGAAATTACCAGTTTATGGTAAAGGCTCGAAATGCGAGAGGTAAATACAATGAAATACCTGCTGTTTATCATTTTGAAATCCAAAAGCCATTTTACGCCACCAAACTGTTTCTTGCTTTATCTCTGGTCACTATAGTCATTTCACTGTATTACCTATTGAAATACAGGGCTGATACTTATGAGAAAACCAAACTTTTGCTTAGAGAAAAAGTCAATGAACGAACTGCAGAATTAGCCAAACAAAGCCTAGAACTGGAACTCAAACGGAAAGAGCTACAGGACAAGAATGCTGAGATGAGTCGAATCCATTCCAAAATGGTAAGCAGCCTGCAGTATGCCGGACGAATTCAGAAAGTTCTGCTTGATTGCCAAAGTGATTTTGACAGGCTTATCCCTCAATCTTTTGTATTGGATGTACCAAAAGACATCGTAACTGGTGATTTCTATTGGCTTTATGAATCTGAAGAGTTTACCCACTTTGCATTGATTGATTGCACAAACAGAGGTGTTCCCGCTGCATTTATATCCATTGTAGGGAAGGATTATCTACAACAGATTGTTAGTGAAAAACCAGAACTGACACCATCTCAGGTACTGGCTGAACTGAACGAGATCATGACCAATATTTTGCAAAGTGGAGAGAATAAGGAAATCAATGACGGAATGGATATTGCCTATTGCCGCTTCAGCAAGTTGGCACCTGATATGCTTTTTGCCGGAGCTAGACGCCCGATTATTATGGTAAAAAATAATCAGCTAGATGAAATCAAGGGAGACTTCTCCAGTATAGGACTGAATTACAATAAAAAAATGGCACAGTTTCAGGATCATTATATCCGATTCGACCATGAAACTGTTTTTTACTTATTTTCAGATGGGTTTGCCAATCAATTTGATAAGGAAGGGAATCGATTCAAGCGCACTCGCTTCCGAAAACTATTGCTCGAAAATGTCTCCCTGCCATTTGACAAGCAAAAAGCTGCCCTTGAAAAAACTTTTATCAACTGGAAAGCTGATGCAGAACAATTGGACGATATGATGGTCATAGGATTTAAATTAGTACAAAATTAATGCATGAACTCTATGGAATGACTACCTTGCCATTTAAGTATTAATGTAAAGAAAGTAATGACCGCCGGAGAATTTATACCGACGGAGGAATCAATCAGAAAGCTAGATATTTATTTTTTGCAATGCTCAAAGCAATCAACATAAAGAAATCTTACGGTGGAGTTCCTGTCTTAAAAGGAATTGATATAGAAGTTCAAAAGGGTGAAGTGGTAACAATTGTTGGAGCTTCAGGTGCTGGCAAAAGCACACTATTGCAAATATTAGGCACACTAGATAAGCCTGATGATGGAGAGGTACTTTTGAACGGTCAGAATGTTTCATCTATGGAAGGTGATGAACTGGCTAAAATAAGAAACCTTGAAATGGGGTTTGTTTTTCAATTCCATAACCTTTTACCTGAATTTACGGCACTGGAAAATATCTGCATGCCTGGCATGATCAAGGGGCTTACTTTAGATGAACTAAAGCCCAAGGCACTTGAACTAATGGAAATGCTCAATATTTCACATAGGCAAGACCATAAGCCAGCAGAAATGTCAGGTGGAGAGCAGCAGCGAACAGCTGTCGCAAGGGCACTGATCAACGATCCGTCAATCATTTTTGCAGATGAACCAAGTGGTAACTTGGACTCTCATAATGCAGACAGCCTTCATAAGCTTTTCTTTCAATTGAGGGAGGACCTTAACCAGACGTTCGTAATCGTCACTCATAATAAAGAATTTGCTTCTATGGCAGACCGAATTCTTGAAATTGCTGATGGACAAATCTATCAGGAAGTCAAAAAACAGGTCTGATAACTAATCATTGTGATGGCGGTCATATAAGATCGCCATGACCCAAATCCTTACAATGAAGGACACAGACAAGAAACAAATAAGCAGCACACCCAAATCCGACAAGCAGCCTTCTCAAAAACGACGTTCATTCAAAAAAACCGTTTTCAAGGGGATTGCTGCACTATTGCTTAGTTTACTCTTGTTACAACTGATGTTTAACATTTTTGCTGACCAACTGGTTGGGTCAGTCATGATCAATGTAACTGAAGTGGCGTCTGATAACCGCTACAAGCTTCGTTACGATAACCTTGATGTCAATTTTCTACTTGGAGATATTGAGATCAATGGACTTGAAGTCTACCCCGACAGCCTGTTCCTCATCAGCAATGACTCTCTACCACTCGAAGACAAGAAGGATCTTTTTTCACTTCAGGCACCTCATATATACATTTCTGGAAGTGGGTTACGCAAGGCTTTTCTTCAAGGCAAATTGGTGTTGCAGGATGTCAGCATCGACTCACTGTACGTCTATTACAGACAGCTGAACACACATGACCTTGACTCCGTCAAACTCAATGAAGGCATACTCGGCTCTTCATTCCTTTCTAAATTCACCAATGAATTTGAGATCAAGCAACTGCTGCTTAATAATGCGAACCTAAGACATGAAAACCTGACTTCTAATCAACCTGAAATTTCTGTTTTAAAGGATGTCAGCCTTCACATCTTGGATTTTGGAGTCAATAAAGAAACGTTGCAAAATGAGAAGACACCTTTCAGGCTTGATTTACTGACCATTACGCTGAACAGAAACAGTATTTCATTGCCGAACTCTCCTTACAAACTTGAAGTTGGTGATGTTAGTTTCTCTACACTCAGACATGAGATTATGGTCAGAGGATTGAAGTTAAAGAACCAATTGAACAATCAATCTATTTTTGAAAGTGGCAATATCTTACTGGACAGTCTGAACATTAAAAAGCTGTATCTGCAAAATAAGCTTGAAGCAAGCAATGTCATCATCAATGCTCCTCACCTAAACCTGACACCCTCCATATTGGAAAAGCAAGATGGTGCCGTAATGGATTCATTGCCTATCTCTGTTGCTTTAAAATATTTACTGATCAATAATGGCAGTGGCAATCTGCAACACAGTAGCTTACCGGACTTAAGCATCAATGATTTTGATTTTAGGGCTGAAAACTTTGCCATCAATGCCAGCTCCATGAAAACTGCAATGGGGTTCAATGCCAATGACTACCATCTAAGCTTTAGAAACCAAACCTTCTACACTCCTGATAGCCTCCACGAAATTGGGTTGGATAATTTTAGTTTTGATGCTGGCGACAGTGTTATGGCTGTAAAAAATCTGACGTTTAAGCCTCTTGCAGACAAGTTCGGTGATAAGCTCCGAATCACAGGAAAGGTTCCATTCTTGATCCTAAAAGACTTTTCCCTAAGGGAGATGATAGAGGGAAATAAACAGATTAAAAACCTGAAAATTGAGCGTCCGAACCTGTATATCGTTTCTCCAAATCAACAACATACAAGGTCTACTCCTAATACTGATGAGGCCTACTCAATTCAGGATCTACAAATTGAAAATGGCAAACTTAGCTTGGATGTACCTAATCACATGGCTATTCACTTTCAGGATTTTATGCTTCACCTCTCAAACCTGAAGTTGGCAGAGGAAGCACTAAGCAATTCCACTATCTTGAATTGGCAGTCTGGTCATACAAGCTTTAACAGTTATACCTCCAAGCTGGATATCAACATCTCCAATACAGGCTATAGAAAGTCGACTGATACTTTCATTATTAATGGTATCAAGATCAACAATGATGAAAACGAATCTGAAGAATTAAGCAATGGCACTATCGATCAGATTGTATTACCAAATCCAAGCCTAAGAAAAAAGCATGATCAATTCGAACTCTACTGTGATGACTTGACCATAAAGGCTCCTAACCTTTCTGTTTATTTACAAGGAGATAAAGCCAATTATGACAAAAAATCTATCAAGCAACGTTTTTTCCCGAAAAGCATCACGCTTTTAGGTGGGTTAACAAAAGTACAGTTACAGACAAAAGAAGGCATTTTGAAAGGACGATTCCATAACGATTACACCGTCATTAGGCATCCTTACCTTTCTGAAGATAAAGAACAACCAATGGGTTGGGGTTCACTTCAAACGTCCATGAATCAACTGGACTTTATTTTCCCTGACAGTTCTCATACTGCCACGATTTATAACCTTAAAATTAATGATAATACAGCCAGCATTAAGTTCAGAAAAGGACTAATTACACCGTTGTCCATATCCAATAATATTGCAATTGACAATAACATACTTATTGAAGCACGTGATGTTAAGTTGGACGGTATCAGGTCTGATGTCATATTTTCGGACCTTCCTATTGAACTGGACTTATTCTCTATAAAATCCCTTAAAGGCATTTTATACCTTAATCAACAGGGGCAAAACAACTTTGTAAAACCGATCAACATCAAAAAAGTCATTGCAGGAATTGATGGGCTGGAAGTCTACACTGAATTCAAAAACCCTACTTATTCAGACATTGGACATGGAGATGTGATCCTTGAAAATTTTCAGGTTGACTCTACAGGTTTAGATGCAAGTCAGGTTAAGCTAACCCTGAATAAAATGGTTCATAGTCAGGAGGCGACTGGAAAACTATTCAAAATTGAGCAACTGTACTTTGATGAAATGGACAAGGATTCTCTCAATATCAAAGGCTTTGAGACAGTTCCATTTGAGGATGACGGAAGTGTTCCTGATAGCATTTATATCGAAGAGCTTACAGTTTCAAATACTGGGCTGAGAAGTCTAAGAAAAAACATGGCTTGGCATATTAGAAGCATCGATATCAAGAAACCTTACTGGATCACCTACATTCCTGACAAGCCCACAGGTAAATGGGATGCCTCACAGGTTGAAGCTAAACTGGAAACACTTTGGCAACAGACTCCTTCATTTGCATGCAATGATATAGCTGTTTCCAATTCTACCTTAATATTGAGATCATCCAACAATTCAGGGAATGAAACCATTGAACTGGCGACAAATCAACCTACCAATAAGAAACGTGTAAGGAGACGGTCAAGAGATAAAAAGTCAATGGATACCAAAATCAAACTTCAATCGTCTACCAATACTGAAAAGAAAATAAAGTCTCTTTACCATGACTTTAAGATCTACAATATCAATGTATCGGGTCGTAACCTCAAAGTAAACAGTACGCTACCTCCATCGGAAGTCATGAAGGCATTGGTAAAAAATATTGATATCAATGTCGGCGTAAATCAGTTTATGACACCAGACTCCTTATATACCTTCGGTTTTGACAGTGTTCAGCTTTCTACCAAAAGAAGGAATATCACCGTTGACTTGCCATACCTGAAACCTTTACTTGATAGAAGTGAGTTTGCACCTACCAAAGGGTATCAAACTGATTGTATTGAAATGAATGTAGGTCAACTTTCATTTGAGGACCTTGATTTTAACTTATTTGCTGCTGACAGTGGATTGGTTGCGCAAAGTATGAACGTCAACAAGCTGGAGTTACAAGACTACCGTGACCGCACCATTCCAAGTAAAGCCGACAAGCAAGCACCAAAATTACCTGTAGAGCTGCTGAAAGCAATCCCCTTCACTGTCAAGCTAGACACTGTTAAGATCCAAGATAGCCACATTAAATATGAGGAATATACAGGGTCATTCAAGTTCAGGAGAAAAAAGAAAACAATCGAATATGAAAAAGTAGGGACATTTGAACTGACTGACCTGAGTGGGGAGATTCTGAATGTCACAAACGATTCTGCCTTTATAACTAAAAACAAGGTCATGCGTCTGAATGCCAATGCCAAACTGATGGGCGATGCTAAGGTCTTTATGAAGTGTAACTTTCTGCTTTCAGACACCAATAATGTACATACCTATGATATTTGGGTAGAAAAAATGGACCTTCAAAAGTTGAATCCTCTATTTGAAGGTTTAGCCATGATCCGCATTACTGAAGGAAAATCCAAAGGACTTTTTATGACTGTTGTAGCCAACAATGATTATGCTTACGGCAATATGCAATTCCGCTACAGTGATCTCCATGTCGCTGTATTGAAGGAAAAGCATAAAAGAAAGGAAGGTATTCTAAAGAAGAAGAAAATGTTCTCCTCTCTTGCCAATGCGGTTATAGATCAGGATAATCCAAAGCTCTTCAGGTTACGGGATGGGCAGGTTTACTTTGAAAGAGACAAGTCTAAATTTATTTTCAACTATTGGGCTAAGTCTATTCTTTCGGGCATTCTTTCGAGTACGGGAACCAAGCAACCCAAAATTCAGGAAGATGGTGTAAAACAAAAGATAAGAGGCCTCCAAAAAAGCATGAACAAACGTAGAATCAGGAGGGAGTTCCATTTCCCTCCCAACTAATTACTCATTGTCCAACGACTTCCAAATCAATCGGCTTGCATAGGAACGGTATGGCGCCCAAGGCGCTGCTATTTCTTTCATTTTCTTATGCAGCTCTTTTCCTTTTCCCTCTAAGCCATAAAGCTTCACCATTCCATTCTGTATCCCCAAATCGCCTACCGGTAATACATCCTCCCTGCCAAGTCTGAAAATCATAATCATATGCACAGTCCACTCTCCCACTCCTTTAATGCTTACTAGCTTTTTAAGCACTTCAGTATCTTCCAACTCTCTCCACGGCAGTTGTCTATTCTCTTCCAATGAGAAAAAATCTGCTATGTTGTACAAGTATCCTGTCTTCTGCCTTGAAATGCCTACAGAACGCAATTCATCTTCCGTTAAGGCTAGTAACTTCTCAGGTGTAGGCAAACCGCCTATCAGTTGTTCAAATCGCTTATAAATGGTTGCAGCTGCTTTTACGGACAGTTGTTGTGAAATGATAGAGCTGACCAATGACCCAAAAATGTCATCTCCTTTTTCAATCTCATGTAAATCAACTGTTTCTATCAGTCTAGCTAACTCTACATCCTGAGCCAAATGCACTCGAATTTCCTCAGTCATATTTGCGCTTCAATATTTTAGCTTAAAAAAAGATCCAATGATAAAGACAGCAAGTTAAGTCAATCCATTAAAATTCATTAATTTTCAGAGAAATTATCAGCACAAGAAATAGCAGTAGCACTGTCCTACTGCAAGACTATTTTTCAAAACAATTAACAATAACTATCCTATGCCTGCATCTTTTAATATTAAGGCTAATCTTGTTGACTTAAAAAACAAAGCAATCTATCCAGCTGAGGTAGTCGTGTCTCACGGCAAAATTTCACGTATATCCCGCATTCCAGAAAGCGAAATCCGAGAACATGGTTTTATGATGCCGGGCTTTGTTGATGCACACATTCACATAGAAAGCGCTATGCTTATTCCAAGTGAGTTTGCCAGAATGGCGGTTGTTCATGGAACTGTAGCGACCATTTCAGACCCCCATGAAATCGCCAATGTCATGGGAATGGAAGGTATCGAGTATATGATCAATAATGGGAACAAGGTACCTTTCAAGTTCTATTTCGGAGCACCATCCTGCGTTCCTGCTACCAACTTTGAAACAGCAGGTGCTGAGATTACAGCTGATGACATCAGAACGCTTCTGAAGAGGGATGAAATCAAATATCTGGCAGAGATGATGAACTGGCCAGGTGTTTTGTTTGAAGATCCTGATGTGATGGAAAAAATCAAAATCGCACACGAGTTGAAAAAGCCTGTTGATGGTCATGCGCCAGGACTAAAAGGAGACAAAGCAACCAAGTATATCCAAGCTGGAATCACGACTGACCATGAATGTACTTCGGAAGATGAAGCACGTCATAAGCTTGAAAACGGCATGAAAATCCAGATTAGGGAAGGCAGTGCTGCCCATAATTTTGATGCTTTAGTTGGTTTGGCAAGACACCATGCAGATCAAATGATGTTCTGTTCTGATGATAAGCACCCTCATGAGCTTCAGCATGGACATATCAACCAACTTGTCAAACGAGCTATTGAGCAGGATGTTGACTTGTTTGATGCCTTGGATATGGCTTCAAGCAACGTGATTTCGCATTATAACTTGGAGGTAGGTAAATTAACGGTTGGTGACCCTGCTGACTTCATTATGGTCGAAGACTTAAAGGACTTTAATGTTCTAAGAACTTATATTGATGGAAAGCTGGTGGCTGAAAATGGCAAATCCCTGATCGAGACGGTACCAGAAAAATGCATCAACAAGTTCAATATCACTTACCTTGAGGAAAGTGCTTTCAAGTTGAAACCGAAAAGCGACAAGATCAATGTAGTGGTTGCTTTTGATGGTGAACTGATTACAGAAAAACTTACGACTGACTGCCTTACAATTGACAATAATGTCGTTTCTGATGTCAAAAATGACATCCTGAAATACACTGTAGTCAATCGCTATGTTGAGAGTCATCCTGCTATTGGTTTTATTAAAAACCTTGGTCTCAAAAAAGGTGCTATCGCTTGTTCTGTGGCACATGACTCACATAATATTGTCGCTGTTGGAGTGGATGATGCCAGTATCTGTAAAGCCGTAAATCTACTTGTAGATGCAAAAGGAGGTTTAGCCATTTATACAGATGAAGAAGTGGCTGTATTACCATTGCCGGTTGCGGGACTTATGACCAATGAAGATGCCTATAAAGTAGCAGAACAATACCAGAAATTGCTTGACAAGACCAAAGTATTAGGTTCAACAATGCATGACCCCTTTATGACGCTTTCCTTTATGGCATTGCTGGTAATCCCATCTATCAAACTAAGTGATAAAGGTTTGTTTGATGGAGAAAAGTTTCAGTTTATTGATGTATTTGCGTAGTGATTAAAGTCATGCAAATTATAAAACTATAACAATGCACTACTTGTTCTTTATTTACTGATTGACAACGTGTGAAAGCAAACGGGCAACAAGGTATTTATATCCTGTTGCCCGTTTATTTTTATCCTTAAAGACCTAGTTAATTCCAATCCAATTCTTTTCTACTGTTCCAATAGGTTTTTGGTTCCTCTACCAACCTTCTCAACTCATTCAAATCTTCTTCAGAAAACTGAACACCATTGGCTTTTAGATTACTTTCAAATTGATCGATATTAGAAGCGCCACTTAATACAACATCACACCAAGGCTGAGCCAGTACAAAAGCGATTGCAATTGCATCAATAGTGACTGCGTGTTTTTCAGCAAGACTTTGGAGTACCTGCTTTTTACCTGCAAATGAGGACTCCTGATTCCTATCAGTCAATCTTCCATTAGCTACACCCTCTTTTATAATTACACCCATACCAGCTTTTGAAGCTTTTTCAAGCATAACAGATGCAGATGTTTCTAGAATATTCCAAGTAGCCTGAACTGTATCAAACAATAGTTTACCAGCCCTTTTTACATTCAAAGCCTCATTTATGATCTCAGGTTGGTTTTTACCGCTGACAGACAAACCAATTTTCACACCTTCGTTTTTCAGTTCCCACAAGCGGTCTAACACTTCAATATTTTTCAATACACCACTGTCCAATGTAGCAGAGTGTATCTGGTATAGGTCAATGTATCCATCAAGGTTATCCTTTGTTTCCTCCCACTGTCTGTTTAGCACCTCCAACGAGTGGTCTTTTACTTCATGATGTATTGCCGTTACTTTCCAGTCTGCAGTATAAGTGTAACCCCATTTAGAGCCAACTGTCAACTCTGTTCCCTCTACTTTATCTTTTAGCCATTTGCCCAAAAATTCCTCTCCTCTACCGTATGAACGAGCTGTATCAAAATACTTCACCCCAAAACTTAAGGCTATATCCAATACATCGAACATATTCTTTTCCATCAGGACAGGATCATATTCATGGTTCAAATCATCACCATGTCCTAAATTAATATATCCAGGCCTTCCTAAAGCCGCTGTTCCTATTCCGATTCTGCTTACTTCCAAGTCTGTGTTTCCTAGTTTTCTGTAATCCATTTATCAGTTATTTGGTAAAAGCCGAAAATAAAAAAACCTCTTTAACCATGTTGGCTAAAGAGGTCAGTTTTTTACCTGAGTCTATATCTTAATTCACTTCTGAAACGACAACCCTATATCCTGCATAATCAGACAGGTCTGTTCCAATAATTTTCCAAGTTCCGTATACAATTCTTCTTTCCCCTCTCAAAATACTGACAAATGAATTGACATTCAATGGATTTTCAGCAATCACATTTCCTTTCTTGTCTAACCACTGAATCAGTAACTTCATACTTTCAATAGGCAGGTTTCCTGTATTGGTTACTTCAAATGCCAACTTGTGGAAAAACGAAGTGTTTTTAAACTTATTCAGTTTACCTTCCCTTTGGTTGACTCTAATACTGATACCGTCAGGCTTATCCGTACCCCAGAAAACACTGACTGGTTTTACAGCAAAATCAGCTACTCTTTTTTTTTTGAGGTAATCTGTTGTACAGAAACCCTCACTTCCTTAAAGTCAGGCATTGATGGAGTTTGAATAAATTTACGGAAATGTAACTCCTGAGCATCACCTCCCATAATTGGTTGACCATATTGATCATCAATCAGGTCTATCACTTTAGAAACTCTGACTTTGTTTTCATCATCTACCAACTCAACTCTCATTTTCAAGTTGTTAATTTCAGTGTCAACGTCGGTCACTCTTACTACCCCTTTCAGGCTGTAAGAATACTCATCTCCAAAATCTCTAAACTCCGAGCTTCGAACTTCAAAAGAAAGCCCAGTAGCATCTTCATCATTAAGAAAACGGACAGGCACTTCAGACTCATCCATGACAATACCCGGCATTACTTCCCCAACAGTCCGTAACCCATTATCATGCTTAACGACACGAATTTCTTTGGCTGTATTTGGAGAGGTTCTATTGGACAAAGTATTGGATGTTGTCCATGACAAATAAGCCAAGCCAGCAAAAACAATAGCACCTAAAGAAGCAGCTACAAGCAAAGTCCTAAGAGACTCGCGTTCAGTTAGCCTTCTTTGGACATCTTCTTTCCTTAACGCACTGATTAACTGCAAGGCTTGCTCATTGGCAGGATAGATTTCAAGACATTGTTTGGCATAATACTTTGCCATGCTCTTATCTACAGATCTTTCATGTTCATGATACCTACAAGCAAAAGAAGAAGCTAATGTAAAGAGGGTTTGTTCATGGAAGGGATTAATAGCGGCAGCCTGTTCAAGCTCTTCAACGGCATCATCCCAATTCTTGTATTTGTAATAGCCAATTCCACGGGTAAGGTGTGCGTCAAATGTATGTTGAATATGCTGCCAGTCCTGATCTGTCATACCGATCTCGAAAGCAAGTTGCTTGAGGTCGGCATTGTTCAGGTTTTCCTGCTGGTTATTCTGTATATCGCAAATTTTTTGCAGGTACCTTTCTAGGTTTCTCTGGTTGTCAGACATAGTAGTAGCAATATTTTAATAGCTGATACTCTCTATTTTCAATTTACAAAAGTTTTTTGGGATTAAACACCTCACTCCCCAACCAATCAGTTTGGTGCAATAACTTCCTAAATAAAGTGACAATAAAAGTTGCCTATACATTGGTTATACGATAGTTATGAGCAACTTGTTAATAAATGATAGGTTTTAATTCTGATTTGATAATCCTTGGTAGATAAAACAAATATTGAGCAGTAATAGTGCTAATAACATTAAAGTATAAATTGTATTATTTTAATTTTAACCTTACATATATTAATACCTAAACACAATGTTATCAGATTAACAAGAAATATTGATACTTATGAAGCAGAATAAAAAAGGCTGTAACTTTATTGTCACAGCCTTGAATTTATAGCATCGATAGAAATTCCTTACTCAACTATAATCACGAGATCATTCTGTTCTACGATTTCCCCTGCCTGCAAGACGATCTCTTTGACAGTTCCTTCAGCAACTGAGGTGATGGTTGACTCCATCTTCATTGCTTCGATTACAAACAGTGGTGAGTTTAGTGCTACTTTTTGCCCTACCTTCACCAAAATATCTGAGAGTTTACCTTGCAGTGGTGCTCCTACTTCAGTTTCCTTGTCAGCATCCGCCTTACGATGTTGGGGTTTGTCAGGAATTACAGACTGATCTTTAACCCAAATCTGTCTGTTCTTACCATTCAAGGTAAAAGCAACTTGCCTCATACCATCTTCATTCGGCTTAGTCACATACAGTAGCTTGATGATAATTGTTTTACCTTTTTTCAACTGGAACTGAATTTCTTCTCCAGGTTGCATCCCATAGAAGAATGCAAGCGTTGGCAAATGCGCCACATTCCCAAAAACATCCCTATGGCTCTTGTACTCCGCAAAAACTTTAGGGTACAACTGATAGGAAAGGAAATCAAGGAACGTATAATGCTCGCCAAACTTCTCCCTGAACTCATCAAACTCCTTATCAAAGTCAATCGGTTCAAGATGCTTGTTAGGACGGTCTGTAAATGGCTGTTCACCTTTTAATACCATCTGTTGCAAATTAACTGGAAAACCTCCGTGAGGCTGTCCCAATTCACCTCTGAAAAGGCTTTTCACTGAATCGGGGAAAGCCAATGAGTTTCCTTTCTTCAAAACATCTTCGGGTGTCAGCTTATTAGAAGTCATAAACATGGCAAAGTCTCCCACAACTTTAGAACTTGGCGTTACTTTTACAATATCACCAAACAGTTTATTGGCTTCAGCATAATTATGCTTGATGGTCTCAAACTGGTCTTCCAAGCCCAAACCTCGCGCCTGTGGTCTTAAGTTAGAATATTGACCTCCTGGAATTTCATGTTCATATACTTCTGCAGTACCTGCTTTAAGCCCAGACTCAAATGGGTAATAATACTCCCTGACATCTTCCCAGTAATTAGAGAACTGGTTTAGAGACTTCAAGTTTACTTTTCTTTCCCGCTCATGTCCTTCCATAAAGGCCACTACCGAGTTAAAATTCGGTTGTGAAGTCAAGCCTGACATAGCTCCCAAAGACAAGTCTACAATGTCTACACCTGCCTCAATTGCTTTCAGGTAAGAAGCTGACTGTACAGAAGAAGTATCATGCGTATGAAGATGAATCGGTAAATCTACAGCTTTCTTTAGCTCTGTAACCAGTTTTTCAGCTGCATATGGTTTGAGTAACCCTGCCATATCCTTGATTGCCAGCATATGGGCTCCTTCATCTTCTAGCTGTCTAGCCAAATCCAGATAATACTGAAGCGTATATTTTGAGTTATCAGGATTCAGTATATCACCTGTATAACAGATTGCCGCTTCCGCAATGGCATTGGTTCGCTCCCTAATGGTGCGAATACTGACTTTCATTGCCTCTACCCAGTTGAGTGAATCAAAGATGCGGAACACATCGATTCCTGTCTCCCATGATTTCTCAATAAATTTCTCTATTAGGTTATCAGGGTAAGCCTTATACCCAACTCCGTTAGAGCCCCTCAATAACATCTGAAGCAAAATATTCGGCACTGCTTCCCTAACAAGTTGCAGTCGTTCCCAAGGGTTCTCTTTCAGAAAGCGCAAACACACATCAAAGGTTGCTCCTCCCCATACCTCCATTGAAAATGTTTCAGGGTGATGTTTGGCAAAACTCTCCGCTACTGCAAGCATATCCAAGGTTCTGACACGCGTAGCCAAAAGCGATTGATGTCCATCCCTGAAAGTGGTATCAGTATAGTGGATCTTAGGGTCATCCTTGATCATTTTAGCAAAACGCTCAGCTCCCATTTCATCCAAAAGCTGTTTCGTCCCTTTTGGATATGGTGCCTGTTTATCAAACAAAGGTACTTTTGGTGAACGGAACTGCTTACTCTTGTCAATAAATTTAACATCAGGGTTTCCATTGACAATAACATCTGAAAGGTAGCGTAGTGTCTTAGTCGCACTGTCAAAAATGCGAGGCATCTTGAAAAGCTCCAAATGCTCTTCAATAAATTTGACTGTTGCTTTTCCTTCCCTAAAAATTGGATGTGAGATTACATTCTGAAGAAAACCTATGTTGGTCTTTACACCTCTCACCCTAAACTCTTTCAATGTCCGTAACATTCGGTCACTTGCCTTTGGTAGGTTTTCTCCACGTGCCGAAATCTTTACCAGCATAGAGTCAAAGTAAGGAGACACTTTCACTCCTGGATATACATTCCCCTCATCCAATCGAATACCATAACCTCCTGCATTCCTATATTCCAGAATGCGACCAAAATCCGGACGGAAATTATTCTCAGGGTCTTCTGTTGTGATTCTACACTGTAAGGCAAAACCCTGACACTTAATACGGTCCTGACCTGTAATGTCAATGATTTCATCAGATAGTCGGTGTCCCTTTGCGACCAGCAATTGGGTTCTTACAATATCAATACCCGTTACTTCCTCTGTAATGGTATGCTCCACCTGTACCCTTGGATTTACCTCTATAAAGTAAACCTGCTGATCTTCATCTACCAGAAATTCGACTGTACCTGCATTGTTATAATTAACCTGCTTACAAATCTTGAGTGCATAGGCATATAGCTTATCTCTCGTCTCCTGTTTCAGTGAAGCAGATGGTGCTACTTCCACCACTTTCTGGAACCTACGCTGGAGTGAACAGTCTCGCTCATACAAGTGAACCATATTACCATGAGAGTCAGCCAGAATCTGTACCTCAATATGTTTGGGATTTTCAATGAACTTCTCCATAAAGATCGTATCATCTCCAAACGCCTTGGCAGCTTCACTTTTGGCTTCAGACAATGCCTGTTGCAATTGTGACGCACTTCGGATGACACGCATTCCCCTACCACCACCACCAGCAGCAGCCTTTAGGATAACAGGAAAACCGATCCTTTGGGCTTCACTGTTAGCCGTTTCAAAATCTGTCAAACTAACCTGACTGTCTTCAATAACAGGTACCTCTGCCGCTCGGGCCACTTTTTTAGCTTCCACCTTATCACCAAGGTGCTGCATTACCTCTGGTTCAGGCCCAACAAATATGATCCCCTCTTCCCTACATCTGGTTGCGAAAGTTACATTTTCAGAAAGGAAGCCGTATCCGGGATGAATAGCATCCACTTTTTCCCTTTTCGCTAAAGCAATAATTTCTTCGATATCCAGATAAGGTTTGAGTGCTGTATCCTCCTCCCCAATCTGGTAGGCTTCATCAGCTTTAAATCGATGAACAGAATAGCGGTCTTCATGTGTGTAGAGCGCAACTGTCCTAACACCAATTTCTGAAGCAGCCCGCATAATTCGAATAGCAATTTCCCCACGGTTAGCAATTAGCAGTTTGTCAAGCTGCTTGAGTTGAGTTAAGTTCATAGTAAGTGTAAGTAAAAGTTGAGTTTTGGTTAAGTCCTGAGAAGGACTGTAAGTCAATGAATATTAATTGATTTCAAATCAAATTATTCATTTAATACAAAACAGAAAACGTTATATTGGATTTATTTCACAAATAATTGAATAATCATTCATTATAATATTAAATAGTTGATTACAGAACAAGTGAAATGAAAAAAGCCACCTTGTTTTTCACAAGATGGCTTTCCGTCTATAATGTAGACTTAAATATCTTTTAACCGATCATTACATGCTCTTCAGGGTACCTGAATGAATTGGTTTTCACAGTACTGCTCAATGCGAGTGCAAGCGTTAATGTACCTACCCTACCAATGTACATAGAAATAATAATGATCACTTTTCCCCAACTTGACAGGTCACTTGTAATCCCCATACTGATACCCGCTGTACCGAATGCTGATACCTGCTCAAACGCAATCTGTAAAATCCCGATATCCGTATTTCCCGATTCTGTAATACTCAACAGAAAAATGGCAAATACGTTATACGTTGTTGCAAACATCAAAATGGAGTAAGCTTTCCTGACGACAGTAGGTGAAATGGCTCGTCGCCCTATAATGATATTCTTTTGTCCTCTAATATCCCCAATGGCAGAAAGAAGCAACACATAAAAGGTTGTACACTTAATACCACCTCCTGTAGAGCCTGGTGCAGCCCCAATAAACATCAAAAACATCATTATGATGATAGTAGAGTCTTTCATACTGCCAAAGTCCATTGTATTGAACCCCGCAGTTCTGGTTGTTACGGATTGGAAAAAGGCGGTTATCAAAGCTTCAACTATTGTCTTGTCATGTCTGAGTTGGTCTACTTCTAATATAAAGACAGCCAAGGTTCCCAACAATAATAGCAACGCAGTAGAAACCAATGCCATCTTGGTTCCAATTCTCCAGTCTTTCCAAGGCTTTTTTACCCTATCATAAATCTTGGAGGGCGAAAGTACTTCCTCTATCGTGGTAAAACCCATACTACCAAATATGATTAATGCTGCCACCACCATATGCAAACCATACATTCTTCGAATATCTATTCGCATACCTGAGATAGCAAATTCAGTAGTATCATCAGAAAGAATCGAGGTATTCAAGCCATCAGGAAACAGACTGAATCCAGCATTACAAAACGCAGAAATGGAATGAAACAGTGAGTAAAAAAGCTTCTGTCCAAAGCTGTCAAAAACCAGTTCCTCACTCCAAGAAAAGAAAAGACCAACAGTACCTACCAGTTCAATCAATAGCGTCAGGAAGATGACTCTACGCAACAGCTGTGTTGCGGACGACAAATCTTCGCTGCTCAAAAAATCCTGAATAATTGACTGATGCTTCAGTCCTACTCCTTTTGACAAAAAAGTTGCAAAAAACGTCGCAAATGAAACAATACCTATCCCTCCAACCTGAGCCAAAAACAAGATCACCAACTGTCCTTTGAAAGTAAAGAACTGTCCTGTATCCACTACGGCAAGCCCTGTAACACAAGAGGCTGATACGGCTGTAAACAGGGCATCCAAAGTCTTCATACTATGCGGACCAACAGTGGAAGCTGGCAACATCAATAAAGAGGTACCGATCCCGATCAATAGTAAAAAACTAAAAATAAATGTAGTAGCTGGCTTTATATTAAGGTTGGATAGATGAGTGGAGAGCTTGGTTACCTCCGTCATCACCATCAGTAACAAATAACAGGAAAGCACATGTTGGTACTGAAGTACAGGATTCGCATCACTGAACATCAAACTAAGGCTCAAAAGAAGCTTTACCCCAAAGAAATAGTTTACTGCCCCATGAATAATAATAAAGAGGTTAAGTACCCCTTCTAACCAAGTACTTTTGATAAAAGCCCACCGATCCAACTGAAAAAGCAGCCGTGTCAGGTAAACCATACCAAAAATCAGGAAGATCAAGTCGAAGCTTGCAAACAAATCCGCCGTTTCTTCTTCAGTCAAGAAAAAACCATATCTGTAAATCAATAAAGCGACGGCAGCCAGTGAATTGACACCCGCTACACCACGCAACACAGGCATTGCGTGCTTTTCCCAGTCATAGATCAGCTTATTGATCTGTTCATCAAAATTCATATCCTTCGCTGCTTCTCAAAAAATCTAATCTTCAGTTGATCGGTTCAAAAAATCGTTGAACGGTTTCATTTTTCTGAACAAGTCTACCGCTAGTTCTATCAAGTTTTCAGACTGTACTTCTTTGTCCGAGAGTTTATGCATGGCAATATAACTCTTGTAGCGTAACAGTTCTATCTCAGGGTGGTCAATCGCATATCCCTTCGGTGCTCTCACCAACTTATCACCCCAAACTTCACCAAAAGCACTTGTAAATTGAGTATCGTAAATAATTCCTTTATACTCATCCGTATTATAGTCAATTTCCTGACGGATTTTCTTTAGATGCTCGCCGGAGGGCATATATCTTCCGCCACCAACAAATGACTCACCATTTGGCTGAATATGCATATAATAGCCTGCGTCTTCAGCTTTTTTACCACCCTTCGAAATTGACACACCAAAATTAAGTTTATAGGGTGTTTTATCAGGGCTAAAACGAGTATCTCTATGCAACCTAAAAATACATTCCTTCGGCTTTAGTCCTATAATGGTACTATCAAAGCTTTGAATACCTAGGATTAGTTGTTCAACAATTTCCTCGAAGGCTAACTTTGCTTCCTGATACTCAACCTTATGGACTTGCATCCACTCCCTGTCATTGTTTGCAGCCAAGTCTTTTAGGAAAGATAAAATCTTCTTGCTTTGCATAGTTTCAGTTATTCAGCTAATAATACCGTGAGTAATTCAAGCTGGCAAGGTAAAAAAAGGTTGGGTACAAAAAAAGCCCAGAATTTTACTGGGCTTCTCTTTCTACTGTAAACATATAGATTTATCTATTTTTACTCTTCGTCATTGTAAACCATTGTTTCAACAGCACTGGCAGAGCCATCACTCAAGGTCGTAGTCAATGGATACTTTTTATCATTAAACTCATGTGTATATGTAATGGTTGATGGGCCTGAAGCATAAGTAACTGTAGATGTTAACATTGCATCTTGTCTGGATTGTGGAGATAAAAATGGTCCAAATAAGTAAAAGATCACATCTGTATCTGATTCAAAACTAGGAATAGAATATAATAAAACATCTAGTGAAAATATATCTAGTGGACCTCCTATTTCTTTAAATGCCCTATACTTATTCCGATTTCCATTATCATAAGTATATTCAGCTTCATAATAGTCTGCTAAATTACCAGAACCAGAAATGTCTATTTTACTTACAACTGACGTGATATTTCCAGCATCATCATAAGTCATATCAACACCTAAAAAAGGTGTATTAGTTGCAAAATCTAAGACTTCATACCTTGTGAATACGCCACTTTCATTACTGCTAAAGTTTATTCTAAAAAAATCCTCAAATGCAGCAACCCTTGAATTACTGGTACTATATTCCATTGGCAATCTCTGAAGGTCTTGTAATGTTGGCAATTCTAACTTTTGATTTAATTTACCTAATCTTGCAGCAGCAGTAGTTGTAGTATCTGTTCCAAAAACAACATCATTAAATGATGCAACTGCACTAGATAATACCCCTCCATCATACTCATAATCAACTTGCATTAATACAACTTCAGTTCCTTCAATAAATATACCCACCTCATAGCTATCCAACTGATCACCTGAATCATATTTGTAGTTCCTAAATAGGAAGTCGTCACCATTTACTACCAAAGTTTGATCAGTAACCAATTGGCTTGAATTGTAAGAGTAAGTTAACTCAACATCAGTACCACTATAAGCGTTAGTTGATTCAGAGTTTGGGGTCAATATCATATCTGCATCAGCATCGTCATCATCACTGCAACTCGTAGTAAGTGCCAGCAGACCTAAAATTGCCAGCAAGTAGATTTTAAGGTTTTTCATACTTCAAAGGATTTTAAAATTGTTATGAATTACAATGGAGAACTGGTTATGGAGAGGCAGAATTTGGGTTTTACTTATCCTAACGTAGTTTCCAGTTCAGATTGAAAGAAATAACACACGGAAATGATTTAACAAGCTCTCTTCTATATTGGGTTTTGCTATGAAGTTTGCATTAATATTGGAAGGCCTGTTAACGAACTGTAATATAATTAGTCATTTAAGGCTTGATTCGCAAATTATATCAAGTTAATCCAATCAAATACTTTGTATTTTTTAAAAAAATTTAAATCAGCATCAATATTATTATATTTTTAATAAAAATCGCCTTAGTATAATATTGATTAATTATCACTAACGATTAAACACACCTGTTAAAACTGAAAAATCCCTATCAAGCTTAATGACAGGGATTTTCAATCAACTATTTAAATCTTTATAAAATGTTATGACCTAACGGTTCTTTGCTCTATACGCTTTTCATAATCTTTGCCTTGAAAAATTCTTTGAACAAAGACGCCTGATGTATGTATTTCATTTGGGTCTAACTCACCTGCCGGCACAAGTTCTTCGACTTCTGCCACAGTTATTTTACCTGCTGTAGCCATCATTGGATTGAAGTTACGGGCAGTACCTTTATAAATAAGGTTACCTGCTGTATCTCCTTTCCACGCTTTGACAAATGCAAAATCAGCTTTCAGCCAACTTTCCATCAAATACTTTTTCCCGTCAAACTCTCTTACTTCTTTTCCTTCGGCTACCTCAGTACCTACTCCAGCAGGTGTAAAAAATGCAGGAATGCCTGCTCCTCCTGCCCTTATTCTTTCTGCCAATGTACCTTGAGGAATCAAGTCCACCTCCAACTCCCCAGCCAATAACTGTCTTTCAAACTCTGCATTTTCTCCCACATAAGAAGATATCATTTTTTTTACCTGATGGGTTTTTAGCAAAAGTCCAAGACCAAAATCATCGACACCAGCATTGTTGGAAATACAAGTCAGGTTCTTGACCTCTGACTTAAGCAAGGCCTGAATCGCATTTTCAGGAATACCACAAAGCCCAAACCCTCCTAACATGAAGGTCATTCCATCTTCTACTCCTTTGATGGCCTCTTCGGCATTATTTACTACTTTATTGATCATAGTTATGTGCGCTTAATGGTTATTTATTAGTGTATGTAGTTAATTGTTATTTGTTATGGAATTAAATTGTTCCTGATAGAAAATCAAAGAAAAATCCAACTCCATTTATTCTGAAAGTAAAATAAGGTTCCACTTTATTTAATACAAAACTTCGATAAAGTAATTGACTGACAGTTTCAGGGATATAGTTTTCGTTACATGATTTCTAAAGAAAAAATTATTACCTTCGAGGTCCGAAGTAATTGAGCACTTGCTTCACGCTATAAAACATTATAATTCTCGAGTATAATATGTCTTTTGAAACAAGAGGTAAGATAGAGGTAATCTATCCTGAGCAACAGATCTCAGAAAAATTCAAAAAGAGAGAGTTTGTCATCGAAATCCAAGATGGCATGTACCCTCAGTTTATAAAAATGCAGCTTACACAGGACAGATGTTCTTTGATCGACGGTTTCCAAGTTGGTGACCAAATCAATGTTACTTTTGACCTGAAAGGCAGACCGTTCCAAAAAGACGGTAAAACAATGTATTTCACAAACGTGGAAGCTTGGAGAGTTTCTGGAGCTGATGCCCCTTCTGCTGGTTCAACTCCAGGAGATGTACCTCCTCCTCCCCCACCAGTTGGTGGTGATGTTGGTGGTGAATTACCATTCTAACCAACCAATCATCTCTTTTGAGGTAATAATAAACCCCATCCAATCAACATGGATGGGGTTTATTTTTCTTAATACCCGCTCAATTTTTAGAATTTCAGCATTAATGCTCCATAGGCTGGGATTTCCAATTTGGATCCTTTTCCAAGTTCAAACTCCAGTTCTTTGCCAGTCAATAATTCTTCTGCTTTTACCTTCCCTACAGTCAATCCCATTTCTTTGATCAATGCCTCAGGAATATTTATTGAAGGCGAAACTGACTCACCCATAAAGTTAGTAACTACTAATACCCGCTCTTTACCAGTATAGCGTATATATATATACTGACGATCTGCATTAAATCCTTCAGCATTTTTATGATCTGCTTGGAGGTCATACAATTTACCAGTCTTAAATACTTCCGAATTTTTCGTCACATTCAAAAGCTGTTTATAAAATGCTCTCAACTCCTTTTGTTCATCAGAAAGCTGACCTCCATCGTATTTATGATCATTCACCCATTTCTGATGTTCTGGAACACCCCAATAGTCAAAAATTGTTGTACGTCCATCATCTCCCCCAAAGCCTGATTCACCTCTTCCTGGCTCACCTACTTCCTGACCAAAATACACCATTACTGGTCCTGAGTTAAGCGTAGCACTCACCACCATGGCTGGTCTTCCTTTTATGGCTGACCCTGCAAATTCTTCAGAAGCAATTCGCTGTTCATCATGGTTTTCCAGAAATCGCAACATATGGTTATTTACGCCATCTAGGTCTTTCCATACTTTTGTAAAATGCTTGGCTGAAGCCCCCTGCCTGTTTTCCATTACTGCACGAAGTGAGTCATACATCCCAACCTTGTCATACAGATAGTCAAACTTGCCTTGATCTATATATTCATTATATGCATTAGGGTTATAGATTTCTGCAATAAAGATTATCTCAGGATTAACTTCCTGAATTTTTGGAATTACCCAACCCCAAAATTCTGAAGGCACCATTTCTGCCATGTCACAACGAAAACCATCAACACCTTGCTCAGCCCAGTAGGCTAGAATCTGACGACACTTTTCCCAAGTTGAAGGAACTGGTTCAAAATGCTTTGTCCCATCTCCTACATGATCTACACCATAATTCAATCTTACTGTTTCAAACCAATCATTAACACTTGGCTGGCTTACAGCTGCTCCATTTCCACTTACTTTAGCTGGGTTTTCATCAAACTTCCCATCTTTTGTCGGAAATGAAGTATCACCTAAAGGAGTGTAACCTTCCGGCACTTTAAAAGGCTCACCAGGGATATAGTAGAAATTATTTTGAGGGTCAAAAGCCAGAGATGTATTATCTGTTTCACCAAAATCCTTCACATTCTCTGGCTTAGCGTCTGAATGATAAGCTCTTGCTACATGATTTGGCACAAAGTCTATTAACACTTTTAACCCATTGTCATGTGTCCGCTTTACCAGTGACATAAACTCCGCTTTTCTGTTCTTTACATCAATGGCTAAGTCTGGGTTGACGTCATAATAATCCTTGATAGCATATGGTGAACCAGCTCTACCCTTCACTACATCCGCATCATCAAGCTGTATCCCAAATTTAGTATAGTCTGTACAAACTGCATGTTCGAGTACACCTGTATACCAAACATGTGATGCCCCTAAGTCTTTTATAGACTTCAATGCGGCATCATTAATATGATCAAACTTACCAACCCCATTTTCTTCCAATGTTCCCCAAGGCTTATTTGTGGAGTTGGTATTGCCAAAAAGCCTAGTCATCATTTGGTAGATGATGATTTTGTGGTCTTCAGGAGTCTCTTTCTGCATCTGTTCCATCACTAATACACTTTCTTTTTTTTCAGTGTTACAACCTCCAAACAGTAAACAAACTGCTATAAAAACCAATACACGTTTATTTATTAATTTCATTTGAGAAAATGGTGGTATTAAATGTAATTAATGATTTCAAAATGTAAATTTAATAAGGTGAGACAAGCTTTATAATGTGAAAAATCATCTATATTCATCATAAGCCGCTATTAACAACCCAACTTCCTGATAGGAAGAGGTTAATAAACATGATAACTTTCCACTATGAATAAATTCAAAAAGTTTTTACTGATTACAATTGCTGTTCTGATTGCAATAGGAGCTATAGTGTTTCTTTTTCTTTATTATGGTAGCTATAGTTCAGGGTATCGCTCAGGAGTAGTCATGAAGATGAGTAAGAAAGGGTTTATTTTCAAGACTTATGAAGGTACCTTAAATATGGAAGGAATCGATACTTACCAAAAAGGTGGGTCCCTATCTTCTGTTTGGTACTTTTCTGTGGACCGAGACCAAAATGATCTATTAAAGAAGCTGGAACAAGCATCACTCAAAAAGCAACGAGTACAATTGAACTATGAAGAAAAGCTAGTTAAGTTCTTTTGGAGAGGAGACACAAGGTATTTTATAACTGATATAGAAGTACTCGAAGAGAATTCACCTCCCAAACCAAACGATAGTAAAAAAGAATCTGAAAAAACGACTGTTGAACTTTAAGCTATTTAAACCAAAAACCTTAATAACCTTCTTATGAAACAACTCTTTCTGATCAGGCATGGAGAAGCTGAACTTAGCTATGCCGGAATTAGTGACCACGATCGTGAACTGACTCAAAAAGGAATTATAGATAGCACAAGACTTGGCTATTACCTAAAGAGTCATTATGCAACATTTGACAAAATCTTTCACAGTTCTGCATTTAGAGCATCTACTACGGCTCAATTAATTGCAGAACAAATGAAACAAGAAAAAGACATCCTTGAAGTTGCTCCAATGCTGTATCAAACTTCAACGGGTGGTTTACACAACTTTATCTGTAACTTAGAAGACAGTCTAAAGAATGTAGCGATCATTGCCCACAACCCCACTCTGAACTATTTTTTGGAGTACATAACATGTGAATCTGGAATATCTTTTCCTCCTGCAGGGTGTACTGTTGTAGAGTTTGATGTGCAAAGTTGGGCTGAAATCACCCAAGGGATGGGATACCTAAAGTATACACAAGGCATGTAATACGTTAAGATTGCAATGTATAAAGTAGGTTAAGGGTCACTCAAAGTACTTATGCTAATGATCTTTTTGTCATCAGAAAAACACTTTACCCATAAAAATTTGATCAATTGCATTAACTGCCTGAATCGTTTCACCAGTTTTAATATGACTCAAAAATTTTCCTTCATGGAAAGTTAATTCTGCTGGCATTTTCTATAATAGCAAATTAAACTCTTCGATACTTATCATAGCAAGAGATTATACAAATACTAAAAAAGCCTGACATTCGTGTTGTCAGGCTTTAAACTTGATCTATATATCAATAATTTCTATTAAGCTTTAAGTTCCTTTTCCTTAGCTGACAGGAATTTATTCAGCTCTACAAGAACAATAATAACTAATACAATAGATAATGCAATCTGTAACCCAAGCAATGCCCTACTAGCTCCTGAAACTTTCACCTTTGACAAATCCTCAAAGTCATTTACAAAAACCAATGCATCTGAAAGGGCTATTTCTTTTTCTATTTCACCTATTCTATTCTGCATTTCAAGCTTCTCCTTGATTACTTTTATAGATAGGTCTCCTGAAGACTTTACTTTATCTTGTACTGCATCTAAAGTTAAGAAATTCGAAGATGAAGAAGTATTTGAATCTTTCAGTTGTCCCTTCAATACATCCTTCAATACAATATTTAAGGAATCGAGATTTTTCATTTCAGCAAGCAACTCTGAACGTTCTCTCATCAAATTCTGCTTTTCCACTTCTTGAGAAGCTGCAACAAATGAATTCTTTTGAAAGTACTTTTGAATTCCTTCTTTCAAAGCTATAGCTTCTATAGCATCAGATTCAGCACCGATTTCAATCATGAAACTCTCTCCTGACATTGCATCTTCCATTCGTAATGAGTCTGCACTTTCCTGCGACATACTCAAAACCATACTCTCATAAATATGATTATAATCATTCAAATGAAAGGCTCCTACTTCTGTTATAGTTTTTGCTTGATCAACAAGAATTCCTAAATGCCTAGCTAATAATTGTTTAGCTTTCTCATCATCAGATTTAGCCAAAGAATTCAACTTTTCAAACTCTTTAATAAAAGTATTTCCTTTTAAGAATTTTGAATTTACTTGAGCACTTGTGCTGTAATAAGATGATGTGATAAATTTGAAGGAATAACCTGCCAAGACACCTATAATTGTAAAAGTGACTATCAATTTATACCACCTTGAAATAAGGTTTTTCAGAAAAATTGCAGATTTTAATATTCCCCTCCCAACATTTCCAAAGAACTCTCCAGCCAGTTTAAAAAGCTCCTTCAGATCGATCTCGTCGTCATTGTGGTGGACTGGTTTTCTAGAGTTGTCTACCATTTTGTCAATATTTTGTGTTTTTGATGATATACAGAATCAGTATAGCAATGATTCTAGTAAGTGTGGATTACAATAAATTAGTTAAATAAGATTATTAAATAATAACCTATAAGTAAGTGCATAATTTAGTTAATAGTTGAAAAAATTATGTCATCCTAGTTACCTAGAATGACATAATTTATTTAACGAATCCAAAAATAATACTTTTTAACAGTATTTGACAAGAGTCTCTGTTAATTATTTTTCTTTTTCGCTTTCTGCATTGGGTTAGAACCTCTTCCAGCACCTCTTGCTGCCGAATCTCTCTTGTAGATTTCGAATCTGCTCATCTGAGGTTTTCTAGGGAAGTAGTTATTCTCAGTATCTACATCTGCAGTTTCACGGTGTGGATCCAACACAAATTGTTTTACTGGTTTTTCTGTAATAAATACTTTACTAACCACTACATCATCCATTTTCCAAATTTCTGCAGGAATACGCTTCAGCTCTTTTGAACCATCTTCATATTCTAGCTCAACGATGATTGGCATTACCAAACCTCCTTCATTTTTGAAGTCAACCTGATAGAAGAATCTACGATCAGCAATATATTGCATTTCCTCTTTACCAACAGACTTCTTATAAGACTCATAGCCTTCTTTTGCATCAGCTGTCACATCCAATGGATCATAGCTGTTGTAGAAGTCTTTCAAGCCTGACTTAGTATCAATCTTTCTTGGAAGGTTTTCCTCCTTGTTTTTCACCTGAGTGATATTAGGACGAACTCCATCTCTTTCTTGCTTCAGTTTAGCCAATTCAACTTGAGGGTTCTTTGAATCGATTTCAAACATCTCAACATTTTCGATTGTGATGTCTACGTGGTCAGTAGTATAGAACCAACCTCTCCAGAACCAATCCAAGTCAACAGCTGAAGCGTCCTCCATTGTACGGAAGAAATCAGCAGGCTTAGGGTGTTTAAATGCCCAACGAGTAGAATACTCTTTGAATGCATAGTCAAACAACTCTCTACCCATTACTGTTTCTCTCAGGATATTCAATGCAGTCGCTGGCTTACCGTAAGCGTTATTGCCAAACTGCTTGATTGATTCCGAGTTAGTCATAATAGGCATGATATTGTTTTTGTCTCCTTTCATGTAAGGAACAATATTCTCAGGGAAACCTCTTCTTGAAGGATAGTTTTCATCCCACTCTCTCTCAGCCAAGAACTGCACGAATGTATTCAAACCTTCGTCCATCCAAGTCCACTGTCTTTCGTCAGAGTTGACAATCATCGGGAAGAAGTTGTGACCTACTTCGTGGATGATTACCGAGATCATACCATACTTGATTCTGTCAGAGTATGTACCGTCAGCGTTTGGACGACCGTAGTTGAAACAAATCATTGGATATTCCATACCGTTTGAAGCCTCTACTGAAATAGCTACAGGGTAAGGGTAAGGAATTGTGAATTTAGAATACACTTCCAATGTATGCACTACAACTTCTGTTGAGTATTGTCCCCAAAGTGGATTACCTTCTTTAGGGTAATAAGACATTGCCATTACAGTTTTGCCATCAATCTCAACACCCATTGCATCCCAAATGAACTTTCTTGAACTACCCCAAGCAAAGTCTCTTACATTTTCAGCATGGTAAACCCAAGTCTTTTTATCCTTGGCTTTTGTTTTTTCCTTTTTCTCAACTTCTTTTTGAGAAACAATCACTACAGGCTTTGAAGCTGTCTTAGACTGCTTGAACAATTCTTGCTGCTTTTCTGTCAATACAGTTTCTGGATTCTTAAGCTCACCTGTTGAAGCAACAATATGATCTGAAGGAACTGTAATTTCTACTTCATAATCACCGAAAGGCAATGCAAATTCTCCTCTGCCCAAGAATTGCTTGTGCTGCCATCCATTTACATCATCATAAACAGCCATTCTTGGGAACCACTGTGTGATGGTATAAATCGTGTTATCATCTTCAGGGAAGTACTCATAACCACCACGACCACCCATCAGGTTACGGTCATTGATGTTGTAGTACCAGTCAATTTGGAAAGTATAAGACTCACCTGTTTTCAGAGGCTTCGGAAGATCTACTCTCATCATTGTCTTGTTGACTGTATAAGTCAGATCTTTACCGTTAGCATCCTTTACAAGTTGAATCTTGTGACCACCATCATACTCAGGATAGCCATCAATACCCTCCATCTGATCAACAGTAGCTTTGTCTCTCAGTTGGTTCTGGCTGATTTTATAAGTATCAGAATCAGTAGCACGCATATTCTGATCCAACTGCACCCACAGGTAAGTCAACTCATCAGGTGAGTTGTTAGTGTATGTAATTTTTTCAGAACCATTTAGTCTGTGGATACTTTCATCCAGTTCAGCTTTAATGCTGTAATCAGCACGCTGCTGCCAGTACTCATGTCCAGGAGCACCTGAACCAGTACGGTATACGTTTGGCGTAGGCAGTTCTTCATCTAACTGCTTGAACTTAGAGGTATTATAGTTCTGAGCAAAAGATAAAGTTACCGAAAAAATGAAGCTCAATGTGAAGAGCATTCGTCGTTGTACTTGACACTTCATGTTGAATTGGGATTGTCAATGAAACTTACTTGAATAATTGATCTCTATCATACAAAAATAAAAACAGATCTTGAATTATTGATAATTATCGTTAAAAAACCGTTAACAAATTGACTCAGATCATTGTTATTTCAATCAGAACATCATACACAATACAGCTCATGTATGATTTTATAGAGAATAAAAAAAAGCTTCACAATTAATGTGAAGCTTCTTAGCTACCTCCTAATGGAGATTAGTCAACTTTTCGGAAAACCTGTACTGTTCTATTTACATTATAGATTTTCAAGTGCTGTTTTTCGTCAGTAAAGAATCTTGAACCGTGACTTACACGTCCAAAACCTCCAAATTCTGGTGCATCCGAGTCCAATATCAACTCATAGCTTCCCCCATCTTGAATATTGAATTCATAATCAGGTATCGAATTCGAAGGATCAAAATTGAACACATAAACCAACTCTCCTTTTTGGAATATTATGGTATGGTTGTTTGCATCCATATTCAAAATTTTCGCTTCCTGAGGAGCCAACACATGATATTTCTTGGCAAGATCAATCATTGCTTTCTCGAAGTTGTTCAGCTTCTGATAACGAAGGAATCCATTATCAGCCAATGACCACTGTCTTCTTGCGTAATGGTAACTCCAGTTGTTCCCTTCCCTTGGAAAGTCAACCCATTCTGGATGTCCGAATTCATTACCCATAAATGTCAAGTATCCCTCTCCACCTAAAGATAAAGTCAGGAATCGGATCATTTTATGCAAGGCAATTCCTCTATCGACAACAATATTGCCGCTAGCATTATCCATCCCTTCATACATCTCCTTGTCCATCAACCAGAATGCGATCGTTTTGTCACCCACAAGAGCCTGATCATGAGACTCTGCATATGCAATCGTTTTTTCGTTCCAACGACGGTTAACCATCACACTCCAGAAATCCCACACATTCCAATCTTCATCACGTTGCTCTTCAAGAATTTTAATCCAGAAATCAGGAATACCCATTCCCAATCGGAAGTCAAATCCTAGTCCACCTTCCAAGACAGGTCTACCCAATCCAGGCATACCACTCACATCCTCAGCAATGGTCATCACACCTTTTCTTACCTCATGAGCCAACTCATTGGCTAACTGTAGATAAGTGATAGCCTCAGTGTCAACCTGCATTCCGAAATAATCATCATAGCTTGCAAAGCCTGCATGACCATGATGATGATAAAGCATAGAAGTAACTCCATCAAAGCGGAACCCGTCAAAGCGGAACTCCTCCAGCCAGTACCTGACATTAGAAAGTAAGAACTGTATTACTTCCCACTTTCCATAATTGAAAATTTTTGAGTCCCAATCAGGGTGATCTCCCTTCCCTCCTGCATGAAAATACTGGTAGTCAGTACCATCATATTCATTCAGACCTTCATTCAGGTTCTTTACAGCGTGTGAATGAACAATGTCCATCACCACTGCAATTCCCATACTATGGGCTTTTTTAATTAAGCTTTTCAGCTCTTCAGGTGTTCCAAAACGGGAAGAAACCGCAAAGAAACTGGATACGTGATATCCAAATGAGGCATAATACGGGTGCTCCTGCACTGCCATCATTTGAATTGTATTATAACCGAGATCTTTAATTCTCGGAAGCACATTGTCTTCAAACTCCTTGAATGTCCCGACACCTCCACTTTCTGTTGCCATTCCAATATGGCATTCATAAATGATTGGTTCCGTTATTTTTGTCGGGTCAAAGCTATCCCCTTCCCATGAAAACGCTGTCTCAGGGTTCCAGAATAAACCAGAGAAGTTAGGAGAACCAGGGTCCTGACCAACTCTTGTCATCATGGCAGGAATCCGCTCCACGGCTCCATTGGCAGCATGTACCAATACTTTTATCTTGCTGTTATGCTTGAGTGAGTGCGCATAAGTATCATCATCAAGAAAGATTTCCCATACTCCACCTTCAATCTGATGAAGCGGGTGACTATTCCGATTCCAGCCATTAAAATCACCTATCAAGAAAAGAGCATGAGCGTTTGGCGCCCACTCACGGTAGTACCACCCTCTTCTTTCCTTGTCATAGTTGAAGCCTAGGAATTTGTGGGCACCAGCAAAGTCGTAGATTGAGCCATAGTGCTGTTCAAGGGCACTTTTGAGCTTCACAAAACGGTCTATTCTGTTTTCGATCTCTTGCACATGCGGCTCCAGCCAAGGATCATCCACCACCAGTTTTGGGAGCTTCTGTTTAGTTTCCTTCATGGTCAAAAAATAAGTTGTAATGTTTTTAAGGACGATAAATGATATTTGTTAGTTCAGTTTAGCGTTGGGCTACTTAAAATTGAGTGAAAGACCTCTTCTTATTTATATTATTATCGCACTCAACAGATAGCTTAATTGATATCAAAAGACTGTCCTAATAGGGTTAACGATCCAGCTTCTCTCTCAGAATATTACAAATCATCAAGTAAAAAGCTGTAAAACGACATTAATAGTACTTTTAATGCTTTACCATTAGGTCAAATAGCCTTTCGTTTCTCACAAGTTTACAATTTTAAATTTAATTAATAATAAAAAAGCAATAATCTGACTTAATACCAAATCGGTATTGTACTATTCTTTTCCCCAAACATCCATACATTTTCATACAAACAACCGATTGC
This sequence comes from Limibacter armeniacum, assembly GCF_036880985.1. Classification (NCBI taxonomy): domain Bacteria; kingdom Pseudomonadati; phylum Bacteroidota; class Cytophagia; order Cytophagales; family Flammeovirgaceae; genus Limibacter; species Limibacter armeniacum. The sequence continues at coordinate 88,644 of NZ_JBAJNO010000009.1, forward strand.
AAGTTAAGTAAGCAAGATTCAACACTGTAGATACATCAATCACCTAATGATTGAGACTTTTTTATTCTTTTTTTAAAATCTCTATTCTTAACAAATTCATATTACTACTTGGAATGTTTGCACAACCCCCATCGATTCAACTATCTTTGCCGTATTATTTGAACGAGACTGAAGACTACGAGCATGAAAACGATTATTGCACCATCAGTGCTGGCAGCTGATTTCGCCAACTTACAGCGCGATGTGGAAATGATTAATGATAGCCAGGCTGACTGGTTTCATATCGATATTATGGATGGCGCATTTGTGCCAAACATTTCATTTGGTATTCCTGTGACTGAAGCGATTAACCGTCACGCAAAGAAACCTCTTGATGTTCACCTGATGATCAACAATCCTGATCAGTACTTGGAGGCATTCAAGAATGCAGGTGCAGAGATGATCTCAGTACATATTGAGGCTTGTACACACCTACACAGAACTATTCAAAAGATCAAAGAATTGGGCTGTTGGGCAGGCGTTGCAGTAAACCCTCATACCTCTATTACACTTCTGGAAGACATCATCGAAGACCTTGACTATGTTTGTCTGATGTCTGTGAACCCTGGCTTTGGTGGTCAGAAGTTCATAGAGAAGACCTATGACAAGATCAGGGCACTGAAAAAGATGATCGACGAGAAGGGCAGCAAAGCTCGTATCCAAATTGATGGAGGCGTGGATGAAGGTAACGCTGCCAAACTGATAGAAGCAGGTGCTTCGATTCTGGTTGCTGGTAGCTATGTTTTCAAAAACGAGAATCCGAAACTGGCAATTGAAAAGATCAAGATCTGATATAAGTAATCATAAAATGGGTGTGTTGTCTAAGGGCAACACATCCTTGTTTTTCACCCTATAACCTCCATTGAAGCAACCCCACCCTTTTTTTAATATTCAAAGCCCTTAATTGAAAAAAAATGAAAGTATTTAAGTTTGGAGGAGCGTCTATCAAAGATGCAGATGCTGTTAGAAATGTAAAGACAATCATCAGCGAATATTCGGATAAAAGAAACCTTCTGGTTGTTGTATCTGCTATGGGCAAGTCCACGAATGGTCTAGAAGCTATTCTGGAAGCTTACCATAAGGGTGATGACTACAAGCCGCTGATTGAGGAAATGCGCAATTTCCACCTTGATATTTCTCGTGAGCTTTTCAACAACCAAGAAGCTACCATCTTCAAACAGCTGGATCAACTATTCTTCTTGCTGGAAAAGAAATTGACATCAGGTATCGAAGATAAGGATGAACTTTATGACCAAATCGTATCTTTTGGTGAGCTGATTTCATCACATATCATTTCTGCTTACCTGAATCAAGAGGACGTACCGACTCAATTTATTGATGCCCGTATCTACATTCAGACAAGTGAGACTTGGAGAGAAGGTCAAGTGGATTATGACTGGACAGAGCAGATGATCAAAGCTGAACTTCCTGCAATTCTTGATAAGCAAGTAATCCTGACTCAAGGTTTCATTGGCGGAACAATCAGCAACCGTACTACTACTTTAGGACGTGAAGGTTCTGACTTCAGTGCTGCCATTTTTGCACATTGCCTTGATGCTGATGGGTTGACTATCTGGAAAGATGTTCCCGGCATTATGAATGCTGATCCTAAACGTGTTCCTGATGCGACACTATATGATAAGCTGTCATACAAATATGCAGCGGAAATGACTTACTATGGAGCCTCAGTGATACACCCAAAAACGATCCGCCCATTGGCGGTAAAAGGCATTCCTCTTTACGTTAAGTCATTTGTACACCCTAGTGACCCCGGTACCGTAATTGGGGATGTGGAAATGAAAGACAATACCAAGACGGCTTATATTTTCAAGAAAAACCAATGTCTGATGCGCTTTGAGGAAAAGGACTTCCTAAACGTCAACAAGGCACACTTGGGAGTGGTTTTCAATGAACTTTCTAGGTACAATATTAAGCTGAACCTGACACGCAACAGTGCACTTTCATTCACAATCTGTGTAGATTACAATGAAAGCAACATCCAGCGTGTGATCAATGTGCTGTCAGACCATTTCTATATTTCTACCTTGAATCACCTAGAACTGATCACGGTCAGAAACTATACTGATGAAGCGATCAAAGGATTGGGCATTGACCCTGCTACTATACTGATCGAACAAAGAACAGATGACAATTATCAGGTTGTAAAAAAGGCAGATTAATCCATCGCTTTTTTTAACTTTTCTGATAAAATCACATATTTGTAATCATCGTCCTGACATTAGGACTTCCAACATGGAGCAATTGACTAAGACATTATATCCTATTCTTTTGCTCCATGTATTTAAGGAAATCACGTTGTCAAGTATGATAACCGATTTCCTATCAATCTCAATTTATCACACAACAAAAATGTCTCTGACATCTTATGACCATGAACACCGAAGCTATTGAAAAGGCGCTGATTGAAATCATTAAAAAAAGATCTGAACTGAATCAACTGAGCTACGAGGACGAAAAGTACGACGAAACTGAGGATGCGCTCCATGATTTGGAAGACGACTTTGTAGATGATCACGGTGACACACTTGAGGATATCCTTTCAGACGTACATGATGACCTATGCCCTGACATCGACGTTCTTTCTCCGTTGAGCTATATTGCCCAACAATATGTTCAGACTGGCGAAAATGCAATGGGACCTGAGTATGACGTAACTTTTGACCAAGGCGTTTTCGTAGAGGTTGATGATTATTTAGGTAAACCAACCAAACTGGTAATCATCCCAAATCCTCTTAGAATCATCTTGAACATAGACCGCCAAAACAGAGAGCTTGTGTGGTCAAAAGAGACTAAAAAGCAGTAATCGCAATATTAAGCAACTATTGAAATGAAATGGAGAATTTCTCTCCTATGTTTTCAAGGATATAGATTATCTGTTTTTCTAGGTCTTGTTTAGAGGTATAAGCATACTTAGGCAACCATGTATATTTTATTTCTTTCCAGAGTCTTTCAATCAAATTAAGCTCAGGAGAATAAGGAGGGATAAAGAAGAGTATAAGTCCTTTATCCCTCCATTTTTCGATTTGTTCCTTGAATCTATGACTTCGATGTGTAGGTGCATTGTCTAACACGACAATGGTTGGACGAATTATGTCACTGGCAAAGCGATCAAAGCACTCAATAACTATTTCAGAGTTGGCAGCCCCTTGAAAGAGAAAAGACTTGAATGATTGTGTTCTACTCATAAACCCGAGTACGGTCAGATTTGCACTTGGCACGGAAGGAAGCAATATCCTTTTACCTTTTAGTTGCCATGCATAAGGCACACTTGGGATAAGGTTGACGCCCATTTCATCAAAGAAATAAAGATCGATTCTTCCCTGCTCCTCCTTTTTCTTAAGTGTATTCAGCCATTGGTGGGCTTTTTCAAAGTCTTCCTGATTCCGTTTATGCAGCAAGCTTTTGCGGCTTCTTTTCCATCGGTAACCCCATTTCTTCATCCAACGTCGTAGCGTTGAGACTTTCACCCACTTTTGACAATGCTCCTTGATGTAGGTTTGAACTCTTGACAAGCGCTGTACGCCATCCTTTAGGAAATCAATGATTTTTTTTCCTCTGACGCCTTGAAACTTTTGCGGGGATGCTGCTGTGGCTTGCTATCATACAGACCTGAAAAGCCGTGCTGTTGCCAATGCTGAATCCAACGGCTAACCGTTTCGATTTTATTCACTTGCAAGATCTCAGTTAACTGTGTAAAGTTAAAGCCTTGGGCGTAAAGCAGGACTGCATGAGAACGGAGGCGTACCCGTGAGGAGGTATCGTACTTATACAGCTTTTCGAGCTTGCTGCGATCTTCTGGTGTCAGAGTCAGTTGTGGTTTCATGATATCACAACAAAACTTCCGTTTTCAATTGTTCCTCTGCTTATTTGCACATAAAAAAGCCCTGTTCAATACAAGATGAACAGGGCCTTTTTATGATTTCATTATTTTATTGAGCCTTGATCGAACACCCAATAGCTTTAGTTTCTGCTACACTTACCTCAGTACCTGAAACCAATGCCTCTACTGCATCAGCTACATACTTTTCAGTTGCCTTTGAAGCATCCTTGTAATTGTTGTCAATAGCACCAATGTATTTTACAACCAGCTTATTGTTTTCCTTATTCAGTAGGTAAACATGCGGTGTTCTTGTTGCTCCATAAACAGGGTAAACTTCCTGACCTTCATCAAACAGGTAAGGGAATGTAAAACCTTTATCAGATGCTCTCTCCTTCATTTTATCAAATGAGTCTTCTGGTTGAAGAGAAGGGTCATTCGGGTTGATCGCAATTACTGGATATCCCTTGTCCTTGAACTGCTTGTCCAGCTCGATAATTCTATCTTCATATGCAACCGCATAAGGACAGTGGTTACAAGTAAAGATGACAATAAAGCCTTTTGCATCTGCAAAATCATTCATTGAGACCATTGTTCCATCTATATTCTTCAGACGGAAATCCGTAGCCTCATCCCCTACTGAATATCCAGCAGGCTGAGTTTCTTCAGCAGATGCTTCCGTTGCTGTTGCTACTTTAACTTCTTGCTCTTGGGTATCTGCAGATTTTTCCGCAGTCTTGCCGCAACCGACAATTGCCATTACAGCCACTGACAAGATTAATGTTACTTTTTTCATTAGTTCTAGGAATTAAGGAGTTGATGATAATTATAATTTTTTGTTCAATTCTTTTTCAAGCAATTCATAGTCAAACGACTGTTCATAAAAAGAATAATCATTCCCTTTGTAGATCACAGTTGCAGGAATAGCCCCAGACCACTTTTCACTTACCTTATTGATCCATGCGTTGGCATCGGGATCATCGAGCAGCAGCACTTCAGATGCTATATTTTTTTTCTGCATAAAATTACCCAGCTTCTTTTCTGCCTGTTCCTTAAAGTCAAGGCTTACCAGCATCACCTTTACAGGTTTACCTTTGTAAGTTGTGTTCAGTTGCTCAAAAGCAGGTAACTCTTCTACACAAGGCTTGCACCAAGTTGCCCAAAAATTCACAACATAGGTCGTATCGTTCTGCCTGTGTAACAAAGGCTCAAAAGTTTTAAAATCATATACAGGAACCTCACCTGCCTGTGTCGAAATATATTCAAGGGGTGTTGGTCTTTCCTGCTTTTGTTCCGACTGCTGACAGCTTCCTAAACAAACCATGGACAGCAAACAGAGTAAGAACAATTGTCTTTTCATCATATCAGTCAGGGTTATTATAAGTTGGTTATTTGAGTATAACGCCTTTTTTATATTCAAATATATATTAGAAAATTTATATTATGAACATTCATTTCGCTTAAATGGATTTATTACATATTAAACAAATGCTACTAAATAGTTATATATCATTATGTTAAAATACCAAAAGCTACCTGTAACATATTGCATTCACCTCATATATCCTTACTTTTGTGATCGCTTTATAGCCAACAAATTATCTCATGTCTCAAGCAAACATTAAGCATGCATAGACTAAAGCAACTTACTTTACTAACCGCTTTTTCACTTTTCACTTATGGATGCGTAGAGGTACACTCAGAAGGAAACCAGCAACATAACCTTACTAAAGATAGCCATGCTATCAATAAGGAAGATAGCCTCAAGGCAGCTGCTGAAGCCCACGCACTAGAACTCAAGAAAAGTAATTTAGACTCCATCTTTCAACATATCCACCAATACAGGCGATTCAATGGGACAGTACTCGTATCCCAAAAAGGCGATGTCCTATACAAGAATGCTTTTGGATATAAAGACTTCAGCAGTCGAGCTAAAATGGAAAGTCACGACATTTTCCAACTTGCTTCAGTTTCCAAGCAATTCACAGCCATGGCAATCATGCTGCTGAAACAGCGAGGGCAGTTAGACTATGATGAGTCTGTCAAAAAATACTTACCTGACTTCCCTTACGATGAGAGCATTACCATCCGACAATTGCTGACCCACCGTTCGGGATTGCCTAACTACATTTATGTGGCTGACAAGAAAGTGGATGACCAACGAGAACCAACCACAAATGAAGATATGCTGAAGTTTTTCTTTGAAGAAAAACCTAATATTTACGGTCAGCCAGATGGACGGTTCGATTACAACAACTCCAATTACTTCTTGCTGAGCTGTATCGTGGAGCATGTTGCTGATAAGCCCTTTTGGCAATTTATGAATGAGGAGTTCTTCGAACCTATTGGCATGGAGAATACATTTGCATGGAATGAAAAGCAAGCCGAAACACATCAAGACAAGCTCACAACTGGATACTCAGGAAGACGTAAAGCTTTCCACAGTTATTTTCTAGACTCTGTTCTCGGTGACAAAAGCATCTACTCTTCAGCAGAGGACCTTTACAAATGGGATCAGGCAATCTTCGGGTATCAGATTATCAAAAAAGAGATCCTTGAAGAAGCTTTTGAAGACAGTATAGATAAAACAAAGAGCCAAAGGAACTATGGGTTTGGCTACAGGCTTTTCCATTGTTCAGATGGAACCAAGGTAATCTGGCACAGTGGCTGGTGGAGAGGGTACGCAACATTGTTTGTCCACTACCCTGCCAACGAAACCACATTGATAGTATTGAGCAACTATGTAAACAAAAGCTATTTGAATCTCAACAGCGTACTGGATTTACTTGAAATACCTGAGTTCAAAAGAGTATAATAATATCATTTTGACTCACAATAACTTAAATGGTTGTATAGCCTTCTGTGATAAGATTCTTTAAACTCAATCACAGCCTATACAACCATTTTTAGTACATTGCATACCAAGACTTTTTAATTTATCCACATAACAGGCGCTTGCAGAATTTTTTGATTTCAACAGGGCAATTCAGCTGGTGTTTGTATACTATCTTGCAATCAATGAAAAAAATGACACTGCTGTGCTTGGCTTTTTTTGTCTTTTTAAACGTCCAAGCAATTGCTCAGGAAAGTCCAACGGATATTATCCTCTCCTTCCTTAAAAACAATCCCAACAAAATGTCCCTAAGCTATTCAGTCAATGGGAAAGAGTATATCCATTACAGTGATGACCTTTTGGTCACTGTCGGCCAGTTGAGCAATATGGTGATAGCCGTAGAATACGCCCGACAAGCTGCTGCTGGTAAGATCCAGCCAGAAAAGCCTGTTAAAATCAGTGACATTAATGTTTATAACCTCAACACCAACCGCTTCAATGTCTGGACGGACTACCTTACTTATACCAAGAAACTGAGAGGAGGAAGTATCAGGTTAAAGGATGTTGCAGCAGGAATGATTTCGTTCAGCTCTGAATCCTGTGCTGATTACCTGATAGACTTGTTGGGCATGGAAAACATCAACGATAACCTTCAAAAGTTAAAACTGTATCAACATACTCAGATTTTCCCGATTGGTGCCGCTGATATGCTTTGCAGCAATCCTTACAACTCTCCTCCAGAATTGTATATAGACAGCCTTTACAAGCTCTCACAGACAGACTTTATAGATGCTACAATCAAGCTAAGAGAGACACTGAAAAAAGACACTGTACTATTAAATCAGATCAATTACGAGAGTGAGCACAAGCATGAGTACCTGTCATTACTTTCAGACAAAGCGCCTAAATCATCCACTCAGGAATACGTTTCCTTGGCTGAAAAAATCAACAGCCGAAATTACTTTTCCAAAGCGGAACAAGACCACCTCAATTATGTAATGGAGGCAATTCCGATGACCTCCCCTATCACCAGCAAACACTTTCAGTATTGCGGTTTTATGACCAGTGCCAATATTGACATGGTAATGGCAGTTCTTTATGGTACCGACAAAAAAGGAAATAAGGTACAGTTGGCTTGTGTTTTCAGTGACCTATCCAGAAGTGAGCACATTGATATCGCAACCAACATCAACCATTTTATTTTTGACATTGCGGAAAACTTTGACCATATGCGCAAGTTCAAGTCAGAGCTAAACAATATTATCAGAAACTGATAAAAGCTGAACAACAAAAAAGCCTCACAGAATACGCTGTGAGGCTTTTTTTATGTGTAAATTTCAAAGATCAATGCCAAGGCAAGACTGATGGCTAGCAGTAATGAAAAGATCGAGATACGCCTTAAAGAAGCAAGCTGCTTGTCCTGTTCCAGTAACGCTTGCGAATTCTCATCAAGCTGTTTCAAGATAGCCTGCACTACTTTTGATTGCTGTTGTTCCTTTCGGTCAACTTCCAACTTGTATTCATTAAATAGCTTTTGCTGATTCACTTTCTGCTCATCCAGCAGCCCTATGAGCTCATCCTTGCTGATTTGATCTTTTGATTGAAACTGCTTAAGCTTTTCCTCATAAGTGTCAGTCAAATTCTGGAGTTTGTGCTTGAGTTCATCCGAATCCTTGACTGCACTTTCAATCTTGATATAATGCTCCTTGAGAGTCTGCTCTTTTTCAGAAAATTCCTTTTGCATCTGCTCCCAAGCATTTCCATAAGAGTCTTTCAGGTCTTTGAAAGCATCTCCTAAGTTTTTGTCTTTTATAGAATCCCAAAATCCCATTTCTGTATTGTATTGGTTTATAAAGTCAGGTCAGTTATCATCTTTTGCTGGTAACTGCTTTATTAAAAATAGTCATTTAAACCTCCATAGAAAAGTACGTATGGATAAGTAATTGGTTTAGTTCCTTAGCATTTAGACAAAAAAAGCCCCTTGCGTAGAAGGGGCTTAATTCTTTGAACCTGTATAAGCTTAATTTACTGCTGTGTCAGGTCGTATCGTAACTGGAAGCCAAATGCTGTTGTCGTACGTCTAAAAGCGGTAGACACCTTCGGCTCATTGATTGTTCTCTCAAAGTATAGCTGCAAATTAGCACGATCATTCAAAACGTAATTAACTGTTGGTTTCAGCTGGAAATTCCAGTTACCGGCAGTAATCACATCAGGCTCATCAATGATCCGTTGGAATGTCTCCGTATCTCTGATCGTAAATGCCATTCTGAATGTGACATCATTCTTCAGGAGAACTGTACGTCCCTGTGCCCTGAATGGTAACTTCATACCCGCCTTGGTATAACCCAAGTCCACCACAAAGTCATTATTTCTCAGCTCAGACACCTGTGCATTTGATAGGTTCAATGATAACCTTCTTGCTTTTTTGTAATCAAATTTCAGAGAGAAATCATTCATAAATCTCACCGAAACCCCTAGCAATGGACCAAACTGCTCATCAATATTTACTTGGTTCATTACAAAGATCGGGATATAACTACCTTGGTCATCCACCTGACTCGACAGGCCTGAATGTGACTCATTCTTATCCAAACCAACTGTACCTGCTCCATATGTCAATGATGAAGTATAAGAACCTACATCATAAGTTGAACGATACTGGTGCGAGATAGTCACAGACTTAAACAGATCACTAAACAACGGTAACTTTGAAAGTCCATCATATGAGATCTGCCAGTTTGGAATTGGCACATCAGGGAATGGGTTAAAGTCTATTGTATTGACATCTCTACCTGTATAGGCTGCAATAAACGCTGGAATCAGTACATCCTGACTATTGGCATTGTATGTACCACCAGGATTAGCTACTGAAAGGCGCTGCTGGATCACATCCCTATTTCTTACAAACTCTTCAAAAACAGGCGATACATTCCCTGCATCATCTTTTGTAAAGGCAGTTCTCAGTGTAAAGTATGAAATCCCTCGACTACCTGTTCTTTGTGGCGACTGGAATATGAACTCATTGTTCTGATCATCATAACGGATAATTTCCGTATAAGCATTCTGTCTCGTTCTTGTCGCATCCAGTGTGATTTTCAGAGATGAAACAGGTTCAACTGACGCTCTAATCTGAATATCCTCCGACCTTCTTTGCTGGAATGGCGTACGCTGATTAGGATTCTGCACCAGATAAGGTTGGATTTCATTTCTGATTCCAAAGTCCTGACTACCTAATATGAATGGCAGCCCCGGTGAGTTCCAATCCTGGTCAAAACCAAACAGTTTTGGCGTTTCGTTATATCCTGGCAAAGTCGTGGAGTTATTCTGAGAATAGGTACCATTGACATCTTTCACCATAGTCAGCAGTTTGGATGCTCCATCGGCGATTTTACCTCCGGCTCCTCTTCCATCACCACCTTCTTCTTTCGCTTTCTCTATATCAGCATTTACACCCTCAAGTTTTGCCTCCAGTTTTTCGATCTTCTTCTGGAGTCTAGTCTTTTCTCCTTCATTTTGGAACGCTTCCTGAAGACTTTCAAGTTCTTGCTCCAATTCAGTCACATCTTCGCCTGCAGATTGTTTTTCGGTAATTTTCTCGCTTACCTCGTTCATCTTCTCTTCGAACTTCTTAGCACTTCGATCATCACGCTTCTTCTGCTTGTCCTTCAGCTTTCTGAGTTTGTCCTCTAGCTTTTGTTTCTTAAGCACAAGTGGATGGTCTGGTGCCAACCTATTGTTCCGCCTTCTACTTGGCCTTGCATTACTGCTGTTAGGACGAGTTCGGGTTTCTTTGTTAACCCTTTTCAGGTAGGAAGACTTATTGTAAAGCTTTTTAAAGTCTAATTTACCATTGACATTGAACTGTTGGTTATTCTGAAGTGTATTACCGAAATCCTCCAAGCCTTTTGTTGCGGCTACCCAGCTTGTACCACCAACATACCTAACATCAGAACTCACCCAATCAATCGCAGGGATCTTATCAAGAGGCAACTGGTATGTTCCTGTAAAGGACTGCGTAAACTGCTTCATTCTACCAAAGTCAGACAAATTGTCCCAAATAGTATCCCTTGCAGCCTGATTCATCTCCCCAAATGGTTCATCAATAATCGCATTGGCTGTTGCTGCATAATCCAGCTTCAGACTATTTGTCAAGTCCCAACTTACATTATAGTTCCTGTTAAAGAAAAAGGTCTTCTCGAAGAACAACTGACTTGGATCAATTTCAAGGTTACTGTCTCTCAACTGCGTACGGATATACCTTCTATCCAAATCACCTCTCACCGTAACCGATGTTGGCAATGGATTAAAGTTAAAGTCCTTGATCAGTTGGAGATACTTCCCATCAAATGCTTTTATATTCTTGAATGGCTCAAAACCATCAAACGGTAACTGGTAAGTGTATGCAGCACCAATTTTCCACTGTACATCCTCCATGGAAGCGGTATTCATATTACGTTGGAAACGCTTTGTATATGCCCCACTAAAAGTCCAGTTTTCAATATCCCAAGGGTATAGCTTGGCCCCCTCTCTCATCTTCTTCTTACGAAGTCCAGAAATATTGATACTGAATGCATCCGAATAGTCCTGTACAATTTTTCTGTAATCAGCTCCTGCCTCTGCCGTTTCAAAAGCTGCAATAGAAACATCAAGCGGTACATCAGGGTCTTTAGGGTCAAAGTATGGATCTGAAGTACTTCTGTCGTAACTCACATACAGCGGCATGGTAACACCAATCCTATTCAGCCATAGTTTATCTACATTGATATTGGATGCTACACCATACATCATTGTTTCATCCATACTACGACTACCGATTTTGTCTTGAATACCACCAAAACCAACAGTTGTATACCTCACATTGGCTTGAAGCGTAGCAAAGTCAGCAAGTTTTGTATCCAGATTTGCATTTACTGCCCAACCTGAGAATGTATTATAATCAGTCACTCTCAATTCATTGGCCCAAATACAAACATCCCTCAGGCTATTATTGCTTTCTGGGTTTCTTACCCCGATAATCGCCATCTTGACAGCACTCAAGTCAGGACGACCTACTACACTTATATTATAGTTTCTGATTTTTTCGGTATAAGGCTCTGTCGTCGAACTTCCTGACTTATCTCTTTTTGACTTAATCAGGTAAAGCTCTTCCAAGGCAACATCAATTTCATTGTCCCTTGGCCAAATAGCCTCCGCTGTATTGGAACCCCTTGGTGTTATATCCAAAGGCACTTCTATTTCATAATAGTTTTGCGTAAAGTCCGTACCCAATCTCAAATAAGCAGTCAATTCATCATCTCTTGCATTATCACTCTCAGCATGCAATTCCATTTTGATGCGCTTATAATTGACCAAGTTCAAAGCAAAATTCTTAAAAACTGCCTGACTGGTTCCCGGTTCCAATCCACTCACACACATCTGAATAGATTGTTCGTTTATTCGTCTTGTAACCGTTGAAGTAGCATCGTAATCTCTTTCAAAACCTGGAGGCAATACATAAGGAATACCTTCGCCTGTATCCAGACCGTTCTCTTCAATATTGACAGATGAAACTTCAACTGATGAGTTTGGCTGAGGTTTGGTTAGGTCTTCGAGACTGCTAGCAGTATAAGGTCTCCATTGCGCTCCTACCAACTGGAAGTTTACCATTCTCAAGACAACAGGCTGTTCCCAACCTGTCAGGAACATTCTCATAAAACGGATAGACTTATAGCTCAATCCGTTTCCTCCAATTTCCTCAACATGGCTTCCCCTAATCGGGATTCTAAACTGATACCACTTCACACGTTCACCTGACTCAGGTGCTTCTGCTTCTACCTCATCAACGATATAAGGATGAGACGTATTCAACTGACTTGGTTTCAAGTCTAGTTCATACTGGAAATACTGATTCAGGTCTGAAACGGTATTATCCTTATTCAAATCTTCGTTGTCAGGCAAGTTAGAAGATGATGCAGGAAAAGCGCTTCCCCCACTCAGTTCAGGAGAGTTTCCATCAGGACCATTGAAGCTCTTGTAACGTTGCAGGATAGAGAAGTCATTCTCATCAGCATAACTGCCTAGGTAATAGCGGAAGTCATCACCAGACGGGTCTTCTTCTATAGATGACCTGATTGAGCCTGGCAATGCTGATAAGTAATCACTCAAGAATGTACGTTCCCTTTCTGAGCTCAATCCGTCAAAACCCACGTCCTGAGCATCACGAGGTACCGCTGAGTTAAAGGCATTATTCAAATACTGTGTATTTGGCGTAAAGCCCCAATCTTCTGTTTGGGACATTGCATCATCATTGGTAGTCAGACCATTTTCAAAGAAATGTCTTCCATCCGGCACCAAGTCTTCTGAAATATTACCCAAGTTAAAGAACAGCTTACCACCTGTCGTATTGTTCTTTCCTTCTACCTGACCATTTTCTCCATCTAAGAACGGGTCCAACAACCAGAACTCTATGTATTGGACATTGATATTATCAAAGTCAACATCGTGTGTAATGGCTTTCGTAATTGCACCAAAGTTCTCCGTTGGATTAGGAAGGCTACCATCCGAATTAAGGTCTGTCCTGTAGTTATAAGGACCTCTCTCATCAGGGTAATATGCAATGTCAAATGAAATCTCATTTCCAGTAATCTGCTCACGTTGCTTTCCTTGGAATACCTCATTGTAAGGAATCAGACGAGAGTAATGATTCTGCAATACTTCTGAAGTAATATTACTAGGTCTTTGAGATGAGCCTGATCCGCCAGAAAAATAGAATACATTATCGATATTATACCAAGCCATCTTGGCACGCTTGTAATTGTAGCTTCTTTCATCAGTCGGGTCCACGTAGTCATTTAGTATATCTACTGGGGTTGAACCTATTGCCCACTGAGTTGGTGTACGTGTATAGTCGTATGGTACCTCAGCTCCCTCAAAATCATCAATGTATGATACGCCATCGGTCCCCACCAATTTAGGTGCACTAGGTACCAACTGGGCAAACTCACCCTTAAATACAACTGTTGAATTTTCTGTTGTGGAAATACCTGGAATGGCATCTATAGCTTTAGTCAAAAACCTTGAATCTGTACGGTAGTCCACTGATGTACCCCATAGGGTATTTCGGGTTGGCTCGCTACCTACAGCAATCCTTCTAATCAAAGGCTTTTCATTCAGGTGCAATAAGGTTGCGGACACTTTCAGGTCTTTACTGAAGTGGTATTCCAAATCAACACCAGCCAAGTTTCTTGTTTGGAAATTGAAAAGGTCAGCTCTTTCATATTGTATCTGAATATCCTTATTAGAGTTCAACACCCCTTCATTCAGGATTTTCACACGACCAAACTGGTAATCGACTGTATAGTCAACCCCTTCCGTCAAGGAGGTTCCTCCTACCGAAACCACTACTGAATTCTCTGAAATATTGATTCCTGGCAATGTGATATCTCCTGATGAACCGGACTGAACACTACCCTTAATAAAGTATTTGTTCTGAAGCGTATTCAGCTTTGCATCAGCCTGAGTTTTATTATAAAGGTCTGTGAAAACGTATTTCTCCACCAGTGCAGACTCACTTGGCTCAAACAAATCGTCCAGTGTCTTACCAAAAGGCTCTAAAACAGGGAAGATAATCCGCCCTTCCTGAGGATGAATTGTGATGCCTTCTACATAGTCGTATTTACTGTCTGGCTGACGCTCCTGACTTGGGTTCAACTGGTCAGCATTCATCAGTCTTACCAATGGGATATTGGCTGTATTCTGACCATCTGGCAAGTTAGGGTTATCGACACCTGAAGCATCGTCCTTATAAACTACTCTCAGGTTAAAGTTCTCTTTCTGAATCTGCGTTGCCTGAAGTTGGTAGATGTTTTTCATCATCAGGTCCCAAGTTGGCAAGTCCGTTCTGATCGTAGAAGGACTTAGCATTTTCATATAGACTACCGCATTCGCATCCAGATTCGTATAGTCCTCATTCAGTTCACCAACCTTAAATGTCTGTCCGTTGTAAGTGTATTCGTAAGCTACTGCCAGAATCTCGTCATTACGCAAAGGAGCATTCAGGGTAATGTAACCCAACAATGGATCTAGAGTATATTCTGTAGATGTCAACTCCCTAGCAGAACGAAGTACTTCGAAGTCAGTACCGTTTGTCATGCCATTAAACCCTTCCAAAGAGCTTTTAACATTATCAGGGTTTCTTGCTCCACCAAGTTGGGCGATTTCATTGTACAGGCTATTGGCATTATTACCTGCTTCTCCATTAGGAGTTCCTCCACCTATCCAACTGCTGTTGTATGGTGTAGACTCACCAAGGTCGAGGAATGCCGCTAAACTTCTGAGGTTCTGCGTATCATTATTTCGGTTGGTAACAAAAACCTTTACCCTTGTAACAACAACCCCTGAATTGATAATTGGCAAATTCTGGAGTGCTCTTTCATAGTTGTCACGGAAAAACTGCGAAAGGAAGAAGTTTCTATTGGCTTCATAATTATCAGCTTGCATCTCAAACTCTGCTGCCTGAGATCCATTTCGAATGGTCATTGTTTCTACCGAACCTCGCTGACTTGAAAAAATACCACTAACGTATAGTTTACCAAATCGCATTTTGGTATAAACACCAAACAGGTTTTGCGCTCCTGTAATCAAGGAGTTGGAAACAGGAAAACTCACATTACCCACCTGTACATCCTGAATGATATCATGGTCATATGCTGTATAGGACAGGTTATATCTTTGCTCAAACTGAAAGGCACTTTTGGTATCAAAATTACCTGATACCGTCAGCTTGTCTCCAATCTTACCTTCCAACGCCATCCCGATCTGCTGATCGAAATTGAAGCCCCCGTTTCTTTGCTGACGAACAGGTATTTGAGGGTTGTCTACTCTTTGCCATAAGCCTCCAAAATCCAGCAGTACACTACCACTGGTCTTGAACTCCATCGTACTTCCGCCAAACAGCCTGTCCGCTACTTTACCCAAGTAAATTGGCGGAATCAACCTGCTCCCATCCTTACCGGGAAGGGCATCTCGTCCGTCCTGCTGAATCGAAAGGCTTCTCCAGTAATCCTGTTGTTGCTTCTGAAATAGGTATTTCCTGTATTCATTATAAGGAATAAGTGTAGGCGGACGGTACTCCATATCATTCAATGTTTCATTGACATTGAAATAAGTACCACTTGAATCCAACTCAATATTCACATTCGAATTGGGAGGAGTATTCAGCAACAAAGGAGAGTTACTCCGTGGATTAGTCAACGGGTCTCCATATCGGTCTTGCTCATAAGGCTTGAGCTTTAGGTCTCTTTTCGTTGTGTCCTGGTCAACCTTTTGCTGAGCTGGTACCTGTAACACTCCAAGAGAGGCATTAGGTTTCGCCCACACAACATCATTCCCAGCAAAAGTAGCAGCACACAGCAACATCAATACCAAATAGCGCAAAGTGACTTCGGTTTTTATTGTATGAAAAATGGATTTAGTAGCCAGAGCCTTCTGGTCTAAATTATAGTAGAAAATAGCTGTTAAAGCTAAATCATTATCCCCAAAAAACCTTTGCTTGTCTAGTCAAGTAGAAGCAAACTAATTCGCAACAGGTAATTTGTAAAGTAGGCTCCTGAGTAGGAAGGTGGATTAACAATTCAGGTCAGACACCTCCCTGCTTTTGAGGTTATACATGTTTTTATTGTAAGAAAATCTACATTACCCAAACAGCGTGTAACCTTTCTCAATTAGGAAAAAGAGCAACAGTATTACATTCATACAATGTTCAAAATTGATTATTTCAATATGATCATTCCTTGAATATAACATTTAAGACTTAAGTATTGTATATTCTTGATACGTAAGTACCTCAAAAGCAGTAGAAATCTAATCCTATAGGCATCAATTATTTGAATATCACTAATTTTTTAAAGCAAGTTTGATCAACTGTTCTACACTTAACCCTGCACCATGTTTCTTCATAATGGTTTTCAAACTACGATCTGCCATCGGTTTTGAGAACCCAAGTTGCATCAGTGCCTCCAACGCTTCCTGTTTGTTTCGTTGATCATCAGAAGTCATACCAGCTACAGCCGCAACCTCTGCACCCTCAATTTCTAGTTTGCTTACCTTGTCCTTCAGCTCTATGATGACACGCTGGGCTGTTTTGGCTCCTACCCCTTTCACCGACTGGATTGTGGCTACATCGTCTGACTGTATCGCCTGTTTAATTTCAGCAGCCGAAAGCGACGAAAGAAAAGCCAATCCGGTTGATGGCCCAATTCCCGAAATACTGATCAGTAAAAGGAACAGGTCTTTCTCAGGTTTTTCAATGAAACCATAAAGCAGCTGCGCATCTTCTTTCACATAGAAATGGGTATGAAGCAAGCAACTTTCCTTGTCTCCGATCTTGGCATAGGTGCTAAGTGGAATATGCACTTCATATCCGATCCCCGCCACATCAATCACCGCATAAGTCGGTGACTTGACTACCAATTTACCGCTAATATAATTATACATAACTTACAAAAGTACAAAGTAAAAAGGGAGAAGGAAATAAATCCCTGACAATCAGTGCAGGTATTTTTTCTCTTCTCCGATTTATATAATCAAAATCTTTATTTAAACAGTCATATTCATAATATCGAGGGATTATCCAACGACAACCTCTCTTCGCAAGAATTAATCCACAGACTGCAACATCACCTGCATTTCACGCATGTATTCACGTTTTTTCTGCTGAGGGGCATACACAAAACCTTCAATATAGTAAAGCATGTCTCCGCCATCATTAACCATCACATAACTAACAAATGGTCCACCCATTGATATGTTATTGGTTTTCCAAAGTCCTTTAGCTTCTACAGCGTGATGTCCATCAAGCTCCATAGTCTTCGTTTTGACAGGAACCAGTTTTTCGGTCACTACAAATGACTCAGGATTATCAGGGTCTCCATATAGGTGTTCTTTTGCAATCTGGTTTCTCCAGTCAATGATACTATCAGGCGAGAATTGCTCCTGCGATGTATAAGGTTTTTTCGCAATGAAAATGTTTTTATCCACTTTCAGTTCAGGGTGTCTCAACCAGATAAAGTCATCAGTCTCTTTCGCCAATTGGAAACCTGGCATCAGCTCTAGCGATATTCCAGTCGCTTTCTTCAGCTTGTTCTTCATGGTCTTGTCATAAACACCCCCGATACTTCTCATCAGGTTTTTGTTTTCCAAGTCATTGAATACCGAAGCGATTTTTCGCTGGTTTTCAGGATTCTCCAAAAACTCAAGCATCAGATCTTCTGAAGGTGCAAAAAGCATGACCATTGCCTGACCTTTTGCATAGACATCTCTATTGACTTGCATAAAAGCCTTGCCTTTCTTGCTTACTTCTTTCAGGGCATCTTCTGAGAAAAACTGCTTCATTCTTTTGGTATCACTACTTTTGGAGTCAAGCGTAGTAACCATAACAACATTCCTTGCCTGTCTCAAGATACTTTCAAAACCTCCCGGTCTTACATGACTTATCGTAAACATCGGCTCGGGCTGCGGCAGAATATCCACAGTTTGTGCCAAAACACTATCATATACAATATCACCCAGCTTTCCTTTCCATTGAGCTGAGTCCATAATCAGGATCATTTCACCTGGTTTTCCTTTTGCTACTGGCAAATTCTTGCTACCCTCTTCTTTACTCTTGCTACATGCTGTAAAAACACATACCAAAGCCAGAAGGGAAACCATTATTATCTTTACATTGAATTTCATAAACTTCCTCAAGTTATTCTCCTAAAAACGATCTTCTAAATATCCACAACAGATCGGGTAACCTGTCAACAATATTAACCAAGTTCACAGAAAAGTTACAATTAAACCGTAAAATAATTATTGCTGTCCCTCTTTTGAGGGAAAATATTTGTATGTTGGCAAATCAACTCAAACGGTCAACCGCTAACATACATGTACTACTCATTTCTCCTCAAAATTTTTTCAGGTTCAATCGTTGGCTATACTACAAATGACCTCGCCTTAAGAATGCTATTTGAAAGAGTCGTTGGCATTCCCAGTGTAGTCGAGCAAACCAAAGATCAGTTTATCAAGAACATCAGTAAACTAGTCGAATCCGAAATCATCCGACATGACAATATTAAAGTAGAGCTTCAGAAACCTGCATTCAAGAATGCATTGGTCAAGATGTTTGAAGAGCTGATTCAACATAGCATTAGCGAACAGCTACCTGACGGAATGCTACTGAAAGATATTCCGGGCATTGAAGCCTCGTTCAACAACTTGCTCGGCACACTCTCAGATACAATTGAAAAACCTCTTTTTCATATCCTGAAAGACTTCACCAAACAAAATGTAATCGGTGAAGTAATCTCTCCTGAGCAAGCAGATGCTATGGCCCGAAAGGTCTATGAAGCCATGAAACTGACTGTACTGACTCCCGGTCTGGCTGAAGACTTTACCGAAAAACTTTGGAAAGAACTAAGCGATGAAAAACTGAGAACACTGCTTTCTGAAAAGCTTTTGGAAAACCTTAAATCCAATGCAAGCAAGATTTTCAAAGAGTTAAGTGTGGAACTACACCGCAACCACTACCCCCTAGACAGCCTACTCAGAAAGATTCTCCATCAACTAGAAATTGAAGGCCTGATGGGAAAAGTAGCTGACAGTGTTGCTCAAAAGCGAATCACCGAAATATTGGGTAGTGAGCAAGCCTCTTCTACAGCAAAAGAACTCATCAGCATATTCAAAACTTTGCTTGCTGACGAAAGTGCTGACAGCCCTATCAAGACACTGATAAGGATTGTTGTCGATGTCGTTAGTCAGGAGCAGACGACTATCTTTGAGTTACTTCCTGAGGATAGTCGCCACAACTTTGAACAATTCCTTAAAAGCAAACTCCCATACCTAATTGAGACTGTAATTTCTTGGATAAGGGATAACAAAGAAGAGATTGACGAAATCGTCAATGAAGCTTTTGAAAAAAATGCATCACTGGTAGGCAACTGGCTAATCAGCCTATTTATTGAAAGCGTCAGTGACCGTTTTAGGATTGTAGAAGAAATTGTAGCCATCACCCGAAAGCAGCAGGAAGGCATTCACTCCAAATCCATTGCCAAAAAAGGTGCTGAAGAGATTATCAAGTTTCTGAAAAACAATAGTATCAGTAACCTTTTTGCTGGAATTGATCGAGAGAAAATTGTAGACGTCCTTTTTAAGTCACTCCAACAGGTAGCAGACGACAAGCTACTCAATACAGAAAATGAGGCATTTGAGAAATTCTTCGACCAACAAATCGGGAGTATCTGGCCCGCTAAACGAAGGGTTAATGACTTACAGGAAGTGCTAAACTACCTCTTGGATGAAGATCTGCTCAAGGAGTTCCTTAAAAGTGACAAGGCCATTGACCGTGCTGAAGAGATTCTGGTCAATAAGATCAATGAACTCAAAGAGATCAGTATTTCTAAAATTGTATCTCCTGAGTTACTTACTCAAAACATTGGTAACCTAAGGTATACACTTGAGGATGCACTTATAAAAAACAGATCCAGAGGTGAAGAACTACTCAAACAAATGGTTGAAGAACGTCTCAGGTCCAATACTTGGGACTTGTATGTCAAGGATACGCAACTTGAGAAAATTGTTCCTGAGTTAGCCGACAAGATCGTTGAAACTGTACAGAGAGAGTTCAAGCATGTAATTGAATACCCTTTACAGAACATTACTGATTTTGTTGCCCAACAAGAAAACCTTCCTTACAAACTCACTGAAGAGTTAGCTGGGTTTACTGACCGTAACCTGAATAAGCTGATGGAAGGACAGGTAAGCTCATTGGTTAAGGAAAACCTAGAAAAGAAACATAAAGACCTGCCTACCATGGTAAAGGGGTTTATGGGTAAAAACATGAAACCCATCACCTACTTTGGTGCTTTTCTGGGAGCAATCGCAGGTGGGCTTACAGCACTGCTTCCTGAAGGAGACATGACCACCAACACCATGATAGCAGGAGCTGTGGTTTATGGAATCACTGGGTTGGGCACTAACTGGATTGCGATCAAGATGGTGTTCAGACCCTACCGAGAAAAAATGCTATTCGGTATCAGAATTCCTTTTACACCTGGTATCATGACCAAAAACAAGGAAAATTTTGCTGAACAGATGGGCAAATTTGTAGGCAAAGAACTCCTCAATCAACAGACTGTAGGTGAAGGAATGCACAAAAAGCTGCAAGCCATCAGACCTGTCATTGCCGAACGAGCCTCCAAGCATAACTTTGCACTGATCAATAGGATTGTACTCAGTGACCGTAATACCATCACAAAAGCAATGTCCAAGCAGGTTGTACAGCAGTTTTACAAAAAAAGAGACTTACTATCCAGACAGGTCTTCAATTTTATCGAAAACAAGGAAAAACAGCTGATTGGGGAGCAGTTTTCGGACTTGCAAGACTCATTTGCCAAACTAACTGAGCACCCAAACTTTTACAGAGGCTTGTCTTCTTTTGTTACAGAAAGAATCCAACAGCTCTTACATCAGGATGCACTTCTTAGAGACCTTATTCCTCCTCAACTGCTGGAATATATTTTCACTGGTATAGACAGTGTACTTGAAAAGCAATTAGACAAGGCTTATCAATGGGTGGAAGATGAAAAGTCTATTGAGAAAATAAATAAAGTCCTCCTTGAAAAAATGGAAGGATACAGGGAATACACCCTTTATGACATCCCTTTATTCAGAGACAGAAAAACACAGATTAAAGAAAAGTTATGGAACTTATCACAGGATAAACTTCAACATGGAGAGCTCAAGGACATGATGTTTGAGTTCATTGACAAACAACTACTGAAGTTTATACACCCTGAACAGAAACTGTCAGAGACTTTTGACGGAAAAGCATTTAAAGTACTTGAGAATAACATTGGCTTGCTGGTCAGTCATATCATCACCTCATTCTGTCAGCATTTAAGTCAAAATAAGGAGCAGTATGCTGATCAGGTATACCAAACGGCGCTAAAAAGGAATAAACTGGTTTTCCTTTACGAAGGAACAATTCGAAATGCCACCACTGACCTGCTTCAAAACAGTGTTCCCTTGTTCTTTGAACAGAAGGCTCCTGAGCTGCATCCTCTCCTTGCCTCTACCTTAAAAGAGATTGGGGATACCACCACTGTAGGGGAAATAGGCTTTGACCTTAACAAAGACAAGCTGAAGCAAACTGTTGAGGAAATCCTATCCAATAAGCGTATTCTACTTTCACTTCAAAAAGTCTTGTACAATGTAGTAGATGAGCTATTCAGAATCCCTGTTAAGCGGTTGTTGGATTTAGGAAATCTGAACGAGAAAAAGGTTTATAGCCACTTGGCAACGACATTAGAACCTGAAGCCAAAGTCA
This sequence comes from Limibacter armeniacum, assembly GCF_036880985.1. Lineage (NCBI taxonomy): Bacteria > Pseudomonadati > Bacteroidota > Cytophagia > Cytophagales > Flammeovirgaceae > Limibacter > Limibacter armeniacum. The sequence goes on from NZ_JBAJNO010000009.1 coordinate 110,697, forward strand.
TTAGAGAGCACCTATACGAGCAGCTTTACACCCAACACAAAAATAAAGTAGTGCTGTCTGAAATTTCTGTATTGGTCAAAGGTATTGTAAGCGACTTGCTACTTGACAAGAAATGGGGTAGCCTGACTGAAGGCATGACTGAAAAAGAGATGAAACAATCCATCAGGTTTACGGTTGATGCCCTGCTCCGGACGAATGCTTTCAAGCAAAGTAAAGCCACAATAGTGAAAAGCCTCCTTAAAACTGCAGAGTCAAAAGGAATTGATGCACTCGTAGACAGGCAGCTTTTGGAGCGAGACATTCAGAATGGCATCAGGTTTATGCTGGCTGACAAGAACAATATCACTACGCTCAAACGTGAAATCAGAACCATCTGTAATTATATTCTCGATGGCTTGAACAACAATCTCACACCCGAACTAAAAGGTTATGTACTTGACAAGCTGCTAAATGCGACCATGGCAGCTTCTGAGCAGCATATCAGTACCATTGTCAACAGTATTAACTTCAGGGAAATTGTCGTGAATGAGATCAGCCTGATGGATTCCAAGAAAATTGAAGACCTTTTCTATGGGTTTGCTGATGTTTATTTCAACAGGCTTATCATCTATGGTTTTATTCTCGGTTGGCCTTTAGGATTGGTGATTGATGTTGGACTAACGATGTTCATACAACGAATCACATCTTGATATTTCCATTTGTTAATGTTACTGAACGAAAATAAACCTCCATTCACCCATATGCATACTTTGTTAGCCGAAAAAATCAGCACGTTTACCGATGAAAACTTACCTTTGAGCGTAGCTTTTTAAAATATCAGTTACATGATATTCAAGCAGGATATTAAGGATTATTTGGTTTAATTGTTAAAACTAAAAGCACGGTAGCTTCTACCGTGCTTTTGTTATTTATAGACCATTATATATGTAATCAGAATCTTACTTCATGTTCATTGGCTGACCTGTCGATTCCAACACACTCCACCACAACTCACCATTTACATCGATCTTCTTTCTTGTTTTTGTCGCTACAGGAATTGGCAAGTATGTAAAGACATTGTTCCATCGTCCTACTACAAACCCCGTTTTCCCTGCCATTGCACCATGAATCGCATTCATCGCCAATGAAGTACAGAAAATGCTATCAGAAGGATTCGCTGGTTCAGAACGAATAATGTAAGACGGGTCAATATATTTCACCGTAGCTTCCATTCCCTGTTCCTTGAAGAATGCTCCAATCTCATCTTTCAGCAACAGTCCAATATCCTTGTGCTTGATATTTCCTGATGCATCTTTCACTACATCACCTCCAGTAAACAGGTTTTGCCCTGCACCTTCAGCCACAACTACCAGTGCATGGTTGCGTTCCATTACACGTTGCTTCAGCGAATTCAAGAAGCCATTCTCACCTTTCAGCTCAAACTCATTTTCAGGAACCAACACAAAGTTTACATCTGGCATAGCAAGTGCCGCAGTTGCTGCAATAAAGCCTGAGTCACGACCCATCAGCTTAACAATCGCAATACCATTGTACGCTCCTGTCGCTTCGTTGTGTGCATCTCTCAAAATTGGAGCAGCAGTGGTGAATGCCGTTTCAAAACCAAATGTCTTCTGAATAAAGTTGACATCATTGTCAATGGTTTTAGGCAAACCAGCCAATGCAATCTTAAGCCCTCTTCTTTCTATTTCTTCAGCGATCACGTAGTTACCAGCCAATGTACCATCGCCACCAATCGTAAAGAGCATATTAATATTGTTGCGCTCAAGGGTGTCAACCATCATACTGATATCCTGACGACCTCTAGACGAGCCCAAAATTGACCCACCAAAGAGGTGAATATCTTTTACAACTTCAGGAGTCAGGTTGATAAACTTGTGACCATACTCAGGGTTCAATCCCTGATAACCGTAAGGAATACCAACGATGTTTTTCACACCGTATCGGTAATAAAGGCCCATCACAAGACTTCGGATAACGTTATTCAACCCCGGGCACAACCCACCACAAGTAACAATGGCAGCTTTAGTATTGGCAGGATTGAAAAATAAGTCCTTCCTTGGTCCCGCCTTCTCGAATGAAATAGGCTCATTACCTGATTCCATTGCTTTTTTGAACGATTCAAGGCTAGCGTCATAGAGTACACGCTGATCGTCTTTAACAAACTCCTTTACGATTTCCGTACCGGAATATGATTTGTAAAGTGGAGATTCAACCTTGGTTTCACCCAAGGATTCCACGTAAAAGTCTTCTATTTTGAAACTGTTAATGTCCATTGTATTGCAACTTTACCCGGATGTTTTCTAGTATAGATAGTTAATTAGTTTTCAATTTTAAGGCGAACACAAATTTGGCAGAATTGTCTCAGTAAAATAATGATATAGATTACCTAAAAAGAACAAACTGCATTCACTCTGAAATAGAACAATTTAAAGACAAAAATAGTTATGAACTAACTTTTGTCTTTATTTTCAAGCCACATGACTGCTTTTTTGATTTTTTCTTCCATTGATAATCTTGTATCCAGCCAATGAATCTCACTGCCATCCCGCTCCATTTTTCTAAACCAAGTCATTTGTCTTTTTGCAAACTGATGGATGGAAGTTTCTAACTTCTTTTTCATTTCCTCATAACTCATTTCCCCTTGCAGGTAAAGCGTTATGAATTTGTACTCAAGTCCATAGAATATCAGGTCTTCAGCATCAACTGTTGTAAGCAACTCCTCCACTTCATTGACCATTCCTTCTTGGAATCTTTGTTCGAGCCTCTTAGAGATTTTCTTTCTCCTAACTTCCCTTTCGATCTCCATTCCTATCACTAAAGCGGAAAGTTGTGGTTTTTCTGTCGTAGTTTCCTCTATTTCGGGATGTGCTTTCAGGTAAGTGGCTACTTCAATAGCTCTCAAGGTTCGTTTTCTATGCTTCCTATCAGTATAATATGAAGGTGCCCCAAGTTTATCCAGCAAGCTTAACAGTTCATTCAGTGATTTGTCTTCCAAAGATTCCCTCAAGTCTTCATCAACAGGTACAGCTTTCAATTCATAATCATTGAGTACCGCCTCAATGTACATACCTGTTCCCCCGCAAAGGATTGGCATTAATCCTCTTGAATGTATCTCCTTATAGACACGCCAAAAGTCTTCTACAAATTCACTTACATTGTACTTATAGCCCGGATCATGGATATCTATCAGATGAACAGGGACCTGCTTTCCATTAACTGTATAGTCCTGATAGTCTTTACCTGTTCCTATATTCATTTTTTTGTAAACCTGTCGGGAATCGGCACTGATGATCTCCCCTCCTATCCGCTCAGCAAGTTGCGCCGCAAACGCTGTCTTACCACTTGCAGTAGGCCCTGTTACTACTATCAGATTGGTCATGAATGGCTTATCTTTAATTGTAAAATTTCAGGATTCTATTTATTCGGCACAAAAATGGCGAACCCCACTTATTCCTGCAAGACCTTATCCATATCATGCAATGTTGTATAGAGACCATGTGCTACGATAGGCTGTGCTATCCAAGGAGGTAACCCGTAAGCGTGTGAGGCTACAGTATAAGTAAGCACTGAACTTTGCTCATCAAGGCTTTTAGCCGCCCAACTGGCATCCATATGTACAATACGGGCTTTGTTCTTTTCTTCTGGGATATGGTTAGGAACTGCATCCATTTTTATAAATGCACTATCCGGAGATTGATAAAACACCCTATTGTAAGAAACCAAGTCTTTATTGTCAAAAGGCCATGGAATTTCTATTTCTGTGTAAGTATACCAACTGCTATCAGCTTCCTGATCGATAGTCTTGAACGCTACAGCTCTATTGATCCATTTTGTACCCAACTCATCGTTCTGAATCAGGTCAACAATCTCTTTTACAGAGACTTTAGTTACCATCTCAGCCTTATACTCCCGATGCCCGTCACTTTTAACTCTATACCAGACTTTTATCTCTCCTTTCTCCTTGATTAATTGCCAATCTTTGACATTATTTTGACTGATTTTTGGGAAGAATATGAACCAAGCAGCCAACATTACGTAATAAATATTGTAAATATTCATTTTTGATTAATTTACACTTCATTCAAATCAAACCTAACTTTCCACCCACACACAAAACATTATTTCCAATAAACAGTCATTCGTAAAATATTTAGACGAATATGACTTGTTTTTTAGCGTTAAATAAAATTTTATTTTAAAAACGTAAGTATTACACCTTTAAAAGATATTGCGTAACTTACAATTACCAATATTCTTATCTGTCAAATTGTAAAAATGGAAAATTTTCCTTTTCAGGGCATTGTGACCTGAATTTAATTAATAGGATTTTTTCTCTATTTTGCGAAAGATTTGGGAGAGTCCCAGCACAAGAAATGACGATTTTATTCACCAATTATATCTCATAAAGTGGAAGTAAAAGACATGATATATACGCCAACTTTCGTAAAGGAAGAGGTTCTCAATGATCTGCGTATTGCTTTGGAGAGCCGCCACGCAAGCTACATGGGTAGAAAGGAAGTGTTCATGGGAAAAGCCAAGTTTGGCATTTTCGGTGACGGTAAAGAAGTAGCTCAAATTGCAATGGCAAAAGCCTTTAAGAACGGTGATTTCAGGTCAGGCTACTACAGGGATCAGACTTTCATGTTTGCCATTGGTGAGCTTACACTTGAAGCGTTCTTCGCTCAACTGTATGCCCATACTGATGTAGAAGCAGATCCTTCGAGTGCTGGACGTTGTATGAACTCTCACTTCTCTACGCGAAGTCTCAACGAGGATGGTTCTTGGAAAAACCTGATGGAGCAGAAAAACTCCAGCTCAGACATCTCTCCTACTGCTGGACAGATGCCAAGACTGGTAGGTTTGGCTTATGCTTCAAAACTATATAGAGAAAATAAAGATCTGCACCAATTTACGCAGTTCTCAAATAAAGGTAATGAAATTGCATTCGGTACGATTGGTAACGCATCTTCTGCTGAAGGACTTTTCTTTGAGTCTATCAATGCAGCAGGTGTACTGAAAGTTCCTATGCTAATGTCAGTTTGGGATGATGGCTACGGTATTTCTGTACCAAACAGCTACCAAATGACTAAAGACAATGTCTCTGAGGTATTGAAAGGTTTCCAAAGAGAAGAAGGTAGCAATGGTTACGAGATTATCCGTGCTAGAGGTTGGAACTACACAGAGCTGATTCAGGCATATCTTACTGCTGAGAAAGTATGTCGTGACGAACATGTACCAGTACTGTTGCACGTACAGGAAGTAACACAACCTCAAGGTCACTCTACTTCTGGATCTCACGAGCGCTACAAGACAAAAGAGCGTTTGGAATGGGAAGCAGCACACGATTGTGTACTTCAGTTTAAGAAGTGGGTGATTGAAGAAGGCTTCGCTACTGAAGAAGAGATTGAAAGCATCGAAAAAGCGGCCATTGATCGTGTGAAACAAGCTCGTAAGAATGCTTGGGATGCATTTGTAAAATCAATGAAAGCTGAGCATAACGAAGCACTTGACCTGCTCAAGAGAGTTGCCAAGTCTATGCCTGAGAAAGCGGTATTGGTGTCATTGGCGAATGAGTTGGAAAAAACACTCAACCCAATCAGAATGGATGCTGTAAAGGCTGTTCGTAAGGCTTTGAGAGAGCTTCGTTTTGACAATGCGCCTATCAAATCAGAATTACAGAACTGGTTGACTAAGTCCCTTGAAGAAAACAAGGAACGTTTTAGCTCTTACCTTTACAGTGAGTCTGAGGAGTCTGCCATGAATATTGAGGCAATCACTCCTGAATATGATGACAACAGCCCAATGGTAGATGGCCGTGAGGTAATGCAGGCTTGTTTTGATGACATCCTGAGCCGTGACCCACGTGTTTTTGCTATCGGTGAGGATGTTGGTAGAATCGGTGACGTAAACCAAGGATTTGCTGGACTTCAGGAAAAACATGGTGAGCTGAGAGTGACTGATACAGGTATCCGTGAAGCAACCATCATCGGACAAGGTATCGGTGCTGCACTGAGAGGCTTGAGACCTATCACAGAAATCCAGTACCTTGACTATATATACTACGCTGTACAGACATTGGCTGATGACTTGGCTTGTCTACAATACAGAACTAAAGGCGGTCAGAAAGCTCCTTTGATTATCCGTACAAGAGGACACAGACTGGAAGGTGTATGGCACTCCGGTTCACCGATCGGTATGTTGCTAAACAGCTTGAGAGGTATTTATGTATTGGTGCCAAGAAACATGACTAAAGCAGCAGGTTTCTACAACACCATGCTTAAATCTGACGATCCGGCTCTGATCATTGAATGTCTGAATGGATACAGACTGAAGGAAAAAATGCCTAAGAATATCGGAGAGATCACAACTCCTCTTGGACAGCCTGAAGTAATCCGTGAAGGATCAGATATTACAGTAGTTACTTATGGTTCAATGTGTAGAATCGTGATGGATGCAGCTGAGCAACTATCTAAAGTAGGCATCAACATTGAAGTAATTGACGTTCAGTCACTGATTCCTTTTGACATTGACCACAGCATTGTTGAGTCAATCAAGAAAACTAATCGTGTCATCTTTGCTGATGAGGACGTACCAGGTGGTGCTACTGCCTTCATGATGCAGAAAGTGGTGGATGAGCAGGATGCATACCGTTGGTTAGACTCAAAACCAGTATGTATTGCGGCTAAAGAACACCGTCCTGCATATGCTTCAGATGGAGATTACTTCTCTAAGCCAAATGCTGAGGACATCTTCGATGCAGCTTATGAACTGATGAGCGAGTCAGACCCTAAGACTTTCCCAGCACTTTACTAATTGAGCATTTAGTCTTACAGACTTAAAAATATACGCCCCTGCCATTCAATATGTGCAGGGGCTTTTTTTTTAGGTCAAATTCCTAAATAACGTAAGTTTTGGATTTGCAGAACCATTATTACGTCCTTTTAGGGTAAGATATTGGATACATCGTGTCGATGGGATAATCGCGCATGCAACAACCATCGCTATTAGATAAAGCCCTTTCAGTGCAAAAATCCTGAAGGGACAAAATATATCAGCGATGGACTTTAGTCCTTCGCCATGCAAATGATATTTTCAGCCCTGAAAGGACGGTATTATCCGTAATCCACGTTAAATACTAATCCTCTATTCCGCTTTAAATCAACTTTGTCGCCTCTTTACAATGTCTTGTCTCCCATTATTAGGCAATTTTAAAATGCGAATAATTTATCAACCACTTTTTTGACTCACCCATTATACACTCATACTTAACTAAAACCATGAAAACCAAATCCCTAATGCTTTTGGCTGTCTTGTTATTGGGTATATATGCCTGTAACAATTCTGACGACCCTAACCCCGATCAAGGATCACTTTCCCTCTCGTTTGTAAACCATGCACAAAACAACTCAAGAATTGCAGAAGTGGTCAACTTCTATAATTTCTGGGAACATTTGGACCCTACCCTAAAGGATCGCCCACTTGTAATGCATTACAGCTTAGAGAAAGTAACAAGCTGCGACAGTGAAACCTTTATTGAAAAGAAATGGTACAGCAAGTCGGTAAAAGTTTACAATGGTAAAATCATTGCCTCCGAAATACAGAAACTTGATGCAGGAGAATGGAGACTTACCAACTTATTAATCACAGTAGAACTGGAAGATGGAGAAGAAAATACGATAGCAGGTGCTATTTCCATCTCAGGTAAGTTTTACAAACCTATTTTTGCCAAGCCAACCATTGAAGACGAAGTCGCCAACCTGCTTTTCTTAGACGTTGCCCCAACATGTATCAGCATTCAAGCCCGCACCATCAATGAACAAAGAATATTGGTTTACTGGGTAGGTGAAATCAATTACAGCTTTGATTTTGGCATGTCAGGATATGAAGTTGGACTCCAAAAAATGTTGGATATTCAAATCAGTACACAATACTATGATTGTGGTTCCGAGGGGTGGAATAGTGTGCTTCCAGTACAGACAGGCTTCTCCGTTTACGGAGTTTTGGATAACTATGGTACAATAACAGCCGATCCATTACCATTTGTTTACCTCAATGCAGATGGCTCTTTGTACACTGAAGGTACTTCAACAGAGAATACTTACCTAAGAATCAAATACGCCGACAATATCATTGGGATTCAAGTACAATATGAGATGGAAGGAAAGACTTCCATACAGTCCAATGCCATTTATATCAACGAACTGGATAGTTATACAGAAGTATTCCTGAACTCACCTGAAGACTGTACATCTGGAAGTTCCGATTGTTTAATCTGTAATGAAGAAGGGCTTATTGCAGCTGCAGATGCTTCTTTAGGTGATGGTGTTCATGCCAATGTTGTTGGATGGGTAGACAATAGTGGCTTAGGACTCAGCAACAAGCTAGTGGTAGAAATCAACAACAATACAAGTAACGAGAACATCATTGCACTATGCTCAGGAACAGGAACTTCAGAAACAGACGGAATTGTCGCCAAGGCTATGGATCCATATACCAAAATCACAATCTGTATTGACTTGACTCCTGAGTTATTATCGGAAGGCCTGTACTTAAGACATGAGACAAAAACTACTTTAGGTGGCGGATTGCTTGGCGGAATTATAGGTAGCCTACTTGACTTCCTTGATGACGTCCTTACTTCCTTACTAGGTGACTTAGTCAATATCATTGAGTGTTTGACACCTGGGTTTGACCTTAACTCAACAGAAGGACAAGATTTGAAAAAAGACGCTTGTTAAAAACGTTCTTTCATTCTAAAGTTCATCACTTAAGACAGCCTCAATTCAGTTTTACTAATCCAGCTGTAGTCTACTATCCCTCTTTTGGATGATCAATGAACTTAAGCTTAAAAGTACAACTCTATATGGGCTGTCTTTTTTTGTAGAAGAAATTTGAACCTTACATGTCTTGTCTTTCAAATAGTTGATGTGCTACAACTACATTTTGACGAACCCGTTTTGAGATAATATGATTTTTTCTATCACTCAAAACCCTACTTTATGAAAACAAGATTATCACTAGCCTTAACCTTGTGCTTCCTTATTCTGATTTCCTCTGCTTCATTTGCGAAAAAGTTTTTACCTGCAACACTTTTCTACAAAGACGGACATACCACAAAAGGATTTGCCAAACTTCCTGACCATGGAAACAAAGGCATAAAATTCAAACCTTCAGAGGATGGTAAGAAAATTATGGTTATGGGAGAGGAACTTGAAAAGGTTGCTTTCCATTTTGAAGATGGAACTTTAGAAATGGAGCAACAGAAAGTAAAATCCTACGTGCGCAAGAATAAGGTCTATGGGCCTTATTGGATGTTTGTATTAGAGAGAGGTCCAGCTACCCTTTACTCCTACAAAAAAGAAGATACCCGAAGTGGCACTTCTGTTATTCCAGGCTCTACATTTTACACTTGTTTCAGGAATGGAGAACCACACACTACTGTGATCGCAGAAGAAACGCATGCTACCTTTAATTTTGGGGAGGACAAGTGGTTTATCAAACAGGCAAGTAAATATTTTGAAGACTACCCCAAGCTTTGTGAGGACTTGAAAGCTAAAAAACACAAGAAGGATGATTTCCAGAAAGTTGTTCAAGTGTATAACAGCTGGAAAGCTAATAAATAGCATAGTAAAAAGAGAAAACAAAAAGACCTTGCTTCCAATAAAGCAAGGTCTTTCTGTTTTACAGGTATACGCTTAAGAAATGGCCACTTCCAAAGCAATCTCCATCATTTCAGTAAATGAGTTCTGACGCTCTTCTGAAGTTGTTTCCTCTGAAGTCACCAAGCTATCACTTACAGTAAGTATCGTCATTGCTTTAGCTCTCAGTTTGCTTGCAATTGAATACAATGCTGTTGTCTCCATTTCTACAGCCAACACACCGTACTTTGCCCAACGCTTCCACTCATCTGGATCATCCCCATAAAAAACATCGGAAGAAAGGATATTTCCTACGTGTGGCTTAATTCCTTTTTCTGTAGCCGTTTCATATGCCTTCATCAGCATTCCGAAATCAGCTGTTGGTGCAAAGTCCATTCCCCTGAATGCATTCTTGTTCAGTGACGAATCCGTTGAAGCTGACATTGCAAATACAATATCCCTAATTTTCACATGAGGCTGGAAAGAGCCACAGCTCCCTACTCTAATCAGTTTCCTTACACCAAACTCAGTAATTAGCTCGTGGGCATAAATTCCAATTGAAGGAATTCCCATACCTGACCCTTGAACCGAGATACGGTGTCCTTTATATGTTCCAGTAAAACCCAACATGCCTCTTACATTGTTGTATTGCACTGGGTTTTCAAGATAGTTTTCAGCTATAAACTTTGCTCTCAAAGGATCTCCTGGCATCAGTACAACTTCTGCGATGTCTCCAGGATTCGCTCCAATATGTATACTCATCTCTATGAAGATTTTTAGTAAAAGTAATTCAAGTTAAAATAGATAAAAGGGCATTTAACAGCAGCGATTATCAGACAATATGGTCGGCAAAGCTGCCTGCTTTTTTCTCACCAAGAAGCAACTCCCCTACAGTATCTGCTATATCCTTAAATGATTGTCTGAAACCAATATCTACAGGCTTTACTTTAGGTCCAGCAACAATAATCGGGATATGTTCCCTCGTATGGTCTGTTCCTTTAAATATAGGGTCATTGCCATGGTCTGCTGTAATGATCATCAAATCATCTTCCTTCATGGCTGCCAATAGCTCTGGAAGCCTTGCATCAAATTCTTCCAAGGCATCACGGTAGCCTATCACATCCCTTCTGTGGCCAAAGTGCATATCAAAATCCACCAGATTGGTAAAAATCAACCCTTTATTATCCTGTTTTAGGTAATTGATGGTTGCATCTACCCCTTCCATATTGTTTTTGGTACGAGTACTTTGTGTAATGCCCTTACCATCAAAAATGTCAGAAATTTTCCCTACTCCCATTACTTCCTGTCCAGCCGCCTTTAGGTCATCCAATACGGTGTGGTCAGGTTGTAAAGAATAGTCATGACGATTGGAAGTACGAACATATGCACCACTTTCTCCCACAAAAGGTCGAGCAATTACACGCCCAACATCTGTCATTTCACGGGCAATCTGACAATAACGGTAAAGTTCTTCCAACGGCACCACTTCTTCGTGAGCCGCAATCTGAAACACCGAATCCGCAGAGGTATAAACAATCAGGCTTCCTGTCTTCACATGCTCATCACCCAACTCCTGAATAATGGCAGTTCCAGATGCAACCTTGTTACCAATAGTACCTCTACCTGTTTTTTGTTCAAACTCCTTTATGATAGATTCAGGAAAACCATCAGGGTATGTTGGGAATGCTTGCTCCAATACCTGACCGGCAATCTCCCAATGTCCAGTGGTTGTATCCTTTCCTTTTGATACCTCTTTCGCCTTGCCATATGCACCTGTAGGTATTTGCGCAGGAAGAACGGTTTTCAGCTTGGCAATATTTCCAAGTCCTAAAGCTGCCATATTTGGCACACTCAGCCCTGCAGCTACAGAAATATGCCCAAGGGTATTAGCCCCAAGATCATCATAATCTGCGGCATCCTCAGCAAACCCAATACCTACACTATCCAAAACGATTAGTGCAATTCTATTGATCTTACTCATATTCCTAATTTCAATTTCTAAATATTGCTACCTAGTAGCTTCCTTCCCCAGCATTTTCACCTTTTACGATCTTGATACCGCTACTGGTACCCAATCGCTGTACTCCCATATCGATATACTTCTTGGCAGTCTCAGCATCTCTTACTCCACCTGAAGCTTTTACTTTCGCTTTTCCAGCTACAGTATCCAACATCAGCTGTACATCCTCGTAAGTAGCACCACCTGTACCAAAACCAGTAGAAGTTTTCACAAAGTCCGCTTTTGCTTTTATCGAAAGCTCACAAGCCAACTTCTTCTCCTCATCAGTCAGGTAACATGTCTCGATAATTACCTTCAGTACATAGTCACCAATTGCTTCCTTGATCTGACGGATTTCCTCAAATACATATTCAGACTTGCCTGATTTAAGCATCCCAACGTTGATCACCATGTCAATCTCTTCTGCTCCATTGGCAACAGCTTGCTTGGCTTCAAATACTTTGGAAGCAGTATCCATTTGCCCTAGCGGAAAACCTACTACTGAACAAACTTTCACTTGAGAGCCTGCCAGTTCCTGTTTCGCCAATTTGACATATCCTGAATTGACACAAACAGAGAAGAACTCATACTCTTTGGCTTCTGTACAAAGTTTCTTTACGTCTTCTTCGGTAGCATAAGCAAAAAGTACAGTATGGTCGATATATTTATTCAAATTCATCTTCTTAATTATTTTGTTGAATGGTTTATCATTACCCGATCATAATTTCTACACTTCAGGTAATTCCTAACCCAAACAATTAACACTTATCAATATACAGCTTTAAAGTAAAGCTAAACGGCTATTTCAAAATCTCTTTTATCACAAGTGGCGTAGAGGTCTCATGTGGTTCCACTTTGTAAGCTCCAAGTATCATCTTGTTAGCGCTATCTACATGTTCCATATCATTGTAATAGATTGTAGCCAAAGACTCTCCTGTCTGCACTGTATCACCAACTTTCTTTCTCAAAACAACTCCCACTCCATGATCAATGACATCATCTTTTGTAGCTCGCCCTGCACCTAAAATCATCGCAGCCTTACCAATATCTTCTGCCATGATTCGGTGTATATACCCTTCTTTCATGCTCACTACTTCTCTAGTCTCCCTTCCGATCGGCAACCTAGTATAGTCATTGACGATCTTCTCATCACCGCCGCATGCCTTGATAAAAGCTTTTAGATTGTCCAAAACCACATCTGAATTGATCATGTCGTTGGCTTTTTCAATCCCTTCTTCCAAGGTCTTAACATCTTTCTTCATCAAAAGGGCAATACCCGCCAAAGTCACTACCAGTTCAGTGAAATCTTCAGGACCCAATCCTTTCAATGTTTCAATCGCCTCAATCACTTCCAGACTATTCCCAACAGCATTCCCTAATGGCTGATCCATATTGGAAAGCACTACCATAATATTCCGGTCGAATCGCTTGCCAATTCTCAGCATGGTATCCGCCAGTTTCTTTGCCTGATCAATGTCTTTCATAAAGGCGCCATTTCCCACCTTTACGTCCAGTATAATGCCGTCAGCGTGTACTGCCAGCTTCTTACTCATAATACTGCTGGCTATCAACGGAATACTTGGTACCGTACCTGTAACATCGCGTAAAGCATACAGCTGCTTATCCAATGGCACGATTGAATCTGAATAGCCCATGATTCCGATTCCTGTACTGTTGACTACATTTACCAACTCTTCTCTTGTTTGAGGAAAGCTAAAGCCAGCAATGGACTCAAACTTATCAATTGTACCACCTGTGTGCCCCAAGCCTTTACCTGACAGTTTTGCCGTTCCAATACCAAAAGCAGAAAGTAGAGGAGCCAAGGCAATACTGGTCTTATCTCCCACACCACCTGTGCTATGCTTGTCAATCAGGAACCTGTTAATGCCAGCAAAATCAATCAAGTCACCCGAATTCATCATAACATCAGTGAATTCAAATAACTCTTCATCATTCATCCCATTGAAATACACTGCCATCAGAAATGCTGACAGCTGGTAATCAGGAACATCTCCTGACAAATAGTTTTCGAGCAAGAACCTGATTTCAGCATCTGAAAGTGGTTGCTTATCTCTTTTCTTTTGAATTATATCTACAACTCTCATGGATATATGTGGTTGTCGTTGTGTCTGAAAGATTTTAGTCACGAAAATAGATGTGGGCAGCAATATAATTTTCGCCAAATGCAATGTTACTAAAACTTCATTTCGTGTAAAATGATTTTTCCTTTCAAAACTCATCTTGAAAAGCAAAGTTTTTCATTATCAGCACTCTATTTATTGTTAACAATTCCACATGAACATATATGTGTTTTATCCTATTTGAAATGAAAATATTACATTGCAGCATTGTTAACCAAATAACATATTCATGACTAAGAAAGAACTCGTTAAAAAAATTGCTGTAGCAGCATTTGCTACAGGACTAACATTTGGGGCAGCACATGCGCAGGAAGAGGTCAAATTAACTAACAATGAGGGAAGTGAATACCAGTTTAATGTGGTAAAGTCTTTGGATGCGACAGCTGTCAAAAACCAAGGACGTTCCGGTACTTGCTGGAGCTTCTCAACGCTTTCTTTCTTCGAAACTGAAATGGAAAGAATGGGCAAAGAGAAAATCGATCTCTCTCCCATGTTCGTGGTAAGACATACCTACCCTGATAAAGCTGAAAAATATATACGCATGCACGGCAACCTGAACTTTGGTGCAGGTGGAGCCTTCCACGATGTGGCATATGTGATCAAAAATTACGGTATTGTTCCATTTGACGTATACACTGGTCTTGACGAAAATGCCAAGCGTTATGACCATATGGAAATGGATGATGTACTGAAAGGCATTGTGGATGCTGTTGTAAAGCAAAAGCAACCTTCTACCTATTGGAGAAATGCAGTTGAAGGAACACTGGACTCATACGTAGGAGCACTTCCTGAAAAATTTGAGTACAATGGCAAGGAATATACACCTGAGTCATTTGCCAAGGAAGTTGGACTGAACATGGATGACTATGTTTCGATCACTTCATATACACATCACCCTTTCTATAACCAATTTGCACTGGAAGTGCCTGACAACTGGATGGGACTGCAGTCTTACAACCTGCCACTAGACGAAATGATGCAGGTAATGGACAATGCCCTGATGAATGGTTACTCAATAGCCTGGGGTGCTGACGTTTCTGAAAAAGGATTTAACTACCGTGCAGGTTTGGCTATCATGCCTGAGGATGCCAACACATTGAGCGTTCAAGGAAAAGATAGCAAATACTTCAACGATGCTGGGGCCCAAAAATATGGCGAAGCATTTATCCACCCTGTAAAGGAAAAGGAAATCACTCAGGAGATGCGTCAGGAAGCATTTGACAACTTCCAAACTACTGATGACCATGGAATGCACATTGTGGGTATTGCCAAAGACCAAAAAGGAACTAAGTACTACATCGTGAAAAACTCTTGGGGCAAGTCAAACTACTGTGATGGCTACTTCTATGCTTCAGAAGCTTACACTAAGTACAAGACCATGAACTTTATGGTTCACAGGGATGCAATTCCTAAAGAACTGAAGAAAAAACTTGGAATCAAGTAATTTCAAGTCAAGATAAAGCAGAACGCACCTCATTAATTTCAATGATTAATGAGGTGTTTTTTTATTTCCCGAACTCCAAAGGTTACTTCACCTCCCCTGAACTTATTCTTCTTTAAGTCCAATAGAGATTCAGATCAAGACCTATCGTTTTTATACTCAAATTTGTATTTTAGATACAAACACTAACTTGCTGTACAAGCATATCAACGCGACAACTGATAACCCGATCAAAACACTAACTCACCAACCCAAAAACTTATGTCAGACAACAAAATTGAATGGAAGCATGGCCTGCTGATGGCTTTCTGCTTGATTTGCTATTTCCTTGGAATGAAATGGGCGGGATTTTTTGAAAGAATGGAACTCCGCATCTTTAACTTTATCATTCACCTGATATATGTACTAAAAGCAGTACGAGAATACCGAAAAAAATATCCTGAACACTTTAATTATTTCAATGGCTTTATTGTAGGCATTCTTACCACAGCCATAGGCGTGTTATGTTTTGCTTTTTTCCTGTTCATTTATTTTAACTTGCAGCCTGACGACATGTCACAGCTAAGAGAAAAAGCCTCTCACGGAAGTTACCTGACTCCCCTTTCACTTTCAATTATCATCGTAATGGAAGGGCTTGGCACAGGTATAGTCATTTCCTACATCGTGATGAGGTATGTAGGAAGATTAAAGAAACGAAAAGTACTTGTAACAAAATGAACTGGATTTTTTATACCGCGTCCATCATCATTGGTGGATTACTGGCTACACAAGTTTCCATCAACAACGCCATCAAACAGGACTTGGGACATCCGCTAATGGCTGCTATCACCAACTTTACCGTTGGCGTAATTTGCCTGCTAATTTTCACCTTTGGCTCAGGCAACAGCCAATACCTATCTAATTTCGGAAGTATTGGTGAAATCAGTTGGTGGAAGTTTTTGGGAGGAATGCTTGGGGCAATCTTTGTTACTTCCAGTGTAATCATTGGACCAAAGATTGGGTTAGCCGCTTTCTTTACTTTGATTATTGCTGGCCAGTTGATTATCGGGATGCTCTATGACCATATCGGTTTCCTTGGCTTACCCGAACAATCTATCTCCATTCAAAAAGTTATTGGTGGATGCTTACTGGTGGCAGGCGCCTATATGATGAACAGGTAATACCTGATAAATGAAATAACAAGCAGCCAAAACAGGATGATGTTTATGGCTGCTTGTTTTTTGTAAAAATGAAGGTTAGTAATAAACAATTACTTCATCTTCTTGTTTTCTCGTAAGGTCTGGAACTGTAACACCCGCTGAAGGGTACCCTACAGGAATCAACAAGTAAGGTCTTTCGTTTTCGGGGCGATCCAATATTTTCTGAAGAAAGTTCATCGGACTAGGTGTATGGGTAAGTGAGACTAGCCCTGCTTGATGAATTGCTGTCAACAGCATTCCTGCTGATAAGCCTACAGACTCATTCACATAATAGTTGTTTCGCTTTTTACCATCTTGGTCTAGCTCATACACTCGCTTGAAGATGATAATCAGGCACGGGGCTACCTCCAAAAATGGCTTATGCCAATCAGTCCCGAGTGGTTCCAGATCTTTCAGCCATTGATCTGACATTCTGTTGTGGTAGCTTTCGTACTCTTCTTCTTCAGCAGCTTTCCTGATTTGCTTTTTAATTTCAGGGTCAGTCACCACACAATAAGTCCAAGGTTGTTTGTGAGCACCTGAAGGAGCCGTTGATGCTGCCATGATAATATCTCTGATGATAGCATCAGGGATAGGCTTGTCAGAAAATTCACGGATACTTCTCCGTTGATCCATATACGCTCTAAATGCCGCTACACGGCTTTGCATCTCCTCTTCACTAAACTGCTGAGGGGTATAAGGAATGAATGTGTTGTCAGTAGTCATAGTAGCATGTTTTTGGTAGTAAAAAGTTCAAAAGAATATATCAGTAACAAATGTCCAATATCGTTACTTTATGTCGTTGATTTTGTCATTATTAGATCATCTATCAATTTTGACAAACACATCTCAAAAACATAATGTTGGTAAAATGGATCATTTTACTTTCTGAATACAACTTGAAAATTATTATTTTTTCGAAATTTCAAACAAAACTCCATAAATAAGTAAACATGAAACAAGTTAAGAGGTTAAAGACTTCACTAGCAAAAGAAGTAGAAGAAATGCTGAACAATCAAGTGAAGATGGAGGATGAGTCTTCTCAGTTTTACTTGTCTTGTGCATCATGGTGTGAGAAAGAAGGTTTTCAACAATCAGCCAACTTTCTTTACGGACACGCTGAAGAGGAAAGAGGTCACATGCTGAAGATCTTTAAATATATCAATACTGTTGGCGGACATGCATTGGCTGCTGATATTCCACCAGTACGTCATTCATTTAACTCGTTGAGAGAAATCTTTGAAAACGTATTGGAACACGAAGTAAAAGTAACCAAGTCGATCAATGAACTGGTAGACTACTGCTTCCAACACAAAGATTGGGGTACATTCCAGTTCCTGCAATGGTTTGTAGAAGAGCAACGTGAAGAGGAAGATTTGGCAAGAAGAGTGATTGATGTATTTGACATCATCGGAGAAGACAGCCCTCAAGGTATGTGGTTGATTGACCAAGAAATTGGAAGACTGGGATCAGCAGACGGAGAATCAGAAGAAGAAGCTATTTAATATAACAGCAGTAACCCTCTCATACTTTTGAGAGGGTTTTTTCTTGTAATATTTTCTTAGAGGCTGTTTTCGGTAGCAATTCGACCAAAACTATAAATAGCAGAAACGGGGAAAACCCTGCCTTATACCGTGCCAATGTTCCAATATTTGGGGCTGCTATTGCCAGCAGTGGTGTCATAAGCAAGATATATAGCAGGCCACTCAACATCAAAAACCTGTACTGATCACAAACTTTGAACTTGGTTAGACGCAATGCTGCCAATACCAGCACTGCTGCAAGCAAAATGTTTTCAATACTTGCCACTTTCTTCAGCCAGTTTCCTTCTTCCCATATATAAGGTCTGAAGGTTCCCTCCAAATAGGCTTTGGGCAAATTTTTCAAAATGGACACAACACTCGGTGAAAGATCATGGTATATAATCAGGTTTTCCTTGTTTGGTGTACTCCTACTCATGGTTTCCGTATTCTCGACCAATACACCCAAGAAATTTTCCAACTGTAGATTGACATGTAACTTGGTTGACATAAACAGCACCAAAAAATAAATCCCTACCAGCAGTACCATTCCTCTTTTTTCTGGAAAAGAAAATTTCCCATTCAACCACGTTGTTAGCGCCAAAGCCATCATCGCAGGAAGGTACCCACCCAGATAATAATACTTCAGCTTAAAGATGATGTAGGTAAGAAAGATCGTCAATAGCACTTTTGGAGCCGATAGCTTCCACTTCCCTTCTCTAAACCCTAATACCCACGGTACTAGAATCGCTGTCAGACCTCCTATCGCACCCAAAAGCACACTTTCTTTCAAAATACCACTACTCCAGAAGACAAATGATGGAAAGTAAAAAAAGGCTATAGCAGCAGCATTAGATGCTCCTTTTACTGTATGGGCAAGCATATTCGCACAAAACCAAATTCCTGCGAACCCAAAAAGGCTAAAATAAACACTAGTTATCCAATAGTTGCCATTAGTCAGAAAGTTTACAGCACTGATATATTTGGCAAAACGTATGGCACGAGGGTTATTATTACTCAAAAGTGCCGTAATATCTTGCGGCTCATAATAGTCTCGGCTGAATAAGAATTCTACATACCTTGAAAAATCAGCTACAGCGATATGTCTCAATACTTCTCCATCCTTAAAAAGTACCAGGGTATCTCCATAACCATAGTAATACTGATAAATCAGCCCTACAGCCAAACCTGCTGCCACCTTTACTACCAACGATAGGAAAAAGTGCCTTTCCAATGGCATTCCTTTGCTCTTCTGCCACAATCCATAAACCAATAGGGCAATTAAGATAGCATTTCCAAAAAAAATCATAATCCCTTCCAAAAGGCTATATTTTTAGCTTTTATCGACTTCTCAGACCGACTCAGTTTTATATTAATCAATTCAAACCACCTAAAAAAGAGCTGAGGCAATCTCCTGAACAGAGGTTGACCTGTTCATGGTATAAAAGTGAAGACAAGGTGCATCATGCTCTATCAACTCTTTGCATTGTTGTATTCCCCACTCAATTCCGACTTGTTTCACTTCATCATTATTCTTACATTTCTCAACTTCCAAAGCCAACTCATTCGGAATATCAATCTTGAATATACTTGGCAATACAGTCATCTGTTTTTTTGTAATAAGAGGTTTTAGTCCTGGAATAATAGGCACTGTAATACCTATTTCCCTGCATTTTTCTACAAAAGAAAAATACTTCTGGTTATCAAAAAACATTTGTGTCACGATATATTGCGCTCCCATCTCTACTTTTTGTTTCAAGTAGAAAAGGTCTCTTTCCATATTAGGCGACTCAAAGTGCTTTTCAGGATATCCTGCCACGCCAATACAAAAATCTGTGCAAGCTTGTTCTTGGACAACCTCTTCCAAAAACACTCCCTTATTCATATTCGAAACCTGACAAATCAAGTCTGTTGCAAATTGGTTTCCCTCCGGATGAGGAGCAAAAGCCTTCTCTGACTTCAGTGCATCGCCTCGAAGTACCAATAGATTTTCAACCCCCAAGAAACTTAGGTCAATCAACGCATCCTCTGTCTCCTTTCGGCTAAAACCTCCACAAATTATATGTGGAACTGTGTCTACATGATACCGATTCATAATCGCAGCACAGATTCCTACAGTACTGGGACGTCTTCGGACCTTTTGCTTTTCCAATAGCCCATTCTCCCTTTTCTTGTAAATATACTCTTCCCTATGATAGGTAACATCAATAAAAGATGGCTTGAACTCAATCAGGGGGTCTATTGAGTCAAAAAAAGACTGAATACTTTGTCCCTTCAGTGGTGGCAGTAGCTCTATTGAGAAAAGCGGCTTTTTTGCCTTAGCCAGATGTTCGGTTATTTTCACAGGTTGGTTGGGTTATTTATTCATTTAGTCATCTTATTCCATATTAAAGGACTGAATTTCCTTTCATAGATAAAATATTTCCAATTTTACTGACAAAAGCCATTAAAAAAAAATTGCGTAGGGCAATCCTAAGAAACCCTACGCAATCAGTATATACTTAATCCTAAATTTTACTTACTGAAAAATATCTTTCTCCCCATTCCTATTTCCTCATTCTTCCCTATTCCATTCAACTTCCTGAGGCTTTTGAGTTCAATACCAAATCGTTTTGCGATTTCAGGTAACTTATCTCCGCTTTGCGTCAAGTAATATGATCCTAACATGATTTGATCTGGCCTTTCCTCCAAATAGAAAAATGTACCACTTTCCACTTTATATTTTCGAGACAAGTCATTTAGCTTTCTAAATTTCCATCTTGAAATTCCTGCACTCTTTGCCAAAGACTTCATGTCATCACCCTCTTTCGCCACAATTGCCCTTAAGCCATTTACTCTTCTCAACTTTTTAACATCTGTTGTTTCTGAGAGAATTGGGTCTTTAAAAATAAATGGGTACTCGTTTAGGAATGCCTCATCGTAAACATAGTTTTTACGTCCTCTTGATCGTGAAGAACTGATAGGTGTTACTGCAGCCATCAAGTCAGTTGCCTCTTCAAAGTTTGCTGCAGGAAGCAAAACTGTATAAACCTTATCTGAGGGGATGTAACCATCTACTCTTAACCACTGGTTATACTCTGACATTTTAGTTTCGTCCACTGCTACAGCAGTTGAAATACTTTGGAGTGTTCTGCCATTGGTATTGAAAGGCACCAAACTGATTGCAGGGGCATTTAACTCAACCTGATCCTTAAAGGCTATATAATTTGCCAAAAAGTGCAGTATGTAGAAATGGGTATTTTCATCTACTGTAATATTGTAAGGATCGAGTCTGTTTTGCTCAATCCAGTTTTTACAGCCTGTCAACCCTGTATTGTAGCTCAAAAGTGCATATACCCATGAGTTAAGGTACTTATAGCTTTTTTTCAAGTAAGCTGCCGCTGCCTCGCTGGAACTGATAATATTCATGCGTTCGTCAATCTCAACTCCTGCTTCTTCAGGATTACCGTCTACCCTTAAGCCTCTTTCACGGGCTGTTTCGATCTTGAACTGCCAGTACCCAACTGCATTTGACTTGGAGACAACATCAGGTTTCAGCGTACTTTCTTGTAACGCCAAAAACTTAAACTCTTCAGGGACACCCTCTCTTCTGAACACTTTGGTGATCTGTGGAAAATAAATATCACATCGGTGAACATATTCCTGAAAACCTATGCTGTAACTCGTTAGAGAGTTGACCTTTTTCGCAATTTCAGCTTTTCCTCCTTGTGTAATCCTAACTTTTGTATTCAAGACATACAGCTCATCAGGAATATTCTGCGCCATCAGTCCGAAAGCCATCAACTGACATAGCATTGATAGCAACCATATTTTCAGCCTCATTCTTAATTTGGTTTTATTTGTCAAGGTTTTAATCATTGTTTCGCTCTACTGAAGTAAAATGAACATGCTCTATAGACCATGTATTTGGAGTTCTTTCAGGTTTAGAACGTGTAGATTTGCTTCTGCTTTGCAATAACTTCTCCAATGCTGAAAGCTTAACTGGACTACTACCTCGAGCAGTTGTAGTGCCGTGTTTGACTCCCACAGACTGAAAAACAGACAAATCGCTAATTGGGTTATCTGATGTCAGCATTATAAGGTTATCTGTTCCATATGGAGGAACTACTCCAATATCTGTCGGACCTGTTATGGGGATTTCCTTGATATAGAAGCCATCCTTCAAGCCCATTTGTTTGATACCATTTTCCCCCAACCCTGAATTAGCAGTTGGGAAAACCAATGACATACCACCATGGCTGTCGATTACAAAAACATAGACAAACTGGTTTTGCTCATCCCATTGTTTGTACAACTCAACATTTTTCACAAGTACCAACCCATATGAGTTACCCGAAGTCAGAACTCCGCCATCCAATATGGCTCCAGTATTGGCATTCTTCATGGCGATACTGTAGGGGAAAGTCGAAGGAGGAGACTCCAACGTCAACCACGACTTGATTTTACCAAGTTGCAAGGCATGGTCTACCAACATACCTGTTACAGACTCTACACCATCTTTCAATGACTGCCAATCAGAATTGATAGGCATTGGGTGATCCTGATCAAGTTCTTTCTCTCCTGCCTGCTGACTTTTTTGAGCATCAAGATGAGCATGTACCCAACCGTAAGACAGTCCACTTCCACTATTGTAGCTTCCTGTCAAAATATAGTTTGCTGAGGACGGTGAGGTGGTAAACTGAACGCTGCTATTGTCTCCAAAACTTTGCTTCAGTTTTGTCAGCAATGAAGTTGGTGGCGGGAAATTCACAAATAACTTTACTGAAGCTACTTTACCACACTTTTCAGCCTTCAGAATATTACGTAACTTCTTTGCCGTCAATTTACTTCCTAATTTCACTTCAGGGCTTCCACAACAGTCAACCAATACCCATTCATTATTTACAAAAGTGAGCAGATGCGTTACTTCTTCCTCAACTGGATCCTTTACAAGGGTGATCATGTCAGACTTTAGTCGCTGTACTTCTTCAGAAAGAGTCTTCAATTCTGCTTCAGAAAATACGGCATCAGGACTCCAAACAGTCAAGAAGCTTTCGCCGCCAATCATCCAACCATCCAGTTCGAGTAAATCTCCTGCTTCTATTTTACCATAATCAGCCTCAGACTTAACTTTTCCTACAGACTCTACTAACCCGTTGACACTCTCTACTTCTACCTCAACCTTATCTCCATTATCAAGTTGCTTAACAAGTTTACTTCCTTTATTAATGCCAACTGCATACCCTCCATCCAATACCAGATAACCATCTTCCTTGGCATCAATCACACCAATCATCAACTTCTCTGACTGACCACCATCTGATACACCACCAAAAAGTGGTTGTGACGCTCGGTCACTACTTACCTCAATCACAGGATTTTGCTTAGGTATTGCATGATACTTCATGATGGAGTTGATACGCTTATGCAAGTTGGCAACAGGCTCATTCGCATTTCCTGTTTGCATAGCTTTCAGAAGCGCATAGGTAAATGCACCGTGTGAGTTGTTGTTTAAGTCCTTGAATTCCTTTGCCAACTGAAAGTCATGGGCTGCCGAAAGTACCATTGCCCCTCTTTCTGCAAGGCTGACTGACTTTTCAAATTTCTTTTTGATATCCAAGGCTGAAGATGGCACGTAACGAGTCTTATAGCTCTCAATACTCAACTTACCTCGACTACCTGAACCACTGTGACACCCGTCTATGATCACATTTAGTTGTGCGCCCTTATCCAGAATCTGATTGAAATAGTGGTTCATTTCAACATCCAAAATATAACGGTCTATCCCTTTGCTACCGTCTGAAGGTACAATTGCTTCATGAAGCTTGTCTTCCTCATAAAAGGAACTGTTACGGACTTGCGTACCATGTCCCGCATAATAGAACATAACCACATCTCCTGATTCCACCTTTTCTGTGATTTTCTCAAATGCCTTGACGATACCTTTTCTACTTGTTTCAGCATTTTTGGTCAACAGTTCAATATTTCTTGACTTAAAGCCATAGCGGGCTTTTAGCATACTCGCAACTGACTGAGCATCGTTGACAGCACCCTCCAGATTTTGCCATTCTCCTACAGCATTATTGGAATTGTATTCATTGATTCCGATCAAGAGCGCCCTTCTTACCTGAGCTACACCTTCTTGCACTCCTTGAAATTGGAAAAATACAAGTAGGAGCAGAATTTTCACTCCTATCCATAAATCTTTGAAAAGTCTCATTTTTAATAGTTATAGTAATATTGGTTTTCCTTATTAGTTAGCTAAATGCAAGTCAATCTTATATTAACACAAATGTATACATTAAGACAACTGCCTATGTCTATAAGCGATAATGTTAAGATTTATTTCAATTTATTTAATATTGATTATAGTTTTTATATTTGTGATGAATATATGAAATATACAATTATTAGCATCTATCATTAAATAGCGCTAAACAAAGTATTCAGAATTGCAGTGAATATAGCATATTGGGAAGGGATTTTTTGGCGAATTGATTGACTGCCACATTCTGATAATAATGAACCCAATTACTTCTATTGCATTCTAAAAGCTTTAACCAAGCAATTTATGAACTACAATCTACTACGCTTACCGATCTTAATGGCGGTAACCTGTTTGGCATTGATCGCGTCTGCGTCATCATATGCTGCTGAGCTTGTAATCCAAGGTACATACCAAGGAACTAACCTATACATCCAAAATTCTGCGGATGAATCAGGCAATTTCTGTATTGAAAGAATTACAGTCAATGACAAGGAATTAAAGACTCCCAGTGCTTCTGCTTTTGAGATTGACCTATCCTATCTTGAAAAGAACACGGATGTAACTATCAGAATATTCCACCGATCAGGATGCGAACCCAAAATCCTTAATCCAAACGCCATTAAGCAAAAATCAAACTTTGCCTTTACCTTTACAGAAGCTACGCCTGCACTTATCACATGGAAAACCACCGGTGAAGTTGCGGACAGTTATTTTGTTATACTTAAGAGGGAACATAGCGAATGGAAGGAATACGGTTTGGTCTATGGCAAAGGAAGTGGCAAACACAATGCCTATGAATTCAAGGTAGTCCACCACAGTGGTGAAAACCTATATCAGATACAATATGTAAGACCTGACAAGGCTACAGAACTATCGCCAGTCGTTGATTATATGGCTGAACTGGAGCAAGTATCCTTCTTTCCACAGAGGGTTTCCAAAATGCTTCACTTCTCTAGAGAGGTCAATTATATGGTAATGGATAAATATGGAAAGGTTGTCATGAAAGGAACTGCAAAAGAGGTCGATTGCGGAGAGCTTCAGAGTGGTAGCTATCACATTAGCTATGACAACACTTCAGGTAAGTTTTTCAAAAAATAATTCAGTAATAATGGGTGAACTGATAACAGTATTTTCGTTGGTTGGAGTTGGGGTAATCTTAATGATTGTCGAGTTTTTCTTTATTCCAGGAACCACAGTTGCAGGAATTCTCGGCTTTCTGTCTGCTGTTACTGGTGTATACCTTGGCTATGATTATTTCGGCGACACCACCGGACACCTAATTCTACTAGGTACTGGTATAGCTACAGCTATTGCCTTTATCTGGAGTTTCAGGTCTAATACTTGGAACAGGTTTGCACTCAAAGACCAGATCACAAGCAAAGTCAATGAAGATGTGGTTCCGCTTCAGGTAGGAGACCTTGGCAAAACAATTTCTGCTTTGAGACCAATGGGTACTGCTGAATTTGGCGGTGAGATTTATGAAGTCAGAACGCAAGGACGCTTTTTGGAAAGTGGATTACCTATACGGGTAGAAAGAGTAGAATCTTCCAAGGTCTTTGTAACGCAGATCTAGGTTCGGCTTTTTATCAGGCGAAAAGTCAGGTTAATTCTTCCCTTTTCAATCTTCTTCTGAACAGGAATCTGGTGTTGCCAAAAATGTTGGGTTGTACCTCCCATTATAAGTAAACTACCATGAGCCAAATGCAATTGCACCTTTGGCTCTGTTTTATCTGCTTGATATCGGAGGTCAAACCGACGGGTTTCCCCAAAACTCAAAGAGGCTATTATAGGATTCTCCCCCAACTCAGATTCATTGTCAGCATGCCATCCCATTTTGTCAGAACCATTTCGGTACCAGTTAAGCAAAACACTATTGAAGCTATGTCCAGTATATGCTTCAATTTTTGCTTTCATTTCAAGCAACCCTGCCGTCCAAGGAATAGGTTCATGAACCACTCCAGAATATTTATACCGGACACCCTTGTCTGCATACCAAGCGGTCTTCCGTGGCACCTTATACCATTTCCCAAAAATCTTTAACTCCTCCTGCTCCCATTCTATTTCATTTTCAAGGAGCTGATACAATTGATCTGCTTCATCATTTTTATAAAAATGTTCATCATAAAAAAGTACGCCATCCCTAATCTTGATTTCATCCATCTGCATACAGGTTTCTTGTTTCTCCTTAATCATTATGCTTCAAAAACTGTAAGATATCCGCTAGGTTATCAGCCACTCCAAACTGTTCAGTTCTTCTCTTATCCAATTGCTTTCCTGCCAACGCTTGTGCCCACCCACCAAATTGGGTAGCACATACCACACTTTTTCCTTTTTGCCATGCAAAAGCAAGTTCTGAAAGTGTTCCTGCGCCGCCAGCCACAGCTACAATGATATCAGCAGTATTGACTATCACCTGATTTCTGGCAATGCCGATTCCTGTAGGTATAACTATGTCAGCGTATTCATTGGCGTACTCCTTCTCATCATGAGGAATAATGGCAACAGTTGTCCCAAATGTATATGCTTCAGACTGATGTGCCCCTTTAAAAACTGCTTCCATAATCCCCTTCATCCCTCCATTTACAATGACATACCCTTCATCGACTAATGCTTTACCTAATGCTATTCCAAAATGATAAATTTCTTCGGTACAGGCTGATGCATTTGGACCTATTACACCTATCAGTTTCTTTCTTTTTCTCATATCTATCATTTGATATCTGATTCATTATCATTGACAATAGAACTTTCCACTTCCGATACTCAAATTGAGTATGCATAAATCTCTCTCAACACGTTAGCTGCAATAGAATTTTGGGTTACAATATCCTTTTAAGATCATGGAGTGATTAATGAGGTATCTCAATGTTCTATTCCTTATATTTGCCCCACAAAAATATATTGATTAAGGGGCAGGTTTGCCTTATTTATAGATTATTTCCTAAAAAAGACCAGACTCTATGAAGATGATCAAATTCTTTTGGGCATTGTCACTGCTTGCCTTTTTGGGCGTTAGCTTACTGATTTACATTTACATGCCTGAAAAAGTGAATGTGTGGTTTGATGCAAATGGTCAGAGTGTTACAATGATGCAAAGAGGAGATTTCTTCTATGCATCGATGATGGCACTACTACTCGTGAACATCTCCATCACTGTTTTCGGCAACAGCATTATGTATTTCCCCAAGCAGTTGATATGGATTCCGAAAAAGGATTTCTGGCTAAAGTCGAAAGACAACCGCAAGGAGCTGGTTAAAAGAACAAAAGGATGGACAAGGGGCTTGGCTACCATTTTTAACCTGCTTCTATTAGCCTTTGTTGGAGTGATTTTCTCTTATCATTACGAAGAGGCGCCAGATCTCACAACATTGCTTTATGTAATTCCTGTTTTGGCTATTGCTTGGTTGGTCTTTTTCTTTTTCCTGTTCAGCAACACAGATTACAAGGAAGCTTAGACACATTGATGATTTTACAGGTAGTCGATAGTTTACTATATCAATAGAAAACTATCGACTTCTTTTTTTTATATTAAATAGTGTATTTCATTTACAGTTATTAATAAATGACAGAAGGTTTCATTCCCTCCCATATTTATTCTTTCTGTCAAACTCATTGACTTTAATACTGTTATCTAAAAACTGAAGAACCTTAACGATTAAATTTACCATGTCTAAAAACAAGGTTTTCGTCCTGACGCTAATTGCCTCATTTGATCTGCTTTTAATCTTACTTCTTCTAAATGGCATTAATATCCAGTCTCTATTTCCTAACCAACATACCAATAGTGAAGCAGAGCAGGTGTTAATGTCTAGCCTCCAGAATGATGACCACGAACCATTTGATTATAAACCTGCCGCACCTTATTATGACAGCCTTGAGCTGATAAAATCTGCTAGAATCCCTGTTGGAAGAGGTGTCAAATCAGTATTGATTTCTCCTAACCAAAAGTATGTTTACACGCTCAATCTTGAAGGCATGAGTGTTTATGAGATTGACAGGGTTACCCTTAAGAAACACCGTGAACTCAGGTTTATACCTACAGAAGGAGAAGGATATGATTACAGTAAAAGAGAATGGATTAAATCCTATCAGGAAAAACCGGTAGAAGGCTGTTTTTCTCATGATGGTAAATACCTATGGATTTCGCTACACAATGCTGGAGGAATCGTGGCATGGAACCTTCACCATACAGAAGAATATGAGTCACGAACAAAAAAAGCCCATATCATACTTTCGGATAATACACGGGAAGTCACTTCCTTAAAATTTATCCCGACAGGTAAAACACCAAAAGTCATTACCAAATCAACTGATGGTGAGACCCTCTATGTTTCAAATTGGCATAGTAACTCTGTCAGTGTTATTGATATATCCTCTTCAGATCCTGATGATTGGAAAAAAGTAACAGACCTGAAAACAGGTGCAGTTCCTAGAGGGCTTCTTATATCCGAAAATGACAAAAAGCTATACGTCAACAATATGGGTGGTGCCAGTATCTCTGTACTTAACTTATCTACCTCACAGGAAGATACTGTTCTGAAAAGAATGGTTACTCCCAGACATATTGTACAGGATGATCACTATTTATATGTAACCTTAAGTAGTCCGGAGAAACTCGTTAAAATCAGCAAAAGTGACCACTACCCTATTCTGGAACAAGTAACTGGTGATGATCCCCGAACGCTTGACCTTTCATACGATAAAGGCTTACTATTTTGTACTTCTTATGGTGATGATCAATTGGAGGTGTACCGTACTTCAGATTTAAAAAGATTGGGAAGATGGGAATCAAAAGGTGGCCCTGTTGGAGTTGCGGTCTGCCAAGCTGATTCTTTGATTGAAGCTTGGGTCTGTAATTATAAATATGCTACCCTAAGAGTATTCAGGTTCCAACCGATTATTTATATGCAAGCCAAAAAGTAAATTCAGAATTGAATCAAGGAAAAAATAAATGAAAGTAGCAGGATAGTAGTAATTAATTGGTTTTAGTTCTTAGCTAGAAAATTGTTTGATTACTTAATTGGTTTCAGCACCCTATTTGAAGGATATTGCTCAGCAAATATATAAATATTCCTCTGTTTATAACAAATATTAACACTAATGTAATCTACCTTAAAATCGTAACACACTCACAAGCAGTTCTTTATTTTTATTAAATGTGAAATATTATTTGCTATTGGCTGATACAAACAAAAAAAGGTAATTCCTCAAAAGAGAAATTACCTTTTTATATTTTCAAGGATTGAACATTAATCCAAATCGAACTCTATCGCATCGTTTACCTTCTCATCCAGCAAGGCAATCTTCAATACTTCATCCACATTTTCTACAAAATGAATATTCAGGTTCTCAAGGTACTGTTCATCAACCTCCATTACATCTTTCTTGTTCTTATTGCAGAAAATAATGTCACGGATACCAGCTCTTCTGGCTGCCAGCAGTTTTTCCTTAATACCCCCTACAGGTAATACCTTACCTCTCAAAGTAATCTCACCTGTCATAGCCAATCTATCCATTACTTTTCTTTGAGTATAGATAGAAGCCATTGATGTCAGCATGGTAATACCTGCTGAAGGACCATCCTTAGGTACAGCACCTGCCGGTACGTGGATATGCAAATCGTACTTATCAAAAATACGCTGATCAATATCCAGCTTCTTGGCATTTGCTTTCAGGTAAGAAAGTGCAGCAGTAGCTGACTCTTTCATTACATCACCCAATTGACCTGATAAAGTCAATCGACCTTTTCCTGGGTTAAGGCTCGATTCAATAAACAGAATCTCACCACCAACTGATGTCCATGCCAATCCGGTAACTACTCCAGCAATGTCATTATTTTGGTAGAGTTCTTTATCAAATACAGGTGCTCCAAGTATCTTCTCTACTTCTTTTGCTCCTATACTCTTTTTATACTCCTCTTCCAATGCTACTGACTTCGCAATATTTCGGACTACTGCCCCAATTTTTCTTTCAAGATTACGAACACCAGACTCTCTAGTATAACCTTCAATCAGGAAACGAATGGATGCATCAGAAAAAGAAACATCCTTACCTTTCAAACCATGCTCCTTACGTTGCTTAGGAATCAGGTGTTTCTTGGCTATTTCAATTTTTTCTTCAACCGTATATCCTGTGATCTCAATAATCTCCATCCTGTCTCTTAGAGCAGGCTGAATGCTATCAAGGGAATTGGCCGTCGCTATAAACAATACCTTTGAAAGGTCATATTCAACCTCAAGATAATTATCTACAAAAGTGTGGTTTTGCTCAGGATCAAGTACTTCAAGCAATGCTGAAGAGGGATCACCTCTGAAATCAGCACCCAACTTATCCAGTTCATCCAAGATGAAAACAGGATTAGATGAATTGACCTTTTTCAGGCTTTGGAGCACCCTACCAGGCATTGCTCCCACATACGTCTTACGGTGACCTCGAATTTCAGACTCGTCCTTCATTCCACCTAAAGCCATACGTACATATTTACGACCCAATGCCTTCGCAATCGACTTACCCAAAGAGGTTTTACCTACACCTGGAGGTCCATACAAACAAAGGATAGGACCTTTTAAGTCTTGCTTCAGTTTCAGTACAGCCAGATATTCAATGATTCTATCTTTCACCTTATCCAACCCATAGTGATCCTTATCCAGAATCTTCTGTGCTTTCTTCAGGTCAAAATCATCTTCAGTGGCCTCGCTCCAAGGCAAGTCCAACAGGAACTCACAGTAACTCAACGTTATCGGGTACTCAGCTGCTGCCGGGTTGATTCGCTTAAGCTTTTGGATTTCTTTATCAAATTGCTTTTTAGCTATCTCAGGCCATTCTTTTTTCTCAGCCCTAACAATCAGGTCTTCAATCTCACGATCAGGACTGTCCACACCCAACTCATCCTGCAATACCTTCATTTGCTGACGCAGGAAGTAATCACGCTGTTGCTGGTCAATATCAAAGTTCACTTTGCTAGTGATCTCATTCTTCAGTTCCAGCATTTGAACTTCCCTGAACATGTACTCAAGCAACGTAGTCACTTTTGTTCTGCCGTCATGAATTTCCAACAACTTCTGTTTGTCCCTTACCTCTACATTCAGGTTAGAGCTCAAGAAGTATGTCAAGAACGACAGACTTGAAATATTATCCAGAGCAGTGCGAGCCTCCTCAGGAATGTCTTTGTTCAGTTTAAGGATTTTGTAAGCCGTCTCCTTCAGTGAATCAATCAAAGCTGACTCTTCATTCTCACTGCTAAAATCAAAGTTATCACCCAATACATTGCCTTTTACAACCATATAAGGGTCTTCAGAAACTAGCTCTTCGATTTCAAATTTTCGCTTACCCTGAATGATGATTGTAGTATTACCATCAGGCAAAGTAAGGGTCTTCAGGATACGTGCTACCGTACCAACTTTATACACATCCCCTAATCTCGGGTCTTCGTTACTGCTGTTTTTCTGTGCAACAACTCCAATCACTTTTGTTGTGTTATAAGCATTCTTCACCAGTTTCACTGATTTTTCACGCCCAACAGTGATAGGAATTACAACTCCAGGAAAAAGAACTGCATTTCTCAATGGCAGCAAGGGTAATTCAAGACCTTCAACGCCGTCAAATTCCCCGTCATCTTCTTCCGCAGGAACTACAGAAATCAATTGATCGTCTGACTCCATTCCAGATAACTCACTTAATACTATACTATTTCTTTTCAATGCCATTTTGATCAATTCACACTTTATAATGTGCATGCTCATCAAGCATACAATGATATTTTCAATGCTATTTGTGGTATGGATTCAATTGATACGTTAACTCAAATTTATTATGAGAAAATCTCAATTGATACCAAATCAAGATATAAAAGTAATCAATTGGCTTGCCAATCGGAATAACTGACATAATGATATATAGGTCTCCCATTATAAAAAATTGGGACAGCTGAATGGCAGTTACCACAACTTACCATAATTCCACTTATTTGATATTCATTATCAACACTTAACAGTCAAATTAACTAAGTTACAGGTTGAAGAATTACATTGATTGCTACATTGCCATACTGACAGAAAAATATACTTATCTCATGACAAAATTGCAGTTTGTCATCTTGACAGTCTAAAGGCGCTGCTCCTGACACTCCAATTTTCATATCAGTTGATTGTCATTCCTTCATTGGATTTCCCTTTAAAATCGACACTACATCATCTCGATACTTACTTATTAAGTATTATTTTATCTTAATTAAATTCTCTGTAAACAATTAAGGGTTCTCTTCTACATTCTAATAATTATAGAACTTTTCATATTTTTGAGTCAATAACCATATTATCTACATGGTGCTACTGATAGAAAAACAGCCTTATGTCAATAGCACATGTAACAATACGACTGACAGTAGTAAAGTATAGCTGTCAACACTTGGAAGGACTACATGGATTAATTTGGTCATCATTTTTCGCCAAAAATCACCTAGCTTTCAACTTATTAAACATAACCAGAATATCAAGTAAGGCTTAGTCAATGAGATACAAACAACATACATTGTTTTCTACTCTATTTCTCTTTTTAAGTACATTCATTTTACTCAATTGCATGAACCTGTACGGACAAAAGAAAAAAGAGCCTAACCCAAAAAAAGAAGTTGGTCTGTTGCTTGAAAACTTCTCACCTAGAGAAATTAACTCAGTTTTGAAGCTTCCAGGAATCCGCTTTCACAACATTAATAAGGTAGCCTATTATTATGATAAAAAAGAGCTAAAAAGAATTTATGAATTAGAAAAAAACAAAGATTGGGAGGGTTACTTAAAAGCACTCTATCAGTACATTTCTAATTTTGGGGTCAACAACTTCGTTCTCCAGCGAGATATGGATCTTGTCTGGAGGTTGGCTCGTGTTTCTGAATATTTTGACCAAACTGAGCTAACGAAAGAATTATACAGATTGATTCTTAAACATTACAGAGGTGATGTACAAGATGCCCTTTATACTTATGACTCACTTATCAAGTTTGAAAAACCGCTGTATGCTGATCTTGAGTATTACTATCGACTGGTAGAGAAAAGGCTCCAGATAGATACATTAAAGCCACCTAAAGAAGTTTTGACTGAAATGGGTAGTGAAATCAATTCACACTTTGATGAGTATGGAATGACCATCGGTGGCAAAAATGATTCACAACTTATTTTCACCTCCAAGAGAGTGGTATTAGACACCTCTACCATCAATAAAGACCTGTACGGTGAACGTGTAATCGAAAACATCTACAGTTCTCAGAAAAACCCTGACGGTACATGGCAGGAGGCAAAACCATTTGACGGAATCAACACTCAGTATAACGAGGGTTCGCCTTGTATTTCAAAAGATGGTAAAACGATCTTTTTTGTACGTTGCCATGCACCTGATGGCTCAGGTGACTGCGACTTGTACACCTCCTCTCTACAGGAAGATGGAACTTGGTCTGAAGCAACCAATTTAGGCCCAAAGATCAACAGCTATGCGTGGGACTCTCACCCTGCCTTAAACATGACTGAGGATACTCTGTACTTTTCATCTGCCAGAAAAGGTGGATTTGGTGGTCTCGACATCTGGTACACTACCAAAGACAAAAAAGGTGAATGGGAGGAATGCAAAAATGTAGGCCCTGTAATCAATTCCATGCGCAATGAGGTTAGCCCCTACCCTCATGCCAAGCACCATTTGCTGTACTTCAGTTCTGACGGTCAGCTTCTAAACTTTGGTGGCTATGACATCTTTAAATCATATGTGGTAGAAGGAGAATGGACTGAACCTAAAAATGTAGGTCCATTGGTCAATGGTGAGGGCAATGAGTTTTACTTTGCCATAGATTCACAATCTAAATGGTTGTTCTATGCCAAGTCTTATGAACAGGATGCGCCTAATATGGACTTGCAATCGTTCCCTCTGCCGATGGAAGCTAAACCAAACAATTTAGTTCGTTTTTCAGGTAGAATTATTGAAAAGACAACAGGTGAAGTATTTCAAGGTGTAGTGACAATCATTGACCTGACAGATGGTATAGAGGTAGCACCAAGAAAAATCCGGGAGGATGGCTCATTTGATTTTGAGTTGATCAACAAGAAGAAATACTTACTGGTAGTGGAAGGAGACAATTTCTTCAGAATAGAAGAAATGTTCTATCTAGATGGTGATAAAGAAGTCCAAATCCCTGCCGTAAGCATCAATAGTGTACTTACATTTAAGTCAATTGACTTTGAAAAAGGCAGTGCAAGACTCCTACCAGGTATGGAAAACAACCTGCACCTTGTGATTGATTTCTTGGCAGAACGTCCTAAGTACCGATTAAGAGTAACTGGGCATACCGACTCTGATGGAGATCCAACATTTAACTTGACTCTGTCAAAGAGAAGGGCTGAAGCAATTAGAGGGTATATTCTATCTTATGGCAACTTTCACCCAAGCAGGGTAATTGCTGATGGTAAAGGAGATACTGAACCTATTATCCCGAACCCCGTTTCGGACGAAGAGAAAAGAATCAACCGAAGAGTTGAATTCAAAATCTACTTTGATGAATATGGTATTGCAGAACCGCTGGAAACAGACCCTGAAAAAATTGATTAAGTAATATCATTAATAAAAAAGCCCTCAAAGCGTGAAAATTCTCTTTGAGGGCTTTCTTTTAAACTTTAAATCCAATCACCAATACATCATCAACCTGCTCACAATCGCCTTTCCAAGTCGTAAAGGTTGACTCCAACAACTGATACTGATCTTGGGCTGGCAAGTGCTGAATGGCTTCCAAAATCTTATACAAACCTCTCCTCTTTAATTTCTTTCCTGCTTTACCGCCAAACTGATCAGCATATCCATCGGAAAACATATAATACATCTGATCATTTCCTATTGGTAATACATGGTCTTCAAACTCGTCATGGGGTTCTCTTTCTCCAAGTTGCCTTCCGATTGACCTCCTGTTTCCTGCAATTACCTTTTGCCCTTCACCATCGTAGTATACCAATGAAATTTTTGCTCCTGAAAAATGGAGTTCCTGCTCTTCATAGTCGATACAGCACAAACCTATATCCATTCCATCCGAAACTTTGGAAGACTGTTTACTCAACTTGCTTTCCAATGCATATTGCATTCCTGCAAGGATATCTCCCGGACTTCTCATCCGATTCAAGAAGACCATTTCTCCCAATAAACTATCTGCTATCACACTCATAAATGCACCAGGCACACCATGTCCTGTACAGTCAATACATGCGATATAGGCCATCCCATCCAAATATGCATACCAATAGAAATCTCCACTTACTTCATCAACTGGTTTCAGCATAAAAAATGATTCGCTTACTTTCTCCCTGATCTCTGTCAGATCAGGGAGCAATGCATTTTGGATTTTCTGAGCATACCGCAAGCTTGAGTGTCTATCATCAATATATTGACTCAGCTTTTTGTTAGCTCCTTCAAGTACTTCATTTATATTCTCAACTTCCTGTTGCCTTTCCGTCAGTTCATCATACGCACTGTTCTTAGCCTTATTCTCCCGATACATACCTACCGCAAAATAGATCAGCACACCAATGGTCACAAAGCTTACGATAACAGTTGTCATATGCTGTTCTCGCTGCTCAATATGTGTCTCTCTTGATAACCTCAATTTACGTTCAAGCTCCTCAACAGAGTTCAGCATCATCAGGTATTCCATTTCATCTTCATGCTGACTACTTAACAAGCTGTCTTTATACACACCTTGAAGCTCTAAGTATTTCAATGCTCTAGAGGGGTCTCCTTGCATCTTTTCTATTTTGTAAAGGAAATAATACCCCTCCTGCAATTCCTCGTAATCCTGTACATTTTTCGCAATGAAAATTGCCCTTAAAGTAAAATACTCTACCATTTGAGGTTGATTCAACTTCAGGTAAACCATTGCTATCTTATTCAACAACTCAGCCTTATATCCCGTCTCAAGATTTCCTTTTTCCTGAAGTCCAAGAGCCTTGTTGTAATATTCAATCGCTTCTCGGTATTTTTTTGTCTCCAAGAACAGGTCTCCCATTGACGACAATACTTTCATGGCAAAAAAGTCGTCCCGAATGTACTGGCTGTAAAGCAATGCTTTTTCGAACAGCTCCAATGACTGCACCATCTCACCGCTATATTTTGCAACAATCCCTTTACAAGAAAGAATCCGAGCCCAAAGTTCATAGTCTGTATTGGATGCTATCTCCTCTGCTTCTACCACATACCGGCTTGCCTCCTCATAAAATGCCTTTTCAATATATATTTCTGCCATTCCGACAAATGCATAACTCATATACTCCTTATCCCCTATTTCCTCTGCTCTTCTGAGTATATAGTCACAATGTTTCAAAGCCTCATCATAACTCCCCTTTTTGAAATAGACATAACTCAATGAGAGTGATCCTAATAAAATCCCCGGCAAATAATTCTGTTGCGTTGCCAGCTCTAAGGTTTCAGTTGAATAAGCGAGCATCTGATCGGTAGAGGAATATCGATACATCCAAGCAATCTCCCCCAATACATTCACCTTTGTAGTGTCATGCATAGCAGTATCATTCAACAGGCTTTTTAGACTGTCAATCTGGTTTAAGGCTTTATTGGGCAAGCCCGCAACCACCTCTAATCCTGTAAGTAAAAAGAATAAAAGTAATGCGTTTTTCATGCAAAGGTTGTCAAATCTCAATGGGTAGCAATTAGTCACAATCAACTGCTATGTAATTGTTGCAGTCAGGGATAAGAAAAAAAGAAGTGTACAAAGTGAAAGTCAATGAGTCCTATAACTAGGTCTAAATACTGGCTATTAGGCTCTAATTAAATTAGTGTTCTTAACGCTCAATTACAACTGAAAAATGCATGATTTGAATAAAGTTATGGTACAACACCAGAAAGGGTTTATAGAGATACCTTATAAAAACAAAAAGCTCCTGACAGAAAAACTGTCAGGAGCCTATATATTCTTGTGATGGAGTTCAGCTTATACCAATGCAGCTTTACGTTGCATTACCGCTTCTGCTGAAGCCACAATATTTTCAGCTTTCAATCCATATTTGACCATCAGTTGATCAGGAGTACCGCTTTCACCGAATACGTCTTTTACACCAACGA
Organism: Limibacter armeniacum; assembly: GCF_036880985.1. Taxonomy (NCBI): domain Bacteria; kingdom Pseudomonadati; phylum Bacteroidota; class Cytophagia; order Cytophagales; family Flammeovirgaceae; genus Limibacter; species Limibacter armeniacum. Next base: position 147,959 of record NZ_JBAJNO010000009.1, read on the forward strand.
ACTCGATTGGAGCTGGGAACTGTCTTGCCAATACACCGGCAACGCTCTCACCAAGACCACCAAAGATTTGGTGTTCTTCAGCTGTCACAACACAACCTGTTTTCTTCACAGACTTAAGGATTGCTTCTTCGTCCAGTGGCTTGATAGTGTGGATATTGATAATCTCAGCATCGATACCTTTTTCAGCCAACATTTCACCAGCTTGAATCGCTTCCCATACCAAGTGACCAGTTGCTACGATTGTAACGTCAGCACCTTCGTTCAACATCACAGCTTTACCAATCTCAAACTTGTCATCAGGCATGATGTTAGGCACTGCAGGACGTCCGAAACGCAAGTAAACAGGACCATCGTATTCAGCAATAGCAATCGTCGCTGCCTTAGTTTGGTTGAAGTCGCAAGTGTTGATTACTGTCATATGAGGAAGCATCTTCATCATACCGATATCTTCCAATACTTGGTGTGTAGCACCATCTTCGCCCAGTGTTATTCCTGAGTGAGAAGCACAGATCTTAACGTTTTTACGGGAATAAGCTACCGACTGTCTGATTTGGTCATATACACGGCTAGTAGAGAAGTTAGCAAAAGTACCTGTAAAAGGAATTTTACCACCAATTGTCATACCTGCAGCCATACCAATCATGTTGGCTTCTGCGATACCTACTTGAAAGAAACGCTCTGGAAACTCAGCAGCGAAAGCATCCATTTTAAGCGACCCTGTAAGGTCAGCACAAAGTGCTACTACTTCGTTGTTGTTCTTTCCCAATTCAAGCAGACCCGCGCCAAATCCAGATCTAGTGTCTTTTTTCTCCGTATAAGTGTATTTCTTCATAAGAATGGTGCTAATTAAAGCATTGTTTATTTGTCTTTCGAAAATCCCCCGCAAAAGTAGCATTTGCAATCATCTAAGACAAAATTTCAATAAAGAAACCTTCACAACTAATCGTAATATTTTCAATCATTGCCTAACGAGCGTACATCTACCCCCTGATACACTTACCAAAACATTTAGCTCAGACAAGGTTTTGAAGCCTAATTGCGGAAGACTTGGCTAGTACACTTGACCACAATTCCTTCTCCTAATAGAAAGATATTCTTTGGAAGAAAGAACAAGTCAAAAAATAATACCCAACTGTTAATTGAATACTTGTAAAAGAATATTCATGTGGAAATACAGGAAAATACTAAATTGAACTTCGAAAGGATTTTTTACTCTTTAATCAAGGCAATTTTTTCTTTCAAACTTCAGCACAGTCACTAGACCTGTTCTCCAAGTTTAGTTGACAAAGGAAAAACCAAACCAATTCTTTATTTCAAACCCTGCCATTAGGCTATTTAACTATTCAAAAATGAAAGAACTAACACAAACCCTTATCTACATTCATGCATTCCTTGGTGGCTTAGGACTTCTCAGTGGTATAGCCAGTGTTATTACAAAAAAAGGAAGCAAGCCACACACCCAATCAGGAAAAGTCTTTTCCATTGCCATGATTGGAAGTGCTGTCCTATCGCTGATTGTTGCGAGAGTGCCGGAGCATGAAAATCTCTTCTTATTTCTGATAGGGATCTTCACCATTTACATGGTTTTGGCTGGTAATCGAGCACTAACGCTAAAGTACCCCAACAAAAGTCAAGCTGATATTATTGATAAGTCAATATCAGGTCTCATGTTACTTGGCTCTATTGCCATGCTTGCCATTGGGGGTTATAACCTGACCAAAAATAACAATGAAGGTACATTATTCCTGTTTTTTGGAGGGTTTGGACTTTTCATGACCATCACAGACTTTAAGTCATTCAAGACCTTCAAAGAACAAAAGAGCCTCAGGCTAAAGAATCATATTGGCAGAATGGTGGGTGCTTTAATCGCATCCTTTACAGCTTTTATTGTAGCAGGCTTAAACCTGAATAGCACAATTGCATGGATCAGTCCAACCATTGTTGGCACTATGTATATCATTTTCTGGACAAGAAAATTAAAGACGGACAAAAGACCAATTGAAGAAAAGCAACTGATCAAATAGCTAAATAGAGTCGCTCAAAAGTTTCACTAAGGTCACACATGTTTTGACTCACTTTTGAAAAACCAATTATGCTAATGCCTATTTTAATGGGCATTTTTTCATATTGGCAAATTTTATAACCAGTTAATTTTTTCACAAACAGATTTACATTCTTATGGTAAAAGACCTGATTAACGCATTTGATGATTACGATGACTTCCGTAAAAACAAATATTTTGTTCTTTGCTATGATACCATTCCATCTCAACTCACCATGGAACTCCCATTGAAAGAAAATAAGGAGAATATGGAGTTGGCGATCGAGCTTATCAACCCAGCATCGATGAACTTGGAAGTCATATACAAAGTTTGGAACACGGAAGACTCCAATGATGCTACACTGGAAAAAGACTACCCTTATGACTATACTTTCAAGGGAAAGTCGAATAGCATTATGGTATTGGTAGAATTGAACAACAATGAATTATTTGTCCAATTTCTCTATGATGCTGCAGATAAAGCACTTGAAAAATGGGTATTAGAAACTAACCATAAACTTAGGTCACAATTGGGGTTAAGGAAAACACCCATTTTTAAAGTCTTGACAAAAGGAAGGGATAAGTTTGATACAGAGGAAGTAAAGGCAGATCACTTTGAGATAGACCTTGACAACCTGTATAATGACAGTTTCAAACCTGTGGATAAAATTATACAAACATCTCTTGAGAAGGATAAAGCAGGCTTGATACTGCTTCATGGCACTCCAGGTACTGGGAAGACTTCTTACATCAAGAGCCTTATCAGTCAACACAAGGAGAAGTCATTTATTTTTGTTCAAAATGAGTTCGTACAAGAACTTCTTGACCCTGAGTTTATTTCTTTTTTGCTCAAACACCGGAATGCCATTCTCATTATTGAGGATGCAGAAAAAGTGATTACAACCAGAGAGGATTCCAAAGTAAACTCTGTTGTGTCGAACATTCTTCAACTGACTGACGGACTTTTCAGTGACTATCTGAGCATAAAAATTATTTGCACCTTTAATACCAGTATTGACAAGATAGACAAAGCACTGTTACGAAAAGGAAGGATGATCGCTGATTATGAGTTTGAACCGCTTACCAGTGATAAAACAAATAAGCTGCTTGACACTTTAGGACATCATTCAGAGAAGGAAGAAATGACATTAGCAGATATCTTCAATTATACAGACAAAGGGTTTGAGCAGGTGGAAAAAGCCAACAAAATCGGATTTTAACTTGTATAACAACTCCTACACCCACCTTTGATCTTACAAAAGCATCTTCTATAAAATCACTATTGCAGTCAGGGCTTAAGTACTCTGACTGCATACTTATATTCGCCTTCTTTCTCTCTAAGCCAAAACACTCCTCTTCCTCAATACATCGTGATAGTTAGAAACAGCTCTTTTCCTATAAAAGCTAGATGATAACCGAACATTTAAGTATTCATTCCAAAAATTTCTTCAAAAAAAGTTTCCTAGCATAAAAAGCTGATTCATTCTTATTGAATAAACCTTCTATTCAAATAGTTAACACTTAAGTATTGATAATCAATTATTTATATAACGAATTAGTTAAGTATTAACATTACACTTAAATGAGTAAATATTCATTATTCAAACTTATCTACATATAATATTTTATACTGATATTGTGCGTTTATAAAGAATTAATATAGATTTACACAGAACTCAACAAAATATTTCAACTATAATTAAATCTTATTAACAAACTTTTAATATCCAGTTCAATTCAACAAATCATATTATTTATGAAACAAATCATTGCACTTTTTATTACCACCTTTTTATTGGGAATAGGCAGCTTATATGCTCAAGAACGTGTTGTCAAAGGTACAATACTTGGAGATGACCAACTACCGCTAGTTGGAGCCACAATTATGGAAAAAGGCACCAACAATGGTACAACCACAGACGTAAACGGTCTCTATACAATTAAAGTTAAAGGAGATGCTATACTTGTTGTCCGTTATATCGGATTCAAGGAGACTGAGATCAACTTGGGCACAGCCAAAAGTTTCGATGTAACAATGGAATTGGATCAACTAGAAGAAGTTGTTATTGTAGGTACCAGAGGTGCTCCAAGAAGTGACGCTGACACCCCTGTCCCAGTTGATGTAGTGGGAACAAAAGAACTAGCACAAACTGGTCAGCTTACTTTTGACAAGGCACTGCAATACAAAATACCATCATTTAACACGGTTCAAACTCCTGTAAATGATGCAACTTCACTACTTGACCCATATGAAATCCGTAATATGGGGCCATCCAGAACACTGATTCTGATCAATGGCAAGAGAAAAAACCTTAGTTCGCTGCTTTACACCCAAACAGCACCAGGACGTGGTGAAACGGGTGCTGATATCTCAGCTATCTCAACTTCTGCGATCAAGCGTGTAGAAATCCTAAGAGATGGTGCTTCAGCTCAATACGGTTCTGATGCCATCGCTGGTGTAATGAACATTATTCTGAAAGATGACGCTGACTACGGCTCAATTCAGCTGAACACTGGCATTACCTCAGAAGGTGATGGTGAATCATTTGGCTTGGCTCTAAACAATGGCATCAACCTAAAAGACAAAGGTTTTTTGAACTATACAATTGACCTTTCAAAGGTTTACTTGGCTAACCGCCCAGGTACTGTAAATGCTGAAGGTGATGCATTTGACTTTGAAGCTGATCTGGCAACAGTTGAGGAATTCCTTTCTAGAAAACCCGATGCAGGTAATATCAATGGTTCTCCTGAGACTACTGCAGCCAAGTTCTTGGTTAACGGTGGTGTTAATTTGAATGCTAGCTCACAACTTTACTTTAATGCGGCTTATGTTTACAAGAAAGTAAACAGCTTTGCTAACTACCGTACGCCTTATTGGAGAACAGTAGCAGATATGCCATACTTGGCTGATTTCTTCCCTGCCCCAGGTACGCCAAACGGCTATGATGGCTATGTACCTACTTTTGAAGGTGAACTGAATGACTACAATGCAACAGTTGGTTTCAAGGGACAAACAAATGGCTGGAACCACGATGTCAGCCTAACAGCAGGCGGTAACTCACAAGTCTATACAGTAAGTAATTCTCACAACCGAAATAAGGTGCTTGCACCTGCAACTTGGGTAGATGAAAATAACAACAATGTTGTGGATGATGGAGAGGTTACCCAAGATAATCAATTATATAGAGAGAATAGTCCTGTAACTTTTGATGTAGGGGGAACTGCATTTAACCATTTGGTAGGAAACTTGGATATATCAAAAAGAGTGGTTCCAAGTTTAAGTATTGGTTTTGGTGCAGAATTCAGAACAGAGGTTTTCACAGTGATCGAAGGGATTCTAGCTTCGTACGATGGTGGTGGTGCTGACTCATTTGCCGGTAATACACCAGAGAACTCAGGCGCTTTCAACCGCTATAACTTGGGTGGTTATTTTGACTTGGCTTGGGACATCACTGACAACTTCCTAGTTAATGGTACCATCAGAGGTGAAAACTATAGTGACTTCGGTAACACATTTGTATGGAAGCTTAGCTCTAGGTACAAAATGATGGATGACAAGATGACAATCAGAGCCTCTGCCTCAACTGGATTTAGAGCACCTACTCTACATCAGATCTACACCCAGAAAGCACAGTATTCATTTGTACCTGGTCAAGGTATCCAAGTTGGAGGTTTAGTAAACAACGTTTCACCTCAAGCTAGTCTTTTGGGTATTCCTCAGTTAAAAGCTGAAAAATCGACCAACCTGACAGCTGGTTTGGGCTTTAAGCCTAACAGTAATTTCAGTGTGACACTCGACTACTACAACATTGCGGTTGAAGACCGTATTGTATTGAGTACGGAGATCTCAGGTACTGAAGCAGGTGACACACCTCTTGATCAAGTGCTAGAAGACAATAATATGAGTGACGTAAGCTTCTTTGTAAATGCTATTGACACAAGAACTTCAGGTATTGACTTTGTAGCAAGCTACAGAGACCTTCCATTGGGTACAGGCTTTATTGGGTTGAACCTTTCAGGTAACTATACTATCCAAAACGAAAGAGAAGGTGAAGTAAAAAACCCTAAGCTTGTAGAGGATGCAGGACAATCAGTTGTAAACGCTACTCAGGAAGCATTATTCTTTACTTCAAGACCAAAAACAAAATGGATATTCGGTGTTGACTATAGTATCAGCAAGTTCAATGTAGCAGTCAACAATACTTACTTCGGTAAAACAACCTTTAAGCAGCAAGGTCTGGATGAAAATCTGAGAACTGAGTTTACCCCTAAAATTGTAACTGATTTGTCTGTTACTTACAATGCTACTGAGAAGTTGACAATCGCTGCCAACATCAATAACATCCTGAATGTATTGCCAGAATGGAAATTTGTTGCAGAAAACGAGGAAGGCCAAAAGCTGATGGATAGCAAGGAAGTGACAGCTTCAGGTCTTACTCCAATTGAAGATCAGTCAAACCTGATCACATTTAACCAACGTTACTCTCAAATGACTTATGATGGTTCACACTTCAGTCAGTTAGGTACACTATTTAACTTGTCTGTGAATTACAAATTCTAATCTATCTATCTTTTTATTTCAATATACTTCGAGGCTGTCTCTAAAGGGACAGCCTTTTTTTATTATCAAAAGCACATCCCTGCTTAAAATCATCCTTTTCTATTGATCCTCATCAACTTAACTTCAAGTTAAAACGTCTACATTACACTTATACAAATAACTACAAATTAAACCTTTACTGCTATGACAAAAGAAAATCTGTATGCATTAGTGATGTTTATTATCTTATTCCTGCTTTTGGGGTTTTCAAATCTCAGTCAGTTTAAAGATACCCCTACAGGTGCTGATTCCGACAATACAGAAAATGTTCTGAAGCAATCAGACTTCGAGTAGCTGATACAACATAAAATGATTGCTTTGATTTATACAAAACAAAATAGCATAAATAAGCATGAGCATTTTCTTCAAAAAGAAAGTGGTCCTTTGTACGAATGTGCCTATTTAATCACCAACAAGACATTGCCCTCATTTAGGACTGTATAGTTTCATCCTATTTTTTGAGGGGCAATTACTAATCGACCTCCCTTCCCTATTCCCTCTAGCCAACCTTTTAAAAATCAGATTTTTCCTATAAATGGAAAAGATCATTGTAAATATGTGTTGTAGAATTATATATTATCAATAGCACACTGATTACAGGCGTAAGTCTGCATAATTCCCAACCCAAAAACTGCAACTTATGGATGAACACACACACACTCCTGTCGATGTAAAGGAAAATTTTGTACTAACCCCTGCCCTCAAAGGATTAATCGCAAGACTGGCCATTATTGGTGGTATCGTAACAGTTGTTGGACTGATCATTATCCTTTTGGGAGGTGTAGAGGGGATTTTTCACACTGGGGGTCATGATGCAGCACATGGAGCTGCGGGCAGTCACGGAGGAGAACATGCAGGCGAACATCATGCTGTATTCCACTGGACTGATATCATCAAATCCAACCTTTGGACCAATACAGTGTTCTTCTTAGGAATGTCCTTGCTCGGGTTTTTCTTTTTTGCTGTTCAATATGCAGCTAATTCGGGGTGGTCAGTTCCTATTGTCCGCGTCATGATGGCATTTGGAAGATATGTACCTATAATGGGTATACTGCTGTTTCTCATTTTCCTTTGGGGAAACCACCAGATTTTCCACTGGACACATGGCTACCTATATGAAAAAGGAAATCCAGATTTTGATCCAATTCTCTATAATAAACGAGGCTTTCTCAATATTCCCTTCTACCTGATCAGGATGGTTTTCTTTGTTGGCGTTTGGACCCTGTTCTGGTGGATGCTTAACAAAATCACTGTCAATGAAGATCAGCATATAGACTCTGTAGTGCACTTCAGAAGGTCACAACGGATCTCTGTTGCTTTTCTCATATTCTTTGGTGTATCTGAATCCATTGCCTCTTGGGATTGGATAATGTCGATAGACCCACACTGGTTCTCTACCTTGTTTGGGTGGTATTGCTTATCCAGCTGGTTGGTAGCAGCACTCTGTGCCATGACCTTTATTACGATTATGCTTCAGCAGCGAGGATACCTCAAGATCGTCAATGAAAACCATTTGCATGATTTAGGCAAATACATCTTTGGTTTCTCCATCTTCTGGTCATACCTATTTATTTCACAGTTCTTGTTGATCTATTACGCCAACATGCCTGAAGAAACTATTTATTTTGTAGATAGATTGGGCAACCCTGATTATAAAGGACTTTTCTTCTTCATGCTGTTCCTAAACTTCCTGTTCCCTCTGCTGGCACTGATGACAAGAGATGCCAAACGGAAAAAGACTTTCCTAAAAGTTATCTGCCCAATTGTATTTATTGGACACTGGCTGGACTTCTATTTATTGATCACACCAGGTACACTTAAATCCATGGGTGGTATGAGCCTATTTGCCGTAGGAGTTGGCTTGGTATTTTTGGCAGGTTTTGCTTTTACAGTATTCAAAGGGTTAACCAAACATTCTCTGATTCCTGTAAACCATCCACTACTAGACGAAGCGATTAATCATCACACTTGATAAGCACCATTTCAGGTTACACAATATAAAGGTCAGGTACGTAAGTACCTGACCTTCTTTTATTCCTTTCATCGCCTTAGTAAAAGTCATTACAAGATCATTTTATCAATATTGAGTAAAATTTGTTATCCTTTTAAAGTTCAACTTAATTTATTGTTTGAATTTCAAAAGGGAGATCAGATCAGGCCTATGTCCATTCTTAATGAAAGGACTCCTATTTCCCTTTAAGCTTAAGTCTAAAATCTTGTATCTTATATATCATGGCAAAAAAGGTGAAAACGGCATATCTCTGTCAGAACTGTGGTTTTGAATCTGCCAAATGGCAAGGAAAGTGCCCTTCATGCAACGAGTGGAACACATTTGTAGAAGAAATCCTTCAGGACAAAAATGCCGCTCCACAAAAGGGAAGCTGGCAACCCACAAGCAGTAGTGAACCTGCAAAAAAAGTGGCAAACAAACCTGTAGCCATCAAGGAAATATCCTACAAAGAAGAAAACAGGATTGTCACAACAGATCAGGAACTCAACAGGGTATTGGGTGGAGGCATTATGCCTGGCTCTGTTGTACTGATAGGTGGTGAACCCGGTATCGGTAAATCCACACTGATGTTACAGATTGCCCTTACCCTCAACAAGCAGAAGGTGTTGTATGTATCAGGTGAGGAAAGCGACCAGCAGATCAAACAAAGGGCAGAAAGAATCCCATTTGTTTCTGAGCAGTGCTTTATCCTGACAGAAACAAACACTCAGAATATTTTTCAGCAGACTGAACAGCTCAAGCCAGATGTTGTCGTAATTGACTCCATCCAAACCCTTTCCTCTTCTTTTCTGGAGGCGGCGGCAGGAAGTGTCTCCCAAGTGAAAGAGTGTACAGCTGAGCTGATTCGTTTTGCCAAAGAAACAGGAACACCGGTTTTTATGATTGGTCACATCACCAAGGATGGTAATATTGCTGGACCAAAAGTACTCGAACATATGGTAGATACTGTACTTCAATTTGAGGGAGATCGCCATATGGCATACCGTATTCTAAGAACCAACAAGAACAGGTTTGGCTCAACATCAGAGTTAGGGATTTATGAGATGCAGTCTTCGGGACTTCGGGAAGTAAATAATCCGTCAGAGATACTTCTTTCACAAAGGGATGAAGCTTTAAGTGGCATTGCCATCGGAACTGTCATGGAAGGTAACCGTCCGCTGCTGGTGGAGGTACAATCATTGGTTACCCCATCGGTATATGGCAACCCTCAAAGAAACAGCAATGGTTTTGACACCAAACGCTTGAATATGCTTTTGGCGGTTCTGGAAAAAAGAGGTGGATTCAGGCTCAATTTCTCTGATGTATTTCTGAACATCACAGGTGGTTTACGGGTAGAAGACCCTTCCATCGATTTGGCAATCTGTGCATCCATGATTTCCTCTCATGAAGACTGGTCTTTGGAAAATGACATCTGCTTTGCTGCTGAAGTGGGCTTGGGAGGTGAAATCAGGGCTGTCAGCCGAATTGAAAACAGAATTTCAGAAGCTGAAAAGCTAGGTTTCAAGCATATATTTGTTTCGAAATACAACCTGAAAGGACTGGAATTAGATCATTATAAAATCAAGGTTCATCCAGTAGCTAGGTTAGATGAACTTACTGAAAGCCTATTTTCTTGAGATAAAATTACTCAGCAATAACTTTCGTCTTTACAGGAGGGCTTAAGGGAATGTATTACAAATACCTTTTCTTAAGCCCTCTTTGGCTCAACACCTGTAGCTCTATTTATTGCGGCATATGATTTGAGTGAAATCCCTTCATTAAAATTGCACTTTTTCAATCAGGATATTTTTATACTTTTGAATAAATACTTGCAATTACAACATTTACTATCTGATTCTTATATTCAATGAAGACCCCCTATTTACTAGTTATACTGCTTCTGCTTTCATTTCAAGGGTTACAAGCACAAAGTTCAAAGGCTCAGAAAATGCTAAAAAAAGCTGAGGCCTATGTCAAATCACGGCAGACACTGGAAGCTGAAAAAGAGCTTCAGAAACTGTTAAGCATGGAGCCTGACTATGGAGAAGCACATTACCTACTTGCCTATACCTACATGATGACTCGTAGGGACCATCAGGCACGCAAAGAGTATGAAGAGATCATAAGGTGCTGTGGTGAAGATATCAGGTTTAGTTCAGTCTATTTCACCTTAGCTCAGTACGAGATCCGTGATGGCCACTATGAAAAAGCTAAAGAATATGCAGAGAACTTTCTGGCTAAAAACAAAGACCCTAGAACCAAGAGAGAAATAAACGCGGCTAATAAAATCATCAGGATTTCAGATTTTGCCATTGATGCGAAACAGCATCCACTAGATATTGTTACACACTCACTTGGCGACACTGTCAATCAGCTAGAGCAACAGTACTTCCCAGTCATTACAGCAGACAATGAAACATTATTTTTCACTGCTAGAAATGCCATGGATGATGAGAACCTTTACGAATGTAGCTGGCAGGGAGACCATTGGTCAGAACCTACCGAAATTAAAGTCTTAAATACCCCTTACAATGAAGGTACTTGCAGTATCTCTGCTGACGGAAAAACCATCATCTTCACTTCATGTGAAAGAACAAGGGAGCGTGACTCTTACGGTAGCTGTGACCTCTTTATAAGCCGAAAAATTGGAGGGGAATGGGGCAAGCCCCAAAATATGGGATTACCAGTCAATTCAAGATACTGGGAATCACAGCCTGCACTTTCCGCTGATGGCAGAAAGCTCTACTTTGTTTCTGACCGACCAGGAGGAGTTGGTAGAAAAGACATATGGGTTTCTACGATGGACTTCGATGGAAACTGGAGTAAACCGGACAATGTGGGAAAACCTATCAATACCGAAGGTGACGACTTATCACCGTTCCTTCACGCCAATGGAAAAACCATGTATTTCGCCTCAGCAGGACACCTTGGTTTTGGAGGGCTAGACCTCTTTATTTCAGAAATGGACTCTACCACATGGGGGGAACCAAAAAACTTAGGATACCCTCTTAATGACCAACAGGAACAAGTATCGCTTTACATCACTGCTGATGGCAAAAAAGCCTATTACTCTAAAGAAGTAGCCCGTCAGGAAGATGGTATTACCAGAAGCCATATCACTGTTTTTGACTTACCATCAGGCATGGAACTTAGTACTCCAACTGGGTTTGTAAAAGGAACTGTGTATGATGCTAAAACAAAACAGCCAATCAAGGCATATTTGGAACTGAAAGAACTAAGCTCTGACGAACTGGTATCTGCTGTATTCTCTGACCCTAAACATGGAGATTACCTGACTGTCATTCCAAGAGGCAAGCAATATGGCATGTATGTTTCAAGACCTGGCTATCTCTTTAAGACTTTGTCTTTTGACTATAGAAGTCAGGATACGGAAGGATTGGAAATGGACATTTACCTTGACCCAATTGAAAAAGGAAAGTCCATTACATTGAACAACATCTTTTTTGAGCACGACTCATACGCCTTGCTAGATGAATCCAAATCAGAGCTTGATCATGTAGTAAACTTTCTGAAACGCAACTCCGATTTGAATATTGAGATTAGCGGCCATACAGATAATACAGGTGATAAAAACCATAACAAGCAACTTTCCATGAAAAGGGCTGAAACAGTGGTTAATTACTTAAAAGAGCATGGTATTCCAGCAGAAAGAATGAAATCAATCGGTTATGGTGAGTCAAAACCATTGGTACCAAATGACTCTGAGGAACACCGCGCCAAAAACCGTAGAATCGAGTTCAGTGTAATTTGATTTTTATATCTTCTTTAAATACGAAAAGGTCCGCAGTACAAACCTGAATTTGTTATTGCGGACCTTTTATTATGCTTTTAAGACTTAGTTTAGTGAGTAGCTTTTAGCAACCAACTCTTCAACTGTCCAATATTCCAAAGATTCAACGAACCGTTCCAAAGTATAAAAACGGTCCTTTTCTGTCATTGATTTCCCTGCCAGTAGGATCGTCCCATCTTCTGCCCTCCTTATGTTTACAAATGGAGCATCTTCAACAAGTTCAAAACCAGAATTGTGGAGTTTGTCGCTCAAGTAATCTTCAAGCAAGCTGATTTTTTCTGATAGTTGCATAAAATAGTAAGTCAGTTATTGTTACATATCAAAACCCCCACTATAACAAATGGAAGTTAGGATTGGCTTTTTTGTTGATTGCCAAAATGTAAACACGACCAGACTTAAAATTGTGCAAACTTACCTGTTAATAATCAATAAACATTAGATCATCGCCTTATACTTGTTTTGCTTTTTAAGTAGCAGCTCCATATTCTCAGTCAGGATTTCTCCCATACTCTCACACTTCAAAAACTTTTCATGGTCAAAATGTTTCTGAAGGTCTTCTCTAAGTGAGACAACATTATTTCGGGGTGCTATCTTATCAGAGCGCATGGCACGTAAGATATCCCTCGCCCTATGTCTGGAACCGATCAACCTTGTAGCCATCATAAAACGTTCCTCAGCCTGGTACTGCCTAGTTGATTCGGGTGATATTCTCCCCATCCCTAACTCTATGATCGGCATGTTCTGCTTATAGAACTGAGGCAAGTAAATATTCTTCCTGCCTTCATAACACTGCTGGTCAAAGTCAATTGCCCTGATCCTATAATTGATCTCATCAAAATCAGGGATAATGTTTACCACAAAGTTGCTTGAATGCATATCTCCCAACAACTGCACAAAACATCGCTCATTGAACTTGATAAATTCTTTTGCCAAGCGAATTTTGTTTTGATGCCCATCTTCCAAATAATCTGATATAAACATATCACCTGGTATCCCTGCTATATGCTCTTCAATCAGCGTCTGTTCATGCACCAAAAAATTGACCCTATTCGGGGATAAAATATCTTCCAACTCAAGACCATACACCCTCGAAGCATCTGCCACTTTTATATAGAAGTAATCAAAGTTGTCATTAACCCTATTGACCACTCTTACCCTAAACGGCTGTGTGTTTCCGTAAGAACACAAGTCTACCCGATCAATGTAAAGGTGTTCCATCAAGGAAATATCTCCGTCCGCTTTCAGAGTGGCATAAATCATCTTGAGGTTTTCATGGATTGCTTCCATATCTGCATGGTTATACACAACAGTATACCAAAGGGTATCTTCCCCATGCTTGTCATAAAGAGGAAGTACATTTTCGTACCTGAGCAAATCCTCATAGTGGATTGAAATCGGGGAAATTCTATTGTATTGTTCCAAAAACCTGTGTAGCGGTTCCTGAATTCTGTAAGGCACTTTTTTTCTGCTGATAATAGCCATGGTTGTATCGTCCATTTAGATCGTTTTATGCCAAATGGCAATTTCAAGAGTACAGCTTCAGACTTTGAGCTTACTCACTTTAATAATAACCAAATTCGAGACGGAATAGTGATGATTTAAGTCTCACTTATTTCAGATTGACTTTCATTTCTTTCAAACCAATTCTGTATTTCTGTTTCTTTTCCCATTGAATTTGAAATTAAGCTTACAGATTTCAAAATTAGTTCCTACTATTTAGATTTTCTTGAGTGCTTTCTTCTAATTTTTAAATATTAAAAGTATTTTCAATTGCAATAAAAACAACTTTCCGATCCAGCTATCGGTAATGGTGTTAGCCGCTGTAAGAAGGAGGACTTCCCCTTCTAACAATCCAAATTTTCCTAAAACCAATTAATCATAAACCTCAAAAAATGTAAAAATAACATCTATTTGTAAAACATCATTCGGTTTCGCAACGGGTTTCGGAATATGACCTTCTGAATAGATGATGTAAGTCATAAAATTCTCCTTGATAATTGCGAAAATTTGCCCCGCTTATAAGATTATTACTTTAAATAATAGCAATAGGATTTTAACCCGATGCTATTTTCTGATAGAAACAGAAAAAATCAAAATTCACAAATATGTCACGTTTCGAGCAATTCAAGCATTCTTATGCGTACGATCCAAAGTACAAAACGCGTGTTGCATACTTCAGCATGGAGTTCGCCATTGACCAACCTTTAAAAATCTACTCAGGTGGTCTTGGCTTTTTGGCTGGATCCCATATGAGAAGTGCTTATGAACTGAGACAAAACTTTATTGGTATCGGTGTACTTTGGAAGTATGGTTATTATGACCAAATCAGAAAAGGTAACCAAGAAATGGATGTGCTGTTCCAGGAAAAAATCTACAACTTCCTTGAGGATACAAACATCAAATTCACGATTGAAGTAGACGGACACCCAGTTTGGGTAACTGCCAAGTATTTGGCTCCTGAAGTCTTCAATACAGTACCAATGTTCTTCCTGACTACAGACCTTCCTGAGAACGACTACCTATCTCAGTCGATCAGTCACAAGCTGTATGATGCAGATGCTAACGCTAAGGTAGCACAGTATATCCTGTTGGGTATCGGTGGTGCAAAACTGCTTGACGAACTGGAATACAATGCGGATATCTACCACATGAATGAGGCTCACGCACTTCCTTCGGCTTTCTACTTGTACAGCAAGTATAACAGCGTGGAAGAGGTGAAAAAGAGATTGGTATTCACTACACACACTCCAGAGGAAGCAGGTAATGAAAAGCATGAGATCACACTGCTTGACAAGATGGGTTACTTCTGTGGTAAACCACTTGAGGAAGTTAGAAAAGTCACTGGCATCACGGGTGACATGTTTGCACACTCACTGGCTGCATTGAGATTCTCAAAAATTGCCAACGGCGTATCTGCCCTTCATGGTGAAGTATCAAGACAAATGTGGGCTAAGTATGACAACATCTGTCCGATCGTTTCAATTACCAATGCTCAAAATGCGCGTTACTGGAAAGATTACCAGCTGTACGAAGCAATGGAGAAAGGTGAAAACGAAAGACTGATTACCCGCAAGAAATACCTGAAAGAGAAACTGTTTGAAACAGTAGCTGACCAAACAGGTAAAGTTTTGGATCCGAATGCTCTGACTATTGTTTGGGCAAGACGTTTCGCTGCATATAAACGTGCTGACTTGATCACAAAAGACAAGGAGCGTTTCGAGCGAATCCTTGCAAGCACAGAAAGACCAATTCAGATCATCTGGTCAGGTAAGCCTTACCCAATGGACTACGGCGCTGTATCGATCTTCAATAGCCTGGTACACCTTGCTAAGAAATATAAGAACCTTGCAGTATTGGTAGGCTACGAATTGAAGCTTTCAAGAAAACTGAAACAAGGTGCAGATATCTGGTTGAACAACCCTCGTGTACCTAGAGAAGCTTCTGGTACTTCAGGTATGACAGCGTCTATGAATGGTGCTATCAACTTCTCAACTAACGATGGATGGATTCCTGAATTCGCTAGTGGTGAAAACGCATTCGTAATCCCTCGTCCGGATATGAGTAAGCCTGTTCATGATCAAGACAATCAGGATATGAACAGCTTATTGGAAATGTTGGAAGAGACCATCATTCCAATGTACTATGATAAGCCAGAAGAGTGGTTACGTTATATGAAAAACTCTATGCGTGATGTACTTCCATTCTTCGACTCAGGTCGTATGGCACAACAGTACTACGAAAAGGTATACAACTATTAATAGTTTCGACTGTATTAGATAGTCAACATATATTGCAAAGGCAGTGACCACTAATGTGGCACTGCCTTTTTTAGTTATTTAACCTCCTATTCTTAAGCTAAAAGGAACACTCTTATGTTAAAATTCATTTACTATTTAGAATGTCTCCCCTATTTGGACATTCATGACTTAACTGACCACACGTATGAAACTGTTTCGCTTCACTTTGCTCATGCTTATTCTCACTGTCTGTATACTTATCAGCTGTGATGAGACCACACTTCAAGAGACCCCTCCTCCATCGCCTTCGGTACCATATATTATCACCTATACTGTTACAGAGTCAAGCCAAGGAACTGCTGCTGTTTCCATGATTCGCTACGCGCTCAATGATGGCACACTGACAACTGTACTAGACCCCACCTTACCTTGGAGTAGAGAACTGAGCATCAACTCCGGAAACCAAGCTTTTATGGAAGTCAGTGGAAGGTTAACAACTGGAAATATCCTATTGAGAATTGAAGCTAGAAGCGAAGGTAATGTTCTTGAAACGTCCAAGAATTTCAATGAATCAAATGCCAACTTTAGTATCTCTGACACACTTGACATCGAGTTGTAGGATCAGTATTGGCTGAAACAGCTTACAATTTTTATCTTTGACCAGTTTTAAACCTTATACTGACTTTTTAGATGAATTGGCATATCAAGAAATTCGATGAATTAACAAATGTAGAGCTTTATAAACTCCTCGGAGCAAGAAGTGAAGTCTTTATAGTGGAACAGACCTGTCCGTATCAGGATATTGATGGTAAGGATTTTTCAGCATTTCATTTATATGCTGAAAGCAATGGAGAAATCGCTGCTTATGTCAGAATCCTACCTCAGGGCATTTCCTACAATGAAGCGTCAATCGGCAGAGTACTGGTTTCTCAAAACTTCAGAAAACAGGCGCTTGGAAAAGCTGTTATGCAAAAAGCAATTGAATATATGAAAGTGGAGATGCAAGAAAAGAATATCCGAATTTCAGCTCAGGAATATCTGCTAAAATTCTATCAAGATCTTGGATTTAAACAAGTTTCAGCAATGTATCTGGAAGATGATATCCCACATATTGAGATGTTATGGTCTTATGAATAAATTCAAAAATGTCCCTGTATTGATACCTATTCCTCATTAATGTCAGGGACATTCTACCTACCACTCCTCAAACACCCCACAATACCCTACCAATAAAAACTTTGAATTATTTTCAGAGACAGACTAGCCATTATTCATAAAAGTGTATATTTTACATTAATTTATTAAATCAACTCAAACACCTTTAATATTTACATTGCTGCTATATGCTTAACCTTTCAATAATATTAGAAGAAAGTGCACAAAGGGTTGCCCAAAAAGATGCTATTATCTTTGGTGATAACCGAATCAGCTTTTCTGCACTTAATACAGCTGCCAACCAGATTGCCAATGGACTCAGAAGTTTGGGCATCAATAAGGGAGACAAAGTCGCCATTAGTTGTCCTAACCTTCCTTATTTCCCTATGGTCTATTATGGGATTTTGAAGACAGGTGCCATCGTTGTACCACTTAATGTCCTACTCAAAAAGGATGAAGTAGCTTATCACTTGGACAATAGCGATGCAAAAGCATATTTCTGTTTTGAAGGTACAGCTGAACTGCCTATCAGCAAAGAAGGTTATGCAGGGTTTGAAAAGACACCAACCTGTGAACACTTTATTATGATGTCTGCCAAAGCGGGTAGTCCATCACCAATCAAAGGAGTATCCACTTTGAGTGAATTGATGAAAAACCAATCACCAGAGTTTGATACGGAAATGACCAATCCAGATGACACTGCTGTCATTCTCTATACATCAGGAACAACAGGTAAACCAAAAGGGGCTGAGCTTTCTCACTTCAATATATTCTCAAATGCTCAAGCCTCCAGAGACCTGCTAACAATGCAGAACGATGACATTAGTCTCATAACCTTACCCCTATTCCATTCATTTGGGCAAGTGGTACAGATGAATGCTGCCGTACTAAAAGGAATCACTTCAGTATTGGTTCCTAGGTTTGATCCTGAAACAGTACTGAACCTACTTGTAAGACATCGTGTCAGCATATTCTGCGGTGTTCCTACCATGTATTGGGCGCTACTCAACCATCCAGAAGCCGACGACTATAAAGACAAACTGAAAGAAACCTTGAGAATCTGTGCTGCTGGCGGGTCCTCATTGCCAGTTCAAGTATTAAAGGACTTTGAGAACAAGTTTCAGACAACCATTCTGGAAGGGTACGGACTTTCAGAAACAAGTCCTGTCGCTACTTTCAACTTTATGGATAAGATCAGAAAGCCTGGATCGGTAGGATTACCACTTTGGGGTGTCAGTGTAAAGGTTGTAGATGAAAATGGCAAAGAAACCAATACTGGTCAAAAAGGTGAGATTTTGATCAAAGGCCTCAATGTAATGAAAGGTTACTACAAACGCCCTGAAGCTTCTGCTAAAGCTTTGGATAACGGTTGGCTACATACGGGAGATATTGGTAAAATGGACGAAGATGGATATCTCTATATTGTAGATAGAGTTAAGGATATGATCATTAGGGGTGGATACAATGTTTACCCTAGAGAAGTGGAAGAAACCCTTATGAACCACCCTGCCATTTCGATGGCTGCTGTTATTGGCATTCCTCATGAAAAGCATGGCGAGGAAGTAAAAGCCTGCATCGTACTGAAAGAAGGCACCAATGCATCTGAGTCTGAAATACTCGAATGGGTAAAAGCTGAAATGGCTTCTCATAAATACCCAAGGGTTATAGACATTAGAAAAACCCTGCCAATGAATGCTACAGGAAAGATTCTAAAAACAAAGCTCAGGGAAGAAGTAGAAAACACGGCACACCATTCCTGAATTATAATTTCATAAAACAAAAAAGCCCAGAATTGCTTCTGGGCTTTTTATTTATTCTTACTTTCTATCGTCGATAGAATTAGAATCTCTCTCTAAATGAAGGTCTTCTGCTTTGATTGTTGTATTCCTCTCTAGGCTTGGCTTTCTTCACTACAATTGTTCTTCCATTCAGTTCTGTTTCATTCAGGCCTTCAATTGCCTTGAAACCTTCAGCGTCATTAGGCATTTCTACGAAACCGAAACCGCGAGACATACCAGTCTCTCTGTCAAAGATAACTTTTGCGGAATCAACCTCACCGTAAGCACCGAATACTTCTTGCAGATCCTCGCTAGTAGTATCGTAGTGCAATTTTGCAACAAAAATGTTCATTTCAATAAAATAATTTAATAAAGAAAATTAAAGATGTGAGTTATTCATGAGGACCCTCTAGCAAGAGAATTTAAAGGACAGCTTTAGTAGGAAGAACAATGCAGAGATGCCAAAAACTAAAAAAGCAATTCAAGTAAATGCCCAGTACTAATTGTGGACTTCATTAATAAATCTTGGCTAAAGGTAACTCGATACCTGTGGTTATCCAAATAAAAAGGGATAAAAAAAATCTTAAGAAATTAAAATTTTTTCAAGGGTTAACAACCTTCACAATCGTCATTTCATTTTCAATTCAATCGGAAATAAATTAACCAAATATTTGTGAGCAAAACCCTTAAAAAATACAAATAACTAACTTATTATCAGTAATCTTCTAACATCTCATTAATTTCATCTTCTGTCAATCCATCTCCCTCTCCTGAAGCTTTTTTTCCTTTTTTACTTTTCTTTTCCTTTTTCATCTTTTCAGCACGTCTCTCAGCTAGTTCCTTTCGCTTTTCCTTCCATTGTTCCCATTTCTCATCTCCCAAGACTTGCTGCAAATCCTCCTGCCTTTTATCCACCAAAGCTTTCACCTGAGACTTCTTTTCTTCCTTTGAAAGGTTACTGTCTCTCACTTTGATCAGTTCAATGGCAAACTCCTCATTTAAAGTCTTGATTTCTTGAGATTGCTGCTGGTTTAAGGCCAGTTGCTGCTCCATCATGATAGACACCCTTTCCATTCTTTTTTCAATATTCTGGGCTTGACTTTGCCCTTTTCCTGCTCTGCCTTTTTTCCCTTGTGCCATAGTACTAGAAATGACTAGAGACATGACCATAATCAAAATTAATTTCAGGTTCAGTTTCATAATGAATTTGTAATTAATCAAAATGACATTAAAAGTAAGACCGAAGGTACTCTTCATATGTTAAAGTAATAAAATTGAAGCGTATTCCTATGAAAGAAAATTATTTGACCATCCTAAGTTTTTACTGTACGATATTCCCCGTAGCATTCACCTAACGATCTAACACCTACTTTTCCCCCACTTTGGAGACTTCATCAAATTATCCACTCCTCAGTATCAAAAAGAACTATTTCAATAGTAAAGTCAGTTACAACAGTGAAAGATTTCAATCAAATCTTAGACAAACTGGATACAGTAACCCAATCAGTTTTACCTATAGAATGTATACTGTAGTACAAAATTTAATCAGAGCAATATTGCTCTTGGTTTTCATTTTCAATTCAATTCCCCTATCAGCGCAAAACCAACTGGATTTTTCTGGTGACAACGAAGCAGAAAAACTAGTCAAAGAAGCAATGGTATGCAGAGCTAATTTTGAACTGGAGCAATACAGGGTCATGATTGACCAAGCTCTTACGGTAGACCATGATAATTTGATGGCTAACTTCCTGAAAATTGACATGGACCCGTTCTATGCATCTCAACATTTAAATCAATTTGATGAGTTGCTGGCTAATGGAAATGAAGATGAACAGAAACTCATAAAGCTATGGAAAAATGTAAGCTTGTCAGAGCAATGGAAAAGTGAACGCATTGCCATTAGAAACTTACGGCCACTCTTGTATGAACTCGCAAAGAAGTACAAAGGTGATCCATACCTAATGATGCAGCTGGGTGTAATTGCTAAACGTATGAATGACGTTGACAAAGCGATTGAAATTTTTCAGAGCATCTTAGAAGGCAACAATGAAATGGCGCCACCTTACAATATGTTGGGCTATATATATATGGAACAAGGACAGCTTGATACTGCCAAAAAATACTTTGATAAGTACCTGTCCTTAGCACCAGAACTTGCCAACCCCTATGACTCGCAAGGGGATTATTACATGACCAAAGGTGATTATGCCAAAGCATTGGAAATGTTTGAAAAATCGTATTCAATCAACCCTGCCATGACCATATCAAAAGAAAAAGCCGAACAAGCGAAAATGAAGTTGAAAGACGCAAAAAAATGAAAACGCTATGAAAACACACCTAAACATCGTACTGGTAATTTCTCTTTTGATTTTATGTCCTCTCCTGTTGGTAGCACAGGACCAGATGCCGCTATCTGGTGAATCAGATGAAGCAACAAAATTGGTCAGAGAAGCAATGGAATGTAGAGCCAATGCTGAAATTGATAAGTGTGAGAAGCTAGTTGACCAGGCTCTTGAGGCTGACCCCAATAACTTAATGGCCAACTTCATGAAAATGAGTCTTGATTCAAACTACGCCGTTCAGAATAAAGGAAGATTAGACGATCTAATGGATCAGGGTAATGATGATGAAAAAACGCTAATCAGCTTGTGGAGAAACACAAACGAAGAGAAATGGGGTAAAACCAGAGGTGCAACTGTCAATGTCAAAGAGGATATTGACAACCTCTCCAACAAGTATGAAAAAGACAACTACCTGCAACTGCAATTGGCTATGATTGCTATGAACAACGACCAAAAGGATAAGTGCAAGAGCATTTTGGAATCTATTACCGAACGTGACAAAGAGTTTGCACCTGCTCACAACCTGCTTGGTTATGTATTCATGGATGAGGGTAAGATGGACAAAGCAGAAGAGCACTTTGACAAGTACATAGAGCTTGCTCCTGACAAGGCGAACCCATACGACTCCAAAGGGGACTATTACATGGAACAAAAAGATTATAAAAAGGCATGTGAGATGTATGAAAAGGCATACAAAATGGACCCTACAATGGACTGGTCAAAAGAGAAGGCAGAGAAAGCAAAAATGCAAATGGAAGAGGATAAAAAGTAATATACTATGAAAAAGCTTATAAGCTTCATTCAAATATTGGCAATGCTTTGGGCAATACCTGTTGCACTTTATGCCCAAGAAGAAATGCCTTTATCTGGAAGTGAAGAAGCAAACAGGTTAGTAAGAGAGGCAATTGAATGCAGCAGCAATGTGCAAATGGACAGGTCCAAAGAGTTAGTTGATCAAGCCTTGGAACTTGACAAAGACAACTTGATGGCAACCATGATGAAAATGAGTTTTGATTCTGTTTATGCTTCCCAAAATAAAAGCCACTTTGAGGATTTGCTCGAAAGCAGTACAAATGAAGATGAACAGGAACTTGCTCAAGTCTGGAAATCTACCCGAGAAGACATTTGGGGCACTACCCGTGGACCTCTAAAAGATGTCAGTGCTACGATAGATGAACTCTCAGAGAAATACCAAAAGGATTATATCGTTCAGATTCAGCTTGCCTATTTTTCATTTGAAAATGAACAGTATGATCAGGCAAAAGAGATTTACCAGTACCTTACAGAAAGCTACAAGGACAAGGCTGCACCCCACAATATGCTTGGCTATATCTTTATGAAAGAAGGGAAAATGGACAAAGCCAAAAAGCACTTTGACAAGTATATAGCACTTGCTCCTGACCTAGCCAATCCTTATGACTCCAAAGGGGATTACTTTATGGAAGAAGGAGATTACAAAAAAGCATGTGAGATGTATGAGAAAGCATATGAAATGGACCCTTCCATGGAGTGGTCTAAGGAAAAGGCAGAGAAAGCAAAAATGAAAGCGGAAGGAAAAGAGAAGGAGTAAAGTCACACATCAGAACTCTAAAAACCAGTAACAAAAAGGTGCGTTAGTCATTCTAATGCACCTTTTTTATGAAGCTCCTACTCAAATCTATTTTTAGCTATTCTGAATGAAGAGTCAAAAACACTTCCTTTTTAGAAAATTTTGTAGCTTTGTTCTCTTTGCGGAGGTTTCGCCTATTTCAAAAGAAAAACCTCTGCCTGACATATAGAGCATATTTACAGAATATTTTTAGAATTAGACTAAATGCTTTATCCGAGAAATTTAGAGGAGAAAATCGGATTCGATAAAATCCGTGAAATACTGAAAGAAAAATGTAGCGGTGAGGTTGGTAAGCAACTGGTTGACAAGATCAGGTTCAGCGCCAAAGAGGACCTTATTCGCAAAAGGGTTTCTCAGGTAGATGAATTCATGAAAATCATGGCAGGTGAAGATGACTTCCCTGTCAGTAACTATATTGACGTAAGCAGGTACTTAAGTAAAGCATCATTGGAAGGCACATTCCTTTTGGAAGAGGAAATGTATGACCTAAAACGTGCTTTCACTACACTGGACGAATGTCTCAATTTCTTTAGAGGAAGAGAAAAGAGTGAATACCCTGAACTGATTGCCATTAGTAGTACTGTTGAATTTGACAGACAACTTTTGCGTGAGCTTGAAGCGATCATCGATGACAAAGGAAAAGTCAAGAGTAATGCATCCCCTGAGTTGCAACGCATCAGGTCAAGACTAAATGCAGAACAGGCTAGTATTCGAAATAAAGTAGAAAGTGTACTTCGTAACCTGAAGCAAAGAGGGTTTGCTAAAGAAGATGTTAACCCTACAGTCCGTGAAGGAAGGATTGTGGTTCCTGTTGCGGCAGAATACAAGCGTCAAGTAAAAGGATTTGTCCATGATGCATCGTCATCAGGACAAACGGTTTTCATTGAACCTGAAGAACTGCTGAACCTCAATAACGAGATCAAGGACCTGATGTTGAAAGAGCGTCAGGAAGTGGTGAGGATTCTGACTAAACTCACTGATAAAATCCGCCCTGAAATCCCTAGCCTGACTAGGGGTAACAAATACTTAGGATTAATGGATTTTATCCGTGCCAAAGCTAAATTAGCGGTAGAACTTGAAGCCATCAAACCTGACTTTGTTGCTGAACCAAAAGTAGAGTGGTACCATGTAAAGCACCCTCTCCTTGTTTTGAGTTACAAAAATACTGACCGTTCCGTTGTAGCCCAAAACATCAAGCTTGATGAAGAAGTTGGCAGGATTGTACTGATTTCTGGCCCCAATGCAGGTGGTAAGTCCGTTGCATTGAAAACAGTCGGACTGATTCAGTACATGTTTCAGTGTGGACTGTTAGTACCGATGGTTGAAGGTTCCAAAATGGGTATTTTCGAAGACCTGTTTATGGACTATGGTGATGAGCAGTCTCTAGAAAATGACTTGAGTACGTATAGTTCTCACCTAACCAATATGCGTCACTTCCTCAAGAAATCATCCGACAAGAGTTTGATTTTGATTGATGAGTTTGGAGCAGGTACGGAACCAGAACTGGGTGGAGCCATTGCTGAGGCTATTTTGGAGCAGCTGAACAGGCAAAAGGCATTTGGTGTGATCACTACGCACTACGCCAACCTAAAACTCTACGCTGACAAGACAGAAGGGCTAATGAATGGTGCCATGCGCTATGATGTGGAAAACCTTCAGCCTCTTTACAAGTTGGAGCAAGGTCAGCCTGGTAGCTCGTTTGCACTGGAAATCGCAGGTAAGATCGGTCTTCCGAAAAAAGTGGTCAACATTGCCAGACACAAGGCTGGCCGTAAGAAGATCAACATGGAGCAATTGTTACTTGATCTTGAAAGCGAGAAAAAGACGCTTCGTGAGCAGAACTTTCAACTGAAGCAGAAAGAGAACCAACTAAAGCAGTTAATAGACAAATACGAGCACCTGAAAACAAGACTTGAGACCAGTAAGGAAAAAGTCATGAACAAAGCTCGAATTGAAGCGGAGAAACTCCTGGTAACTGCCAACAAAAAGATTGAGCATACCATCAAGGAGATTCGTGAGACACAAGCCGATAAGGAACGTGCAAAGAAACTCCGTGCGGATATTGACTCCTTCAAGGAAAAGGTAAAACCTGAAAAACTCTCTGAAAAGACCAAGGAATACGAAGTCATTGGCGGCACTATCACCATCGGTGACAAGGTGAAGCTAAAAGACCAAGAAACCTTTGGTGAAATCATGGAGATCAATGGCAAAGAAGCCAGAGTAATGATAGGTGAATTGGAATCTTTCATCAGGTTGAACCGACTTGTTCGTATCAGCTCAAAAGAGTATCGCAAAGAAACTCGTGACCGCTATTCAACAACAAGTGCAGGGGCTAACCTTCACCAAAAACAGGTGGACTTCTCTCCTAATCTTGACCTGAGAGGCAAAAGAGCTGAAGAAGTAATGTTCCTGCTTGATGACTTTATGGACACAGCTATCATGCTGGGTCAAACAAGTTTACGAATTGTCCATGGAAAAGGAACGGGTGCTTTGAGGGAAGTAGTCAGAAACCATCTGAAGACTTTTGGAGGTATCAAAAACGTTTCAGATGAACATCCGGACAGAGGTGGTGCAGGTGTAACAGTCATTACACTACGATAAAAATTCACCGCACCTCACACCCCCTTTAAAGCATTGTTTCACAGTGTTTTAAAGGGGTTTTTATTTTATTTCAAAAAAATTAAAGCTGAATAGCCATTTTTATATAAAAACATTTGTTAAAGAGGAAAACCTGCACTAAATACATATAAATATTCGGATATAGAGTCACTTATGTCATCAACCACCTCCTCCCATGACTATCTCTCTCCCAATAAACGACTTTCTCTTCCAACTCTTTCCTGAGAGCAAGAGATACCTACTGGACAGAAATGCACTAAAAGCTTATTTCGAAGACAAATATACTTTGGGCAGCAGTCGTCCACATGTTGATGTTTCAAAAAATGCAGTCCACATCTCTATGATGGTTCCTCACTCTGACACCTGGCATCCTCTCTACAGAAAAGCGATGGAGCTCAATGAGTCAGGATTGCTCAATGAAGCCAGAATACTTTTGGAAGAACTGGTTTCCACTTATCCGCAGAATCCACATTACCATCATCAGTTGGCACTTCTTCTAGCTTCACAAAAACAGCAAACCAAGGCGATTGATCATTGTAAGAAAGCATTAATGTGGAATCCAGATTTTCAAGATGCCCTAAGCCTTATTGGAACACTTTACATTCAGGACAAGACCGACCTTGACACAGCCATGATTTACATCAATCACAAGTGTGAATAGTCATTGAGCTAAACAATTGACAGTACTAGACCGCAAGTTAATCTTCACCATAAAATTGTGTCGAATTCCCACATGTTAAAGGGATTTTTTTTACCTTAAAAACAAGCTACCCTAATTACCATATCCTGATAAGCAATCAAATAGTAATTTGCACTTTATGAAGACTATCTGTATTCTGCTACTACTGACACCTATATCCTTAACACTCTATGCGCAATCAGACGAAGTTGTTAAAGCCAAAACTTTCAATACTCAACCTAGAGCTGAAGACATGAGTGGCAGAGGCCATCTTCTACAAGAAGAAGGAGATCTCAGCAGTGCCAAAGAATATTACTGGAAAGCCATCGAAATCGATTCCACTAACATCGATTATTTCTTGAGTCTTGGTGATATTTGTCTACAGTCCCAAGATTACGAACTTGCCTCAAAAGGTTATGACATAGCCAAAAGGCACTTCCCTGACAATTCTGACATATTCTATTACTCTGGGGATATTTTCCAGAAGATGGGACAATACGAAAAAGCCATTTCTGACTACACCAATGCCATCCGAATTTGCGAACAAACAGAAAGCTCATTCCTCCTTTACTTATACTATTTCAATCGTGGCAATACTTTCCTAAGAATGAAACAGTACCAACTTGCAATTGAAGACTACAACTCAACGCTAAAAATATTCCCTCACCATTATGGAGCACTTTCAAATAGAGGGATGGCAAAGTTCAGTATAAGAAACCGGGAAGGCGCCTGCCGTGACTGGGAAAAAGCATATGAGTTTGGTTATGAAGAAGTCAAAAAATACATGATCAAATATTGTGAAGGGAAATAGTATTTTCCCAAGTCCATTCAACACCTTTACTTTATATTTTTACACTTTTTTTGTTAGTCAAAAGCACTCCTCACTTCCTTTACGGACTGGGCTCCTAAATTTGAGTATAAACCAAATTAAAGAGCATGATGGAAGTGTTTTTGAAACTGATGGTGACCATTGTATTTCTACTTTTTTTCCTAACTGCTTTATTACTGATTATTAGACGGTTTCTGAAAAGTGATGATAAACCTAGTATTCAGAAGATAGTTAACCCGCCACATCAGAGAATATTGCAAATGGTTGGAGAGATGAGCCAGATTTCACCTTACACTACAGTAGGTAATAAGGAGCTTTACAACAAGGATGGAGTGGAAGTCTACATTACGGTCACTAAAGTAGACAGAAGGGCAGCTCTTGAAGCTCACGCCCAAGAGTTTATGGACAAGGAGAATGTTTACCGAAAGCAAATCAAATGGTTAGGTTGGGCTATTCTAGCAACTGTTCTAGGAAGTATTACAGAATGGCTAGTCATGCACAGCCCCATAAACTAAGAAAAGGAAGCCTGACGCTTCCTTTTCTTGTTTATAGCTAAGTTGTTTACACCTTGATTCCGTTAAGGTGGTCAGCCATATTGAAGGACTCCAATTCAAATTTCTTTGTATCAGTGTCATAGTTCAAAATAGAAACTCCTGTATTTTTTGGTACAAAAGTCTTCATTCTGTCAAAAGACAAATCCAGTAACGTACAAAGCAAAATCCTGATAGCTCGGCTATGCATACAAACTAACACCACGGATTCATCTTCATTTGAAAGGATATAATCAAATGCCTCACGTTCACGCTGCTGAACATCATAAAGACTTTCTCCACCTGAAGGTTTGACTTCAAAGTTCCCAGCTTCCCATTCGTTAGAAATGTCCAACACTGTTTTTCCATCGATTTTATGAAGGTCAATCTCCTTTCCTTCAAAAAACCCATACCCCATCTCGTCTAAACCTGACAAAGGTTCCGATACTAACCCTGCCTCCAGAAAGTGTTTAACCGTCTGTGTTGTCCGTTTCAATGAGGAAGTATAGCACTTGTCAAAAGAAATATGTTTATACGCTTCATAAAGTCTGGAAGCCTGCTCCTGCCCCAAACCATTTAGGTCAGCATCAATTCCTTTCCCTTGCACCAAGCGCTTAAGGTTATATTCCGTTTGCCCGTGTCTTACGATATAAAACTGTTTGATCATTATTAAAAGGATTAGGTATTATCAAAAAATACACACATCAGATTGATAGTTAACCACCTGCATATAAATCCTGTGAGGACTTCTTGTACTACAAATGATTACCGCAAGTTAGTATTCTTAATACAACTACAAAAAGTGCATACATACCACAATTGTTTTAATAAACTTTATCGATGTTATTTAACTTCTACTCAATTCTAAATTCAATTAAATTTCACGCTTATGTAATCTCAATGCTAATTTACAGTCAATAAAAACCACTAGACTACCCCTCCTACCTTTAACTTCATTTTAACTTTTTTTCAAACCTTTATTAAACAATTTCGTGTACAAATAGAATGAACCAAATTTTTTGCGGATAAAACCATAACGCATGGATTTTGAACTGAATGAGCTAAAACGGGAAATAGCCAATTTGCAGCTATTTTCAAACCGACAATATGAGCAGATACAAAATGAAATTACACTGCTCTCTGATAGGTTAATGACACTTGAACTTAAAAAAGCTTCACAAGAGCAAGTTGAGGAGACTCCATTACCTACACAAGAGGAAACCCAACCGGAAACTATTTTTTCAAGTGATGCGCAGTCTTTAACTCAGGAAGAGCCTGCTCAGGTGGAGACCATAGTAACTCCACACATACCTAAAACTCCTAAGAAGAAGGCCGTTCCTCTTAGTACACTTTTATTTAATGCCCTACTAAGCTTTGGACCTTTAGAAAGTTTCAAGGATTGGTTTATGGACGTATACCTGCATTACAAAGAAGAAAAGAAACTACCTGTATTCTTCCTGACTATCTTCGGCTTTGCAGCCATGATTATTGGCGTAGGTTTCCTTTTGCAACAGGTGGCTACTCAGTATTTCAATATAGGTACTGAATGGGTTGTACTGATATTAGGAGGAAGCACTACATCAGTGTTACTTCTATGGAGTAAGAAACTACACCATAAAGATGAAAGGTATCAGGAGTTTGCCTCTGCCATACAGGCTTTGATGATATCCATGAACTATCTCATCATTGCCTTTGTCATCAACAACAATGACAGTTCATGGCTCGGAAGTTTACTTATTCTATTAAACACCTCCTTATCTCTGTTTATCGCTTTCCGATTTGAGACTCGCATTGTGGCTACCTTGACATTACTTGGTGGTGCACTAGCTCCGATGATGTTGGAATCATCATCAGCTCCAATCGGCTACTTGGTATATTTACTTTTACTTATATCTGCCTCTATCTATGTTGGCAAGCGAATAAAATGGGAAAGTATATCTTATTTGGGCTTTGCCCTAGGCGTTGTCTTAATGGAACTTATCTTCAATGATTTGGAGCAAACATCTTCCACATTCCCATACTTGATCTATGCACATGTATTTACCTATTTCTTTATCTACATTGGCTTGTTTGACGGTAAAAAGCTACGTCCTCTTGAAAAAGAGAACTTGGGCTTACTCATAACCAACCTCGCAATTTTCCTAACCAATATCTACTTGCTTAGCCCTCAAGAGCATACAGCTGGCTGGCTTTATGTCGCTAACGCTGTAATACCAATTACTGTACTGCTCAAATTCAGGAAAACACTTTCAAAAAAGTATACTCCTATTCTGATAGCCATGGCTACAGGGCTAACGGCACTTGGTATCCAATTCCTGTTCACTCCATCTCTGAAAGGCATTGTATGGGGAGCTGAAGCATTATTGCTTATGTATTTTGGCTATGCATATAGCATCAAGAGTCTCCGAAATCAAGGGCAGCTATTGTACTTAGTGGCAGTAGCTACTATTCTGTACCGCAGTGTAGCTATTATCTCGATGCTAACTGTTGATTATACAGGAGCATTATTTACTGAAGCTTTTATACATTGGATAGAAGCTGGGGTACTCTTTGCATTTATGGCAGGCATAGCGGTCTATTTCAATAGAAAAATCAATGATATTGACACCAGACAAATAGCAAAGTTACAGGAAGGGTTACTCGCTATCTGGTCAAGTATCACCTTTGCCATTACTGCTTTTTACTTTTTGGACAGGTATGCATTCTGTTCATTCCTAATTCCTATGCTGACACTTCTATACTGGGGTAATAAGCGGGAAAGACAGCTAATCAACTTACTAGGTTGGGCTTCAGGTGCTCTGATACTTGTTGGCTTCTTCTATGGGATTGGGGAGTCTGAGGCATTAGTATTCCACCAGCAACCAGCTTACGGTAAAACAGCAGCTATCTTGAGCTGGTTAGTGATGTGGTCTATCCGTTATTACTTCCAATACATACTCCAGGATAAAAAACACTGGAGCAAACACCTCCAAACTGTAGCGTACCTGATCATCCCAATAGCTATCATCGGGTCCTTCAACAGGCATCTCCCTAACTTGATGAACACTGGCCTATGGGTTGGTATGCTTGGTAGCTTTATACTGTATCAGGTATTCCAAAAGAATGTCTACCGTATCCAAACTTACTTTATCTTAATCACTGCGCTTTTGACTATACTTATGAGACAGGAGCTGATATGGATTAATGTACTCAGTGGGTTTATTATTTTGACTGCACTTTTCTTCTACCTGAAAGGGTATAAAATGAGTTACAACGAGAAAGCAGCAGAATGGAAAGGGTTACTGAGAGTAGCTGTATATTACGTTCCTATCGTGGGAGGTATTGTCTTCTGGGAATATTCAGGAAATCTATACCAAGCTATTCTGGTAACACTCGTACCTTCTCTAATGATTGCATTAGCACATAAACAGCTAACCATTGTCAAAGGTAGCCTGTATAAGTACTTCTGGATCATGACAGGACTGTTTGGGGCTTTGGTAACGCTCAAGGCTATCATGTGGGTTGTATTTGATAGTACACCAATTACATTTACCTCAGTCTTTATCACTGCACTTCTGAATATCGCTTATTTAGGATTTGCATATGGTAAAAAGTCTTGGCTAAAGGAAAATGGGCAAAAAGTCGCTTTGTGGGTTTTCAACATCACCTTAGTTGCCACTTACGCACTTGTACTTAACTACTTAGGTATACATTTTTCAAACCCTGCATTTACTGTATTACTGGTTATACATGGAATTCTGATACTTTTCCATACTACTAAACCTAATTACCAATTCCTTAACAGGCTACAGCTAATACTTTTAGCGAGTGGTGCTCTGAAGCTATTCCTTTTCGACCTGTCTGGATTCAGTCTTGTTGAAAAAACCATCGCCTTTATCATTGTAGGACTTCTATGTTTGGGAGCTGCATTTGGATGGATGAAACTTCGAAACAAGAGCAATTAATATCTTTGACACATCAAGGTGTTATAAAATTAAAATCCCCCTTCTCGCATTTTAGCAGAAGGGGGATTTCTTATATCATCATATCCAACTTTTGTCTGGCTTTTTGCACCTCTCCAAAACCTTTCTCAAACATCTTGCAGCTTTTCAGGTAATAGAAAAGTATCTCATCAAGCAACAGTTCATCAAAATGTTCTCTGTAATCTTCTGCATACGGAGAAAAGTAAACTTCTTTCAAGTACTGTCCAATCCATAAGATTGTCGTTGTCTTGTGTTTTCGAACCTCAGTAGCCCTTCTCAACTGTACAATAGATTCCTCAAAACATTGGTGTTCGATAAGTTGACGGATATTATTCCGAAGGAAATTAATATTGGCAGAGGTATGAAGTCCTTTACTGATTTCACGAAAGGCATCCTCCAACTGCTTCACACGACGGTTGTATGACAAAAGACTTTCCCAAAGAGCCGGTGTTTCACCCAACTTCTGAAGCCCTTTACGGACTGTCTTTACAGCAGCATTGAGGTTACCCTTGGCAAAGTGGCACTTCGCCAACAGCTGGTAGGTTTCGACCTCAGCATTATCATCTTTAATCGATTGCCGCAAAAGGGCTATCGATTGATTGTAGCGTTTCGCTTTGAAATGTTGTAGAGCAGAATCAATCACTATGGTTTTTGTTTTGGGTTAGAAAAAGTTCATAATCGTTTGGCACAAAGCCTAATATATTCACAAGAGGTTGAAGACACTTACTTTGAAGTATCCGTAATCTCCTATGATTTATACATGTGTTCTTTTCTTTTTCTATTTGCCCCTACCCTATTTGAGTCAACTCCAACCATTGCTTTTAAACATCAATCACTTTCGGGGCAAGATCAGGCAGAAACCTGATTCACTTTGAATTAGATAAAAAAATCTCTCTTTAGTTTAATTTCGTAATTTTATTCTTATTTCAAAATAAAATTGGAAATAACTAATAATCAAGCTTTAAACATCCATTCATCATCTTATGAAGATGGTTTGTTACAAAAGGTTATAAACAAAAAAAAAAGCGAAGTCGTGGACTTCGCTCTTTCTACATGTCTTAGCTCTGAATGTCTATGTGTTTATCTATGTGTTTGTGGTGTTTATTGGTTAGGATGTTCAAATAAAGCGAAGTATTTTTTCATATGCAAGCAATGAGGGAGAAATAATTGTATTTTTTACATTTCCCTATCATTTCCTTACAGCAACACGTCTCAATAGCATTTCAAGCCACATTATTGAGGATTTTCACCTAAATGACTTCTATACACTTATAATGCACAATGCTTACATTTTTTGAGTGTTGATTTTCAGCATCTTTACTAACTACGAAAAGAACTATACAATCTAATCAAGCGAACCAATACACAAGAATGTGTTCGATTTCTTTCCCAACAAAAAACCCATACTCCTTTTCAGAAGTATGGGTTCAATCGAAATATCTTTCAGTCAGGTAATTATACCAACTGAGCGTTGATTTTGTTTTCAAGCTCATTCTTGGCTACTGCACCAATCACTTTATCTACCGCTTCACCGCCTTTGAATACAAGCATTGTAGGGATAGATCTGATACCGAATCTACCTGCAGTTTCAGGATTTGCATCTACATCCAATTTACCAATAACAGCTTTTCCGTCAAAGTCACCTGCAAGTTCGTCTACGATTGGAGCCATCATGATACAAGGTCCACACCATGTTGCCCAAAAATCTACCAAAACTGGCTTGTCTGAATTCAATACTACTTCTTCGAAGTTTGCATCGGTGATCTCGATTGCTTTTGCCATTGTAATAATATTTTTAATGAAAGGAATTAATTACTTATGAACGCTTAGTCATCTGTTCAAAAGAGTGACGTAAATTAAAACAAACTTTTTTGAAAAAAGTTTAGGAAGCTCAAGAAAATTGTACGTCTGAAGCTTCACTACTTGGTTAACAATTCATTACGGAAAAGCCCCTTATTCCGAAATCCAAGTCACTTTTTCCTGATATGGATTCCTGAAACCTTCTTTTTCATCAATGGCAGGCACTCCAACGTAAAAGAAACCTAACAGTTTATCCTTGTCTCCAAGTCCGAAAAACTCCTTCGCTTCTTCCTTGTAGGTTACTCCTCCACTTGCCCAGTAACCACCATAGCCATACGCTGATACTGTGAGATACATATTCTGAACAGCACAAGCTACCGCCTCTACTTCTTCGATCTCTGGAATTTTCTCACTCTGCTGTCTCTTCATGCAAATTGCAATAACATGAGAGGCTTTTAGGGGCATTGTTGACAGCTTGGTAAACTTTTTCTCATCAAAGTCAGCTTCGGGTGTCAGTTCCTTATACAAGTCTGCTTGAAAGTCTGCAAATGTCTTTTTTGCCTCACCTTCAAACACGAAAAACCTCCAAGGTTCGGTTTTCCCGTGCGTCGGTGCCCAGTTGGCATTTTCCAACATTTGCTCAATGACAGCCTTTGGAACCTCCTCTCCTGTATATTCAGCAGGGAAATATGATCTTCTTTTCTTAATAAGTTCGTTTAACTGTACTAAATTATATTCGGATTTTACTACTTTTGTCGCCATATATAAGTGGTTATTAATAATACTTCAAAATAACCACAAAAATAGCTATTCTGTTCAGATTAGCCAACCACTGTGGAAACTGGAAATTGTATCCATGCTAACACACATAATCAAACACACTGAAGGTATTAACAGTAATATCTTTAAAAGTAAATAACGACCAGGTTTACTAACGGGCCAAAAGCCACTAAACAGGATATTGAAAATGGTGAAAAACGCTCAACTCAGCTTCACTGACACTCAGATTGCATTTTCTTCTAAAAGCGATTCAGAGTTAATGAAAACTTACGCACTCTTTGCAAGCATGGACTACCCATCACTTGTAAAGGTCGGCACCTTCCTTATATCAGGAGCATTCAAGATTAATTTACCAATCAAGCCATTGGTAAAACACACACTGTTTACTCAGTTTTGTGGTGGTGAGTCAATCAAGGATTGTCAAAACACAATTGAGAAACTGGGTGAGTACAAGATTGGTACTATCCTCGATTACTCAGTAGAAGGCGCTCACAATGACAAAAGCTTTAATGAGACGGAAAAGGAAATTATCCTTACCATTCAAAAAGCTGCCACGTCTAAACACGTTCCTTTCTCTGTATTCAAAGTAACAGGTATTGCCCCTGTACCACTGCTGGAAAAAGTTCAGGCAGGTGAAGCACTTTCTGAGAAAGAGCAGGAAACTTGGGACAAAGCTCAGGAAAGAGTCGATCACCTTTGTCGTTCAGCATACGAACATGGTGTAAGAATTTTCATAGACGCTGAAGAGACTTGGATCCAGAAAGTCATTGATGACCTAGCAATGGACATGATGCGCAAGTACAACAAGGAAGAAGCCATTGTTTACAATACTTACCAAATGTACTTGCACGCAAAGCTAGAACAGCTGAAAGGTGACCTGGAAGTTGCCAAAACAGAAGGCTTTAAGTTAGGTGTAAAACTGGTAAGAGGTGCTTACATGGAGAAAGAGGCTAAAAGAGCTGCTGAAATGGGCTACCAAAACCCAATTCAACCAAGCAAGGAAGCCTGTGACAACGACTACAATGCAGCACTTAAGCTGATCGTAGAAAATCACAACCACTTTGCCTTGTGTGCTGGTACACATAATGAGAAAAGTAGCATGTACCTCGCTGAGCTAATGAGCAAAATGGGAATCAGTGAGTCTAACAAGGACTTCTACTTTGCCCAGCTATACGGTATGAGTGACCATATTTCTTACAACCTATCCAACAGCGGATACAATGTAGCCAAGTATGTTCCTTACGGCCCTGTAAAAGAAGTAATGCCTTACCTGTTCCGTAGAGCAGAGGAAAACACTTCCATTGCAGGACAAAGCAGTAGAGAATTCATGCTTGTCAAACAAGAAATGAAAAGAAGAAAAGAATCTAAATAATAGATATTTCACAAGCCCTGATATCGCTTCAGGGCTTTTTTATTCCCTCACCACTCCAATTTTAAATAGCTGATAGTCAACCACCGACCATATTTAGCTAAATAATATCCTAATTAAACAAGCTATTTAACTTATTATTTATTAAAATTGCAGGATATTTCCCCTAAAAACAGTCATCCTCGAATTGAAAATTTATAATTTCGTTTGTAAGATGAATGCCTAAAAGGGTTAATACTATTAATGCATATTGATAGATTTTCACATATCTCTATAAAATACACTTCACACTTTTATGGAAAATACTGTCGCTCAAAAGCTCGACGCACTGATAAAACTTCAGAATCTGGATTCGCAATTAGACGAAATCAAAAAAATCAGGGGTGACTTACCTGAAGAAGTTCAAGACCTTGAAGATGAGATCGCTGGTTATCAAACCAGAATTGAGAAGTTTGACAACGAGCTGACAGCTTACAAAGATAGTATCAAGGAAAACAAAGATAACATCAAGGACTACGAGAAGCGTATCCAACACCTTGAGGAGCAGCAAATGAACGTGCGTAACAACCGTGAGTTTGATGCCATCAACAAGGAACTGGAAACTTTGGGTCTGGATATTCAGGTAGCTGAAAAAAGAATCCGTGAGTCAAAGATCGCAATCGAAGCTAAGGATGACCAAATCCAGCAGACACAGTCTGTTCTTGATGAAAGACAAAAAGACCTTGATGTCAAGAAAGCTGAGTTGGACAGCATTCTTTCAGAAACTGAGGTAGAGGAAGAAAAGCTGCTCAAGCAAAAAGAAAAAGCTGAGAAATCAATCGAAGACCGTCTGCTGAGAGCATACGTGAAAATTCGTGATAACTCATCAAACGGTTTGGCTGTAGTACCTATTAAAAGAGGTGCTTGTGGTGGTTGTTTCAACGCTGTACCTCCACAGAAAAGAGCTGATATCAAAGAACAGAGAAAGCTTATCATCTGTGAACACTGCGGTAGAATCTTCTCAAATGTTGAGGTAGAGGAAGTAGTGGAAGAGGAAAAACCAAAAAGAAGAACTTCAAGAAGAAAGTCTACTAAAGACGCTAAATAATTCTTCTTGTTTAAATAGAAAAAGCCTGAATCCGGTTAAGATTCAGGCTTTTTCCATTGGGTAAAATTAAGGCTATTGCGCAAACCGTTCCTTTATTTGGAGCACTTCCTGCGAAATTTCATTTTGCCATATACAGTAAAACTCCTCAGCAGCTTCGGGTCCTACAAATCGCCAATGCCAAGGCTCTTTCTTGATGGCTGTATTTTCCCTGAAATAATAAGAAGGAATCCATCCCTGCCTAAAAGCATTTTCCAACAACCATAAAAAAGTCTTACTCCCAGCATGGACAGCCGTAAAATCAACCGTCGTACCTAACTGGTGTTCCGAATAGCCTGTCCTTTCAGCTATGTTACTACCCAACTTCCTATACAATGACGCTTGAAACGCTCCATTCCTGAATGCACTTGAAACTTCTAGCTTTATCCCTGACAAAGCTGCACTGTTTTTCAGCCTTTTCAGCCCCAGATAGGCTTCATTCCGTAACTTCAGCCCATCGATCTTTTTCAAACTTGTATTTCTCCCTGCGAAAGACGGACTGTTTTCCACACTCCATGCAGGTGCAACACTGGCATACTTAAAAGGCAACCCAACAGGCATTCCCAAATAATCGATCGTAATTCTAGAGACAGGTACATATACTCCCTCTTGTTTTTCCACAAACTCCTGTACAGAAGCTCTTTCCGCTAAAAAGCGAATACTGCACTGCCCTGAAGCTTCAGATATCACCCAACCTTGTAACAATAGCCATAACAATGACTTTTTCATACCACAACCAACATTGATGTCCTTGAAATGTTATATTTATAGTGTGTCTAATCTTATTGGCTTCAAACTGCTGCAATGCCCAATACACATGAAAAAATATATCTTCATTGATTTTGAGAATGTACAGTCACTTCCCACCAAACTAATCAATACAGAACTGGAAGAAGTTGTTTTATTACTTGGTGGGCACCAAAACAAGATTCCCCTTGAGCTTGTCCAAAAACTCCAGCCATTGGGAGATAAGGTAAAATGGATACAGATCAACACTGCGGGCAGGAACAACCTCGACTTCCATCTCTCCTTTCTTCTCGGGCAATACCATCACCGTGCTGATAAAACGGCAGCCTTTATAATTATCTCTAAGGATAAAGGTTTTGACGGACTGATCACCTACATACAACAGATGGGAAGAACCTGCTACAGGCAGACACATACCCTTGAATTTACCGAGTTCCACAATGGAGGAACCCTAATCCGAACGGGAGAACCAATCTATATCGACGCTGAAAAATTCCAACGCATCACTACCTTTCAAAGAGTAATGGACACACTCAAAAACCTTCATGGCAAAAACCGTCCACGAAAAGAAAAAACACTCCTCAATTATATCAGTTCACTGATCAGACACGATAATACAGACTGTGAACCTACTGATATTCTCCAACTGCTCGCCGAAAATAAAAAGATTAGTATTGAAAGCGGCAAAGTGACTTACTTTTTCTGAGATAGGTTTTTAAATGAAAAAAGGTTGCTTACTCACGTAAACAACCTTAGTTCTTTTATTATCAACTAAATGACTAAAGACTTGCCGTAGCTGAAAGCACTTCTTTCAATTTGTTTTCCAATTCTTCTCCGTGCAGGTTTTTGGCAAGGATTTTACCATCAGGACCTACCAGTACATTATTTGGAATAGCGTTTACATTGTAAAGTTTACCTGCTGCACTTTTCCAACCTTTCAAGTCAGAAACGTGAGGCCAAACCATTTCCTTTTTCTCCACAATTGTTCTCCACTTTTCGCCATCAGTATCAAACGACACACCAAG
The DNA here is from genome assembly GCF_036880985.1 of Limibacter armeniacum. NCBI lineage: Bacteria > Pseudomonadati > Bacteroidota > Cytophagia > Cytophagales > Flammeovirgaceae > Limibacter > Limibacter armeniacum. The sequence continues at coordinate 186,485 of NZ_JBAJNO010000009.1, forward strand.
CATTTCAAAGTTATCCCCCTTGAACTCGGCATATAGTTTCTTGATTTCAGGTAGCTCTCTCATACATGGTCCACACCAAGTAGCCCAGAAGTCAACCAGTACATACTTTCCTCTGAAATCAGACAGTGCGATCTCTGTACTGTCAAGACTTGCCAGTTTGAAGTCAGGTGCCACATTACCAATCTGCAATGCTTTCTCCTTCTCCACATATTCTTTCAGATAAGTGATATACTTAGTTTCTTGCATCTCAGGAGCAAATTGACTTACAAGTTGCTCTATTTCTTCAAATGGAGTGCTGTAAATCATTCTTCTCACAATATATGCCATCGCATGGCTATTTGGTCTTTCAGCTACTTGTCCTTTGTAATATTCGTTTTTAAGCGCCTCCAGACTATCGTATTCTGCATTCAATTTTGCTATCAATACCGTGTCTTCATTTGAAGCTGCTCTGTATTGAGCAATCACATCATCCATTGCATCTTTTCCTGCAAATCCTGCAACAATAGAATCCAACTCTGCTTGTGCCACAGATCCTGTAACCTCTTTTTTGGTGCCCATTTCAGATACTGTCACTGTAATCTCACTATTCTCAAGGAAAAGGCTAGTTCCAAACGGCTTTTCTAAGGAATCAGAAGCAAACTGAATACTTGTCATTGCAGGCGAAGCAACAGACCCAGCAAAAGTAGCTACTCCATTTTCAATAGATACAGTATCGTTACCTGCTTCATTGAAAAGGATCGCTGTTCCGTTCTGAACATCAGCCAAGTTAACAGTCAAGTTATAAGAAGCTACTCCTTCTTTTGCACCTGGTTTGGTACAAGCATACATTGAGAGTGCCGCAAGGGCCATTAAAGATAATTTCTTCATGAAGATGTTGTTATAAAGAATGATCAGTATAGTTTTTAACTAATAATTAAAATTTTATACATGAAAATATAATTATACGACAAACATTTTGGATATAAAAAAGGTAGACAAAGAAATATACTTCTAAATCTACCTCACCAAGGTTTCTACGAACAACAAGACTATTTTGTATTTGAATAGCCTGCTTCTTTCAAAATAGTTACAATTTTTTGCTTAAAATCCCCTTGTATAATGATTTCTCCATCTTTGGCTGTCCCTCCTACTCCACACTTTGTTTTCAGGAGTTTTCCAAGCTCTTTCAAATCATCTTCCGACCCCACAAAACCTGCTACAAGTGTTGCCGTTTTACCTTTCCTACCTTTTTTCTCCATCTGTACTCTGAGCTGCTGCTGATTTGGAGGCAGGGTTTCTTGCTCATCTTCCTCATCGTAGTCATAAGTAAATTCCTCATTGGTGGAGAACACTACACCCAAACGGTCTTTCCAATCGTTTTCTTCCTGTTTTTTCTTTGCCATCACGCTATATTTATATATCAAAAGTTGATTTCTGATTACAAACTAACCAATACTGTTCTTAACAAGCAATTCCTCCTCGCCTCATTATTTTCTTAACAAAATACTTCCAACAAAAATCTGATAGGTTATATTTGCTAGCTAACGAATTAAACCCTTCTGAGAATATGAATAAGAAAATACTGGTAACAGGCGGCACAGGCTATATTGGATCACATACTGTGGTAGAACTGCAACAGCAAGGCTATGAAGTGGTTATTGTGGATGACCTTTCCAACTCTGATATTGAGGTTTTGGACAGAATCGAAACAATTACTGGTATCAGACCTACATTTGAGCAGTTTAACCTGATTGATGCTGAAAAAACGGATGCGCTGTTTGCCAAACACAATGACCTATCTGCTGTAATCCATTTTGCTGCTTCAAAAGCAGTAGGAGAATCAGTTGAAAAACCATTACTCTATTATCAGAATAATATTTCTTCACTGATCAACCTTCTGAATGCCATGAGAAAGCACAATGTGCAAAACATGGTATTTTCATCTTCATGTACAGTATACGGACAGCCTGATGTCTTACCTGTAACTGAAGAGGCTCCTACTAAGCCTGCTGAATCTCCATACGGAAACACAAAACAAATTTGTGAAGAAATCCTGAGAGACACTGCAAGTGCTTACCCTGAAATCAAGGCAATCGCCCTTAGATACTTCAACCCTGTTGGTGCCCACGATTCAGCACTGATTGGTGAATTACCAAAAGGAGTTCCTATGAACTTGGTTCCTTTCATTACGCAAACTGCAATTGGTCTGCGTGAGCAACTGAGTGTATTTGGCAGTGATTATGACACGCCTGATGGCACTTGTATCAGAGACTACATCCATGTAGTTGACTTGGCTAAAGCGCACATCATTGCCGCTGAACGTATGCTTGAAGCAAAAGGTAAAGCTGATTTCGAATTCTTTAACCTTGGTACTGGTACAGGCAGCACTGTACTGCAAGTAATCAAAGCTTTCGAATCAGTGAACGGCATCAAGTTGAACTACAAGATTGTAGACAGAAGACCTGGCGATATCGAGAAAATCTGGGCAGATACAGACATTGCCAATAAGGAATTGGGATGGAAAACTGAGCGTGACCTAGACAACATGATGGAAACAGCTTGGAAATGGGAAAAAAACCTGAGAGAAAACCTGATTAAAAACTAAATCAGACTTTTCACTCAATACATATAAAAAAAGGCTGCTCCAAAGGCAGCCTTTTTCTATACACTGAAGATATACCTTACTTATTCTTAAGCTCATACTTGATTGCGTTGGCAAAAGGAGAATACCAATTTCCACTTGCTGAAAAACGCTCTATTTCTTCAAAGCCTAACTTTGCCAACATATTCACTGATCTTGTGTTTTTGATAAAACAAGTAGCTGTAATACTTTCCAGTTCCAGTTTTTCAAAACCAAATTCCAATAGTTTAATTACTACTTCCGTCATAATTCCAACTCCCCAATAGTTCTTATCAAGAGAATAGCCTATTTCGCCTAACCAGCCACTATTTTCGAAGTGCATAAAACCACCTGTACCTATCAGTTCTGAATTATTGCGATCTGCAATGGCCCACCTGATCTTACTCAGATCCCTGAAACCTTCCAAACTCTCGTCAATCATCGTGTAAGCATCTTCAGGTAACCTCATTGGCGGTGATGCCCTGTACTTCATTGCTTCCCTATCAGAGTAAATTTCATACAATCTATCTGCATCAGGCAGTACCAAAGGACGAAGGTTGGTTCGAAGCGTGTGCATCACAGGAAATGTCCTGATTTTCAAAAGAGACTGATTGGGTTCCACTACATTAAAGGTTTCATTTTTCATATGGCAGGGTTAAAGTCTTTTGGTTCAGTATGGCTTCAAATACTCCTATCTAACGATTCTATTTTGGCTTTTCAAGTAAGTTCCAAAACATTCATTTCAAATTCCTTGCATTTCTATATAAAACATCTCAAAAGACTATTATTTTCATATTTAAACTTAGATTAGTACGATCATAAAACTCAATCTTTCCATATAATCTAAATCAAACTAAACTACCCTAAATGCAACTGCTACTAAAGAAACTATACCCAATACTATCGCTGCTACTGATGACTCATTTCAATGTAAATGCGCAAATAAAAATAGACCTGCAAGGCCATCGGGGTGCCAGAGGTTTAGAACCCGAAAATTCTCTTTCTGCTTTCTCAAAGGCTTTATCTTTAGAGGTTACCACCTTGGAGCTTGATGTTATCATCTCCAAAGACAGTCTTGTCGTGGTTTCACATGAGCCATTTATGAACCATGAGATCAGCCTAGCCCCTGACGGAAAAGCAATATCAGCTGACCAAGAGAAAAGCTACAACCTATATGAGATGGATTATCAAACAATCAAACAGTTTGATGTAGGTAGCAAACAACATCCGCGCTTTCCTGATCAACAACAAATGAAAGTCTACAAACCACTACTTTCAGAAGTACTTCGTATGGCTGAAGACTATAAGAGACAGAGAGGACTTCCGCCCGTTCGCTACAATATTGAAATAAAGAGTTCAGAAAAAAGTGATGGCAAGTATCATCCTAGTCCCGATCGTTTTTCAGAATTGGTTTTGGCAGTAATTCTTGATGAAAAGATTCCTTATGACAGGTTCACCATTCAATCATTTGACGTCCGTCCATTGAGATACCTCAAGCGGCATCATAAAAATGTGGTCTTGGCTTTATTGGTAGAGGGTGAAAAGGATTACAAAAAAGCCGTAACAGCCCTAGGCTTCACTCCACAGATTTACAGCCCTGACTTTCACTTGCTAGACAAAAAGTCAATCAAGAATCTTCATAAAAAAGGAATGAAGGTGATTCCTTGGACTGTTAATGAAAAAGAAGACATGATCAAGTTATTGGAGTGGGGTGTCGATGGTTTTATCACAGACTACCCCGACAGAGGCAATGAAGTACTTGAAAGCTTGAAAATCGAGAAACTGAATTAATATTCATTCTGTAAGACTCAAGTTGGGCTATCTCTGAAATAGACAATCACAACTTTTTTTAACACCAGTTGGAGGTTATAAGTAGATGGTCTTTATTATTTTGGCAACCTGTAATTGTAATTTTCACAGTAATCTCTGTTTAAACACCTATGAGAAACTCAAAACTAATGAATGCACTTTTGCTGGTTGTTGCAATGGTCTTTGCCAACTTCGCTAATGCACAAGAACTTCCTGCTCCTAGCCCTGCTGCAAGTGTAATGGCACGTGTCGGTCTGACAGACATCACAGTTGACTACTCTTCTCCTGCGGTAAAAGGCAGAAAAGTATTTGGCGAGTTGGAGCCATATGGAGTTGCATGGAGAGCCGGTGCCAATGGACCAACAAAGATCACTTTTAGCACTGACGTAAAAGTGGGCGGTAAAGACCTTAAAGCGGGCGCTTACCACATTTTCCTGACACCTATGGCTGAAGGAGATTGGACTTTCCACTTCAATGGCAAAGGTAGCAGTGTTTTCACTTACCTTAAAGGCGGTAAGCAAGACACTGAAGCGCTTAAAGCTGATGATGTAGCGACTGCTGCTGCAAAACCTGCTGAAGCTCCAATGAAAGAAAGATTGGCTTACCTGATTGAACCTGTTTCTGAAACAGAAGGTAAAGTGACGCTTTGGTGGAACAAAACTATGGTTTCTTTCAATGTTACCGTTCCTACTAATGAGGTAGCAATGGCTAATATTGATCAAACCAAAAAGGAACTGGGTAATGCTTGGAGAAATTACCAAAGAATTGCTCAGTACTATGCTTCTAATGGAGACATGGAAAATGCAATGGCCATGATCGACAAATCAATTGCAACAAAAGACTATTTCTGGAACAAGTGGGTAAAAGCTGGTTTCCTTGCTGAGCAAGAAAACTGGGATGCTGCCCTTGACCTGATGTTGGAAGCACAGGAAGCTGGCAAGGCTAACCCTGACGGTACTTATGAGTACTTCCAGCCACAAATGGAAAAAGATTTTGCTGTTTGGAAAGAAAATGCTTCCAAAAAATGGCTGAAGGCTTACAGCAAAAAGAACTAAGAATCAGAGAGGTGCAATTCCTTCTGAATACTGTAGAGACGCATATAAACTGTGCGTCTCTACTTTAATATTGAGCCTTATCAAACAAACGGCATTCTCCTCTGGTTCTGAACTCTAAACTTCTGCTTCCAGCATCTAAAATTTCATTCATGAAACAACTTACACTCTTAACATTACTAATCACTTCATTTTTTACGACCTATGCGCAGGTAAAGCCTACAGAAAGTCTGAATGCTTCCGAAATAAAGGCTGGCTTGAACAAACTTGGTGTATTGGGCAGCGTGATGTACATGGCTGCACACCCTGATGATGAAAATACCCGCATGATCACCCATTTTTCGAGGGGAATGGGAATCCGTACAGCTTACCTGTCGCTTACACGTGGTGATGGCGGACAAAACCTGATAGGCAAGGAAATACGTGAACAGTTAGGAATCATCAGGACTCAGGAACTATTGGCTGCCAGACATGTAGATGGAGGTCAACAGTTTTTTTCACGTGCTAATGACTTTGGATACTCCAAAAACCCTGAAGAGACCTTAAATATCTGGGACAAGGAACAGGTGCTCGCAGATGCAGTTTGGGCGATCAGAAAATTCAGACCTGACGTAATGGTTACCCGTTTCTCTCCAGATAGAGGAGGCCTCACTCACGGACACCACACTACCTCTGCATTGATCGCTGTAGAAGCTTTTGAAGCTGCAGCCGACCCTAAGCGTTTTCCTGAGCAACTGAAGTATGTAGATACTTGGCAACCTAAAAGAATCTTATGGAACACTTCTTCTTGGTTTTTCAGAACCACAGGAGCTGAGTTCGACCCGTCAAAATACTTATCCATAGACGTTGGCGGTTATAATGCATTATTGGGAAAATCCTTGGGTGAAATAGCCTCAACAAGTCGCTCTCAGCATAAAAGCCAAGGTTTTGGAGCTGCCATGCAAAGAGGTATGGAAATAGAATACCTTTCACACCTAAAAGGTGACAAAGCTGAAAATGACCTTTTTGAAGGCATCGACCTAACATGGAACCGCATAAAAGGTGGAAAGAAAATCGCTGAAAAAGTAAAAGCCATCAACAGCAACTTCAGTGTAGAAAACCCTGCTGCTAGTGTCGAGGCACTCACCTCACTTCTGACTGATATCCGTAACTTGAAAGATGAATCTGCATGGGTACAAATCAAGGAGCAAGAAGTGGAAGAACTGATTCTTCAATGTGCTGGCATCTGGCAAGAAGCAACCAGTGAAGCTTATAGCATTGCAAAAGGTGACAGTTTGAGTGTTAGAATCAATTTGATCAGAAGAAGTAACACTGAAGTTAAAGTTGAAAATATCAAGGTGGATGAGCTAGGTACGATCAAGCTTGAAGAAGCGACACCAGCATTCAACAAGATGACTTCAGCTGAAGCGACATTTAAAGTGCCTGCTGCCTACCCTATTTCACAGCCTTACTGGTTAGCTGAAAAGGAAACAAAAGGCATGTTTGTAGTAAGTGACCAAAAAGTAATCGGGCTTCCTCAAAACCCTGCTGCTGTTCCTGTAAAAATCACTTACAATATCAATGGTGTAAATGTCAACCACGAGATTCCTGTACTCTACAAGTGGACAGACCCGGTTGATGGAGAACGATACAGACCACTGGCTGTTACACCGGCTATCACTACGAACCTTCAAGACAAAGTCATGATCTTTGCCAACGGAAAAGGCAAAGCGATCAAGGTTTTAGCGAAAGCTCAAAAAGCTAATACTTCTGCTACTGTCAGACCGGTAGTTCCTGAAGGGTGGAGCGTGACACCTGCTTCAGTTGAAGTAAAACTGAACGACAAGTTTGATGAGCAGTTACTAACCTTTATGGTGACACCTCCTGCCAGTGCCTCTGAAGCAACGCTTAAGATTGAATCTATCGTAGATGGCCACACTACATCTTATGAACTGAATGTCATAGACTATGCACACATTCCAATTCAGACTTTATTCCCTTCTGCTGAAGCTAAACTTGTTAAGCTTGATATTGACAGAGGAGGCAAAGAACTAATAGGATACATAGAAGGTGCTGGTGATGCCATTCCTGAAGCATTGAGGGCTGCAGGATATACAGTAGACATTCTGGAAAATGGAGACATCAATGCAGCCACTTTACAAAAATACGATGCAGTCATTACAGGTGTACGTGCTTACAACGTCAACCCGAGAATGAAGTTCCACCAAAAGGAACTGATGAAATACGTAGAAAACGGCGGTAACTTGATTGTCCAATACAATACCTCACACAGACTTGTTACCAATGACTTGGGTCCATACCCACTTCAGCTATCTCGTGACAGAGTTACTGTAGAAGAAGCTGAAGTTACTGTACTTCAACCTGAGCATCCTTTGGTAAATTCCCCAAACAAGATCACTGCTGCTGACTTCAGCAATTGGGTTCAGGAACGAGGCTTGTACTTCCCAAATGAATGGGATGAACACTATACGCCACTGTTCTCAATGCACGATCCTGGAGAAGAAGTAAAAACGGGTGCTACACTAGCAACTCAATACGGTAAAGGTACCTACATCTACACAGGTATTTCATGGTTCAGGGAGTTACCTGCCGCTGTACCTGGTGCTTTCAGGTTGTTCGCAAACATGATTGCATTTGATGCAGAAGCGAGTCTTGACTCAAAAGCCAAATAACAAAATCACTTGCCCGAAGTCTTGAAAACACTTCGGGCATTCCGTTTTCACTAGAGAAGGTTCTTATTAAAATACAAAAAGATACTGATGAATATGACCGTCAGGACGATTCCACTCATCATGGCGATAGTAGCACCTGGCAAATTGCCCAGTTTCATCAGGATACCCACAGCACTTGTGATAGCACCAAGGTAGCCCAGCTTGTAAACTTTGTTATTCATGGTAATGAGGATTAAATAGAATTGGGTTTTTCTAATATGTATTTAAGTGAAAATAAGCGAAATATAGTTTTTACACAAAGTATTTATTTGAAAATGAATATTTCTGACTCTAAAAATGAAATGGAGGAGTATGAAAATGAAAGCCTCCCAAAAATCTTTAAAAGCTGGAAGCAACTTTATGCTGTTGTCATTGGAGAGCTAGCATTGTTGATCCTGCTGTTTTACTGGTTTACAAAATCATTCGAATAATCATTTCATACATTGTTACAACGACTTCAGTAATTACAATTTCAGCGATAATACAGATCAACTAACAGACTTAGATATATGACTTTTTTAGATTGGGCAGTTCTTGGTGGTACCTTGGCATTTATTGTCATCTATGGTATATGGAAAACACGCCAACAGAACGACATGCAAAGCTACCTACTGGGAAATCGTGAAGCTAAATGGTTTACGGTTGCGCTCTCCATCATGGCGACACAGGCAAGCGCCATTACGTTTCTCTCAGCGCCTGGACAAGCGTATACTGATGGAATGCGTTTTGTGCAGTTTTACTTTGGTCTGCCGCTGGCAATGGTAGTCCTTTCCGTTGCTGTTGTACCCATTTATCACAGGCTAAACGTTTACACTGCCTATGAATATCTCGAAAAGCGTTTTGATGTAAATACACGAATTCTTGCAGCCTTGCTTTTTCTGACACAAAGAGGTTTAGCTGCCGGATTCACCATCTTTGCCCCTGCCTTAATACTTTCCTCTTTACTAGGCTGGAACATTAACTTTACCATTATCGCAATTGGTCTGCTAGTAGTAATGTATACCGTTGTAGGAGGTACAAAAGCCGTTAACCAAACACAGAAACTCCAAATGGCAGTCATCTTTATCGGGATGCTGATGGCGGGAATTCTCGTAGTATGGTTCTTACCTGAAACGGTTTCTTTTGACAATGCCCTTCATTTGGCAGGTAAAATGGGTAGGCTGAATGCCGTAGATTTTGAGTTTGACCCAACCAGCAAATACAATATCTGGACAGGTCTGATTGGCGGCTTCTTTCTTGCACTCTCCTATTTTGGCACCGACCAGTCTCAAGTACAGCGTTATTTATCAGGAAGTTCAATCGGGCAAAGCCGTCTTGGATTACTTTTCAATGGTATGATCAAGATTCCAATGCAATTCCTGATTTTGTTTATTGGCGCAATGGTATATGTATTTTACTTCTTCAACACCTCCCCTATTTTCTTTAATAAAGTGTTGTTAGAATCTGCCCATGAAACAGCATATAAAACAGAGTTGGTAGAGATTGAACAGCAATACCAACTGGCACAAGAAAACAGGAAACAGGAAGCCTTTAATCTAGTAGATGCGCTGGAAAACCAAGACATCGCCCAACAAGCTGCAGCTACTGAATCTTTGAAAGCTGCCGATGCTCAATCACAGAAATTAAGAAAGCAGGCAATAGCCACTATTGAGAAGGCTATGCCGGAAGCTGACACTAACGATACGAATTATATATTCCTGACCTTTGTGAAGGATTTCCTACCTTCTGGTTTGGTGGGGTTACTCATTGCCGTTATCCTATCAGCTTCCATGTCTTCTACTTCATCCGAGCTGAATGCATTAGCTTCCACAACAGTTGTCGACCTTTACAAAAGAATTTTCAACTCGAATGGAACAGACCAGCATTATGTCATGGTTTCAAAACTGGTCACTATCTTTTGGGGTATATATGCCATTATCTTTGCCATGTACGCCAACAGGTTAGGCACCTTGATTGAAGCTGTAAACATATTAGGCTCACTGGTATACGGTGTAATCCTAGGTATCTTTATGGTGGCCTTCTTCTTCAAGCAGATTGGCAGCAAGGCAGTATTTATTGCAGGTATCATTTCCGAAATCGTGGTACTCTATTGTTTCTTCTTTACAGAAGTGCCTTTCCTTTGGTACAATGTCATCGGGTGTATGGCAGTTATCTTAGTCAGTTTTGCCGTAAAAAAGGTCAAGTAATAAAGGCTAAAACACTATATCAAAAAGGCTTATCGAACACCCATTCGATAAGCCTTTTTTTAATCTTTTTCAGCTAACAATTCTTACCATTCATTATCGGTTATTGAGCTTCACAACCGTTATTTTTCTTCTAATAACTTTTCAAACCCATATCCAACATCATGAAACGTTTGTTTCTATTCCTAATCCTATCCCATTTTACCCTAATCGCCTGCTTCGCTCAAGAACGAAACCCCAAAGTCAAGAAAGATTTTGAAACAGCATTCAGCAATGAAGAGCTTGCCAAAATGCTCAAGTTTGAAATCAGTGAACAGGATACTGTTTCCGTTTATTTCAATGGAGATTTCAGGGCTAGATATGATGCCATCTACGGAAATAGTGAGCAGCAATTAGGTGCTAAAAACAGAAGAAGACTGAGGTACAGAGTACGTATCGCTTTTATCATAGAACTGCCCAAAAACTTTGAGGTAGGTATCAAACTTACTTCCAGTGATCTTGTAGGACCTGAATACGGTGGTGATCCCATCTCTGGAAATACCAGCTTTACCTCCAACGGCTCCAAAAAATATATTTTTGCCGATTGGGCTTACGCATCTTGGACACCATCTATTGGCAGTAAAATCAAAACAAGGCTCTCGGTAGGCAAATTCAAAAACCCTAATGAGTTTTCTGATATTGTTTTTGACAATGACTATACCCCTGAGGGAATTGCTAACAAGTGGTATTTCAATATTGACAAAAGACAGAACATTGTTTTAAACTGTGCTTATCTGGTACTGGATGAGAACGCTGATAGTTCAGAAGACCCTCACCTTGTAGGTGCCTATTTAGGGCACGATTATCACAATGAGAATATCCACCTTCTTTTTGGGGGAGCTTATGCTGAAATCAGGGACGCCAAAGCATTGACAAACGAAGCTGTCCCCAATAGCAATATTGGCAACACTCGAGACGAAGACGGAGCTCCTATCTATGCTTTCAAGAACTTGATTCTGGATGGGGCTATCGGTTATAACTTTGGGAAGTTTGGAGGATTTGATCGATTCTCAATTCAATTGGCTGCAGAGTATTTATATAACTTTGACCCTGAACAGGATAATAAGGCTTGGACAATTGCAGTACGTTTTGGTGAAGATGGAAAGAAAAACACTTGGTCATTTACGTACCGATATAAGTACCTAGAAAAGGACTCATGGTATGAAGAAATAGTGGACTCTGACTTTGGGGCATACTATCAGAATCCATTACCCAACTCAGGTGAAGAGTCAGGGTACAGACCCGGTACCAACATCAAGGGTCACCGGCTGACAGGCAGGTATAGCTTAACCAATAATGTCCGATTTTCTGGTATTCTTTATTTAGGAAAACTTATTCAACCGCTAGGTGATCTTAAAACCAATATGGAACGCCTTCAGGTCAATGTTGAGTTCAGTTTTTGAAATAACCCCTCCTATCTTATAGCAAGTCAACCTGTTATCAACTCCGTTGATTTATCCCTGCCCAAACGAACATTCCGCATTAGATTTCCTCACTTCATAGAAGTCCTTCTCACAGTACAGTAAAGTTTATTACGAAGATAAAATTCACTACCTTCGCACTTGCAAACTGCAAGGGAGGAATTGGACTATTTTGTCACAAATCCTTCTTAAATAAAGAGATACTAAGTTTTTAAGTAATAAATATCGCTGAATAATGGATAAAGTAAGGGTAAGATTTGCTCCAAGCCCAACAGGTCCTCTGCATATTGGTGGGGTTAGGACCGCACTTTTCAACTACCTTTTTGCCAAACACCACGGTGGTGATTTCCTTTTGAGAATTGAGGATACTGACCGTACCCGTTTTGTTCCGGGTGCTGAAGAGTACATCAAAGAATCATTGGAATGGGCTGGTATTTTCACTGATGAGTCTCCTTGGAACCCAGGCGAGTGCGGACCATACCGTCAGTCTGAACGCAAGGACATCTATATGCAGTATGCTCAGCGATTGATTGACGAAGGCAATGCGTACTATGCATTTGACACTTCTGAAGAACTTGAAGAAATGCGTGAGCGCCTTAAGGCTGCCAACGTTGCCAACCAGCAGTACAACTCTATCACAAGAATGCAGATGAAAAACTCTCTGACACTTTCAGAAGAGGAAGTAAAAGAGCGCATCGCATCTGGTGAACCTTATGTAATCCGTCTGAAAGTTCCTCGCAAAGAGGAAATCCGCCTGAACGACATGGTTCGTGGTTGGGTGATGGTACACGCACATACCATTGATGATAAAATCCTGATGAAATCAGATGGTATGCCTACATACCACTTGGCTAACGTGGTAGATGACCACCTTATGAAAATCACACACGTAATCCGTGGTGAGGAGTGGCTTCCTTCAGCACCCCTTCACGTATTGCTATATAGATTCTTAGGCTGGGAAGATACAATGCCTCAATTCGCACACCTTCCGCTTCTCCTGAAGCCTGATGGCAATGGAAAACTGAGCAAGCGTGACGGCGACAGACTGGGCTTCTCTGTATTCCCACTTGAGTGGACTGACCCTACTACAGGAGACAAGTCTTCTGGTTACAAGCAGGATGGCTTCCTTCCAGATGCCTTTATCAACTTCTTGGCATTCCTTGGATGGGCACCTGGTACAACTGAAGAGATTTTCTCTATGGATGAACTGATCGAAAGATTCACCATTGAGCGTGTTGGAAAAGCAGGTACTAAGTTTGACTTCGACAAAGCAAAATGGTACAACCAACAATACCTGAAAGAGAAAGATGACAATGAGTTGGCTCAATACCTATTGGAGGACTTGAAAGCCGAAGGTATTGAATGCTCACAGGAGAAAGCTGCCAAAGTAGCAAACCAACTGAAAGAGCGTGTAACTTTCCCTAATGAATTCTGGCCAAAAGGCAAATTCTACTTTGTAGCTCCTGACAGCTATGATGAAAAAGTAGTCAGAAAGAAGTGGAAACCTGAAGTAGCTGCGGCACTTGGCGACTATGCCAATGCAATCCGTGGTATTGAGGAGTTCAATGCTGAAAATGCACACACGCAACTGAATGACACTTTGGCTGCTCATGATATGAAGATCGGCCAAGTGATGCAAGCACTTCGTGTTGCTGTATCAGGCGTAGGCAATGGCCCTGACCTGATGATTATGCAGGAGATTTTAGGCAAGGAAGAAGTTGCCAGCCGAATTGAAACAGCTATTGAAAAACTGAACGCTTAATCTATATCAGGTTAGGTTAATATTTTACTGACCGAAGTGAAGACTTCGGTCAGTTTTTTTATTTCCAAAAGACTCTCAACTTCATGAACTACTGGCAACTTGTACGCAAACATCCTCATGATACCATTTTTGGGCTTTTACACTACCTTTTTTCCTGTTGTGGGCAATCGTTCTTCATTAGCCTGTTTGTCCCTGCTTGGATCACTTCAGTAAATCTGGATAATGCTGAATTTGCAAAGTTGTATGGTATGGCAACATTAGGTGGAGCAGTGGCATTGTCTGTTGTAGGCCCTTTAATTGATAGAGTCAGGATCAAGACTTTCACGCTTGCCAATGGAGTCCTTTTGGCTGTATGCTGCTTTTTACTCTCCCAATCTCAAAACTGGATTATGCTGGGGCTTTCCCTTACTGGTATTCGCCTGTCAGCTCAAGGTCTGATGCCACTTACGGGAGCAACAGCCATGGGTAGGTACTTTGAAGCAAACAGAGGCAAAGCACTTTCCTTTGCAACATTAGGTATGTCTATAGGAGAACTGATGGCTCCTACCCTAATTGTCATCTTGCTGAAACAATACGATTGGAGTACAGTATGGATATTTATCTCACTTGCCATTATCACGCTGTTTCCTATTAGCATTATGGCATTTGGCAGAAAAGAAGCCAAGCCAAACATTGAGGAAAAGCAGACCAACAAACAAAACTTCAAGGACAATAAAGCTTTCATCAAAAGACTACGTACCTCACCCAGCTTTTTGATATTGGCATTTATGATTGTCTATACGCCATTTATCACTGCTGGCTTTTTGATTAACCAGAACTTGATTGTTGATGCCATGGGATTAGACCTAATGTGGTTCGCCGCCGCAATCAGTTCATTCGGAACATGCCGAATCGTTACGACCATCTTTACAGGGCCTTTGGTTGACAGGTTTACAGCCCAAAGAATTATCCCTTTCACCTTGCTTCCTCTTGTAATTGGAATGCTGGCTGTATTGTTTTCTAATCATGCTTACACATTGATCTTTTTTATGGGGATGGTTGGTGTCAGTATCAGCTTTGGAAGTGTGGCTGGGAGCGCTCTATGGGCAGAGTTGTATGGTGTAGATAAAATGGGTACAGTCAAAAGCCAAGTCTCAACCTTTATGGTATTCCTCACGGCTTTAGCTCCCGTTCTATTTGCCTACATGTTTGAAATCTGGTTTCAGACTACTTTTGTGCTACTGATTTCAATAGCAATTATCCTGATGTTTGCCTCTCATCAAGTCATCAGCCAAAAAAGTAAATTACAATCCATATAAACAGAAAAAGCGATACAGTATAACTATTACTGCATCGCTTTCAAATCAGATCTCCATTATGGAACCTGCCCTGACATTGCTTCAATTGTACCATTTATAGTTGATTTAAACTTTAGAACTCTACCCTTACGTCAAACTCTTCCAAAGCAATCATTGGTACTACAAAAGCATGTTGGTACTGACTGCGAAGACCCTGCTCTGTAGCATTATTAGGGTGTCTCATTTTTTGTTGCAATTGATACACATCTTCTCTGCTCATGTTATTATCAAGCATTTCCAATGTATGAACTGGCTTACTGTCCAAAGTGCTACTGTGAGCACGCCATCTAACGATCGAATATTTATGGTCAAACATAGTAGTAAAGTAAATAAGAAAACATGCCACTTTTAGTAGCGATACCTCTCTGATATCAACTTTAAATTCGTCTATTTACTACTAAAAAACATTGATCTATCACCTCTACAAAACAATGATAATTATCACTACTACAATTGATTACCCCTCAATAATCTTTTTGTCGCTTTTTTACAAAACTTACATCTATAATTCTCCCTACTTTTGATTCAACAAGCTGAACATTCTCATAAATCATCACTTTTTAAACATCACAATCAAACAATTGAAAAGCTGCCTTTAAGGCAAATTCCATGATAATTAATCTATGTTTAACCATTAATGAAAGTGCTATGATTCGTTAAAAAACCCCAACCTATCCAATTCCCCAATAACCCTTCTTATCCTAATTTTCTAAAAAGCAGACAACCTGCTTTTGATTCACATTTCTATGAATACCTGTCAACCTGCCAGTTGACACCTTGAATTCTTATGCCCTCTAGTTTGACCAAAAACAAATTGGAAGGATACCGGCTGCTTACACCCTTCTGATTTATTTCCAAAGGGGTTAGCGCCAAATCAAAATCTAGACTTACTGGGGAAAAACCATGATAATTTCTAATGTATTATTAACCTTTTTGAAAGATGAAAAAGAATGTAAAACTCATGGCTTTATGCGCCATGCTTATCACCCTATTGTTTTCATGTACCAAACATGAAGATGATATAGTTGAATCTCCGAATGAATCCGTTGAGCTTCAGTTTGACATTCAGTCTATGGGAAATCCTCCTGCAAATGGTAGAGTTTCTGAAGAGGAAATCAACTCTTGTGACATGCTCGATGAGGCGACTAAAATCTGTATCAAGATTTACAATGAAACAGATGGTGTGTATGCCTACAACAGTGTAGATGGTGGAGACCCTGACATCTTCCTAACCCCTGACGGGCAAGGCAATACATCACAATTCACACAACCTATCAAATTGATCCCAGGCAAGACTTATAGCCTCGAAAGGTTTGAAGTAAAAAACCAAGCTGATGAGTTCTTGGCAGCTGCTCCTCTAACAGGATCTCCTTATGCTTCATATGTAGAAGAAGGCAAAACACTTAGCTTCCAATTTGAAGTAGAGAAATTTGAAAAGAAAAGAATCGATGTACAGGTACTTTGTATCGAAGAAGAAGGTGTATTGCCTAATTTCGGTTATGCGTACTTTAATTTCACTCAAGTTTCTGTAAACGTAAACAGAGTGTATTTCTTCTCAAACATCTGTTCGTATGAAGGAGAACATAAAGTAGCACAGATCAGTGGCAAACTTTACAAGATGATTGATAATGTATATGTTGAAGCATATGCTGATTCGAATGAACCTGGAAGTGAAGTAGAGGACAATAGAATCCTGTGCTTACCAATCCCTGCCAGAAACAATGAGAATGGTAATGAAATGTACAAGCTTGAGTTCACAAGAGAAGACGGTGTTATTGTGAAGTATGAGTTTACTTTGGACCAGTTTTATGGTTCAGGTGGTCTGCACGAAGCAATGTCTGACTCAGATGGCTCATACTGGTATCACCTATTCCCAGAAGCTTGTTTCCAACCTTGTCAAATTAACCCAACTGGTTACGACTTCTTCTCTTTTGAAGATGATGGTAGCTTTGACTGTGAAGGATTCATGCCTCCAGGCGGCTCTGAATGTGACGTTTGTAATATTTCACCAAGTGGTGCTCCTGTTATTGATTTTGAAATCCTTGAAGCGGCACTTGAGCTAGATTTGGCATCATTGACAGATGACACCCCTATTGCTAAAATCACAATCTGTGCAGACCCTTCAGTTACGACAAATATCACAGTTCCACTAGAAGGATTAGGTCTAATCAATGTGATTGATGCAAAAATCTTCGGTTGTACAGGAACTGAGGTACTGCTTCTTGACCAAGGTGAGTTGAATGACAATGATATTGATATTGACCTGTCATCAGAGAATGAAATTGTAAGAATCGAAATCGAGATTGGAGGCGAAAACCTAATCAACCTACTAACCTCTCTGAACCTTGGGGAAATCAATGTAGACTTGTTGGATGACCTTCTTGATATCGTTGTAGAGAATGATGTGATCAGTTTACTTCTAGATGAAGAAGGACTTAATATTGCAGGTATCAATGATGTAAATGTACTTGTTGATCTTCTGGAAATGTTAGGTGAAGACGCTGAGCTATTTGAAGCACTTAATGAATTGCTAGGAGGTAATGACAGCCTTGCAAATACAATTCAAGAAATATTGAATGGACTTTCAGATAGTGAACTGAATGACTTGATTGAAGAGCTGAATAACTTAGAGTTCCTAAATGATGGTATTCTAACTACAATCGACGATTTACTTAATAATGTTTTAAGTGATACAATCGAAAGTCTAATTTTGGCTCTTGATGAAAGTGCTTTAGAAGACCTACTTGAAGTCCTTGACTTACTTGATGACTTACAGCTTGCCGATACAGATACTTCACTTCTTGATGCAATAGAAGATGGAATATTGGGCAACCCTAATACTCCTGAAAGTGGTGGAGGGTTATTAGGATTCCTATTTGGATTGGTGAGTGACGTACTTGATGTACTAGATTAATCAATACTTACCACAACCCGCTTAGAGTGATCTAAGCGGGTTTTCTTTTTATCTCAATTTGGTAGCCAAAGCAATTCTTTTGTAGTTTTGCGCCCCATGAAAAAGAAGCGTTACTACTACCTCGTACAATTTCAATATCTAGGCTACCGCTACCACGGCTGGATGAAACAGCCCAATGCTAAGACTGTTCAGGAAATGGTGGACAAAACCTTCAATTATATCTTTGGAGGAGAAGTTAAGTTTACCACGTTAGCTGCCAGCAGAACAGATGCATTGGTTTCTGCCAATCATGCTGCGTTTGAACTTTTCGTTTGGCAGGAACAAAATCCTGAAACGCTAAAAGAAGCACTGAATATCAATTTGCCTAGTGATATCAGGGTATTGAGTGTAGAGGAAGTCGATGATAAGTTCAACGTTATTCAAGACTCCAAGCAAAAAGAGTATATCTACCTTTTCTCCTATGGTGAAAAGATACATCCCTTTTGTGCTCCATACATGTCCAACTTTCCTGAGGAGTTGGATATCGAACTGATGAAAAAAGGCGCCAAGCGCTATGAAGGGCTTAATAACTTCCAACGATTTTGCGTAAAGCCAGCCAAGGATGCTGTTTTTGAGCGTGAAATTGACTTTTGTGAAATTGTCGACAATGACTTATATACTGCCAGCTTCTTTCCTGAAAAGAGTTACTTATTTAGGATAAAAGGAAAGGGATTTTTAAGGCATCAGGTACGTGTAATGATGGGTGCACTATGCAGTCTTGGAAGAGGGTCACTAACTTGGGAAGAATTTGATACAGCCCTCAAAAGTGGAGGAGACGGTCCGATCAGTTTTATGGCTCAAGCTTCAGGACTACAGCTTCACGCTTTGCAATATAATGAGGAGAATAGCTAGAATGATATTTCCCATTGAACCCTGAACCTAGCACCTCCAACTTCATCGAATTCATTTTCACTGATCTTGAAGTAAGAGCACTCGGCAGTCAGTTTATTACGATGTTCTACAAAAAACCAGTTGAAGGCAAGTCCGTATTCATCCTGCTTGTCTTCACCTCTTAGATAGATTGGTCTGTAATAAGCAAACCTTCCTGCCAGCTCTAATGGCATTGGAAACCAATCCCAAATATTTCCAAAAAAGTATCCTGCCTGAAAGTAACTTCCTTCTAAATCTGACACTGTACCATTTAACCGATCGTCAATTCTTTTCCAATGGGTTTCATGTTGCCAAGAAAAGCCTTTCCATTTGAAGGCAGTCTCTACCAAATACTGCTTTAATTTATACTGCCCTGCCTCTCCGGATTCAAACCCTTCCAACTGACCTCCACCTGCTGAGGAAAAGCGGGTATACCTACTTTGGTTAGTAGCTGCTCCCAGTGCGATAATTCCAGCTGGAGATTCGTGTACGGGTATATCTGAACCCGACATATCGACTTCTTTTCCGAAGATGTTCCATTGTAAACGCCCTACATA
Organism: Limibacter armeniacum; assembly: GCF_036880985.1. Taxonomy (NCBI): domain Bacteria; kingdom Pseudomonadati; phylum Bacteroidota; class Cytophagia; order Cytophagales; family Flammeovirgaceae; genus Limibacter; species Limibacter armeniacum. The sequence continues at coordinate 205,778 of NZ_JBAJNO010000009.1, forward strand.
CATCAAGTTTCGGTCGTCGTTCTCCAATACTGCCCTACCCGTCCCTGTCAATACAGACAAGTAATAACTAAAATCCACTATAGTCTCAACTCTCCCACTTATCTCAACACCTTGTTGCCTATCCAGCGTAAATGGCCTGTTGACGATAGAACGGTCTACCATCTGTTGCTTACCAGAAGAAATCACCCTTTCTCGGGTATAATAAGTCTTCCATTGCCCTACCTTAACCCGAAAGAAATCCCACTTTTCAATCATGATCCTAAAATCGAGCAGGTTGCCTCGTGCCAGTTCATACTCCCAGTAGTATTTCAACCAAGACTTGTAAGCATGCCCTCCTACTTTAAGCCGCGCCCTATTAATCTTAAATACAACCTGAGGAACCTCCCTAAAATCATCAAAACTTAAGGGGTCTTGATCTCTAGGCGTGGCAAACCGAAACTGGAGTCTGGACTGAAATTGAAGGCTAAATAGGTCATTGCCCGATTTGAACTCAAACCCTTTAGATCCATATGAAATATTAGGAGAAAATGTACTGGCTTCTTTTTCTTGAGCAAAGGTTGAATGAGTAAGGCACACCATAATCAGCCACAGCAGGAGGTAGCTGTTCTTCCATAATGATGTCATAAAGTGGTGGGTTATTATCTCGTGACTTAGCAGAATGCTATTTACTGAATGTATCCATATTTTATCAAACCGACATATTTCTTTTTCATATTTCTTCGACTCCGTACTTCTATTACGTTCTGAATCATTCTATTTGAATAAGCCCAATGAAAGTTCAAAAAATTAACACTGATATAAATTATGTCAATTTTATGGTAATTATTTTGACATTTACACTTTATGTTATTTATATTAGCATTATCAAATCAAACAAACACAATCATTTAACTAAATAATGACAAATAACTAATCAAAATAATAAAATCATGAAACTACTATTTCACGTCTCTGCTAAACTTTTATTACTGATTGGATTACTAATTTTCACTCATTGCGAATCCCAAGCTCGTGCCCACGAATATCCTAATAAAGCTTCTGTCACTTATATCGTTCAGGAAGGTGATAATTGGACAAGGCTTACCGTGAATTTCCTGAAAGATGCAGGCGTTGATGCTCCTATTCCATACTTTGAAGTAGTCGAATGGCTTCAGCTGCATATTGGTGGGGGTGATGACACCTTATATGTGCTGGAAAAAGTTACCATCAACCTAAATGAGCTATTATCAAAATACAGATATACACAACTTGAAAGGGCTGAAAAAATCCGAAAACTAAGGTCTCGATACCGACATGAGTAAATATTGAACATGTATAAACTGCCATTATTTATACTAAATTTGCGAGTAAATAAGAAAAGCCCCGTCTATTGACGAGGCTTTTTTCTTTTGCCAACTTATGGCTTTTAGTCTTTCAGTTCTTCCAACATTCTCAGCTCACGGTTAAAACCTCCTGAAAGAATTGGGAATCGACACCAAGTTTTCGGATCAAGGTTTTTGTCATCCAAATGGAATGACGGAGCGTACCTTTCACGTTTCCATTGGTTACGGCTCCACAACCTGAAAAACTTCGTAATCCAACCTTTCAGTTGCTCACTGCTATACTGAGGAAATTTGTAACGCATAATGCTGTAGCACTCAACTGGCATCTTCTTATCACGAATGGCCGCACCTTCTATCTCATCGAGCAGGTCATATGGCATCAGGTCTCCTTCATCAGTTTGTTTGGAGTCCTGTGGGCGAAGTTCAGCAGTAGGCTGTTGGTCATTTACAAACTTCAATGCAGGAATCGTCAAATTCCTGTCAACACCTTCTTTCTCCAACCAAACCAGCCATTGACGCAAAAATGCCTTGTCAATACCAGCAATCGGGCTTAGTCCTCCACTTGTATCACCATCCATAGTGGCATACCCAACAGCAGCCTCTGAACGGTTACTTGTTGACAACAACAGTGCTCCATTGATATTTGCCAACATCCAAACTGAAGGAGCCCTTACCCTAGCCTGAATGTTTTGGAGTGCCAAATCATCCTGCTCCCAAGTCAACGGTCTTTCGATACTCTCCTCTACAATTCGAATATATTCCTTGAAAACGTTGTTGACATCCAATCTATAAAACTTGGCATTGACTGCTTCTGCCAAAGACTTGGCTGCATTCCACGTCACATCACCACTGTTCTCTGTCGGCTGGTAAGCAGTGGTCAGTAAGGCATTCACTATTTCAGCTTCAGTTGAAGCTTCTTGTATCTCTTTGAAATAAAACAGCTTCTTTTTAAAACCGTCCATTCCCAGTTGCTTGATTCCCATTTGAACCATCAACCATATCAAGGAAACAATTGCAGAAGAATCAGCACCTCCACTCAAGGAAACAACAAAGCCTTTTGAGTAGCTTTTTCTCATATAGTCAAACAGTCCAAGAACTTCAGCTCTCGCAAACTCCTCCTCTTGTAAAGTTTCACTAAACTCCCAAGAAGCTTCATCCCGTTCATACGCTTCCAGTTTTGCTTCCGGAAACTTATAGTCCTTGATACAAATATGATGACCTGATTCCTTTGTGATATGTTCAAATGAACTACTCTGGAATTTTTCTAACCTTCCAAGGTCTACATCTACCACTGCTGAAGTCACCTTATAATCATGGAATGTCAATCGCTCACTAATTGCTCTAAGCTGCCCAACTGATGCGATTACAACACCTCCATCGTAAATTGCCCTACCTGCTTCATTTCCCAGAAGGTTCGCATATACATAAACAGTTCCGTAAGCTCTTGAACCTTCCATCACAAAACGCTTTCTAACTTCCAGTTTACCGAAAGCGAAATGGCTGGCACTTGGATTCAAAATCACATCCACACCATAAGCATAGAGGTTCCGTCCCGGGCGGTTAGCGACCCATGCATCCTCACATATTTCAAAGCCTATTCTTACGCCATCAACTTCAAAAAACAGCTCCCCTATCGGATAAACTTTCTTCTGGAACTTTTCTGGTAAATCATAGTATTCAAAACTCACCTCACCAACAGCTCCTTCTGTCCACGGAGTAAACCATCTTGGCTCATAATGAATCCCATTGCCTGCCAGATATCTTTTGGCTACAAAACCTGCTATCTCGCCATCCACTAATAATGCAGCTGCATTGAATACTCGATTCTGGTATACCAATGGCAGACCTACAGAAACCACAATCCCTTTTGTAGCAGGAAGCAACTCATGTAGTACTTCCAATGCCATCTGGTGAACCCCTGTAGAATAGAAAGCATCCTCACATCCATAGCCTGTTATACAGAGTTCTGGCAGGCACAACATAGAGACTTGCTGTTTCTTAGCATCTTCAATGCTGTCGAGGATATTCTGCTTATTATGATCCCAATCCAACGGAATCTGATTCAGTTCACCTCCAGCTACTTTTATTAGTTTCATGTTATTTGATTTTAAAAGGGAGCTTTCATACCCAAATGAGGAAAAATGGGTACTTTTTCATCCCAATATAAAAAAATAAGCCCTTGAGAAATCGTCTCAACGGCTGCATTTTAATCATTCTGTATAATGACTCAATTCAAGAGTCTACTTCTACAGTCTCATCAGGCTGCTTTTTAAGCGAGATTTTACTCTCATCTTTAAAATCATCCGAGAAGTAATCTCTTACTTTCTGCCTGATTTCCATTGAGGAAAGGTTATGATAGATTTTACCTGCATGGATAAAAGACATCTGACCTGTTTCTTCCGAAACTACCAGCACCACTGTATTGGTTGATTCTGTCATACCAATACCAGCCCTGTGCCTAAGTCCCATAGTTGCAGGAATATTCTGCTTATCTGTTACAGGTAAGATACAACGGGCAGCCTTGATCCTGTTGTTGTGAATTATGGCAGCACCATCATGCAAAGGGCTATTTTTATAAAAAATTGACAACAGAATCCTTTTCGAGATTTCTGCGTCAATCCTGTCGCCTGTATCAGCGAAGAAGTCCAATGGGTCATCCTTAGACAAAACAATCAAAGCTCCTGTGCTAGTAGCACCCATTTCCTTCATTGCCTCAATGATAGGTGCCAACTTCAAGGTGTTTTCTCCCGTACGGCGACTTCTGAAATAGCGGTATAAAGGAAAGTTTTTAAAGTCTGTGGAATTACCTACCAATATCAAAAACTTTCGGATTTCAGGTTGGAAAAGTATGATTGCGGCAAGGACACCTACTTCCATAAACTGTCCCAAAATAGCCGAAAGCAGTTCCATTTCTGTTGCCTTCACCACTTGGTAAGTGAGATATAGCGCCAAAATCCCCACAAAAATCTTCAGGGCTACACCACCCCGAATCAGCTTGTAGAGGTTAAATAGCAGTATAGATACCATTAAGATATCCACTACATCCACCAGTTTTATTTCCAGAAACCCAATTTCAAATAATAACATTCGCTAACGGCTGTATTGTTTTTCTAAGTGAGAATAAAGATAATTAAGCTTGGACTTTTTTTAGTTTTAAATAATCATAAAGTGTTTGGCACCACATTAATTAGCCGTCTATTATGCTGTATGATAGCCTAAAAGCTTGACAACTTCTACAGCTTCTTTTACATCATGTACCCTTAATATATCAGCACCTTTCATTACTGCTTTCGTATTGAGCACTGTTGTTCCATTAAGTGCCTCTTGAGGAATAATCCCTAACTTCTTATAGATCATTGATTTTCTTGAAATCCCTACTAGCAACGGTAAATTCAAGACTTTTAGTTCAGGCAAATGATCCATCAATTCATAATTCTGCTCCGTTGTTTTGGCAAAACCAAAACCTGGATCCAAAATCAAATCCTTCCCCCCTAGCTCATAAAACTTGTTTGACTGCTCCACAAAGAAATCCAGCACTTCCTCTACCAGATTCTTGTAAGCAGTATCTTGTTGCATTGTTTCAGGAGTGCCCCGCATATGCATTAGTATATAAGGCACCTGCAAATCTGCTACCGTCTTTAGCATGTTTGCATCCAAAGTACCTCCTGAAATATCATTGATGATGTCTGCACCTGCCCCAATAGACTTTTTGGCTACCTCTGCCCTGAATGTATCTATAGAAATGATAGCGTTGGGGTGTTTTTTCTTGATGGCAGCGACAACTGGTAAAATACGTTCCAGCTCCTCAGCCTCACTTACATTTTCTGCTCCTGGTCTAGAAGAGTACCCTCCAATATCCAATATGTCAGCACCCGCTTCAAGCATACTCTCCGCCTTGAGCATTGCTTTGTCTTCGTGATTGTGTTGACCTCCATCATAGAATGAATCAGGTGTTAAATTCAAAATACCCATCACTTGTGGACGATCAATCTCCCAAAGCCGACCTCTAAGATTAAAAGTCTTCTTAACTGTAAATTCAGTAAAATTACCCAAAGTCTCCCGCTGTAAATATTTAACTTATAAAACCTCTGTTTACTAAGCTCCAAGCACAATTCTCACCCTTCTTTCTTCTCGCTAGTCACTCTTTCAAAAGGTTTTCAACCTTTCTTCTAAAAGAACATTTCAGATACTGAAGCAATATAATTCTGATTGCGCATTTCATTTCCGAATCTGAATGTAAAAATACAATTTTTCATTCAATACCCCACCCTAGATTTGAAAATGCTTACTACTTCCAGAAAATAAAGAATATGCCCTCTATGATATAAAGAACCTACATAATAATTAACAATTCAAGGAATAGGATGTTTGAAATTATCACAAACAAGTACAGTTCCGTCTTATTATTTTTCAAATTCACCTATTTCTCTTCGATATAGGTCGTTGATGAAAGAGGAAAAATCACTATTCTTAAAAATGATTAAAGTGCATCTTAAAATATTACAACCAAACTTTCTCTTACATTCTACAACATTTTGATAACCTGTTTATTACATTTACCCCTTATTAATAATGTAAAACCAAGTGTCTTCAAGGCTAGTTTCAGATGCATAATTTTCTTTCCCTTGAAAAAACATTCTGTTAAATTCGCTACTCAAAAAATACAATCTTAATTTGAAAGCAGCATTCGGATTTTACCATATCAGCCAAACCCGAATGTTTGTTACCTGAGTATAAATATGGAACAGACAACGAATACAGAACAGGAGTACAAAGCCGTTATCCGTAAGTGTAGAGAGCTATTTGAGAAGAAAACAAAAGACTATGGTACAGCATGGCGTATCCTGCGATTGCCGTCCATTACTGACCAGATCTATATCAAGGCGCAGCGTATAAGGTCCATTCAGGAGAAAGGTGAACAAAAGGTTTCTGATGATATCAGTGGTGAATTTATTGGCATTATCAATTATTGCCTGATGGCACTGACACAAATTGAGCTGGCAAATGACAAAAGGATGGAACTTCCTGTGGAAGTTGTCATGGAACAATATGACAAGCATGCACAGCAAACCATGGAACTGATGTTTGACAAAAACCATGACTATGGGGAGGCTTGGAGACAAATGCGTATCAGCAGCATTACAGATATTATTCTGATGAAACTACTGAGGGTAAAACAGATTGAGGAGAATCAAGGTCATACATTGATATCAGAAGGCATTGATGCTAATTACCAGGACATGATCAACTATGCTGTATTCTGCCTCATCCTTTCCGGCTTTGCCGAATAAGACTTTTAGAACATAAGCTGAAGAGACAAACCATGAAGACACTCAACAAGTTACTGACCTTTTTTGTAGGAGCTACTTTCATCTTTTCTGGAGCGGTCAAAATTATTGACCCAAAGGGAACTGCCATTAAGCTAGAGGAATACTTCTATGTATTTGCAGCTGATGTTGCTGACTCTTTTCCAGCACTGGAAAGCCTGTTTACAGAACTAATGCCTTACGCATTGGTTATTTCGGTAGTACTTTCCACAATGGAGGTTGTATTGGGCGCTGCCCTACTGACCAACTTCTACAAAAAGGTAACTTTAAGGTTGCTATTGCTGCTGCTTGCCTTCTTCGGTTTCCTAACGTTCTATTCAGCCTATTTCAATCGTGTAACTGACTGTGGATGTTTTGGGGACTTTATCAAATTTTCACCATGGGGTTCATTCACCAAGGACATGATCTTGTTGACCGCTTCATTGCTGTTACTGATCCATCCTTCATCCAAAGATAACTTCAAGACTCCACTTGGGGGTATCTTCACATTCTTGGCTACTGCAGCATCTTTGAGTGTGGGTATTTATGCCATTCGCCACTTACCTCCAATTGATTTTAGAGTATATGCAGTTGGTGCTAATATTCCTGAGCTTATGCAACCTGCTGAGCAATGTGAGTATTTGTATATCATGGAAAAGGATGGAGAAACGGTTGAGATGAAACAGTACCCTACTGACCCTTCATACAAATACAAGGAAATGAGAATTCTGAATGAGGAAGCTTGTAAACCAAAAATCACGGATTATGCTGTTTCATCCTTGGAAGGTGATGATGTTACGCAGGCAACCTTAACAGGCAAGTCACTCCTTATTATCATTCATGATACCAAGAAAGCAGACAAGACCATCTGGGCAGGAATCAACGAGCTGTGTCAGGATGCTAAAGAAGCAGGCATTCACCCTATGATTCTTACATCTGATGCATCTGGTATCACTAACTTTGCTCAACAGCATAACCTGACAGAGGACATTTATTTGTCAGATGCTACTGTACTAAAAACAATGATTCGTTCCAATCCAGGTATTATTCTAATGGAAGATGGCGTTGTAAAAGGTAAGTGGCACTATAACGATACTCCTCAAATTGAAGAGGTAGGACAACTGCTCATAAAATAGTTACTGATGTAGAGTTCTTACTTTAGCCTTGAACTTTTTACATTTGACTGATAAAACTAAAACTGCTGAAAATGTTGGCTTAGCCGCCACTTTTCAGCCAATCTCCAATCGTTGTTGATCTAACGATTCTTGGTAGCTGAATCTAAAACCTAATGCAGGATGCTAAAATACATTGCTAAAAGGCTGGTAAATGGCTTTTTTGTTCTTCAGGGGGTAATCCTGATTACATTTTTTCTGTTTCACACCCTACCAGGTGACCCAGTTGAACTGATGGCTGGGCAAAATGCTGACATCCAAACCAGGGAGATGATCAGGCAAGACCTTGGTTTGGATAAGCCGCTGCATGTACAATATGCATATTACTTGAATGACCTTTCGCCAATCAGTGTTTACAACAACACTCCTGCTAATCAAGCCAAGTATGATTATCACATCTTGATAGGATTAGGTGACAAGGTTTTGACAGCAAAGATGCCCTATCTCAGAAGGTCTTTCCAGTCAAACAGAAGAGTTGATGAAATCCTGATAGACAGCTTACCGGGTACACTTTGGCTGGCACTGGCTTCTATGCTGTTTGCTACCGTTGTAGGAATTATATTAGGACTTATTGCTGCCTTGAAATACAATACGTTTTGGGACAACTTTTTTGTCACAACTTCTGTATTCGGTATCTCAACACCTTCATTTGTTTCAGCGATCCTTATTTCGATCACATTTGGCTATTACCTGTCTGACTTCACACATTTAAGTATGACAGGCTCACTATGGGAAAACCACCCCATATACGGAAGAGAACTACACCTTGAAAATATCATATTACCTGCATTTACCCTTGGTATCAGACCCTTGGCTATCATTATGCAGCTTACAAGAAGCTCAATGCTTGACGTGCTTTCTCAGGACTATATCCTAACGGCAAAAGCCAAAGGACTTGCTCCAATTGCCGTTATCCTGAAGCATGCACTTAAAAATGCACTAAACCCTGTTATTACAACTGTATCAGGATGGCTTGCCTCCTTAACGACAGGTGCTTTCTTTGTTGAATATATCTTTAAGTGGAAAGGCATTGGTCTGAAAACGATTCAGGCAATTGAGTTTTTGGATCTTCCAATTATCATTGGTTCTACCTTGATGATTGCATCTATTTTTATTCTAATCAATATCATCGTAGACATATTATATGCGGTCATTGACCCAAGGGTAAGACTCTATTAATATTTCAAGCATTTGAAGGACTAAGAAGAAATCATTTCACTAAAATATCTTCTTCGGCAACTATATTGGCTTGGAATAAGTTAGTAGTGAATAGAAGGCTAATTATTCTGTAAAAAGCAATCGAAACTAATACATGCGTGTTTATCTGATCGGAATGCCAGGGTCCGGAAAATCAACCTTGGGAAAGAAACTAGCTGAAGCAATGCAATATGCTTTCGTGGATCTTGACACTGAAATCGAGTCAAGCGAAGGAAAGTCTATTCCTGATATTTTTGAACATGATGGAGAAGACTATTTCAGAAAGATTGAAAAGTATATTCTTCAAAAAACCACCCCTGACAATACCATTATTGCTACTGGTGGAGGGGCTCCATGCTTTTATGACAACATGGATTTCATCAACAACAATGGTGTCTCCATTTTCATTGACACACCGGTCAAAGAGCTTGCCTCAAGAGTGATGAAGCAGATTGGAGACAGACCACTTTTGGACGGAATTGAGAATCTTGAAGATATGACACGCCTGCTGGCAGGTAAGCGGGAAAAGAGAATTGGCTTCTATGAGCAAGCCGATATTGTACTAGAGGATGATCAGGAAATTGATATTACTTCATTGGTTCAGCAGGTCTACAATTTTGACAAGCAAACAGCTCAAGAATAATTGAAATATATCAGCACAAAAAATCCCTTCATTTATAGAATGAAGGGATTTTTTATGTTTTATGAAATTAAAATTATGACATCAAAACCAAACCTACCTGAAGCAAGCCAATCAAGAAACCTAAGATTGCACCCATAACTTCGATAAAGGTAAGCTCTTTCTTGATCACGGACATGAGTAGGTCTTCAAACTTCTCATCCGAGAATGCCATTACCTTGTCTGTCACCATTTGTTCAATATCTACATTCTCAATCTTCTCTGAGATCTTGAGCGTCATCTGTGGTACCATATCATCTACCATGCCTTCCACTTTGCCACGAATCTGGACCACGACCTGATCTCCACCGAACAGGCTTAACATCGCCTCAGCCCCTTTCAGTTTCTCTTCCAGATACTCATCCAGTTTCTCCATCACTGCCGACTTAATCTGATCATGGCTATCATTTGATTGGAGCTTGGTCGAGATCATATCTGGTGTAAAAAGGTCTTTTGCCACAATCTTGCCTAACCTTTTAGCCAAAGTAGGCTTTCGTTTTGGGAAAATACCCTGAAGCTTAAAGATGATAAGGTCCATTTCCTTACGAGGATGGAAAAGCATCTTGATCGCCACGTAGTTAGTAAACCAGCCAATCGCAGCCGAGATGACTGGTAAAAAGTAAACCATCATATTATTTGATAATTAGTTTTTAAAATCAGTTTAGAATGTTTTCAGTTGCTGGTAGAGCTTATCAGTTGGCAATCCCATCACGTTAAAGTAGGTACCTTCAATCGCACTAATTCCAATCAATCCAATCCACTCCTGAATACCATAAGCGCCAGCCTTGTCAAAAGGTTTATATTGGTCAATATAATAATCGATTTCTGAAGCTGTCAGCTGATGAAAGCGAACCTTTGTAACATCAGAAAAAGTCACTTTCTTCTCATTCCCCATCAAGCAAACCCCTGTATAAACCTCATGCTCTTTTCCTGACATTGCCTCAATCATCTCATATGCCTCATCCCTGTCAGCAGGTTTTCCCAACACTTGACCATTATTGACAACAACCGTATCAGAAGTAATCAGTAATTCATCATCTCCCAATGTTCCTGCAAAAGCATCCGCCTTTAAAGCAGCTAAATAAGTAGCCACCTGATCCACAGGAATGGATGAAGGAAATATTTCTTCAACATCTTTGGTTCTCACCTCAAACTCAAACCCCATTTCTTGAAGCAATTGCTGCCTTCTTGGTGACTTTGAAGCTAGTACAAGTCGTTTTCTTAACGGAAACATATATTTGATTTAGAATATGAAAATACATTTTCAGATGCAAAAATAACCATTCATTCCAAAAATTTATCCTTATAACCTTTTCATAACCTATTTAGATATACTAAAACAAAAAACACCCACCAGCTAGGCTGACAGGTGTTTTCCAAAAGCTTTAGTTTAAATAGCACTTAATTAAATGCCATAATCATTTGCAAAAGAGATAGGTCTATTGAACTTTTCCTCCAATGAAATAAAGGTTTCTGTTCTTGATATGCCCGCTACTTTCTGAATCTTGTCGTGCAACACTTCACGTAAGTGCTTTGTGTCTTTACAAGCAATCCTGACAAAAATACTCCAATCACCTGTAGTGTAGTGGAGGTTCAGAATTTCAGGAATCTTAGCCAACTCTTGGCTCACCTGTTCATAAAGGGAGCTTTTCTCAAGAAAAATACCTAGAAATGCCGTAATGTCGTAGCCCAATCTTCCAAAGTCGATATCGAGCGTTGCACCTTTAACGATTCCCATTTTCTCCATCTTCTTCATACGTACATGCACTGTACCTCCGGAGACAGGAATTCGTTCAGCTATTTCAGTGTAAGGAGTTTTTGCGTCTTTGAGTAGTTCGGTTAGTATTTTGACGTCTATCTCATCAATTTCCAAATTTCTCTCCATCTCGTTGAAATTATTGTAATATATGTGCCGTTTCGGAGCAAATATATCAGTAAAATAGAAATAAACCCTTTATTTATTGTAAAATTTACCGTTAATAAGTAGCAATTATCAATTTAGTTCCTCCTTTCTGAAGAAATTTCTAAATATCCAACCATACACTATTCTTACTTTCCACCATCATAACAAACATTACATCTGTTTTTGAATATTTAAGAAGAAATACCCTCACATTTTGATGATTTATCAAAATTTCAGCCAATAATATTAATTTTTAATAGAGACATTAGGTAGGTAAGATATTTTGTTCTAGATTATTGGCTATTACTAAAGCTGACTAAGAATTGTACTGAAATTTTACTTAATAAGTCTAAAAAGCTTTCATTTAATAGATTTCAGCTTTAAATTTGCAGCATGTTATTGAGAAAGGATTGTAACAGATCCTAAAGTCAGTTCCGATCTGAGCGGAAAAATGACCTGAGGTGCAATTCCTCACTGACTACAAGCATGTGTTTATTTTATGTGTTGTTTATTGGTTAAGGTTAAAGGTATGTGAATATTTCGCATACCTTTTTTTGTTTCCATACATCAGTACATTTCAGCACAAAAAAAATCCCCGAAAATAGTCGTAACCATTTTCGGGGGATTATATATAGAAAAGCTAAATATTACTTCTTGCCTTTTCTTTGTTTTGCCACATCTTCCTGAGCTTTCATAGCATCTTCAAGACGCTTCTGGAAGCCAGATTTCTTCTTGTTAACATTTTTCTTCTTGTTCTCCTCCATCATACGCTTCAGCTTGTCCTCATCAATGAAGTTACGGCTAAATACCTGCTGAGCGATTGTGATCAGGTTAGAGATAAAGTAGTAGTACGTCAGACCTGAAGAGTAGCTGTTAAAGAATACCAGGAAGAAAATTGGTGTGATGTAAGACACCATTTTCATTTGGTTGTTCTGCATACCACTGCTCATCTGGTTGTTGTAGTATGTAAACACAATCGTAGACGCTGCCCAAAGCAATGTGAACAGTGATACGTGGTCACCGTACATTGGAATCTCAAACGGCAGGTTCAGGATAGAGTCATAAGATGAAAGGTCATCTGCCCACAGGAATGACTGTTGACGCAATTGAATCGCATTCGGGAAGAAGTTGAACAGCGCTAGGAAAACAGGCATCTGAGCCAACATTGGAATACAACCACTGATTGGGTTTACACCTGCCTGCTGATAAAGCTTCATTTGCTCTGGTTGAGCCTTAGCCATATCGTCACCATGCTTCTCCTTGATCGCATCCAGTTCAGGCTTCAATACTCTCATCTTAGCCATTGACAGGTAAGACTTGTAAGTAAGCGGGAACAACAATCCTTTCACGATCAATACCATGATCAGGATAATGACCCCATAGTTTGAGATGAAACCATCTAGGAAGTCAAACAATGGAAGGATAATATACTTACTTAGCGGAGCAAACAGAGACCAACCCAAATAAACGTTTTTCTCAAAACCTGGAGTGATTGTCTCACAAATATGATATTCGTTCGGACCGAAGTAATAACGCAGGTTCGCATCTTTGGATAATCCGTCAGCTGGAATCGCTAGAGCGATCTTAGTAGACTTCACAACCTGATCGTTGTCATCATTTACTTGAGAAGTGATGTTCAGGTCTGTGAATTTTTTGTCTGTAATCAGTGCAGAGTTAAAGAACTTCTGTTTTGAAGATACCCATCTGATAGGCTCTTCTACAGTTTCTTCCTGCAAGCTGTTACTCATTGACAGGTAATCGAAGTCTTCCTCTGTAGTGTAGTAGTTCACTGTTGATCTCTGGCGAGACTCTGTAAGTCCTTTCTCAAGGCGCTTCATGTCATTTTGCCAATAGAAATCTACTTGAGGTACTTTCAGGTTTACGCCTGAAAGGTCTGCACTATAGTTCAGAACGAAACCTTCATCAGCCAAGCTATAAGTACGGCTCACCATCTTGTTGCTGCTGTCAGCCAACGTAAAGGTAATGCTGTTACCATTCTTGCTAGCCTGATAGTAAAGGCTGTTCAAGTCAATTTTTCCTTTGTCTGTAGCAACTTCCTCAATTACCTTACTTGAAGTCTCATCAAGCAATACAAGAGGTTCTTTTGTATAAGTCACATAATTCTTCAGTAAGACTTGTTTCACCTTACCGCCGAATGTATCAAAAGTGATCTTTACGTCTTTGTTTTCCAGTACTACTTCCTTTGACTCTCCCTTCATGCCAGCAGCAAAGCTGCCAAACTTTTGTGTCAGTACTGAATCGCTTAGGGTAACTTCTTTTTTAGGAGTAGAGTTTGCTGAGTCTGCCAACTGCTCTGTCTTTACCTGATTGTCTGCCAGCTGTGCAGGATCAGGGCTGAAGAAGAACATGTAAGCAATCAGTAACCCAGATAGCAATACAAGTCCAATCGTCTGATTCTTGTCCATTCTAATGTTTGTTTCAATTTGTTGAGAAAACACACCACTCTTCAGCAAGTCAGGCCAACTAGCCCTACCTAGCTTATTATGTGCTGCTTTCTACACCAATGCTTTCTTCAATCCAAAAAATACAATTGTCTATAAAATGACTGCAAATTTAAGAACAATTTGAAATTAATCAGTCCACAAACCAAATATTGCTTATTACATTATGAAGAATAGTAATAAAAGTCGATGACTATAGGCATTGGAAGGTCTGATTCCCCAACTTTCACTTTATCTTTTACCTGTCAATTTATCAATAAAAAACCCGAAGGTTTGGTTCCTTCGGGTTCAGGACCCTACACCCTTATTTTTTATTTTCAACCACCGCTTTGATGAAGTTGACAAAAAGTGGATGAGGGTTTTCTACAGTACTCTTATATTCCGGATGGAATTGGGCTGCGATATAGTAAGGATGCTCAGGAATCTCAACGATTTCCACCAAACCAGTCTCAGGGTTGATACCTGAAGCAATCATACCTTTCTTCTCAAATTCTTCCAGGTATTTGTTGTTGAACTCGTATCTGTGACGGTGTCTTTCACTGATCAATCCTTTGCCATAGATTCTATAAGCCAAAGTTCCTTTTTTCAGTTCACAAGGGTAAGCACCCAAACGCATAGTTCCTCCCATTTGAGAGATTGACTTCTGCTCTTCCATAATATCAATTACAGGATCTGGCGTGTCAGCCATCTCTGCAGAGTTTGCGCCTGGTAGGTTAAGCATGTCTCTTGCAAATGCAATCACACTTGCCTGCATACCCAAACAGATACCGAAGAAAGGCACATTATTTTTTCTTGCAAAGCTAGCTGCATTGACCTTACCTTCCATTCCTCTTTCACCGAAACCTGGTGCTACCAGAATCCCGTCAAGACCTTGCAGGCGAACTTCAGCATTGTCATTATCTTCCAGCTCTTCAGCCTTAATCCACTCCAGGTCTACCTTACATTCGTTGATAGCTCCAGCATGAATAAATCCTTCCGTAATTGACTTATAAGCGTCAGGAAGCTCTACATATTTACCAATCAAACCTACTTTTACAGTCTGAGTTGGATTTTTCAGCTTCTGAAGGAACGCATTCCAATTTGTAAGATTTGGCTCATTGTAAGCAGGAAGATTCAGCTTCATCAAAGCAATCTCATCCAACTTCTCTTTGCGCATCATCAGTGGCACATCATAAATCGTAGATGCATCACGTGATTCGATTACAGCATTCAGGTCTACGTTACAGAACTGTGCGATCTTACGACGCATGTCCATCGGCAACTCATGCTCTGTACGGCAAACCAGAATATTAGGTTGGATACCTGCTTCCAGCAGCTGTTTTACAGAGTGTTGTGTTGGCTTGGTTTTCAATTCTCCAGCAGCACTCAAATAAGGCACCAACGTCAGGTGGATGTTAAGTGCATTTGACGACCCCAGGTCAAACCTAGCCTGACGAACTGCCTCAATAAATGGCAGGGCTTCGATATCACCTACACAACCACCAATCTCTGTAATTACAATATCATATTTACTGTCTTCAGAAACTTTGTAGAAGTTGTTTTTGATCTCGTCTGTAATGTGTGGTACTACCTGAACCGTCTTACCCAAATACTCGCCATCTCTTTCTTTCTTGATGACATTGTAATAGATACGTCCGGTAGTTACATTGTTTGCTTGAGAAGTTGGGATGTTCAGGAAACGCTCATAGTGACCCAAATCAAGGTCTGTTTCTGCACCATCATCGGTCACATAGCACTCACCATGCTCATACGGGTTCATTGTACCCGGATCAATGTTGATATATGGATCGAATTTTTGGATGGTGACAGAATAGCCTCTTGCTTGAAGAAGCTTTGCCAATGATGCGGAGATAATACCTTTACCCAATGAGGAGGTCACACCCCCTGTTACGAAGATATACTTAGTTTGCGAAGACATTTTAACTGTTTACTCTTGGTTTGCGCAAAGCTAGGAAAAAAATTATTTCAATTTTTATCCGCTATAATGCAATTATCATTTATTTGACAAAAGAAGTTATTTTGTTACCTATTGGCAGCCAATTTTGGCTTCTTCTATCATTCTTCTTCATGAAAATACACGATGTAGTAATTCATGTTCTTATCGTTATCAAATCCTTTCTCGATATACTGCTCATTTCCTTTGACAGCAATCTGAACTTTACCACCGTCTAACTTGATCAGGCTCTTAAAGTCTTTTTTCGATTTCTTAACTGCTTGTGAGGAAATATTGAACTCATCATATACCGGAATCTCATATTTCTCCTTGAAGTCCTTCTTGTAGTCCGAGAATGCATCAATCACCTGTGGCTCTTCAATCACTTCGTTTTCGAACTCCACCACGTTGAACTCATCCTTTTCAGAGAAATATTTCAGAGAACGGTTCAACAGGTCAATCTGCTGAGGTTTCTCCACATTATGGTCCTCATTAAAGACATCCTCCACAAAACCTCTACAAAGCTGCAAATAGTTCTGTGTATGGTAATAACTGTCTTCACGGGCCATCAAACGCAAGAAACTCTCTTTCCAGTATTGGGCTTCCACTGACTTTTGAGGACTGTCTTTAAGAATTACCTTAAAACCTTTATCCTCTTCAGATTTCACAATCAGACAACCTTTATCAAGTTTCTTGATATTAACCCCTTCCTCTTGCTTCAACTCAAACTGACCATTTTCCGAATCGCTTACCTTCAGGAACCTTTCCTTGTTCTCAGATTTGAAAAGTCCGATCGCATCCACTACATCACCATCCACGATGCAGTCTTCCAAGTAAGCAACATAAAATTCACCACCTTTGATACGTGGGTGTGTCGAGTTTCCATAAAGGTGCTTCGCCATATTTTGGGACTGAAGCATAAACTCATCAAAAGGGTTGGCAAAAAGCCTACGGGCAAACCCAAACATTTCATTCAGGTTCAAATCACCTGACTCATCCCAGAAATGGTACATAGCCCCTTCCTTTATAGGCTTCAGGAAATATTCCATCACTCCTTTTTGAAGGTTGCTACCCTCTTCAAGAGCCAATTCAAACTCCCCTAAAACAAGATCTTCTTCCTGTACCTTGTTGCCCACTTTGTGAAGGGCGATATGCTTCAGCTTTACACTGTTGAAATCGAGCATTGTCTTCGTATGGTTTAATGGTTCGGATGGTGAAATAGCAATGATTCACTTCTACCGGAAATGTACATTTCGCTATTCAAAAGCTGCAAAAATAAGAAAGCCTTTCGTAAAAAAAGGCTTCTTTGTAAAAATTAAATACTATTGTGATCTATTCAGCTCTGATTACAGACATTATATTTTTTTGGGGAACTTTTATCGAGTATCTTCTTTAAATATTTCGTCCAATTAAACTGAACGTTTAACCTTTCACTTACTGGAGTTCGAAATATCGTACACCTAATAATACGCTTTGGACACAAACTAGAATGAGCACATTAAAGAATGTACCTGAGATATTTAATTATTTTTAATTTTCTTTAATTTAAGTACACTATAACCCACTTTAAACAATAAACCCAATACGTGATGAACGAAAAAGAACTTTCTATCAATAGTCTGATTGAAAGAAGATGGAGTCCGAGAGCATTTTCAGACCGTCTGATTGAACCCAATAAAATCCACCAACTATTTAAAGCTGCCAGCTGGGCTGCCTCAAGCTTTAATGAGCAACCTTGGCGTTTTATTTATGCGACAAAAGACCAACCGGAAGGATATAAAAACCTGCTAGATTGTTTGGTCGAATTCAACCAGCAGTGGGCCACCTCTGCTCCTTTGCTAATCCTTTCAGTTGCAAGCAAAAAATTCCAACATAATGACACCGTCAACCGTCATGCTTGGCACGATGTAGGACAAGCAGCAGCAACTATGGCTATCCAAGCCACGGAACTAGGATTATATATGCACCAAATGGCAGGGTTTGACTCAGAAAAAGCACAAAAAACACTGGGCATACCTGATGAGTTCGAACCTGTAGCCATGATTGCTGTAGGATATATAGGCGATCCCAACTCATTACCTGATGGTCTTAGAGAAAAAGAGACAGCACCAAGAAGCAGAAAATCACTTGAGGATTTCACCTTTCAGGGAAAGTGGAAATAATCTCAGCACAAACATCCTATTAGCTTTACTTTACTACTATCAATACCTAATTATTATATGAGACATACCAAACAAGTACTGAAAGATGTATTTGGAAGCAAAGAAAATGGCTTCGAGTATCTAAAAAAATGGAGAACGGGAGACAAAAAAACGCCTGTACTGTTTGTATATACAGAACAGGACCCCACTACTGTCAATGATTTTGCTAATTGGCTTACCTCAATGGTACATGATGCGGATGTATTTAGTGGTTCACAGTTTACAGCCAATAAAGTTTCCAAAAACACAGTCATTGTCAAAGACATTGGAAAGGTTTCTGAGGATATGTTAGATGAGGTAATCAAGGCGATGAAAAATGATAAAAGGATTGTGGTAGCTGCATCTCAGCGCCCCACTATTCTTGATTTTATACATGATGCCTCATTACGTGTCGCTAAACTAGAAGCATTTGATATGGATAAAGCTAATGAAGAGATACAGGATTTGTTAAAGGAAATAAGCTAGCAACCACCATATCAGTGTTTTGAAAGTGCCGATGCCATTTATTGGCGGTCGGCTTGTTAGGATTAGGAATCTGAAAATACCTTATTCGTTATGATTTTCGGTGTAATCACCCCACATCAGGAACCCGTAGGCAGAAAGAGCCTTGACAGGCTATTGGCTCAAGGCTACTTCAGGCATGGATACATTGTAGCCGCCTATGAAATGATGTACTTTGATGAAAAGATACAAGGGGTTGTCCCGTTAAGAAGCAGGCTTCAAGGCTATGAGTTTTCCAAAAGACAGCGTAAGCTAATTAGAAAAAACCGGGACAGGTTCAGGAAAGAGGTTCGCCCACTAAAAATAACAGCAGAAAAAGACCGCTTATACAGGCAATATAAAAGCTACCGCTTTAAAGAGCAGGTAGAACGGTCTCTCAGTGACTTCTTTGGCTTGACTGGAAACCCTTATGCTAAAAAAGCCTATGATACATGGGAAATAGCATTCTATGACGGAAATAAGTTAGCGGCCATCAGCTTTGTTGATATAGGTGAAAAAGCGATGGCAAGTCTCTTGTGTGCTTTTGACCCTGACTACACTTCCTACAGTCTAGGTTTCTATTCTATGCTGGAAGAAACAACTTTAGCCATGGAGTTGGGACTCGACTACTATTATCCGGGGTATACACTTGATGGTCCTTCCTGTTTCGATTACAAACTGAGAGGAAACAACCTAGAGTTTTATGATTGGAAAGCTAACTGGAAATCCTGGAATGAATTTAAAGCAGAATCCACATTATGCTTCCAACAAAGAAAAGTATTGCTTCAGGGCATTCAGGATATCAACCGTCAGTTAGAGATAGAAGGTAAGATCGTTGAACACACAGAGTATTTTAGCCATATATGGCATGACACATTTGAGTTAGCCAATGTAGTCAAAGCGCCATTTTACTTGTCATTCAAACTTAGTCCTTATCATGAGATTGTGGTTCGGTACCTAAATCAGGAAGGTACTTTTGTAGCCGAGACCTGTAATTACCAGACACATAACCAACTACAGGATTATATAGAGACAAAAGACACCAAGCAAATCTCTAGTTTGATCAAAACACATTACCTTAAGATCAACCACCTGTATCAGAATCTTTTCGCCAAACTGAAAGAGCTGGAAGAGAGCCTTTACAATGAGGATGAAACCTATCAGGAGATCTCATTACAAGGAAGTTCAAGGATTTTCCCTGAATTTATGTGGCTTTCTTTTACGTCAAGAGACTACAACTGGGCTGTTGGCCTTCGTTTCAATGACGGTATTCCTCACTACATCCCTTCCTATTACTCTTATAGAGAAGGACAATGGAAAAACTGTGGATGGGCAACCACTACTAATGAGGTTAAAGAGTTGATCAACAGAAAAATTGAAGAATTAGGTTGTGAAGAATTTACCTAATCGCTTTTCTTCTAATAAATAAAAGCGCCACTTTCCATAACTGGAAAGTGGCGCTTCTTTATTTTTAAAGTCAGTGTACCAATTAGAAGATCCAACGAGCACCAACTTGCATTTGCCATTTAGACAGGATTGACACATCCTCTGTGAAAGATTCAGCCAATTCAGTATCAAATGAGAATGTAGGAACGTTTGTACCATCCTCGTAACCTTCGAAAGTGATAGGTCTTGTAGTTGTTGGCAATTGTCTTACACCCCAATCAGAGTTCAGCATGTTACCAAAGTTCAGGATATCAAGTGAAAGTTGCAGCGTGTTCTTTCTACCTGCAAACTCAAAGTTGTAGTCCTGCAATACTCTAATATCAAATTGAGAATACCAAGGCAGCATAGCACCGTTACGGTCAACGTAGTCACCTCTTCTTTCGCTCAGGTAAGGATCCTGCTCAATAAATGCGTTCAACGCAGTCCACTGATCAGCAGCCGAAGCCTGAGGTGTGTCTACCAGTTTGATATCGCTTGAAGTAGCTGGCACAAAGATCAGGTCGTTGTTAGCAATCGCATCTCTGTTCATATCACCTGAGTAAGTATAAGAGTATCTGTTACCTTTTGCGATTTCTCCAAACATTGCTATTGAAGTAGCCATCTTACCACCCAAGTACTCTTTTCTGTAGCTTACAGAAGTGATAAACCTGTGACGCAAACCGTATCTTGAGTGCGCGAACTGAGAGTTGTTCGGACCCATTACCTGAGGGTTACGTTGGAATGCATCCGCAGCAATCTCCGCAGGAATTGATGTAAAGTCCTTAGACTCCTGGAAAGTATAAGCAGCCATAACGTTCAGTCCTGAAAGGAATGCTTTCTTCACTGTACCAGTAAGTGAGTATTGGTAACCTTTGTCTACGTTTTCCAATACAATTGCACCTGCCTCAAGGAAACCAACTGCATCAGCAGAACTTGAGTAGATATTTGTTTCGTTAAAACCTCCGTAGATTGGTCTGTTGTCTGTACCTGTTGCATTTTGTGAAGGAGCTGTCATGTTGTAGTTTCTGTGTACTACAGCATTCAAGTCCTTAGAGTAGATACCTTCAACTGAAGCGAACCATCCTTGACCGAATGAGTGATCATATGCCAAGTTAGTTTTCCAAACTTGAGGGAATTTAAAATCATCTTCTGTATCATTTACCTGGAACTCATAACCTGGGTCAATTCTAGGGTTAGAAGATTGGTTACCTAACCATACAAATGGAATACGACCTGTAAAGATACCTGAACCACCTCTCAATTGACGTGATTGATCACCTTTCATATCCCAGTTAAAACCAACTCTTGGAGACCACAATGGCGTTGCGTCAGGGAATGTAGAAGGATCAACTGTTGCTTTGTTTCCGTCTGTATCAACCCATCCGTCAAATTCAGCAGTAGTAGCATCATAAGCAATTTTGTTCAAGTAGATCGGCATATCCATTCTCAAACCTACTGTCAATTTGAAGTTGTCTGTTGCCTGCCACTCATCCTGCGCGTAGAACGCTAGCTGAGCTACATCTACTTCAGCCATAGCATAAGGATTTTGCTGTGATGCAGCAATGTCTGCACTAGGGTTTGGCGTATAATATGCACCTACACCATCGTTAGCATTTGAATCCCAAGCCTGATTTATCTTAAAATCCTCTACATTATTGTAAACATATTGAGGATAGTAGAACAAATTGAAAGAGTTGTTAAACTTGAAGATTTCCAAGTTAGTACCCACCGTGATTGTATGCTTGTCCATATAGTATGTAAAGTCATCACGGAACTGAAAGATATCTTGATCCAGTAAGTTATTAGTTGAGAACATCTCTGAACCAGCAGTGATTGCAGTCTGACCTTGTGCATTCAGAATGTCAATTACTGGGAATGGCTCAGACCAAGGCTCTCTGAAATCACGGAATGCTGAATAACCTACTTGTAACTTGTTAGAAGCTTTGTTACCGAAACGTGAGTTCAACTCAGCCATCAACGAGTTGATGTTGTTGTTCATTCTGTAAGATGAGTTCGAGAATGGCAGACGGTAAGGTTGTGGACCTCTACCACCAATCGCTTCAGGGTGAGGAAGGATGTCTTTCCATGCTTTCAGGTAGTTATAACGAATCGAGAAGTTATGATCATCATTGATGTTCCAGTCAAGTTTCACCAAGATCTTGTCATTGTATTTCTCATGGTTATAATTTTCAAAGTCGCCAGCGTCATATCCCCATCTCTCCATCATGATGTTTTTCACATCCATCACGTCATCATATCTCACTGAAGTAATGTTACCACCTACTTCTTCGCCTTCACGCTGAGCCACGAATCCGTGCGCTCTTTCATTTGCTCTTTCAATCTCTCCGTTTACGAAGAAGAACAATTTATTCTTGATAATCGGACCTCCCAAAGAGAAGCCTGACTGTACATTTCTATAGTCAAGGTTTTCAACAGTTGAACCCGCAACCTTGCTACCAATCATACCTTCATTTCTACCGAAGCCGTAGATTGTTCCGTGGAATTCGTTTGTACCTGACTTGGTTACAGCGTTCACACCTGCTCCAGTAAAACCTCCCTCTCTTACATCGAACGGAGCCAATGATACTTGCACCTGCTCAATCGCATCCAATGAAACTGGCTGTGCACCTGTTTGTCCACCTGGCGTTGACACATCAAGACCAAATGAGTTATTGAATACCGAACCGTCAAGGGAGAAGTTGTTGTAAAGGTTGTTTCTACCACCGAAGCTGTTACCATCAGACTGAGGAGTCAGACGAGTAAAGTCTGAAGCTGAACGGCTGATTGTCGGAAGTGTTTTCAGTTGCTCACTACTAACACTTGTAGCAGCTCCTGTTCTGTCACTGTTAATGTCTCCACCTTTATTAGCCGAGACTTCAACTTCCGCAAGGCTGATAGCATCTTCTTGCAGTGTGATGTTTAATTTCTTAGTTGTACCAAGTTTCAGGTAAACATCTGTCATTTCCTGATTTTGGTAACCAATAAAAGATACTGTAATTGTGTAAGGACCACCTACTCTCATACCTCTTAGTGTATAGTTTCCATCAAAAAGAGTGGAAATACCATACTGAGTACCTGATGGAGTGTGTACAGCTATTACGGCTGCGCCTGGAAGAGGCTCTCCATTGTTGTCGGTTACTACACCGCTAATAGAGGCGGTCGTATTCTGTGCGATAGCTGTGCCGGTGAAAAACACAAAGCCCAGCACTAGTGCGAATAATTGATGAAGTTTAATCTGCATTTTTTTGTTTATCAAAGTTGAAGTTTTTGTGAACTTTGAATTTCAATGCAAAGGTAACTGTTAATTCATCTCGTCAAAACGTTAATCCAAGTTAAAACATTGACGAAAGTTATGCACTTCACTAATAAACCCTTGAATAATTCTATAATAAATGAATATAAATCAGTGCCTTAACACAAAGTTCAAACAAGCGTAAATATTGTACTATTCAAAGGACGCGTTTTCAACCCCTCTGTTTTATTTCAATCTGATTTAAAGAATAAACATACGATTTTTAACAAATCAGGAGAATTTTACAGCACTTTCCCACCCTTTAATCAGCATATATAAATGAATGAACATACACTTTACCTGAGATTCAATTTTGTACTTATCATAAATGCTCCCCTTCTCCATTAACAACTTATTCATCTTTAATTCATACTAGAAAATTACCATTTCTATTGAAGGGTAAAAAACTTATATTTTTTTTAATTTTTTTCAGACTCAAATGTTAATAGCAGTGCATTTATCCGTTTTTGAACGAATTTCAGTGAATCGACCCTCTAATTTTAACTTATAATAGAAAAAGTTCCTTCATTAATAATAATTATGAGTTACTCTCAATAAAGTCATATATGAGAAGCATTTATTAAATATGTACAATTCACAATAGCATGAAAGAATATTCCCTAAAAGGGGTATTTACATTTTCGTATTTAAACTATACAAAATTTCTCCCTTTATAATTCCATCCTTTGAAAGCCTTGAGAATATGGGTAAAACACAATGCCAACTCAGTATTTTGAAGAAAAAACTATAAAAAATCACATATTTCATTACATTTGAATGACTTACATACATATTTAGCTGATAAGAAATGTGTTTTATCACTGTCAGTATAGACTTTTTACTAGCTGATAATAAATACTCTTACAGCTGATTTTGCAATAAACCGTTAAAACAAAACCAAGCTGTTGACATGACCTATCAGGAATTGGTTGAACTATATCCTTTTGACGCCAATTTACCACTGGCGGCCGGAGACCTATGCTGGCTTTATATCTCTGATAATGACCCTGAAAACAAAGCGCTTATCAAGGTTATTGAAAACGAACGCCTAATCACTACACAGACATCGTCAGGCTTCCAAGTAGGGCAACGCCTTGTACTGGAAGACACCCCTTCTGTTCCTAAACAAGCATCCTTTGGCTTAAAGTCTTATAGCATATATACTTTTGAGATGCTCTCTGAGGATATAATCCAACTAATTGAACAGTTACAATCCACTAAAGATGAAGATAAGCAGCTCGAACT
Source organism: Limibacter armeniacum (assembly GCF_036880985.1). NCBI lineage: Bacteria > Pseudomonadati > Bacteroidota > Cytophagia > Cytophagales > Flammeovirgaceae > Limibacter > Limibacter armeniacum. Next base: position 230,395 of record NZ_JBAJNO010000009.1, read on the forward strand.
GGAGGCCGCTTTACTGGAGTCTATGGAAATGTTACCAGTCAATCCTGATGAAAAACTCAAGTCAATAAAAGCCTGTTTTTATGCCAAGCAATATGAAGACGCTTTCAAAGGGTTGGTATATAATTACAAGGACCAACTTCTATTGGATGGGGAAACATTATATATGTTAGGCTGGATGTGTTTTCATGGGTTAGGTACCTTTAAAAACAGGACTCAAGCAAAGGTTTTTCTTAATGAGGCAGTCAAACTTGGAAGAACTGATGCTATAAGTCTGATAGAGAAAATATCTGAAGAAGAAAAGGTCAACACATTCACACCACCTGAAAGCGAAGAACATAAGGAAAGAACTCAACCAAAGGGTGTAGAAAAGTATTACCCTTCCGTTAAGTTACAGCTCACCCGATATGGTATAGTAGCAGCCGTTGCATGTATCCTTACACTTTCTTTGAACGGTTTGTTTAGGTTAGCATTTTCTTCTGGCAGCAATAACGACAGCACAGAAATAGCTCAAGCCAATTCAGGTAATACTGAAAACTCCAGCAATGACAAGCTCTATGAAAGCACAATGCAAAAGGCACGAGACCTTGTCTACCACTTTAGCAACTACCATCAGGGCATCCCACAAATAAGGAAAGCCAAAGCTATACTGGATGAAGCTTTGGTAGACTATGACTTTTCAGAAGCTCAAAAGGAATCCATCAAAAAGTACAATACCAAGCTGGAGGAGTTGAAAGACAATCTTGCAGATTACAAAAAAGGACTGTTCTGGAAATTCTATACATCTCAGAGTGGAGAAACCGCTGAAGATATTGCTGCAAGATTCAATATTATCTCGGACAATATTCTATATGCTTCCAACGGAAAAGAAGTACCAGAGGAAAAGGTGATAAAAAATGCTACAAAGCTTAAGATAGGTTTACCGGTTATGTACTTTGACCACAAAGTACAGCAGGGAGAAAACCTTGGACTGATATCTTACAAGTACAATATAGAGATAGAGGATATTCGAAAACTGAACAAGTTAAGCAGTGATATCATCCATCCTGGCGGCACATTAAGAGTCTATATGCGCTATTAATCTACTATAGGAATGACAATCACCTTTCATGGTTGACTAAAGTCAACATTTTAGGAGAAGAGACCCTGTACATTTGTTATACAATCAAGGAATAACACAAAAATTTTACTCTTTTCTCTGACTTAAACAGATCATAACCATGAAACTCAAACGAATACTCGTTCCGACCGATTTCTCTGAAGAAGCGAACAATGCTTTAGATGTTGCTGTAGAAATCGCAGATATTGCGAATGCTGAAATCTCTCTACTTCATGTGGTAGATGTACCTTCTGTTACACACTACGACAGTGTAACCGCCATTGGAGGTGTAGATGAATCCCCTGAACTTTACAATGTATATACTGGCTCACTACAAAAAGTAGTTGAGGCAAAAATGAAGCAAATCAGCGAGCAGTACCCTAATGTACTGATCCACGAACATATTGTATTTGACTCCCTTCAACGTCATATTGCCTCTTTTGTAACAAAAGATGAGACTGACCTGATCGTGATGGGATCAAGTGGCATCCACGGAATCGATGAGCTGTTCATTGGCTCAAACACAGAAAAAGTGATCCGTCTGGCTAAAGCTCCAGTACTTACTATCAAACAGAAAGAAGACAGCTTCTACCCTCGTGAAATGGTATTCGCTTCTACTTTTGATAAAGTATCTGATAAGACAGCACTTTCACTGAAAGTATTCCAAGAGTTGTTCAATGCGACACTTCACCTTGTAAAGGTGATTACACCAAACACTTTTGAAGCAACTACTTATACCATCGAAACAATCGAGGAGTTTGCGAAGAAGTACGGTTTTGAAAACTACAAGATCCATACTTTCAACTTCTTCTCTGAAGAAGAAGGTATCAGGGTGTTTGCTGATCAGATCAATGCAGATATGATCGCAATGTCAACTCACGGTAGAAAGGGAATTTCTCACATGCTTTTGGGTAGCATCGCTGAAGAGGTAGCAAACCACTCTCACAAATCAGTATTGACTTTCAATGAGCATTACAAATAAGAAAAGTCTCCAGTAGGTAAGTTAAGTTCATATAGTTTGTTTGAAAGCCCACCACTCGGTGGGCTTTTTTATTGATTCCCATTGAACATCTGTCCTTGAGATGGTTTCAACGCATTTGTTATCTTGCAAGCATATTTCAAATTCAAAAACAGACTTACCATGAAGGTTAATGATATTATCAGGTTTCTGGAAGCCGAAGCCCCTGCCAGCTATCAGGAAAGCTATGACAATGCAGGGCTAATTACAGGAACAGGTCAAGAAAGTGTAACTGGTGTATTATTCTCTCTTGACTGCACTGAGGAAGTCGTTGCTGAAGCCGCAGCAAAAGGATGTAATTTGATCGTTGCACACCACCCTATAGTATTCAAAGGGCTCAAAAGGTTCAATGGAAAAAACTATGTGGAACGTACCATTATCAGCGCTATCAAGCTAGACATCTGTATTTATGCCATTCATACCAACCTTGATAATGTACATACAGGGGTAAATGCAAAAATTGCATCCAAGTTAGGGCTTAGCAATACCAGAATAATGGTTCCAAAACAGGATACACTCCTGAAGCTGACTGTCTTTGTCCCTAATGAGAATGAGCAAGAACTGCTAAATGCTTTAGCTGAAGCTGGTGCTGGCAACATTGGCAACTACAAAAAATGTAGTTTCCAACTGGAAGGCAAAGGTACTTTTATGCCAAATGAAGTTGCCCAACCTCATATAGGAGAAGCTAATAAACTGGAGACAGTTGCTGAAACAAGAATAGAAGTGCTATTCCCTGCACACTTGAAAGGTCAAGTACTGGCAGCCATGAACCATGCCCACCCATACGAAGAGGTAGCCTATTACTTACATAAACTGGAAAATACCAATCAGGAAGTTGGTTCGGGTATGGTAGGTGAATTGGATGCACCAATGGATCCAAAAGCATTCCTTCATCACCTAAAAAATGCGATGAACCTAAATGTTATCAAGCATACAAACTTGAATGTTAAGGATCAGATCAAAAAGGTAGCGATTTGTGGGGGTGCAGGAAGTTTTCTATTGGGAGCAGCCAAAGCATCAGGAGCTGATATTTTCATAACAGCTGACTATAAATACCATGAGTTTTTTGATGCTGAAGAGCGTATCATCATTGCGGACATCGGTCATTATGAAAGTGAAGTATTTACCAAAAACCTATTGCATGATTGGGTTAGTAAAAGGTTCCCTGAATTAAATACCGTATTGTGCGAAACGAACACCAACCCTGTTTCCTATTTTGTATAAAACATAAAAGCCGGAGGGAGAAAACTCCTTCCGGCTTTATATATCCAACAAAATCTAACCCCCTATTTCAGGTCCAGCAGTCCGTCGATTTCTTCCTGCTGAAGGTTAGCCTTATCTCTCAGCTCCTGACGAAGGTCATTTCTGACCATTTCCTCAGCAGAAGCCACATCATATTTCATCGTCATCACCATATAGGTATACTTGCCTTCCTTCTTCTTCAAAACTACAACCGGCTCTGTTCTACCTAATCTTGCTGCTACCCTGTTTTGGTAAGCACCAATTACTTCTGTTACCGAAACAGCATCCTCCAAGCCTTCTGAATTGGCAACATTTGACTTAATCTTACCTACAATTTCACTACCTATTTGGTTAGCAAAATCTGCCAGACAAAGTTGATAAACCTGCTGCTTGGCGGCTGCATAGTTTTCTGCCATTGCCTCCTGAGTAGTCAGGAAGTATTTTTTCTGACCTCTGTCATTGGTTACATAATGTAGGGCATAAGAGTCTTCTAACTGCTTGTGAATTGGAGGATCACCAAGAATAGCAGAGAACCCTTTCTTTTCATATTGCTTTGCTTCTTTTCTTGCAATCTTAATAGATCGCTTATTGGCAAGTTTTAGCGCTTCCTTTCTCTCCTCTTTGGTTTGAGCCTGTGCCGAACCAATTGAACCAGCTGTAACAATTGCAGCTACTAGGAACAAGGATAAAATTGTGTTGATTAACTTCATATAATATTAATTTTGGTAGTCGTAACCTTTTGCTTTATGATTAGACACTTACTAAAGACTTTTGGACAGACAATCCTATAAACTTTTAGTGCTATCTAATCACTTTTCTTCATAGAAAACCTTCTCTGTTAGCCATTTATCTCATTTGAAATAAATCGATCACCTCTAATTTACTTCGTTTCCTTTATATTATACCGCTTGAAATAGCCATCATGTGTTGAATTTAGATATAAGCTTCAAAAAGAAAAAGTACATCCCCTTCTTTATATAAATCAATCCAACTGTTAGTATATTAGTTTCAGTTAATCTGAGAAAAGAAAAAGTACTATTTGTAATTATATCCATTTTCTTCTGTCAAATTGGGGTACTGAATGGTCTTTGTTAATAAAGAATATCCTAAAAATGAGAACACACCCTTACTTTATCATATTACTTGTACTGACCATTTTCGGTAGTACCAACACATTTGCACAACGTACAAAGAAAGTTGCGGCAACGATGACTTTACCTTTGGAAGACAGCCATTGTGTAGGATCCTTTAAGCAGGACCTTCTAAGACAAACACAAATTAAGGCATTGGCAAAAGAGTTTGGAACCATTGTACAGCAAGGAAACGACTTAACCGTTACCAATAAAGAAAATGGATTTGAAGCAAGCAGTGGAACTGAGTTAACTACACTTACATCATCTGAAGTAAAAGGTGAATGGATTTCCACAACTGAATCCTCTTTTGAGTGGATTCTAAAACAGGAAGGTGGCAAGCAGGTAGTATACCTAAAATGCAGTGTAGAAGGAAAAGCCAGAGCAATTGATGACACACCAATCGGGTTTACAGCATCTACCCTCTCGTGTAATCAAACAGGAAATTGTGAAACAACCACCTTTCAGGATATGCAAAGCCTTTATGTAGGTTTCCAGTCTCCTGTAAATGGCTATATGAGTATTTTTATGAGAGAAAAGGATAAAGTCTATCGCCTTTTCCCCTACTCAAGTACCAATGGTGAAAAGGGAAATGCGGCTGAAGTAAAAGCAGATCAGGAGTATATTGTTTTCTCACCAGAGCATGCCACTGAAATGGGAATAAGTCCAAGAATAGTGGATGAATTGCAACTGACTACCATGGGAGAAGACAGGCTTTTCAATCGGGTATATGTTGTGTTCTCACCTAAACCTTATAAGAAACCTATACTTGATGAGGAAAATGGGGGACTCAAGACACTTTCTCCTGAAGATTTTGAGAAATGGCTCAGTAAAAATAAGGGAATGAATAAAGAGTTTCAGGACAAAATCATTTATATCAGTGTAGCCAAATAAGTAGCTATACAATACTATAAGGAGCTGGCAGCAATCACTGTCGGCTCTTTTTATTTTAAATTAATCCAGCTTTCACCTCACATTTTTGGCATATTTTAAGTTTAATTCATACCGGATTACACGGAAACATACATCAGTTATATTAAATTTGCATCGTATATGCGATCACTTAAGGCTACATAAGTCACTAAGTCACATATTTTCAATCTGATAACAATCAATGACTGAAGAAACAAAACAGTCTTTCTTCATTGCATTTTGATCATACTAAACTTTTTATGGATTCGAAGACCATTATTCACCCTTACACATACTGTAACAGTCTGACGGAATATTCGAGAAGGAAAACCATTGAGGTAAACATTGGAGGTGTACCACTTGGAGGAGACAATCCTATCCGCATCCAATCCATGACTACCGTTGACACAATGGACACAATTGGTTCTGTTGAAGAGTCAATCCGAATGATTGAGGCAGGGTGTGAGTACATACGTATTACAGCACCAAGTATCAAGGAAGCAGAGAACCTTGGGGAAATTCGTAAGGAATTACGTGCAAGAGGTTACGAAACTCCGCTTGTGGCTGATATCCACTTTACCCCAAATGCCGCTGAAATGGCAGCCAGACTGGTTGAGAAAGTGCGTATCAACCCAGGAAACTATGCTGACAAGAAACGATTCGAAATCATTGAATATGATGATTATACGTATGAGGCTGAACTGGAACGAATCCGTGAAAAATTCACTCCTCTGGTAGATATCTGTAAGGAATATGGTACTGCCATGCGTATCGGCACCAACCATGGCTCTTTGTCAGACAGAATTCTTAGCCGATATGGTGATACACCTATCGGTATGGTTGAGTCTGCACTAGAGTTCCTGCGTATCTGCGAAGACCTGAATTACCACAATATTGTCCTTTCGATGAAAGCCAGCAATACACAGGTGATGGTTCAGGCTTATAGGTTGCTTGTACAAAAAATGGCAGAGGAAGGACTCAAGCCATACCCACTCCACTTGGGAGTAACAGAAGCAGGAGAAGGAGAGGACGGCAGAATCAAGTCTGCTGTAGGTATCGGAACACTGCTTGAAGATGGCTTAGGTGACACTGTTCGTGTATCCCTAACAGAAGCTCCTGAGGCTGAAGCACCAGTGGCAGCAGCACTTATCAACCGTTACAACGATCGTGCTGCCAAGTCCAAGGAGATTCCTACCAAACTGGAAGTTACGCCAAAAGACCCTTTTAAGTATGAAAGACGTGTTACCAAGGAAGTAGAAAACTTTGGTGACCATAACGTGCCAAGGGTCATTGCAGACTTAAGCCATTTGTCACAGATAGAGATGAAAGACCTGAAAGCTGTCGGTCATTTCTATTTGCCAGCTACAGACAAATGGGCGATGAATGACCACGGTTGTGACTATATCTATACAGGCAACAACAAACTGGATTTTATGTTGCCTAATGGGGTTAAGGAAGTTTTGGACTATTCTGCTTGGGTCAATTCAGCTGACAAATCCAATGATATTCCAATGCTCACAGCCAAGGAGTTGAAAGAAGGTGTAACTCTTCACCCTACCTTGAATTTTGTCAAAGCTTCCATTCAGGATATGGATAGTTCCATGAATGAATTGCTTCAATCAAAAAATAATATAGTACTGGTAATCGCCACAGACAATGCACATGCAATGCCTGAGTTGAGAGCACTTCTTCTGGAGCTTTATAAGCAGGAAATCAAAACGCCTGTTGTTGCCTGGAGAACCTACTCTTCTGATTTGGACAATGATCAGCTTCAGCTTTACAGTGCTACAGATGTTGGTGGGTTACTGATTGATGGCTTGGGTGACGGTATTATGCTGACGCCTGCATTAGATCAGGAGACCAATAGAGAGCGCACAATTGAACTATTAAAAACATATAACAGTACGGCATTCAATATTCTGCAAGCAGCACGTACAAGAATGACCAAGGCTGAATACATTTCTTGCCCTTCTTGTGGAAGAACGCTGTTTGATCTCCAAGAAACTACCGCCATGATCCGTAAAAGAACAGACCATCTGAAAGGTGTGAAAATAGGCATCATGGGATGTATTGTAAATGGCCCTGGAGAAATGGCAGATGCGGATTACGGTTACGTAGGCTCAGGTAAAGGTAAGATCACGCTTTACCGAGGTCAAGAAGTCGTGAAGCGAAGCGTTCCTTCTGAAAAGGCCGTAGATGAACTGATTGAAATTATTCGGGAAGATGGCAACTGGCTAGAACCTGAATCGATAGAAGCATAAATCAACATTAAACCGATGGATCACTTATTAGAGTGGCACATCGGTTTTTTGTTATAGAACACTAACCCAAACTAACTATGTATTACCTGAAAACGCTATGCATGATGCTTCTGCTGATTGCATGCACTTCCTCCACTTCTGCCCCTGAAGGCGCTCCTTTTTCTCATTACGAAGGCTTTGGTAAATACTGGTACAAGGGAGAGGCTGAAATTACTACCTATGAATTGCAACAGCCCCGATATGGGCAGATGCGAAAAGGACATGCTATATTGGTAATGGTGACTGAGCCTTTCAACAAAACGAAATATGTAAAATCCGATGACCCTGAAGCTAAAGATGCCGTAACTGTCTTGAAATACAACCTGATTAAACGCTTTACAACAGGTATCTATGATTACTCTCAAATGGAGTCCGTATTCACTCCAGTTAGTAAAGCCTCTTTACCGGCATCCCTCAAAGTAACCTATTCGAATCAAGACTGGTGCGGTCAGTACTTCAGCTCCATGACACACACAGGGAAAGGGCTTTATATTCAACACCATTCCTATTTTGAGGGAGCTGAAACCAAAAAAGAAACATTAGCAGTAGACCTTCTGGAAGATGAGCTTTTTAATGTCATCAGAATCAATCCTGAAATCCTGCCAACAGGGGAACTTACCATAATCCCCAACTTGCTTACTACAGAAATGCTGCATCAGGATCATGCTGCCCATAGTGCAGAAGCATCTTTAAAGAAAAATGAAAATGGCCTGATGACCTATACATTATCCTACACTGACTTGCCTAGAAAACTTGTCATTAACTTTGAAGGTGAGGCACCATATGCCATTGAAAGTTGGGAAGAGTCATTCAAGAGCAGCATGAATGGACAGGAACTAACCTTGAAAGCTACCAAGAAAAAAAGAATCTGGTCTCCGTACTGGAACCAGAACAGCCATCAGTTTGACAGCCTCAGAAATGTGCTTGGACTCTCACAGGAAATGAATGATTAGTTCTCTAATTAATAGCTATTCAAAGTGAAGTGTTATATTTGCACCACTAACATACATATTAAATCATAACACATTTATACGTTCTTTATGGATATTAACAAGATTGCAACCGTTGACTTTAATGATTTAATGTCTGGCGATGCACAGAAAAAAGCAGCGTTTGTAAAAGAAATGGGAGACTCATTCTCCAATATGGGGTTTGTTATTGTCTCTAACCACGGTGTGACTGAAGATTTAAGACAAGAACTTTTCAGAGTATCCAAAAAATACTTTGAGCTTCCTGAAGATGTAAAAGCCAAATACGAAATCGAAGGGCTTGGTGGCCAACGTGGACATACAGGCAGAAACAAGGAAAGCGCAAAAGGTAGTGACCTTCCAGACCTTAAGGAGTTTTACCACGTAGGTCAGGAAGTTGAGGACAACGATCCGATCAAAGATAACTATCCTGACAATGTTTGGCCTGAAGAAGTGCCCGAACTTGAGGAAATCTCCCTAAAGATTTACAAGACTTTCGAACAGACAGGAAAGAACCTGCTTCGTGCAATTGCCTTGTACCTTGGACTGGATGAATTCTATTTTGATGATAAAATCCATAACGGTAACAGTATCCTACGCATGCTTCACTACTACCCTCAGGAAAATGTCGACAACATTCCTGACGGTGCTATCAGGGCTGCCGCACATGGTGATATCAACCTGATTACTTTGCTGATGGGTGGAAGCGCTGAAGGACTTCAGGCACAAGCTTTAAGTGGCGAGTGGATTAATGTTCAGCCTAATCCAAATGAGATTGTTATCAACATTGGAGACATGCTGGCAAGGCTAACCAACAATAAGCTTAGATCAACGATCCATAGGGTAATCAACCCATCGAAAGAGAACCTCAAAACTTCTCGTTACTCGATGCCATTCTTTATGCACCCTAGAGCGGAAATGGATCTTACTTGCCTTGAAAGCTGTGTTAGTGATAAAAATCCTAAACAGTATACTGATATGACAGCTGGAGAATTTTTGACTGAAAGACTAAGAGAACTTGGTCTGTTGAAATAATCAGCATAATATAATAATATCAAAGCGGTATAGAATTCACATTCTGTACCGCTTTTTTGCTTTAGAAACATATGCTATCAGATAAAAAAAACTTCTTCCAATCCATTTTTCTCTATAAAATCAGTTATGATAAATAGAATTACTGATAATAATACTATATTCTATATCAATTAAAATCTCATGTTTAAACACTTAATTTTCAACACTTTTTAAGGTTAAAACAACCAATATTCATCTTAAAATTTAGAACGGTTTTAATTGGTAGCTCATTTTTATTTTCAAGACCTAATTATAGTCATGGGACCAAAAATTAATAGCATACTTCTTATTGACGACAATGACTCCACTAACTTTCTCAATGAACTAATCATAGAGCGAGCTGCATTTGCAAAATCTGTCGTGACTTTACAAAGTGGACCACAAGCGCTGAACTATCTCAAGCAAGAAATACCTGACCTAATTTTATTGGATGCCAATATGCCTGGAATGAGTGGCTGGAAGTTTATGGAAGAGTATCGAAAACTGGACACTTCCAAGCAAAACAAAATCGTGGTCATCATGCTAACCACTTCCATTAACCCCGATGATAAGGAAAAAGCTAACAGTATACCGGAAATCAATGGATTCAAAAACAAACCATTATCACCTGAGATCCTGTTCCAGATATACCAAGAACATTTTGTCTAAATAAGCCATTGTCTTGCCGAAAGCTATTCTGCAAGACTCTTTTTATGATAAACATACAAGTACTCATCCATCAGCTTTCCGTTCTTTATCACAGCCTTCCTATGGATCGCTTCCAGTTGAAATCCCACTTTTTCTAATACCCTCATGGAAGCTTTATTATGCTCAAAAACTCCTGCAAAAATCCTGACTACCTCAAAAGTTTCAAAAGCATAATCTACCATAGCCTTGACTGCTTGTGTGACGATACCCTTCCCCCAATACGGCTCTCCTATAAAATAGCCAATCTCAAGGTTTAGCCTATATACATCAGTCATTTTCATAATGCCAATGCTGCCTATTGCCTCACCATCCACAACTATGGCAAAATTCTCTAACGGGTCTGCCAGATTCGCCAGTTTTATCCATACTTCTGCATCATCCAATGTATAAGGATGAGGAAACCGATCCCTCACATTATTGAATATCTTCGGGTTGTTGGCATATTTCAGCAGTGCAGGAATATCCTCGTTGCGCCATTCTCTTAGTACTCCTTTCTCAAAATTGATTTCCATATATCTCAGCCATATTATGGTAAATAAAAAAGCCACCATAAACTTAATTATGATGGCTCCAAGATATCTATATTTTCAGAATTTGATTACCTGACTTTATGACCTTTGATCGCATAGAATAGAATAAACAGGTATGCAGGTACTGTTACCCAATAAGCAGACTGAATATCACCCAGCTCATCTTTTACAAAACCAAATACCAATGGCAGCACAGCACCACCTACAATACCCATTACAAGTAGAGAAGCACCCGTCTTGGTAAACTTGCCAAGGTCAGCAATTGCCAACGGCCAAATTGCAGGCCACATCAGTGAGTTTGCCAGACCAAGTACTGCAACGAACCAAATTGAAGTTGCTGCAGGTGAGAAAATAACAAGCGCTGAACTAACTACACCCAACCATGCACAAAGGTTAAGTGCCAAGTTTTGAGAGATTACTTTAGGAATAAAGAATACCCCTACAAGGTAACCTACCACCATAAAGATCACCGTATAAGTCGTGTAAGTCGCTGGGTTTTCAAGTCCAACACTGTCAGCATAGTCTACAATTGTAGCCAAAGCAATCGTCTCAACACCTACATAAGCAAACAAGGCTACAACCCCCAAGATAAGGTGAGGAAACTGCATGATACTCGTCTTGCTGCTAGCATATGAAGAAGCCGGTGTCTCACTGTCTTCCTCATCTTCTCCTGCTGCCTTCACTTCTGGAAGTGGCGCAAAATTGGAGAAGATACCCAAGATCACAAAAATGCCGATGATCAGGTAGAAAGGAAAGTTGATAGATTCCAGTGATGGAGACTCAAGGTTCATAAACAAGCTCAAGAAGATTGGAGCAATTGCCCATGCCGCCTTATTGATAATCCCCATAATACTGATTCTCATTGCAGCACTTTCCTGTGGACCCAAAATAGTGATATAAGGGTTTACTGAAGCTTGAAGCAAAGTATTACCCAAACCACTGATAAAAGAGGCTAACAAGAACAATGGCAAGCTTTCAAGTCTTGCGGAAGGAACAAAAAGAGCCAATCCTATAGCAAAAAAGAAAAAGGACAGCATCATCCCTTTCTTATACCCTACCTTTTTAATGATCAGACCTGATGGATAACCAAATACTATAAATGCTGAAAAAGTAGCAGCCAATACAAGGTAAGATTGTGTTGAAGAAAGGTCCAGCGCCTTCTTCAGAAATGGAATAAGGTAACCATTGATTCCCAGAGCGAAACCGATTACAAAAAACATCACTCCAATGATGGTAATCGGTAATAAAAAGCTCTTTTCCTGTGTGGTTTTTACAGTTTGTGTAGCCATTAACGTGTTATTTATTTAGTTGAAATATTAAGCAAATACTAAGAACGAATATAATTTTTTATCCTAATTATCCTATGCTAGCCCAAACTAATGTTGACTTTATACCAGTTTTCAGAATTTTATACGGCTCAATTTTCACCATAAATGGGGATTGACATATTCAAATCACAGGCATTTTCATTTTCAATTATTAATTAATGGATACAAAAAAACCTTCTGGTTTTCTATACCAGAAGGCTTCATATAAACTGTATTTTATTTAACTATTAAGCTTTCTTATGTCCGTTGATAGCAAAATATGCCAAGTAAGCATAACATAGCAATGGGATGATGTAAGCCAGCTTAATACCAACTGCGTCACTAAGCAACCCTTGTATGTATGGCATAATCGCACCACCAGCTACAGCCATCATCATAAAGCCTGATGCTCTAGTCGTATGGATACCAAGCCCATCAACACCCAAGGCAAAGATACAACCCCACATTACCGAGTTGAACAAACCAACAAGAATCAGCATCAGGATAATTACAGGTACATTCATACCGAACATAGAAACTGTAATATCATTGCTAATCAGAATACTACCGGCAATCAACCCAATATTGATCACTGCAGCCACCAACAATGCTTTTTCGGAAGCTACCGTCTTCAGGATTGGCACACCTACAAACCTACCAATCATTGCCATTAACCAGTAGTATGCCGCAAACTTGGCACCTATTTCTGCTGAAAATCCTCCGATCGTCTCTGTCATATAGAATACGATAAAGGATGCAACCCCTACTTCAGCACCTACATAACAGAAAATACCCAATACGCCAAAGCGAAGGTTTCTGAATGAGAAAGGGCCTTTTACTGACTTAGCCTCTGCTTCCTTCACCTCTTCTGTTGTCTCATCTACGATTTCAGGAAGTTTGGAAAAGAAAATGATCACGGTAATCAGTGCGACCAAAATTGTAAGGAAAATGTACGTCAGTCTAAGGTTTTCACCTTGTTGAGTCGTATTCAATGCAGCATTCAAAATAAAAGCACCTCCCAAGGTTGGTGCAATATAAGTTGCCAACGAGTTAAGTGCTCCGGCAATGGTAATACGCATAGAGGCACCACTAGGGTCTCCAAGCTTTGCCAGATACGGGTTGGCTGCTGTCTGAAGAATTGCAATTCCTGCTGCCACAATAAATGTCGCTATCAGGAAAACTGACGTAGAGGCCATATTTACCGCCAGCAAGTAACTCAACGACCCTGCGGCCACTACAGCCAAACCTACCACTACTGATAGCTTATATCCTATTTTAGATATCAAGGTTGAGGCTGGCAATGACATTACAAAGTAAGCGATGAAAAAGGCAAAGTTGACAATTTGGGATTGTCCTGGTGTCAGACCGAAAGTGTTTTTAGCATAAGGTGTCAGAACGTTACTGTTCAAGGCAGTCAATCCTCCAAAAATAAAGAAGATGATCACCATTGCCACCAATGGAATAGTATAATTGGGTCTGGCAGCTGTCTGTTGATTTTTTAATGATTTTTCCATTATCTGATCTCTGTCAATCGTTGTTCAAAAATTATAGGTGGTTGATTAGTTCACCAGTAAGTGTTTGGCTTACGGTTTCGCAAATTTAAGTGTAATTGATCCAATAAAAAGATAACAAAAACTACCAACTAATGAACAGTGTGATCAGCATTAACAATTATTTATAATATTTATCACCTTTATTACCTCTCTGACAGCATTGAAAAGTAATTTTTCAGAATGTTGGACAGCTTTTTTTAATGACATTGGTTCATTTAAAATAGAATATACTCCAGCAAAAATATCCAAAGAAGTATTGTTCTCGACAGGAATACTTCCCGCAAAAACCAAAACCGGTTTTCTGTATTTGGCACACCTCTCAGCAATGGCAAAGGTCCCTTTCCCTGAAGCTGATTGCATATCCAAACTCCCCTCTCCTGTCAATACCAGGTCAGCATTTCTTACAGCCTCATCAAAACCTGTGGCATCCATAACCAGTTCAGCACCTCGCTTAAGCTCTGCCCCTAATAAAGCATAAAGCCCTGTCGATATCCCTCCTGCGGCACCACCTCCTTTCAGTGAACTTATGTTCTTAGCTGTTTTCTTTTCCAATACTCCACAAAAATGCTTCAGGTTGTTATCCAGTTCAATGATTTGATTGTTATTGGCACCTTTCTGGGGCGCATATACGTAAGCCGCACCATTCTTACCAAAAAGTGGATTTTCTACATCACAAGCCAACTCGATCTTTACAGTCTGAAGTTCTCTTCTCAATCCACTCAAATCAATGGTTGTAATACTTCCCAAACTCCCTCCTCCTCCTGTTACTTCATTCCCGTTTTCATCCAAAAACTTAGCTCCTAAAGCCCTCAAAATACCAGTTCCGGCATCAGTTGTCGCACTGCCTCCTAATCCAAGTATCACTTTTTCACAACCCAAGTCCAATGCTTTGGCGATTAAAAGCCCTGTACCAAAAGTACTCGCCTCCATTGGTTGTAACGCACCCTCATCCAGTCTAGCAATACCTGAAGCCGTCGCTACATCTACAATTGCCAAATCCTGTCCTACAACCCCGATCTTACCTTTTATTGCCTTGTTATTGGCGTCAACTGTATCACATTCCAGCAATTCTCCACCAAGTGTTTCCACCATTACCTCTGTAAAGCCATCTCCACCGTCAGCAATAGGTATTTTTGTTACAACCGCATCATGCGCTACATCTTTCACTGCTGCTGACATGATATCAGCAGTCTGTTTAGCAGAAAGGCTTCCTTTAAAAGCATTGGGGGCAATCAGTATATTCATTGGTCTGGTTATTTTTTTATACTTCCAATATTAAATCTTGAAAGAATTCTTTCAACAGTCTTGAATTAACTTATCCTGAGAATTAATTTCTATCATCTTTTCAATTTTATTGTATTATTCAGTGAAATACCCAAATTGACATATATGAATACCAGCTAAGGCTCAGGCAAATACCAAAACCCAATTACATGAAAGTACTTTATCCCCTAATTCTATATATCACTCTTTTTAACCAGTTACTGATGGCACAAACAACGCCAGATTGGGAAACCCCAACTATCACAGGAATCAACAAATTACCTGTTCACTCCTCCTATATTCCGTATCAGGATGAGGTTTCAGCCCTGAGCCGAATCCGTCAGAATTCCAATATGGTTTCAATGCTGAATGGCACATGGAAATTCAAATTTCTGAAAAATCCCGACCATGCACCTGAAGAATTCTTCAAACCTGACTTTAACCACTCCCACTGGAATGATATCAACGTTCCTTCAAACTGGCAACTCCAAGGTTTTGGTCAGCCTATCTACACCAATATCGTTTACCCGTTCCCTGCCACCCCTCCTTTTGTCCCACACAATGGCAATGAAACAGGACTTTACTTCAGGACTTTCCAAGTACAACAACTTCAAGAAAACGAGCGATTTGTATTGCATTTCGATGGGGTACAATCTGCATTTTATGTTTGGGTAAATGGAAAAGAAGTTGGCTATAGTCAGGACAGTATGACTCCTGCTGAATTTGACATTACCAGCTTCCTTATTGAAGGTGAAAATTGTATTTCGATCAAAGTTATTCGTTGGTCAGACGGCAGTTATCTTGAAGGACAAGACTATTGGAAGTTAAGTGGAATATTCAGGGATGTTTACCTACTCAGAACACCGGAAGTATTTATTCAGGATTTTTCGGTCCAAA
This sequence comes from Limibacter armeniacum, assembly GCF_036880985.1. NCBI lineage: Bacteria > Pseudomonadati > Bacteroidota > Cytophagia > Cytophagales > Flammeovirgaceae > Limibacter > Limibacter armeniacum. Next base: position 246,372 of record NZ_JBAJNO010000009.1, read on the forward strand.
CAGACCTTGACAAAAAATATGAAGATGCATCACTAAACCTTTCCATCCAGCTAGCCAACTTATCAGCGACAACATTTGATGGAAAAATAATCGCCAAGCTTTATGCACCTGACCAATCCCTTGAATTTGAAAAGGAAATTGACTCCAAAAAAGTCAACAGTCACCAGGAAGTGACCTTAAAACTGAACCGGAAAATTGAAAAGCCAATAAAGTGGAATGCCGAAACGCCACACCTCTATACCTTGACCCTAACGATTGTCGATGATGAAACCCCATTTTATAGCATTTCTACAAAAGTTGGCTTCAGACAAGTTGAGATAAAAAAGGGTCAACTTTTGATCAATGGACAGGCAATCTATATCAAAGGAGTTAACAGGCATGAATTTGAACCGGAAAATGGCAGGGCTATTTCTGAAGCTTCCATGATTAAGGATATCCTCCTGATGAAACAGCACAACATCAACGCGGTCAGGAATGCCCATTACCCCAATCAATCACGGTGGTATGAGCTATGTGACGAATACGGGATGTATGTTATGGATGAAGCCAATATTGAAAGTCACTATTTATGGGCGTACAGAAATGAGTCACCTGTAAAGGCTCCCGAATGGCAACAATCAATCTTGGAAAGGGGAATGGCAATGTTTGAACGCAGTAAAAATCATGCTTGTGTGATTATGTGGTCATTGGGTAATGAAGCGGGCAATGGTCCTAATATGGAAGACATGGCAGAATGGATCAAAATCAAGGATACCCACTCACGCCCCATACATTACGAAGGCCGTACGATTGATTACCCCATCATGCAGGAAAGTGAAGTAGGGCTGCTTCAATCAGCTCAAAGTCTTTGGGCTGGGTTAAAATGGTCTCAAAGTCTCTCAGGCTACGATATCAACAGTGCCATGTATCCCACTATTGGGCGTGTACAGGCAATGCACAAGGCCGATTCGTTACGACCATTGATTCTATGTGAATACGCACATGCAATGGGAAACTCTACTGGTTTGTTTCAGGATTACTGGAACTTATTTGAACAACACCGTACCATGCAAGGAGGCTTTATTTGGGACTGGGTTGATCAGGGATTATTGAAACATGACAAAAAAGGGAATCCTTATTGGGCATATGGAGGAGATTTTGGAGAAAAAGTCCACGACGGAGCATTTTGTTTGAATGGGTTGGTCTTTCCTGATAGAAAACCCAAGCCCGCTCTGCAAGAAGTGAAAAAGGCGCACCAGTTTATCAAGTTTGAAGATTTTGAATTGGAAGGTCAACAGGTAAAAATTAGAAATGCGTACGCCTTTCAGGATTTAAGCAATTTTGAGTTCAGGTGGCAATTATTAGAAAATGGCAAACCCATCCAAAAAGGCTTGTTACAAAAGTTATCCTTACTCCCAAATGAGTCAAAACGCATAAGTATTCCCTTTGAACTCCCCAAAAACAGCTTAAACAGTACTTATCACCTTACTATCTCTGCCTTATTGAGAGCAGACACACCTTGGGCTGACAAAGGTACAGAGATGGCATGGGAACAGTTTATCATAAAACAAGCTGAACAACAGCCATTGCCTCTAGACCTCAATAACATTCCAGAACTGACATCCGAAGACAGTGGCAACCTACTACTGATTGGTAACGATGTGTTCAGGTTAGCTTTTCATAAAGCCAATGGGATGATTAGCAATTTCACTTATAAAGGTGAGAAAATCATGTTAGCAGGGCCTATTGTAAACCTTTGGCGAAGCCCGACAGACAATGATGAAGGTTCCCAATTTAACCCTGATCCCCGTGTTCAATTTCACGGACCCCTCTGGCGAAAAATGGGATTAGACAGCCTTACGCTTAAAAAGGTAGAGGTAGAAACTGAAAAGACATCAGCTAACAGTATAACTCTTATCGTTAGTGGAAATCTGGCAAGTAAAAAAGTAGATTATGACCTCCAAACCACTTATCAGATTTTTGGGAATGGTGACATTCAGATAAGAAACTCACTAACCAGAAATAATTTTTGGAGCCTGAGTACACCACCATTACCTAAAGTAGGCTGTCAACTGTACTTCTCTCACGATTTTGACAATATCAAATGGTGGGGAAAAGGACCTCAGGAAAATTACCCTGACAGACAAAGCGGATACAAAATGGGAATCTATGCTGCTCAAGTAAAAGAGCTGCAAGTCCCTTATATCAGGCCACAGGAAAATGGCAACAGAACACATGTTAATTGGGCGACACTTACAAACTCAAATGGAAAAGGAATTATGGTAATTGGCAAAGAAATGAATATTAGCGCACATCATTATTCCATCGATAACCTGTCAACTGCTAATCATCTCAAAGACTTGAAAGATGGTGAGTTCTTGACTTTTAATGTAGACTATAAGCAATCAGGGTTGGGCAGTGAAAGTTTTCTTTACAACTTTTCCAAGGAATCACTACTGAAAGAAAAACAATACAGCTGGAGTTTCAGAATTTCACCCATTGACCTTTCAACAGAAAAGATAGAAGATAAGCTGAAATACCAATTAGGGTTTGGTCTTTAGAATCAGGTTGGGTTGATATCAAAAGTTCAACAATTATTATTTTAATTTGAATCCCATTATAAACGACTTGTACTTGGCTTCACAAACAATGTACAGGTCGTTTTTTCATTTCTGTTCTTTAACTGAACAATAACAACACACAAAACATCACAGAACTGTACAGTGTATGCTTTAGCAAGCATCAAAAATCGTTTACTTTTTACATGTTGTTATTGCATAATAAGTATTTTACGGTTTTATTTATATCATAATTTCCATCTTGAATATTGTTTTCAAGAGACTTTCTCTATAAAATCTGTACGCTTGCTGTTACAACGTAAAAATTCCAATATGTACTAATCTATTCATTGTTTACAATATCATTTTGTCAGTGGATGTAACAAATGACCGATACAGGTCATGGATTACTGATACTATATTATCCTTTAGCTATTAACTAAGATTATTTTCACAAGCAAGTGATGTCTTGTGAATTGCAACAACTTGAGTACATGTACCCTATACAGCAACAGCACACCTGATGATTACTATTCAGGCTGCTGTAAGTCTCATAATGGCTTTAAACTAATTAGACTTCTGAATAACCCAAATCAATATGTTATTTAACTCAATAGACTTTGCTTTTTTTTTACCCATCGTCTTTATACTGTACTGGTTCGTCTTCAATAAAAGCCTGAAAGCCCAGAATGCTTTCCTGCTGCTATGCAGCTACATTTTTTACGGATGGTGGGACGTTCGTTTTCTTTCCTTGATTGCCTTCAGCTCACTTGTTGATTACAGTATCGGACGAAAACTGTCCCATACAGAAGCGGAAGGAAAAAGAAAAATACTACTCTTTTTAAGCCTAGCCATCAATCTTGGTTTTTTAGGTGTATTCAAATATTACAATTTCTTTGCAGAAAGCTTTGCTGATGCATTCTCATTAATGGGTAAAAATATAGATGCGGCCCGACTTAATATTATTCTTCCTGTCGGAATCAGCTTCTATACATTTCAGACACTAAGCTACTCCATTGATGTATACCGAAGAAAACTCCAGCCATCCTCTGACATCATTTCCTTTTTCACTTTTGTAAGTTTCTTTCCTCAACTGGTTGCCGGACCTATCGAAAGGGCCACGAACTTATTGCCACAATTTGAACGGAACAGACAGTTTGATTATGCGAAAGCAGTTGATGGCATGAGGCAAATACTGTGGGGGCTATTTAAGAAAATTGTCATTGCTGATAATTGTGCCATGCTGGTCAATGATATATTCGCCAATTACACTGAATATTCCGGCAGCACATTACTGTTGGGTGCTTTCTTTTTTGCATTTCAAATTTATGGAGACTTTTCCGGGTATTCTGATATAGCCATTGGCTGTGCCAGACTCTTTGGCTTTAACTTTATGAGAAATTTTGCCTTCCCCTATTTCTCAAGAGATATAGCAGAATTCTGGAGACGTTGGCATATTTCACTATCCACCTGGTTTAGAGATTATCTCTACATTCCATTGGGAGGAAGTAAAGGAGGCTCATACATGAAACTCAAAAACACTTTCATCATATTTATCGTCAGCGGCTTTTGGCATGGTGCAAACTGGACTTTTGTTGTATGGGGTTTTTTAAATGCACTGTTTTTCTTGCCTCTGCTGTTAGCTGCTTCCAACCGAAACAATATTGATACACTAGCCAAAGGCAAATTGCTACCTTCCTTTAAAGAACTGTTAGGAGTAGTCAGCACATTTGCACTCACCTTACTGGCCTGGATTTTTTTTAGGGCAGCAGATATCTCTACAGCATTTGCCTATATAGATGGCATCTTTTCAAAAAGCTTTTTCAGCATTCCTGAGATTGATATCAAAACTTTGGTGTTTGTACTGATTCATATCGTATTGCTGCTCATGGTTGAATGGCTACAGAGAGAGAAAGAACATGGACTGGAGTTCAAAAACTTATCTATACCTAAACCATTCAGATGGAGCATGTACATAATGCTTTCATTTTACCTGCTGACCTTTGGTATTTTTGAAGAAACTGAATTTATCTACTTTGCTTTCTGATTACTATGAAAAAGTTCCTGTTCAATATCGTTGCATTTGTCTTGATCGCTTTCACAACCTTGATGATCTGTGTCATGAGTACCTCTGCTATTGTAGACAGTAAAGAGTTCAATAATGGGTCTACCGAAAGCAATACACTAGTTTTTCATGAGAATGAACAATATGACCTGATGATATCCGGCATATCACACGCCCGATTTTTCTCCCGCTACCAACATCACCAGATTGTAGAGGGGCTTTTAGATAAAAAAATGATTAACATAGGACAAGGTTCCAATATTTGCGGTGTCAATGAGCAGTATTTTTATTTAAGATTCTTTTTAGATCAAGGCAATACAACTAGGCAATTGGTTTATTTTCTTTCTCCTCCTATGCTCTATTCTGAAACTTTACCGATTGCGTCCAATACTTTCGACTACGAAAGATTTGACTTCAGTTTTTTATGGGCGTACCTGAACTCTGAAAGTGAAAATAAAAGACAAAGGATCTTTTCCTATATCAAGTCAAAACTTAAGCCCAGCTGGCTTTTCCATAATGGCAGCAAACAAAATGGCATATACAACAAATTAGACAAGATTGATCAGGATGTTGTCAAAAAAGGGTTTATAGAGGCATATGGTGAAAACGGACCAAGTAATGATCGCTTCTTAAAATCCTGTAAGGTATTGGAAGAAGAAATAATATTCTGTCAGAAACATGGCATATCATTCGCCTTCGTGATTCCGCCAGCTTTATTTGGAAAATGGCCTGGGCATCAAGAAGTAGTAAAATTTGCTGAAAGAATGCATCAGCAATACAGCATTCAATACTATGATCATGCTGAAGCAGTTTTAGAGCCTACTTTATATAAAGACCACCATCACTTAAACACTGAAGGTATCAAGTATTATACTGCTCACTACCTCAAGGATATTATAAATGAAAAAGATCTCATTACCGGAAATTAAAACCTATGAACCACTATCAACAAAACTCTAGCTGAAGCTAAAAAAGAGGAGAAGTGATCCTCTCACTTGATTTAATAACAATACACAAAGTGACAAAACAAACAAAAACCACTGTCACATACCCAATAGCTAAAACTGATAACTACTTAATCAAAAGCATCTATGATTTTCAATAGTATCCCTTTTCTGGCTTTTATTATTGCTGTCATCCCGATATTCTACTTACTCAAAGGAAGGATGCGAATGCTCTTTATTCTACTTTCAAGCTATTTTTTCTATGGCTGGTGGGATTGGCGATTTCTAAGCCTTATTGTTTTCAGTACTTTCTCTGATTACCTGATTGGATATCAGATTGGAAAAACACAAAGTGAAACCAATAGAAAGCTACTACTGATCTTGAGCCTGATCACCAATTTGGGGATGTTGGCCTTCTTCAAGTATTTTAACTTCTTTATAGACTCTTTGGACTCAACTTTAGGAGTGATTGGCTTACCTCCTTCAGGTGTGGTATTGCATATTATACTTCCTGTCGGAATCTCATTCTACACTTTCCAAACACTGAGCTATACCATAGATGTTTACAGAAAGGAAATACCTGTAGAGACCGATTTTCTAAAGTTTGCTTCCTATATCTCATTTTTCCCTCAGCTTGTAGCAGGACCCATTGTAAGAGCGGCAGACTTTCTTCCACAAATGAATGATATGAACAAGGGACCTGAGCTAAAAAACATTCTGAAAGGGCTTGACCTTGTAATGATCGGATATTTCAAAAAGGTGGTCATAGCTGATTCTCTTTCGCCTCTAGTAGGACAGATTTTTGAGAACCAAGCCAACTTCAATTCCATCAACCTGATTATCGGAATGGTATTTTTCACCTTCCAGATCTACTGCGATTTCTCTGGGTACTCTGATATTGCTATCGGTTTTGCAAGAATGATGGGATTTGAATTTCCCAAAAACTTTAACCTTCCTTTTATTTCCAGATCGTTTTCTGAGTTTTGGAGAAGGTGGCACACCTCCCTTTCATCATGGCTCCGTGACTACCTATACATCTCTATGGGAGGAAACAGGAAAGGAAAGTTTAATACCTATCGTAACCTGATGCTGACCATGGTATTGGGAGGTCTTTGGCATGGTGCAAGCTGGAACTTTATTGGTTGGGGTATCTTGCATGGCAGTTATCTGGTAATCGAAAGGTTATGGGTTACCAACCTCAAAAGAATAGACCTTTACCCAAAAAGTGGCATATTCCACAAGGTGTTTGAAGGACTCGGAATTATAATCGTATTCTCAGGAGTCTGTATTGCCTTTGTGATGTTCCGAACTGTTGACTTCAACCACACATGGAGCTACCTCACTGGAGCTTTTGCTTTCAATGGTATGTCTTTGGCTTCAATTGTCAACAAGTTCCATGTAATGAAAGGAATCCTGCTCATCTGTATTCTTTTCTTGATGGAAAACCTGAACTTACGCTACAACTTACAACGCTTTGTTAGCTACTCTCCAATACTTCGTGCAGGTATGTATGCCGTTGTTATATGGATCATCTCATTTGCGGGAACTTTTTTGGATAACCAATTTATTTACTTCCAATTCTGATTAACATGAAAAAGAACTATAAACTTACACTTTGGCTGGTTTCATTCATTATCATATTGTTTGCTGGAGACAGACTTTTATCTGCTGCATTGATGCATCTGGTCGACAGTTCAGAATTCCGTTACTCAAGAATGTACCGAGGAGAAGCACAATGTGACATCTTATTGGTTGGCAATTCAAGAGGGTTACCACTATACCAGCCTTACATTGAGAATGAGACGGGGAAAAAGACATTTAACATCAGTTACAATGGCTTACCTACAAAAGTAGCCTTGCCCCTGCTTGAAGATTATTTTGAAATGTATGAACCTCCCAAGACTGTATTGATTGAGGCTACAATGGGAGGTCAGCGTCCAGAGCTGACAGAGAATTTCAAACTTTATACAGACAAATCTGAAAGGCTAAGAGGTGTCTTAATGGATACAAATCCCAAAGCCCTTTTCTTTTCTGAAATGTTCCATCTGTACAAGTTCAATAGTGAAGTCTTTCAACGTTCTCTATACTACATGGATAAAAGTGATACCACTTGGCTTAACGACAGGGTTATCAACACTCGATTGCTAGATAAAAAATATATGAAGCAATTTGACGTCAAGCTTGACGAAAGAGCAGTAGATGACTTCAACAAGATCATAGACCTCTGCAAGAGCAAAGGGTCTGAAGTACACTTTATCGTAAGTCCGTACTATCCTGAATTCCGTAATACCGCATCAAACTTTGATGCCTACAAAGAGGCCTTAAGTGAAAGGATTGGCCATCCTTTATACGACTACAGCCTTCTGATCAATGACCCGACTGCCTTTGCTGATTACCTGCATATCAACAAGAAAGGAAGTAAAACATACATTAAAAAGATGCATGAGGATGGTATTTTGATTAGTCTAAACTAGATATAGACTTACTCATCTTCAAAATATCAAGCCTGTCAAGATCTAATTTTGACAGGCTTTTTTTAAAACCAACCATTTATGCTTTATTGGAAAATACGGTATCCTATTAGTTAAAATAATTATTGTAATTTTGACATTTAGTATTTTTGTTCTAATTTATTAAAAGTAATTAAAAAGTAAGTTCTATTTGATAAGTTCAGAAGGGCCAATGAGTACTAAGGAAAGAATACTGGCGGAATCCATTCAACTCTTCAATGAGAAAGGCTTTTCAAATAGTACCATGCGGGATATCGCCGAACGGGTGGGAATCAGTCCCGGCAACCTTGCTTACCATTACAAAAACAAGGACTTCATCGTAGAGGAACTGTTTATGCAAATGGAAGAGGAACGGAAAAGCATGCTGACAGAAGCGCAACTGATTCCTTCATTTGACAATATCAACCTACAAGTCAGACAGATACTAGACCTTACTGATAAGTATCAGTTTTTCTATCTGGATGTCTTGGACATTGTCAGGGCATATCCCAATCTGGCAGAAATGCACCGGAACTACATTGAAGGGCATATCCAGTATATCAAAGCGATGCTGGATCACTCGGTCGGTATTGGCAATATGAGACCTGAAGCTGTAAAAGGTCAATACCAAAGACTCGCCCATACGGTTTGGATGGTTATTTTCTTCTGGCTGATGCAGGAAAAGGTCAGAGGTGTTGAATCCACTTCAGAAGAACTGTATAAGGTACTGCAAGTCATGTGGGAACTGGTACTTCCCCATCTTACCGAACAGGGAATGCTACATTTTCAAAAAATGGGCGCTTTCAGTTGAAAGTGTCCTGATAATAAAGAAACCCAAAACTAACGAAAAGACCATTCTGGTCAATTCACATGAGTATTATCAAATCCAACATCAATCCGCAATCTGTACAATTCAAGACCAATGCGGATGACATGAGACTCCTGCTTCAGAAGCTGGCAGAGAAAATGGAAGAAAGCCGTTTTCAGGGTAAGGAAAAGCATATTGCCAAAGCCCGCAGTAAGGGTAAGTTATTGGCAAGGGAAAGGCTTGAGTTACTGCTTGATCAGGATTCACCTTTTCTGGAGCTATTGCCTTTAGCAGGCTTAGGCGGAAAAGGTTTCGGACCCGGTGGTACCACGGTTGGTGGAGTCGGATTTGTAGAAGGAAGGCTCTGTATGGTAATCTCCAATGTGGGTACCAACAAAGGTGGCTCCGTAGATTATGCCACGCTTCAGAAAAGCCTTCGGCTTAGTGAGATTGCCGCTGAAAATGCCTTGCCTGTCATCAACCTGGTGGAGTCGGCAGGAGCCAATCTTCCTGAACAGGCTCGAATCTTCAACTATGGGGGCGCCAGTTTCAAGGAAATTACACGACGTTCACGAAATGGCATACCAACCATCTCAGTTGTGTTTGGCAACAGTACAGCAGGAGGTGCCTATGTTCCAGGTATGTCAGACTATGCTATCTTCATTAAGCAACAGGCAAAAGTATTTCTGGCTGGTCCGCCACTGGTGAAAATGGCAACCAATGAAATAGTGGATGATGAATCTTTGGGAGGTGCCGAAATGCATTCCCGAACCTCAGGCGTATCTGACTACCTCGCAGAAGATGAACTGGATGGTATCAGGATTGCTAGGGAAATAATTTCCAACCTCAAAAAGCCCGACACACACTTTATCCCTGATCCTTCGAGCATCAAAAACCCAGTTTACGATACGGAAGAGTTGTTAGGTATTGTCTCCTCAGATATCAAAGTTCCATTTGATGCCAGAGAGGTAATCGCCCGTATTGTAGATGGTTCAGATTTTTCAGAGTTCAAGCCTGAATATGGCAGTACACTGGTAACCGGATTTGCTAAGATTCACGGCTATCAAGTTGGAATATTGGCCAACAATGGCGTACTGTTTTCTGAATCAGCCAACAAGGGCACCCACTTTATTCAGCTCTGTAACCAGAATGATATTCCACTTCTGTATTTACAGAACATAACGGGTTTTATGGTAGGTAAGCAATATGAGGAAGGGGGTATTATTAAACACGGCGCAAAACTGATCAATGCCGTTACCAACAGTACTGTCCCTGCCATTACCATCATGATGGGCGCCTCTTTTGGTGCTGGTAACTATGCCATGAACGGCAGGGCTTACGAACCACGATTCCTTTTTTCCTACCCCAATGCCCGAATTGCTGTGATGGGCCCTGAACAACTGACAGGTGTAATGGAAATCATTCAACGTGAAGCGGCACAAAAAGCGGGGCTACCTTTTGATGAGCAACAGGCTGAAGCCATGCGAACTTATATGATGGGTGAGGTGGAAAAACAATCCGATGCCTTTTATTCCACAGGACAACTTTGGGATGATGGGATTATTGACCCAAGAGAGACCCGAAACTACTTAGGATTCTGTTTGGCTATCGTCAACAATATTCTGATCAAAGGCAGCAAGGAGTATGGTGTCTTCAGAATGTAATTAGAATTGAGACTGAATTAACCTTAACCAATAACAATCACTGTTACTATATGAAAGTTTGTGTAATCGGTGCTGGCTGCTCAGGTATTACAGCCATTAAAAACCTGCTTCAGGCGGGCGTTACAGACATTACTTGCTATGATCAGAATGATCAAGTTGGTGGCAACTGGATTTACTCCGAGAATGAGAGCCATTCCAGTGTCTGTGAGACCACCCATCTGATCAGCTCGAAAACCATGTCTGAGTATATGGATTTCCCAATGCCTGACCACTACCCCGATTACCCTTCTCACAGACAGGTATTGGCTTATTTCCAGTCCTATGCCATGCACTTTGGGCTATTGCCTTACATCCAGTTCAATACCAAGGTAAGTCAGGTAGAAAAGTTGGAAGGACAAAGATGGAAGGTATCACTTTCTACAGGAGAAGCTCAAGAATTTGACTATCTCTTTGTCTCCAACGGACACCATTCTGTACCGAGAATGCCAGATTTGCCGGGAACATTTGAAGGGGAATTGCTACACTCCCATCAGTATAAAAACAGCAGACCATTTAAAGGAAAACGGGTACTGGTAATCGGTGCAGGTAATTCGGGTTGCGATTGTGCTGTGGAAATTAGCCGTGTGGCAGCATATGTCTCCATCAGTATGCGAAATCCGCAATATATCGTACCAAAGTTCTTTTTGGGGAAACCTTCTGACACATTCAACGAAGGACTCCTTTGGATGCCTAAACCCATGGCAGGGTTTCTGAGGAAAATATCACTCAAATTTCAGGTGGGTACCTACAAACAATATGGGTTACCAGAGCCTGACTATCCTGTCATCGCTGCTCACCCAACAGTCAACTCCGAACTGCTGTACATGATTAAGCATGGAAAGGTGCATCCCAAAACAGGGATTGAAAAAATTGAAGGCAAAAAGGTATGGTTCAAAGATGGTAAAAGTGCCATTTATGATACCATTATTACAGCAACGGGCTACAAGATTGCCCTGCCTTTTTTTGACAAGGATTTCATCAATTATGAAGTGGCAGACCGCATTCCGCTTTTCCTGAGAATGTTTCACCCCGAACATCCGACCTTGCTCTTTATCGGACTATTTCAGCCGCAGGGTGCTATATGGCCATTAAGTGACTACCAGTCCAAGCTGGCAGCTAATTATGTAACAGGGAAATGGCAATTGCCAACCACTATCCAAAAGCTGGCAGAGAAAGATGCTGATATTATTGAAAAGGAATTCAGGAAATCAAAAAGACACACCATTGAAGTGCATTACCATGCTTTTCTCAAAAAGCTGAAAAAAGAAATTCCAAAAGACGCTCCTGCATGGGTTTCCAACAAGAAAGATAAGATTGACAAGGAATTGGTCACCCCGATAACCCAAAGTAATTGACACATATGAAAGCCATACTAATAGCCAACAGGGGGGAAATTGCCCGACGGATTATCCGTACATGCCGGTCAATGGGCATCCGCAGCATTGCAGTTTATGCAGATGCCGACCGGCATGCCCCTTATGTTCAGGAGGCTGACACAGCCTTTTCACTGGAAGGTAACCAGCCTTCCGACACTTACTTGCACATTGAAAAACTGATGGCTGCCGCCAAGGCAACAGGAGCTGATGCCGTACACCCTGGTTACGGTTTTCTTTCCGAAAATGCTGCCTTTGCCCAACGTTGTATAGACGAAGGCTTGACCTTTATTGGACCACACCCTGAGGCAATCGCCAAGATGGGTTCCAAGTCTGAGGCAAAGGCATTGATGGAGGCACATGGCGTTCCCATTATTCCAGGTTACAGAGGTAAAGAGCAATCAGAAGAAAAACTTTCGGAAGAAGCATTGCGAATCGGATTCCCTGTCCTGATCAAGGCAGCTGCTGGTGGAGGAGGCAAAGGAATGCGTATTGTCAATCAGTCTACAGCACTAAAGGAAGCAATTCTGTCTGCCAAAAGAGAAGCTGCCAATGCCTTCGGGGATGATGAGCTGCTGGTTGAAAAATACTTTCCATCTTCCCGTCATATCGAGTTTCAGATTTTTGGAGACAAACATGGCAATGCAATCCACTTGTTGGAACGGGAATGCAGTATTCAGCGCCGTTACCAGAAGATTATAGAAGAAAGTCCATCCCCTGCCCTTTCCGATTCACTTAGGGAACAAATGGGCAATGCTGCAGTAAAGGCAGCTAAAGCACTGCAATATGACAATGCCGGAACAGTTGAGTTTATCCTGACTGATGAAAACGAATTTTACTTTTTGGAGGTAAATACCCGCTTACAGGTGGAACATCCCGTGACTGAAGCGATTACAGGGCTTGACCTAGTTAAACTTCAGATTGAGTCAGCAGAAGGCAAACCGCTTTCCATCAAGCAAGAAGAGATCAAAGCCAATGGTTATGCATTGGAGTGCAGACTATATGCAGAAGACGCTGCCCAAAACTTTATGCCTGCGACAGGTAAAGTATTGCTTTGGGACACGCCAAATATAGAAGGAATGCGCTATGACAGCGGTATTGAAACAGGCTCAGCGGTGTCTATTTTCTATGACCCGATGATTGCCAAAATCATCGCCCATGACACTGATAGGCAAGCCACCATCCGAAAGATGACATATGCCTTGCAAAACACTTCCTGCTTAGGTATTACCACCAATAAAGACTTCTTACTTCACTTATTGAGTAAAGAGGATTTTCAGGCAGGAAACTACGACACCCATTTTATTCAGAACAGGATTGACCTGAATGCTTTTCAACAGGAAAGAATCAACCACATCTCAGAGGATTGTATTGCACTCGTACTTTATAGATGGGCTGAAAGAAATCACCAAAGAAAATTGCTGACCGCATTGCCATCAGGATGGAGAAACAGCTTTAACCAACCTCAACAGGAAAACTGTCAGGTTTACGGTCAAACCCTAGCGGTAAAATACAGACAGGTTAAAGAGGTATTCAACTTCTGGATAGCGGATCAGGTCTATCAGGTTAATTTGGAAAATACTGATCTCAATTCTATTCGATTGACCATCAATGGTAAACAAGTAACCTATCAGGTGGCAACTGAGAACCACAAGGAATACTTCCTTCAAAGTATAGAAAACGGAACCGCAAGGATTGAAATACTGGACAGGTTTCCAAACACTACTTCTTCAAAAGCTGAAGGCGGTTACCATGCGCCAATGCCTGCCGAGGTCGTCAGTGTACTGGTCAACGAAGGACAGACTGTTAAATCAGGGGATGCCTTAGTCGTGCTGTCATCCATGAAAATGGAAAACACCATCACTGCATTTGAAGACGGTACTGTACAGGAGCTTTTTGTCAAAACAGGAGACAATATAGAGGCAGGTAGAACTTTACTCACACTTTCCAAGGAAGCAATTCCTGTCATTGAATAAATTACTAACCATATAACACACATTTAATATTTACTGAAATGGCTTATTTCTCTAAAGAGCAAACTTCCAATATTCACCAGCACACTTTTGCTTTCATTCAGGTCGAAGAGCAGGACAATATCCTGACCGTGACCCTCAACAGACCTGAGAAACGAAATGCCATGCATCCACCATTGCTGAATGAGCTGGCTTTTGCCTATGCCTATGCACACCACCACAATCATGTTTGGGCTGTGGTATTGCAAGCCAACGGGCCAGTATTCTGTGCGGGAGCAGACCTGAAGGCATTTATGGGTGCTACGGAAGAACACAACTCAACTGTTCCCCAATCCAATGAGGAAATACTGATGGGCGAAATCTTTAACAAGACCTTTAAGCCCAGTATTGCCAGAGTGCATGGCGATGTATATGCAGGCGCATTCCTGCTGCTGGCAGGCTGTACACATGTGGTAGCAGCTGACCATATCAAGCTTGGATTACCGGAAGTCAAGAGGGGTATTTTCCCATTTCAGGTGATGGCTAGCCTAATGGAAATTATGCCACCAAGAAAAGTACTGGACTGGAGTATGGGTGGATATAACCTTCCAGTTGAAAAGGCTTTTGAATATGGGTTGGTTACACATTTGGCTACATCTGAAACACTTGACCAAACGATAGCTGAAATAATCAAGGAGCTGAAACAGAATTCACCTTCAGCGATTAGGTTAGGTATTGAAGCTTACCGAAACATCTGTGACAGCAGTACTGCAGAGAGACATCATTACCTCAAAAATATGCTTCAAAAAGCATTAGCCACCGAGGACGCCAAGGAAGGTATTACGGCATTCAAGGAAAAAAGAAAGCCCCAATGGACAGGAGCCTGATCCCGATTTAGGCTCTACGATCCTAACGCTACGATAAAAACAACCCAAAACCATGAATAACAAGATTATCATATCTGCTGCACTGACGGGTGTATTGGCTACCCGTCAGCAATGCCCCGGCATCCCCTATACTCCTGAAGAAATCGCTAAGGAAGGCAAAAGGGCTATAGATGCAGGGGCTAGCATTTTGCACATCCATGCCCGACAGGATAATGGAATGCCTGCCTACGATGTGGAAACCTATCGACGGATAGATGAAGAAGTAAAAAAACTTTGTCCTGAGGCGATTATCAACTACTCTACAGGTGCCATTGGAATTTCACAGGAAGAACGTATCCACCAAATTGATGCCTTGCAGCCAGACATGGCAGCCCTTAACATGGGCTCAATGAACTATGCAATATACTCAGCAAAGCATAAACAGTTCTATCACGACCATGTGTTTGCCAACCCTTTCAAGGATATTCAATTCTTTTTGGAGAGAATGAACAAGGCAGGCACACGCCCCGAGATGGAATGTTTTGACACTGGACATATTCACAATGCAAGACCGCTGATTGATATGGGAATACTGGAACCACCCTTTCAATTCAGCCTGATTATGGGTGTTTTGGGAGGAATCCCTGCCACCACACAGAACCTTGTCCATCAGGTAAGTCAATTACCCGAAGGTTCTCACTGGCAGGTAATCGGAATAGGTAAAAAACAATGGCGCATGGTAGCAGCCGCTATTACGATGGGAGGTAATATCCGTGTCGGACTGGAAGACAACCTCTATATGCCAAATGGTGATATGGCTTCTTCAAATGGAGACTTGGTAAAGGAAGCTACAACTTTGGTACGTACCCTCGGTTATGAACCAACTTCAGTACATGAAGCAAGAGAGATTCTGAAACTACCCGTCAAACAGGATTAAAATAACGTAGACCATGTTTTCAAAAGAATTACTGAAAGATCAAACCATCTTGGTAACTGGTGGAGGATCGGGTATCGGAAAAGCCATCGCCAAAGCCTGTTTACAGCACGGAGCACAAGTAATCATTGCCTCCCGAAAAGAAGAGAAACTGCAAACTGCCTTGGAAGAATTACAGACATACGGGCAGTGTCGTTACATCGTCTGTGATATTCGGGAGCCCGAGATGATCTCCAAACTTGCCACAGACATCAAGGAACAGGAAGGTAAACTGGATATCCTTGTCAATAATGCTGGCGGACAATTCCCTTCTCGGGCAGAAGACATCTCCAACAACGGATGGAATGCTGTTATCAACAATAACCTGAACGGTACATGGCTGATGACCCAAACACTAGCCAAAACGTTTTTCATTCCTCAAAAACAAGGTAATGTTGTCAATATCATCGCCAACATATTCAGAGGTTTCCCTGGCATGGTACATACAGGAGCCGCCAGAGCCGGTGTCGAAAATATGACCAAGACTCTTGCTGTGGAATGGAGTCCATACAATATCCGTCTGAATGCTGTAGCACCCGGCATTATCAAGTCAACAGGATTGGAACAGTATCCCCCTGAAATGCTGAAGGGACTCAGTGACAATATCCCGATGAAGCGACTCGGTACCACAGAAGAAGTGGCCAACCTTTGCCTGTTTCTGGGAAGTCCTCTCGCTGCCTATATCACAGGAGAAACCATCTACATTGACGGCGGTCAGCGACTTTGGGGAGATGTTTTCAAGATATAACCTCTCCTACTTTTCACTAAGCACACGAACTAAAAAATGGAAAACTGGACACTGATCGAATACTTTTATCATTGGGAAAAAGAAAAGCCCAACGAAGTCTACTTGAGACAACCATTTGGCAAAGTCTGGAAAGAATACACTTGGAAAGAAGTAGGAGATAATGCCCGAAGAATTGCGGCAGCACTTCAGGACATGCAACTTCCTATGGGAAGTCATATCGGAATACTGTCAAAGAATTGTGTCCATTGGGTCATGGCTGATTTGGCGATTATGATGGCAGGGTATGTATCGGTTCCTTTCTACCCCAATATGACAGCAGAACAGCTCAAACTGGTTTTGGATAAAAGTGATTGTGCGGCCCTGTTTGTTGGCAAGCTAGAAGAGTGGGAGCAGCAAAAAGAAGGCGTTGACCAAAACTTGCCAATCATCCGTTTCCCTCATTATGAAAACAATTCCCTGATCAATGAAGGTAAAAATTGGGATGATCTTCTACAGCAATTTGATCCACTTCCAAAAGGGCATATCCCCCAACTAGATGACCTTTGGACGATACTCTATACCTCGGGTACAACAGGAACACCAAAAGGGGTAATGCTACCATTCGGGTCTGCGACCAAATTGCTTCAGAATGAAAGGGAACACAACAACCTGACAATATTTCAGCAGGGAGACCAACGTTTTTTCTCCTACCTGCCATTGAACCATATTGCAGAGCGCATCATCGTGGAAAGTGCCAGCTTATTTACAGGAGGAACGGTATCTTTTGCTGAATCGATTGACACCTTTGCTCAAAACCTTGAAGCTGTTCAGCCTACCCTGTTTATGGGTGTGCCCCGTATTTATACCAAATTCCAGATGGCAATTCTGGAAAAAATCCCTGTCCTGAATATGCTGCTATCAACTCCAATCATTTCAGTTTTACTTAAAAAAGTACTCCGCAAAAAACTGGGGTTAAGTCAAGCTAAAATCCTTCTGACGGGTGCTGCACCTACTCCCGAAAGTCTGCACAAATGGTACAGAAAACTGGGACTGCCTTTACAGGAAGTCTATGGCATGACTGAAAATTGTGCAGGCTGTACGCTTATGCCAAAAGTACAATACAAACAGGGCACAGTAGGTCAATTGCTACCTAATGTAGAGTTAAGAATTGACCAGGAAACCCAAGAAGTCATTATGCGGGTACCTTGGCAAATGGTAGGTTATTACAATGAACCTGAAATGACTGCCAAAGTAATTCAGGAAGGTTGGATACACACAGCCGACCAAGGAAGCTTAGACCATGAAGGTTTTCTGAGTATCACAGGCAGGGTCAATGATAATTTTAAGACCTCAAAGGGAAAGTATGTGGTTCCTAATCCCATTGAGATGCAGTTTGCGCACAACTACCTAGTCGAGCAGATATGCATAGTCGGAATTGGTATTCCACAACCCATTGCCTTGGTTGTACTCTCCGAAACGGGCAAAAAACTGGAACGGAACGATGTGTTCAAGCAATTGACACCAACCTTGGATAAGATCAACCAAACTCTTTCACGGTTTGAAAAGGTAAAAGCCATCGTTATTCTCAATGAAGAATGGAGTGTTTCCAATAACCTGCTCACCCCTACCCTTAAAGTGAAAAGGCAAGCCATTCACGAACGCTACCACCAACACTACCAGCAATGGTACGATCAGCAACATGCTGTCATCTGGGCTGAAAACCAAACCACTGAAAAAATGATCAAGGCATAAACCAATACACAACGATAAAAACCCAACATACATGAAAAGCTACTATTTCACTGAAGAGCACGAGATGTTCCGACAAGGTTTACGGGATTTTCTCAGCAAGGAAGTATTGCCACATATTGACGAATGGGAAGAAAAGCAGCAGGTACCCAAGTCCCTCTGGAAAAAGTTTGGAGACATGGGCTACCTCGGGCTGAACATGCCTGAACAATATGGAGGCACTGCAGCAGACTTTTTCTATTCAGTCATCTTTATGGAGGAAGTCTCACGCTGCTTCTCTGGTGGTTTTGCCGTAATCCCATCCGTCCACCAGTATATGTCCACTCCCTATATCCTGAAACATGGCTCTGATCAGCTCAAAGAAAAATATATTCCAAAAGCCATCTCAGGTGAATTACTGGGCAGCATCGGCATTACAGAACCTGGAGCAGGCTCGGATGTAGCCAATATCAAGACAACTGCTGTCAGACAGGGTGATCACTATATCATCAACGGCGCCAAAACCTTTATCACCAATGCCTATTATGGTGACTATATCGTATTGGTTACCAAAACAGCACCCGAAAAAGGCTTTGACGGCTTCAGCCTGATTGTTGTAGACCTTGACTCAGAAGGTATCTCCAAACGGAAACTGAAAAAGCTTGGTTGGCATGCCTCAGACACTGCCGAACTGAATTTTGACGACGTAAAAGTCCCTGCTGAAAACCTGATTGGAGAAGAAGGAATGGGCTTCTATTACCTGATGGGAGGATTACAACTTGAACGGCTTACCGGAGCAGTAGGTGCGGTAGCAGGAAGTGAGCATGTTTTGGAATACGCCCTTGAGTATATGAACCAACGGGAAGCATTCGGCAGAAAGATCAATCGTTTTCAGGTACTCAGGCATCGGGTAGCACAAATGGCATCTGAGATTGAATGTACCAAGCAGTTTGTCTATCACTGCTGTCGCCTGCACAACGATGACCAATATGCCGTAAAAGAATGCTCAATGGCCAAACTGCTGGCTACAGAACTGTCTAACAAGGTGGTAGACCAGTGCTTGCAATTCTTTGGGGGCTATGGCTATATCGAGGATTACAAGGTAGCAAGACTCTTCCGTGACAACCGTATCCTTACCATTGGTGGCGGATCTTCTGAAATTATGCGGGAGATCATTTCCAAGATGATCATTGATGAGAAACAATATGACAGGGCTGAAGGAGCCTCTTTCCCACAAGGAAGCCAACCTATCAAATCTAACCCCATTTCCAATAATCATTCAAAAAGTTCTGAAACGACAAAAACCATGAGTATCGAATCGACCACAAGCGTACTAAAGGAAAGAGCTTCCAATGCGGCTCCACTTGGCTCTACCATGAAATTTGACCTTGGTGAAGGTATTATCTATTTGGATGGCTCTGCTGCAGCCAACCTAGTCAGCAATGAGGACAAGGATGCTGACTGTACAGTCAACCTTTCCAAAGCCGATTTTGACGATCTTTTGAGTGGCTCCCTAAACCCAATGAATGCCTTTATGGCTGGTAAAATCAGAGTTTCGGGAGACATGAGTGTAGCCATGAAACTCAATACAATCTTAGGTTAATACGTGATTACTACGTTGTTTTAAGTCTATAAAAAATGGCTACCTATTTGGGTAGCCTTTTTTTGTTGTGGTCTATAAGAAATGCTTCGTTACCTCCTCCACGAGTTTTGTCCCATCAGGGTCTGCCTCAGTTTTCAGTCTTGTAAATTCCTCTGCCCATTGTGAAGTTCTGATCCTTATTGGAGGGTTTTCACTTTCAGCCACATCCAGAATCACTTGTGCAACCTCCAATCCTGTCTGAAACACTTGTGAATCTCCTTCATTCGCCCTCTTTTGGCTTCCACCCAAGTACTTTTGCATCAGTGGCAAATATTCACCAGTAGCAAGCTGTCCGTCCACTACGGTCTTTCCAACTGCTGACTTCATAAATTCTGTAGAAATACCTCCCGGCTCCACAACCGAAAATTTGATATTGAAAGAAGCGCCAACGTAGGTTGCCAATGCCTCCATAAAACCTTCAACGGCAAATTTTGCCCCACAATACAGTTCATTAAAAGGCTGACCAACAAGCCCTCCTACTGAAGAAACTGTAATAATATGACCACTCCTTTGCTTTCTCATATAAGGAATTACCGCCTTGGTACAGTACACCACACCATGATAATTGACATCCGTTACCCACTTGATTTCTTCCTCAGAAGCTTCCTCAATAGTCTTGGCAAACCCTGCCCCTGCATTGTTGATTAGCATATCAATCCTGCCATCTTTCTGTATGATGGTCTCTACGGCAGCTGTAATGGTATCACGCTTGGTCACGTCCAGTTCAAGTAACTCTATATCCAGTTGCTTCTCTGCTATTTTCTCTTTCAGCATAGCTGCTTTAGACAGGTTGCGCATGCTGGCATATACCTTATAGCCTTTCTCTGCAAAAATGATTGCAGCTTCCAATCCAACACCAGTTGATGTTCCAATAATTAATACGTTCTTTTTCATAACGGTTATTTTTGGAGTGAATAATCATTCCAATTTTTAAATAAAAATTTTTATGCCCTGATTCCATCCCAAACCAAGCGGAGCTGCGTCTCCATTGTTTTTTCAAGTGTGACAGTATTGCCTGACTTATTGAGCCATCTCAAATAAGAAAATATAGCACCTCCTATAAACTGCAGTAATTTATCCGTGTCAATATCTTTGATAATATATTCCCTCTTGCCTCTTTCTAATAGCTGCATCACACATTCTACGGCTTCATATCCTTCCTTTTCACTTTCATCTGTAATGATTGGAGATGTCTGCAATTGCTCCAAAAACCTAAAATAGAGTGTGTTTTCTACGAAAAACATTACCATAGAGCGGTAGAACTGTTCAAACTGTAACTTCACAGGCAACTCTGTGTGAAAGGATGCTTCCAGCACGACTTTTTCTTTATGCTTTATTGTCCTGTAAATTTCATTGATCAGAATTTCCTTGCTCTCGAAGTAGTTATAAATCGTACCCATTCCCGTCTGCGCCTCTTTGGCAATCATTGACATCGGGGTAGCATGTATACCATTGTCCACCAACAGCCTGACAGCTGCCTGCAATATCATCTCTCTCTTATTCATGGGACAAATGTAGAATTGCGGAATATTCATTCCAAATTTATTCACAAAATTGACAAATAAGCTCACATTGATTAATAAGACGGATGGTTTTTTTATTAGTGTTCAGTAAGAATGGCTATTACATGTTTTTATCACCTAAAATGGAATCATTGAACCAATCTCCTCTCTTCCAATTGATGCCCAAGCTCGGTAAAAACAATTTCATTTGATTAGACATTATCACGATTAACAAAAAGTTGTGAATTAGGAACAAAAGAAGGCGACAAAGCACTCATTTAGTTGTGAAACCTAAATCCATAAGTGCCCGTCGCCTACAGAGTTTAACGTCCTTGACCAAGGAAGAGTTGAGAGAATTGGAAGGAATTTTCTCATAT
Organism: Limibacter armeniacum; assembly: GCF_036880985.1. Lineage (NCBI taxonomy): Bacteria > Pseudomonadati > Bacteroidota > Cytophagia > Cytophagales > Flammeovirgaceae > Limibacter > Limibacter armeniacum. The sequence goes on from NZ_JBAJNO010000009.1 coordinate 268,058, forward strand.
GTTTATGTTGAAGCCTTACAGCAGTATACCATGAAAGGGAGGCCTCGCAGGAAGCCTTTGAAGAAGCTGGATGATTACCGTAACAGCAGTCTCCAAGGGATAGAGACTAAACTCTTTTTTATTCTATATAGCTTGAAGGAGAATCCCACGCAAGAATCACTAGGATTGTATTTCAATATCAGTCAAAGTAAGGTAAGTGAATGGCTATATTTCCTGGGAAACTGCTTACTACAAACATTAAATTATGTAGGAGAGCTACCTGCCAATGTAATGGAAGAGTTTCGAAAAAAACTTAAGCCTTACTGGAGTGAAGTATTCTTAGTGGATGGAGTAGAACGCCTCATACAGCGTCCAAAGGACTCGGAAAAGCAAAAGATGAACTACAGTGGAAAGAAGAAGAGACATACTACCAAGAACCTTGTCATCACCGACAAAGAGGGTAAGCAAGTGCTCTATCTTTCTGAGACTGTAGCAGGTAGTATTCATGATAAAAAGCTTTTTGATCAACAACAGTTTGCCTTTCCTAAAAAAGGTATCAAGCTACTGGGGGACTTAGCCTTCAAGGGCATTGATCTTGATAATGTTACATTCATTGTGCCTATCAAAAAACACAAAGGGATTGAGCTACCTGATTTTATGAAAGAGGCGAATAGAAAGCTGGCAAGTATAAGGGTTCGTGTTGAGCATGCTATCTGCGGGATTAAAAGGCTCAGAATCCTCAAGGATATTTTCAGGCTAAGAAGAGAAGGGGCATTAGATAGAGTGATGAAAATTGGAGCGGGTTTACATAACTTCAGATCTCGAAGGAGAAGACTTGTTAATACATAGATTGTTAATCGTGATAAATACTATTATATGCCATACTAAATAGCTTAGCCTACTTTACAACTTTATCAATCAAAAAATTATAATCACTCTTGTTAATACATTTTATAGTGACCTATAAATACGTTTGAATTCAATTTTTGGGGTTTCACTTTATTCCTGACAAGTTTCATCAAATGAACAGTTTGTAATTAACCTGTCACAAACTGTTCGTTGATAATTTTACTGGCTTACTGTGATTAGTTTTCTATCAACTGGTCTGAAATACCATGATACAGCTGTCAGAAGAAGAAGCAACAAAGATGGCAACATTTCAGTGAGGGTACCGCCTGCCAATATTCTAGAAAATGTGGCTCCTGACATAGCAAAGAAAAAACCAGCATAAGCCCATTCTTTCAATAAAGGAAACCTTGGAATCAACACTGCCACAACGCCCAAAACCTTCCATACACCCAGGATAGTAAGGAAAAAAACAGGATACCCCAATTGGGTAATATTTGCCACTTCTTCTTCCATTTTGATTAACTGTACAATTCCAGTTGATAACATTCCAAGTGAAAGCCAAATAGTAGCAATCCAGTAGATAATTTTGTCTCTCTTAGTCATAGTAGTTTATTTTAATTTGATTACAATTTCTTCTAATCGGTTATGTGCCATATTCAATCCCTGGGCAAAAGGTAACTTGAGCATCTGGTCCCTGTCCGCTACGGATTTATAGACAATATGCATCTTCAGTTTACTTGTCTCATCCGTCAGTTTTTCAAACTCCAGATATTCAAGCTGAACAGGAAATGAAGTATTTTCCATCTCAAATGTTCGGGTGATCTTTTGGTTAGGGATAAAATCATGAATCACCCCATTGAAACCATGTTTGTTTCCTTTAGGATCAGTTGTTTCAAACTGCCAGCATCCATGTTTCTTGTTTTCAAGTTTCAAAACTTTAGTTCCCATCCATTGCTCTACAATTTCAGGTACTTCATAAGCCTTAAAAAGCAAATCCAAGGGCAAGTTGAATTCTCTGGTGATCAACAATTCCTGCCGGTCATCTTCAGCATGTATCTTGGTCTTTAGTTCCATACTTCTATTGGTCTGTTTTATAGTTTTTCATGATCGCTTCCAACTTGTTAAACCTGTCGTCCCAAAGCTTTCGGAATGGCTCAATAAAGTCAGCTATCTCTTTCATTTTATTTGGGTTTAGGTGATAGTGGATTTCCCTACCATTTTGCACCTGTTCAAGCAATTCACATTCTGTCAGTATCTGTAAATGCTTTGAAACTGTTGGCCTTGCAGTGTTAAAATTGGAGGCAATGGCTCCTGCCGTCATAGACTGTGTGGCTACCAAAACAAGAATTGCTCTTCTTGTTGGGTCGGCTATAGCCTGAAATACATCTCTTCTTAAATTCATCGCGTAGTCATTTGACTACAAATATATATGTAGCTATTTAACTACAAAATATTCTCAGTGAATTTTCATCAAAAATTCAGTACAATTAATTGTTGATTTGATTTTTAAACACAAAAAGCACCATCAGTTATTGATTACACAAAATCATATTCATTCAATATAAAATAAATAGAGGGGTATGTATGAAGGGTATTCTCAGCAATATTTTTTCTCCTGTTTGAAACAGAAAATCTGTCTCTTACCAACTCAACCTAAATAGATAAGCTCAATGTTATTCTTGTATTTCAGTCCATAGACAAAATTCTATCCATTACTGAATCTCGAAGCAGATTCACTCCTGCTATAAAAAGTGATGAAATGTTGTGCCAAAAAAACAAAAAAGTATTTACCACGAATTTATGGTGAAAAATTTATAGGACTACACCTCTATTTTAGGATTAACCATATACCCAATCATTAGACTTTATCATGATTAAGTTGATTTCAAAATAATTAAGGTTCGAAAAACGCTCTTCATTTAATTGTGAATTTATTCATATCTAAATGTCACGCTAATACGTGGGAAGCCTTACATACTTTTAAACTTTATTAGTCAAAATATTAACTCTCCCCGTTAGATGACTTTTCGCACCCTCGGAACTATCAGACGCTCTAAACTATTATGGTTATATGGTATCACTTCCCCGATACCAATTTGGACGAATCAATGCTTGCCTTTCATCCAAAAACTAACTGCATACTTATGAAAATCAAAAATCCGTCATCTAGATCGGCACTCTCCATACGACCTAAAGACAAGGTGCTGGATGTTGGAGGAGGCAATCATCCTCATCCGAAAGCACAAGTGGTGGTGGACAAATACTATAATGATGATACCCACCGAAATGGTCAGATCGAAATTTTACCTCATCAGCAATTTATTCAGGCTGATGGGGAAAAGCTCCCTTTCAAAGACAATGCTTTTGATTATGTAATTTGCTGTCATGTGATGGAACACGTTCCGCACCCTGATAGGTTTATGAATGAACTTAGCAGGGTAGGAAAAAAAGGATACTTGGAAGTTCCATCTTTACTGGGGGAGTTTTTGGCTCCAAAACCATCTCACGAATGGGTAGCTTTGGAAATTGACAGTAAAGTGGTTTGCGTTCGTAAAAAGGATATAGGAATGACTACACAGACCTGTGATTTTGGAGAGCTATTTCTTTATCAGCTTCAACGCCAGTCTCTTGCCTACAAGATGTTATTGAATACAGAACCCAACCTGATGACCGTTCGCTATGAATGGAAAGATAAAATTGAATTTGTGGTTGACCCCAAAGATCCTCGCCTTCGAAGTTATTTTACGCAACCATGGGGAGAGGAACAGATCATCACTCAGTTTCCTAAAAGAAGTATCCCCAAGGAGTTTCTCAAGACATTCAAGGCATTCCTTAAGTTGTGCAGTGTTTATATTGGCTAAAATATAGTCATCAAAAAAAGTGAGTCTCTATAAATTAAAGATTCACTTTTTTAATGTCACAAAGTATTTTATAACCTTATCTATGCAAGGTTTTCAGCGCTTCAAACACTAGACCCGCAACAGTGTGAGCACCTTCAGGCTGAAAGTGTGTATTGTCGGAAAGCCCTTCAGGATATGCTTCGTATTTGGCAGGAGGTAAATTCATAAAATAATTTGCTGTCACATATGCTTCCCCCTTTTGACTGAATGCATTCATTGAAAGCTTATTCAAATCAATAAAAAGAACCTCCATTTCTTTTGCCACTTCCAAAGCTGCATTGGGGTATTCTCCATGTACATTTTCCAAATGCCCATCCTTCCAAGGATAGTTTCTGCATACAGGTGTCAGAATAATAGGAGTTGCTGACTTATCCCTTGTTTGTGAAACATAAAGCCTCAAAAACTCTTTATATCCTTCCACATCAACATATCGTGCAGGTTTATTGACTGCCGCATCATTATGCCCAAATTGCATCAGTACCACATCCCCTTTTTTTAGCTTTTCGAACACAGACCTCCATCTTCCTTCCTGAAAAAATGTACGTGTACTCCTTCCTCCACGCGCTCTATCATCAACAATAACACTGTCTGAATTGAATATATTCGTAAAAGTTGTCAGGTCTGCCTTTTCAAACTTTTCCTGAAATACTTGTCCCCACCCTGTGATGGGATATCTCGTTTTAAAATAATCTTTCCCTACATCATAGTTGTCTGCATAATCAGCAACTGTAGAGTCTCCTATCAGGTAAATAACAACAGGTCCTTTCTCAGGTGAATTACAACCTAACAGCATAAGGAATAATAAAGCTATACTTTGAATTGAGTTGATTTTTCTCATGTCAAAAAAATCGGTTTTTTTAAGTAATCGATTATCAAAATTTATTGTGTTACAGATTAATTGAATAGTTCAACTACCTCAAATCAATTACCCACTAACTCTCTTCATAATTTCACAACATCTATTCAGACATATATAACTACTTCTCCATCAGCATTTTTTCGGATTCAATTATACTCATCAGACTCACTCAAATGATTATCTTTTTGGGCTATTAATAAATGGAAAGTGAGTTTTCTCTTTTTTACAACACTTCATATTATAAGAAACAGTATTTCCTTCTCTTTATATCTTAACTAAAACCCTGCAATACGCTCAATCAGCCAAAAAGCCGCAATAGAACCAATGGCATATGGAATAATTTTGTAAGCCCATCCATTTTTTGGGATTAAGGGTAAAGTCCATCTCATAATAGCCAGTACAACAAGCACAAATAAAAGTTGCCCCAGTTCGACGCCAACATTAAACATGGCTAAAGCCAATGGAATTTCATTTTGCGGCAACCCAATACTTTCCAAAGCTCCTGCAAACCCAAAACCATGTAACAAACCAAAACTAAAGGCAACCAACCAAGGCTTTTTACTGGTAACAGTAGGTTTTCCTTCTTGCACTTTTAAAATTTCTACTGCCAAAAAAACGATACTTAACGCAATCACGGCTTCAACTGGAGGTCCTGGAAGACTGGCTATCTCCAATACAGAAAAACTAAGTGTGATACTATGGGCAATGGTAAATGCTGTAATCGTTTTTATTAGATTTTTAATTCCAACAGTGAGGATGGTTAAAGCCAATACAAAAAGTAAGTGGTCAAAACCCAACAAAATATGTTCTAGTCCCAAACCCACATAGGTTTCCGAAACCTGCCACTTACTTGGTGTTTCAGGAATACGTACTGAACTCTTTGTCGGCTGTAAGATAAATGTGTGATGTTCTCCATTTAAGAGACGAATATCAACCAAAACATCCATATTAGTAGTGCTTAGCTTATCAATTGTCAATGTTGTATTTGCAAGGCTTTTATTTCCTTTGAGCTGATAAACACACAACATAAAAGCTTCCCGCATTTTAGGTTGAGACGATTCGCTTAAGGAAAACCCTTCTTCAAATTTTGGTTGAATATTCAATACTTTTTCTGCTGTGCTTGGCACTTTCCACAACACCGTATATTCATTGGAAGAAACTTGTTGAACCTGTAAGTAAGCAGGACGAATTTCATGTGCTATTGCTGTATTAAAAGCCAAGCTAAACAGCGATACCCATAATATTTTGATGTAATACCTCATTCGTTATAGATAGCTTTTCCTGATGACCTCTGAGTTTGTGCCTGATACTGCTTCAGCAAATTATGCTATACCTTTTCTTTATATAAAAAAGGAGGCAACTTTTTTAAAGGATTTGGTTTCAATGTGTCACACACAATGTAATACACATTGTTATGTAACCATATATAAGGGGTATATTCCTATATACAAAAAAAGGTCCAAGAATCGTAGTGATAATTCTTAGACCTATTCAGGGTTTATTTATCATAGTCCTTTCCAAAATTATCTAGAAAAGTGATTTAAGCAGAGGTATAATTGAAATCGGAAGTTTTAAACTCATCGATGGTTTATAGGTTCAACTCCTTTGGAGTTGGATAAATGTAATTTACTTATACCTCAGGCTTACGCCTAAGGCTACTATTGTTCAATCCCTTCGGGATTATTTTTTCATACAGCAAACACCGTTTCCGAAGGAAACAAACCATATTAGCTCCAGATGGCAATCTGGATTTTACAGCAATCAATATATCATAACCCTGAAAGGGTTGAACAGGATAACATCATTTAGTAGATCATAATATGTGAAAGGATTAGAGTAGGAAATCTCTATTCCAATTCAATACTTGCTTAATACCTGTTTTACGTAACTATAATTAAGCGTTTAGGTAATCAATAATGGGTTCATCTTCTGTAACGATGTGATTTGTAATATGGAACACTTCTTTTATCCACGGGTGTTCTAGTCCATCTTTTCTATCTAGCATTTCCCCCAAATTTTTAACATCAGCCCATTGGCACTCTGCTTTATCCATCAATCCTACTAGATACTCTCCTTCATTCATCCAAATACGGAATGGAAAAGCAATCCTATCTGCTGGAGTTGACCCTTCCCACCATTTCCCTAAACTAAGTACACCATTCACCACCTTTTCTTTATGACCAATTGTATATTGACTATAATACACCGCATGGGCATCCCCGTCTTTATATACAAACCGAGTCAGACGTACAGTTTTATTGTCACAGCAATTGCAATCGTAAATATCTGGTTTTTCAAATTCAATTTCTATCATAATAAAATTACATATATCAACAATTTAGCGTTACCTCAATCAGCTCCTATACAAAATTCATTTGTGTATCCTCGTTCTCCAAAAGATTGTGTTACACTATAATTCAGCACATCCCCTAACTAACCATTCTACCCATCACTTACATCAAATAACCTATTTTACTTACCTCCTTACGTCACCCCCCTTTTTTATATCCATTCTTTTTTGCTTAACCTGAACTATGGATTATGCCTCCCTTTTCAGGACTGAAAATATCACTTACATACGATGGACTAAAGTCTTTCGCTTATAATATTTTGTCCTTTTTGGACTGTTGCCCAAAAAGGAGGAGGTAATGCTAATCCATAACTCAATTTGCTAAAACTCTGTCCACTAAAAATATATTCCAAACTTGACACTTCATTACGGACATAGAAGACAGCTACAGCAGATGCTGGCAACTGCCCAATCACTGGCAGCCATTGCCCGTGCCTTGGGGGTGCACCGTTCCACAGTCAAAAGGGAACTGGACAGAAACGGGGAAGCGGATGGCAGCTACTGTGCTGACAAGGCAGAAAAGAAAGCGCATCTTCGTAGGGTGATTGGTGGGGTCAAATCTTTCCATAACCGTAAACCTATGCCTATGCCGAGGGGTGGCAAGGCACCTGTCAAAAACAGGTACCGTAAAAAATACCTGAATTTACCTTTGAAATATCAGCGTTGGAAAAGCCGCAAGGGGCGTATAACCCATTGGTATTGGGACTTGAGGAAATACCGCAGAAGATTTGTATCGTTTGGTCAGCTTCAAAAAATACAGAGACGAAATGCAGACCGCCAACGGGACTGGTGGCAGCTGTACCGTGAAAATGCCAAGCGCTATTTTCTGGGATTGTTTCGGTATGAACCCAAACCCACTGGATTAGGTAAGGCTGTATTACAGAAGGGAATCAGGCTATACATTACTAGGAAGTTAAGCAGGTTCCAAAATTGCAGACAGCAACAGGTAGTAGCTGTAGCAACATGCCCAAGGCCTGTTCAGTTACAGAATGAAAAATCGGCAACCATGATGGAGGTACTTGTTACGCCCTTCTTTTTAGGAACCTCTCCCCTTTGGCGATCAAACCATACGACAAACAAAGAAGTCGATGCTGTCTCTTTGTTCTTGGCTCTATTATTTTATGTCTATAAAGGTACAGTACCTACCGGTGCTACCATTTTTGAGGGAAATATCCCCTTCCAATAATTCAGGATCAAATATTACATCCATTGGAGATAAAAAAATCGGCACGTTTTCGGATGCCGATTTTTTTTGGATGTATTGCTCGGGGTGTGTTGCAACTACTCCTGTATGGCTTGTGTGATTCCGTAGTAAAATCTGCCTTTATTTTTTGCCCTCAATTTTCAGGGTTCAGGTTTTACGCTAAAAATTTATACGTTAATACAGAAGTAAAAAACGGGTGCTTCTATTGGTCTAGCCCAAGAAACTTCATTGGTTTAGCCTCCTGAAACTTGGCTGAAGATTCGCCTTCATATATTTCGTTATTTGAAAGACTTAATTTTTTGACTGGTGCATTTTCCTTGAAATCCAGCTTACTGAAATCAACCCATACCACATTAGGGTTCAATACATTGTCAAAATAATAGACCAGATTTTTTTGGTCTGCCACAGTTCTCCATCGGGTAGACGAAATATTGGGTTCATCCGGCATAGAGATGCCAAGTGGTACAGAACAGTTTCTGATTACACCAAACACACTTGCCAAAGCTGCCCGAATATTGTCAGTTTGGGGAATAGCCTTGATATAGAAGGATGCTCTTACAAACCTATCTGCTGCCCTATTTGTACCCGGCAACATAATATCTCCCGGGATTCCTTTCCAGTATTTATCAATCGCAAGCTGGTCATCAAATATGGGAGAGTTGGTCATCACGTTATATGACTTGTCGTGATGTACCACCAGTTTACCACCTATATATTCAAAGATGGCATTGTCTCCTGCCGCATCAGACATGGAAAGATGGATGGTGGTAAAACGGTCTGAGTTGGGCAGCAAGGCAGAAACCACCACAAATTCTTCTTTCTGCAATTCAGTGACAGCTTCTGCCACTGTCGAAAAGTTGTCCAACACATACTGTAGCCACATGGATATCGCCAGTCCTTTCTTTGCGCCCTTAGGGTCAAATACTGGATATTGGCTTTCTGCCAGCCAAAGCAGGTTGGCCACAAGTCCCTTTTCATTCATGCCATCTGTTGAGGCAATATCCCAAGAGCTGGTAATCACACTCCCATATTTTGATTGCCATTCCAAGGAAGTGGCACCAACACCTCCATTTCTTTCCATTCCTCTTGGAAAGACCCAAAGGTTAGCCGGAATATCATCCTTCCAATCCATTGAACGGGCTGTAATAACTGTTTCATTGGGTCCGTGATAGACCACCCTTGTACAAGCAATAAGACTGTGGCAAAGGAAAAAAGCCATGAACATTATAGCAGTAAAAACCATCTGAATTTTGTTATTGAATTTCATGCTGTCAAAATTTTGAATCCGTATTTGGGGTTAATGGATGATCAGCCGATTTGGAAAGAAACTGTTGTGATTCTTAAAAAGGTAAGGTGAAAAGTACAGCGAATAGCTTTACGCTAATACAACAATAAAAAATTGCTATAGTGCGAAAAGTGTAGGATTAATCACACAGATTTTATGCGCTGTTATTACATTGAAAATAAAACTGTATAGGTTGCATTTTTCACCTCACTAAAAAGCTTCCCTTACAGTCAGGAAAAGTGCAGTCCTATTATTTCCCAGTCCAAAATCTATCCTGAAATTTAACTGCTCTTTCGGCAGCAGACGGAACCTAGCCCCTAATCCATATACATATTCCACCTCCTTGAAATATGGTGTATCCCAATCAGCCACGGTATTGCCTACCCCAACAAATGCGGCAGCACCGAACCTGCCAGCAATATGCCTTCGATACTCTGTCTGCAACCAGAATACCTGATTGTCTATAAACTGTGCAGAATTACCAATACTTCGAAGCCTTCTGCTTCCTCCCAAAGAAGGCAACTTGTAAAAGGGGGCATCACCCACTACAAAACTCCAGAATGCCTGTATACCAATTACATTTTCCTTATTGACAATCTTGTAATAGTCCCGAAGGTCCAGTGCAAACTGCCCGTACTGATAAGCTCCCCAATACTGTCTGTAATTCACTTTCCAAAGTCTGCCCTCTGTTGGGTACAGGATATCATCTCGGCTTTCAAAACGAATCTCTGTTCCCAAGCCTACAATAGACCCTCCTCCGTAACCTTCCACTTCTGGGCTTAATAGTTCTCCTGTTATATTTTTCTGGTCTACAAATGACAGCTCATAAGCCAACCCTACAAAAAGCTTCTTGGAAATTCCTTTCAGAAATCCACCAATTACACCATACTGGTTGAGGGTATAGGTGCTGATATTGCTGGAGGGTTTTCCTGTTCCGTAATAGGCTGCCGGAAAACGGTAGACCATACCTGTTGCAAAAATACCCCACCCTGACTTGGTATAGCGAATCAGCTCCGTATCCAAGTCCAGCTCATTTTTGGTTGAATAAGAAAAGGAAGAAATCAAGGTGGTGGGTCTGCTGTAAGGTGAGTTTCCATTAGATACCGTATCGTCTAGCGTAATGACATTCATAAAGCCCAAAGCAAGTCCTGCTTCTTGATCGTAATCTATAATTGGATAAAATGAAATGGTACTGTGCGGACGCTCAATTGTTACGATGTCCATCACCTTCTCCACAAAACCCTTTTGCTGCAAGGAGTCTGTGACCTCCTGCCCTATTGCTGACCACTGATAGGCAAACATCAAATAAGTGACAGCAAAAATTAAAATTTTTTTAAGCATAAGGGATTGATTATGAAACACCTCTCCTTCTTGAACAGCTACTGTCGCTTAAGCATTCAGAACAATGTGTAAATTAATTGAGACGCAACCATACTACTGCTATTTTTGTTTCCTTTCGTAGGTACCCCACCACTTTATCCTCCTCAATACTAGAATTACCCCTCAATATATATGAAAACACTGTTTACACTTATTTTCATGGCTTTTATCTGCTTCCCGTTATTGGCACAAAAAGATACGCTGAAGATATCTGATGAAGAAAAGCTTATCGGTGAGATAAAGGGAATGGACAGAGGTATTATTACCATGTCTACAGACTACAGCAAGGATGACTTCAAAATCAAATGGGAAGATGTCCAACAAGTCAAAACACACTCCCATTTCCTGATTTCTTTAAGTGATGGCAGAAGGGTCAATGGCAACTTGACGGGCGTCAGGGGCGAGAATATCCATTTGCTAAGTGGGGAGGCAGATATTGAGATTCCTTTTGATGATGTGGTCTACCTCAAGCAAATCAAAGAAGACTTTTGGAGCAAGGTTTACACCTCCATTGATTTAGGGTACAACCATACCAAAGCCAATAACCTGCAACAGTTCAGCATCGGCGGCACATTGGGTTATTTGACGGAGCGATGGTGGATTGACATGAAATACAATGACATCCGCTCAAGTCAGGATGATGCAGCAGATGTACACCGTACGGATGCCAATATTGGATTCAGGTATTTTCTGCCAAGGGAATGGTTCCTACTCGTTGACCTAAGCTTCCTTTCCAACACCGAGCAAAACCTTGACCTACGTACCCTCTTAAAATCCGGTCTTGGTAATTACCTGGTCCAGACGAACCATACTTATTGGGGCGTGACAGCAGGTTTGGCTTTCAACAATGAAAATTTCATGGGAGAAACGCCTGACAAACAATCATTGGAAGCCTTTGCCAGTACAGAACTCAACTTTTTTGATGTGGGTGACTGGAGCCTGCTGACCAACGTATCGGTTTACAGAAGCATTACAGAGGATAACCGTTGGCGTACGGACTTCAGTCTCGACACCAATTATGACTTGCCTTTGAACTTCTATATCCGTTTGGGAGGAAGCCTGAACTACGATAGTCAACCTGCCGAAGACGGCAGCAAGTCTGACTATGTAATCAGGACACATTTTGGATGGAAACTGTAAAAGCGGAGGGATAATTTTCACTTCACTTTGATATTGACAAAATCCACCAGCCAAAGACTGTCCAAAGCATGGGGAATAATGCCTGCTTTGATTTGCTTTTTCAAGTGATTGCCTGTCCGTTCAGTAGTCAAAAATGCCATCAGCGTATATTTCCCTTTTGCCGCAATATTGATTTTACCTTTCCACTTATGGGAAGTAGCTAGCAGCGACGATTTCTCTGAAACAAATACGGTATCTCCCTGCTCGGCAACAATCCACAACTCCATTTCAGACGTCCCTAAAAAACCTTGAAAAGCCCCTTCTACATCCACATTGCCAGCACCCACTTCTTGTCCTTCCTTTGGACTTGTGATCAGGCAGCTGTCAAAGTAATTTGGAACAGTAATCATGGTGGGAATTTTGTCCTCCCGTTGCAAGAGGTCCTCCAGTTTTCCGTCTTTGTCTTCCAGAATTCCTGCATCCAGATAAAAGCGAATATTTTCGATGGCCTTGTCCTTACTGCTTCCTTTTAGGGTTTTTTCCAACAAATGAAGCCTGAATTCATTTTTCTTCTGTTCGTATTCAGCCTTTTTCTGGGTCGTGAAATTTAAGATAGAAAAGATCCCTCCCAACAAAGCGACCAATACGGTTCCGATAACAGGAAGGATAACTGCAAGATTGGGTTTATTATCTGCCATAACAGAAAATTAGTCAATGAGTGTTCTGTATATTGTTATTGAAATTATTTCGAGAAGTGAGGACACTGTAACTTACTATGAATCAAATAGGGACGTAAAGATAAAGTACAATTTACCTGTTAAGTATATTTAACCGCTATTTACTGCAAAAAGTCGATATCACCTGTTTTTAGCAACGGAAGTCATTGAACTTTTTTGTTAACCCTCGTAAATAGCCTTAAATGAAACTTAAATCTGTCTAATTTTGTCCATTGATTGAATCCTTACCACGATTCAATCAGATTGACAGCAAACACAATTAACATAACAGTCCTTACATTACATGACGACATCAATTTATATCAGCACGGCAGAAGCGCATAGTGGAAAAGCCTTGGTGAGTTTAGGTCTGATGGAAACATTGTTACGAAAGTCTCCAAAAGTGGGGTTTTTCCGACCTATTATTTCCAAAAAGCCTAATGGAAAAAAGGATTCTGATATTGCTTTGATTTTGGAGCATTTTAACCTTGAACAGACTTATGAGGAAGCTTTCGGGTTTTACAGACAAGATGTAAATGACCTGATCGGTACTGGTAAGTATGACTATGTAATCAACAAGATTATTGAAAAGTTCAAGTCACTTGAAGCCAAATACGATTTTGTGCTGATAGAAGGTTCTGATTACGTAGGTGAGGGAACTGCCTTCGAATTCAATATTAACGCAGATATCGCCAAGAACCTGGGTCTCCTGTCCTTATATTAGGAAATGCAGGTAACAGAAGCCTGAATGAAGCCCTGACAGACGTTCAAATGTCCGTTGATTCATTCGTGGAAAAAGAATGTGAAATTGCAGGTGTTATTATCAATAAGGCTGACCCTGAAAATCAGAATGAATACCAGACTGAACTGGAAAGAGCCTTCGGTAAAACAGGTAGAATGCTTTCTGTAATTCCTTCTGACAAAAGAATCGGAAGCCCTACCATGCGTGACATCGTAGAGCGCCTGAATGCAGAAGTACTTTATGGTGGTGAGCGTCTGGACAACCAGTCAGATAACTATATGATTGCGGCCATGCAGCTGGACAATGTCATTGACAGGTTGCGTTACGACAACTGCTTGGTGATAACACCCGGTGACCGTACAGATATTATTCTGGCAGCACTTCAGGCACACCAATCCAAGAACTTCCCGCCAATGTCAGGCATTCTGCTTTCAACTGGTCTGAAGCCATCACCTGCCATTGACAGGCTGATCGCCGGACTAGACGAAACGCTGCCTATTTTGTCAGTAGAATTCAACACATTTGAAACTGCAGCTAGATTGCAGAATATCAACTCAACACTGCACAGTGACGAGGAAGCCCGAATTGCCTACGCCAAGCAGCTGTTCGAAAATAATGTTGACATCGCGACACTGGAAGCACAATTGCAGGCTATCACTGTCAGAGGCATGACACCTAAGATGTTCCAGTATAACCTGGTACAGAAAGCACGTGCCAGCAAGAAACGTATTGTACTTCCTGAGGCAATGGATCACCGTATCCTGAAAGCCACCGCCATGCTGACATCTCATGATATTGCGGAGATTATTTTGCTTGGAAATGCAGAGGAAATTATTGAAGAATCTAAAAAGGCGAATGTAGAGATCAATTGGGAGCAGGTAGAAATCATTGACCCTGCCTCATACAGCAAGTTTGAAGACTACGCCAACACTTATTACGAGCAACGTAAACATAAAGGGGTTACACCTGAATATGCCAAGGACACGATGACTGACGTCTCATACTTTGGTACCATGATGGTGTATAAGGGTGATGCTGACGGTATGGTATCAGGAGCTATCAACACGACAGCTCACACCATTCGTCCTGCACTTCAGTTTGTGAAAACGAAACCTGGTGTTTCCGTTGTTTCTTCAGTATTCTTTATGTCGCTTCCTGACAAGGTACTGGTTTATGGAGACTGTGCTGTAAACCCTAACCCTAATCCGGAGCAACTTGCCGAGATTGCCATCTCTTCTGCCGAAACAGCAATTGCTTTCGGTATTGAACCAAAAGTGGCGATGCTTTCCTACTCATCAGGTTCATCCGGTTCAGGTGAGGAAGTAGAAAAGGTTCGTAAAGCTACCGAGATTGCGCAAGCCAAACGTCCTGACTTAAAAATTGAAGGACCTATTCAGTACGACGCAGCGGTTGACCCAACCGTCGGTGCCAAGAAGATGCCGGGCTCGGAAGTGGCAGGACAAGCTAACGTACTGATCTTCCCTGACCTGAACACAGGTAACAACACTTATAAAGCGGTACAACGTGAAACTGGCGCCATTGCTATTGGCCCTATGCTTCAAGGATTGAACAAGCCTGTTAACGACTTAAGTCGTGGTGCTTTGGTTGAAGACATCATCAATACGGTGGTGATCACTTCTATTCAGGCGGACAACAAGTAATTTATACCGAAATTAGCTGGCGGAAAGTGCTTCTTGTACTCTCCGTCAGTTTTCTTATTATATATACCAAGCAAATAATCTGTCTAACAAATACAGAAAGGTATCAGGAATTGTTTTACCACGGCATTTCCTTTTCAAGACCTTCTGAAAATTAAAAAATATGAAAGTATTAGTCATCAACTCTGGTAGTTCTTCCATCAAGTACCAGCTTTTCGAAATGGATAATGAGCAGGTACTCTGCTCTGGTATTGTTGAAAAAATCGGTTTACCTGAGGGCATCATCACACATAAAACATTTGATGCAGCAGGTAATGAGACTAAAAACAAGCAAGAGCTTCCTATTCCTGATCACAAGGTAGGATTAGCTGAAGTTGTAAAACTACTGACTGATGAGAAAATTGGTGTAATCAGCAACCCTGATGATATATCAGCTGTTGGCCACCGTGTAGTTCATGGTGGTGAATACTTCAATGAAACAACCGTAATTACGAAAGAGGTGGAGGAAAAGATTGAGGAAGTAATTCCATTGGCTCCTCTTCACAACCCCGCCAACCTACAAGGCATCAGGGTTTGTAAGGACATTTTCCCTAAAGCTAAGCAGGTAGCTGTTTTTGATACCGCTTTCCACCAGACTATGCCGGAACGTGCCTTCAGATATGCCATTCCTGAAGAGCTTTACCAAAAGTATGGTGTCCGCTCTTACGGTATGCACGGTACCTCTCACAAATATGTATCAGCAGCTGCCAACAAGTATTTAGGAAAAGAGGGAGCTTCAAGCCGCATCATTACAATCCACTTGGGTAACGGCTGTTCAATGGCTGCGGTTAAAGATGGTAGATGTATTGATACTTCAATGGGTTTTTCTCCACTGGCAGGTCTGATGATGGGTACTCGCTCAGGAGACATTGATCCAGCGGTTATCTTCTTCCTTGAGAACAAACTCAATATGAAAACGGATGAGATCTATGACTTGCTGAACAAGAAGTCAGGTATGTTGGGTGTTGCTGGAGCCAGCGATATGCGTGACATCGAGGATCGATTCGTAGAAGGAGACACTGCGGCGACAAGAGCTTTAGATATGTACACATACCGTATCAAAAAATATATAGGTGCATATACTGCGGCGATGAATGGCTTGGATGCCATTGTATTTACAGCAGGTGTTGGTGAGAATGATGCTGGGGTTAGACGCCTATCAATGCAAGGTCTTGAGGGACTGGGCATCAAGATCGACTTGGAGAAAAACAATATCAGAGCCAAAAAGATTGAAGAGGTACAGGCAGACACTTCACATGTGAAAATCTTGGTAGTACCTACCAATGAAGAGTTAGAAATTGCACAACAGGCAGTAAACCTGCTTTAAGCAATAAAAAGTGGAGTCAGGAAGATGCTTATTTTTAAGCTATTCTTGTCTCCACTTATTTTTTATTTATACCTTCCATTCGAGACAATTCAAATCCACCCAAACTCAACAACACCATGCAACTCCCTACACTTCCTCTTGAAGAATGGAAAGACACTAAGATGACGATCCATTTATACCTTCAGATTATTGGAAAGATTAGACTGAAACTTACTCCTCGCAAAAATCATTGGTGGTATGTTACGGAGTATATTACGTCCAAGGGAATAACAACGGGTACCATCCCTTTTGACCATGACCGACATTCATTTGAAATTACCCTTAACTTCCTTAGCCATAAGCTTGAGCTGACCAGCAGTAAAGGTTTTGAAGCTAGTTTCCCTCTCAAGGATGGCTTATCAGTAGCAGCTTTCCATGATGAACTTTTTGAATTGCTTAATAAAGCACAAATACCTGTCAACATATTGGACAAGCCATATGATTTGCCATTCGATAAAAGCTTTTCAGAGATCCGAAACTATCACCATTACCAAAAAGAATATGTAGAACGGTTCTGGCATATCATGCTTTGGGTCAGTAATGTCTTCAAACAATTCAGTGGACGGTTTTATGGCAAGACCTGCCCCGTTCAACTGTACTGGCATCATATGGATCTAGCCATCACCAGATTTTCTGGTAAATCTGCCCCAAAGATGCCTTCAGAAGCTTCTACTGCAGATAAGGATGCTTACTCACATGAAGTAATTAGTTTTGGATTTTGGGCAGGCGACGACAATATGACAGAGCCCGCATTTTACGCTTACACCTACCCCTCTCCTGAAGGGTTGGAAAAAGCACCTCTAAAACCTAATTACGCTGAATGGATTGACAGTAATGGAAGTCCAATGGCCATCCTGAAATACCATGACTTATTGAAAGAAAAAGACCCGACTTCAGCCCTATTGAGTTTTTTGGAAAGCGCATATCAGTCGGGTGCAAAGTTGGCCGGTTGGGACATAGATTCCTTTACCGTAAAAAAACTAGACGAGCTCTAGAAGAAGAAAGATAAACCACCTGTCGGTCCCATAATCCGTACTGTTCCTATTTTCACACGCTGTAAACCTCCAAAAAGCCTGAAGCGATTTAAATGAACACCTATATCAACCGTTCCAACAGCAACATTTGTTTGGGCAACTGTTCCGAATTGCCATTCTGTTCGTAGTGAAATTGGCTTACCGGGGTATAGCTCACAACCCACCGCAATATTAAAACCTCCGTTGCCTTCATCGGTCTTGAGATTGGTATAACCTATCCCCCACCATAGGTTTAGCCATGTAAGCCTGAAGCGGTGATAATTTAGGTTCATCATAACCAAGTCAAGTCTGTCACTTGTACCATCATCTAGGCCTTCCCTAAAGAAAAGGTACTTTACGTCCATACTTAAAGCCCTTGTTGGATAAAACCTTAATTCATGGTGCAAACCATAAAGCTTATCATCTTCATAAAAATATCGGGAACTAAAATCAGCCGATACTTTCTTAGGAATGTCTAAAGGTCTGTCATGATACCTCCCCAAGTCATCGGCAATGTATGGGTATTTACTGAATGCAACACCTCCTACTTCAGGAGCCAAAAAAGGTGGTGTTTCATAACGAGAGTGAAAAAGGACATTATAAGTCAAACCGAGAAAAACATCACCTACCAATTCAACAAAAAAGCCGTTTTCATCATAATCATTACTAGAAGAATATGAATGGTGATCATGCTTACTACTAGAATTTGACTTATTCTCTTTTACCTCATTTTTAATTTGACCTAGTTTCCCAGACTGGGCGAACAATTGACTAAAACACAAACAAAAAAATGCTAGAATTGAAATTCTGTAAATCATAGTTGGGTCATTTAATGCTTATTTTAATTAAATGACATACCAATTCTTAAGGTTGACAATATCAATAGGATTAATCTAAAAAGGTAGATAAAAAAAAGAAACACGCCACCTATAACAACCTATAGATCATATAATGTGATTGCGCGAGATCTAGCAACACTTTTACATAAAAAGTAAAAAAACATATAGATTATGTTAAAATCAGAAATATTTTACTTTTATCACTCCATTAGTAAACAATAAACACTACATTATAGCCAACTAATACTAACACAATTTAGCTTTTAAACTAACATCAACATGTCAACTAAAAACAAAGTACTCTTAATTGAGTCAAACAGAGCCGAAATAATGAAAATCAGCAAGTTATTCCTCTCCAATAAAGTTGCTGACAAGGTCGTTTTTTTCACAGCCCCAGCCGAGGCTAAGGATTATATTCAAAGCACTTCCAACTCTCCACAAATACTTCCATCTTTACTGATGATAGATGTGAGTACATATTCACATGACTCATTTGAGTTTCTAAAATATTTTGGAAGGTTATTACGTACCCATGACCTCACCTGTAAAGTATTTCTTTTAAAAGACTCTGAGGATAAAGGGGTTATCCCTTCAGAGGTAAAGACGCTCATTCCTATAGAAAAGGTATTGACTAAGCCATTGACTTTTGACAAAATTGCATCATTAGTAATATGAGGTAACAGCCTATATAATTAACTTTGTCAAATGGAAGTGTTGAGGTATAAATAAAATAAACTATTTAGTACTAATTATTTGGAGAAAATAGCGTGTTGAGCCTATATTTCAGCAAGATTACGATCAAATAACGGCAACACAACACACACGACATGAAAAGACTTTGCACTCGCAACTTACTACTATTCAATATTGTACTGGTACGCTAAAAACTATTATTGTTTAAAATATCTTCATGGTCTACTACTCAAATTAATTTGAGTGTTATAGGTCATATATGACAACTTACATCCGTGTTTTATTAAAACATTGGATTAGCGCTAAAAACGGAATTATACTGTAGACTTCTTTGAGTACAGCCCAAACCTTCTTATTTAACTCAAGACTATGAACTCTTTTTCGTCCAAATTTCTATACTCTATCAAAAGAGTTATTAATAAGCTTATATCTTTTTCTTCCTCACCCCCTACTCAAAATACCTTTCCCGAACATGCCTCCTATTTTCAATACTTCATGGATGCCTTTTCAGCTTCTGCTTGGGTCAAGACTGAAAAAGGAGTTTACAAGTACATCAATCAACATTTAGAAAATGATTTCCTTCAAGTAGGCAACCGGATTATTGGATTTACTGACTTTGACCTTACAGATTTAGATACAGCAAAAGAAAGAGTCAGCTCTGATCAGTATGTAATCAAAAAAAGAAAAGTTTATAGGAGTATCGAACGAATCACCTTCAGAAATGATACCTATAAAGATTTTCTGATTATTAAATTTCCAATTCCTATGTACAGTGGTTCTAAAACGTATGTTGGAGGATTTGCTGTCGATATTTCTGAACACAGTTTTCTCAAAAAACAAGTCCACAGCCTCAAGAAAGAAAATAAACGACTGAATTTCAGAATCAACAATCAGCATTCAAGGTTGAACCTGATGAATGAACTGCTGAATGAGTATAAATACAATGTAAGATCACTGAATGAGGAGGTTCAAAATTTGATTGGTCATAGCAAACAAGCTATGATTATCCTGAATCAGGAACTAGAAATTGAACGCTATAACGAAGAGGCTAATTTTTTCTTTAAGCTTACAGATAGTTCTACCAAAAAAAGTATTGCGACTGTCAAGCATATGCTCGACAAACAATGTTTCCTTGAAGTACTGGAAGCAATTGTTGATGTAATACAGACAGGTCAGGAAAAATGGATCAGGCTGAAACATCGGGATGGTATTCCTTATACCATGCACTTAAGTCTTTATAAAACAAATAGTGACACAATTGGCATTATCATCAGCATTGATAGTTTATAAATCATCATAAGCCTTGAGAGTTGTCTTGTGGAGAACCAAGACAATTCTCAAGCAAGCTCTATTTACATTTTACGAACATCAACATAGTCCCCACTCTGGTACTCTATCAGTTTTGGAATTGCTTTACCAATAATAACCCCTGCTTCTTTAGGTTTAGGCATTGATGAAGTTCCTTTGGCAGCTTTCAATCTAAGTGTACTTTCAAATTTTGATTCATCCACTTCCCCACATAGATAATCCTGCATTCCTGTATCAATCAGCCCCGGAGCCAATGTATTGAAATGAACTGCTTCTTTCTCTGCCGCATAGAGTTTGATCATCATATTCAACGCTGCTTTTGAAATTGAGTATCCACCCCAACCTCGGTTACCATTGATGCTTGCCCCTGACGAGATAGCCACCACCTGCTTGACCTTACTAGGTTGAGTAAATACAGTATCCAACAACTCCTTATTTGACCATACATTGACATCCATTAGTGTTTTTAGGTCTTCCATCGATGTTTCCTGCAAATCCTTTATCTCACCGAGCATACCTGCATTCAATACGATATACTCAAGGTCACCTTCATCAGCTAAAAACTTTTTCACAGATGGTTGGATTGAGCTCAAATCGCTCAAGTCTAAAGCCAAATGCTTAAAGTTTTCATTTTTATTCAAGTCCTCCAGAATACCTCTACTAATCCCCAAAACCTTAAATCCCTCATTCAAAAAATATTGGGCAATGCCCCACCCTAACCCTTTACTGACACCTGTTATGAGTATTTTTTTCATTCTTGTTGATCTTAAGTGTTGTTTATCTGAAAGGGACAAATTTATCAATCACACTATCAAAGCCCAATTCATCATGGTTGTATTTGACATTAATTAAAAGGCTAGATTGTGCATTAAAAAAGATATCACGAAATTCGCGCGTCTGCAGTTATACGAGAAATTATGAATCAGCAAGAGCACGAAAATATAAAATTAACCAAGAAGCTTAGAAAAGCTGTTTGGAATGCCAATGAAGATTTTGGTCTGATTGAGGAAGGCGACAAGGTAATGGTTTGCCTTTCTGGAGGTAAGGATAGTTATACTATGTTGGATATGCTATTGAATATGCAAAATGCCATGCAACATAGTTTTGAGATTATCGCAGTGAACTTGGATCAAAAGCAGCCTGGTTTTCCTGAAGATATTTTGCCTAATTACCTGAAAAGTCTGGAGGTTCCATTTAAGATCGTTGAGAAGGATACTTACTCAATTGTCATGGATAAAGTCCCTGAAGGCAAAACCATGTGCAGTTTGTGTTCACGCTTACGAAGAGGCACTCTTTACACAACTGCTGATGCGCTGGGTGTTACAAAAATTGCATTGGGGCACCACCGAGATGATATCATCGAGACACTGCTGCTGAATATGATGTTCAGTGGAAAGCTGGAAGCCATGCCTGCCAAATATCGTACTGATGATGGCAAACACGTCGTCATCCGTCCTTTGGCGTATTGTAAAGAGCAGGATATTGAAAAGTACAGCCAGATCGCCAACTTCCCGATCATTCCTTGTAACTTATGCGGCTCTCAGGAAAATATGCAGAGACAAAACATCAAGAAAATGCTTCGAGAATGGGATCAGCAATATCCGGGAAGAAGTGAAGTTATTTTCAATTCAATCAAAAACGTCTCACCGTCTCATTTGATGGACCACGACTTATTTGACTTCCACCACCTTGAATCAAGGTTTCAAGAACCGGAAGAAACGGCTAACATCTAAAATGCTATAAATTGGAAAACTAACTGACTACTTCAGTTAGTTAGTTTTCCAAATTCAACAATTGATTTCGATAGTTGTTCTGAGCCAAAAACGTGGCTTCTTCCTTATTCCAACATTTCTGTGCAGGAAGTTTCCTGACCTTATTCAAGCCATCCCGAATTGGCTCGTGCTTCAGTTGTGATAACACTTGCCCAATTTCACGGCAGCAGCTATCTGGATACCTTTTTACCTGTTCCTCACTGAAACGCATAACGACCCAACCATTTTCAAGGAAAAAACGATTTCTCCTGTCATCAGCTCCGATATAATGAATAGGCTCCCCTGACTCAACAGAGTATGGTTCGTCAATTTCAATGTCTATGTGTAAACCTGTATGATCCTTATAGACAATATCTGGAACATACGGTTTTTCAAAGTTACCCAACTGAAATACTGTATAGATTTTACCCGGAAACCAATACCCTAACCTGTCACGAAACTCCGCTTCTGCTCTACCTCTATTCACTTCCCTTTCTAGATAAGTAGGTTCAGTCGTATCACTTATGACTTCCTGTTTCTTCTTTTTCCTATAAGATGCATGTTCGGCAGGAGAAATCATTTGCTTGACCATTTTCTCATAATGAATCAAAGCCTTTCTATACACTCCCATTTCCCGGTTGTACAGTTCTTTCAGGTGCTCATTATGCCTTCTTATATTGTTTACTTTCCTTTTTGTGCCTAAGAATACAAACGCACAACCCAGTACTCCACAAACAAATGCCAATATCCAGTTATTCAGCAGTATAATCCCTAAAAAGGCACACAGAAAAAAAGCACTATACATCAGCTTTGAAATAGGAAAAACCTTCTTCTGTGGCTCCGCAGGCGGTTCCGGTAAGGCTCCTGCGACTGTAGCTTCCTTTTTATCTATCTCTAAAATCTTTTCTGGAATTAATATTTGCGGGTATGAACTCTCAGATACCGTATCCTCTCCCCATAATAAAAGTTGCCCTTCCCTCATACTGTGCAAAATGTTAAATGCATGATATTGAGAACAAAAATACAAAATGAGGACGATAGATTAATGAAAGCGTCTTCAGATTTTTTAAAGCCAAACATCAATTACCCTCCTCAATAGTTCTTAACATTTACCTGCAAAGTCTACCAGTTCCGTTGCCAAGTTTTCCCATGAATACCCTTCCTTGAACTGCTGCAAGGCTGTTGACATTTCGGATTGGTTATTCCCATCAAAGTATTGATGAATGGCCTCCAAGATAAGAGTTGAATCAGGCTTGTCCACTACAATTCCTGCTCCATATGGTGCTACCGACCCTTTGAGTCCTCCAACATCTGTTACGATCACAGGTACATCAAAATGATAGCTGATTGCAACGACTCCGCTTTGTGTTGCTGAACGGTAAGGCAAGACTGACACATCTGCAGCTGAAAAATAAACAGGAACTTCTTCATCACTCACATACTCCGTCACCGTTATGATTCTGTCCTTATTCTTATTTTTGTCAATCAGGGCTTGATATGGAGCAAAATCTTCATAAGGCTCACCCACTGCCAACAGTGTGTAAGAATCATTCAGCTCATTGAATGCATCCAGTAAGATGTCCAACCCTTTGTACTTTCTGATTAATCCAAAATACAAAAGTACCTTCTGCCCCTCCTCAATATTGAGTTTCTTTCTAGCTATACTTCTTTCCAGCTTGGCTCCGAAATGATCATAAATTGGGTGAGGATGAAAAATATACTTTGCATCTGGCTTAACCTTTTTCAGGTCATTTTCCACAACGTCACTCATAACCAAATAACCATCACAACGCTTCAGGAAATAATCCGTCAGTTGCTTATCACCTAATCTAGGTTCATGAGGAATGAGGTTATCGATCACAGCAATTACCTTAGTGCCTTTCTTTTTTAGTTTGCCTGCTACGTAGCCCAATGAAGGAGCAAAAAAAGGCATCCAAAACCTGATAATCAGAATATCTGGAGCAAAGTCTAGAATCTGGTTAGCTGTTGAAATATAACTGACTGGATTAATGCTGTTCAATGATCTAACAGAAGGAATTGCATCAGCCTTATCGTTTTCATTGACATACTGAGTTGTTCCCGGAAAAAGTAAAGAAGGATACTGAAGGCTAAAGTTCCACACTTTCAATTGATGCCCCTGCCCTTCCAATGTTCTATAAAGCTGCGCATTGAATTGAGCTATTCCTCCACGATAAGGATAAAAAGTAGATAAAAAAGCAATTTTCGCCATTCTAATTTATTTGTATTCAGTCGTTCTTTTATAGAAAAGAACCTGTTATTAGTTTATTTGATTTAATCTCTTGTACCAAAGTACCTTTCCAAGATGCCTACCTCGGCTTTTATTTTCTGATGCAGCAGCTCCACCTTTGGCATATCATATTTATTTATTTCTTCCAGCTGTATAGCCAATTCACCCAACACTTCAAAGCATACACTAATACTTGTCGCTTTTATCTTGTGTGCAGCTGATTTTACCTTTTTGATTGAGCGCTCTGCTATAGCATCATCCAAGAATTTCAACATAACCCGCAATTCTCCTCCCAATACGACTTGCTTCAAGTCCTCTTCAATGGAGATATTCTTACCAAGCCTATTTCTGAGGGCTTCCAAGTTAAAGTGCTGTCTACTGTTTGACACTTCTTTCTCCACCAGCTCAGACGTTATTGAGATATTCTTTACAGGTAACCATTTTTCCAGTACCACCAGCAATCTTTCTAAAATGATAGGCTTGTTGATGTAATCATCCAACCCTGCCTTCATGCTATTATCCCGATCTTCTTTCAGTGTACCTGCTGTCAGTGCAATAATAGGGGTATGCTTCTTCCCTTGCTCTATCTTTCTGATTTTTTTTGTAGCCTCATAGCCACTCATCACTGGCATTTGGATATCCATCAGCACCAAATCAGGATTATGTACCCTAAACTTTTCAATGGCTTCTTTACCATTTTGAGCTTCTACAATAACAACTGATGGCATGATGTTACTGATAATACTCCTTGCCAAAAGCATATTCAACCGGTTATCATCCACAATAAGAATAGTTGAATTGCAATGGTATACCTTCTGCTCATGAATTGTGTTTTCACTAGTATCTTTGCCTGCTTGGAGATTCAGTAATGCAGTATACAACTGATTAACCATCACAGGTTTCACTAACATATTCTTCACTCGATATTCTGCACAAAGTCTGTATAAGTTAAGGTCATTAGTCAACTTATGCATCAGTATGATTGGTAACTCCTTCTCATCCTTTTGCAGAGAATTCCTGATTTGCTCTGCAAGTTCCAACCCACTCATTTGTGGCATTTGGTTATCTATGATAATCGCATCGTAAATATACCCATCTTTAAGCAACTGTAATGCCTTATTCCCAGTGTCAGCCGTTTCGCAGGTAACTCCTTTTTTGGACAATAACTTTTCAAGAATTCGTAAATTTTGCACATTATCATCTACCAATAAAACATGCTCTACTTCAGCAGAAAGATCATCCCAAACCTCCAGGTTATACTCTTCTGAATCGATTACGACATTAAAAGAGAATGTACTTCCTTTTCCTTCCTTACTTTCAAGTTTCAACTTGGTTCCCATCAAGGCTAAAAGCTGATTTGAGATAGACAACCCTAATCCTGTCCCGCCATATTTACGAGTTGTTGAACTATCTGCCTGAGAGAAAGACTCAAAAATCTTCTGCTGATGTTCTTCCGAAATACCAATGCCTGTATCCCTAACAGCAAACTCAAGGTTCATTCCATTGCCAGTATTAGCCGACTCAGCCTCTCTAATTGAAAACTCTATCTCTCCCTCATAAGTAAACTTCACGGCATTACTTAGCAGGTTCATCAACACTTGTCTTAACCTAAGCGGATCTACCCATATATATCGAGGCAAGTCAGGTGATAAATTCACCAATAACTCAACATCCTTGTCCTCAACCTTATATTTTATAAGGTCAATAACCTGCTCTACTACTTCCCACAAATCTGTCTTCTCAATGGAAAGCTCCAATTTTCCTGCTTCAATTTTTGAGAAGTCCAAAACATCATTCACCAGTTCCAATAAAGAATTGGCTGAATGATTTACGTATTGCATGTATTCGTGTTGACTCTCATCCAGATCCGTTTTAAGCAACAAATCTGTAAAACCTATCACACTGTTAAGTGGAGTTCGAATCTCATGACTCATATTAGCCAAGAAGTTTGACTTGGCAACACTCGCTGCCTCAGCCTGTTCTTTTGCCTTAATTATTTCTTCTTCATAAAGTTTCTGTCTGGTCACGTCTCGTCCTATTGCCACATAATGTTTTTGCTTATCAGCTCTGAATTTGTTTACAACTGGCAATATCGAGAGGTTCACCCAATAAGATTCACCATTTTTCCTTTGGTCCACTAAAACCAATTCATAAGGCTGATTTGTAGCCATCGCTTCATTTAGCTCCTGCCATGAGGTAGGATCCAAACGCCAACTAGCAACAGCACTTGGATGTAAGCCAATTACTTCTTCAGGATTCTGACCTGTTATTCTGGTAAAAGCGTCATTTACATAAATGATTGTTAGTTCTTCCCGCCCCTTTATCGTGATAGCCTCTGTTATTACAATTGCATCATTGGCGTTTGTAATCACAGACTCCATCAACCTTAACATCACCTCTTCATGCTTCCTTTCTGTTATATCCTGAAATGAGCCATAAAGTCTTTTACAAATACCATCTTGAAATTCAACCTTGGCTATTATACGTACCCAAACCTCATTACCCTTTGCTGTCTGGAGTTGAAATTCTCCATCGTAACTCTCTCCATATTTCATAGCTCTTTTCAAAGCACTTGTAATACGGTCTCGGTTTTTACCTTCTCTAAAGAAATTAAGGGTTTGGTATAAATCTGGATGGTAATTTTCTGGGACTTCATGAATCTGCTTCGTCAGTGAAGACCAATAGAGACGGTTATCCTCTAACGAATACTCCCACCCCCCTACTCTCGCTATTGAGTTAGTCTGCTCAAGCATTTCCTTCGTTAACCGTAATTCTGCTTCAGACTCTTTACGCTTAGAAATCTCTCTTGTGTTAGCAATGACATACCCCTTACCATCCACAATTTCATAATTGAGTGTAACTTCAACAGGAAATGTTTCGCCAGACTGAACATTTATATTCGTGCTTTCAACAATCTGCTTTCCTTCATCTCTCAACCATTTTACATGGTCATCCCATTCTCCCTGTGTATGATAAAATGGCGCAAAATCCTGCACTTTATATTTATAGGCTTCATGTTGAGGAATTCCCAACAGTTCGGCTGCTGCCGTATTGACAAAGATTAAAGTTCCTGTTTCATCCGACACCTGCATTGCATCAATTCCACTATTGATAAAGTTTTCCAGTAACCCTAGCCGTTCATTCGTTGTTTTCAGTTCTGTTTCTATGCTTATCTTCTCTGTGATATCATTGACAGAATATGCATAGTGCTTTACGCCATGTTGATTCTCTCCTAAATAACTTGCTGTAGCCGAAAGGTACCAATCTTCCCCACCCACTCTTTGTAGGTATTCAAACTGCTGTGGCTTTCCTTCTGCTTCTGCCTTTTTGTAATATTTGATCCAAAGGTCAATACACTCCTTTCCAATCCCCAACTCACTTGAGCGCTTACCCTTTAATTCATCAATTGGTAAATTGAAAAAGCTTGCTGTAAATACATTATCCTTTATATGAATGATATCCCGATCTTCCAATTCAACTACTCCCATCATCATAGGAATATTATTATACAGCATATGAAGTAGTTGACTCCTATTGGTCAGCATTTCAAAGTTCAACAGCTTATTTGCTATATCTTTACCCTCTATAAAAAAATGATCATACTTCTTAAATACTGATAACTCAATGGCTCGAAATAAACCTGAACGTGTTCTGAAACTTGTCGATATTTCTTGAAGGAATTCTTCCTCTTTTAGATTTAGAATTTGACTTTTCAGCCCATCCATTTCATCATGCGCAACATCAGTAAAAAACTCATAATGAGGAACCTTATCAAGGTTAAAAAATATGTCCTTCCAACCTTCACTGATACGGAGGATCTCACCATTTTTATTCAAAACACATAACAAGCCTGCAGTCTTAGTAAAAAAATCCACTATTAGCTTATCAAGTTTTTGAGTATGCCTTACATTTTGTGAGGAAAGGTTTGACTTTTGGTGATTTCTGATCGTTGCAGAAATAATATGGCTGGCTGCATCTTCAGCGAATAACTCAAAGGAGATCTTATCTTTTCCTGAAAGTTTGTTAGGTCTGTAATCAAGTGCAGTGAGTGCACCGATTACATTATTCTTTTCATCCCTTAATAAACTACCTACTATATATCGAACTCCCAGTTTTGCATTTACTAAAGGGTGATGCTTTGTTTGATCATTTTCAGATGCGTGCTGTATTTCTGTTAAGCTGACAGAATGTTCTTCTATATAAGCACAAAAGGAAGTTAATTGATCCTTATTACCCTCAACATTGCCATGAGTAACGGCCGTTACATATTTATCTGTATCGAAAATTGAAATGAATACAATTGGCAAGTCAAAAAGTCTAGATACCAAGTTCGATACCCTTTCCAATGATTTTTGACATAATGAGTCAATTGAAGTGTTTACTCCTTGGTTAATATTCAGGTGCTTTTCCTTCTCTGAAAATAATTGCATGAGGTAATAAGTAGTTACTGATAGTCGCTCACCATAAGTTCAAGACTACGTCTATAAATAAGACAATTCCTTTTTATTAAAAGTCTTTACTTAGATGTTAGTGGTATTAATCAAAAGTAATAATAGTCTTCCAACAAATATGTGAATCATTCAAAGAATTTATCAAATAAATATCGAGTCTTATCATTCTTTCAGAAGATAAATACCCATTTGTAGGTACAAGCAATTAATTCATGATGATTTTTGGTAAATTAATGTAGAGAATATACATGACATCATTATGGACTTAGGGAAAGAAAATTTAAAACAAGTCTCACAGTATTTTCCTTCAGCCAAAAGTAAAGCGTTGGGTATTTGCATTTGGGGCTTATTGTTAGCTATTCTGTTAATGCATATCACAACAGCGCTGAATACCTATAAGGGGTATGAAGAGTTTTTGGTGATCGTTATTCTATGGACGCCCATTCTCTCAATTGTTGGGACTGTATGGTTAGGTACAGCCTATCAGATCACCAATGATTTTATGATCATTAAAATTGGGCCCATTACCCATTCTGTTATTCCTATCAGTGAAATCCATCAGATAAATAGAAGCTACAGCCTGATGTCATCCCCAGCCCTTTCTCTTACAAGGCTAGAGATTAAGTACAGCAAAAGCTATATTCTAATTTCACCTGAAGCAGAAGAAGAATTTCTGACACTGATAAAATCTATCAATCCTCAAATTCTGATCAATATCACTCACTGATAGATAAAAAAAGCTGTCTAATTAAATTAGACAGCCCATATGATAAACTAAAGTAAGAAGTTACAATCCACAGCAAGATTTCCAAAGTTGATGTACATCCCGATCAAAATGATCATTTTTTCCTCCTGATAGCTCAGATGCCAATTCAAAATACTGACACGCCCGTTCATGTTGACTAGCAGCTACACATGCAACACCAAGCATTTGAGCGTATTTTGCAGCCAACCCTGGGCTAGCCTCAAGTACCAGACATTGTCTTAAGCTACCAATTGCCTCATCATATTCACCTAATAATAAACTGAGTCTCCCCTTCTCTTTCATGTAGCTCAATAGCTGTTCGTCATCGGTCAAAAATGATATCCTATCCGCTTCTAAGTACTTCAGCTTACTATTGGCCTTATTAAGTTTGTCATTCAGCATTGTCGTATTGTGTCCTGTTTTATTACGCCAATCATCGATGATGTCAGTAGCCTCTTTCACCAATGTGTTTCTGGCGGAACCACTCATACTTCCTTTCAGCACTTGCTGTGCAATAGTTGTTTGGTGGAACATCATTGAAATGAAAATTAGTAGTAATAATTTCTTCATAGTGACTGGTTTAAAAGAAGTTCAGTTTTAGCCCCATCAACAGAGTCTTTGTTCGACTAAGCACTCAAGGGACCGTCGTACAAGTTGGTCTTTTTTGGATGGGAAAACTTTGGGGATTCTTAATAACTATTACACGAGCAATATTTCATTTCAATACCACTTAAAAAATTTCAAGAACGGAATCCCACCATTTAATGCTATTTAAATAAACATTTTTAAGTATTTTATTGACAATAAAAAAAGCATTTAGTAATTTTGAGTTACAATATTTAACATTATAGATAAATACAGACCAATTCAAATAAATACCTAACAAGGTTTGTCTAACTGATTTAGTATGATTGACTTGAATAGAGGTTTGACCCGAGATCAAAAAATATTAGCG
Organism: Limibacter armeniacum; assembly: GCF_036880985.1. NCBI lineage: Bacteria > Pseudomonadati > Bacteroidota > Cytophagia > Cytophagales > Flammeovirgaceae > Limibacter > Limibacter armeniacum. Next base: position 298,507 of record NZ_JBAJNO010000009.1, read on the forward strand.
TCTACATTGTTAAGAAAAGCTCAAAAATTAAGGTCAGAAGAAATGATGACTATAAACTTACCTGGTAAGGTTAACCGAAATGAATATGATAAGCTGGGCGAGCTTAATGCTAAAACTAATGGCGCTTTTGGAAAACTTTACCGTCAACTTATTGAAGATTAAGATACAGATATGAATACATATACTTTTTATAACCCTTCACTGAAAAGTTTTTTTAATTTGGCTGATCGCGAACAAACTCAGATGCTAACGGAAAGAGATAAGCTGCTTCAATACAAGCATACCTCTCTCTACAATCTTTGTTGTCATTATATTGAAAGACAGTATCCTGAAATGATGGAGCAAGGGGAGATTATAGATGAAGGTCTTTCCACAGACTTAAGATATATCATCGAAGAGCATCTCTATGGGTTTTCTATTGAGTCACTTCCCTCTGTTTACCAACAGATCGATAATGCCATTGCCAAAATCAAAAGGTCAATATCCATGTGCTCTTGGTTTTAGATCATCAAACAAAATAAAAAATCCTGGCAGCCAAATAGCTACCAGGATTCCCAAATCTATCTATCTTCTATCCAATTTTCAATTAATTCCGGAGCTTTCGCTGAATTCGCTAATCGCTTTCGGTATTACAGTTGAAATTGTTTCCTTTGAAGCAAACTTTGACGATAAGTTTGCAAAAGCTGAAAAGTACGACATTGCTAATGCCAATATTAACAGCACTGTTATCATTGTACTTTGCTTATTATTCATATCTTTAAAATTCGACACTAGAAATTTGTTAGTTCATGCCAAGAGGCTAATCCTCTTGGCATTCTGATGACACTAGATTTTGAGCAAATTCACTTGCTCGCTAATACGTTGTTTGACACTAGTTAACTTATGACGATATACCAATTACTTTTCCATAAGCGTACCAATTAACGCAAACACCTCATTTACTTACACTTACAACCAAAAACAACCCTTACTCACACAATTTAAATTGTTCATAAACGAACAAAAGTGTTCGAATACTTACCACATTTTATCCAATTGAAAAATATAAAAATCCCTTTCCTATACAGTTATTACTGCATAAGAAAGGGATCAGTCTGATTCACGATTAAACTAAGTCTTCTTTTACATATTTACCTTATCAAGTTTTTGTTGAGTAAATACTTCTTCTCCACCAACGATTGTATTCATTACCTTAACATCCCTAAGCTTCTCATTAGGAGCGGTCATAATATCTTCGGACAAAATAACAAAGTCAGCTTTTTTACCCTCTTCAATACTACCATTTTCATTTTCCTCAAACTGAGCATAAGCCGCCCAGATTGTCATTCCTCTTAATGCGTCTTCTCTTGAAATAGCATTTTCCATCTGAAAACCTTCTTCTGGATAGTTTTCGCCATCTTGTCTTGCTACTGCAGCATGAAAACCATACAATGGATTAACATCTTCTACCGGAAAATCACTACCGATTGCCAGCATGCCATTTTGCTCCAATAGCGTCTTATATGCATATGCCGTTTTAATTCTGTCCTTTCCAAGCCTGTCTTCAGCCCAATACATATCTGAAGTAGCATGTGTCGGCTGAACAGATGGAATTACATTATACTTAGCAAACTTTTCCATATCATCAGACGATACCACCTGTGCATGCTCAATTCTCCATCTCTTATCATTTTCACCTTTCAGTACTTCTCCATAAATATCCAATAATGCACGATTGGCTGAGTCACCAATACAGTGGGTATTTGCCTGAAAATCAAGTAATGAAATTGCTTTAACTAGGTTTCTCAAGTCTTCCACACTTTCTAACAAAAAACCTGAATTATCAGGATCATCATGGTAAGGATGCAACAGGCAAGCCCCTCGTGATCCAAGTGCCCCATCTGCATAAATCTTAAAGGAAGTGACATTTAGCCTATCAGTTTTAACAGGGCCATTTCCAAAATAAAAGGATGTATCTGCAGGATGAGCCATCGCATACATTCTTATTTTCAAGTTTCCATTGTCATGCATCTTGCCCACAAAATCAATCTGCTTTTTCCTTAATCCTGCATCTGCAACAGTCGTTATTCCATTTTGAAAACAAAGTTCTTCCGCTATTTTCAAGTTGTCTCCAAGTTGTGCTTCAGTTAGGTCAGGCATTGCCTCTATCACCAAATTGGCAGCATTATCAACTAAAATACCAGTCGGCTGTCCATTTTCGAGCACTACTTTTCCACCTTCAACTTTAGTTCCTTCATCTACACCTCCTAACTCCAAAGCTTTACTATTGACCAATACGGCATGTCCATCAATACGGGTCAGAATTACAGGAACATCAGGGAATAAGATATCTAAAGAATCCTTCGTTGGAAAAGATTTATCCTCCCAATCATTTTGATCCCAGCCTCTACCTTCTAACCACGCTTGAGCAGGATGTGCCGTTCTAAATCCTTTTAGTTTTTCAAGAATTTCTGAAAACGACTTTGTCCCTACCAAATTAGCTGTCTGCAAAACATTACCCAATTCTACAAAATGACAGTGTGCATCATAGAAGCCAGGATAAACAGGATTTCCATTAAGGTCTATCATTTTATCACTTTCATACTGACTCAATATTTCATCTGAAGAGCCAACAGACAAAAACTTCCCATTTTTCACTGCAAAAGCCTCTGCTTTAGAAAATGTACTATCAACTTGGTATATGATACCATTTGTATAGATAGCATCTGCTTTTTCTTTTTGACATCCGGTAAAGAATGTAGCTGCCAGACATATGCCTGATAAAATCAATTTTTTGTTCATAGTAAAAAATTAGCGTTTGAATCAAGTTTGTTGTTATTAATAGTTATCTCTCAATTTGATTAATACTTCCTCCATCACTTGCTTGATCAACCTTGAGCTAACCATATAATTATTGTGCATAAAACTGAAGATAAGTCGTTTCCCTTTTTTGGTAATCAAATAGCCACTCAGTGAATGATTGTTAGAGAAGCTACCAGTCTTTGCATATATATATGGTACATCTGCCTTATAATAGTTTTTCAGCGTTCCACTTTTGCCACCAGCAGGAAACATTTCAAAAATTCGTTCCTCAGGAAGCTTTTGGTAGAGCTTATTTAGAATATAAACAGTATTACGAGGTGTAAAAAGGTTATATCTTGAAAGTCCAGAACCATCTACCCACCTAGGTCTGTCAGGCAAATCATTCAAAATGGAGTCCAGCGCGATATCAATCATTTCTGAAGAAGCCAATGTATCTGTCAATGCATCATGACAGACCAACAGTAATTGTTCTGCAATAAAATTGTCACTCGGAAGCATCATTCGCTTCAGTAGCGTATCAGTTGGAATACTGTAAACGGTTTGGACAGATTCGTCATAAAACTCCTGACTAAATGGGAAATGTGCGATCTCTTTGTGCAATGTATCAGACAAAAGCTCAATCGCTAACTCAGATGACCAAATAAAAGGAACTTGCTCATTCCATTCGTCTTCTTCCTTAAATGCATAAATGAATCTGTTATCGTTTTTATCCCTTTTGGTATAAGCTGATTCTTCATAAATCCCTTCTTCAAAAACTGTAGTAAAGAATGATGGAGTCAGCGAGACATTCAGCCCTCCTTTTTCTTTAACTCCTGAGACTACGTTACCAAAAACCGGAAATGGACTTCTCTCTGCTGAATAGTAGTCATTGTAATCATCCCATGCCCAACCCGGACCAAAAGAAGGGTCTGAATATGGTTTGTTGGCATAAAACAACTTTTCAGGTCTGCTCTTCAAAAAATCAAATACTCTATCTGAAGTTTGTTCCATATTTGGATTCAAAAGAGAAGGATCTCCTGTTCCCCAAAAGATCAATGAATCACCTCTAGTGATATATTTTAGCCCTGGAATGGAATCCCCAAGTACTTCTAGACTTGTGAAGAAAGTGTAAATTTTAGTGTTAGAAGCAGGTGTAAAATACTTATCTGCATTTTCTTCATATAACATTTCCCTACGGCCAGGATCATAGATTGCTAGCCCACTAAAATTTTGAGAAAGAACGGCATGCTTTGTAAAATCCTTATGTACCAATCGATGTACCTTATTATTACAGCTAACTGCTACTATTAGTAGAAAGAAATAGACAACTCTTGGGAACCTCATAGATATAGATGTGATTTTTTCAATTTGTAATATTACAATTAAATGAATTTTAAGATTAATCACATCTCAAGTGCAACCTAAAAATAAGTTCAATCCCTTTTTACTTTCCTGAGTTTGAACACCTTCTGTTCAAAAACGAACATAAATCATAGATCCCACATAGAAAGATTTCAATCGTAAAAGATTGAATTACAATCATTTACATTTTTATGGCACACAAATAGCAAATTAGAAGGGCAAGTGTCAAAAATTAAATTTCAAATGGCAGATAGCCATCTACTTAAAAAATCTAGTGTCAAATTAATTTACTGATTAAAAAAATGAACCAGATCATCAAAAACTCAATTACTGTTATCCTGTCAGCTTTCCTTATCTCTTTTAATGCTTTTGCCGGTACAGGCGATTTACGCCACTCCACTGCTGCAAAAGAAATTGCAGAGCTGAGAACTTATGTTGAAAATGCAGGAAGTAGCAATGCGGAAGCTTATGCCAATGCTGCACAAATCTGTATCAACAGAGGCTACAATCTTCAAGAAGCTAAAGCATGGATAGAACATGCCATACAGCTGAACTCTTCGCCACAAAACCTTGAAATACTCGGTGACTATCATTACCGAACAGGTAAAATAGCAGATGCTTATAAAGCTTTTAACAAGGCATTGAACCTCACTTTCGATCATCAGGTAAGTGAGGACGAGATGGCAAGACTACAGCTAAAAATACAGACAACAGCAAAAGACCTACTAAATAAATAAGTCTGCTTTTCATGCTAAGACAGTCCTTTAAAGGGCTGTCTTTTTTCTTTTCTCAAAAAAACCTTACATGATAGGATAATCTTAAAATTATTTTATAAATTTAATTAGACGGTAATTTCATTAGAAATGCTATATAATGCATTCTAAAAACACAATATCACACGCTTAACAACATCATAACCGATATCAGTTTGTTAAAACTCATCGGATTCTTTACGCCTATTTGCTCCCTTTATGAAAAACTATTATCTGCCTGCTCAAAGGAAAAAGCCTGAGATCAGTCTGAATTACAAAAAAGGTTATCTCAGCATTTCTGGCTTTGCTTTAGTCTCCAACCCATTTGACTTTTACCGCCATACTATGGATTGGGTAAAAGAGTATGTCTCCCAACCTCAAGATAGAACTGTTTGCGACATTCGATTATGCTACTTTAATACTAGCACTGCGAAATGTCTGATGGATATGTTCCGAGTGCTAGAATCAATTGCTAACAGAAAAGAAGTCGTTCTCAATTGGTATTATGAAGAAACAGATGAAGATATGGAAGAAGCTGGTGTTGATTTCAAACAAATCTTACATTTTGATGTCAACCTGATTCCATACAAGTAAAGAGTATTACACAAACATTTTAAACTATCATTCTTTGGCCATAACTTTTTGCCAAACTTCTACTTACGCCTACCATTTTTTAACCAACTCATTTACAAGCCATTTCATATTAAAATCGTCAATCCCAGATTAAGCATAACCTTCTAACCACACATCTCACTTATTCACTCCCTTTTGAACATCACTAGTATTTTATGATATTGTGCCTTGCTATTAGCAATAAAAGCTATGTTTAAGCCTTTATTCACAAGAAAATAGGAAACAGTATTAATTTGTAAAGCAGCAAATTCTAAGATATTCTGATATCAATATGAAGGAAGCGACATTCATTACGCCTGAAGGCTGGCAGAAATTAAACAAGGACATGGAAGCGCTTTGGGATGAGCGCAAACAGGTAACAGAAGCTGTATCTGAAGCTGCAGCAATGGGTGACCGCTCTGAAAACGCTGAATATATTTACGGCAAAAAAAGACTTCGTGAACTTGACCGTAAGATCGGCTTTCTACACAAGCGTTTTAAGATCCTAACCGTATACAATCCTGAGGTAAGAAATACATCAATCGTAGCATTCGGTGCTTATGTCAAATTCAAAGATGAGACAGGGAGAAGTATGCAGTTTAGACTTGTTGGTGTAGATGAGGCTAACATCAAGCAGCAAACACTCAGTGTTGTCTCTCCTATCGGAAAAGCCTTACTGAACAGGAAGCTAGGTGAAAGCGTTGAAGTACAGACCCCTGCCGGACTGAAAACATTCACCATTGAAAGTATAAACTACTAAAAAACCAGCCGTCAAATGACGGCTTTTTTTGATTCTAATAGAATTAACTTTTTGTGATAAAGATGAAAAACAAACTTCTTCAACTACTTCTTGCTACTACTATTTTGACCGCTTGTGAGGGGTCTGATGACAACAATCTTAAACTAACAGGTCCTAACCTACAGTTCAAGTTTGAATTCGACAAGACACAAGCTAGACTCGATAACTTGGGAAATGAAGTTACAATAGCAGAAGGACACGCTGCCTTATCTCCTGAGTTCAACAGTATGAGTGTTCACTATATTGAGTTTGTGCCAAACAAATGGACAATGGTTGGTGAAGGCGCTGTTGTATACGAAGGTGTATCTATGCCATCTGTTTCTTCGGAATTCGAAAAAGCAATTGTCTTTGATGAAGCAATTCAAAGTGGTGCTAATGAAATATTTTTGGAAGTCCCTACCAGTAAACTCCCAATTGGTACTTATGAATACATGAGGGTATCAGTAACCTATCAGAATGCTGATGTACGCTTCAACCTGATCAACCTTCCTTCTCCACTTCCAAGTGAACTAAAAGACCAAACTGGTACACTTGCAGGATTTATTGGGTTCAACACCTATATAACAAGCCATCAGGTAAAGAATTACAGCATAAAAGTAAATGGAGAAAAACCACAAGGTTTTTGGGCTTTTGAACCACAATTGGATGATCCATACCAAAAGTACATCACTGCTTCCATTCCAATTACGGGTCAGGCACCTGCCGGATCGACAACTGTTGTCAACCTGTTGGATGAGTTTGGTGTTACCATTCCACAAGGCTCATGCATCGTGACCGGTAAACTCAAGGAACCTTTAGTTATTACTGGTGATGAAACAGTAGACAAACAAGTTATCCTGTCATTCTCCGTCAACAATAGCTTTGAATGGGTCGATACCAACCAAAATGGAGAATGGGATATTGATGTCACAGGAGTGGTTCAGGAAAATGTAGTTGATATGGGGCTAAGAGGCTTAATTATAGAAATGGAATAGGAATTTGAGGTTAACTCTAATATCCGGCTTTAGACACTCAAAGCCGGACTCTTCTTCCACTTGCTTAAACCCTATAATTTCAATCTTTTAACATCCTAACCACACCCTTGACAGGTAGGTTTTCGGGCAATTTATAACCAAATTTCTCTATTTCAGCTGCAACCTTCAATCCTGACTTACCTTAGGTCAATATTAAAATTAGATTAATCTAATTCCCTCTTTCCATTATTGACTCTTATAAAGATTTAATGTACTCCACTTCGCTCCTGCACTTGTAAGATCGATACAAGATTTGACAGTAATATTCCAAATGGAATACTAACTTGTTTATGCAGGCTTATCCCCGATACCACAGCGCTTATCTCAAAGGTATTTCTCCCAATAACCAGCTGCCTGCTCACACCTAACCAAATCGGTCCAAAAACAACTAGCTTATGCATACTAAAATTACCAAGACCTTATTTCTTTTATCAGTCCTTATGTCCATGGGCTTATCCGTAGTGCAATCCCCTGCTCTTTCACAGGAACATACCAGCATTATCCCGTTGGAGTATTTAGAAAAACAAGCACACAGAATTCTAGATCAATGGCAAAAACAAACCAAGATGAGTCGTTCTGAATTAAGAAACTCTCTGGAAGAAACAGCCAAAGCACTAGAAGAGAAAAATTATTTGGTTGACACTTTCCTTTCTCCTGAAACAATTGAAAGAGACTATAAGCTTGAGTACGGTAACTTGCTCCTACTCTCAGGACAATATGAGTCTGCCATTGAGTATATATCAGCTGGGCTAAAAGGTGAAAAATCTATGGAGGTAAAAAGAAATTACTTTCAAATGATTGCCGTTGCCTGTGTCGCCAATCATGATGCTGCAACAGCTTGTAAATATTTTGAGATGGCAAACAGGGCTTCTATTCAAGGAAAAATCAATGCATTTCCTGATCGGGAACTTAAGGATTTATGGCTTGGATGCACTGCATTTAAAGACCAGATGGTATCTCACAGAGGTGAATAGTATTCACTCCCAAAGCATATATGAAGGACTTTCTGCATTTACAGGAAGTCCTTTCTTTTTTAGCACTTTCATAATTTCAGTCTATCTTTGCTAAATAGTACAAACAGATATACCGACAAACTTTATTAATGCAATATTTTTTAGCATGAAAAAACTTTTTATACCAGCAATCCTAGCAATCTTGGCTATAGGGTGTCAAAAAGCACAACAAAAGTCAACATTTGAATGGGAAACCAAATTTGAAAAAACTCAAGGAACTGAGACTGTCACTTATGAAGAAGGCATCCAATACTTGGAAACACTCGCCCTTTATCACCCTGAACTAAAGTTACAAACCATTGGTAAAACAGATTCAGGAGAACCTTTACATCTCGCTTTACTTTCAGCAGATCAAACATTTGATTTTGATCAAATACAGAATAAAAGCATCCTGCTTATTAATAATGCCATTCACCCAGGAGAGCCTGACGGGGTTGATGCCAGTCTCATGCTCTTAAGAGATATCCTGCAAGACAAAGAACGTCTCGCCTCTTTAGAAGATGTAGTAATAGCCGTTATCCCATTTTACAATATAGGCGGGGCCAAAAACCGTAACTCACATAGCCGAGCCAACCAAGTTGGTCCTAAATCCTATGGTTTCAGAGGCAATGCACAAAATCTTGACCTCAACCGTGACTTTATCAAGGCTGATTCGGAGAACATGAAAAGTTTCACTCAGATTTTTCATTCTCTAAACCCAGACCTATTTATTGACACGCATGTCAGTAACGGTGCAGACTACCAATATGTGATGACCTACCTCTCAACACAAGAGGATAAATTAGGGGGTAAACTGGGTGATTATATGAGAAATCAGCTGACTCCATCAATGGAAAAAAAGATGTCAGCTAAAGGATTTGACATGACACCTTACGTAAACGTTTGGGGAACAGTACCTGACTCAGGGTATGTACAGTTCATTGATACTCCTCGCTACTCTTCGGGCTATACAACTCTCTTCAATACCTTGAGTTATGTGACCGAAACACATATGCTAAAACCATTCAAGACAAGAACAGAAGCTACTTATGCTTTTCTGGATGAGGCTATTGATTACTTGAAGAATAATGGAAAAGAAGTCAAGGCTTTAAGAAAAGAAACTGAAGAAGCTGTTAAAATGCAAAAGACTTTCCCGATTGCCTGGAAAGCTAACAAGTTAGAATTTGAGGTCAGAAAATTCAAAGGTTATGAAGGTGGTTATAAAATCAGTGATGTAAGCAGACTGCCAAGACTTTATTACGATAGAAACAAGCCTTTCGAAAAAGACATCAAGTTTTACAATCAGTATGTCGCTGATAAGTCAGTACAGAAACCTTTTGCCTATATCATCCCTGCTGGGCACCAAAAAGTTGTAGACTTATTAAAACTCAATAATATTAAGGTGACACAAATACACGACTCCAAGACTGTCAATGCTAGCGTGTATTACATTGCTGACTACAAAACAACTTCAGCTCCATACGAAGGACACTACCTCCATTATAATGTAGAAGTAAATAGCAAGCCACAAGAAGTCACCATCAATGCGGGCGATTATATAGTAGAGGTAAACCAGTCTGCTAACCGATATATTGTAGAAACACTTGAGCCACATGCAACAGATTCATTTTTTGCATGGAACTTCTTTGATGCTATTCTACAGCAAAAGGAGCATTTCTCTCCTTACGTTTTTGAGGACCATGCAGCCAAGTATCTGGAAGAACATCCTGAAATCCGTGAAGCTTTAGAAGCTAAGAAAAAAGAAGACAAGGAATTTGCGGACAACGCATATGCTCAACTTGTATTTATCTATAAGCAAACACCTCATTACGAAAAAGCGCACCTGCGTTACCCAATTATGAGATTGGAGCAAGCTCCTGACTTCTTGTAAGTCACCTGCACCGTAAATAAAGAGTCCATTGATTTCACAGCAATCAATGGACTCTTTTTTTTCTCACAATACTAATTAGCCCAATCACCTTCATAATACTTCCCTTGCCAAGTATTCAGTTCTTCAAACCTTTTTTCAATCCGTAGAATCAGTTGGTCTTCTCGAACATTACCCCAATCAGGCGCTAACTTGATGCTGGGTGGTGCAGAACTAGTGAAGCGCTGAATCTGCAAATCTGGTCGCATCCTTTCTACAAACTGAACAACAAAATCTATATACTCATCACAAGTGAAAAAATTGAATTGCTCAGGGTACTCCCTGTACTGTTTTGCCATTACAGTACCCTTCACGACTTGTAGCTGATGAAACTTGATAGCATCTAAAGGCAGCTGATTAATTTTTTCAACTTGAGCAAGCATCCGCTCCCTTGAGTCATTCGGAAAACCAAACATCAGATGCCCTCCAACATGAAACCCTCTCCCCTGAGACATTTCCAAAGCCTGGACAGTATCCTCAAAAGAATGACCTCTGTTCACACTTGCCAATGTATCATTGTAACAGGATTCAATGCCATACTCCAAAACGATAAAATATTTTTTGGCTAAAGCCTCAAAGTAATCCAACTGCTCTTCAGTGATACAGTCAGGACGGGTACCGATCACGAGCCCTGAGATATCAGGATGGGCCAACGCTTCCTCGTATACTTTTTTGATAGACGCCAAATCACCATAGGTATTGGTATATGCCTGAAAGTAACCCACAAACATGGCTGTCCGTTTGTAACGTTGCCTCAGAAATGCAACTCCCTTATCAAGCTGCGCTGTGATACTTGGTGTTTCCTTTACGTAGGCAGGAGTAAAGCTATCATTATTACAAAAAGTACAACCTCCTCTCCCTAACTTCCCATCTCGGTTAGGGCAAGTGAAGTCTGCATTGATGGAAACCTTCTGGACTCTTCCTCCATAAGTTTGCTTCAAATAGTCAACATGGGCATTATAATGCCGCTCCCCATTCCATAATTTTGACGGCATGATTTTCATTTCTTCCTTCATAAGGCAAAAATGCCCCTCAAAAAAATCAAAAAGGGATTACGAAAGTCAATGTTTTTGAAATATTCGCACAAACACCAACCGATTTAACCCTCTCTGACCGTATTAGGTATCTCCAAAATCAAGTCTTCGCCATAAACACCAGCAGGGGTCTGGTATCCTGCCTTAAAGTTTCCAGACAAAACTTTTTGTGCAATCAGCAAGGCTGTCTTAGCAGTCAGGGTGTATCCGTCAGGAGTAAATAACCTAGCCTCTTTTTCTTCTCCACTTGCATTAGTCACCCTACCCCATACCATACTTTGGGATTTTGCTCTTGCTTCCTTGTCGGGGCCTGTCAAATTATTATCAATCTGCCAATTCAAAATTCTTTTCACCAACCCATTGCTCCACAAAAATTCCAGAGATCTCAATTTTTGAATCACGTTGAATGCTTTCTCTGGCACACCCATATAGGTCTCAATATTAGGAATGCCTGTTGTATAAAAAGCAGTAGCCACATCACCCCAAGGAATGGTCATCACAAAAAGCCTTTTCTTTCCAAAATCTACCCACCTTCCTTTATACCCCATTGGAACAGGCGTAATCGCCCCATCTTTTCTGATTGCACCAAATTCCCCAAGGTTCTCTACCATTGTTTTGGCTGTACCATGAGAAAAAGCACCTCCTACTGATGTAAACGCCAACTGCAAATGTGTAGCATCAGGTAGCTGCTTCTTCAGGTATAAAGCAGTACAATCTGTAGGCACCACATCAAACCCTACACCTGACATCACCATTACATTGGCAGCTTTTGCCTTTTGGTCAAGGGATTTCCCCAATTCAAACACCTCAATTTCACCCGTAATATCCAGATAATGTACACCATTGCGAATACATGCTTCCATCATTTGTTTTGCTGTAAACTTAAATGGCCCTGCACAATGTAACACCACCGTCATCTCTGAAAGAAGAAAGTCCAGCGCCCTAGGATCATTCAGATCTGCTGTACGGTACTCCCACCCATAATGCTTCGCAATAGGTTTAATTTTTTCGGCATTCCGACTTGCTAGCACAAGCGCTTGCCCAGCTTCCGCCGCTTGTTCACAAATCAGTCTTCCTGTATACCCATTGGCTCCATATAGTAGTATTTTCATGATAGATTATTGTTCGTTTTGTGATAATGTGTAAGGGGCAGAACGAAAGGTACAGGGTAAAATGGGGGAAGGCGCAACCAAAAACAAAGGTAGCCGGGAGCAGCCTCCCCACATTAGATCCACATGACCTTTTGAAATGAGGGGTGAAATTTCCACATCGCCCCTCATTTGATCCCCATTTAAATGATATTTAAAGATCCTTTAATTTATCCATGGCAAGTATAAGTCCAAGACCCTTGCCAGCGAAATCAAGAGCTTTCATATAGTCAAAGGAAACGTTCTTGATTTTTTGATAACAGGAATCAGCAATCCTTTTGGCTCTCTTGCGGTCCAGGCGTTGCATAGATTCTTCAGACAGGTAGTCTTTCATAAGCCTGTTATCTTCCTTATCAAGGAGTTGCATAGCAGCAATAGGATTGTCTGACTCTGAATTTAACACTTCCTCAAGACGATCCATAAACTTAAACTGGCACCACAATAAGGCATAATGAATAGGCGTAAAACGCTCTCCTAGTGCTATATCACCCTTTCTTATAGTGAAATCCCCATCCACAATCATAGGCTCCGTACTGAAGCTGTCCTGATCCTGAACCGCTGTAGCGTGCTGGTAAAGATATTCAACATAATTAGGGTTAAATTTATGACACTCCTCATAGAGGCTGTCTAGACTGGAGCCTATCGTATTCCCATCCTCCAGCTTGGCGACTTTCTCCAGGATATCAAAATATTGTGTTGAATCTAAAGTCTTGTTTAATGAATCCATACACTCAGGTTTTAGTAGTGACAGCAGCTTTTATACTGCTAGTGAAATTCGAGTTCTATTATGATGTAAAAAAAGGTGTTATTCATATCAACAACCTGCCAAGACACTTATTATTAGCACCTTACTTATGGTTATTTGCCTATTTATTTGTCTTTGAGAGCCTGTTAGTGGGTGTTGTAATCGTTATATCCCTACTCTCAGAGGTTAAAGGAAAGCTGTATAGCAAGTATTGTGATGCGGCATCAGATGTATTGAGAGACCTGGTAATGGCTCTTTTCCTGTTAAAACACTTCCACACCTTACTATAAGCCATCATATTAGACCATGGAAAACATTAAAGTAATCAAAGAGGACAGTAAGTCCGTGATCGTAGAAATCAATAACATCGCTTCTTTGGAAGAGGTGCAGCGCTTCTGGAGCCAACAGAAAGCCATCCAGAAGGGGACCGAAGACCTAGAGCAGGAACTTACTAATCTTCTAACAAGGGTTGTGAGAAACAGTATTCAATACCACAATGGTCAATAAACACCTGATCCTGAGTCTTTAATCCTTCTCTGATTTTATTATCAATACCATTTATATTATTGATAATGGTTTTTAAAGCTAAATCCCTAGCTGTATTCACATTATTGTGAAATAAGCTAGGGTTCTTTTTCCAAAGACCTATAGTACTGGCGGTGACAGTGTCTATAATACTTATTATAATTTCTGGGTAACTAACTGATCTACCTAGTTCTTTACTGACTTTTTCTAAGGAATTCTGAAGTTCAATCATGATTAATTAATTGATTATTAGTTTAATAATTGAATTATAGTGGGCTTAACTTTACACACCTTACTATAAGCCCACACATTAGCCCGGTTAGGGATTACCGATACATTCATTTTAGTTTTAGCGAAAAGAAGCAGCTCCCAGGGGCTGCTTTTTTATTAAAGGGTGGTGTAAATCTGTACCTTTTGTTTTCTAAATACACACCACCCTTTATACCACCCTTTATACCACCCTTTTCATCCTACTTCTGAAGCATTGATTTTGTAAAATGATGGTGCAAATCTGTACTTTTTGTTTTACAAACTAACACCATCATTTACACCATCAATTATACCATCATTTCTGGAGCATTGATTTTAGCAATTCGATCATCTCATCTTTAGTTTTTATCTGCTCATCTTTTGTCTTTAGTTGCTCAGATAATGAGTTAACTTTTTCAGATAATGATCTTACTTTTTCCTTTTCTAATAATAACTCTAGTTTAATAGACTCTTCACTTCTACTAGATGTTTTAATGTTGTTACCTAATACACCTGTATTATTGTCTGCAACAATATTCCCCTTTCCTCTTATTTTAACTGCCTTATCCGACTCCTCTTCTTCAGTGTGAATGCTGCCACTACCAGTTAGAAGCCATATGTGATTAATACTACTATATGTAGTAATAATGTTAGCTAGAATAGTTGCGTTTGGCGAAGATTGCTTAGGTCCTATTACATTATTTAAGGTTTGAGGAGTTACCCCTATAGATCTAGCGAAATCTGACTTAGATAATCCACTCATTACAAGAATCTTCTTAATTCTTTCGTTAATTTTTTCTTCTTGATTTTCAGGCATATAGATAAATGTTTACAACATTTATTAAACTATATATTGTAAAAGTTTAATACATGTAGTAAGATTGCAGTGTAGATAATACGTAAACAATCAAATATATGAAAAAACAGGACACAAACATCAGTTTGCCCTGTGGTTGGAGATCAGGCGATATCGGTTTGATAGCCGAAATCAAAGGTTGTAGCAAGCAGCTTGTCAGCCTTATGGCTAACGGACAGCGTACCGATCACCTGGGTATTATGCGAGAGTGGCATACACTAATAGCCTATCGCAGCTGGAGAATGAAAGTAAACAAAGAAACAAGGAATAGGAAGAAACCAAGACAGAATGTAAGGGATGCAGTATAATGTAGGAGACATATTGATACAGGAAGGCACCGTTTGGGTTAGTCAGGAGATATTGGAGAGTATCTGCGAGATATCATCAGAGTATTTTATGAAGATATCACGCCCAAGATATAAAAAGTCTGTTCCCCCCACCCAGCGTTACCTTTCGGAGCTTCCCGACACCGGCAAGAGCTGGCGTTGGGCGCGTATCAATGACCGCTTCTACTACGACGAGGCCCGCATCCCGAACAGACGCCCGACCCATTACCGCTCGCAACTGCCGCCAAGGGAGGAGCTGGAAAGAATTGCTGAAAAACTGGCGGGCATTTCCCGGGAGGGAGCCGTCAGGCTGGAGCGCCAGCGCAAGCTGCAGGCCAGGGACGAGGTGGTAAAAGCCTACGATGCCTTTATGGATGGCCGCATCAGGGAAGTGGTGAACTTCTTTATGTACCGGAGTGCTGTCAGGACCTTCAATATCCAGAAGTCCTATGAGCTGGCGGAGGCCTGGGGGTGGCTGGAGTTCCTTTCCCAGTCCGACAACGTGGAAAAGAAGCTGTATACCCAGTGGGGGTGCAAGTCCCAGAGGGAATTGTTCGAGGTGGCGGCCATCCATCTGGCTGCCCGCAACCTGGAGGGCTTCAAGGCAAGCACCGAGGCCTATATCCGCAAGCGGCTGGTGGACTACAGGAAGGTGGAAGGCGGTGAAAACCGCTACAACTTCGTGGTCAGCGGCAAGTATAACAACGACCACGCCCGCAAGTTCGGGGCCATGGAGCTGGCGCACCCCGTGACCGGGGAGGTGATGGAGTTCGACGTGCACGAGGCCATGGTCTACAGCCTGTGGATGAACTTCAACAAGGCCAATAAGTACACCAAGAAGGATGTGTACGACCAGTACACGGAGCGAATGGCAGCCCTCGGGATTGCCGAGCACGAGCTGGTAAGCATCAGGACGATAGGCAACTACCTCAACAAGTTCGACAACAAGGTGCTGATGGCCAGGCAGCGTCACGGCAAGAAGGAATACGACCGTTACCGCCCCTATGTGCCACGCCATGCGGTGAAATACAGCAACAGCCTCTGGGCCATTGACGGCTCTTCGGGCAAGCTGGCTTACCATACGGTAGACACCACTGGAGGCAGGACCAGGGTAGTCCGCAAGAACATGTATTTCGTCCGTGTGATCGACGTGCACAGCCGGGTGGTGCTGGGCTGGAGCTATGGAGCCAATGAGGACAGCGCCCTGGTAAGGGCAGCCGTGCAGATGGCGGTCAAAAATGCCGGGTACATCCATCCAAAGGTGATTATCTCCGACAACGGCTCGGCCAATACCGGCATGGGCATGAGGGAATGGCTGGGGCTGATCGCCAACCGCTTCACCACGATCACCCCGGGCAACTCCAAGGCCAACCCAGCGGAGATCTCGGTCAAGATGCTCTCCAATCTGGGGCGTAAGTTTGACAACTGGCTAGGGGTCGGGCTAAATGCCAGGGACATCAACAATACCCACAACCCGGACTATGCCCCCCGCAATGAGGAGCTGCCGGATATGTACGAGGTGCTGGAGCAGTTCCGGGCGCTGGTGCAGGAGAACAACAACCAGGTGATGCAGGATGGCAGGACCCGCATGCAGTGGTATGAGGAGGATAAAAACCAGGAGTGCCAGCCGTTTGATGACCAGGTGAAAAGGCTGGTGTTCGGCTTCAACACCATTATTGATATGAGTTACCGCCGCAACGTGATCACGGTCACAAACAGCGGCAAGGACTACTCCTTTGAGCTGCCGAACTACCACGACAACATCCAAACCATTGTGGAGCACAGCGAAAACCCTACTTCTCCCAAGTGTAAAATCTACTGGGACGAGTCCGGGGAAATGGCGGACCTGTACAGCCTGGAAGAGGAATACCTCTTCAGCATCGGCAAGCTGCAAAGAGCCGCCGTGATTGAGGAGGAGGCAGCCGACGGGGACCTGAGCGCCCTGGGCAAGCACCTCAGGAACGCCAGTTCCGTCGATGAGCAGGTCAGGTCCTTCGAGCAAGGGCTGAAGGAGGCTGACGAGGCGGTGGGCATCCAGCTTTCGGGCGCCGACCAGGAGCTGCACGCCCGCTATGACTGGTCATTGGGAGATACCAGTCTGGATGGAAAGTACAAGGACACCCACAACCAGGCGGCGGAAGCCCACAGGTTTGGCATCGGGAAGGCCGAGGAGGCAAAGCCTAAGCAGAAGCAGGCAAAACCCAAAAAGGAACCGAAGAAAAACACAAGCAAGAAGATGACCGAAGAGGAGCTAAGGAAGAAGGCCATAGACATGCTCTAGCCCGGGCTTTTGCGCCCTGTACCTTTCACCCTTTTACGTCCCTGATACACCCTAAAACACAATTTGAGAACATGGAACAAGTAATGGAATACACCACCGAGGAAAAGCAGCAGATCATTGACCTGCTCCAGTACAAGCGGGAGCAGTCCAGCCTGGGCAGCGACGCCAAGTTTGCCGTCAGCATCGGGCTGAACAAGGGGGTCTACTCCCAGCTCAAGAACGGCAGGTACACCAACAAGGGCGGCAAGTCGCTGCTCTCGCACCAGAACTGGGTGCGCATCGCCCGCTTCGTGGGCTACAGCCACCACAGCGAGCTGTCCTGGAAGACCGCCCGCACGCAGGTGTTCTCCGTGATCAGCGCGCAGCTCACCTTCTGCCAGCAGCACAGCACCACGGGCATTTTCTGCGACATCGCCGGCATCGGCAAGAGTCATGCGGGCAAGGCCTACGCCGAGCAGAACACCAACGCCTTTTACCTCAACTGCGGGGAGGCGCCCAAGAAGTCGGGCTTCATCAAGCTGCTGGCCCGGACACTGGGTTTTGAGCAGGCGGGCAGCCTGGAGCAGCTTTTCATGGACTGCGTCTACTACCTGAAGACGCTGACCAACCCCATCGTCATCCTGGACGAGGCGGGTGACCTGGAGCAGAGCGCTGTGCTGCTGCTCAAGCGCCTCTACAACGAGCTGGAATTCGCCTGTGGCCTGTACATGTTGGGGGCCGAGGGGCTCAGGAAGAAGATGGACACCGGCGTAAGGCTGAGGAAGAACGGCTACGAGGAGATATTCAGCCGCTTCGGGGGCAAGTACACCAGGCTGATCCCGGAGGGGCACGAAAGGCTGAAGTTCATGAGGGCCATGGCCCGTGACATTGTCGAGGCGCAGGGGATCAAAAACCAGGAGGCCATCAAGAACATCCTGACCATCAGCGCGGGCTTTGACATGCGCCGCATCCGCAAGGAGGTGATGAAGGTGCAGCTGGAGGAACGCCTGAACAGCAACTGAGCATACCATACCTAGTCATAATGTCTAACAATTAAAAACAATCTGAACGATGAACAAGAACAAATTCAACAACCCGGAAACACTGCTGTCGAAACTGGCCCTGATCAGGCTGGAGAAGGAAAGGATCGCCGAGGAGCAGCGCGAGCTGGAGGCCAAGATCCAGGAGTGGGTGGACGCGCACCCGGAGCAGTTTGCGGAAAGCAACACGCTGAACCTGGAGGGCGGTAAGCTGGCCTTGACCACGCAGCGCAAGGTGGAGGTCAGTCCGGACTTCGAGGCGCTGGAGTTTGCCCTGGAGTACCCCGAGCTGGTTGACATCAAGCTGCCGCTGGCCAAGGTGAGCAAGGCCATGTCGCTGGAGAAGGTGGCCGCCGACCTGGAGCAGGCAGGCATCCGCATTGTGGAGAACCCGAAAAAACGCCTGACGATCACGGCCTACCCACCGTCAGACAAGCAGTAAATGTATCACCGGGGGCGGTGGCCAACCCGCTGCCCCCTAACCTGAAAGTGAGATGAACCAAAGGCAAAGGAAATACTTCTACGTGCTGCTCAAGAAGCTGGGGTTGCAGGAGCAGAAGGGGCTGCTGGTGTTGCAGTACACCGAAGGGCGCACCGACAGCACCGCCGCCATGAGCCAGCAGGAGGTCAGCCGCATGCTCGATGACCTGGGCAGACAGGCCGGAAAGCTGCCGGTAACTGGGGAACAGGTATCCGTCAAGCGGATGCGTAGCAAGATCCTGCACCTGGCAGGCGAGAGCGGCTTCGCACCGGAAGGGCAGATCAACTGGGACCTGTTCAACGGCTTTATGGAGCGCCGCAGCTACCTGCAAAAGCCCCTGGGCAAGTACGCATACAAGGAACTTCCCCGGCTGGTGAGCCAGTTCGAGCAGATGGCCGACAACTTCCGGCGCACCCGCTTCAATGCCTACCTGCAAGAAGAACTCAAAAACCTAAAGATCGGCACAAGATGAATCACCAACACTTTACACTCTCGCTCTACCGGCAGGAATGGGACATCCTCCGGGAGGTCATCAGGAAGGCACTGGAAAGCGGCAAACAGGGCCCCCCGCTCCCTTACCTGCTGCTGCGGGAGCTGTCCGGGGCTATCGGGGAGCTGGACACCTCAGGCTACCTGACCACCCTGCAACTGAAGGAGTCCGAGACCGTGGTACTGAAAGACATGGTCCGCGCCGCATGGGGCAGCCATGCCGCCAGCCAGGAGGAAAAGCACTTTATCTGCGCACTCTGGGGAGCACTCGACAGCTGGGTAAGCATCAATATTTTACAACAACTACATAAAACCGCCTAAAAACTATGGAAACAGAACTGGAACTAATGATTGTGGAGATTGACCCGACGCTGACGATACGCATCCACTCCAGCGAGGACATCAACAACTTTGTGGTGACCAACACCGATGCGGCCAGGGCCCTGAAGGTTGACCCCGGCTACCTGCGCAACATCAAGAGCAACAACCTGGACGTGCTCAAGCGGGACAGCGACTGGATCATCTTCCGGATGCCGACCGCCGGGGGCTACCAGCTCACCACCTGCTGGAGCCGACAGGGCATCATCAAGCTGTGCGACTTCTTCTCCCACCCGGAAGCCCGGAAGCTGAAGCAATGGGCCAAGGACTTCACCCATGCGGACCGCAAAAGGAAGGAGCACCACAGCGGGGCCCTGAAGGATGCGCAGATAGAGCTGCTGATGAGGATCGTGAACGGGGAGATGAGCGAGCAGACCCGCAAGGAGGTCATGAAGGCCTTTGAAACACTTAGAGCAATAATCAACAACAACTAATCTAACTCGACAATGGAAAATCTTATGATGAACGAAGAGATGGGCACAACGGTATTGGCCCCAATCAGAAACCGCTACTTCCTTTGCGATTCGGTATATGTGTTCCACAAGGGCATGATCCTGCAAACGCTGGTGTCGGCCATCTTCCTGCTGGACGAGGAGACCGGGCAGGTGGGCTACTCGGTGTATGTGGGCAGGCAGGAGCGCATAGACGTGCCGGAAAGCAGGGTGTTCGGCACCGTGGAGGAGCTTTTTGACAGTATCCCCAAAAAGACCGTCTCCCTCGGGTAGGCAAACGGGCCGGAGCTGCCACCCACCCGGTGGCGGCCCCATTCCGTGGCCCTGTACCTTTCACCCCTAAACACCCTGTATCGGAAACAAAACCTTAAAAATCAAATGCGCATAAACCACGATTACGTCTTCGAGACCAAGAAAGGCAAGGTGTCGGTCAGGGCCACCAGCCTTGTGGAGGCAGCCAAGAGGCTGATGTTCTGTGGCGTAAAAGCCACCCCATACACCCGTACAAAGAGGACCCTCAAGTACAGGCTAAGGCGAAAAGGCCTGACGGGCTACCTGCAACTGGAGTACCACCCCGAGACCGGCAGCCTGGAGCGGTTCTACAGCACCTTCAAAAGGGAAGGGAAACCGCTTGACAAGGTACAGGTCTATACCTTGCTCCAAGTCATCCCCCTCACGGCCGGCAAGGTGGCCGAAATGGAGGAGGACTTCACGGTAACCCATCTCCAGCACCGGTCAGGTGGTAAGGATACCAATCTGGGTGGGGACATGGGAAAACTTCTCGGCAGGCATAAGGCCGGAAGCCCCGCAGAGCCGGCACCGGGAGCCGGAAGGATGCAGGTAAAAAACTACAGCAACATTAAAAGCAACGTACTATGCTAAGAAGGATAATGAATAGAAAAGTGAAGGCAAGGTTTTACTGGTATTCAAGCAGTGCTGAGATTGCTAATTTACTCTTTAATGGGGTGATCCCTGCTGGGACTCCCTGCTACAGCTCCATACGGTGTGCCAGGGACAATAGGAGAATAGGCCTGAACCGCCAAAACGCTATGGTGCTGGAAATGGAGTTTGACCTCTACTTCTGGTTCTGGCTACTCCACTACTTGCCTGCCCGCCTGGAGTCCTGGATAGTAAAGGCAAGGGGGAAAGGCGAGCTGAAGCATCACCTTTGCGGGTCTACCACAAAGGACCACCCTTTCGAGTCGCTGGCCTACTCCTTTGTCAACGGGGAGGGAAGAGTGATACACAGGGTCTTTGCGACAAGACAGGTGACCTATTCCATACCTTAACCCCTATTAACTATGGCACAATACATTGATGAGCATGGTTTTTTGAACGAAATAGACCATGAGTTCACCCCCCAGATAGTTTGCCCCCATTGTGGTTATGAAGATGAGGATGTAGATGAGTATCATGACAATGAGGGAGAGTCCAGGTGTGGCAACTGCAACCGATGGTTTTTATACGAACGGCATTTCTCTTATTCAACATACCACCTAGATGAAACCGACGATGAGTAACCCTAAAGCCATACTGTATTTCACCTTTCTAACCGACAGGGATTACAAACGGATCAAGCCATTGCTAAAGGGGGAGTTTATGCTGCTGAAAACAAGGCGGATCAGGGAAAAGCAGATATGGCTGGAACCAGAAGAGCGAGTCAAGCCGTTTGACTACTACATCAGAATCCCGCTGGACCCATACAAGTGGATCATTGTCTGTGAGGAAAAACCCAAGCTATCTGATTACGAGGTTCAATGGGTTTCAATTAACTTACCGAATCACAGAGAGGTGAACTATGCCTATCATACTCCAGCAGGGATAAAGTTCCTGATAGGGGGCCGAAAGCTAACCACCTATAACCCGATATCAAGGTGAATAATGGAACCCCTTACAGCCCCTTCATGTGGAAATACGATTAATCAAAGCCTCCGGATTGGAGGCTTTTTATTTTGGCATGAATTGTTAAAAAAGTTCCCATCATTTAAAAAAGATAACATTTTTGAGACCTGTACCCTGAAACCATTCACTGTATGAAGTTTTTTGACCTGAAGAAATATGCCATCAAGAAGCGGTTTGATGAAGAGATCAAGAAGATGCCCTACGGGCGTTTTGACAGCCGGAAGGACATCGTGCTGGAAAAATTGCAGTATGAGTTTTTCCTGAGCAAGCGCAGGCTGTCTGATATCCTTTTCTGCGAGGAGATCCTCGAACCGACTGAGAACATGAAGCGGATGCTCTCCTCCTCTTCCCTGTTCAGCAAAGATATATAGCGGATTCCATTTGTATCCATTTGGGTTTTATGTGAAGTTTTGAAAATCCCCCTTGCCTTGCAGGAGGGATTTTTTTATTGCCGCATCACCCGCTTGCCAAGCTCAAGCCCAGCACCGGCGGTTTCGGTCAGGGCCTTCCAGCTGTCGCAGCTCAGGTCGTGCAGGCTGGTGCTGTAGGAGATGATATGGACCGGCACGCCCTCATGGTCACTGTCGAGCTTTCTGCCGATCCCTATCAGGCGGGAGAAAGCGGGGTGGCTGATCCCCTTGACCACTTCATTGACGGCGGCAACCAGCCGCAAATGCTCCAGTGCTTTTTCCATGCGCTGGCTGTCAATAGTCCGGTAGCGGGTACTGCCCAGCTCCTTGCTCTCCAGATGCAGGTTGACCAGTTCCTGGCTGGCGTCCGTGTTCCTTCCCTGCTGCCTGATGGTGGCCTCGGAGAATTCCACAAACACCGCCGGAAGGGGGTAAGCCCTTTCCGACTCCTCGTAGAGGTACTGGTTGTTGAACAGGTCCACGTGCGCCACGTCCTCCAGCCCGTAGGTGGCGAAGATGTCTTTTGCCCTTTGGCTCTTCAGCTCTTCGGCTATTGCCTTGTAGAGTATATCCAGCATTTAAATACGTTTTAATCCTGATTTAATCGTTTCCTCAATCTGCCGCTGTATGCGTTTTCCCAGAAAGGCAGAAGCTCCCATAAACTGCCGTTTGGGGATATTCTGCTTTATGGTTCTGCTGTGCCCGCTTCTCTTGTGCGCCTTGACCTTGCTCCCTCTTCGGGTATGCTCCCTTACCGTTGTACCCTTGATGCGCTGCTGCACCGTTCCCTTAAATCCCTCATTGTGGATTCTTGCATAAGGGACATCGGTGCCTACCGTGACACTGTCACGGCTCTTGCTTACAATACGGATACTGCGGCGGAGCCTTCCGGACTGCACCAGGGTGGTCAGGTTCTTTTTCTTGCCCGTCTTTCCCCATCGGCCCTTCTCATCCTTCTTGGTGGGTTTCCACCGCTGGTAGCCCCGGTCGATAAAGCCCTTCCGCTTGAAGGACTGCTTGTAGAAGCTGACCGCCGTCACACCTACCAGCTGTGGGGTCTTGCGGTAGGCTTTCAGCAGTGCATCCTGTGTCTTTATCCACTCTTTCATCTAGTAAGCTGTTTCTGCATTGCGCACGACACGGGTCAGGAGTTCGCTGAGCTGCGACTCAAGGTCCTCTGCCTCTGCAATGCTGTTTTTCACATGGATGGTAACGTTCTGAGCCAGTGCCCCCAGGTTGACGGTTATGCTCCGTCCTGCACCGCTGCCGCTTCCCCCAAATGAGTTGGAGGCCTCCGGCGTCGGAGGGGTCACGGGCGTTGCGGTTCCACCACCAGCCATCGTGCTGTTGGCTTCCGGGTTGCTGGCCTTTGGGGTATCCGTGGTTTTCACCTGGATAATCTCCTTCTTTCCGGCAAGGTCACTGCTGAAGTCCTTCTTCAGCTTGTCCCAGTTGGCGCTTGCCAGGTCAAAGTCACCCGCCAGCAGGTTGTTGACAATCTCGAAGGCAGTCTTTGCCGCTCCCGTCACGGCCTGTATGCTGGAAAGGATCTTGGATTTCATCCTGTCCCAGGTACTGCCTTCCCCAAAGAGGCGGTCCACCAGTGCCTTGCCGCCAATCTTCTGCCAGAATTCCGAGACCTTTCCCCCCAGCCAATCCCAGAGCTTGCCGATCCCCTTCAGGGCGGAGGTCCACAGCATCCATACCATGTAGAGCTCTTTCGCCACCGCCTTGATGGATTGCATCACGGCCCAGATGGCGACCTTGAGCACAAGCCCTACAGGGGCGATGGCAGCCTTGATGTATTCCCAGGTGATGCGGAACTGCTCGGCATGGGCATTGATAAAGGCCATTGCCTGGTTGATGGTCTGGTAAAAGAGCAGCCGGGCTTTCAGTGTCAGCGTATCAAAGAAGTTTCCTACAGCGGAGAAGGTTCCTGAGAATTTCAACACTTCCTTGTTGATGGCCTCCTCCAGGGCAAGGCGCTGCTTTTGCTTC
Source organism: Limibacter armeniacum (assembly GCF_036880985.1). Taxonomy (NCBI): domain Bacteria; kingdom Pseudomonadati; phylum Bacteroidota; class Cytophagia; order Cytophagales; family Flammeovirgaceae; genus Limibacter; species Limibacter armeniacum. Next base: position 323,038 of record NZ_JBAJNO010000009.1, read on the forward strand.
CGGATGTAAGGATCGTTCATGTCGATAAGCTTGCCCATTTCCAGGTCCATGTTCCGGAGCATGCCGATAAAGCGCTTTCCGGCATCCTCACCGGGACCGGCAAACAGGTTGGCGATGATTTCCTGCTGCGCCTGCAAGTCGGCGTTTTTCATCACGCCACTGATCTGTTGCAGGGCGTCCATTGTCGTCATGGCCCCGCCCTTGATCCTGGCAGACATGGCATTGACATCCACCCCCAGTTTTTGCAGGCTGTCCCTGGTCGCTTTCGGGAGTTCCTTCAGCCGCAGGTTGGCTTCCTTGATGGAGTCTATGGCCTTGTCCTGATAGATCCCCTCCCGGAAGGACTTCACGATCAGGGCCCCCGACTGCTCGGCATTCAGTCCTGCCGCCTTCAGCTGGGTGGAGTATTCCTTGATCCAGTCCAGGTCAGCATTGCCTCCGGTAGCCAGCAGCACATCCTCAATCACCTTGGCGGCCTCCATGCCTGTGATGCCAAATTCCTTTGACATGGCATTGGTAGCCTCCCTGACCTCCTTGGCTTCCTTTCCGAACACCGAGCTGATACCCATCACCTTGGCCGTGAGGTCGTCCAGCTCCTGCCCGGTCACCTGGAAGAGCAGGCGCACCTGGGTTTGCTGCTCCCGGGCTTCCTTGCTCACCTTTACAAGGTGCTGCCCCAGCTTGTAGATACCTGTCACCAGCGTGACCACCGCCGCTGCCGCTGCCAGGTAGGGGTTGGAGAGCATAGGCCCCAACTGGTCCATAAAGGGCACCTTGCTGGAGATGGCCTCATAGAGTTGCATATTCTGAAGGGAAAAGGCTTTCAGCCCCTGGCTGGCCTCCTGTGTTCCGGAGCGGAAGCGGGAGAAGAGCCCCTTCGTCTTGGTTTTCAGGCTTTCGGTAGCGGTTTCCACCTTCCGGAACTGTTTCCGGATGCCGTCCAGCCCTTGTGAAAAGCTGTCCTTGATGTTGAACCGTATGCCTATATCAATTAAACTGCCCATATAAATTTCACTAATGTTAATATTTTAAACAATAACCTTTCTTTGAATCCTTCTATTTTGTTTATATTTTTAGCATGTATTTTAAATTTCATATTTTTTACAATGTTTATGCCTGATGTAAAGTCCAGCAAGGTCACCGTCAAGGGCGACCACAACCAGATTATCACCAATGAACAGCCCGGCAGGCAAGCCCTGATCAAGGACAAGCTTTTTCACCTGATGTTCGCCGTTTCCAACGGCCAGTCCAAAAGCATGACAATCAACAGGATCAAGGAGATCTACGACATGCTTTAAGGTTCAAAGCCCTTGAGCTTAAAGTAAGGGTGACTCTCATCGAAGATCACCTTTTCTTTTCCCACATTCTTTGCAAATAAGGGGTGCACCTTGTCAGGGTAGCGCAGGCGTTCCTTTGGGGTCTTCCGTGCGGTCTGGTTGGGTACCAGCTCCACGTCGCAGCGGCAGCCCCAGCCCAGCGGCGGATAGTTGCTTGTCCAGAACGGGTCGTCTACCGGCAAGGTGATCCCCTCCAGCCTTCGGTGCTCCTCCCTGACCCTGCTGTCATTGACCGTGCTGTAGCGCAGCATGTAGTCCTCCTTGTGCTGCTCGGCTTCCTGCCACCTGGCCGCCATCGTGGCCTGCGCTATGGCCGCATCGTATTCCGTCCGCAGCCAGGTGACATTGTAGGCATGGTGCTTCTCCAGAGCCAGCTCTCTGAAGGCATCCCATTCCCTGAGGCGGCCATCCTGCAACAGCAGGGCATTGATCTCCTGGCAAAGCACAGCCTCCTTGAAGGAGGAGAACAGGTAGACATTCTCCTTGAGTGACTTGAGCATGGTGTGGTCCGGGGAGTCATAATCCAGGTCGACCAGCCTTTTTCCATACCCTTGCTCGACTCCCTTATATAAGGTGTCACCCACCTGGTTTGCCAGTGCCTTGAAGTCCCTGGTCTTCCAGAGTCCCTTGAACCCCCTTTTGAACAGCCTTTCAGCCACCTTTAGAAAGAGTTTAAGCAGTTCAGGATTTCCCTCTGCCATTTGTGGCTCTTGGTGGCCGGTGATGCAACAGCCCGTTTCATGGTAGAGCGCGACCAGCTGTTGCTCCAGTCCGCTCCCCTTACCCTTTCCCGGCTTTTCCACTGGCTTGGGCTCCTCTGCCAGGATGGGGGTGCCATAGGTTTCAGTGATGTATTCCGGATCGATACGGTACTGGGTGGCGATCCACTTGTCCACCTCCAGCTGCGTTCCTGCCAGCTTGAGGCTCTTGGAAGTATCGAAGCGGAAGTGGTTGCCCTCCACAGCATAGCCATGCTTGCCCAGCAGCGGCAGCACGTAGTCGTTGACCATGTATTCTACATAGCGGATATCGGCCTTGTATATTTGTTCCCTGGTGGTGTCGTGCACCTCCGCCTGGCTTCTGGAGGAGCCATCCTCCGTGGTCATGGTCTGCCCCAGCACCCGCTTGGATATTTCCTTGTTCGCCAGCTCGATGGCAGAGGTGAACACCTTCTGCCCATCGGTATTCTTGGACTCATGGATCTCAAACTGTGCATCGAAGGGCAGGATGGCGTACATGGCTTCCCCCATGGCTTCTAGGTATTCCTCCAGCCCATCGAGTACCTGCTTGTCCCGGCTATCGGTCTTGGCAATCCGGTACGGGAAACCGTATACCTCCTGGTAGAGACTGTAGAAGCCTACGGCCTGCTTCTTGAATACCGTGTAGCGGGAGGCCTCCAGGAGCAACCCGGTATGGTCCGTGGTATCGTCCTTCAGGAAAAGGTAGAAGTCATTGTAGGGGGGCTCTGCCAGGAAAAAGCGCTGCTCCCCGTTCACATCTGAGAGTACGGCACATTCCTGCGGGATGGCATGGGCCCGGTCAATGGACTGGACTGCCACCACATGCCCCTTGTCCAAGACAAACTCAATGACCGAGTAACCGTAGTAGATACTCTCGACGACCATGCGGATAATGTCGTGCATCCACTTCTTGTCCAGCTCCTCAAAGAGTGCCTCGTTCTTTTCCCCATTCGCATCAAGGATGTGGAAGGGCGTATTGAGCACCGAGAGCGTTCGGGTATTCAGCACGGTTTGCAGGTGCGTATCGAGAAGGGCGTCCTCATAGATGCGTACCAGCTCCTCCCTTCTGGGGCGGTAGATGTCAATGGCGGCCTGGTGTGCCTTGCGCCATTTCTCGGTATCCATCCGCTCCAGGTAGCGGCTGCGCTGCTGCATTTTCACCCTTTTGGAGGATGGGCGGTTTAGAGCGCTCCTGCTTGATTTTGTGTAATACATATACAAATAGACGTTAGATGCTGATATAATCCGAAATACACCGTTTAACTGCGTTTAAATGGGGGTGTTTCCGGCCATTAATAGTAATGCCTTGCCGTGGAGGGCTTTCCCTTCCTGATCAGGGGCCTTTCTTCCTCCCCTTTCTCATCCAGGAGCCTGGGCCAGTCCACATGTACCTCATCCTTCTGGAGGGAGACAAGAAAATCCCGCGCTTCCTTGTACTGTTCGTACCGGTCTTCCGGCACGGTGCGCTTGGCCACCTTCCCGTAAAGGATGTAAAGGGTGAAGTAAATGCTGTACTCCACCAGGGTAATGTCCCTGGGGTCACCCACCTGCCAGCTTGCCGGGTTGGCTTCCGGACCGGTGGCAGTCTCCGTGAGGCACGTATAGATGTAGGTGTCCCCGTTGCCATCCGTGTAGCTGGCCACATCATCGGGGTAATAGGTCTGTCCATCCGTGAAGGTGAGCACCTGGATAAGCAGCTGTGCCGTATCATACTGCCTGCTGATGATCTTGCGAACCTTCTCCACCGCCATGCGCTCAGCCTTGAGCAGGACGCTCTGCCTTCCTTCGGTGAGCACTTCCAGCTCGTCTGCTTCTACGATGCTTTCGTAGTCCGTGTCTGTCAGGAATCTCATACCTTGCTGATTAGTGTGAAAATGATTTCCGACTCCCTGATAAAGCGCCCCTCGTCCTCGCTGCGGAGCACATTGCAGGCGTGTTTCATGATCAGGCGCTGCAAGTCCTCGGCAGAGTAGAAGTGGTCCGGCATCGAGAGGCTTGCCGTATAGTGCTCGCCCTTGTACTCGAACTGGTAGATAAACCTGAGCTCGTGCAGCTCCCGCTTGCCTGAGGCCTTGAAGAAGCCCCCAAAAATCAGTACTGCCCACACGGTGGCAAAGGTGAGCAGCACTACGATTGTTTCTGTTTCCATTCTCTTAATACGTTTCTATTTTCCTGCGTTTGCCCGTCCTGGGCTTTTGCCTTTCCACATGGTTCCTGCGCATCAGTTCCGAGATGGCGCCATGCAGGCTGTCGGGGGCGTCATCATGCGCCCCGGACCCCTTTTCAAAAGCAAGGGTTTGGTCAATGCTAACAGTGAAGTCCTGGTTCTCCTTATGCTTCTCATTATAGTAGACCATCCCTTTTTCCCAGAAAGGGGAAATCCCCTCTATACGCTCATACTTGTTGGCCTTGGGTTTCCGGTCGGCCACCACGGGCAGGTAGTACCCCCGGCGGTCGCCTTCCTCGTCAAACTCATTGATGAACTTGTCCTGGATGAAGTTGCCTTCCATCATCATGGCGCAGGGAACCTTGCCATGCTGTAAGCGGTCCTCGTACAGGTCATAGCACCACTGCACGGCATTGGTAATGGTGGTCTTGCGCACGAAGGCTTCCAGTATGTGGAATTCACGCCCTTTCTTACCCACCAGGTGGATGGCCTTGTAGTCCCCGTTTTCGGTGTAGGAAAGGTCCCCATACAGGCAAAGGGTGTCGTACTGTCTCAGTTGCAGGGGCTTTTTCCAGCGAATCCAGTCTGCCTGGAACACCGTCCCGTCCTCGATCGGGTTGTTCATGTACTCCCGCTGGAAGGAGCGGTGCGGGATTTCCTCCTGCAAGCGGTCCCAGTACTCCTTGGTGTACTTCTGTGGCCAGTTCACCTTCCCCTCCTTGTCTAGGGCGTTGACCTGCAAGTGGTAGGCATTGGGCAAGGCCTCCAGGATGCCTGCCAGGATGCTCTGCTTGTGGATGCGGTTGTTCACAAGGAGAAACCGCTGGCGCAAGTCCGAGAAGCAGCCCATCAGGTCCTCCAGTATCCATTCCACCGCCTCCCTGACCCTGCGGGGGTTGGCGGAACGCTTCTTTGAGTCGCAGTCATCGACCACGATATAGTCCGGGCGGTGCTGCCGCTTGCGGATACCCCTAGGCGATTGCCCCAGACCGATGCAGGAGAAGTAGGTGCCGTCCTTTGCCTGGAACCTTCCCTCTGACCATTCCCCGGATTGCATCTGTTCTCCAAAGTCATTGATGTAACGCTGGTTGTATTGCAGCTCGGCCTGCACGTCGGATAGCAGCAGCTTGGCCTTTTCCTCGGTTTCCCCCACCAGCAGCATGTAGTTCAGCTCCCCGCTGGCTTTCCAGTAGAGGGGAAAGAACACATCAGCGTGTGTGCTCTTGGCAGCCCCCCGGAAGGCCTCCCAAACGGCGCTGACATACTGCGCCTTCTTCAGCTTGTTGGCCATGCGCTTGTGGAACCAGGCACTTTCCGATTTGACATAGTGCGGAAAGTAGTAGGAACAAAAAGCCGAATAGTCACCCAGCAGGTGCTGTATCCTTCTGCCTTTGTCCTCTTCCGTTTCGTTCAGGTCAATGGGTGTGGCCTCGGCAACCAGCTCGCAGAACTCAATCCACTCGTTGTAATCCTTCCTGTTCATAGTTCCCCGTTCTTGATTTTCTCATCAATGAAAAGCCTCATCCAGTTGTTCATCTTTCCGGCCGCTTCCACATCACGGCTTTGGATAAAGCGGGTCAGCTCCTTGAAAGCCTGGATGTAGTTGGAGGCCAGCAGCTTGTTGCCCCTCAGCTTCTCGATGGAGCTGACCAGCTTGGCGATGGAGTCGGCCTTTTCCACGGCATCCTCCGAGATGGAGACCTTGTGGATCTTCTCCGTCAGGTTGGCAATTACCGCCTCCGAGGTGATGGTGTTGGCCTTCTTGATATTGTCCCAATCATACTTTGCCTTGTTGTTGGTGAAGGTCTTGCGGTCCTTCCACCCGACAATCTTGCAGATTTCCTCCTGTGTCATGTCGGTATGCACATAGAGTTGCAGTGCATAGTTCCTTTTGTCCTGTTCGGTGAGCGCCCCTTTTTCCATCCTTTTTGATACAAAAGAGCCTGAAAATCCAGTCAACTTCAAAAGAACTTCCGCACCCTGCGTAAGGGCGTTGCAAGGGTTGCATAGGGGGAGGCAATGCTGCGAAACCCGGTTTGAAAATACTGCCTCAACCTCATTTGTTTGTAGGGAATTCAACACGTAAGGTATGTTCGAGATAGTAGCAAAATCCAGTCAGAGAGAAGCCGATATCATGCTGCATGGCGATATCATGAAATGGGGCGAGGTGGACCTGAATACGGTCAAGGCAGCGGTTGCGCCTTTGCTGGGCAAGTACAGCACCATTAACCTGCGGATACACTCCCCCGGGGGGTCCGTGTTCGAGGGGTCTGCCATCTACTCTTACCTGAAGAGCCTGCCTGTCAAGGTGAATGCCTATGTGGATGGTATCTCGGCCAGCATGATGACCATTGTGATGCTGGCGGCCGGAAGAGTGGAGGCGGCAAGGAACGCCCGCTTTCTTGTGCATGGCGCTGCCGTGTCACCTGCCGGGAGGGGAACCCCCGCGCAGTACAGGAAAGCGGCCGAAGAGATTGAGAGCATGAACCGTCAGATGGCGGAAATCTATGCCGGGAAGACCGGCAAGGAAGCCTCCTGGGTACTGGAGAACTGGCTGGGGGAAAACGAGGTGCACTTGTCTGCGCAGGAAGCGTTGGAGGCTGGCCTGATTGACGGCATCTACGAAAGCAGACTGATGATGCCCCCGGAAGGAATGGAAGCGGACCGCATGGTCGCATTTTATGATAAGCAGATTTTAGGGAAACCGAAAAGCAAGATGAAACAACAACTAATGGCACTGCTGGCGATGCATGGGATGTCGCTGGACCCGCAGGCCTCGGCAAGCGACGAGGCGTTTATGGGCGCCTTTACCGCCAGGTTCAATGCCCTGGTACAGGCAAAGGAAAAGCTGGAGGCACAGATGAGGGCCTCTGAAGGGGAACAGCTCCTGGGGGAGGCTGTGGCACAGCGAAAGCTGACGGCCAAGCAGGCGGAGAACCTCAAGCCCATGCTGGAGACTTCCGGCATTGAGGCCATCCGCAATTACCTGGCCTGCCTGGAGCCGGTAGCTGTGGTATCGCAGCAACTGCAACGAGAAAAGCAAACGCCAACCTCGCCAAAGGCGCAGGCAGGCAGAGATAACTGGACTTTTGATGACTATCAAAAGAAAGACCCGAAGGCCTTGCTGCACATCAAGGAGCAGGAGCCGGAGAAATACAGTGAATTAGTTCAAGCATACATTAACCAATAAGAGGATGGCTTTAGAAGTAGAAATTTGGGAAAGGGACCTGGCCAGGAACTTCTATCCGGACAACACCTTCATGACGAAGGGCAAGGATATGACAGCGTTTGTGGTCAACGGCAAGACCGTACACTCCCCGCAGGAAGGGGCCGACCCGAACGTGGCGGTCAACAGGGCTACGGTGCCTGCCACCATTTCACAGAGAACCGATGCTGACCTGACCTGGGACCTTTCCGAGCTGACCACCGACCCCACCCTGCTCAGGGATATTGAGGAGATCGAGACCAGCTACGACAAGCGCAACAGCATCATCTCCCAGCACGGCAAGACGCTGAACAAGAAGGCGGCAGGCCTGATCCTGAACAACTGGGCAGCCACGGCAGCGGGAAGGGTGATCACCACTACCGGCGGGGAAAGGGAAGCGACAGCCCCCGCGGCTACCGGCAACAGGAAGGCAGTGGATAACAAGGATATCCTAAAGGCAAAGTCTATCCTGGATCTGGAGGATGTGGATACCGAAGGGCGTTACGCGCTGTTCTCGGCATCCATGTACAATGACCTGCTGGCCAACGATGCCTTTATCGATGCCTCGCGTTTCGGGGCGGCGGTGATCCCTTCCGGGGTGATCGGCCGCATTCACGGTTTCTGGGTATACATGCGCAGCCATGCAATGATTTTCGACACGGCCGGCTCACTGAAAGCCCTGGGGGCCGCAGGAGCTGCGGACGACAAGGAGTCTGTGCTGTTCTGGCATGAGGACTGTGTCAAGTACGCAAAAGGCAACGTGAAGATTTTCCACAATGCCGGGGAGGCAGCCTACTACGGCGACATCTTCTCTGCCATGGCAAGGGCCGGCGGCAAGCACTCCTACACGGACCAGTCCGGTGTTGTTTCTCTCATCCAAGACGCAAGTGTATAATGAAGGCAACCAAGAAAATGATTGATCTGGCGCAGGAGGTCATGCAAGCACAACAGGTGAACCGGGTATGGGTCAACGCGAAGGGACATTACTTCACACAGGAAGACTGGGCCCTGCACTCGGTAGGTGGCGATAAGGACAGGATCGCTTTGATAAAGGCAAAGGAGGAGGTACAGGAGCCACAGGCCCCTGCACCTTCCAAGGAAGAGATAAAGGAAGAAACCCCCGATAGCAAATGATCAAGGGAGTAGAGATAATCAAGGTTACACCATCCCCGTCAGCATCGCTGGCGGAGGTGGCTACCTCAGGGCTGATCGTCGAGGCGGTGGATGTGGCGGGCAAGTTTGAGGCTGGCAACCTCTACCATTTCCTGAGTATCCGTGACGCGCAGGCGGCTGGCTTGAGTGAGGATTATGACCTTTCCAACAGTGTGGTGGTCTACCATCACATCCGTGAGTTTTTCGCGATGGCCGGTGAGGGGGTATCCCTTTATGTGATGCCCGTGGCGAAAGACAGTACCCAGACCGTACTGGCCGGTGAGGGCTACCTCAAGAAACTGGTACAGGATACGGAAGGAAAGGTGTTCCAGGTAGGCATTGCCACCAACCCAACGGTAGATGATGCGATGGTAAACGGGCTGGAGAGTGACCTGGTGGCTGCCATTCCGGTGGCACAGGCAACGGTTGACTGGGCATTCTCGGCCATGTTCCCGACCCGTGTCATTCTGGAAGGGCGCAACTTTACGCCCCCCGTGGCTGCCGTGGAGGACCTTAGGAACCTGACAGATGTGTCGGCTCCCAACGTGTCGGTAGTGGTCGCTCAGGATTATAACCATGCCGCCAGGGATGCAGCCTTCAGCCATTACGCCGCCGTGGGGACAGCCCTGGGGACCATGGCTGCCGCAAGGGTGCATGAGAGCATGGGATGGGTCGAGCAATTCAACCTGACCGATGCGGGCAAGGGCCGTTGGCTTTCCGCCGGGCTCTCCAACCATACGCCAGCCACGGCCATACAGCAGGACTGGGGTGCACTGGATGACAAGGGGTACATCTTTGCCATCAAGTACCCGCACCTGGATGGCTTCCGCTGGAATGGGGACCATACCTGTACCCAGGTGGAGGTAGCCGAGGACGGCACGATGAACGAGAGTCAGCAGCGTTTCGGGCGTACCGCAGACAAGGCGATACGAGCGGTGTATGCAGCCCTGATCCCGAAAGTGAACAGCCCCCAGTTGCTGGATGCCAATGGAAAACTGCCACCTGTCATGGTGGCCTCCTTCAAGGCAGCGGCAGAAAAGGCCATTGACCGCCAGCTGGCAGGCGAGATATCGGCAAGACGCGTGATTGTCGACAAGGACTCTGTGCTGCTGCCGCCCAACCCCGTGCTGAAGGTCTCACTGGAGGTGGTTCCGGTGGGTTCTGCCGATACCATTCAAGTTAGTTTCGCACTCAAAAACAGTTTGAACAATGGCAATTAAGAGAGCTTACGGGTGGAGTGACATCGATACGGAGATACTGGGAACCGTCCCGGTATATATCCAGGAGATCAGTTACAGCAAGGCCCAGGAGAAGAGCAACGGCTATGGACGCGGCTCCTCCCCGAACCGAAGAGGGAGAGGCAACAAGTCTGTGGAGGTGTCCATCACGCTTGGGATGGAAACGGTGGTGGCGATTGAGGACTATATCCGTGGCAAGTACGGGGAAGGCTATGACCTGCTGGACCTGGAGCCGTTTGACATCCCGGTGACCTATGACAATGGGGAGCGGGTGGTGCAGGACATTATCCGGGACTTTGAGTTCACCAGCATTGGACGTGGTGCAGCGCAAGGCGACCAGTTCATTGACCAGGAAGCTGCCTGGTGTCGCTTCGGACATTAATTTCAACATAGCCGTTTAACGGCGTTTAAACCCCATATAGACACATGGAAAACACCGAAAAACAACTGGAAGAAAAAGTAAGCCTCACCTCAGAGCAGAAGGAGCACTGCAAACTTTTGTCTTTGAAAGAAAAGGACTATGTAAAACTGCTTGAGGAGTATGGGGAGCTGTTTCTTTTGAAAATCACAGAAGAACGGGAGGATGAGGTAGAGGCTGATATTCATATGCTTGTCAAGAAACCGAACCGGTACCATGTCAACCACTATCTGGTGAAAGCAGAGCAGAAACCGATTGAGGCAGTCACTGTCTTCTTGCGTAGCTGTATGGTAGCCGGTGATGAACGTATCTGTGAGGATGTAGAAAAGTTGATGGCAGCCTTTTCCCCATTGCAGGAAATGATCAATGGGTCTGACCCTATTCTTACCAAGTCGCCCAAACCAGAACCAAGGGTTTTGAAAGCGTTGGATATGGATGCGGAAGAGTTCAACAGCTTGAAAGGGAAGTATGCTGAGAAGGGCATTAACCTGCACCTTGTTGAGGTAGCCACCAATGAGACATTCACCGAGTTCATATCCTTGCTGGTGAAATCACCGAACAAGGATATCATGAATGATTTCCTGAAGAAATCAGAAAGAGTACCAGTAGATGCCATGCGTCAGCTTATCGCAAGATGTGTTGTCCATGGTGACAAGAGAACGGTATTGGAAGACCTTCAACTAACGATCAGGGTTGGAAGGACCATCAACAAGATCGTGACAGGCTACAAAGGTGTCTTGGTCTCTTCGATCAAAAAAAAGGCTTAACCTGGATAGACAAGTGGGATGCCATCATTGAGTACATGTTCAAGGTGGACCCCGCAACCCTATCCGATGACGAATGGGTAACATACATCGCCAAGGCTGAATATATAAAGGAACTGGAAAATGGAGATCAGAACGGACGCACTGAAGGACAGGTTGAAGGCGGCGTTTCAGGACGTGGTGCTGGGACAGGACGCAGGGTTTGACTACCAGCCTGAAGAAGGACCCAAGCTGGGAGCCGTCAGGCAGAGGGAAGTGCGCTACCGTTCCTCCACTTTTGGTACCCCGCTATTCGACCGGATAGCATTGGCAACCTCAGGGGGAAATACCTACAGTTTCCAGACAGACCCCTTACTGGAGCTTCAATACCGGAAAAAGATCACCGAGACCCCTGTCAACGGCAGCGAGTCCGTGGTGGAGATGTCCGGCATGGAAGCCATTGACATCACCATACGTGGGGTGCTGTGGAACCCTGACGGGAACTATCCGGAAAAGGAGCTGAAACGGTTGCTTGGGATGGTCAAGGAAAATGCCGTACTGGATTGCTCCAGCTACCTGCTGTCGTTGCACGGCATCGATAACCTTATCATAAGAAGCCTTAGCCTGCCTGCCCTGGAAGGGTATGAGGACTCTCAGCCCTTTGTGATCAGTGCCCGTTCGATCAAGAGTGCCGAACTGGAGATATTAGAAACAGCACTGCTATGATATATGTATTGAGCTGTGAAATAACAGCGGGGAAATTACGGACCAGGCATGTGGCAAGGGTACAGGTCCGTTCCACCTGGAGAGAGCTGACGGATACGGCAGTGATTGAGTTGCCCCGTAACCTTGACCTGAAGGGAAAGTCCCTAGATGAGGTGGTCAAGCGTGGTGACCGGGTAGACATTTTCTTGGGGTACAATGGTGGCCTCAAGCGTGAGTTCACAGGCTTTGTCAGGAAGGTGGAACGGGATGTGCCCGTCAGGATTTACTGCGAGGATTATGCCTACCTGCTGGACAGGAAGGTGGAGCCCAAGGCGTGGGCAAGTGTCACGCTGGAGGGCTTGGTGACCTACCTTACTGCGGGCTTGGGCATTGCCTCTGAGGTCGTGGATGTCAACCTTGGCAAGGTTCGTCTAGAGAAAGGCAGCATTGCCGATGTGCTGATGCAGGTGCGGGATACTTTTGGGCTGGTGGCCTACTTCCGCCATAACCCGGACAACAACACCAGGCCCACCCTGTTTGTGGGGTTCCCCTATGACCTGGTTACCGACAAGGATACAGCCATACTGCACCGGCAGAGGAATGTAGCCAACAGCTCGGGCCTGAAGTACCAGGGCAAGGAGGATGTGCAGGTGACCATCAGGGCCATTTCCAATGCGGCAGACAAGACTGCCAAAAAAACCGTGGTGGAAGTGGGCAGCGGTCCGGTACGCACCCGCAACTACATGCCGGGGTTGAGCAAGGAGCAGCTCAGGTCACTTGCCACCAAGGAGCTGGATAACCTCAGGGTGGATGGCTTTTCGGGAAGCCTGGAAAGCTTTGGCATTCCCTATATCGCACACGGGGATGCCGTCCGGATTATAGACCAGCAGTATGTGGATGAGGATGCCAGGTACCTGTCCGATGGGGTGGATATTGAATTTTCAGACACCTTCAGGCGGAAGGTGAAAATAGGCAAGAAGTTATGAGGGATGTAAGGAGCCTGCTGGTACAGCTGATCAGGGAGCAGCAACCCGTCACCGTGATTGCCGGGGAGGTGAAGGCCGTGGACAGGACCACCTGTGACGTGCAGCCTTTCGAGAGTGAGGTCCTGTACCAGGACATTATGCTCAACCCCAATGCCTCCGAGGAGTTCCTTGTGACCCCCAAGGTTGGTAGCACGGTGGTAGTACTGCTTTTTCCAGACCAGGTGTCAGGGGTGGTGGTGTCCTTCTCCGAGGTGGAGCAGGTCACCATCAACGCAGAGATAAACCTGGACGGCAATACCAACACGACAGTCAAGGGGCAAGGTCTGGTCAGGGAGCTGGGCAAGCTCAGCAACCGGGTGGACAAGATAATAGAAGCCTTGGGGAAAGCGCCTGTGGCCGCCGGTGATGGCGGAGCCTCCTTCAAGGCCAGTATCGTGTCTTCACTCTCCAGCCTGGAGAGTGAAGACTTTTCAGAAATAGAAAACCAAAGAGTAAGACATGGCTAGAAAAGACATCCTACTGGACGAGGACCATAACCCACAAATCATCAACGGTGACTTTGTGGTGGGTGAAAGCGATGAGCAGCACATAGAACTCCTGATGCAGTCAGCTAAGGGGGACTGGAGGGAATCCCCAGTGCTTGGCGTGGAAGCCATCAACCACCGGGAGGGCAACAGTAAAATCAGTTTGAAAAGGGACATTGAGCGAAATTTGGAACTGGATGGCTACCTAGGGGTGGACATTGACATTCTGGATGATTTCTCAGTGATCATTAACCAGGGGGACAATGGAGCATCTTAGTATGGCGCAACAGTCTGCCTCCCTATTGTCAGATACCAAGAGCCAGCCCTATGTGGTCAGGCTGCTTGTGAGCATGCTGGTCATTCTACTGGCGGGGGTCATTACCGTCAGCAGCATGTTCTATAATTTCTCCACCAGGGCCGTGCAAGTCATCGAGCAGAACTCATCCACGAACAGAAGTCTCATTGGGTTGATAGACAACTACCAGAGCGAAAGCAAGAAGGAGCATAAGGAACTGCTGAAGGGCCAAGCGGAAATGGTCAGGAGAATCGAGGCCCTAGAGAAGGGCCAGTAATTATTTTTAACCGTTTAAACAGTGATTAAACAATGGGAAAACTGTTCACAATTCTTAAAGCCGTACTTCAGTACGCATGGATCATTGACCTGGTGACTTACCTGGTCAAGTCGGGTAAAAACCTGCTGGAACACAAGGAGCCCCTAAAGGCTGCTGCGGACAAGGTCAAGGAGATTTTCGGGGCACTGGAACTGACACCACAGAATATCCCCAAGGTAGTGGAGACGCTGGAGCTAACCGCCGAAGCTGGCGGGGTGGATGAGCTGCACGAATTCCTGACAGAGGCAAAGGCGGCTGGTATCCTGGATAAGCTCAGGGACATTATCGAGCCTGGTGTGAAGGCGGATGTATAAATGGGTTGGGTAGTATTTGCAGTCGTTGTCGCCTTAGGGGCGGCAGCGACTTTTATCAATCTGAAAAAGTATAGAAATGGCTAAAGGACAAATTCAAGGCGTATTGAAGCGCTTTCCGGATGACGGCAGGCAGGTATTGGGGCGCATGCATGTGTACAGGGGAATTGACCAGGTTTTCAGTACCTGTACGCTGGAGCTTTCCGACAAGGGGAATGCCCGAAACATTAGCTGCATTCCAAGGGGTACGTACAAGGTGGTCCCCCGCCATACCGATGCCAGAGGCTGGCACTACGAGATAAGTGGGGTACCGGGCAGGAGCTTGATCCTGATCCACCCTGGTAACTTCCACAGGGATATCCAAGGGTGTGTGCTATTGGGGACAGACTTCATAGACATAGACGGGGATGGGCACAAGGATGTGGTCAGCTCCCGCAGGCAATGTGATGCCCTATGGGATTGTATCGGTGAAAATGAGTGGACATTGCAAATCATCTAGAAATGGCCAGGACACGAAAGGAAATATACGACGAAATAATAGCTGAAAAGAACCGGGTGCAGCAGCTGGATGTGCTCTCTGATGAGAAGCAGATCAAGGAGGCGCTTTCAGAGATGGCAGAGGTACAGAGCGGTAGCAAGGTGGCAGTATGGAGGCTTTGGCTGTATATCGTGTCCTATTGCATATGGCTTCATGAGCAGGTGTTTGATGCGCACAAGGCAGAGGTAAACACTTTGATTGCCTCTGCCAAGGTGCACACTGCCGGGTGGTATGCCGAACGCATGCTGGAGTATCAGCATGGTGATCTGATTCTTTTGCATCCAGATACTAAACAGCCTTACTATGAGGTAGTGGATGAAAGTAAACAGGTAGTGAAAAGTGTGGCGGTCACGGGACGTGGTTATGCGCTTGTGAAGGTAAAGGGCGTAGCTGGTAGGCTCTCGACAGATGAGGCACAAGGCGCAGAGGCTTACCTTCGGGAGATACAGGAGCCGGGGGCGCAATTGGCACTGATCAACCTGGACTCTGATAAGCTTACCCTGTATGCAGACCTGTACTATGAGCCGGAACTGGATAAGGCTACAGTGGAAGCGGCGGTCCGGTCGGCTGTTGAAACCTATATCTCCGGACTGGAC
The DNA here is from genome assembly GCF_036880985.1 of Limibacter armeniacum. NCBI lineage: Bacteria > Pseudomonadati > Bacteroidota > Cytophagia > Cytophagales > Flammeovirgaceae > Limibacter > Limibacter armeniacum. The sequence goes on from NZ_JBAJNO010000009.1 coordinate 338,309, forward strand.
TTTAACGGTATTTTGGCAGTATCCGATCTGGTGGATTATGTGAAGGATGTGGCAGGCGTGCGTGACTTTTATATCACAGTGCTGCGTGCCCGCCCGGATATTGGCACCTATGAGGATGTACAGGCACGGTATTACCCAGCTTCTGGCTGGATGGAACTGGAGGACTACAATGTAACCCCTATAGCTGATGTTTGATATTGACTTCTCTCTGATCACTTACAGGCTTTTGCCTTCCTTTTTGCGGAAAGGGACTTTACTTTCTTGGATTTACCTGCTTGTACATAACATCAAGATACTGACGGCTGACTTTAAGCTGTTCCGCTCACAGGTAAAGGATGAGTTGATATGGGGACGCTCCAAACTGGCAGTGGAAACACTCGCTAGGGAGCGGTTCAATAACCAGAACATATTCCTTGTCACCCAGCTGGTGGAACTGGATGAGTTTCTGGTATTCCCGCCTGAATACCGATCACTTACGCCACTTGTGGCTGAAAAGGGCGTGGCCAAAGTCAAGGTCCGTCCACCTGGAGAGGCAATTGACCTGTTCCGTACTCAACTGACTGTACAGGTACCTGTAGCATTGCAGCCGCAGGAAAATGAAATAAAGGTTTTTCTTTCCCGCTATTTGCATGTAGCTGTGATTTATGAAATCGAGTATATCTAATGAAAAAATTCAATACACCTCCAAAGGGAGCAATCTATAATACTGCTGATTTTGAGCACCTGTATAAGTCTGTAAAGGAACTGGCTGATGCGCTTTCAGGGGTACTCACCGAGAGTGCGGCACCTGTCAGGATTACAGGCGTGGAATGGACAGTGAATGTTTCGAATTATAGCTGTACCGAAGGTTGGCTTTTGTATCAGAATACCATTTATAAGGTGGAAGCATTTTCAGGAACTGCCACTGGTGCACAGGTACCTGTATTCAAGCTACAGACCGTAAATGCAGTTCATGAGCCTCATGACCTTTACGAGGGCTTTAATAAGGTAGGTTCATTCTTTCTCTGTACCGAGGAAAAGCTAAAGCCTGAGTTTGGGGCTGCCGGAACGGGATTGTTTGATTATGATGCCATTATCAAGAACCCTGTAAAGCGAAACAGTGATGCCATTGCGGGACTTCAGGGGCTTTTGCCAGGGATGATTGTGGATTACTATGGCAGTCTTTCAAATTTTAATGGTTCTGGTTTGGGTATTGGCGACATGATTGGCTATGCCCTTTGTAATGGACAAACACATGACCTTCCAAGTGGTCAATTCATAACGCCAGACCTCCGAGGTCGCGTGATTATTGGCAAGGGAGACTCTTCACTTGCTGGTGGAAACCCAGAAGCCAACCTGAATGAATATTTTGAAATAGGGAATGTGGGAGGTTTAAGGGAAGTTATCCTTACCATCAACCAAATGCCTGAGCATAATCATAATGTAGGGAATGGGACTGCCAGTGTCGCACAAGGTGACTTTGGTCTGATTCGTAGGTCTGCCACTACTGATACCAATAGTTGGACGGTTGATGCAGTGGATGCAGAAGGAAAAGGAGTTGAGCCTGATGTAATTACAACGCCAAAATCCATTCCAATGCAAGGAGGTGGGCAAGCTCATGAAAACAGGCAGCCTTATATGGTTTTGGGCAAGGTAATAAAGCTACCACTATGAAGCTAAAGAAACGCACCACAGAAGGAATGAACCTTCTGGATATAGTACTAACCGAAGAGGGAAGCGTTGAGGGGATTGTAAATTTCCTTCAGCGCAATCCTGGTATTAATCCCAATGGGATTATTCCCGCAGGTACTGAGATTGTTGTGGATACGGAGGAAGTCCAGAGCCGTAGTGTGGTGGATTATCTCAAAGGGCGTAACCTTCGGGTGAATACTGGAGATATTGAATCACCTGCATCACCTTCAGAACTTATAGCTGTAGCTACTGCTATCGGTGAAATCACCTTAAGCTGGGCAGATAACAGCCAAGGTTTGTATGGCTTTGAGGTATGGCGTAGGCGTAAGGGAGCATTGGAGTTTACGCTAGTGGAGGAAACGGATGTGGCAGAAGTAGGCTATGTTGATACTGGGCTAGGTCATGGGGTGACTTATGAGTATAAGGTGCGTATTCTTGGCTTTGCTGGAGCTGTTGATTATTCAAATGTGGCAGAGGCTACCACTATTTCTGCGGATTTGGTTATCAATGCCTCAAATCCTGTAGGTATCAGTATAGCTGGTACTGGAGAGTGGAGACATGAAGGCGGCGTTTCTTATTTGTTTGCAACTGCTGGGAAGTCTGCTGTTTCAGGTATTTACCTATGTGATGCGGGTGTGTCTGGTGTGGTGGATGTATCAGATGCTGGTTGGACTTCCTTGGTGTACCTCTGTGTCAATAAGGCTACAAATCTTGATTTGCGTGTAGGTGATTGGATTAATCAGGATGGGGTAACTATTGAAGTGGTGAATAGCTATGTGTTTAAAGACCTTTTAAAACCTTTTATAGCACATGTTAAACAGGTCAATGATGTTGCTGCCAATCCTAACAGAACCTTGGATATTGGTATTATCACTACAGACCCAGCGGAAGATGCAGACCTATTGGCTGATATTGACTACTTGATAGCGAATGGCTGGAATGTGAAGATTGTGTATGATAAGCTTCTGTCTTTTAAAGTTTCTGCTAAAACATTTTTGGACACAAGAGGAAGAGTCACAGATAATGCTGGGGAGGATTTGTGGCTAGTGAATGGGCAAGTGTTTGTTAGTGGGTATGTGAATCAAAATGATGTGGTGGAGGTTTATCATACGGAGCCTGCTAGTTTGATGGATGTTATAATCGACAATATTATTTCAGGTAATATTATTCCAACACAGTCATTGTTAAGTGGATCAAAACTATCAGCTAGAAATAGTTTTGCATCAAAGCAAGTATTATTTAATCTTATATATGAGATAGAAGGACTCAACCCTTTAAATGAATTTACTCTCGATATATTAGCGAGTGAAACAATTGACTTATATGAAGATGGTGATATTCTCAAAAGTGAATTGATAGATGCTGTTAAAGTAATTGACAATCTAAATGTAATTTATCCTAAACTTAGAATAGGTCCTGATTCGGGTTTCTCTGGTTTTAATGCTACTGGCTCTGGGGATTATACTGAAAATGAGAATGTAGCTTGGAAAGAAGGAGATTTTGGGGTGTCGTTTGATGGTAATCAGATACTAAATCAGATAAAATACTTTGAAGTGTTTGACGATGGGTTGGTAGGTATATTTATCCGTAACAACCTCAATATGGAAGGCTGGAAAATATGGAGTACACAGAATACTTTCTCTTTTAATGCTGGTAATACCCCAATTTCAACGGCGGATCAAATTGATTTCTCGAATCAAGTTGCTATAAGTCAAGTTATTTACAATAGTATATATGAGTTTAAAGCCCCATTAGGCTCGACTATAAACGTGCTAAATCTGTTAAATGTAGATTCAGGTATACATTTGGATTTGTCAGATTATGTAATATCTCTCAATGCAGGATTTACATTTAGATATTGTAGTGCCGAACAACTCATTTTTTCTGGAGTAGGGAACAGTATAGGCGCGGTTGTGTGTGACTTCAGGGATTCAAAACTTAGAGGTGTGAATGACTGGTCAGGTGTTACATTGAACAACACGACAATCAGATACCAGAATGCTGACAATGGAGGTTTTCCTTTGGAAATCATTGTAGCGGATGGTTCGACGATTGCCGCTCCGCTGGAGAATAAACCACTGAAAATACGGACTGTTGATGGTACAATACTTTATTCTAATTATTAATATAAAAGCCTCCCGGTTATGGAAGGCTTTTATATTTTTGTGTGATTGTGATAAATTCAGGTACAATTCGATTAGAATTGTGAGTACATTTCGTTTTACCGTTTATAAATGCCTTTAGTAGAAATTCAATTATGATTAAACTATATCTCTAATTGGAAAATAACTTGAACTTAAGTTGCACATTTTGACCTAAAAAAAGCCCTGATAAAAGAAAGTTCTTAAAAGAACTCACTCTTATCAAAGCTTCTTGTTTTGAAATATCTAGTTCAAAAGCATCTAAATTGTTTTACTGAACTTTCTTTTTCTTCTGAACATGCTTGATATATTTTATATCTACCATTGCCAGCTCTTCCTCAAGCTGTTCAACTTTTGGCTTGGGATTATTTTTTGAGGTTTTGCATTTCAAGAAATTTAAAGCTCCCTCTACAGGAGTAAAAGTATAGAAAGTACTTTCTTCACCTTTTATTTCTAGATTAACAAAACCCTGATTGCTCTTTACTTGAACCTGAAGATAACTAAACTCTCCTATTGTCCCTCGACTTTCTCCATCAACCAAAATTTCTAACTCCTGTACATTACCCTTCACACTTTTCTGATAAATAATGACTTGAGAAGCTAATAATATCTGTCAATCATTTTTCAATCAAACCTCAAAAAACTATGTTCAACGCTTCTTTAATTAACAAGGTTAGGTTCCTCTTACTGTTAGGCTTATTCATATGTCCCTTTACACTCTTAAGCCAAACCATAGATAATCAGAATGCCCCCCTAAGAATACGATGTACAGCAACCTCTACTCCTCAAGATGTCTTATACATTATTGATGGGATTCCTTTGGATAAAGGTTCAGAAGACAAAATGCTAAAAGAGTTAAACCCTAACGAGATTGAATCAATCAATGTCCTTAAAAGGGATACACTATCACAGTTTTTTTGTGAAAGAAATATTTACGGGATTATACTTATTACCACCAAAAAAGCAGAAAAAAAGTTAGACTTTGACTTCTCTGAACCTGATCAATCTTCCTCTCTGTCTTTAAAAATTTTCCCAAACCCTTCTCAAAACCACCTTGCTATCTCATCAGAAAATGAAAATTATATTCAACAGATCAAGGTCTTTGATTGGAATGGAAAAACTATACTAGAGAAAGCTTTTAATCAAAGCACTCTTCAGGTAAAAGAGCCTATTGCTAACTGGAAAACGGGCATTTACATTATCGAAATCACTACAGCTTCAGGAGTTAGCAGAAAACATTTTATAAAGGAGTAAAATGCCTTTCTTTACGGTGGGCTTTGCCCATCGTTGGCTTACGCCAATTTTTAGCCTTAAAAGGGTGGTATCAATCCTAATTCAGGTTACTTGAAGCCATAAAGGATCCATTTTTTTGTCCAATTGCTCTAAAAAAATGCAATTCAACACCTCATTGGGACCATTCCTTGGGTTTTCAATGGTTTTTTTGATGAGAACTCCCTATCAAAGACAAGCAACACAAGGCAAAGGCAACGAGCATTTGCCCAACCTCCATTATGGCTGCCAACAAAAATATAAACTAGGCTTTTACCTTACACCATCTCCCACGCTCATTATTTCTTGCACTCCGATATATTCCTATCTTTTTTCTTCTGATAAACCTGCTACCCAAACCTTAGACATATGATCAACCCGAATGTTGAAATCGCAACAATGAAAAGATACCTAGACAAACTGCGGCTGAAACGGGAAGTTATTGAGCTTGACCGCATGAGGCTCTATGTCAAAATCCGCAAGCTGGAGAGCAAATACATGGAGATGGAAGCACAGTACAAGCGATTGGCTGGAGAGTTGGAGTCAGTATCCAAATGCCTGAATGAAGTTGGACAGCTTGCTTGGGAGAGCAAGATAAAATATGAGGCACAGTACCAAAAATGCATGATCAAGCTGTGCAGGATTGAATCCTTTTTCCGCAGCTATCCTGTTATGCTAGCAGAGGAACTGAAGATCAGGGAGCAATCACTAAGATCGCTTTCAGAAAAATTGGAAGTACTTTACGAAGAGGGGCTACAAAAAATGCAGGTGCTTCAAGACGACATACCTGAGACTGTTGACATTGTGGCGCAGTTCAAGGAAATGCCACTTATCAGTGCCCAATCATGGATCAAGTCATTTGCTGAAAGCCTTTTTGTTCCAAAAGCCGAATACGCCCCAATCACTGCTACATTCGGGTTTTTCGCACACATCCCGAAAGCCGCAGGCTGACCTCAGATACATAATCGAATAAAAAATTACATCGGACCTTTATGCGTCACTGCATAACTGAGGGCTGGACAATTATGCCATTTCCACAAGTTCTCCCAAAAGGAGCGATATTTGAGCTTAGGCTCCGCTCAGCCACCGCTATCTGGTTCCTGAGCCGAGCCGAAGGAATTTTGTCACTCGTTTGGATGGGTTGAATAAATAACCGACTTATTCTGCCTTTTCAGAGCAAATTCCTGAAAGGACAAAATATGTCAGCGATAGACTTTGGTCCATCGTCATGTAGATAATCTTTTCAGCCCTGAAAGGGAGGCAATCCATCACTCACGTCACATACGGAAGCGCCTTCAGTTTACCCCAATAAAAAAAAGCCTTTTGGAAAAACAGTCAGCTATTCTCCCAAAAGGCTTTGCACATATATTTTTTTCGAATGGTTTGGCTATATCCTCTCCACTTCACCATACTTTTTATCCATCATTGCTTTTACATCTTCCAGCAGTTGGATAGATGCCTCGATCTCACTCTTTCGGATCGCTACACTTTCAATATTGAACCCGATTGGAATATTCTTTTCAATGGCATAATCCAAGAGTTCATCAGCGATCTTGCGGCTAACATCCAATGATTTCTCTAAAGGATCATCTGCATATTTCAGCTCCTTGTACAGCCATTTTGGAATGTCTATTCCCAACCATTGCATAAACTCCAACGTCTTGAAAGACCCACATGGCGTCAAGGTAAAAATGATTGGCATTGCGGGCAATTGCTGTTTTTGTATATAGTAAAAATAATCTGCCAACAAGTTTTTGGCGTGGGTCAAACTATATACACACTGAGAAACAAAAAAGCGACAACCTTTGGCAGTCTTGTACAAGATCCTCATGTGCTCATCTTCCTTTTTGTCGTGCCTCTCTGGAATGGTCACCCCTCCCAAAACTACATCCGCTTCAGCGTCTTTAGCGACCTGATATGCTTGGCTTAACGAAAACGGCGTCTGCTGATCCTTAGATGGCGCACCTACAAATACTGAAAAAGTATCCGTCCCTCTCGATTCCTCAATCCAATTTTCAAAGTCAGACTGTGAATAGTTCCCTACACTTCGGTACACTATTTTGGGGATCTCCAATTCGGTAAGGTACTCGTCTGCATATATCTGAGGAGAAAGCGTTCGCAGATAAGGAAATGGTCTAGGCATATCCGTTCTTGAAGATTCATCCTGAATATCATACAGAATCAGTCCATCAATTGGTTTCCCTCTTAACCTGTCCATCTGCTTGGCTGCTATTTCTTTGAACTTTTCAGGGTCATTGTTCAATTTTGGAGGTGTAATTCCATAAAACAGCAGTCCTGCTTCTCTATTTAAGATCTTGTCCTTCAGCATTCAGTTCTTCGTTTTTGTATTCTCATTCTGCCCATGATTCAGTTCATTGACAGTTCTCCTTATGTCTTGTATCGGTCACTTGCAATATGAGCCATTTCCCGTCCAGTTTTACAAGCTGAAAAGCATTGACACCACAATGTGAGATGTTTTCTCCCAATTTGAATGTATAAGGTGTCCAAACGCTAGCCAACTCTCCGTCAATCCTGACATCGTAGTCATGAATTACTTCATTGTAAATCTCCTCGTGTGGAGTTCCAATGGCTGTCAGAAACTTTTCTACACTTCCTGTATGCAATTTTATGGTACCTTCTTTGGCTACCACTGTTTGCATGCGGGCATCAGGGTGAAACGTTTTTCCTACAGCAGTACTGTCAGCTGCTCTCATCCCGTCAAAAAGTTGTTGAATCACTGCGACCACTTCTTTTTCAGCTTCGCTCTTCGATTCCTGAGCAAAAATATTCATCGTTGCAGCACCCCATATCAAAACTGACAGTAAAAATGCAATGTGATTTTTCATTTTGGTAATGTTTTATTGAAAAATAATTTGACACGGGGCAAAAATATCAACAACTCTGCAAAATAATGTGTGATTTTATATAAATGTGTCAATAAATATGAAGAGCGGAAAAATAAGAGGGGGAATAGAAACAAGCCTTGCCACAGTCAAGCGTATGGCAAGGCTTTCACAAAAAGTTTATTGGGCTTGGTCTTTCGCAGCTGAAGTACCTGCCACAAACCCAGTGGTCCAAGCAGCCTGAAAGTTAAAACCTCCTGTAATACCATCAATGTCCATTACCTCACCTGCAAAGTGAAGTCCTTTCACCACACGGCTTTCCATTGTTTTCACATCAATATCAGCTAAGCTAACTCCGCCACACGTCACAAACTCTTCCTTAAAGGTCGTCTTTCCGCTTACGGTATACTCATCCGTCAATAAGGTTACAACTATTTTGTTCCAATCCTTCTTCGACAAGTCTGCCCATCTTTTCTCTTCACTGATTTCCATTCTCTCAATCAGGTAAGCCCATAACCTTTTAGGCAGCTCAAATGGATTTCTGTTGCCAACTTTTCTAGGACCAAATTCTTGTCTGACTTTTTGAAGGTGTGCCCTGAAAGGCTCCTCTTTCCATTCAGGTAACCAATTGATGGAAGCCTTGAACTGGTACTGCTTATCTGCCAGCTCTCTGGCGCCCCATGCCGAAAGCCTAAGGATTGCAGGTCCGCTCATTCCCCAGTGAGTAATCAGCAAAGGTCCTTCTGACTCAAGCTTTGTCCCTAACACTTTTACTTTGGCGTTGGGAACTGCCACCCCCATCAATTCACGCACCTTTTCAGTTGGCATGTTGAACGTAAACAGAGAAGGAACAGGCTTTTCAATCGCATGCCCCAACTCCTTCAGCCAATTTAGCCCTGCCTCTTTGGGGCTACCTCCAGTGGTTACTATCACTTTGTCGGCAAAAATCCGCTCACTTCCTCCTTTTACAGACAACCATATCCCTCCTTCTTCAGATGGCAGAATTTCCTGTACTTCTTGGCGCGTCTTAACCGTTACACCTAAGTTTCTAGCTTCCTTCTGAAGACAGTCAATAATGGTTTGGGAGTTATCCGTTACGGGGAACATCCTTCCATCATCTTCTGTCTTTAGTGTTACTCCTCGGTCCTCAAACCATTGAATAGTGTCTGTGGTCATAAATTTCCCGAAAGCTTTCTTCAAGAACTTCTCGCCTCGTGGGTAACGTCTTGACAGGTCTACTGGCTTGAAGCAGGAATGGGTCACATTGCAACGACCACCTCCTGACACTTTCACTTTTGCCAGCAAATTGGATGACTTCTCCAATATGGTCACTTGTGCATTTCCTGTTGAAGCGGCTGAAATGGCTGCAAAATAGCCTGCAGCTCCACCTCCAATTACATATATCTTCACCTTATATAATTCTGTTGTATCAATAATGAGTCGCAAATTTACATACAATTTAAGACTTGAAGAGAAATCGGATAGAAATGTTCATCAGCCTTCGTTAAGCTCTTGCATTTGCGTTAATACATAAAAAAACCGTAGGCATCTCTACCTACGGTTCTTTTACTTCGCAATCACATCTGCTTATACTTTTACAGCCATTACTGTTATATCATCTCGTTGTGGAGCTCCTTTCTGATGCTCTTCCAACATTGTCAACATTGCCTGACGCTGATTGTCCATTGATTGGTTACGGATTGACATCAACAGTTCTTTCAAACGCATTGAACCTATTTTCTTTCTGTCAGGGTTATTCTGGTCTATATATCCATCTGAAAGCAGGTATAAAGAGTCTCCAGCCGAAAGGATTACTTCATGGTCAGTAAACTCTCTCTTGTTTTCTCGCTGCATTCCTCCAATGGACTTACGGTCACCTTTGATCTCACAGAACTTCCCGTCCTTGACATAATAAAGAGGCTGCTTTGCTCCGGCAAACGTTAGCTTCATGTCAAAGTCATCATGTGGTTCCAACATACAAAGTGAGATGTCCATACCATCCATATTCTTGGCTTCATATTGCTTCAGCTTCGCTCGAATGGTCAGGTGAAGTTGCTCCAAAATTTTGGCTGGTGAATAAACTTTATTCACGTTCACGATATCATTCAGGCTTGAGGTACCAATCATGGACATAAATGCACCCGGCACTCCATGTCCTGTACAGTCCACCACCGCAAGGTAAATTCTGTCATCGATATGGTTAAACCAATAGAAGTCACCCGATACGATATCCTTTGGCATCCACAACACAAAAAACTCATGCAATGTCTCACGCATCTTCTCAATAGATGGCAACACCGCTTTCTGAATTGTTTCAGCGTAACGGATACTGTCTGTAATCTGAAGGTTCTTCTCCTTGATAACTCGGAAGGAATTGGTGTTTGACAAGGCAATTGCCACATACGATGCCAACGTTTGGAGGATCGTCAGGTCAATAGTTGAATAAGCGTTTTCAGATAAGCTTTGTACTGTAATTACACCAATCGGTTTATTCTCAATAATCAATGGCAGGTAAATCAACGACTTAGTCATCTCCCCTATATTTGCCTTAATCTCCCCATCAATATAGTGGTTATATTCCTCTTCCATATTGTTGATGAATATCGGCTGTAGCCTGTTAAAGCAAAGTACTGAGAACTTATCATCCTCTGTCAGGTGATCAAAACTGTTTGGCAATTTCTTTCCATTTTCAATAAAGCCGATAAAGTCCAGCCTGTTCATTTCCTCATTGAAAACACCTACCCCAAATGCCGAAGCATCCATCAAAGAGTTGATATTATGGTAGACTGTTTCAATCAGGACTTCCATATCCAAAGCTACTGTAATCTTCTGCCCGATATCACCAATAGTCTTGATATTGTTATATGCCTTCTGAATCTGGTTCTTCTGCGATTCAATCTCAGCTGTTCTTTTTTCTACCAAAGTCTCCAATGTCCTGTTCTGCACTTTCAGTCGGCGAGTATTCCATTTTACTACGCCATAAACTGTAGCCCCTGCCATCATCACATAAGTGAAATAAGCAACAATAGACATATACCAAGGCGAAGTCACCATAAACTTAAACGATGCTTCATCACTTATTGCCCCATAGACATTTCTGGATTTTACCTTGAATACATATTGTCCGGGAGAAAGGTTTGTATATGCCTGATGGGAAGTTGCAGTCCAGTCCGACCATTGGTCATCAAAACCTTCCAGCTTATACTGGTACTCATTGGCATCTTCACTGTTGTCAAAGGAAGGTGCTGCAAAATCAAATGATACCGTATTGTTACTGAATGGAACTATAGGAAATTCCCCTTTTGGTTGTGATAGCAGATTGTTACCATTTCTGATAGTACCTGGAGTAACATAGGCACCATTGTATACCAAGGAGTCTTTTCCAATCATCACCTTTCTGATCAATGCTGTATAAGGCTTGTTATAGTCCCTTGCCAACTCCTTGTTAAACCTGAACACGCCTTCCGAACCACCAATCCAAACAATGTTTCCATCAATGGCTATCTCCTCGACTTCCATCGAAGGAAGCCTCTTGAATGGAGTATCCTCCCATTTAGCTTTACCATCTTTTAGTATGACTTCTGAAATTGACTGCTTGCTTCCTGTCTTATATGGAGACAGCAAAAGCTTATTCTCCTCCAAGGATTTTAGGTACATCACCCCTCTTTCTCCTTCGCTGAAAACATCATTGATTGGCTGATGACATAACTCAAACATATCCTTCTGCTGGTTATATGCATAAAGCCCTTTCTCAGTCGTAATATGTGTTATGCCATGACGCTTGAATGGAACCGTATATTTTTCGGAAGGCAATCCTTTCTCCTCTCCATAGGTCTTGATCTCTTTTACCTCAAGACTTTCAGGATCCTTAAACTGTAAGCTCGCTACCCCACTTGAGAAAGTAGACATCCACAGGTTTCCATTGTTCTCCTCTTCAATAAACCTGATCTGCCCTACTTTTGTATTGATCACCTGCTTGGGCTTCCAATCTTTGCCTTCCCTTTCCACTACATGGAGATCACCACTGATTCCTCCAATGTAAAGTCTTTCAGGAAATACTGTTGACTGAAATAATGACATCAACCTTGATGACTTATCGTATATTCTCTTTGCATTCAGACCTTCAACTTCAAAAATACCATCATTGGTAGCCAAGAGTAATACCTTGTCATTGCTTTTCGGTAAAGTAAACTCAATGAATCTCCATGACTGAGAAGTTCGGTTCAATCCATCAATCTGCTTAAAACCATTTTCTGTTAAGCAATACGCGCCAAATGATGCTGAGTAGATTTTGCCTTTATGTTTGATGATTGAAGTTGTCCATCCACCTACTTCGTCATCCCATTTCGAAATAGGAGCAGACAATTCCACTCTAGAAATACCATGACCTAAAGCCAACCAAAGTCCATGTTGGTCATCTTCGTACATGGTATATACCTCATCTGAAAACAAACCAGACTCTTTTCCAACTTTCTGTAACAACTTCCCTTCAGAGTTTAACAAAACCAAACCGCCTGTAGTCGTACCAAAAACAAAATTACCATCCGCCAGCTTCAGGATTTTTCTCAATCCATTCTCCGAAATATAGGTATCAACATCAGTCTTGAATTTCTTGACTCTGCCTTTTTGTGACTCATCATACAGATAGAAGCCTTTATCAGGAGTCGACATCAGCATAATACCTGATGTATATTGCTCCATTTTGGTAGGTTGAAGTCTGCCCACAGCCTGACTGTTAGGCATGCCAATTAGTTGTGCCTGAATTACCTCTTCAAAAACCCTTGTGTCATCACTCTTTTTTCTGAGAACAAACACTCTGTTACCAAGTCCAAAAAATTGCTCAAAACGTTCCCCTTCTTTTGCCCGAATGACTTCCATTTTACCTCCAAACCAATAATAGATGGCCTGCCTAGACATAAAGTAAATCCCATTATTGGCTTCAAATATTTCATCTATCCTACTGTTTGTCTTATCAGCCTCATCAAGATGGTCCTTCAATGAATGGAAGTAAAGTCCTTTTGTCTTATCGCTAGCCAGAAAGCCAAACTCGGACGATGTAGACAAATAAATGCTACCATCAGGTCCCTTTAGCAGCCTTCTTACCACCTCTTCATTAGGAGTTGGAATCAGCCGCCATGATACACCATCATATTCAAGCAAACCAATTGTATTACCTACGTAGATAACCCCTCTGTTATCTTGAGCCACAGCCCAGTTCTGCCCATCAGCTTTGTACTTAGTAGGAGAAAAGTTTTGAATAAAGGGCTTACCCAACATTTGGGCATATAGAAAATTAGATATCGAAAATGTACAAAACAACAGCACAGCAGCTGCGATTCTGGGTAAGGTTCGAAATAGCATAAAGGTCTTAGTTTGTCGTCAGTTGTTAATTGAGCAAGATTATTGCACTATTGGATTATTAACATGCATGTAATTGCACTTTATTACTCAATAATATGATTTTAATCATAATATAGCAATCCAACTTCCCATACTTAACAAATTATATGCTGCTTTTTACGTTCGGCATGAATTTGTCAAAAAATCCCATTTTCAAACATTTGCAACATTAAGCCTTCAAACACCCATCTCTTAACACTGAGATGACTTTTATTCTATTTTCACTTACCTGAATGTGATAAATTCTGGCAAACTTTAACTCAAACCTATGAAAAACATCACTTTCTCACTACGTTACCTGTGGTTCTTACCCTTTATTTTACTCACATCATGCGGTTACAATGAGATGGTTTCCTTGGATGAAAATGCTGAGGGACAATGGGCCAATGTAGAAAACGCTTATCAACGAAGAGCTGACTTAATTCCAAATTTGGTCAATACTGTAAAAGGAGCTGCTGAAACTGAAAAAGGTATTCTCACTGAAGTTATAGAGGCTCGTGCTAAGGCTACCAGTGTACAAATAGACCCGAGTAAGCTTACCCCTGAAAATATCCAGAAGTTTCAGCAGGCTCAAGACGCCCTGAGCAGTTCTCTTTCAAAGTTGCTAGTCACAGTTGAAAGGTATCCAGAACTAAAATCCAACCAGAACTTTTTGGACCTTCAGGCACAGTTGGAAGGCACTGAAAACCGGATAGCTGTTGAAAGGCGAAAGTTTAATGAACAAGTCAAATCCTATAACAAGTACATCAGGAGTTTTCCCCAGACGATCTATTCTGGATGGTTTGGCTTTGACAAGAAAGGTTATTTTGAAGCCACTCCCGGTACCGAAAATGCTCCCACCGTTGAATTCTAGCTCATTACAATGAAAAGTGATATTCCTATCAACTCAAGCAAAATCGCTTCTTTCATCAATGAAGCTGAAAAAAGTACTTCTGGCGAAATCAGGGTTCATATAGACCCATTCTGCAAAAATAATATCATGGATCGTGCTGCCGAGGTTTTTGCAATGCTGAATATGCATCGAACAAAACTCAGAAATGGTGTTTTATTCTATATCGCTTGGGAAAACCGAAAGTTTGCCATCATTGGAGATGTAGGCATCAATGCTAAAGTAGATGATAAGTATTGGGAGAGAGAAAAAGATGTACTGGTCAAGCATTTCAAAAACGGTGACTTTGAAGATGGTCTTAAAGAAGCCATTAGCCTCGTCGGACAAACCCTGAAGCAATATTTCCCATACCATCCAGACCTTAGTGGAGAACTTCCCAATGACATTTCTTTTGGGGAGGAGGATGAAGAAGATGAAGAATAATGAAAAACCTACCCGAAAAGTTACTTTGTATTCTCCTTATAGCCACTCAATTGTTTGTCATAAGTCTTACTCAAGCACAAGACTTCCCAAAAAGGCCAAACCCTCCGAAACTGGTAAATGACTTGGCTGAGATGCTGATTCCTGCTGACAGGTCACGCCTCGAACGGAAGCTGGTGGATTACAATGACACAACTTCTACTCAGATAGCTATTGTAACGGTGACATCAATTGGTGGGTATGACATCAGTGATTATACATTTCAACTAGGTGAAAAATGGGGAATTGGTCAACAAGAAAAAGACAATGGGATTCTGGTGCTGATTGCTAAAAATGAAAGAAAAACTTTCATCGCAACAGGTTACGGTATCGAAGCCTATATACCTGACATCTATGCAAAAAGAATTGTTGACCAAGTATTTATTCCAAACTTTAAGGAGGGAGATTACTATAAAGGACTGGATAAAGGAACAGACATTATGATTGATTTGCTTGATGGCAAATTTCAAGCAATGCCTTCACAGACTCCACAAATTCCTCTATGGATACCTATAGCCTTTATCATAGGGGTGTTTATCCTTATGGCACTCATGAAAAGAGGAATGCATGGCAAACACATTCCAACCAGAACAATTGGCGGTAGTAGAGGTATTCCCCCTACATGGATTGACTTTAGCAATGGCAGAGGACGCTTTGGTAATAGAGGTGGATTTGGTAACAGCGGAGGAGGTGGCTTCGGTGGTTTTGGAGGAGGTGGTTTTGGAGGTGGCGGAGCTGGAGGCAGTTGGTAAGTAACTCCATGAAAAAGCAGGAGAGCTGCTCCTGCTTTACTGTGGTTAATGGGATAATTTTAGATGGCTAACGGATTTGAATATACATCGTATTTTCATCCGCTGGTTGAAGTAAAAATCAAACGGGTTAAGCAATTTTTACAAGCTATTCAGCTGGTTGTTCTGTTGTTTCGCTCAATTTGACAGTTACTTCCCCTACACTAGCCTCTTTTCCAGCAACGGTATCCCCTACGTTACTAGCATTGATCATGTATAAGAAACCGATCAAAAAGAGAAGAAGAAGGATCTTGAGCAAGCTGTTCATGGTGGTGGTTGGTAAAGTTTTTCAATACGCTATATGATTATGACAGTTAAATGAAAAATGTTGACAACAGAAATTGAGATAATTTCTGTATAAAACTGATGTTTACGGTTTCCTTTTACTCTTCAGTTAGAGTGATGGTAGTTCTCCAAGGGGCTATCAAGAAAAGTAAAAAAGGTCCATCAATGTGTGTAGTAATATTCAGTACCGGAATCTAAGAGATGCGAAGAAGAGAACAGGTAATCCTGTGACCTTAGGCAGTTCAGTGCAGTTATTGGTTTAATTCATTAACTAAAAATACTTATTCCCTATGTAAGAGACAAGCTCGTTTTAAGCTTATTATCAACCTAAAGTGCAATCTCTTGCTTTCCTTCTTTATGATCTTCATTAAATTAAAAACTACTCAAATTGAGCAAAATAAAAAACCCTTAGGTCCATTACCTAAGGGTTTATATATTCAGATAAATTCTATGAATAATCTAAAATTAATGAGGGAGTTTATTTCTTAATAATCCATAAACAAATGTCCCTAATACGGCACTTAGGATAATGACAATAAATACAGGGTAACCCGCTCCAAGCAAGATATAAGAAGGTCCGGGACAAGCACCTGTCAATGCCCAACCCAAGCCAAAAATAGTCCCACCTAGAAGGTAGTTTTTATAGCCCATTCGTTTATCTGTAAACTTGATTTTCTCTCCACGTACATCCGACATCTGCTTCCTTTTCACAAGCTGAACAACCAAGACCCCCAAAACTACAGCAGCCCCTATCACTCCATACATGTGAAATGCCTGAAAGCGAAACATTTCAAAAATTCTGTACCAAGAAACAACTTCTGCCTTGGTCAATACAAAACCAAACAGAATGCCTACCATCATATATTTAAAACCTCTTTTCAATAACATATTCTCCGTTTCTTTAGGTTGATTGTATTACAGTGCCAAAATCAATGGCAACAGGAAATAAGTCATAACGAGACCTCCGATAAAAAAGCCAATTACAGCAATAAGAGAAGGTAGTTGCAAATTACTCAAACCACTGATTGCATGGCCACTCGTACAGCCTCCTGCATATCTAGTACCGAAGCCAACCAGAAATCCACCTCCGACCATCATAATAAAGCCTCTTAGGGTGAAAAGTGATTCCCAACTGAATAAATTAGCTGGAATTAGCGCTCCTGCTTTTGGCAAGTCCACTTCCAAATCAGTTAGTAACTGCAAAGTGTCAGCTGAAAGTTGTACTGGCTCAGGATTTTTAAAAACTATATGAGCCAAGAAACCTCCAATAATGGTCCCTACCACAAAAAGTAAGTTCCATATTTGGCTTCTCCAGTCAAATCGGAAAAAGTCAGCTACTTTACCTGCCCCACCAATGGCACACATCGTACGGAGGGTACTTGAAATACCAAATGATTTCCCGAAATAAAGTAATAGAAACATTGTCAGAGTAATTAGTGGGCCAGCCACATACCACTCCCAAGAAGTTGTTAAAAAGTTGTTCATGTCTACTAGTATATTTACTCATTCTAATAACACCACAAATGTACTGCGGATTCTAATCCACTCCTATTTATATTAACATTATTTCATGTATTAATTTTCTTAATAGCAAATGTCTATTTGTGATAGTTAACCTCTGCTACCAACTAAGAACATGCAGAAATGTTTTTTTAAACTTTCTATCCGTGTGCTTGTTCTCATAGGCGTGATGCATCATAAAATTAGTTTACACATCAATTATTTCAAATATTGAATTGAATTATGAAAACTGATCAACCGCTATTGCAACCTATCAAAGTAGGCCCTTACACATTAAAGAATAGGGTATTTATGGCTCCTCTTACAAGGAGTAGAGCTGATAATGAAGGCCTTGTCCCGACTGAGTTGCATCAGATATATTATAAGCAAAGAGCTTCTGCTGGAC
This sequence comes from Limibacter armeniacum, assembly GCF_036880985.1. Classification (NCBI taxonomy): domain Bacteria; kingdom Pseudomonadati; phylum Bacteroidota; class Cytophagia; order Cytophagales; family Flammeovirgaceae; genus Limibacter; species Limibacter armeniacum. Next base: position 355,960 of record NZ_JBAJNO010000009.1, read on the forward strand.
TGATTATCTCAGAAGGATCTCCAATATCGCCACAAGGTATTGGGTATATCAATACTCCAGGTATTTATACTCCTGAACAAATAAATGGATGGAAAAAAGTAACAGACACAGTCCATGAAGAAGGAGGGAGAATTTTTATACAACTATGGCATGTTGGGCGTATTTCACATCCTGACCTGCAAGATGGAAAATTGCCAGTAGCTCCTTCTGCAATCAATCCAAATACAAAATCCTTTACACAAGAGGGTTTTAAAGAAACTGTTACGCCTAGAGCTCTTGAAACTGAAGAAGTGGCACAAATTGTTCAGGATTTCAAAAAAGCAGCTGAAAATGCCATGAAAGCTGGTTTTGATGGTGTTGAAATACATGCTGCCAATGGGTACCTGCTGCACCAGTTCTTCTCAAAAAATGCCAACCAACGTACGGACAAATACGGAGGCAGTGTAGAAAACAGAGCAAGAATATTGTTTGAGGTACTGGATGCAATCAGTGAAGTAATGGATTCCAACAAAGTGGGTGTCAGACTGAATCCTTCCTTGAACGATATTTTCAGCATTTTCGCAGATGATGAAACCATTGAAGTGTTTGAATACATCGTCAAAAAACTGAATGAATATGATTTAGCTTACCTGCACCTTACTGAGCCATTCAATGATGTCAGCAATGAACCTAAGGTTATCAAGCATACAGCTAAACACTTCCGACCTTTATACAAAGGTACATTCGTTACAAACGCCGGTTTTGATAAGAATAAAGGAAATAAGGTGATTGAAGATGGAGATGTTGATGCAGTGGCATTTGGCACACTCTTTATCAGTAACCCTGACCTTCCAAAAAGATTTGAACTGGATGCTCCCCTTCAAAAAGCAGATCCAGATACATTCTATGTTCCTGGAGCGAAGGGGTATATTGACTATCCTACCTTGGAAGAGGTTGAAAATAAACATATATGAACTGATCATTCATATCTATTGCTTGGCCGTGGCATTCAATGCCATGGCTTTTTCTTTAATCATAGGGTATGTCATTTCAGGTATATCACTTAACTTAGTTCAACCTGAAAAGAATAAGCAAATTTTCAGTATAACTTAACTCTAAAAACTATTAAGTAATGGCAAGAATCACATTCAAAGGCAATGAAATTCATACAGCTGGCACACTACCAGAAGTAGGTTCTATCGCTCCTAACTTCAAGTTAACCAAAACGGATTTGTCTGAAACTAGTCTTCAAGACTATGAAGGCAAAAAAGTGGTGCTGAATATTTTCCCAAGTATCGACACTGGTATCTGTGCAGCCTCTACACGTAGCTTCAACGAGAAAATTTCAGGCGTAGACAATGCTGTCGTTATCTGCGTTTCAAAAGATTTACCTTTTGCTCATAAACGCTTTTGTGAGGCTGAAGGGCTAGACAGAGTGGTTCCGACATCACAATTCAAAGACCATGCATTTGAGAAAGATTATGGTCTTACCATTACTGATGGGCCATTGGCTGGGCTACTTTCAAGAGCAGTTGTAGTCATTGACGAAAATGGTAAGGTTGTTTATACAGAGCAAGTCCCTGAAATTGCTCAAGAACCAAATTATGATGCTGCATTGGATGCAGTAAAATAAGTCTTTATACAAAAAGCCACTTCCTGAACAGAAGTGGCTTTTTGTAATTATTTTATGACAAGTTTTTTGGAGTACTGTTTCTCGTCAATTGTAATAGTTACAAGGTAAACTCCTCTTGGTAAGTGTGCCAGTTTCATCTTTTCACTAAATGTCCCAGCATTCCCAGAAGTTACATTTACTGTTTGAAACGACTCTCCCATTACATCCATGAGCTTGATTGTACCTGCCTTATAAACTCCCACACCAGTCATGCTAACCAATAACGAACTCCCTGCCGTAACCGGATTAGGGGATACAGATAAATTGATTGCTTCCGAAGGCTTTATTTTTTTGATCACTTCAGGCCCGAAAAGCTCGTACTTTCCATCCAAATCAACTTGCTTCAGCCTATAAAAGATTGTTCCAAAATCAATATTCTCATCCTCGAAACCATAATCAACCCTTGACAGGGAATTGCCTTCCGCTGCAACTGTCCCAATTGGATTATACACTTTTCCATCCAATGACTTTTCCACCTCAAACCTATCAGCATTTATTTCTGAAGCTGTAGCCCAATGCAATTCAGCCTTATCTCCAACCAGTCTAGCATCAAAAAATATCATCTCCACAGGTAATGGGTTATTACCACCTCCCTTATTTGCGTATGAAAATGGACTGAATGAAGTCACATTACTGTCTGTTGTAATCGTACCTGACTGAATACTTCCATCTTCTGCGGCTGAACCAGTGACCGAACAAGGACATTCAGATACCCATTTCCCCCCAGAGTAATGCCCCACCAAAAGATTAGGAGTATCATAAATTTCACTCCGTTCGTCATCTTCCCAATACAAAGTCACTTTAGGCTCTCCAAATCCACTATCTCTCGTCAGGTTCCAATATTCCATTCCTGATACCCGCTCTACACCAACATCCAAGTTTTGATTATCAGGAGCAATCGCATTTATATACTCTGCCGTAAATTCATCAGACGCACTTCCATTGATAATGGAAGAGATCCCTAAAGGAGCATATACACCTTCAGCTCCCACAGTAAAAGTGAAGTTTGAATCTCCCACCTTTCTCATCGGGCCCTCTACAAAACTTGCAGTGCTACCACCACTGACAGCACTCCCCGAACCTAAAATCAATAGGCTTGATGAGGTAGTTAAGATATTTCCACTTGTCAGTGTCAAGTTATTCTCAACAGTTGTATTTCCGTCTGTCAACACTAAATCACCTCCACCAGATTTGGTTAGCTTATAAATGGTTACTTCGCCGTTAATACTTTGTTGAGATGCGCTGCTAAAATCAAATGCCGTAGTACTATGTGTAAAGCTCCCTCCTGCTGCCAATAAAAAATCTCCAGACAAATCAACAGTGCCAATATTGGATGTGTTGAGTGTGCCTGTACGCTCTACAATCAGGTTTCCTGATAAGCTAATATCTAATGTTGCAGATGATTCCAGTTCACCATTGGATATCACCAAGCTCTTGCTGACAGAAGTATTGCTAGCTCCTCCTAAGTCAAATGCTCCTGCTGACTTATCAATTACCAACTCATTGAATGATGTAGCTACAGGCGTTCCTTCTACTTTTGAATCTGTACTTCCTCCGATCACAGTTGTACCACTGCTGACAAAAGTACTGTTATTGGTAAAGTCCCCAACTACCTCCATCGTATACGCTTCACTGTTCAATGCAGTGGTAGACGCAATGAGAATATTTGTCACCTCGATATCTCCAGAGAACGTTTTTGTTCCTGTGCCCTCCAAAACTAAGTTATAGTATGAACCAGGCGATCCGATTGGAAAGCGAACAGACTGATCGGCTCCACTGTAATAAACTGTATTTCCTGTAGCCGACGCGTTAATTCTACCAGAGTCAAAACTCCCTTTTATATTAAGTACAGCAGAAGCATTATTTGTCCATACTGAAGTCGTTTCACTGATTCCTGACAAAGCGTTGTTGATGGTAACTTCCCCTTCATTAGTGATGGTTACTCCAGTATTTATTACAAAATCATTGATGAACAAGTAGCTACCTGAAGATATTGTTATACTCTTGTTTGCATTCAAAGTACATTCGACAATACCATCATTTGTATCATTTAGTATATTCCCACTAATAGTTGCATCTGATGTTCCTGAAAATGTCACATTTCCATTTCCTGCCATTTCTCCATCCAGTATCAGGCTTCCTGTAATGGTTAACATATAACCATCCGTCTGAATCATACCCCCTTCTTCCACTGTCAGGTTATTGACCCTGATGTCATTTCTATCCAACCAGATTTCATCTCCAGACTTTATCGTGACATCTGCACCTGACGGAGGCACTTCCCCCTCAGTCCAAGATGTCCCTTTACTCCAAACATCTGTAATGGTTGCATTTGCTGATGGGAAATCATTTTCGAATCTCACTTCCAATGTTTGTGTCTCAGCACTGCCACATAATGCTGCATCGGAAAATGTCCCCCCATCCCCCACATACTTGACTGCCACCTGAAGAGTTGATATTTCTCCATCGTTGGTATCATCCCAATCGACTGTTACAGTATTGGTATCATCTGCACCTGAAATTGTCCCATTACCTGAAAGAATACTCCATTCATACGCATAACCTTCACGGTAAGATACACTGTAATCCTGATCTACTGTGCCCGGATAAAGGAAGTTGTCCCCAGTTATTTCAGAAGGAATAACAGGATTTACACTGACAGTCTCAGTCATTGTGGTACCAGTCGCATCACAGGTTGTGGTTTCTGTTACCTTGAGCGTATAATCCCCTCCTGTACTACCCCAATCTACCGTTACACTATTGACATCCATTCCACTGTAAATAGATGGATCGGCATCCGTTCCCGTGCCTGTGCCACCTTGTATTGTACCACCGGAGACTTGCCAGCTATATGTGGAACCTGTAGATCCATTACATGTATACACTTCTGAAGTAGAAATACAAGGCTGAAATTCACCCATTATTGATGTTACTGATACGGCAAAACAATCATCGACCGCTCCCACTGCAAAACCTGAATAGTTACCTGTTACAGTATTTCTACTTACCACTAATCCATCCCCAGTAACATGACTTCCTGAAAAATCCCAGTTTCCTCCATTGTTTACCAAGACTCTATTGTTGGTATTCAGTATATAGCTTTCGAAGCCTGCCGCTGTCAAACTAACATCAAATGCCAGTGAAGCAATATTATTATTCTGTAAACTCCAGTATCCTTCACTAAACAGGTGCCTTACTAATTGGTTATCATCGGAGTCATTTGCCCCATTAACATCATCCCAACCACTTGCAGCAGGATCTTCTTCAATAAAACTTACCTCAATGGAAGACTCAATAAATGGAAGAGACAATGACAAGCTGTTTAAGGAGATCTCAATCGGATTGTATGAGGAAGTACTTCCCACTGGGAAAACAAAAGTATTTCCGGATTCTATAACTTGAGAAAATGTTCCGATCACCGTACCAGTTATCCTATTCAAGGTACCAATATTTCCATCTCCTAACTTTATAATATTAGTTTGCGTATTGATATTCCCCTCAGTCATACTCAGAGCATTTGTCACCAAGACATCTCCTGCCATTATTAAGGTGCCTGAAGGCTTATTGGTCGTCAATCCATAGAAAGTTTCCGTAGTCAAATACTGATCTGTAACTCCATCAAATATGACCGTTCCAGACTGAGGTATAAATACCCCGTTGTTAGTCCAATCACCTCCAACATATAAACTGTAGTTGCTTGAGGACACATCCAAGGTAGCACCGCTAGCAATGAGTAAATTACCTTCAATAACCAAGTTATCCACCAAGCTCTTTGTACCTGTACCTTCAAGCGAAAGGTTACCATAACTACTTACAGGTATTGTTACATTTTGGTTAGCACCACTATATATAACTGTATTTCCTTCTTCACTTACAGTCAACAATCCCGTTGATAATAATTCTCCTGCTATACTTAGTGAACTTCCGGACTTGTTTACCCATTTACTTGTTGAAGCTTCCCCTATTAAGTCAAACCCAACACTCAATACACCATAATTTGTTATCACTATATCAGATTCAATATGGACGTTTGCATCCAATGTCAGGTTAGCAGTTGAAGCAATCATCTTATTACCTGAAATAGTGACCAGCACCTCATTTCCTGAGGTATTATGTATTATGCTTCCTACTCCATCAATTGTCCCACTACTTCCTGACAGGTTAAGGCTTTCTCCAATGGTTCCACTTTCATAAGATCTAATTGTCCCATTCAAGTCTAGATTACTGACCACTTCCAACAATACATTGTTATTAATATCCAGAAATGCGTCACTTTCAACTACCAAATTTCTAGCTCCTTCATCACCTGTTATGGTAACAGTATGTCCATTTTTTACCCTAACACTAAAAGCCGTATTTGGAACAACTCCACCCTCCCAAGTTGCAGTATCATCCCAATCGCCTGAAGCGACACTCTCAATCTCTTCATAAATCGTAACAGTCAATTCTGTATCAGAGGAAACACTACAGTCTGTATATGTAGCTGTTACCTGTATTGTTCCTGTTCCTGCTGTGCTACCCCAATCAACTGTAATAGAACTTGTTCCCTGACCAGATTGAACGGTCCCATTGGTTACCTCCCAATTGTAGGTATAACCACTTGTTGCTTCAATCTCATAAACTTCCCCATTCTGATCAACAGAGACACCTGTTGATCCAGATATACTCCCCAACTCAATTGGGTTCAAGGTGATGTCTTCTGTTATTTCAGTTCCTATTCCACAACCATTTGATACTCCTGAGTTATTTTCAATTACTGAAATGGTATAGGTTCCTTGTGTGTCACCCCATTTCACGGTCACCTTATGTGTTCCCTGCCCACTGTAAATCGTCCCGCCATCAACTTCCCATGTATACTTTGAACCAACCGCATTATCTACCTTATATATGACCTCACTATTGATACACTCACTGCCTGAAACCCAAGTAATAGCAGAAGTTGTAGGAGGTGTACAATCCGTATCGTCACCTACCCCAAACTCCAGAGGTGTGTTGATTAGACCGTTTCTTTCAATAATATCTCCTCCCTGAGGTGAAATACTTTCATGTGTTCCATTCATTATCCAATCATCGCTGCTATTGGACCTACTGATTACCCTTGTATCGTCATCCAAAGTAAATGCAGTAAAGCTTTCGGCATCCAAATCGATATCGTAAGTAGTCATAATTACAGCATTGGATGAGGAATTGGTCAGCCTCCAATACCCTTCAGGAAATATATTCCTAACTGTATAGGTACCATCTACTGTTGGCAAACCATTATCGGAAGGGGACTCACTTACAAACTCAGCAGTCAGTACTCCTTCTCCAAATAAAGATATTGTAGCATCAATTGTGAGATATCTATATGCCCCTAATGTTCCTACAGGAAAAACATATGCACCTGATGAGGTTATCCATCTGCTAAAAGGTCCGACCACTGATGCATTGCCATCATGCTGAGAAAAATCAAGTGATCCTGAGTTGCTGCCTCCCGTTCCAAGTAAGAGGCTTCCTGCATTCGTATCAAACTTGCCTTCTTTTAAACTAAGTGAATTACTGACGGTAATATCGGCTGCTGCATACAACACACCCTCATTTTTATACAGCTCCAAATCGTAGAAGGTCACAGCTGAATTGATTGATTGTGCTTCCGTTCCATTAAAGGTCACCTTGCCTGACTGAGGTAAAAAACTGCCTGTAACTGTAAAATCTCCTTGTATTTCGAGCTGATAATTGAAGGCCGTAACATCAAGACTACTCCCGATTGTAAGGTCCCCATAAACATCCTCATTCGCAGTCAAACGCTTAACACCAGATCCCTCAATAGAAAGATTATAATATCCTGATGAAGTCTGCTTGATCAGCTGATCGCTTTCTCCACTGTAAGTTATTTGGTTACCTGCTTCATTGGCTATCAAGGTTCCCTTCTCCAAAAGCGTTCCCCCTATTTCCAAAACAGCATCCGACTTATTCTCCCATATACTTCCGCTATTTCCTATAAGGCTTCTGTTGATGGATACTTGACCATAATTTGTAATGATAGCAGACGTACCTATTTCAATTGCATTGGCATAAGCATTATCCAAAACCTCAAATGATAGGTCAGTATCTGCTTCAATACTAATATTCCCTTCCAATCGAAAGAGAGACAAAGTTTCACCACCTGCAATGGTCTGATAATTATATATTGATCCACTTCCTGATAAAGCCACTCCATCTCCAGATAAGGTCAGACAGCCCTCTGTATCAATTTGTCCACTTTCAAGTGATTCTATTTCACCATCAACAATTAAGTCACCCAACACTTCAAGTGATACATTGTTATCAATCACCAATTTTCCACCTTCTTCAATTTCTAGGTTATTGATGGTTTCTCTTGTAGTTATTGTTACAGTGTGTCCGCTTAATACCCTGATATTATCCGTAGCAGTAAGGTCCTTGTTTGGAGTCCAAGTTGTCGTATTTTCCCATCCGGCACTGCTATTACTAACTATTACTTCCGTCACATCTACATCTAGTTTTACTGTCGATGTTGACATCCTGGAGCATGGAGATGTATTCTCTGCCGAAACGCTTACAGTATAAGTTCCTTCAGTACCACCCCAAGTTATACTTACTTCTGAAGTACCATTGCCAACAATCACAGCATCTGGATCAGTACAAGTCCAATTGTAGGTATAATTATCATGAGTATCGACTGAATAGGTTACGGTCTGACTTGTTCCTACTGAGCTTGTTCCCGTAATATCAGCTAACGTCATTGGGTGAATCTCTACCTCTAAAGTAACTGGATAGCTATCACCACAACCATACATTGGTGCGAAGGAATTGTTTTCAATCACGGATAAAGTCCCCTGCCCTCCTTCAGTACTCCACAACACCTTTATCCACCTGAAACCTTCTCCTGAGAGGGAAGTAGTTTCTGAAACGGAAACCCAACCATCACCTGCGTCATAACCTGTAATGCTACCTCCTGAAATCGACCATGAATATGTCGAGCTTCTTAACCCTCCCAATGCTATATAGGTTTCTTCGCTTTCAATACAAATTGACGTAGCCCCATCAATTGAGGATAATTCAGGTTCTTCACAGTTAGTTATATCCCCTAAAGTATACTCCGCACTCAAAGTATTCATTCCAAACCTATTGGCAGTATCTTCAGTTGCGGCAACATGTGTTCCTTCAACCGTCCAGTCACTATTACTGTTTGCCCTGACTAACACATGTGAAGATGATACAGCATAACTTTCAAACCCATCGGCTGTAAGACTCAAATCATAATCATTGGAATAAAAACCATCTCCTGTAACCAATTTCCAATAGCCTTCATTAAAAGCGTTGAAGATAGATGTGCCATTATCATCCAAAGTCAATCCCTGTGATCCCGGGTCACTTCCTGTAAACACTCCTTTTATTGTTCCTGATGGACTATTGTTAAAAGTCAGTTCTACATACCTTGCTTCTTCATCATACCCCAATGGTAAGACCAGTCCGTTCTTATTGGTTGAATTGACCCACCTTTTGAAAAAACCTGAAACTGAGGCAGGGTAAACGTATTGCAATGTACCTAGATTAGAAGTGCCTGTTCCTAGTGTTAAGGTATAACCTTGGGTTTCTATATTACCTAGTTCTAGGTTTAGCATATGCTCAACAGTGATATCCTTTGTCAGGATAAGCGAACCAGCTTCTTTGGACACTTCAAGCCAATAAAAAGTAGCTGATGCACTGGATGATAACTGCTGATCAGTTTCGCCACTGAATATTACCTTTTCAGTGGTATAATTAAAACTGCCATTGTTTACCCAATCCCCTTCTAATGTCAGGTTGAACCCATTCAGGTCAAGTGTAGCAGATATCGTCAAGTCTCCTGTAACCGTTGTTTCCTCACTCAAACTTTTAATACCTGACCCCGAAAGTATAAGGTTTCCATATGTTCCTTCCTCCGATAGTTTTATCGACTGATCTCCGCTGCCACTGTACTCAATCGTATTCCCTTCATCTCGGGCATCTAAAACAGCTGTAGACTCAAAAAGCAAAGTTCCTTCAATGGATAAGTAAGCCGAACTTTTATTGATCCATTTACTTCCTGTCTCTCCTATGAGGTCTTTGTTTACCGATACTTTTCCATAATTGGTGATAATTTTACTTTCTCCTATTTCAATAAAGTGTGAGTAATCCGTATCTGAGACAGAAAATGTTAAGTTAGCACCTGCTACAACTTTAATATTTCCATCTAACCTGATGATAGGAATTGCATCTGCATTCAGTGACTGACTGCTGGTAATACTACCCGTTCCATCTAACTCCACACCACTTCCTGACATTAACAGTCCACCTTCAGCATCAACCGCACCTCCTTCATCCAATTGTAGTATTCCATTAACCAAAAGATTCCCCTTTACTTCCAGTTGTTGGTTATTGTCAATCACCAACGTTGCACCACTCTCAACCTCCAAGTCATTTACAACTGCATTACTATAAATTGTGACCGTATGCCCACTTTTGATTCTTACATTATCTAATGATGTTGGCACTGTACCGGATGTCCATGTACTGCCATCTTCCCAATTACCACTTGTAACGCTCTTAAAACCTTCGTAAATGTTCACATTCAATAAAGAGGCAGGGGAAGTCTCACCTCCACAAGGACTTGTATTACTTCCTGTTACAGAAAGCTCATATTCTCCAACAGTACTGCCCCAACTAACCGTTATTTCATTACTACCCTGTCCAGACTCTATGGTTCCTCCATTTACCACCCAAGTGTAAGTATAACCCGACACTTCCTCTACTTGATAGGTGGCAGTTGCTCCAACCATTAGATTAGTGCTACCCGTTATTTCCCCAACAAATGGGTGTATTAATACAGATAAGTTTTGTACTGTACCCTCTCCACAACCTCCTGTCCCTGCATTATCCTCAATGACACTTACTTCGCCCGTACCTGACTGACTTCCCCAATCAACCCTAATCGCTGTATAGTCAACTCCTGTCAAGCTGGTTGTGGTTGAGATTGTATTCCAAACGCCATCATTGAAAGCATCAATCACTCCTTCAGAAACATGCCAACTAAAACTGGAACCCGAACCCCCAACGACAGTATATTCTTCATTGGTCGAGTTGATACACAACACTTCTGAACCGGATATTTCAGAAGTGGCAGGAAAGCTACAGTCATCATTTTCACCTAGTGCCAACGCTACAGGAAATAATGACATTCCAGACCTTTTAATAGTTGGAGACACAAATGTAGAGGGGGAATCAACATGACTTCCATTAGCCTCCCAATCATTACTACCAAGCTCCTTTGCTATAATTCTGGTATCGTAATTAGGGGTAAATGAAGAAAAGCCATCAGCATAAAGCAAAACATCATAATCAGCAGAAACAAACCCATTATCTTTTGAGACAGACCAATACCCATCGGTATAAAGGTTATAAATATCATGAGAGTTATCGACCAAGGGAGGGGAAGCAATACTGCCAGGAGAAGACGCTACAAATTCCGTTATCAATGTTCCTGCTGTTAAGCTATGGAATGTAAGTGTCATCAAATTATCGGCAGCAGTGGTTCCTAGTGGAAACTGATAGGCGATACCTGTTTGTGTAATCCATCTCTCAAACTTACCAATTACAATAGCTGTCCCACTCAATGAAAGTATTCCTTCATTAGCACTACCTGTACCTAATGTCAAGATATAAGATTGGGAATCGATATAGCCATTGTCTATATCAATGCTATTTTCCACTTGTAAGTCTTCTGCTAAATACAATATGGCTCCTTGCTTCTGCACAGTCAGGTTATAAAAAGCTTCACCAGCTATACTACTGATGGTTTGGGCTGATGAACCCGAAAAAGTCACAGTTGAGTTTTCCTCTTCAAATGTTCCATTGTTTGTCCAGTCTCCTTTTATATCAAGATTATACCCATTTGAGTTGAATGTACTGCTGATCAATACATATCCATTGACAGTTATATCAGCCCCAAGATTCTTGATCCCTCCACCAGATAAAATAAGGTGGTTATAGACCCCGTCAGTACTTTTTTTAATGGTTTGGTTTTCATCTCCGCTATACTCAATGGTATTTCCTGTAGCTGATACCTCCAGTGTACCAGCTTCCATCATTGCTCCCTGAACCGACAAATAGGCATTTGCCTCATTCACCCATTTGCTTGATGTATCAGTTGCTATAATTCCAATACCATTCAAGTTGATAGTCCCATTGTTTGTAACAGTTGCTCCTGCTGATATATGTAAAAAGTCTGTATAGCCCTCATCAGTTGTAATAAAAGTCAGCGCTGCACCTGAAGCTATTGAAATATCCGCATCAAAATAAAAGAGTCCATTTGTTTCCCCATCCGTAATGTCCTGAACATGTTTGACAATACCATTACCACTAAGTGTTTTGCCTGCTGTACGCAACCATACCCCTACAACACTGACACTTCCTATCTCCAATAACTCAATTGTTCCATCTACCGTAAGGTCTCCATCAACAAGCAGTCGCTTATTATTCCCCAACTCCAATTCACCCCCTTCATCGACTACAAGATCATTTACTGTCGTTGAGGTTAGCATCGAGACGGTATCTCCATCTGCTATTACTACATTATCAATAGAGGTGGGTACACTACCCAGATCCCAAGTAGCCGCTGAACCCCAGCTACCTGAAGCTACAGAAGTAAAAGTGGTTTGTGCACAACTACTGACCCAAGGGAAGGCTAACAAACAAAAGGTTAATAGGGTCAGTAGTATCGATTGGTTTTTCCAAGAATAAAGCATATTCAAATGGGTTGAAAATTTCCCGATAGCGGTTTCTGTTATTTATACCCATTATTTTACGCTATCATCTTGATTTTCCCCCATCAGAGACATTCTTGGGATGTAAGTAGAAAAGTGGTTTTCACAATTAGCAAAGTCAAAATCATGTTCTCTCAATTTCAGGCAATGCTAATAAGGCTTTGCAACCTGTCTGCCTAATTTCAATTGCGATACATTCATCTTAAAATGGTGTTTGTAAAGTTGATTTCGTTTAATCACTTAAAAACTTACATATGTTTTTAATGAAAAATAATTGATTCCCGTCTTAAAGTTTGGGCATAAAAAAAGCCTACAGTCTGTACCATAGGCTTAATCAAATGAATAGGAGGTCAAAATTAGAATAGTGTTCTAATTTCGTTTTTCAGCACCCTTAATGCCTCAGCTGTTGGCTCTTGCTGCATCTCCATTACTTTTTCAAAAATTCTCTTCGCCAACTCAATTGAAGGCGCTTCAGGATCAATATCAACTGATGCTTCTTTAATTAGTGATACCATATTCTCCTGTGCAGTCCTTACCATTTCCCAAGCAGTATCACTTACATAAACCTGTTGTGCCAGGTTATGCTGAAACTCTTCCCTGATACTGACAATCAGAAGTTCTCTAAGCTGTGCTACAGTGTAACCATTTTCATTCAACCTTAAGATCAAGTTATTGGGAGTGATACGCTCAAGATAGATCGCCATTCTTTCATACGCCTGAAGTCTGTTTGGCAATACAGTCTTTGAGTTTTCGAGCTTCATATTTGCCAATTGTGCTGAAAATTCCTTTCCAATTAAAGACCTTACCACCAAAAAAACCGCATACAGTACAATCACTGCGGGTATGGTCATCATCAGTATTTCTTTCAATGCTTCCATCTCTGTCTTTTAATACACTAATTAAATTTCCCGAAAAGGATTATACTCCCTAATTCTTCTCTTTTCTAAAATACAGGAAGCAAATATATATTTTTTGTGGAACCTACAACGGATTTCTCGCTCAAGTTGTAGGATTGCCCCTCAGGATTCAACCATTTTTGCACAACTTGGTTATATTTGAAACCAAATTGAAAGTGAAGTCATAATTTATGGACAGAAAGATACAATACAAGTTTGATAAGGAGCACCTCAAAAACTCAGCTCCCAGTGTTTACGATGAAAGCAAACTCCGTTCTGAAGAGATGGTCCTTAACTTGGGTCCACAACACCCTTCTACCCACGGTGTACTGAGGTTGGAAGTCGTAACGGATGGTGAGTTTATTGTAGATGTCGTTCCGCACCTTGGTTATTTGCATCGTTGCTTTGAGAAGCATGCCGAGTCCATGGCTTTCAATCAGACCATTCCATACGTGGACAGAATGGACTATGTGGCTTCTATGAACTCCGAACATGCCTATGTAATGGGAGTTGAGCAGATGTTGGGCATCACTGAACAGATTCCAAAGCGTGTAGAGTACATACGTGTGTTAGTTGCTGAGCTGAACCGATTAGCCTCTCACTTTATTGCGGTAGGTACTTACGGTATTGACATTGGTGCAACTACCCCTTTCTTATGGTTAATGAGAGACAGGGAGCACATCCTACGTCTGTTGGAATGGGTCAGTGGGGCAAGAATGCTTTATAACTACATCTGGATTGGCGGACTTTTCTATGACCTTCCTGTAGGTTTTGAAGAACGCTGTCTTGAATTTGTTCAGTACCTGAAACCTAAGCTGAAGGAATTCCATAACCTGCTGGTTGAAAACAAGATCTTTGTGGAACGTACGGCCAACATTGGCGTCATGCCGCTAGACCTTGCAATCAACTATGGCGTTACCGGACCAATGCTTAGAGGTTCTGGTTTGAAATACGACCTCAGAAAAGTGGATGGGTATTCGGTTTACCCTGAAATTGACTTTGATATTCCAATTGGAAAAGGAGAAATGGGTACACTCGGTGACTGTTGGGACAGAACCTACGTGAGAGTTGCTGAATGCTGGGAATCCATTCGAATCATAGAACAGGCTCTTGAACAACTGACTGGTGATCACAAGAGAACAAGAGAATTTGACCCTCAGGCATTAGTTCCTAAAAAAATCCGTCCTAAGAAAATGGATTTTTATGCAAGAGCTGAAAACCCTAAAGGGGAACTCGGCTTCTTTTTCCGTGCAACAGGCAAAAGCGACATCCCTTTCCGCGTAAAGGCAAGATCTTGCTCTTTTGTCAATATGGCTATTCTGCCTGAACTGACCAGAGGTGTGCCTATTGCCGACTTGATTGCCATCTTTGGGTCATTTGATGTTGTAATGGGAGAAGTTGACCGATAGAACCTTACGGAAAAGCTTCTGTATTTTTTAGTATTGGGATATTAGACTGGGCTGCTTGTTTGAAAAAATTTAAGATCGAAATATTAACTCATAGCTATCCACCTGATTTTGGTGCTGCACCATTCCTGTTTCAGGATATGGCCATCGCATTGAAACAAAAAGGCTTTGATGTAGAGGTTTTAACGGCAGTTCCCTACTATCCAACTGGAAAAGTACCCCAAGCATACAGAGGAAAACTACTGTTTAAGGAAATGAAAGATGGCATTCCTGTCAGAAGACATTGGCTTTTTGCTGCCAGCCTTACAGCCAGTCGACTTGCAAGGTTGGCAGGGATGCTTTCACTTTCAGTCTCAATGCTAAGGTCTTTGCTTCACATGCTGAAGAGGAAACCGGACGTCATTCTGGTACAGACACCTCCGATGTTGATGCCTTTTCCTGCAATTGTTTTCTCCAAACTCACAGGAGCCAAGCTTGTAATCAATGTCTCAGACCTTTGGCCCAAAGCCATTGCTGACCTTGGGCTTATGAAGGAATCCTCCCTTTACTATAAGTTGCTTACCCAAATCCAGCTTAAGTTTTATAAAACGGCGGATCAACTAATGGCACAATCCGAAGAAATCAGCCAGTATATTCAGGGATATAATTTACCCAAACCTCTTCTTTACAGGGTTGGGGCAGACTGTCAGCTTTTTGTTCCCAAAAATAACAATCCCGATCAAACAGGTCAAAAGAAACCATTCCGTATTATTTATACGGGTGTACTGAATGTCGCCCATGCCATTCTAAGACTTTGTAAGGACATAAACTTCCAAGCCATAGGATGCGAATTACATATATATGGGGATGGGTTTGAAGGTGATGAAGTGAAAGCATTTCTAAACAAGCACCCAAACAGGGGAATTTTTCTTCATTCGGTGGTTTCCCTGACAGAAGTTGCGCAGTTGCTGACAAGATTTGATGCTGCCCTTATTTCACAAAAAAGTACGATCAGAGGTACACTCCCCGCCAAGGTCTATGAAAGTATGGCTGCTGGTATTCCAATTCTTTTTAATGGAGGTGGAGAAGGTGCTTCACTCGTTTTAGAGCATAAATGCGGATTGATCTCAGACCCATTACACCTGCCTTCATTATTGCAGAATATTGCATCAATGAAAAGCCTTACAAAAAATGAGTTAGATACGATGGGAAAAAATGGCAGAAATGCTGCGACCAAATATTTTGACCGCAGCATTCAGCAAAAAAAGCTCTTTAAGATGCTTGATTCGTTGCTTAATATCTCAAATGAGGAAACAGTAGAACAAACCTGTTAAAAGAAAGACTAGTCCCACTTCATTTTTTCCTCTGACGAAGATGCTCTTACCATTGAGGTAAGCTCTTTAATAGACGATCCTTCACCTGCAATCACCATACTGTGGGTCGTCTTCAGGATCATTGTCTCAAAGCCTTTTGTATAAACGACTTCCTCGGGCTGTCCCTCATCAGTATAAATCGTTTCTTTCAAACAGATGATCGTCACGCTGTATCTGGACCGCACTTTTACTTCCAATATTGACTTGCCGACAAACTCATCCGGCACAGGCACCTCAATAATGTAAACCTGAGGAGCAATCTCATCCATTGTTTTCACCTTCTGGTTCAGCAATGCCAACCCTAGTCTTTTCCCTTCCTGCTTCTCAGGGAAGACCACCTTTCTCACACCCATTTCACTCAATATCCTGGCATGAGATTCTCTCGTAGCTCTGGCATAAATATTCTTGACACCTATCTGTTTTAGCGCATCAACGGTCAAAATCTTTGTCTCAAAGTCCTTACCGTGAGACAGGACAACACAATCACTAGGCTTAACGTGCCTGTTCAAGGCATTAGGGTTGGTTACATCGGTCTCATAAACATGCTGAAAGCCTTCTTGCCTCATTCTGTCCAATGAAAAATAATCATCTAATGCTTTGTTAGGGTTATCACCTTCTACATGAAGAATAATCATAAAATCTGCTCCATGCTTTTGAAGTGTTCTGGCGATCTCCAAGCCAAAGGCTCCCATTCCAATCAGAACATATCGCTGATTTGAACTAAAATGTATCATCGTTTTTTTAAGGTCTTATCAATAAAAATGGCTCCACTTTGAGCTGCTCAAACATATAACAAATCAACCTACTATTATGTGCGCCTCAGGGTATCGGCAAGGGTAAGAGTTGTCATCACTACCCAAGAATGAGATAATCGTAATCAACCCAATTTTCCCTGAGAACATTAATCCACACAATACAATCTTACTGAAGTTGGAAAAGTCACCCGTAATCCCCCTTGAAAGCCCTACGGTACCTATTGAAGAAAACACTTCAAAGAAGACATCAACAAACGCCATATTCGTTTCTCTGATTGAAATCAGTAAGATTGACCCAAAGATGAGTAGGTTTGAAATAATAAAAATCAGAATAGCTCTCCTTATACTGGCCTTCTCCAAAGTATTCCAACCAATATTTACATGATCCTTACCTCTGCTGTCTGCCCAAAAAGACATCAGCAGGATAAAAACAGTCGTAACTTTCACCCCTCCTGCTGTCGAGTTGGGTGCTCCACCGATGTACATCAGCAGACACATGACCATCACACCGGCAGTTGTCATATCTCCCATTTCAATAATGGAAAACCCAGCTGTCCGAGCTGTCACACTAGTAAAAAATGCATTCTGCGCTTGCTGTATGATGGATAAATCCTTCCAGTTTTCATATTCTGTTAGCCAAAACATGATCGCACCACCAAAGAACAAGATAATTGTTGCATACAAAATGATCTTGGTCTGAAGCGTAACCCCTCTTGGGTTCAACTGTAGAAAGATTGGAGACTTTTTAAATAGGTCCAAGTAAGTGTAATACCCTAATCCTCCCGTAAGGATAATCATCATAAAGACAATATTGGAGAAAAGGTTGGTTGCCAGTGCCGGTTCCTGCAAGCCAGCAGGAAATATCGAGAAGCCTGCATTACAGAATGCGGATACGGAATGAAATATTGCCTTGAAGGCTCTCTCACCAAAAGGCATCCCCAAGTCATGCCAAGACACAAATAGACCTATAGCACCAATCAGTTCAGCAGAGAAGGTGATGTAAATAATATTTCTCAGGATTTGAGTTACTGTTCTGGTATTATCGCTCCCCAATGTGTCCATAATCACGTACTCCTCCTTAAAGTGAACCCCTTTCCGAAGCATTAGTCCAAAGAAAGTGGTCAAGGAAATAATACCCAATCCACCAACCTGAAACAGAAACAGCAAAACCAGTTGTCCTTTCATGGTCAATACCTCCGAGACATTGAATGGTGAAAGCCCCGTCACACAAACTGCGGATGTTGCCGTAAATAAAGCATCCACAAATGTAATATGGGAGTTGGAGCATACAGGAAGTTGTAAAAGTCCAGTACCAACTATAATCAGCAGCAGAAAGGATGAAACGAAAGTAATGGTTGCCTTACCTGAAAAGTACAGCCATAAATGGCGGTTTCGGGCAAATACAACCAAGGTCAACCCCGCAACCAACAAAGCTAGTGTAAAGTGGTAGTACTTGAATATTTCAATTGTGTAAGGAGTCAGTTCATGAAAGCGAGGTAAAAACAGCCCCCTATATACGAGAAAGAAAAAAAACAGGGAGATAAGAATGGCTTCCAGTATGTTATCTTTCAAAAACTGGTACTTATCCCTAGTAAACAGGAATCGGAGTATCATAATGGTAAACAGAATTGTCACCACTTGGCGCTCCAATCTCACCATCTTCACAATCTCTTCCATTTCCAAGTAAAAACCGTGTGTATAAATAAGCAAACCAATAATAAAGAGGCCTAACAACATCTCTACCTTGCCTATATTATTGGAAATGAAATTTTCAATCTGCCAAACAAAAGACGGTCCTTTTGTAGATACCTTTCTGGCACCTCTCTTAAAAAGGGCCTTTAAGTCTCGGAAAATGTTCATAGCTGTGGAATTGGTATTGTTATATTGTCAGCTTAGAATGGCAAGATGATTATCCTGTGTATAGTATTCTTGGGATGAAGCCGATCATAATGCCTTATTTACTACAATCTCTTTGGCCTAAGCTTAAAATCAATACCTATAGTTATTTGGTTATTAAAAGGCAGGAACAAACATGCCTCCCTTATTTTGGGGGCAAAAGTTAGTGCTTTCTTACATGAAAAGCACAGGTAAAAGTCATCTATTTCCAATCACATTGAATGGCAGAGGATTAGTTTGAGCCTTGATACTACTTACTTTCTCAGCATGATTGAGGTCAGTGAGGATGATTTAGCTTTTTTCAACAAAAAAAGGATAAAGTCAGCAACCGTTTTCTCAGGACCTTCTACCTTTCTAAAAGTTTGTAAGGCTTGATCAAAAGTTTTCATTTCAGACTCACTCATCCGGACGGTCAAGGTGTACTCTTCTAAGGGTTTTGAGACTTGAGCTTCTTTTTTAGGGTGGGTAGGCATCGCACGAGGACCTTCAGGAAGCTTTACTTTCTGTCTCTGCTGATTGTTTTTACTGTTAAACAACCTTCTGATCGCCTCCCCATCTATCCCAAAGGCATACCGGACTGCCAATTCCCTATTCGGAAAAAACGCCTCCAAATACCACTTCCAGGTCGCTTGTTTGTCTGAATACCGTTTCCTTCTCAATTGACACAGCCCATTTTCCAGTTCCTTGATACAATAGGTGGCTTCCCCCGAAAAGAATTCCACCAAATTTCTTTCTGCATCAAACATTGCTAACACCTTCTCAGAGGCTTTAATTTTTTCCAATAATTCGAATTCTGTTGAATGCATAGTAGTGAATATAAAAAAAGGGAAAAGGTATACAGGACACCTTTTCCCTTATTGAGTCAATGGTTAATCTGTCCTACAATGGTAGAACAATCTCAAGCATGACTTTTATTCACATCTTGTCAAGATTTAAGTCTTTCAGACAATAGATTTGCCATTTTTAGCCAAATCGACAAGGCACTCTACCCATTGCGGATGGTCATTCAGGCTTTCCACCATCTGCCAGTGTTCGCCGCCTTCTTCCTCAAACTGTTCTTTATATTCCTCCCCTACTTCAATTACTGTCTCCAGACAGTCAGCAACAAACGCAGGACAGAATGCCAACACTCTCTTTTTACCTTCTTGTGCCAATTGCTTCACCACATCTTCCGTATATGGCTGGATCCAAGGATCTTTTCCCAACCTTGACTGGAAACAAACCGTGTATTGGTCCTCACTCAGTCCCAATTCAGCTGCCAAAAGCCTAGAAGTCTCAAAACAAGCAGAACGGTAACAGTAAGTATTTGCCTCTGCATTACAGCTACATGACGTGTCTTGCAGCTTACAACAACTTTCAGTTGCCGCCTTGATAATTTGACGCTCAGGCAAACCATGATAACTGAAAACTACCTGATCATACTGCTCTTTTTCCAAGTATTTCTTGCCAATCTCTGCAAACGTCTTGATAAAGAGCGGATGCCTGTGGAAGTGCTGTACAAATTTGATATCAGGAATAATCTGCCAACCTCGTACGATCTCCATCACCTTGTCTGCCACTGACCCTGAAGTAGCTGAAGCATACTGAGGGAAGAGTGGAATTACCGTAATGTCTTTCACCTTCGCTGCTTTCAGCTCCTCCAAAGCTCGCTCGATACTAGGGCTCTGATAACGCATTCCCAATGCCACATGATATTCATCCCCTAGCTCTTGCTTCAGCATTGCCAATACTTTTTCACCATAAATCAGCAACGGCGACCCTTCTTTCGTCCATACCTTTTTGTACTCCTTGGAAGACTTTGGAGCTCTAAATGGTGCTATAATCAGGTTAACCAACATCCAACGTTTCCAACCATCGATGTCGATCACCCTGCCATCCATCAGGAATTCTCTCAAATACTTTCTTACATCCGGAGTTTCTGGGCTATCCGGCGTTCCCAAGTTTACAATCAGTATTCCCTTTTTTGCCATGAATTGCAAGTGATTTTTTATCTGTAAGGCAATTTTGCCCACCTATCAATTTATTACCAAGGAGACCAAACAACTGTTTAAGTGTTTTGTCTATTCAATTCGCACAAATTTCTAAAATTTCTGCTTTTAATTGGATAATTTTTATCAATGCAAAGATAAACACTTCTTACAACACTGCTTACAAAAAAACAAGCCACTAAATTTTAGTGGCTTGTTTGATCAGAATAACAATCTGATATCTCAATTACTTGGTATCCTCCTCAGCTGATTTTTCCAATTCTAAAATCAATGCTGTTTTGGCTGGAACTGTCACTTTATCCAAAGAGTAAGCTTTTCCGGAGATAACATCCTCTCCTCTGAAATAGCCATTTGTTTCCTCCTTGAACCTTGCCATATCAAGCTCCACATCCTTGTCATTATTACCTATAATGACCATCACTTTCTCATTCTGGCTACTGCGGAAGTATACATAAACCTCATCTTGTGGCACCCAGTGCTTCAATTTTCCTTCACGGATAGCTTCGCTGTTCTTTCTCCAGTTCAGGATATTTTTAAGGTAATCGTAATACTCGTTTTCATCGGCAGTACGTCCTTCAGCTGTAAAAGCATCACGCTTGTCTCCATTCCACCCTCAGGGAAATCCTCACGGATATCACCATGGTCGCCTCTGTTAGCCATCAGTACTTCTGTACCATAGAAAATCTGAGGAATGCCACGTGTTGTCAACAGAAAGGCTGTTGCCATTTTCATACTTTCCAAATCCTTATTGAATGAACCAAATGCACGGTCTACATCATGGTTATCCATAAATATCTTATTCTGGATTGGGTTCTCGTACAAGAAATCTTGTGTCAACGCTGTATGCAGTTCATGCACACTTCTGTTATCTCGCCAAACCTTGTTGATTGCATCCCAAATAGGAAAATCAGAGATACTCTCCAAATTGGTTACATAACCATCAGGGTTTGGTCTACCTTTTTTCCAGTATGATTCATAGACTGTTCCCCAAAGCCAAGTTTCACCTACGATATAAAAATCCGGATATTCTTCTTTAACTGTTTTCACCCATTCAGACATCGTCTCTTTGTCGTTGTATGGGTATGTATCCATCCTAATCCCATCAATACCAGTATACTCAATCCACCATTCAGACATCTGAATCAGGTATTTGGCAAGGTATGGGTTTGAGTTGTTCAAGTCAGGCATATGCCCATCAAACCAACCTTTTTCCATAATGGTCTTGTCATACTCAGAAGCATTAGGGTCTGAGATTACTTCTCCTTTGAAGTTGGATCTTGTAAACGTGTCCCACTGGTGTACCCAATCTTCTGTTGGCAAATCAGCCATCCACCAGTGTTTATCCCCGATATGGTTAAACACCAAGTCCATCACAACTTTCATCCCACGCTTATGCGCCTCATCTACTAGACGCTTGTAATCTTCATTGGTACCGTGGCGTGGATCAGCCTTATAGAAATTGGTGATTGCATAACCGTGATAAGACCACTCCGGCTCATTATTTTCAAGGAAAGGCGTTAACCATACCGTCGTAATCCCCAGTTCCTGCAAATAATCCAGCTTTGAAATTACCCCCTCAATATCTCCACCATGTCTGCCTCCTCTGAAGTCACGATCAGCAGCCTGTTTCATTTCCTTTACCGTATCATTGTCAGGGTTTCCATTCACAAATCGGTCAGGCATGATCAGGTACATCACATCTCCTGCATCCAAACCCTGAGCCTTACCCGGATCATTGGATTTAGCTTTCAGTTCGTACTCATATGTCAAGGGTTTGCGTTTGCCAGTATCAAACTTCAGCAGAACCTTTCCTGGCTGTGCTCCTTTTAAATCTAATGTCAGAAAAAGATAATTCGGGTTGTCTTTAGTAACCGCTTCTACCACTTTCACTCCTGGGTAATCGACAGACACTTTTGAATTTCCAATATTCTGTCCATGAACCATCAGCATAACGGAAGTGTTTTTCATTCCTGCCCACCAGAAGGCTGGTTCTATTTTATCAATAGCAGTGGTATTCTTTTTCAGTTCGCTAACACTGATTGTTGTATTATCAGCACTAACTGGGGTCGTTGCATGTAAACTCCCCGACATCAAACCGAATGAGAGTACGAGCGCTCCCACAGACATTGTTAGTTTGTTCATCTTTCCTTGAAATGTTGTTCACCTAAAATTTGATAGTTAAAATAGTCCAATTCACAATCCCTCAAAATGACTATGCTTCCCAACAAGTAAAACACAGTTTTGCAACCCGTTGCAAGAAAATAAATTAACATTTTTTGGATTATACCATGTTATCATGAGTTTCATTAACTTTAATTCCTCCTAAAAAATTCCTGCATTTGGCATTGTTAATAATAGATCTATTCATGAACTTCGGGAGTTCACACTGAAGACATAATTGTAAATATTCTTATGAAGATTTTCCATAATCCACGTTGTACCAAAAGCAGGCAAACACTGCAACTGATTGAAGAAAAAGGGGCAGATGTAGAAATAGTGAAGTACTTGGATGACACTCCTTCCAAAAGTGAGTTGAAGGAAGTATTGAAAAAACTAGGGATGCAACCTTCCCAAATTATCCGTAAAGGAGAAAGCATTTATAAGGAACAGTTTAAAGGCAAAGACCTTAGTGAAGATGAGTGGCTGGATGTACTGGTAAACAATCCCAAACTGATCGAGCGTCCAATTGTTGTAAAAGGAGACAAGGCTGTAATAGGTAGACCACCTGAAAATGTCTTGAGCCTACTTGACTAAGCAAAAAACACCTAAAGTTAACACCAATACTTTAGGTGTTTTTATTTTGTTACCTCCCTTTTGTATTTTAAAGTATTGCATTCCAAATTTTCTTCACCTTAACAACTTTAAAATGCTAATCACCACCACAGAATCAATTGAAGGTAAACGCATAACACATTACTACGGACTGGTTACGGGAGAAACAATTATCGGAGCCAACGTATTTAAGGACTTCTTTGCTGGAATCAGGGATATCGTTGGCGGACGTTCTGGCTCCTACGAAAAAGTTCTGCGAGAAGCCAAAGATGAAGCTGTAAAAGAAATGCAGGAAAAAGCGCAAAAAATGGGCGCTAATGCCGTCATCGGTATTGACCTAGACTACGAGACAGTAGGACCTAATGGAGGTATGCTTATGGTAGCAGCCAGTGGCACTGCTGTCAAGGTAGAATAATATTTACACAAAAGAGGCTATTAAATGATACGGTTGGGAAATTCTTCTCAACCGTTTTTATTTCCAATTCATCCAATTGGTTTACTATTATTATAATTATTTTGGAACAGTGTTGTAGTATATTTATGTTACATCACCACAAACAACCTAACAAACAAACTGTTTCATATTAGTAAACAGCCATTTACTATCTGATTTTCTGCAATCTATCTATGAAAAAGAAACTGACACTGCTTTTTATGATGCTATGCTGCACAAAGGGATTTTGTCAGCAAGCTGATCCTAATACCAAAAAGACCCAATCGCTTGTATTCCCACTGATCTACTGCAAACCAGAATCCGGTTTTGCTTTTGGGGCTGGTGGTCGAATCTTCCTTATGAAACACCCAAACGTATACAACAACCGTTTTTCTGACATTACCTTTATAGCCTCTTACACTACACAAGGGCAAATCAACCTCAATTTTGCTCCCACAATCTTCCTTAATGATGGAGACTATATTCTTGACCTTAAGTTCAAATACAAAAAAGCACCATTCAGCTTTTGGGGATTAGGTTCTGACAACCCTGACAATGCAGAAGAACAGTTCCTAATGAATGACTTCCTGATTAGGGCTGCCTTGCTAAAAAGAATGGGGAAAGATTCTTATGTAGGGATCGAATACCTTCACCAAAGTTACATCATCAACGAAGTGGAAGAAGGAGGTATTCTTGATGAGCAAGACATAAATGGTGATGCAGGAGCTGCTGTTAATGGCCTAGGTTTCGTCTATCGCTATGACAGTCGAGACAATGACTCCGCTCCCAATTCAGGTGCTTATATAGAGTTCAAGAACCACGTACTTGAAAATGAACGAACCGAAACATGGTTTACGAAAAACTCCATTGATGTCCGAAAATACATTGGCATCAGCCCTAAAAGTGTTTTAGCTCTTCAAGGCTATGGAGAAGGCACTTTTGGAGACGCTCCGTTTCAAATGATGGCGTGGTATGGTGGTGAGGATCATGGGCGTGGTTATCACAATGGTAGAATGATCAATAACTTCTTGGCAATGGCGCGTGCAGAATATCGTTACCGCTTCTTACCAAGATGGGGCGCTGCCGTCTTTGGTGAAGTTGGTGGAGTTTCTGAAAACCTTCAGGATGTTCTCAAGCATGCTAACTTAAGTGCAGGTACAGGGCTTAGGTTTCAGCTTAGCAAAAAGTCACCAACCTTGTTAAGAGCTGACATTGGAGTTGGACAGGACGGCAGTACTGGTTTCTATTTGGGTATCAATGAGGTATTCTAATTATTGGAGGGTATAAGTAATCAATTATAATTGTACGATTTGGTGAAAATTTTGTCTTTTATAAAAAGATAATGCAAATTTGCGGCTTCAACCAACAACAATAGCTGTCAGAAAACCAGACTGATAGCCTTGAAGAATAGTCGAATTTTCATTATCAACATGAAAGACCTAAAAGCCGCTATCATTTCCTTTCTGATTGCCTTCGGATGCCTTTTGTCATACTTGTTTCTATGCGTTTCTGACAAAAGCTGGAGTGAGGAATCAATGAGAATGACGACCAATACCTTAGGGGGAGTCATTGTAGCCATTATCAGCTGGATGGCTATCTTCTTTCACCTGAAAAAAAGGTGTGAGGATACACAAGACAATTAAAGTCAACTTACCACTTTCCTTTCTTCAATGTTCTTGTTACCAACCTTACAATTGACTTCATAAACGGAGCTGATGGGACTGATGCCATAATTTTCAGTTCTTCCCAAAAGTTCGTTTGTTCATCCAAAAACCTCAGAAGCGTTGTAATCTGATTTTCCCTAAAAAGGGTGGTGAAAATTGAGGCAATACGACCACCATCACGCTTCATAATATCTAGCATCAGTGCATCATATAACTTAAACCGTTTTGGCAGACGTCGTAGTTGACCAATACCCTGATGCCGAACCAATGCACTGACAATTAGCTTACAGTCCCGTTGTATCCTTAAAAAAGCATATCCTGTTGATGGCTTACACATCCCTCCTTTTGTACCAATATAGTAGACTGGTACACCTTGCTCCTGCTGTTTTAACGGTACATCCGTCATTGGAATCACGCCACTCTCTTTCTCTAAAATGGTAAATTCTGAAAGGTTTAAGCGCTTCGTTATGTAAGATTGCAACTGCTTCTTGTATGCGCTTTCGCCCAATAAATCAGTAGAGAAAACTGTAAACTCCACCAATGCTTCAGTTGTGGATGATGGAATTAAATAGACAAACCTAACCTCATTGTTTTGTGGAATCCTGAAGTCAAACATCTGCATCACTTCAGGGTCAAATGTTGGTGCACTTGTTTTTATTTTCCACCCTTCAAAATGCTGTAACAGTACATTATACTGATCTTTTAAGGGTTCGATCCATCCTTTACCAATAGCACTGTCAAATACTTTCCCTCCTCTAAAACAACCTGACTCAGTATGTACTAACACTGTCTCATCACCTACCGCCTTGATATCAATTACCTTTTCATTTACAATACTGACATGCTCACATTCTGCTAGCGCATTTCTAACTTTCCTGTAAAAGTCAATACTGTCTATCTTGAAATAAGAAAACTTTCCAAGGTCAAATGTCTTTTGCATTTCATCACTTAGAAAAGCTATTTTCTTCCACTTACCACTTACTTCACTTTCAAATGGAAAAGGCTTGTCAGTCCAGAAACACCATGTTTTGTCATTATCAGTTTTATCATCCGGCTCAATTATCATGATTTTTAGGTCTGAAAGCGTTTCTTCCTTGCTTATATGATAGGCTAAACTCAAGCCAGCACAACCGCCACCTACAATAATGATATCGTAATACGCTTTGGATATAATATTTTCCTGATCTAACTGATTTTGTAATGCTTGCATAAAAAATGAAAAGTGTACTTGTACTATATGGTTTTACACAATTGGAATTATTCTGCCTTTACCTGTTCTGAAAACCATTAAAACAGCAATAAGTTACAAAAAAAGAAAACCCCGGCACTATGTACCGGGGCTACTAAAACCAATTGATCTATATTTGACGGCAAGTCAATATTAGCTTGATACTTTCATTTTTTTCGTTTTTTGCGCCAGAAAGGGCTCCTCCTCTTCATTTAAAAAATCCATTGCTTTCTGAACCATTTTAGGAGAGCCTACAAAGAAAGGCGTCCTTTGGTGTAGTTCAGTAGGCTTGATATTCAATATCCTTCTAGAGCCATCAGTTGCCATACCGCCTGCCTGCTCAGCCAAAAACGATAGTGCATTACACTCATAAAGCAACCTCAGTTTTCCTTTCTGGTACTTTGAAGTGGCTGGGTAGATATAAATTCCTCCCTTCAGCATGTTTCTGTGGAAATCACCTACTAATGAGCCTATATAACGTCCTGAGTACTCCTCTTCCTTACAGTAATCAATGTAGTCTCTGACACCCTGAGGGAATGAGTAATAACCACCCTCATTGATGGAATATATATTCCCCGTGTCCTTGATCTTCATTCCAGGATGAGAAAGGAAATATTCACCTAGTGAAGGCTCATAAGTAAACCCATTGACACCATATCCGGTTGAATACACCAGCATAGTTGAGGAACCGTAAAGCACATAGCCTGCTGCTACCTGCTCAGTTCCTTCCTGTAGCATATCCTGCATTGTAGGAGGTGTTCCGATAGGTGACTTTCTGCGGTAAATGGAGAAAATTGTTCCAACAAGTACATTTACATCGATATTAGAAGAACCGTCGAGCGGGTCTATTGCTACGATGTACTTGGCATGTGGATTCCCTGTATCGATAATGTTGTCACATTCTTCGGATACAATACCACAAGTTTCTCCCCCTTTTTGTAGAGCTCTGGTAAAACGTACATCCGCTACCACATCAAGTTTTTGCTGTGATTCACCTTGTACATTTTCCTGACCTGCCGCACCTTCAATGCCCGACAAGCCAGCTCTATTGATTTCTCTGTTGATGATTTTGGAGGCTAATGCGATATCCCTAAGCAGCTGGGATAGCTCTCCTGTTGCGTAAGGAAACTGTTCCTGTTTCTGAGCAATAAAACGGTCTAGTGTTGTACCTACAGGAGCTGTGAATCTGTCAAGCATATGTTACAGAAGTAAGTAAATAGTAGTTTTCTTGATTTGTTGTGTTGTATGGTAAAACAAAAGTAAGAAGAAAATTGAAATGTCCGCAACCGATTGAGAAATATTGAAAGAATGGTTTGAAAGGAAAATATTGGGCAGAGGAACATTCTATAATTTAGTGGGGTTCAACAAAAGGGCACTAAAAAAGCCAGTGCCCATAATGGGTCACTGGCTTGCACACATCACAAAAAAGTACCAGAAAATTTAGGCTTTTGAACCTTCAGTTGCCGTTGTTTTTGCAGACGAAGACTTTGCAGTCTTTTGTCTTGCTTCTAGCGCTTCTATTCTTGCTTTGAGATCCTCAACATCTTCCGTTTTGGCATCTTTCATAGAGAATACACTTGAAAATTTCTCTGCCAATACTTTCAGTTGGGACTCAAATTCATCTTTTCTTGATTCTGTATTGCTCAGGAATTCATCTACTATCTTTTTACCTTCCTCTTCAGTTAGTTTTTCCTCAGCCACCAGTTTGTCAACAATCTCTTTTACTTTTTCAGCAGTAAAAGCTACGATTCCTACACCAGTATAAACGAATCTCTTAATTAGTTCTTCCATTTTTTTGAGTTATTTAGTTGACTGAAAATTATGTTATTAAATAGGGTTCTATTCAAATTTAAAGGTTGTAGATGGGGATGCAAATTATCCTGTTCTTATCTTAGCTCAAAGATACGAAAGGTTAGTGAATGAACAATCATTTTTATGAATATTTCTGCAATTATTTTCATCAAATCACCACAACATATCCATCATTTAACCAACCTATTACTTCCAATACCCCTTGTGTGAATCATAAATAAAAATGGCTTCACCAGCTATAGCTGGGAAGCCATACCATTCATGATGACGACCTTAAGTTACGGGTTCTTCGATGAGAAAAATGGAAATTCTGCAATTTTTTTAATAGATATTTCTGCTTCTGGGATGATTCGCCAAAACAGGTGCCACCAGTGTATTAATCCATTCCAAACCTGAAAGTCCACTTCCACTCCTGCCTTTTTTGCCGCTTCCACAAGCCTGACCGCATCAGAGTAGAGTACTTCCCCATCCGAAGCCTGAACCATCATTGGTGGAAAACCTGTAAAATCACCATACAATGGCGAAACCATAGGATTTTCTACAGGCAGTTCACCTGCGTATATGCGTCCCCACCTTTTCATCGCATTGATCCGGATAAATGGATCATACAACTCAGAAGCTTTGGCATCTTTTCCTTTTACAGCAAGGTCTACCCAAGGCGACAAACAGATACAACCGGCAGGCATCGGCAGTTTATTTTCCTTAATTGCAAAAATAGTAGACAATGCCAGTCCCCCACCCGCAGAGTCTCCAGCAATGACTATCTGATTACCATCATACCCCTGATCCAACAACCAGCAATATGCTGCAAAAGCATCTTCTATTGCAGCAGGACATGGTGCTTCTGGTATTTTGCGATAATCTACCATCAAAGCTGGTACACGTGTAAGTTTTACAATTTGCCCCACCATTGATCTATGTGTCTGGGTAGACCCTAAAGCATACCCCCCTCCATGCAAATACAGCATCATTTTATTCTGGACACGTTTCCCAACTGGTGCAATTATTTCAGCTTGCATATTTCCAATCAAAAACCTGTCAAACTTTATCCCCCAAGGACTTAACATCCAAATGGTTCCCACTTCTAATAACCCTCTTAGGTATTCAAATGTGATCACCTTATCTGAAACTACTCTTGAAGTACTGTTTAGTGAGAGACGTAAGACATTATGTATGAATGATGCCATGTGTATAGAAAAGAATGTTGCCTATTAAAAAATTGGACAGAAATATTGAGAAAACTTCAACCTCTATCTCCTATTGTTCACAAAACAATAGTGTAAAAATAACACTTCATTAATAATGAGAGTTCACAAACATTCATTAAAACAAAAAGACACTCTTAATTAGAGTGTCTTTCGAATATTTTCAAGCTATTCATACAGTCTTTAATCATCTCCCCTAAACATGGATATCAAACCAACAACTGGAGTATAAAGCAATAGTATTTCAGGGTTTTTCAGTACAGTGTCCACCACTGACAGTACAGTCACTTCTTGCTCCCCTCTGGCTTCATGTACTTCTTGCATTTTCCTGATACGGTCAGCGTCATCCTTTGGCAAAATCCCCATATTATCCATTCGATCTCTCAAGCTTGTGTACTGCCTTTCATGTTCTCTAAACAAGATTGGCCAAACAAGAGGTATAAAGTGCATAATCTTGGAAGCATTACTTAAAGTAACACGCATCAGCTCCCACAAGTCATAAGGTTTTTTTCCATACTTAGCGACAGCTGCATCCAATTCTCGTTGCATCTGTTGTTGGAGTTTATCCCTTAGCTCTTGAATTTCTTCTTCACTTACTTCTTCCAATGGTCTGTTGCCTACCAGTTCGTAAGGCTTGATTCGCTTACCTCTTACAAAAGTTAGTTTTGCTGGAAATGCAAAGTAAAACAACCAAGGCTGAAACGGAATCAGGAACAAAGCAGGTCCTATAGGAAGAAATGGAATTCCCAACTTCTGAACAAGGTCATTCAGTTTTGCAATACTATAACTGAACGGGTTGATATACTCTCCATTTACCGTTGCAAATGGGATAATATCAGTTTTGTACTTGATACTCATTCTTAAAGATGATGTAGCAAGCCTTTGAAGCTGGTACTTATTATTATACCCTTTGGCAATACCAGGCACTCCTTCTGGATAGATCATAACATTGGCACCTTTATAATGCATGGCTGCCTCAAAGTTGAGCCGCGTAGCATCAATTGCACCCAAGCGCTTCCAAAAGTTGTCAATCAAGAATGGACTCATGATATGGGTCCTTGAAAGCGCAGGTGCTGTCAGTGCTCTTGCTGACTGCGTCATATCAAAGCCTGTCTTGGCAAAAAGACCTGAAGTAAACGAAATAGCATCCCATGGAAAAGCCATTCCCGAATGGTTACTGGCATAAATTAAAGGATGGTCAGGGTTATTGCGTTTAGGCAATTCATCAAAGCCTATAAACTCTACCCTGAAATAATACTTATTGATGTAAGATAAAATCCTCTTTGTAATACTATATGCATATCCGGGGTCAAAGTCTTTATTAATCTCACTGATATTGCTGATCGCTTGTTCCTCAGAGATTGACTCCGGTTGTAACAAGACCGCATTATCAGACTGGGTTTTGGGTTTTATCTGGGGGTTCTGTTCAGTTTTGGGGTTATAATAGGGTTCACTATCAATCAGCTCAACTCCTACCTCTATTGTTTCGGGTTCTACCTCAGCAATAGCAGCCTGCATTGTCTGATTAACTGTTGAATGACTTCTTGTCTTGACTTGTTTCTCCATGGATTCTAAATAGGTTATCGTAAATAAAGGGGTCTGATTTTATTACGTCAAACCTGTCAATTGCTTTTAAATTTATAACAGATTCAAATAAGTCATTGTCCATCTTAATCAAAAATAAAAACCTAGACTGTAAAGTCTAGGTTTTTTTATAGAAAATATTTAACTCTAAAAAGATCGTGAATGAATAATCACTATTGTCTTAAAGCTATAAATATGCTAGTATTGTTGGTCACAGCATCATAAAATGCGAAATTGAACAACGCAAGCAACAATAAAATGATACTACCTGTCAACAGCCCCTTTGAAGTAGGCATGCTACCCAAAAATGAGCGATAACATTTTGCCATGATAGCCACTGAAGACACTAACAGGTATATTAGAAAGACTGCTTCGAATAGTTGCATTATTGTAATGGATTGTTTGGTTCAATGTAAATAGCTGATTATTGGGCTAGAAAAGCATCCTAGTCTATTCAATATACAAAATAATGTTATTGACAAAAGCAGAATTAAAGGTTGTTAAAACTATATTAAAATGAATTAAGAAATATTTCATTATTCCAATAAACATACATGCTTGAAAAGCTACTTTAATTCAAGCATTTCTACCAATAAAACAACATGGATAACACAACTCAAACAGCTGTCAAACTTAATGGCGCACAGCAGGCTTTCAAAAAGAAAATGATGAATGCCTTAGCATTTAATACATTTACCCTAACGCAAGTACCACTGGGATACTTGGCGGGAATGCGGATGAAAAAGCTAGAGGCAGACTCATGTGAGACAACCATGCCTTTTACATGGCTAAATAAGAACCCCTTCAAGTCAATTTATTTTGCGGCGCAAAGCATGGCTGCTGAACTTTCGACAGCAGCGATCTGTATGCTGGCGGTACAAGGGTACTCTCCATCAGTTGCATTCATTATCGTAGATCTTCAAGCTACTTTTCCTAAAAAAGCTACTGGAAAAGTCACCTTTACTTGTGTAGATGGCGATAAAATCTTTGAGGCTGTCAGAAAAGCGATTGAAACTGGCGAGGCTGCAACTGTAAAGGCAAAGACTGTTGGTAAGATGAAAGATGGAACCATTGTTTCTGAATTCTACTTCACATGGTCTTTCAAACAACGCAGCAAGAAAAAGTAATAAAAAAAGGGATTGCCTGATGTTTTGTCAGACAATCCCTTTTTTTATCCTGATGTGATCTATTTGGTAAACACCAATTTCCCACCGTCATAAGTCAAAGTCAACTTATTGTCTGTTAACTCATAGGCATTTGCTTTCTGAATAGCACCTACAAACTTATTCTCAGGCTCAGGATTCGGAGGCATCATACGTGTCATCGCAATAGGTGTCACTTTCAGGTTATGGTTATCCAGTACCTCAAACCCGCCATTGAAACTATTGAATATTTTCCCTCCGAAACGGATGTTACCCTCTTTATCTTCTACGACCTTCAGGTTTACAGGCACCTCAGGAGCCTCTTTTTCACCATTAGAACTTTCGTAATAAGCAAATTTCCAATCACCTACCATAGTTACATTATTTTCACTTTTCTGTTCGATGATTTCAGTTGTATTATCTTCAGCTACGGTCTTAGTGGTCTGTTTAGTTCCTGCACAAGCAGTCACGGCAAAAGCTGCTGCAATCCAAAAAATCTTCCTCATGTCTGTCGATCAGTTTAATTTTCATTCACTGGTTTACTTCCCTCCTGTACTTCCCGCCATATTATTTACAACAGAAAGCACAATGTATGCCGCTACTACCAATGGTACCGACAACGCTTTAAATGCTACGATCAGTATTAAAGCTGTTCCTATCAAAATGAACCTGAACTTGTTGTTTGCAAAGTTGAAATCCTTGAATTTCAGTGCCAATAACGGCAACTCCGCCACTAACAACAGGGACATTATAACAGTGACAGCTATCAGTAGCCAAAGATTATCAATGTATGGTGCATACTCTGGGTGAAAAACCTTTATCACTGGCAAAGACCCAATCAGCAAAGCATTGGTTGGAGTAGGTACCCCAATAAATGAATCACTTTGCCTTGTATCAATATTGAACTTAGCCAATCTCAGTGCAGAAAACGCCACGATCAACATACTTATCAGTGGCAAGTACGGGTCTCCTGTTACGCCTTGCATCAGCTTATACATGATCATGGCAGGCAATACACCAAAAGACACCATGTCAGCCATAGAGTCCAGCTCTTTCCCCATTGGAGAAGAAACTTTCAGCATTCTAGCAGCAAAACCATCAAAAAAATCAAATACAGCAGCAATCAGAATCATCGCTGCAGCTTCATGTAATGCTCCTTCAAAGCATTTTACAATCCCTATTCCACCTGATACAGCATTGGCACAGGTAAGGGCATTTGGAATATGTTTCTTAATCATAAAAAATCCTAGTTAGGGAGTCTCCTATTACACAGCTCTCACAAATGGGTTCATTCTTTTTTCTTCTCCAATAGTAGTCGATGGGCCGTGTCCGCAATGAACAACCGTATCTTCAGGTAACTGATACATCACCTTTCTGATACTATCCGTCAAGGTTGCCATATCTCCACCTGGCAAGTCTGTACGCCCAATACTCTGCTTGAACAACACATCCCCTCCTATTACAAATGCGCCTTCTTTATTGTAAAAAGCTAGATGTCCAGGCGAATGTCCTGGTACAAAAAGGATTTCCAACACTTCGTTTCCCAGTGTTAGCTTGCCTTCATTCGGTATAAATTCGTCAGGTTCCGTTTCTTCAAAACCCGGGATTCCCCACTTGTCTGCTGAAAGCTTACCCCAAGCCAGCACTTGCGCCTCATCTTTAGGGATATAAAGTTTTACACCAAAGTGTTCCTTTACAAACTTATTTCCGAATATATGGTCAATATGACAATGGGTATTCACTACTTTCTCTACCTTCAAGCCATTGTCACTGATAAAATTGGTCAGCTCCAAGCGTTCTCCCTCATCCATACACCCTGGATCTACAACGATACAGTTCTTGTTCTCATCGTAGAGTATGTAAGTGTTTTCGGCAAACGCTCCGAATGTGAATTTTTCTATATGAATCATTTACTCAATATTTTAGACAAAATAATCCGTTTTCCATTTTCAATAGCCACCAAAGGTACACAAAAAGCCTCGCCGATTAAACCGAGCGAATCCGCTTCAGGAGAAAAAAAAGGATTTTTCTAACAAATTTTAATGTTTAGCGTAAGTTTGCTCTTATGAACACGAAATATGACTATCTGATTGTAGGGCAAGGTATTGCCGGAACGGTTCTGGCACATACACTTATGAAAAATGGGAAAACTGTGGTCATCGCTGACAGACACAACCCCAACAGTTCTTCACGAATGGCTGGAGGGATTGTCAATCCGATCACAGGTAGAAAAATGGTCAAAACATGGCTTGCTGACCAACTCTTTGAAAAACTCCACAGCTTTTACAGTGACCTCAATGAGTCACTTGGTCAGGCGTTTTTTCACAAAATGAATCTTTTCTTTCCTTTTGAAAATCAGGAAAAGCAAACTGACTGGCTTTCAGCAAGTGCAGAAGAAAAATATGAGACTTATATCAAAGGCTTTCATCCAAATGGGTTGTACGATACCGTCAATGGGAAATTTGGCGGAATGGAAGTAACCCAGTCTGGTTATCTGGAAATCGGTCCTTTATTGGATGCCTTTGCAAAATACATGGAATCTAAAGGGGCTTTTATCAAGGAAAAGGTGAAAGCTGAAGAACTGGAAGTGACCGATACTTCTGTAAAATGGAAGGGCATTGAAGCAAATAAACTTGTATTCTGTGAAGGTGCCGAAAATGTAGAAAACCCTCTCTTTGGCGATCTGGATTTCCGTAATGTAAAAGGTGAGCTTTTACTTGTCAGGTTCAAGAATGCCCGTTTTAAGCATATCATCAACCGGAATGGATTTATCTTACCTATTGATGATGATGGAACCTGCAAGATTGGTGCTACCTATGACTATAAGGATATGTCTACCGATGCCACTGAGAAAGGCAGGATCCAACTGGTGGAAAAACTTGATGCATTGATCAATGATGAATATGAAATTTTGGATCAATGGGCAGGAATACGTCCAGCTACTTATGACAGAAGACCATTCCTAGGCACGCATGAGGAGTTTCCAAACCTAGCCATCTTTAATGGACTTGGAACCAAAGGAGTTTCATTGGCGCCATTTTTTGCTCAACACCTTTTTGAGCACCTTGAGGAAGGTAAAGTGCTGATGCCAGAAGTGGATCACAGAAGAAAAAAGAAGAAAAAGTGATTTTTAGGTCTTAAGACATTAGATTTGAGAACAAAGGCAAAATGCAACGATAAATTGTCATCTTTATTGATCATAACTTTTAGGTGCAATCTGATGTCTTAAGACTTTTAATCGAAAAGGATAATACTTTTTAGACCCGAACAAATGAAAAAGTTTTTTTGGCTACTTCTCCTAATTACTTTTGGCTGTGGTAAGCAAGAACATAAAACCAATGTAAAACAAGCTGCGCTGGATCAACCAAATTTGGCTTATTTTACTGATGGAGAAATCGCTACCTACCAGAACAAAAACTTTAGCTTTCTAGCGCAGTTTTCGAGTGATTTCAAGCCATTGGAAAATCCTGTTCCAGTTCATTCGGATGGCACTGAGTTCAGTGATGGAAAAGCACAACTTTCTGTTTGGGGCTCTCTTGGATTTATGGCAGATGAAGAGAAACTTTTTGACAACCTACACCCGTCTCTCCTTGAGTTTGTTGGAACAGATCTCGCTTCTTTTAAAAAGGCTTCCGATCTCAAAAAGCTTTACTTAAGTGACCTGCTTCTTGGTGCTGATCATGAGCGCATCACTTACAAGCTTCTGAAGGATAATTATTATGTCATCTCTGGATATGATGACAAAGGAAACATCTTTTATCAGAAGACGGTAAAACTGCTGAATCACTTTGCCAACTTCCGTATGGTTTACCCTTCTGAAAAACAGAAAAAGTATGAAAGCACAATTAACCAAATTGAAATGGCTATCAGCTATTTTTAAATATCCTCTATATTAGCTTGAATGGTAAGCTCTGAGGTATCAAGGTTAAAACAAAGCAAGTGTCCGACACCTTTGTCCATCATGGTGTAAACACACCCATTATCCAAACAGATTTTAGCTGCATTCTTTTCAATTTCCCTTTCTATTGCTGAAAGTGGCATTGGTGTATGCCCATGAATCAACTTTCTACCATTCAGTTTTTCAGCGGGTACCGTATTCCACCTAATCCAAAGCATATGATAAGTATCTTCAAAAGGGTTAGGTACTTCGAAATTGAACCCTGCATGCACCAGATAATAATCACCTAAGTCAAAGTAAAATGGCAAACTGCTCATCCACGTTTTGTAAGGTTCAAGCATCTGCATATGCTTATCAAAAAGGTTATTTGTCCTGCAAGTCTTGACATACTGCTCCAGTTCCTCAGCAGGCAACGAGAGATAATCCAACAGCATCTGTTCATGATTTCCTCGAAGCATATATAATTGATACCCTTCTTCTTTTAGATCAAGCAAAGTGTCAATTACCGCTTTTGAGTTTGGTCCACGATCTATGTAATCGCCCAATAAAAACAGCTGATCTGATTTGGTCAATTCCACACGATCTAACAGTCGGAGAAAAGTACGGATACACCCATGTATATCTGAGACCACAAGCCTTCTGCCACCTTCCGAAACAGTTGGTACCTCATAAGTAATCGGTGTATTAGAAGATAATTCCATAGGCTTAAGCTGATTGGTTAAATACATGACACAAACCATAAAAGGTGACTATCCCTTTTCATGTAATATAAAAGTAACAAATTGACAAGACTAGACAACCCATCTTCCAAACAGTATCTCCAGCATGCCAAAATAAAAGCGCCATTCCCTAAATTGGGAATGGCGCCTTGATCATCTCAATCAATATTTTTATCACTAGTTGGTTTTCACAATCGATACACGTCTGTTACGGAGTCTACCCTTTTCGGTACTGTTGTCTGCAACAGGCTTCTCTTGTCCCCAACCTTGAGTCTGCATTCTTCTAGGGTCAATCCCCTTAGCTATCAATGCCTTCTTTACAGAAATTGCCCTGTCTTCTGAAAGTTGCTTGTTTTTAGCAGGAGAACCTACATTATCGGTATGTCCTTCGATACTGATAGACATCTTAGGTGCAAAACGAAGTAACTCAACAATCTCGTTGATAGTAGAGTTAGAAGCTGGAGACAGGTCTGCACTACCTGTTGAGAAAATAATATACAGGTCAAGCTGACCTTTCGTATTCAACAGTGCCAACATTTCTTTCGCTCTGGTAGCTTCCTGCATTTCCTCTTTCAGGATAACAGATACAGCATAAGATTTTCCTTCATCATATGCTTCAATCACACAGTAATATTCTTTCCCATTAGACTTAACCTGAAACGTAGCATGAGAATTACCCTTAAAGATAGGGCGTCCTCTCATCGAACGAATACGGTCATAATAGGCTGTCAGAATTTGTTGTGGGTTTGGATGGCGGCTCGTGGAT
The DNA here is from genome assembly GCF_036880985.1 of Limibacter armeniacum. Classification (NCBI taxonomy): domain Bacteria; kingdom Pseudomonadati; phylum Bacteroidota; class Cytophagia; order Cytophagales; family Flammeovirgaceae; genus Limibacter; species Limibacter armeniacum. The sequence goes on from NZ_JBAJNO010000009.1 coordinate 393,911, forward strand.
CCTTCTTTGAACTTGTAAGAAGCATACACTTTATCTCCTGCCACAGTAACGTTTTCCACATCACTCATTGGAAACTCAAGTTTATCAAACCCGTTCTCAGCATGTACCTGCTCATAGAATCTCAAATTCATCAAAAAAGGGTTCTGACTAAGTTGAGCCTTAGCTTCAAGTCCGACACCTGCCAATAGAATGGTAATCGTCCAGATCAACAGGTGATACTTGTGTTTTATTCTCATAAAAAAATCACTTTTTAACTGGTGTTTTTTTGCTTGTTTCGCTATCGTACGTTTGCTTTTACAATGAGTACGCTCTTCGATTTATTCAAGTTTCAATACCCTCCTAACGCTATAAAAGCCTTAATATTTCACCTAAAAATCTTCAAAAGATAATAAAATTATTACAAGAATAGTGATTATAGACCTGAAAAATACAATTGGGATGTTGAGATCATGAATAGCTTTAGAAGAGAACGTCATCCCTAGAATGATCCAAATGTCATGTTGGGGCAGTTTTTACTATAGAAACAAAAAAAGCCCCAACATGGAGCTTCTTTTGCATTTACCCAAAAACTAATTACATCTAGTATTTACTTTTCAATATTTATACAGCAGGCGAATGAATCCCCCTACTTTGCTTCTATTTTCTTATCAAATATTCACACAAGTAATTGCCATTTTGAATACAAAATAAAAAAGCCTCGGAAACCGAGGCTTTTTTACAAGTAACCCAAAAACTAACTATTTCTCATTCTACTTTTTGCTATGAACTAATGCTTTCTTAGCTGCTTTCTAATACTAATACAACCCACTTTTAGAGTACCCCACCCTTTTTTTCAAACCTTAATACTTGTTTGAATTCAATAAATATTATTTATAAAAAAAGCTGCATTTGCCTTCTAGACAAATGCAGCTTTGGAATGAAAATAAGTAGCTATCTTCTAATTACAACTTTTTAATTTCATCGTCTTTCGTAATTCCTGAAAGAACCTCGATATTAATACCATCAGAAAGACCTGTTTTCAGCAAACGCTTCTCAAACTTGTCCTCTCCTATTTTCACCTCAACAAAAGTAGAATCGTTATTGAAAGTAACATTACTTTCCTCCACTGTCAGTACGTTCAGGCGTTTATCCAATACGATATCTGCATTGGCGCTATAACCAGCACGTAAGAAAACACTGTCGATCAACGCTACATTTGCTTTCACATCAAACTTGATAGCTCCTTCTTCCGTGATACCTTTTGGTGAAATGTAATTCAGGTTAGCATTGAACTCCACACCATCAATAGCACCAACCTTCAGTTTTAGTGGCATTCCTTTCTGAAGCTTACCCACCTCAGACTCATCCACTTTACCTTCGAAGATCATCTCACCCATATCTGCAATAGTGGCGATTGTACTACCCTCGTTAAAGTTATTACTCATAATCACCTGGCTACCTTCTTTAAATGGCGTATCCAATACCATTCCGTCAACTGTTGAGCGAACAAGTGTAGTAGATGCTCCTGCATCGCTTGCTGTACCTTCCTTGATAATCTTCAGGTTCTCTTTGCCACTTTCCACATTTTCTTTCGCCAGATCAAATTCACGTTTGAAAGTCTGGAATTCCTGACTTGAGATCACCCCTTGCTCATAAAGTCTCTGCTGACGTTTCAGTTCCTTGTCTGCATTCTCCAATGTGATCTTAGCTCTTCTTAACTGAGACTCCGCATTACTTAAGCTAGACATGTCTGGAATTACCTGAATTTTGGCAAGCAACTGTCCTTTTTTCACTTTTTGACCTGGCTCGATATATAGTTTATCCAAAATACCCGAAACCTGAGGCTTGATCGTGATTTCTTTCTTTGGCATAATAGAGCCTGTTGCGACTGTCTTCTTGAATACATCGCTCATTTCAGGCTTTACTGTTGCATACTTTTCTGTCGGCTCATCATTATTTTTATAGAAATAATACCCCATACCAACGGCACTACCAACCACTGCTACAATTGCCAATATTGTTAAGACTTGTTTCATGACTATACTAGAATTAATTTGACTGTGTATTTATACGATTTTAGTTTTCAATTTTGAAATTAGCATTACTCATCTCTCAATGCTTCTACAGGGCTAACAGCAGCTGCCTTAATAGCAGGAAGAATCCCTGCAAACATTCCTGAAACAACCAAAAATGCTAAAGCACTAAGGGCGACACTACCATCTATGGAAGGAGATGCGAACATGCTTACGCCTCCTGCCACTTCATCTACCAGATAACGGATACCATCCACTACCATAATCCCAAAAAACAACCCTACATACCCTGACATTGCTGTGATAAAAACAGACTCCTGTATAATCAGGGAGATGATAGAAAAAGGAGTTGCTCCCAATGCCTTTCTCAGTCCAATTTCTTTGGTACGTTCCTTCACCACAATCAGCATGATGTTACTCACGCCAATCACTCCAGCGAGAATGGTAAATACTCCCACAATCCAGATAAGACCATTAATACCTAAAAACATACCCTGTATTTTGGCAAACTCTTCCTCCATGTTCCAAGAACCGATAGCATTCTTATCTTCAGGACTCACTTTATGTATTTTCCTCAATTCTTCCTTTACTGCTTTCTCTACATCTGACACCGCCACATCTGGCAAAGCTGTAAAGGTAAAGTAGTCAATGCGCTCGTTGTTCGTCAGCGCCTGTTGCATGGTTGGGAGTGGTATATACAGGTTCTTTTCCTGTTCCAAAGCCCATTCGTCATTTCTTTTTGACTGGAAAATCCCGACAACCTTGAAAAACACACCTTTGATCTTCACGAAATCGCCAATGGCTTCTTCTTCCTCATCAAAAAGCAACTGCTTGGCTCTCCTGCCAATCACCACTACTTTCCGCTTTTCCTTGATATCCAGTTCATTCAAAAAACGACCTTTCGATACATTTTTAGGGTCGATCTTCTGAAGATCCGGAACATCTCCCCTAATCTGAAGTGACTCACTTTTGTTGCTTCTTGATACTAGAAAAGATCGGTTGGAATGTGGCGCCAAAAGGTCTATTCCTTTCACTTTATTCCTTATGATTTCCATATCACGGTAGGTAAAACTTACATACCGTCCAGCCTGTAGCCCCGCATATGGCATACTGGTTCTTCGTCCCCAAACTTCTCCACTGTTGGTTGCATAGTCCCCGAAGCCCCGTAGTATACCATGTTCCAGTCCACTACCAGCCCCAAGCATAAAAACCAACATATAAAGTCCCCAAGCCACACTCATTGCGGTCAGAAACGTCCGTAATTTATTTTTACTGATCGTAGCAAGTATTTCCTGCCACTTATCTATATCAAACATATACTTTCAGGTTTTTGAGTTATGAAATGAATCATTCAGCACGCATCGCTACTACTGGATTCACTTTGGCAGCCCTGACTGATGGAATCAGTCCTGCAATCGCGCCAAAAGCAACCAGAATCAAGGTAGCTGCGACAATTACACCGAAAGGCACTTCCGGATGTCGGAAAAAGCCCGTATCAATTTCATTCTTATCAATGATGTAATTGAAAAGCTGCAAGACACTCAAACCTGCCAATAAGCCTATATATCCTGCGACACCTGTAATGACAACAGATTCCTGTAAAATCAAGCTGACAATAGACCAAGGAGTAGCTCCCAACGCTTTGCGAACCCCGATTTCTCTCGTACGCTCCTTTACAATAATCATCATGATATTACTCACACCAATGATCCCTGAAAAGATAGACCCCAGCGCCACCAGCCAAACAAATGCCTTGATTCCTGTAAAGAGATTCTGAAACTTCTGGAAATTCTCCACATTATTCCTGATCCATACTGCTCGGTCATCGGTTCTGTCAAAACTGTGTCTGGCGGCAAGCTTTTCCCTCAGTTTTCTTTCCACTTCAGCCGCTTCCGCTACAGATGCATCCCCCAATGTGAACATCATTTGGTTAATGTTCTTTTTACCGCCATTGAATGCCAGTTGTGCAGTAGTAACAGGTAAGTATATGATTTCCATCTCACGCTCACCCCCAGTGTCTTCATACACCCCGACTACCTTAAACACTACTCCTTTGATAATGATATTCTCCCCGACAGCATTTTCTTCCTTAAACAGTCGCTCCTTCACGGTCTTGCCAATGATAGCGACTTTACGTTTTTCCTTGATGTCAATATCATTCAGGTATCGACCATCAGTCACTATGGAATTTTCAAGAAATTGATGACCGGGATGGACACACCGTACAGAAAATGCCGATGTTTCCTGTTTATAAACTACCGTAAACTCCCCGCCCAGATAAAACCGGGCTGAAGTATGTTCAGCCAGTTCAAAGTCTTCTTTCAAACCATCGTGATCAACATTGGTAAGCTGAATTGGTCGATTGATAGGCAACCCCTTAAAAGGCTTACTCGCCCTACCGGGCCACACCCAGATACTGTTTACAGCATCATCGCGCATCTCGTGTTCTGCGCCATTTTGCAGAGCATTACCTGCTCCCAACAGGATTACAAGCATAAAAATCCCCCAGCCAACCCCAAATGCTGTCAGAGCAGTTCGCAGTTTATGCCGGCGGATTGTTTCATAGATCTCCTGCCATTTGTCGAAATCAAACATGATAAGTTGTTAGCATTAATTTGACACAAAAAAATTGTTTTAGTTGTAGTTATTGACTCCTGCCTTCCGTAATTGGCAACAGAACAGGAGTAATTATCTTCACACTCAGTTTTCTATAAAAGAGTAGATATGAAAATAATATTTGGTCTTGACAATTTACAAATATTTATCACTATTGCACATAAAAAATAATCACCCACAAAATTCTGTACAATGAAATATTAGGATACTTAAACGGCATCACGATCCCTATAGAATTTTATGTTAATCCATCAGAATTTGTATTTTGCGTGATTGTTAAATACGTATCGCATATTCAGAACATATACAACACTAGACTAAATGAAGAAACTTGCTCTGCACTGGAAGATTATTATCGGGATGGTTCTTGGCGTAGTCTTGGGCTTGATACTCAGCTCTGCGGGACTTAACCAATTCACCTCAGATTGGATAAAACCATTCGGTACTATTTTCATCCGCCTACTAAAACTAATTGCTGTTCCGCTGGTGCTGGTATCACTGATCAATGGTATCACTTCCATGACAGATATTTCAAAACTCTCTAAGATGGGTTCCCGAACAATCGGTATCTACATCTTGACTACCTTTATTGCAGTATCAATAGGCTTGGTACTTGTTAATATCTTCAAGCCTGGCAGCGGTTTTTCTCCAGAAACGCGTCAGATGTTTGCCGAGAAGTTTGGTAGTGATACCGCTACCCGACTGGCAACAGCAGAAAGTGTAAGTAAACAAGGTCCATTACAGCCTCTGCTGGACATGATCCCTTCCAACATATTTGAATCTGCTGGAGATAATGGCGCAATGCTACAAGTAATTTTCTTCGCCATCATTTTCGGTATTTCAATGGTAATGATAGACCAGAAAAAAGTGGCACCAGTCAAAGCTTTTTTCCAAGGTGTGGATGCCGTTATACTTCAGATGGTAAACCTGATTATGGAATTTGCTCCATACGGTGTATTTGCACTACTAGCCTCACTTATTGCTGACTTTGCAGGTGACGACCCTGCAAGTGCTATCGACTTGCTAGGTGTTCTTGCCAAATACTCATTGGTAGTAGTACTAGGCTTGGCAATTATGGCATTTGGTGTTTATCCGCTGATGCTTAAGCTAATTGGACGATATGATGTCGGTAAGTTCCTTAAAGGAATTTTCCCTGCTCAAATGATGGCATTCTCTACAAGTTCAAGTGCTGCTACACTTCCTGTTACGATGAAACAGGTAGAAAACGAACTGGGTGTACATGAAGATACAGCTAGTTTTGTACTTCCAATGGGGGCTACTATCAATATGGATGGTACAAGCTTATACCAAGGTGTTGCTGCTGTATTCATTGCACAGGTTTATGGCATTGACCTGACAATCATGCAACAGTTGGGTATCGTAATGACAGCTACATTGGCATCTATTGGTGCTGCAGCTGTACCGGGTGCTGGTATTGTAATGCTGATCATTGTATTGGAACAAGCAGGTCTTCCTGTAGAAGGAATTGCTTTGATCATGGCTCCTGACAGAATCCTAGATATGTGTCGTACAGTGGTCAATGTAACAGGTGATGCCTCTGTATGTGTCATGGTTGAGCAAATGACTGGTCATCCTAACGAAGAACAAGCAGCTACTATAGCACAGAAAGTCTAAGGACTTTCCCATATGAAATTATCAAAGCCCATCTGTCAAGCTGATTTGACAGGTGGGCTTTTTTATTTCAGATTACCCAAGATACACACAGGCTTATTTTACCTCAGGAATGGTTGTAGATTGCTGCGAAGTTCAGTTACTTCATATTTGAAGTAAAAACTATTTTCAAATCAGCTTAATATCAACATTGATGCAAGACTTAAATAATCCAAAGCTGTTCAAGCAACAAGCATTTATTGATGGTCAGTGGGTAGGGGCGAATGACAACAAAACATTTTCTGTTAGAAACCCTTTTGATGAAAGTGTAATAGCCGAACTGCCTGACATGGGAAAAGCAGAAACCCAAAAAGCCATTGAAGCAGCTCACGATGCATTTCCGGCATGGAAAGACAAAACTGCAGCTGAACGTTCTGCTATCCTCCGAAAATGGTTTGACCTCCAAATGGAATATGTTGATGATCTAGGTAAAATTCTAACTACTGAACAGGGAAAACCACTTGAAGAAGCCAAAGGAGAAATCCGATATGGGGCGTCTTTTGTTGAGTGGTTTGCAGAAGAAGCCAAACGAATTTACGGGGATGTAATTCCTGGTCATGCGGCAGATAAAAGAATTGTTGTAATCAAGCAACCCATTGGCGTGGTTGGTGCCATCACCCCTTGGAATTTCCCAAATGCCATGATTACCCGTAAGATTGCTCCTGCATTGGCCGCTGGTTGTCCTGTAGTAGTAAAGCCAAGTAAAGATACTCCCCTATCTGCATTAGCATTGGCTGAACTTGCCGAACAGGCAGGCTTTCCAAAAGGTGTTTTTAATGTCATTACATCCAGCAACTCTAAAGTGATTGGAGAAGAAATCACGACCAACCCTCTTGTCAAGAAAGTCTCCTTTACAGGCTCTACAGAAGTTGGTAAAATCCTGATGAAACAGGCTTCAGGAACAGTAAAAAAAGTATCATTGGAGTTGGGTGGAAACGCTCCTTTTATTGTCTTTGATGATGCTGATCTAGATGCTGCTGTTGAAGGAGCCATTGCATCCAAATACAGAAATGCAGGACAAACTTGTGTCTGTGCCAATAGGTTATATGCTCAGGAAGGCATTTATGACCAATTTGTAGAGAAATTGGCAGAGGCTGTCCGTAACCTGAAAGTAGGTAACGGAATGGAAAAAAAAGTCAATATTGGCCCTCTGATCAATCAGGATGCACTGGACAAGGTTGAGGACTTTGTAGATGATGCTAAACAAAAAGGTGCAAAAGTGATTACTGGTGGAAATAAGCACAAACTTGGTGGCACGTTCTATGAGCCTACTGTGCTTTCTGAAGCCAACGAAAAAATGAAACTGACCCATGAAGAGATATTTGGACCAGTTGCACCAGTCTACCGTTTCAAAACCGATGAAGAAGCGATAAAAGTAGCAAATGACACTCCATTTGGACTTGCCTCATACTTTTATGGAAGAGATATCAGCAGAATCTGGAATGTAGCGGAGGGACTGGAATACGGCATGGTAGGTATTAACACAGGCATGATTTCAACAGCTGTAGCTCCTTTCGGTGGTATCAAGGAAAGTGGTATGGGCAGAGAAGGCTCCAAGTATGGCATTGAGGATTATATTGTGATCAAATACTTGTGCTTTGGAATCTAACTTTTAGCACCAGAAGCAATTGTTTGTTAAAGAAGGTTTTCAGACATCCTCTGAAGACCTTTTTCTTTTCCTTATCAATGCAAAATCAATAACTTGTATAGATATGCCAAAATAAACTACCCTCTCAACTTTCACACTCCAATGCATAGAAGATCTTTCCTCAAATCCACTTCTATATTATTAGCCAGTTCTTTCTTACCCATTCCTTCAGTACTTGGCAATGATAATACCTCCCTGATAAAACCAGCTTCTTTGGCTTCAGGTGATAAAGTGGCTGTGATGGCACCTGCTGGAGCCGTTTTCAACACACGTTATATCTCAAGAATCAGGCAAGCCTTAGATAGCTTAGGTATGGAGGTTGTTTTGGGAGACAGTGTTTACAGTAAGTATGGCTATTTGGCAGGTACAGATCGGCAAAGGGCAGAAGAATTCAATCGGTTTATAGCTGACAGCAGCGTTAAAGCCATTATCGCAATGCGGGGAGGATGGGGTTGTTCCAGAATGTTACCATTGATCAATTATGAATTGGTCAAACAAAACCCAAAAATCGTGATGGGACTAAGTGACATCACCTCTCTTCTGCTTGGACTGTACACAAAAGCGAACCTAGTTACTTTTCATGGATTGGTCGGTTATGCCAGCTGGAATGATTTCTCTGTGGGGCACTTCAAGAAAGTAGTGATGGAAAATAAGGCCTACAGCATGGTCAATGACGACAATACCCAAAGAAGTGCCTATACCATAGTTGGAGGAAAAGCCGAAGGAATATTGGCAGGAGGAAATCTCACTGTACTCTCAACCATGTTAGGCTCTGAGTATGTGCCTAACTGGTCAGGAAAAATCCTTTTTCTGGAAGACCTCAATGAAGAACCTTACAGTATTGACAGGATGTTGACACACCTCAAAATTGCAGGTGTACTTGACCAGATCAATGGATTAATTTTTGGCAATTGCAAAAGATGTTACTCTTCAGACCCAAAAGCCTCATTTACCATAAAACAATTACTCAAACAGCATATAGAGCCATTGGGAATCCCTGCCTACTACGGTTCTAACATTGGTCACATCTCCAATAAATTCACTGTTCCCATTGGCGTAAAAGCTAGTATTGATGCAGACAATAAGGTCATTACCTTATTGGACTCTGCCATGAGACCTTGAGCGAATCATGATGTCCTGTTTATATTAAACAGCTTATATAAACTCCCCAACAACAGGAATACTATTAAGCATAGAGTAATTATAAATCCCTTATGAATGATGGCTAAATCGATACCTCTCTCCAATTCACCAATCGTTGCAAATACTTTATAATATGTAAAAGCTAGCGCCATAACTATCATCCCACTTAACACGGTGATCATAATATTAAGCCATTTACTTTTGACTCTTAACAAGAACGATAATATCAGTACCATTAGTAAAACATTAAAGTAATGCTACCATCTTGGGGGTAGACAGGAAAGTGTCATGTAGTTGGATCTCAAATGTTCCTCCTACAAAAAGTCTTTCTCCAAATAGTGAAAAACCTAACAATATTGTAATAACAATAGCTCCAATCAGCCAATATATTTCCTTCAAGAAACGTTTTTTCATCTTGCCTACTTTATCAATTGAAAACCCCACCCTTTTAACAAGGTGAGGTTTTTCTTTTATTACTTTAATCAGTTTACAGGTTTAAGTAATAATCTACCTTCCTGATGAGTTTCAATGTCTTTTCTGTTCATCCATTGCGTTTTGAACATACCAACATTATACATCTCAGCCTGATCATCATAATGCTTACTCATAAAGTGTCCAGCTTGTCCAGTAGGCAAAATACTGTTTCCATTCTCAATATCTGACAGGTCAATTACAACTCTCATGGCTGGCCCGCCAGTTTTGTGATACTGCCCATCCAGTGGCAGCTTAAAATAAGAGTTGTCTATCACTTCCCATCCGCCTCTTACTTTCATCGGACCTACATTCAGCAGTTTGTCCAGTGGCTTTACTTTTCCTAGGGGGTGTTGATGCTCCAATGTATGAACATTGCCCCATTGCCAAGCTGAAATATCACTTCCCAATTCCTGTTGCAAATCAATTACACTTTGATTGAATGATTTGACAAAAATAGCCGTCCTTGTTTCTGTTACACCATCTGTAGAAAGGTCATCCCACCATACAGAATTCTCTTTAAACATCAATGTATTCAGTGTACGGTACATCAAATGTGTGTGATGCAGGTTACCGTACATCTCCTCTCCCATTTCATCCATCATCGCATTTGATAATGTCCTAGCCAACATCTTGTAAAAAACCACAGGTCCTACTTGTGGTGTCTTATGTCCTCCATCCCAATTTTTTAGTACTTCCAACACTTTTGCAGAAAACGGATCAGTAGCCACCGCTTCACTTTCAAGTACCGCTACCATCTCGTTGGCTAAGGTTTTCAATTGAGCAGATTTCACATCACTGACCATTTCTTGTACCATTTCAGGAGACCATTTCTCATTTTCTTCAAGCAGTGATACAATCCTGTCTGCACGGTTTTCGGGGGCATAATAGCCCGGATACAAAACACCATCTACAGAATCAGGTTGGTTATTTGCAGAATAAATATAACCTGAAGGAGGATTTTCAGACTGCGGATTCTGACTGAACTTATGGAAACCTAAATAGTCATCTGCTTTTATGCTTCCATCCAATATTCTTTTAGAATGAACACTGTCATTTCTGTGGAGGATTTTTGCAGCTGCCCACCAAGCAATATTACCATCTCGATCGGCATACATAATATTCAAGCCTGGAGCATGAATCATGGAAGCCGCTTTACGTGCATCATCAATATGTTCTGTATGGGCCAAGCTATATACCGCTTTAATAAGTTTACCTGGAGCGTGCAGATATGTCCAGTAAAGGGACATCGGATACGAATCCGCTACGCCTACGTCATACATCAGGGCATCATTCATAATAGGTCCGTGACGTGTCTCTTTGACTTCAATGGTAACAGGCTCTTCCTGTCCTTTGACATAAATTTCTTCCTTGCGTAATTGAATTGCCTCGTAGCCTCCCTCATACAGCACTTCGTCAGGATTGTTCGGATTTACCTTTTCGGCGAAAAAGTCCATATCGTCATTCTCAAACATGGTCATTCCCCATACCGCAAACCTATTATGACCAACAACAACCATCGGTGCACCAGCCAAATGTTTACCATACACACTTAAGCCAGGAGCTTCCAAATGTGCCTCATACCATACTGCGGGTTGGGTATGTCCCATATGCGTATCATTGGCAAAAATCGGGAAACCTGTTGTTGACTTCTCTGCACTTATAATCCAACTGTTACTCCCTATCAGTAAAGGAACTGGAGACAACTTATCTACCATTGCCATAGTTTTACCCATACCTGCCAAGACATCTGTTGTCGAAGGATGAACCGGAATTTTTTGGGTATTAGGAGTGTAATCAATCGAAAGATCTTTCAGGTAAGCATCACCATATTGCTGAGCTATTTGCTCCAAATAAGGGTCAATTCGCACACCGTAGCCAAAGCTGAATGACATATAACCAGCAATCAGGCCGGTATCTTTTAGGTCAAATGGCTGCTTGGGGATTCCTAATAATGTAAATTCAGGAGGTGTAGTACCCAACTCAATAAACTGATTTACACCTGACAAATATGCTTTACAAGCATTGTAATAAGGCTCTCCTTTATCTACCTCCATATCAGCGACAATCTTTTCTGCTGCTTTATTTAATCCAATTGTCCTGAAGTACTTATCAATTGGAAGCAAATCACTCCCCAGTACTTCAGCCAACTTACCCGCAGCTAACCGCCTCATCATTTCCATCTGAAAAAGCCTGTCTTGGGCATGTACATAACCCAAAGCGAAATAGGCATCTTCCTCACTCTTTGCATAGATATGTGGTACGCCATATTCATCGTAAAGGACTTCTACATCACCATTCAAACCTTTCAGAGTCACCTCTCCATTATACTGAGGTAGTGAACTGGACAGAAAAACATAGATTCCGCTTGCTCCAGCGAGTAATATTACGACCAGTATTGTCAGAATTAGTTTCAGCTTTTTCATATATAGATTCTTGCAGTAAAAAGTAAAAATTCACAACTCAACACCCCAAAAAAGGGTTATAAAGTTAAAGGCTGGTTTGCGAATGTTTTTTAATAATCAAGGCGCTCTAATTGTGTGCAAGGCTTTTCTTTACACACTTTCAAATCAGACTTATATATTCAATATAAAAATAATACTATTCCATGATAAGATTGACCGTATTATAAAATGAATTTTCTACCAAAAGACGACATAACGCTTGTACTCCCATTCTCAGCAGCAGAAGCTAAAAGCAGGTTGGAAGAAGCCACACTTCCTCCTGGGTATAAACCTGAGCATGGCTTTGAGAACTTCTTTCAGTTTAATGGAATAATAAAGAAAGACACCTTTACTTTTTCCAGAAGGATCAGAACAGCCCAAAACTTTCTCCCTGTTGTAACGGGTGAAATCGAATGCAGCAACCCTGGCTCGTTGGTATTTGTTCATTTCAGAATGTTTGAAAGCACCAAACTCTACCTGTACCTCGGAACACTGATTTGTTTAACCTTATTGGTATTATTCGTTTTCGTGAAGCCTAATATAGTTTATGCCTCCATTTGCTTAATGATGTTGGTGTTAAATTACCTCACCACCTTACTCAGCTTTCATCGGCAAGTGAAAATCACCCAACAAGTGATTGAAGAAATTCTGTTCTCTACCCGTCATCGGGAAAGACTGAAAGAATAAGTAAAGCCGTTCTCTTATCCGGAACGGCTTAATTGTTTCAATATATCACGGAGTTATCATTCCCCTATTGCCACACCTCTATCTATAGCAGTCCTGAACGCAATATTTGTTTCAGTAGCTGCCACTCCTTCTATAATACTGATCTGATCCAAGAGTATGTCACTTAGGTTGTCGCTGTCCTTGGCAAAGATTTTCACGAGCAAGGTGAATTGTCCACTCATAAAATGGCACTCCACCACCTCGTCTATCGCCTTTAGCTTCTTCACTACATCATTTACCTTTCTCCCACTCTCCACTGTAATATTCACAAAAGCACAACACTCCATGCCTAGTTTCTTGGGATCCAAACGTATGCTTGGATCTGAAATAACCCCTGCTTCTCGAAGCTTATTGATCCGTTGATGAACCAAAGAGTTCGAAATCTTCAGGTCCTTTGCTATTTGAAGGTAAGACTTCCTCGCATTTCGGTGAAGTTCGGCAATAATCTGTCGGTCTGTATAATCTATATGGTACTCCATTGATAGTAAAATAGTCTTAAAAGTGTTATTTTAACAATTACTAAAATACAAAAAAATTAATTTGACATAAAATTAAGCAAAAAATAAAAATTGAAATCTTTCAATCGATTGTATAGAGTTATTTTGATTACATTTGCTTCATAATAATGAAATATTGACAACAAACACAACCAATGAACAAAGATCAACTGCTGCAAAAGCTTTGGGATCAGTATGTGACACTTGCGCCATCTGCGCATAAGATTCACAACATCTTTGACGAGCAATATGGCAACGTAAAAAATGACCACATTGCTTTCCGTACTTTCAATGATCCGCGCGTGAACATTGAAGCCATGTCAAAGGTATTCACCGCTTGTGGTTATGAAGAGAAGGGACAGTATGAATTTACTGCCAAGAAGCTTCTGGCAAAGCACTATGAGCATAAGACTGATAAGGATGCGCCAAAGATTTTTATCAGTGAACTTAGGCTAGAGCTTTGCAGTGAGTACGTTCAGGAAATTGTTGACTGCCTATTGGCAATCAGCGATCTGCACCTGATTGACCCTCTGGAGTTAGTATTCCAAGGAAGACTTTGGGGTAAACCTTCTCATCAGATTTACGAGCGTTTAAGAGAGGAATCTGAATATGCTGCATGGATGTATGTGTACGGCTTCTGCCCTAACCACTTCACTGTATTTGTGAATAAACTGGACAAGGAAACATCCCTTGAAAGTGTAAACCAACTGTTGAAAGACAATGGTTTCAAGATGAATGGCTCAGGAGGCGAAATAAAAGGTACGCCAGAGCAAATGCTCGAACAGTCGAGTATTCTTGCTGACAGATTAGCTGTTGACTTTGTAGAGGGTACTTACGAAATCCCTGCCTGCTACTATGAGTTCGCCAAGCGCTATGAAGACAAGGACGGGGAACTGTTCGACGGATTTATTGCTGGCTCAGCAGACAAGATTTTTGAAAGTACAAACGTTACTTTACCGAATCAATAAACGTATTTGATACGTATAATATAATAAGAGGCTGGAGACACACACCCTGGCCTCTTAAGAATAATTGATTAATAGCCTTAATCAATAAAAACACACGCACAGATAGAATAAACACACACGCAGAAAAGCCGGGGTCCTTGAGTCCGGCTTTTTTTTATGCTTTACTACCAAATGTGTATAGGCTATAAAATTTGCTAAATTAGCAGCCCCGTAAGCCGTACGGTCCACTGACATATTGTTTTTTCACTTGTCAGTCACTAGCTTGCGTGGCTATTTCAATGGCTAAATGCCAGTTCGATAATCACTAACAATAAACTTATGCCTGCATTTCAATCAGTCGATCAACTACTCTTGGAACTTGGCAACAACAAGGTCCGAAGAATCATTGATATGCTGTTCAAACATCGGGAAGTTTCATTTGACCTGATGGTGGACATGCTGGATGGAGATGAGAAGTTTATCCGCAGTTTGATTGCCAAAGGAGTACTGGTTTCCGAAGATGAAGATAAGGTTCAGTTGGATGAGCAACTGATGTCGTTTCTTGAGGGATTCATGGAAATCCGCGATGATATCCAAAACTTTGAGATCGATGCCCGAATCAAGGGAATCAAAAGAAGAATCAGGCTCTACTTCCTTGAAGATGACATCTCTGAAAAAGACAAGTATGTTGACAAGATCAAAGATGAACTGAAACGACTCGGAAAGGTCATCAGACGTAACGTGATTGACCTGAGCAGGCTGGTCATGCAGGATTATAAGACTGCTGACAATCCTGAAGTCCGTAAGCTTAAGATTCAGAACCACAATGAAAAGGCCGATAAGCTGATTGAACTGATTGAGGCACTGGAAGGCATCCTTAAGGATGATTACTTCTTTACGGCTGTACAGGATGAACAACTCAACCGTCTTGCCAATCACCTTAGGCATGATTATCTGAAACCTGCCCGAACAAACCTGCTCGAACTCAGTCAGGAAATTGTAGCGTTCATTAACCGCATTGTTTACCATCAGCGCATATTCAAGAAGCTGATGAAAATCAAGCGGCTGAGAGATCACTATGAGTTGGAAAAATACACCAATATCGAGGAAGTTCTCGCTCAGGACAGAACACTTTTCATGGACACTCGTCCACAGTTCAGGACTCGTCCGTCACTTGACCACTTAAGAAGTGACGAGGGGTATGACATGATCCTGAAATTGGCAGGCAAACAACAACACCGCTCCCAGAAACTGATAAAAGCAGGTGAGGTATTGGATCTTGACATGATCAATACCAAGCCAGTAATAGAACAGCGAATTAACTATGGTAGCATCAAGGATAAGTTTATCTCTTCAGATAAAGACCTTTTCTCATTTATAATGGACTTCCCATTTAAGGTTGAAACACCATTTGAAGAGCGAACCAAGGTTTTCTGTAAGATTGCCCTGCTCTATGAAAGTGAGATGGAGTTTTCTGCCGAAAAAGAAGACAGGCTACAGCTAAACGGAAAAGAGTTTGCTAAAGTAACGCCTAAAAAAGGGAATAAAAGCAAAAGTAAAGCAACAGAGCTAGTCATGGACAGTGACGTTAATTAACCGTCCAGTTATAGGTTTCTGATTCCTTTTGTTCAATATCTTATGTCTAGACTCTAGCATCTATTAAAATGGATCATATCAAGAAATATATCAACAAGGCTTTTGAAGTAATGAGTGCTGGCCACTTTGTCAGTGCCAACAGTTCCAAAGCCGAAGTCCGCAAACTTTACGAGGTGATCGAACAGTACTTTGAAGACTTCTACCAATACTTCCAACCACTTAATTTTGTCTTGGAAAGAGGAACAAACTACTTCTGTTTTTCCCGTGAACAACCTCGCCAAATGGTGGAACAAAAGGTAGAGCGATTTTACAAGTATATTGACTACCTCGCATTTTTCCGTACTTATGACAACATGTTTTCAGAAGGTACACGCTTTACGTTAAGTGATATCGAGCAACGCTGCAAGACTAACACCGACCTGCTAGAGATTCTGAATAGAATGAATTTCGACAAGGACACCATACGTGAACGGATCACCAAAATCATCGAGCAGATGACAAGAGACTCCTTCTTTGAATGTGAAAATCCAGAAACTGAGAGCTACAAGGTACTCTCCTCTTACAACTATTTTGAAGAGATTATAGAAATGCTGGATGTAGACCAGGTCGAGAAGTGATAAATAAGCCTGCCAGAAGTTTTTGAAAAAGACTTTCAAGTTTCAATCTCAGGCACACATAACTCACTATCCCTCAACCTAACGTCTAAACATACTAACTGACAGACATGACAAACCAAGATAGATATCTCAAAAAACTGATATTCATCAACAGTGCTTCTCTTCCTTATTCGGAGGTTGAAGTTGAAGGCAATATTCACTTTGTAGGATCCAATGGTTTTGGTAAAACAACCGTATTGCGTGCGATCCTCTTCTTTTATAATCCGACCAGCAACAAGGCTGACTTAGGTATTCGAGAAAATCAACGATCATTCTCTGATTACTACTTTGAACAGCTTAACTCTTATATCATCTACGAAGTAGCCCGTGAAGAGGGAGATTACTGTATCGTTTGCTATAAGCACGGAGGCAGACTGCAATTCCGTATTCTGGACAGTGGTTATGACCCAAGCATTTTCATCACTGAAGAAAGACAGGTTCTTTTACCTGAAACTGTATGGGAAACATGTAACAATCGTGAAATCCGTCATTCTGAAGAACCAATCATCAAGTATGGTGACCTAAGAAATATCATCTATGGTTCTACCCTGTTGCGTCGTTACCGCAACTATGGACTTCTTCAGGCTAGGTCTGGACAGGTGGCCAAACGTACCACCAGTATCCCTAAAGCCATTGCCAACATCTTCAAGACTTCTTCCCTCAACTCTGACTATATCAAGAAATCAATTATTGACGCTGTCGTAGAGGAAGAGCAAAAACCTATTGACCTAACAGTCATTGAGCGACATCTGAAAAAATTCAGGGAAGAGCTGAATGCTTTGGAGACTTTTGAAAGACAAAGGGAAACTGCGGATGAACTGATTGAGCTATATTATGAGCTAATTGGTAAAGAAAAAGAGCTTGACAAGGTGGCAAACCTACTTGGTTTGGCTGCAAAAGCCACCGAAAAGCAACTTAAGCTTGACAAAAACAAGAGAGATCAACTTGAGATCACACTGCACGATATTGAGCAGGCATTTGAGGTAAAGGCTCAAGAAAATGAAGAGGAGGTTCGAGAACTTAACCAACAGATTGGTGAACCTAAAAGTGCTCTCAAACAGATCGAACAGCTCAAGAAACAATATGCTTCTATCTCGATTAATGGTGAAAAATATTCGATAGAAGAAATACTGGATAAAGTAGCTGAAGAAATAGCGATCAAGGATAAAATCACCAACCTTGAGGCCACACTCAGAACACTGACTGCCAAAGCTGAAGAAGTTCAGCAATTGTACACTGCTCAGGAAGCTCAATTGAAGGGTAACTTTGAAAACTTCAAGCTAACTACAGAGCGAGAGTTAAACAATGCAAAGACTGAGTTCCATGAGAAAGCAGAGGCTAT
The DNA here is from genome assembly GCF_036880985.1 of Limibacter armeniacum. NCBI lineage: Bacteria > Pseudomonadati > Bacteroidota > Cytophagia > Cytophagales > Flammeovirgaceae > Limibacter > Limibacter armeniacum. The sequence goes on from NZ_JBAJNO010000009.1 coordinate 411,680, forward strand.
CCGCATAGAAAATGCTGAAAAGCAGAAGCAATCTACTGTACAGTTACAAAAAGACCTTGCTGCGGCTGAACAGGATGTAGACATCCGCAGGTTAAAAGTCAATGAATTACAGCTGGACAAAGAAAGGGCTAAGATTGGTTCTGAAGGAAATAGCGCAATAGAAATTCATCAGAAGAAAATCAGTGAAGAAGCGCAAAAGCTAACAGCCCTGAAAGGCGAGCATGAGCTAAAAAAGGCAGCACTCAAAAACCAGAGGGTGCTTTTTGAAAGCAAGAAAGAAAGCCTTGAACAAAAGCTGAATACAGAAGAAAAAGTACTGCTACAAGAGCGTAGTAACATTGAAGATAAGATCAACCTTCAACAAAAAAGATTGGAAGAATTTGAAGGATCACTTCAAGACTTCCTGAACCTGAATGTCGAGGGCTGGGAAAACACGATCGGAAAAGTCTGCCGTGAAGAGGTATTGTTATCGAAAGGGCTTATGCCAGAAATTTCTGATGACAGCAATAACATCTTTGGGATCAAGCTAGACCTGAGCACCATCGATATCAAACCACAACAAGCTGATGATTTTAGATCTGAGTTAGAGAAACTGGAGAAAAAACTCACTAACTGGCATAAGAAACTGGATAGTTTCCAACAGGACCGTGAACTACAACTCAGGCAACTGACAGACACTTCCCGCCAGCAAGTACGCCAACTGGACGAAGAGGTACAGCAAGTCTATGCGCAACTGGCTAGCTCTGAAAATAAGGTCAAAAGACTTCACCTTGAGATGGAAGAATTGAAGGATTCTCACCAATCAAGCAAGGACACAGTCATTCAACGCATAGAGGGTGACCTGCAAACAGCCTTTACTGACTTGGAAGCTTCCCGTGAAGTACTACAACAGTACAGGGACAAGCTCACTCAACAGCAAGAGACATTTGACAAGCTGAAAGAAGAGGCTATTGACAAGCTGAAGCTTTCGTTGGAACAGCAACAAGCAAAAGCTGCTGAAAACCTAGAAAAATACGAAGCTGAATTCAAGAAAAACCTTGATGAGCTGGAAGCGAACAGGAATGAACAATTGCACAGTTCAGGTGTGGACACTGATAAAGTAACTGCGACACAACGTCAAATTTCAGCACTGAAAGCTACTTTAGAGTTAATAGAAGAGTGTAAAAATTGGGCTACACAGTATAAGGTACATGAGCCTCAGCTGTCCAAAGAGGCACATTACAGCCAAATGCTAGAAGAGCTGGAAGAACGTCTTCAAATGCTGAAGTCCAAGTTTGAACAGGATAAGGCAAGGCATATCAGCGAAACAAAGTCACTAAGGGAAGAGCTTCAGCAAGTCTTAACTGCCATCAGGGATGGTGAGCGTGAGCTTTACGAAGATTTTGCATTCTTCAAGCAAGACCATACCAGTCCATATTTCCTTTATGCCCATTTGATTGATGAGCCAAAAGAAATGGATGAAGCTCCTGACACATTCAACTTGAAAGGTTTGGTGAATAAAATCAATACCTCATTCAAGGAGAAAAACCTAGTTTCGGGCAAGCTTCGGGATAAGACCAAAAAATTCACAGAGAAATTCCCTGAAAACAATATCCTGAATTTCCCGACTAAGTTCAGTTCAGTGGATGATAGTGAACAACGAGCTTTTATCAGCTCCTTGTTGATCCCATTTGTAAAAGAGGAAAGATTCATTCAGGTCCGAGAACAAATTGAGAGGCAGCATGGAGGTATTATTCGAAATATTGCCAACGAAATTCAGGACTTATCCTCTGCTTCGTCCAAAATTTCGGAAACCATCAAGCAGATCAATGGCGATTTTGAAAACTCCAACTTTGTAGGTGTTGTCAAGTCCATACAGCTCGATTTTAGGAAGAATGACTCTCCTATTATCCGATTACTGAAAAGAGTCAAAGAGTTGGAAGGACAGAATGTATTTGGCGATCAGTCTGAAATTTTCAGGCCACAAAGTACAATGGACGTCAATAAGGATTCCAAAAAGCTATTGAACGAACTGATCAAGGCTATTGATGATGACAACCGTAAGACTATTTCTATTCAGGACAATTTCGATTTGCTTTTCCGTGTAAGGGAAAATAACAACGACACCAACTGGGTAGAAAAACTTTCGAGTGTTGGTTCGGAAGGTACTGACATTCTGGTCAAGTCCATGATTTACATCACACTATTGAATGTCTTTAAGCAAAATGCATTCAAAAATGCCGATAATTACCTGCTACACTGTATGATTGATGAGGTAGGTAAACTATCTGACAGTTACCTGAGTGACTTGATTCAGTTTACTAATGACAAAAACATCAGGCTGATCTTTGGTTCACCAAATGAAAATGATCCACTGATCTACAACCACGTTTATAAAATCCACCGAGTTGCCGGAAACAAGGCACAAGTAGTCAAACTTGTTGGAGAAGCCTAAACATAAAAGAGGCTGTCCTATCGATTAAGACAGCCTCTTCTTTTTTAAGCCGCAAATTTCCCTATTGCTCCATGCCTAGATCTTTTCTACTCTGCTCATCATTATTAGGGAAAGCATAACCTGACGGTAGTGTTGTTGGCACATATCGCTGAAGGTTATCATCATACAATGCCTCCTCCAAGAAAATGACAATGGCAGCTACTTCATCCGCTGACAATCCCAGTGGGACAAATTTATCTGAAAGTTTTTCTGACGGAAGATCCTGCATTTGAGGAACTCCTTCATTCTTATATTTCACTACTTCATCTAGTGTATGTAAAGTACCTCCATGCCCAAAGAATTCCATATGCTTTAAGTTATATAACTGAGGAACCTTAAACTTATAATTATCCTCTTCCTTTCCAGTAAACCCGCCTCTTCCTGCATCTTCTTTTGTAAAGTCAACTGCATTTTCCAATACTCCTTCTCCTCTCAAATCTCCCATTCCCAAGGCGTAAAAAGATTCCGTCACTTCCAAACTACTATTAGAGCTTAAAGCAGGTCCTGTATGACAGCCTGAACAACCCGCTTCTCCAAAAAACAGGATAGCACCTTCCTTTTGAGCAGGTGTCATAGCTCCCTTATCCCCTTTTAACCATTGCTGGAATGGTGATTTATTTGCAAGCAGTGTACGCTCATAAGCAGCCATTGCCAACCCTGCCTCTATCTTGGTAAACTCTGTTTTATCAGGATAAGCCGCTTCAAAAAGCTCTTTATATCCCATTGTCAACAGCTCTTCATCTACACCAAGTCTATGTACATCCTGAGCAGCAATTGCCTGTGTCTCTACACCATCAAAGCCCAAAACATTTTTCTCTTTTGGTGTGCCTACAGTCCACTGTGCATCTGTACCAATATTTTGACCAAGTGCTCCAAACTGACCATTCCACAACATTTCTTTTTGATAAGCCACGTTTAAGGCAGTAGGTGAACGTTCTGGCTGTACATCAACCATTGCTTTATCCATTTCACTGTCAGGAACTCTAGTTTCGCCATGGCTCCCAAAACCTACACCTCCTTCACCAATTCCCTGCCTAGCGCCTGCCTGAAAATCTGCGGCAACATGATGACAGCTTGCACAAGAGAAGGTATGTTTGTTGGATGTTATTTTAGGGTTAATCGCCATCGCTGTTTCATGAAATAGAAACTTCCCTAAGGTCACTTTTTCGGCAGTTAGAGGGTTGTTCGGGTCAGCAGGAATCTTTGATAATTCAGCACTTTCAGGCATTGTAAAATACTCCAAAGCAGCAGATGCATCTGATTTTCCTGAAGCTGTTTGTAAAACCTCTACCAAGTCATTATCCAAGTTGGTGTCGTTTGTGTTGGTATCCTCACTATCGTCATTACACCCAGCAAACACAAAGGCTGATAGGGCAAGTATCAAGTATAACTTTTTCATAATTTTGGTTATAGTTTAAGTAGGTATTGTATTGTTACAAGGTTAGTGTGTGTTGTTAAGGAGTTTTGTATGTATATAAGTGTCTTGGTCTGCTGTTTTGTGCCTAAAAAAAGTAGAGAAATACTGGCAGGATAAGAGTTATTTCAAATAACAAAGCCCCTCAGCAACAAATGAGGGGCTAATTGCTTTTAACAAAAATATTAATTTTGGTTATAAAAACCACTCCTTCAAAACAATATTACGAAAAATTAGTTATGTGCCTTTAATGTTACCAGAAGCCCTTGATCAATCTCAGGTCTGCCTTCTCGTTGCTCCCTTTGGAACATGGATATTGCCCTTTGTAATACTTTTTCGAATGCTTCCACATCATCTTCAAAAACAAGGATCTTCTGCCTATTGTATTCCTTGTTACCTGACATGCCTTTCTTCGTGACTATTAGTTGGCATTTGTAGTCTTCTGTCTGAACAATTTCCAGTTGCAATGATTTAGTAATGGTCTTCTTCATACCGCAAATATTTGGTTAAGTTGAATGGTTTAGCTAGCTCCCAGCAGGATACTGCTAAATCTGTCTAGGTTGTCCATTGGTTATTGGGTTGTGGGCTGTACACTCCATTTAATGGATCAAAAAAATGAAATGGTGAAACGATTGTAACCCACAGGTTTAGAGGCTTGTTATCTCTTTCTATTAAAATAGTGATCTAAATTCTAAGAAAAAAATAAGCTGAATGACCTTTTTCGATCTTTCAGCTTATTTTGACCTAAAAGTCACTTTTTAGGAGCAGATAATATGGATATCAGTTCATTATAAAACTGACATTACACTTGTTCCACACTTCAAACATTTCATTAAACCGATTAAACAGTCTTACGACGTTTTCCTCAACAGCTTCACATTCCTCTTCTCCAAATCCATGATATAAAGAGGCTACTTTCTCCAAATCATCATAATCCCACTCATGAGAACTGTGCCCTTCTTCAGAATCTACATGCATTTTTCCAAAATAATACAAATCTTCCCACTTGTCCATTTGTTGAATACAAGGGCTTACCGAACTATTGAATGCATCAAATGTTGACTCCAGCACCTGCAATACTGCCATCCTATTCAGAATAGAAGGATTGGACTTAATCGAGTGAATAATGTCATATGTAGTGTTTCTTACTAAGAACCATTCGTCACTCCATACTTTATTCTGATTAACCTTAAGGTCTTCATCACTGATCACCTTATGCTCTTGCAGCCATTGAAGGTCTTGCAAATACCACCTCCAATGTTCAGAATCTTCCTTACAATGTTCATTGATCATCCTCTGCAACTCATTGTTAGAGCTAGTATCTTCCAAATACTTTAAAGAGTCTCTAAAACCCATTACAAAAAAATACATGGAAGGAATGAATTGGAGTTTTAGTTCAGGAGAAATGTGTTGGTTTGTCCTCATATTCTGACAAAATGACGACGCTGTAAGCTTAGCTTTTTCTGCTCTAAGCCTTTGTATTACTTTTTTCACTGACATTGTGTAGTAAGTTTTGAGTTAATTTTTCATACCACTTTAATGTCCCTAATATTAATAACAACATTGTTCATTTCTCACATAAGGTTTTTTTTCACAATGTTATATATACAAGTAAATTAGGCTTGCTTTACTTCATTCTATGTAAGAGATCGTGTATTGGTGATACACTGTCATTAAAAAATCTTATTCTTTCTATAATCACTCATAAGCGATCGAAATATACCATTCCATACCGAATGTGAGGTAGTAAGGTATATTCTTCAGCATACGGATTACTAAAATGCCTATAAAAGCACAAAGCATCAGTAGTATGTACTGATGCCTTTGCGCATTTATCTAGTCCCGTGTAGCATATAACCTGCTATATACTACACTAATAATACAATTCACTCCCCCAATCCCCCTCATTCAAATTTGTTATTAATCTTTAACCCTAAAACGCTTTAGCTATTTCAACTCAAATGAGGGTAATTATTCTCCTTTAATATTAGAATAAGCTTAATTTTAATTATCAGGTATTTAGGACATTAAAATGAGAAACCCAATAACATACAACTCGCCATGATTAATAATTATCTAGACATTCTCCCAGAAGTAAGGGAAGCATTGCTATCTGGCAAACCGGTAGTTGCACTGGAGTCAACTATTATTGCACAAGGAATGCCCTACCCTGAGAATGTTTCCACTGCCAAAAAACTCTCACAGACCATTCGTGACAGAGGTGCCATGCCTGCCACAATAGCGATTATTAAAGGTCGGATTAAAGTTGGACTTGAGTTAGATGACCTCACCTACATCGGTAAATCCGAAAGTGTTATAAAAGTAAGCAGACGGGACCTACCGTTTATCATCGCACAACAGGGCGACGGAGCCACAACAGTTGCTTCTACCATGATTATTGCCGCACTCGCAGGCATCAAGGTATTTGTAACAGGTGGAATAGGTGGTGTACACCGAGGAGCTGACAAAACCATGGACATTTCAGCAGACCTAATGGAACTTGCCAGAACAAATGTAGCGGTAATCTGTGCAGGCGTTAAATCAGTACTCGATATTGGATTGACTCTTGAATACCTTGAAACACATGGGGTTCCTGTTCTGGGATATCAGACCTCTAATTTCCCTGCCTTTTACCTCAGAAACAGCGGTTTTGGTGTTGATCGAAAAATAGACTCACCAGAAGTGCTGGCTAAAGTGATAAAGACAAAGTGGGAACTGGGCTTAAATGGAGGAGTTGTAATTGGAAATCCAGTTCCTATTGACCATGAAATGGATGAAGATACCATCAACAAAGCCATTGAGGATGCCTTGAAAGAAGCAAACACTCAACAGGTTTCGGGCAAAGAAATTACCCCTTTCCTGTTAAGTAAAATCAAATCTATTACTGAAGGAAAAAGCCTTGAAACCAATATAGCTCTGGTCTTGAACAATGCTCGTTTAGGCGCTGACTTGGCTAAGGCCATGTCCTAAAAAAAGCAGGACAAGAATTTGGTAATCCTTGTCCTGTTTTGATTTATCTGTTTCTTCTTTTCTTCTTTTTAAAAATTCGCTCGAAGAAGTTCTGGTTATTTTTTCTTTGAGGCGATTTCCTTCTGACCTCCTGCCTTCTTCTTTCTCCATTTTGTTGCTTATGAACAGGGGCTCCTGTTATAGGATCAACAGCAGACTCGTCATTAGGGTTACCGTATTCCTCATTATGCTCATTTTCTTTATCCTTTGAGAAAAGTCCATTAAAGAAATCAAACAATTCTGGTCTTTCGTTAATTGGCTCCATACTGAAGTCTTCACAGTCCATTTCTCTTCTAACTGACCTTGACAACAATGGAAACTCAGGTCTTGTGTACATTTTGTAACGTCGATCCTTATTAAGTTGCTGATAGAATTTTGCCGCTATCGGCAATGCCATTCTGGCCCCCTGACCATACTTGATCGTTCTGAAGTGAATGGATGGATATGCTGACCCAACCCATGCACCAGTTACAAGTCGAGGTGTAAATCCAATAAACCAACCATCTGCCTGAGATTGAGTCGTACCTGTTTTTCCACCAAAATCATTCGGCAGGTTATAGGTCGAACGTAAACTTGCCGCCGTTCCCCTATTGACAACTCCTCTGAGCATCTCAACTATCGCCTCCCAATTGTCTTGAGCAATGACTGGCTCTTGCTTTTTCAATGCCTTATTTTGCCAAATCACTTTACCGTTTCCATCGGTAATTTTAGTAATGACTGTTGGTTCGACACGGTACCCTCCATTTGAGAATGCCCCATATGCCCCAACCATTTCATATAGAGAGATATCAGCCGCTCCCAATGCCAATGCAGGCACTTCATCCAATTCGCTTTGGATACCCAATTCCCTAGCCTTATCCGCAACTTTATCAGGTCCAACATCCATCATTACTTTTACAGATACTGTATTGACAGAGTTAGTCAAAGCTCCTTTCAGTGTATAATACCCTTCATGGTCACCACCTGCATTTCCTGGCGACCAGTCATCATACTCCTCATATGTCACTTGCTCATTGGAGAAGTAATCACAAGGAGTAAATCCTTCCTCTAAGGCTGTTGTATATAGGAATGGTTTAAATGTTGACCCTACTTGTCTTTTTGCATTGATATTGACATGGTCATACTTAAAGTACTGATAGTTGATACCCCCTACCCATGCTTTGACTTCTCCTGTTTCTGAATCCATTGCCATAAAACCACAGTCCAAAAACATCAGGTAATGCTTAACAGAATCTAGAGGACTCATCTTCATTTCTTTTTCACCACCCCAAGTAAAGACTTCCATCTGAACAGGCTTATCAAACTCCTTGAGTATTTCCTTCTCATTCTTTCCTCCTGCCTTCAACCGTTTATACCTGTCTGACTTTCTTACCTCCTGTAGCACTACCTCAGGTGTTTTCGCCCAAGGTTCTCTTCCTTTCCAATGACTATTGAATAACTTCTGCAACGATGCCATATGAGACTTAGCGGCACTTTCTGCATACTGTTGCATCTTGCTATCAACTGTTGTGAAAATTTTCAAGCCATCAGTATATATATTATAAGGTTCTCCATTCTCCTTCTCGATCCCACTACAAATACCTTCCACTTTCTTGCGAAGATACTCCCTGAAATATGTCGCCAACCCCTCATCATGACTTTCTGACTTATACTCCAAAACCATTGGCTTATCGGACAGGCTCTCTAGCTCCTCAGCTGTCAAGTAGCCGTTCTTATGCATTTGACTCAATACGACATTTCTCCTTTGTTTAGCCCTTTCAGGGAAAAGTCGTGGGTTAAAACTGTATGTTGCTTTCAACATCCCCACCAATGTAGCTGCCTGTTCTACTTCAAGCTTTCCTGGTGTTGTATTGAAAAAACGCTCCGAGGCAGTTCTGATACCAAAAGCATTTTCACCAAAAGAAACGGTATTCAAATAAAGCGTCAGAATTTGCTCTTTCGAATAGACTTCTTCGAGTCTTTGTGCTACAATAGCTTCCTTGATTTTGCTGACTGGCAATGAAAGCAAACCAAAATTTTCTCTTGGATAAAGGTTTTTCAGCAGCTGCTGGCTCAAGGTACTTCCACCACCTGAACTCTCATTTCCTAATAGAAGTGTTTTCAGAATTACCCTGCCATAACTTCTCCAGTCCACACCATTGTGTTCAAAAAAGCGGCTGTCCTCTGTCGCCACAAGGGCATTGATCATTACAGGATTTATTTCTTCAAAAGATACATCTGACCTCTCCTGAATGTAGTATTTACCCAACCTCACACCATCACTGGCATAAATTTCAGAGGCCAGATGGTTATCAATATTAAGTAGGTCTGTTTTATTTGGAAGCTTACCGAACAATCCGACATATACGCCACCAATCAACAGCAGTACACTTAATACACCTGCTGCAAATAATGCCAATGCTGTTTGGAGAGTTCGCTTTTTGGGGTCCTCCCGATAAAAGGCTACCAGCTTGTCATAATAGACTGCTGCGAAACGTTTTGAAATTCTGTAAAATACATGGATGTAGTAAGAGACCTCGTGCAATAAATGCTGTAGTTTTTCTTTCATGAAAATTAGTCAAAAAGCTTCCTGAGCCAGAAGCCGTATGGTGATCGGTTAAGAGTTAGGTTGTCAGATTATAAGGTTTTTTCGCCGTCTTGACGATGCTCTAAAACTCGCTAAGATCTTGCCACAGCTTGCGAATAACGTATGTTCATCTGTTTTATCGTGTTAAAAAAATCATAATAATTCTTACCAAAACTCCCAACATTGTTAATTCGATACATTTCGAGCTATTCTCCCAAAAAATGCGCCACTGACTGCCACAATTTTTCATTTTCAATTTTCCCCAAACTTTTTTCTGCGATGATCAAATGATGCCATTTTCTTCCATTTAAACGTCTCGTCACGACGATTTCCTTCACTTTCCAATTTGTAAGGTGATATTGTGCCAAACCCCTTTTCAATTTTTTGTAACTGACCATTTCATCCTTGGTATCCATGATTACCAAAGTGGGCAAATTTGTATTTCTGAATTGGTTCCTTTCAAGTGTACGCTTGAGTGTCAATAGATTTTGGTAAAAGTTTATGGGCAAGAATCTCAGTTGCTGAAACTCGGCAGGTGTAAAGCCAGGTACTTTCCAGCTACGTCCCCATACAGCCAGCTTTCTGAGCAGAGGTGTATCAAAATGGGTAAATGAGGCAGGTGCCAACAAGATTACTTTATCAACTATACTCTGTTCCGGAAGAATGCTACAATAGGTAAGGAAAGTAAGGGCTCCTAATGAAAAACCCACAAAATAAACAGGCAGTTGGCTGTTGCTTTTTAATTCAGCTGCCTTTGCAATAGCTTCCTCAATGTCCTGAAGCCAATCCTTTTCGCTTATATTTTTCAATGGCAAATTCCCACATCCATGACCATTCAGTCCTACCAATAATGTATGGTACTGAGCCTGATAGAACTTCTTTCCCAACTCAGCCATAACTGTTGGCTTATTATTCAAACCATGCAAGAGAATTACAATCCCTTTCGGGTTTTCGTGCTGCTCAACTTTACAAATGGGCATATTCTATTTTTGACTTATAGAAATTAATGGTATTTAACTAAAATTAAATTGTGTTTCTTCATGAAATTACGGTTATTACTCATGAATTAACATTCACTTTAATAAACTACTAACAAACAAAAAATCCGGTTCAAATGAACCGGATTTTTTGTTTTTATATACTTAAAATGAAATTCTGTAGCTGAGCACTGGTAGCATTCCCAACTGTGTATTCTCTTTTATCTCATCCGAGAAGGTACTGTAGTAATAAGATGTAATCCCCTGATAGTTGGTTACATTCTGAATGTCCAATTTCCATGTTCGGGTCGATTTTGCCTTATCTGTTCTCAAGCTTAACTGAAGATCCCATCTGAAAAAGTCATCTCCTTGCTTGCCATACATCTGCTCATAGTCATAAACACCTTTCCCTTCTTTCAAGGACTGGCCCTCATCTAATGGCGTATAGCGTTGCCCTCCTGCATAAGTTCCTTTGGTACTGACCATAAATGTCCTTTTCTTCCCTTTTTTATTTATCCACTCAAACTCTTTTCCTCCCAAAACATTGAATGCTGTATTTCCATTGAACCTTGTATTCCGTTCAACTCCATCCAATGCCTTATATGTTGAGTTGTACAAGGAACCTGTCACCAACAGGTAATAGCTATCCGCAAAAAACCGCTCTACTGTTACCTCCAAACCATAATTGGTACCACTCCCTTCATTGACCATGGGCACTGTCGCATATGCAGCTGTATAATTCAAGGATGAAAAAGGCTCTTCCAGACTATACTTGACAGGTACATTATATAAATCCTGATAGTATACCTCAGCTTTAAGGTTCAGGTTTTCAGTCATAAAATACTGGTAACCCAATACGTAATGAAGTGCTTTTGAAAAGTCTAAATCCTTATTTGGAAAACTCACCTGTCCATCACCTTCTTCACGAACATAATATACCGAAAGAGGTTCTATACGGCTATGCTGCCCTACTCCTACTGTTATGGCATGTTGTGGGTTCAAGTGCCATTTCAATGCTAGCCTTGGTTCTACCACGTGATTGCCATTCAATTGAAAGTACATGGAGTGCATCCCAATATTGGCTGTCAGACTGTTACTGAATCGGTGTTGCCAATTGGCAAATCCCTGCCAAAGCCAAGCACTGCCGGAAGCATCCAATGTATAATCCCACACTTCCTCGTCTGTATCATACCAGTTGTCATACATATTGAAGCCCAACAAGCTTCCTGTCACTCCTACTTTTAGTTTATTTTTAGAATTGAATTTATGAGACCAAGCTGTTTGTAGTCTTAAAGCAGTATTGTCAAACTTGCTTTTGCCCCAGTATTCTAATATTGGGGTATCCCAATCAAAAACTCGGTCGGCTTCACTCCTTTTCTGCGTAATGGAGTACAGTACCGTTGATTCCAGAAAACCATTCTTTCCTGTCGATATTTTATGTCGGATGCCCGCATTTCCTGTAATGCCTGAATATTTCCCTCTGTATGCCAAAGCATCTCCCTGAGTCTCTTCAAACTCTTCCTCATTGATATAATTGTAGCCTCCCAAACCAAACAGGGTAAATGTTCCCGCTTTTTTCGTTGGCAGGTTCACTTTAAAAGATAGGTCTTGGAAGTTTGGCACATTATCTCCTGTAATATCCACGCCTATTAAGTTCAGTAGCTTTAGGGTTGAATACCTGTAGTTTAAAAGATATGATCCAGCTCCTTCCTTACGGAATGGACCTTCAGCTGTAAAATCAGTCCCTAGTAAACCAAACTCTAAAGCATATTCACGCTTGTAGGCATTACCGTTTCTGAGACTGATATCAAACACCCCAGACATTGCATTGCCATACTCAGCAGTAAAAGCACCAGTAAGAAAATCCGAGTTATCCAATACACTGCTGTTAAGCATGGAAATACCGCCTCCAGAACCTCCCTCATCCCCAAAGTGATTAGGGTTTGGAATCTCAACTCCCTCAAGTTTCCATAACATCCCTTTTGGGGAATTACCCCTAATCACAATATCATTATTTCCACTAGGGTCTCCTGTAACTCCAGCAAAAGACACTGCCATTCTTGCAGGGTCATTGAAGCTCCCGGCAAAACGTTTGGTTTCTTCTACCGTAAAAGGACGAGATGATACCATTGACAGTTCATTTCCAGCAGAAGCAGGGTCATCTCCTGCTTCCACAGTTACCTCATCCAAGGTTTCTGCATATTCTGTCAACCTGACCTCAAGAATTGTTTCTTTTGCCGCTGTTACAATCAGGTTTGATACAACCTGCTCCTCATATCCCACAAAAGATATTTTAACGGTTTGTCTTCCTAACGGCACATCTTTAATGATAAACTTGCCATCATAGTTGGTTGTAGCACCTAATTGCACTCCTGTCACCAAAACAGTACATCCAGGTAAAGGCTGCCTAGTATCTGCATCAGTGACTGTTCCCCTGATTGTCTGCAAAGGTTGCTGAGCATTCAGATAAGTAGAAGTAAATATTAAAAACACTAGAAGGCTAACAGTCCAATTGGTCTTCATGATCGTTTTCATTCAGTTTTTGAAAGTAATTTATAATGGGCATGACAATTATATTATGTCAAGTATTTTCCCTTTTCCACTTTCATGATTATCCAAACGATGCTTACCCTTACCTGTCAATTAAAAAAATGACAAAAAAAAGCTTCTTACTGTCAGTACACACCAAACAGTCAGAAGCTTACTTCTCTTATTAATTATGTAAAAATTCTATTTACATTCTTTTTCAGGATCTAGTTTGATTACATCTGTTATCACAAGTGCTTGCTCCGTACCATCACCTTCCATAGCAGGCTGCTCTTCTACATAAGCCATTACTTCAACATAGACTTTCTCTCCTGCTTTCTTTGTTGTCAGCTCCATATATTGGTGTTCCAGTAACTCATAAGCCGGCGTCATCTTAACAGGAAAAGCTTGTTCCTGATCACACGTATAAAACATCGGTGCATCAGCCATATAGGAAAATGCGCCAACATATTTCTGCGTCTTTATTTTCTCATATTTACCTGCCAAGCTTCCTCCACCTCTACAAGCGTACATCAAGCCCATTAAATCCTCTTCTTTTGTCGTTGATACAGATACTGTGTTATCCTCAGGAGTAAGTGTCATTATTATCGTCTTGTTTCCCCACAAGAATGGAATTTCAAACCTATTGGCTTTCCATTCACCAGTACCTTGAAAGGAGCAACCTGCCCTACCTTTCAAATTAGAAGCGGTAAACTTCACCTTAACCTGATCATTCCCAAGGTCTGAAACATAGATTTTTTGGAAATACCCTTCACTGTACCCCTCGGTTATGTAATCTCCCAAATAATCCTGATAAGCAGGCAGCAGTCTACCTCCCCTTGTCGACATTGTCTCTTGGTCACCAGTTTTTCGGTTACAACTTAACAAGGCTGCTAGCAAGCTTAAGATTATCAGTAGAAAATTGCTTTTACTTATCATAGTACATTTCCATTATAATTTATTGTCATAGCTAGTAATAGGTCTATAAGTCAAATTGATGCCAAACTTCTATTATCAATGGATTTTAAGAAGAATTAGGTTTAGAGATTCGTTGTTTAACTTTTTTAGTGAAACAGGATGTTTTTATGATAAATCAAACAACAACAATGAACATAACTCACTAAAATTCAATCAAATTAATCCATCATCACTTGTACATTAACAAAGTATTAATTAGATTTTTCTAGGAAATAATGCTAAACCCAAAAACAACACATCACTATGACCTCATTATTTATCAATTTACTCCTATTTGCCATTATGGTATTTGGAGTGATCATGCTTGCCAATGGCATCAGCGGTATTTTAAAGGGACTTGCTAGCAGCAAGTGGGCTACAACTGAAGGAATCGTCACCAAAGTAAGTCAGGAGAAATCACTTAAGGCAACCAACGCTAAAATTGAGCTTGCCCCCGGAGGAAAGGTAAAGATCTCTTACAAATACAAAACCGGTCATAAGTTCGAACATGGCAACTTTGTTTTAGACCTTGGAACAGCTGAATCCGTAAACCGTGGCGACATCATCGATATTTATTACAATCCGGAAGACCCCAAACAATCTGTAATGGAAAAAGGGATTCAGGGTAAGAGTGTACAACAGCTTGTTATTGGTGGGTTGGTTGTCGTATTCGTTTCTTACATGATATTTTTCTAACATCATCTTGTAAAAAAAAATCCCCGACAGACTATTTATCTGCCGGGGACTTTTCTGAACAAGTACATTTATTTTCCTCCTCTGCTTGATGACCTTTTACGGTAAGATGATGAACTTGAGCTGCTACTGGAGGAGGAGCTACTTGAGCTTCCATATCTCAAAGAAGAGTGACTAGTCTTTGAAGTAGTTGTCGTGCTTGGCTTGGACCTTGTTCCTGCCTGAACAGAAGCAGAGCTGCTTGCTACACTTGTCTTGACCATCTCCTTAAAACGGTCATTTCTGGCAAACTTTTGTGTAAATGTACTTTTGCCTGCGGTAGAGGTTAAGGATGAGGTTGAAAAAGTCCCATATTTTGGTTTACCTGATACCGAAGCACCATAATATGACTTACTGACTTGTCTGTTTTTTAGATGTGTATGATAGTGTTTCCGGTAAACAGGTTGGTGAAATGTTGAACCAAATATAGTTCTAAGCATGGCATACCTGCCATAAAATGACCAATAGCTCTCATTGTTGCGATCTGTTTTCCACTCTCCATATTCAGGGTTACCTACATACTGAGAAAATCCTTCTGGAGTTACCTGAAACGAAAGGAGATTATCCTGCCTTGAGACAAGTTCCATCCCCATGTCATTGACATGTTCATCAAAAAGCCACTTCTGGATCTCATACCAATCTGACACATACACTTCAGGAATTGAAGTAGAATCTTTAGCACGCTGCTCCATTTGAACCACTTTGTACTTATGCTTATAGATATGCTTCCCACCTACAGAGTCCTCTTCTATATTCATATCTTCCAGTATAATGCTACAATCACCTTGATGCGCTTTCATCAGCCTCATCACTGGGTAAAAATCTGTATAAAGCAACCTGTAATTGTCAAAAACATTACCTCCTATTCCTCCTCTCATAAAAAGAAAGTCGCTTATATCTTCAGGATTGTACTTACTATAAAATTTCCTTGAACTCAACTCATCCTTCATTGCCAATGCTGTAGTTGAGACAGATCCAAACCTCAATGCAACCTCTTCCCTTTGTCTTTGAGATGTTGCAGCTTTATACTTGCCAAACAAGCCCTTACTAACAGGACGATAAAAGGTCATGTCAAACAAGCTTGCTATCTCTGCATATTTAGGATTAAACTGCCAAACTTCCACTCCCCTATCATTCACTACCCAATTTCCCAACCTTACATCATCAACATATTTAAAACCAGCCGGAACCCCATGAGCATGATACCCTCCATCAGTCCTGATTTTGCCATTTTCTCTGGTGCCTACTTTCATCCCGATATAATTCCAGTACCCTTTAAATGTATAAGAAGAGACTGGTAGCCAATTAGAGTAATAAACCTTTGGCTTAATGGAACCATCCTTCTCATTATAATTGACAGCTACTGCCTTATACTTATGTTTAAAGTCCTTATCAACTCCGTTCTTATTTTTTCCCTTAACAGTAAAGTCTACATCATATAATGTGACGATCAGGTTTTCTTTTGTTTCAATACTCTTGATAAACTTTTCAAGAGGGGCATCTTCAGGAGTACAGGAGCAAAAGGCTATGACAAGAATTAGAAAGGTGTGTACACATTTCATAGTAAAATAAAAGTTGGATTAATGATAATTCTATTGGTTTCAGACTATTTTTAATATAAAATAAAAAAGGAGTGGAAGCCTAGCTTCCACTCCTTTTCAATGCTGTAAAGTAATCCGATTACTTACCTCCTCTTCCTGAAGAACGACTTCTTGAAGAAGACGAAGAAGAGCTTCCGTATCTTGATGAAGAACGAGAGGTTTTAGAACGTGTACCTGCTGCCACAGAAGATGGACTTCTTGATACACTTCTGTTTACTTTATTTCTGAATGAGCTATTAGAACTCAACTTACTTGTAAATGATCTATTAGCCATTGATGATGACTTTGATGCAGCTGAAAATGTGCCATAGCGTGACGTTTTTGTTACCCCTACTGTAGTAGTACCATAATAAGGACGTCCTGCTGTTCTGTAACGTGAGTAGTCCGTATAGTAGCTTCTGTACACTGGCTGGTAGAATGTCATACCGAACAGGGAACGCATCATGGCATACTTACCATAAAACGACCAGAAGCTTTCACCACTACTGTTTGTTTCCCAACGACCGTATTTTGAATTGCCTACATACTGAGAATATCCTGCTGGAGCTACCTGTTTTGTTACTTTACCATCTTGCTTAGCAGCGATTTCCATTCCCATATCATTGACATGGTCATCAAAATACCACTCCGGTACTTCATACCACTCTGTTTCGATTGACTTTGGTGTAACTGTTGAGTCAGCAGCGTTCTCCTCCAAAGTCACTACCTTATATTTATGTCTGTAGATATCTGAAGAAAATGTATGCTCCTCCAAATCCATGTCGTACAGTACAATGGTAAAATTATCTTTCTTGTCCATCGTCTTGATTAGCTCATCGACAGGAGTCTTCTGAAACCTGCGATCACTTGATGAACAAGCTGTTACGGCAAGTGCTAATACGATAAAAGTGATTATTCTTTTCATTTTTGAATTTAAATCAACTAAAAAAATTTATGGATAATTATAGTTTGAATAAGCTGATACTACATCTCAATTGGCAAGATATTACTAAAGTCACTCTCACTTTCCACTTTTCCAATTGAAGCCTCAAAATCCTCATCTCCCCATTGCTCTATCACCAATACCTGCTTCTCTGAGTCATCATAATATTCCCAAGAAACAAATGGCTGGAAAGAGGTATCCTTGATATTTCTGAAATATCCAGCGTGCTCTCCATCTCGATAAAATACAGTGCCGTTGTAAATGATCTGTCTTGGAGGTTTTCCTTTACTAAGGATCGCTTCCTCGATCTCTTCATCCAACTTATTGAAGTTAAGTTTGCGAGTTACAGTACACTCAACAAAGTCATCTTCTTCTACACTCAAGAAAACAACATCATCCGCAGAGACAAGTTTAAACTCATAACTAAAGTTATTGTCTCCCCAATCATACTCATACTCGTCCTGCACTTCCCAAGTTTTCAGGTCATAGTCAAGTACAAACCCTTTCCGAATGTCTGTCACTTTGATATTGGTCGGGTCATAATGAGGCTCTTCCTCTTTTTTGTTTTTCTTAAAAAAACCAAATGGCATATCAGTATACTTTAGTGTTATTTCTTACTACTCTAGTAAATGGTACTTAACCCTTCTTAGAATAAAGTTCTTTAATTACCATACATTTTTAGCAATTGTACCATTATGTCGAAATATAGCAATTCTTGGACAGATGCCTAAAAAGGTTAGCGATTCTGTCTTCCGATTTCCCTGACGTTTTCTTCCTTTATGGTGCAGTGCTATTCTATATTAAAAAAATAATATAGTAGATTGCATCCTGTTTTTAAAACTCGATCCTTATTCGAAAATTGTATTCTACCATTATTTGAAAGCGCACTTTTAGTCATGAGAACCAGATTTGCCCCTACTCCTAGCGGATATCTTCATATTGGAAATGCCTTTTCATTTATACTTACTTGGTTATTAGCCAAATCGAGGAATGGCTCTATTCTGCTTCGAATAGATGACATTGACGCTTCTCGCTCCCGTCCAGAGTTTTTAGATGATATCTTTCAGACTCTTGAATGGTTACAATTAGATTACGATGAAGGACCATCTGGGGTTGAGAATTTTCTTCAGCACTATTCTCAGACGCTCAGGACTGACCAATATGAAAAATTGCTTTCTAAGCTGATTGACAACAACTTGGTATATGCCTGTAAGTGTACCAGATCACAGATAAAAAAATTTTCTAACGATGGGCATTACCCTTTGACCTGTCGTAACCTTCATAAAGACCTTTCCAGTGAAAATGTAGCTTGGCGCATTAAAACGGTACCTGAAAAAATTCTTGTACCTGATTTAAAACAAGGGCTAATCTCTGTAAACCTTTATGAAGAAATGAGGGATTTTATTGTTAGGAGAAAGGATGAGATCATTGCATATCAAGTTGCGTCTCTTGCGGATGATCTAGCCTACGAAATTGATTTTATCGTAAGAGGTGAAGATTTGCTTTCCTCAACAGCAGCTCAACTTTATCTGGCAAAATCTTCCAACTATGAAGCTTTTACTAATGCCAGTTTTTATCACCACCCGCTTATTACTGACAATGGAGTCAAACTATCCAAATCAGAAGGAGCTACTTCTATTCGGGACATCAAACAACAAACCCATCCGTCAGCAATCTATCAACTAGTTGCACGCCAGATGGGTTGGAAGTATCAAAATATCAATTCTCTCCAAGACCTTTTGGAAGAGAGTATCCGTTCAAACTTCTGAAGTTGGATCTAATTATTTAAACAAGGTAACTACTTTTGGTTTCATGACTTTCCCCATTGCATTTCGGGGTAAGTCATCTACCAATAAATATTTTTTAGGCACCTTATAACTAGCCAATTGACCTTTCAGCCAATCCTCAAGGACTTTTGTATCTACTTTTTCTTCCTTGGGCACAATCGCTGCTGCTATAACCTGTCCCCATTCTTCATCAGGAATTCCAACAACAGCACATTCTGCTACTTGCTCGTTTTGTCTTAAAACTTCCTCTATCTCCAATGCAGAAACCTTATAGCCTCCCGTCTTGATAATATCTACAGACTTTCTACCTACAATCTTGAAAACTCCCTCCTCATTAAATTCTACCATATCTCCAGTCCTGAACCAACCTCCTTCCAGAAAAGCCTTCTGGGTTTCTTCAACCCGATTCCAATATTCAAGAAACACCGTATCACTCTTTACATATAACTCGCCGACTTCATTAGTACCTACTGCAGCTCCAGCTTCATTCAACACCCTAACTTTCACACCAGGCAATGGCTTACCTACACACCCTGCTTGACGCGTTTCATGATAAGGATTCGAAAGTGCCATTCCTATTTCAGTCATTCCATATCTTTCTAGCAGGAAATGCCCACTGATTTCCTCCCACTTCTTCATGACACTCACTGGCAATGCCGCAGATCCGGAAACCATCAGTCTCATCTTTGAACAAGCCATTTTCAACTCACGCTGTTCCTCCTCACTAGCCTGGTCAAAGTATTGTATCAATTTGCTGTAAATAGTTGGTACAGCCATAAATACGGTAAACGGTTCTTGACCGAACAATTGCCAAACTTCTTTCGCATCAAACCTTGGTAACATCATACACTTTGCCCCTGACCACATGGCACATGTCAACACATTGACCACACCATGAACATGATGGAGCGGAAGCACATTCAGAATATAGTCATCAGCTCCCCATTCCCAAGCATCAGTTAATGCCTGTACCTGAGCCATAATATTAGCATGCGTTGTTACGACTCCTTTCGGTTTACCAGTGGTACCACTTGTATAAATCATCATTGCCCTTCGATAAAGGTCAACATCTGGCAATTGGCATACTTTACTTTCCTTAGCCTGATAATATGAAAGCGTCTCAACCCCAGTCTCATTGGCTAGTTCACCTACCCTATCTTGAAATGATTCATGAAATAGAAGTAACTCAGCTTTAGCATCTTCCAATACATATTGCATCTCTGGCTTAGGATGTGATACACATAGTGGAACTGCTATTCCTCCAGCTCTCCATATTCCCCATTGCATTACTACATATGCATATGATGAGGGAGCCAAGAAAGCAATCGTTTTTTCGGATAAATCCTGACTTCCTGCAAGAAGAGAGGCTGCGACTTTTGATGAATCCTGTAGTAATTGTTGGTATGTAAAACTACCTTCTTTGTCGCACAATGCGGTACGTGGGCTGTACCTTTTGGCTCTTTCGACTAGATCTAACATAAAGTGTTTATTGGCATTAATGATTAGGTTGCTGAATTCCTTTTTCAGCACTAACTAGATTAAAATACCGAAGCTGCTCCACAAATCCATGTATTTAATCGAAAATTATATGATTTTATTATTCTACAGATAATATTTTTCTAATAATTGACTTATATTACTAAACTAATAAAATATTGTACATATAACCTTTTATTCATTATATGAACTATCCTAGCGTCAGGGCCTTGTCCTTGATAGTGATACTACTAACAAGCCTACTTGCCAACGGACAAAGCAACTCAGAACTAACTTTGGATCAAAATTTTGATGTAATTGACCCAACACCCAACATATCCATTTACATTGACCCAGAGAATGAGAAAACCATTGAAGACATTGCTACAGACAGTTTTGATGGTTTTATTCCAAACACAGATACAGGCATCTTAGATTTAGGTTTTTCGACCAATATCTTTTGGTTCAAAACCGACATCATCAACCAAGATCACACTTCCATCAATGATTGGCTGCTGGAGATTGGTTATCCGTCACTTGATTATTTGGACATTTACCTGAAAGACCCAGATGGAAACATCAGCAGTTACCAAACAGGTGACCGCTATAATTTCAGTAAGCGGCCACTCAAGCACAGGCACTTTCTATACCCCTTGGATTTGAGGAAAGAAGGTAAATATTCACTCTTCCTGAGAGTACAGACAGAAGGCCCCATCACATTACCGCTTAAGATCTACCGAGAAAACAAATTCGTTGAGGTCAGCACAAAGAAAGAGCTAGGTAATGGTATCTTCTTCGGAATGATGATGCTCTTGTGTCTTTACAACATATTCCTGTATTTCTCGATTCGTGATAACAGCTACCTTGTGTACGCATTGCCTGTAATCATGAGTACGCTCTTTTACCATTCGCTTGAAGGGCATGTGTTCCAATATATCCTGTATGATTACCCTGCTATTGCCAATAGGGTAACTCTGATGGTTATCGGAATTTGGGTAATTGGTTCCACTTGGTTTACATTCAAATTTCTCAATCCGAAAAAGTATGCCCCTGCTACAGCTATACTTCTATATTCGATGTATGGCTTAGGTATCCTAAATATCATTTCTGAACCAATTTTTGGATATGCAACGGCAACCATGATTGCCCGTGTAACGGCAATGCCTGCTGGATTCTCAATTTTGTTCACTGGCTTTACGGCATGGGCGAAAGGACATCGATATGCCAGATTCTTTACAATGGCTTGGTTCTTTTACCTAATTGGTATTGGTATCTATGTAGTAAAAATCACCAACGTTGTTCCTGCTAATTTCTGGACGGAAAATGCCATGACCATCGGTAATATCATTCAGGTTGCCTTCCTTTCCATGGCTCTAGGTGATCGATACAGAATCTATCGTGAAGAGCATAAGCATGCAATACAGGAACGTATAAGGGTTGAAAAAGAAGCTAAGGAAACTTTAGAAGCAAAAGTACAAGAACGTACAGAAGAGCTGGCTCAAAGAAATGAGGAGATACTCTCCCAATCCGAAAAGCTTCGCCAGATCAACCTCGACATGCAGGAAATGAATCTTGAACTGGAACAGCAAAATGAGGAGATCGCCGCACAGCGTGACGTGGTTGAGGAAAATGGAAAACTTATTGAAGAGAAGAATAAAAAGATTACTGCTAGCATCAACTATGCTCACAAGATTCAGAAAGCTATTCTTCCTTCTACAGAGGCTGTACAGGAAATGCTTCCTCAATCATTTATCTTCTACAAGCCAAAAGATATCGTCAGTGGAGACTTCTATTGGTTAGAAGACACAGGTGACAAATTAATTGTTGCTGCTGTAGACTGTACAGGTCATGGTGTTCCAGGCGCATTGATGTCTATGCTAGGAGATAGCTTCTTAAGACAAGCTGTCACCATCAAAAAAGAAACTTCTCCTGAGAAGATCTTAGACTTACTAAACAAAAGTGTTCAGGAACAACTCCACAAAGATGGCTCCCTTTCACGAGACGGAATGGATATTGCCATTTGTGTTTGGGATAAGGAGAAAAAGATATTGGAATTTGCTGGAGCCAAGAATCCACTGATTTATATCAAAAACCAAAAGGTATTCCGCATCAAAGGAGATAAGTTCTCAATTGGTAATGCTGAGGTAGGTTTCCAATACAGCAAACACCGTATAAAGGTTGATACGCCAACTACTTTCTATATTTTCTCAGATGGTTATGCCGATCAGTTTGGAGGTCCAGAAGGACGAAAACTGATGAATAAACGATTCCTAGAGCTTCTTTATGTGATCCATTCAAAGCCAATGGATGAGCAGGAAAAAGTACTTGCTGATTTTGTCAAAAAATGGAGTCACAGTGGCTCAAAACCTCAAAGTCAGATAGATGACCTACTGGTAGTAGGATTTAAGCTGAGTTAAGCTAGGATACGATTATAATTAATTGAAAAGCCATCTTTATGAGATATAAAGATGGCTTTTATTATTCTGATAATTGAATAAAACAAAGTTCCACAACCTATTGCATATTCCACTAGTATTTCTCCCTAGCTAGGTTAATCTCTTTATTCTTCTATTTGAGCATCGCATAGGTATAATTGAAACCGGAAGTTTTACACTCTTCACTAGTTTATGAACACTCTTTATTTGAATAGCTAGATTCAGGATCAATGTGATTTACTTATACCACAGGCAAAAAAACATGACTACTTTTGTTCAATCCCTTCGGCATTATTTTCTCTTACAAAAAAGCTCTATTCCAATTCAATACTTGAAGACATAAAACAAAAAAGGCAGCTCCATTAAGAAGCTGCCTCTAGTTTATCTTTAAGTAAGTCTGATCATTTCAGAACAATAGATCCATCCTCCATATAATTGGCCTCAGCGCCAATTACAGTTACTACTTGCTCTATTGCTTTATCAAACGACTTGTTCTTCAGTACACCTGTAAACTTACGTTCTTTCAGCTCATCACTTTCGATAGTAATGTTCTTGCCATAAGCCTTATTCAATGTATTGACAACCTCAGTCATTGTATTTGCCTTGAACTCCAACTCTGATCTCATCAAGGAAGCAGCATGGTCCATATCGGTAGCACCTTTGACCATCTTGCCATCAATTAAGGATGCTTTTTCTGTTCCTACTAACAGCACCTTTTCATCATGTAACTTGGTAGAAGAAAACTCCACCTTACCTGTCACAACTTCCATCTCAATCTGACCTGCTTGATCAGTCAATCTGAACGAAGTTCCAAGAACACGTGTATGGCTATTTTCTGTTTCAATCACAAATGGTTTCTTTGGATTCTTAGTCACTTCAAAGAATGCCTGTCCTTTTAGACTAACATTTCGGCTGTTTCCTTGAAATGCTACTGGATATGACAACTCACTGCCTTCACTAAGCCATACTTCTGAACCGTCGGCAAGTTGTATTCGCTTAGCTTCCTCCTTTGCGATTGCAATTGACATTTCTGGCTTCAGCACCTCGTTCTTCAATATAAAGAAACCGGCACCCAATACCAGCAATACCACTGCTGCAGCTCCTACATACTTCATCCAAGCTGTACTAGAAGTCTTCATCTGTACAACATTAGAAGTTGCTGCTGCAGGTTTTTCAGACTTTGTTACCGTCGTTTGCAAAGGAGTGTTTGTCGCTCCAGTTTCCATCTGGCTGATGCGAGACTTCATTTTAGCCATTGCACTATCCAAATCATTATCCGATAGTTTCACTGCTCTTTTAGAAGCAATACTTCCTGCAGCCTTCCATATTTGTTGGGAAGACTGTAAGAACTCACCATCTGAAACAGACTCGTCAGATGCATCACCTAAAATTCTTGCAATTTTAGATTCTTCAGCTTCGGTTTCACTTAACTTTTGCTTGACTTGCAGGATTCGTTCTTGAATCTCCGCTTCAGAAAGTGTTAGTCGGGTTTTCTTACCCAATGCAGCACTTTCCTCCCAGATAGAGGTAATCTCTTTCAATAACCTAGCAAAAGAGGCATCTTCTTTAACCATTTGTTCTACCAAACGGATTTCCTCATCACTGCCATCTTTTCCAAGGTACTGACTAATAAGGGTCCAATTAATTTTATCATTCATACTCATTGGTGTTTTGAGCACTATATAAGGCTTGTAAAAAAGCTATGTTGTCCTGTTATTTTAAACTCAATTTGATGTTAGTAGGTCTTTGCTTTTTGAGCGAAAGACATATCCAAGCTACAATACTGACAAACCAACATTGTATATGGACAAAAATTCTTAGATAAAATCCTTCAAAAGCGTAAAAAAGAACAAAATCCCCGTCAACCCCATCAAATTAGGATCTGCATAACCTTTTAATTTTTCACGTAGATCTTTTAGAGCCAAGCCAATTTGATAATGCACAGTACGGACAGGTACATCCAACGTCTGCGCAATTTCCTTATAGGTCATATCCTCAAAACGACTCAACATAAAGATCTCTTTCCTGTTTTCAGGAAGCGAATCAATTGCATCGTACAGTTTTTTCTCAAGCTCACTGAAATGATATGCATCCTCTGTATCGTTTTTCGAATACTCCAGCGTGTGAGCTAACCCTCTCTGATAGTCTTGCTCAAAGTTTCTTCTCTTGATAAAGTTCAGCGTATGGTTTCTCGCTGCACGATATAAGTATGCCTTCAATGAAATATTGATATTAAGCCTTTCCCTTTTTGCCCAAAAGTTGACAAATACATCTTGCGTAAGTTCCTCTCCTGTTTCCCGGTCCTTCACCATACCTGTAATAAAGTTAAGGATAGGGTTATACAGTTTACGAGTAATATACTCCCATGCTTCTTGGTTTCCGGCTTTGATATCGTCTATCAGTACCGCCTCTTCGATCGTATCGTATTTACTTTGTTCCAATTTCAAACTGATTTATGAAAAAGTGACTTGCTTCTATCTAGAGTATGACAATTACCAATCCTATATTTACACACTACAGAACTGTTTTACTTGCCAATTTTGATATTTAATCCTTAAAGTAAGGAGGTAATTTTTTTCACCACAACCTTTACTTCAATATCTTTGCGACCTAAAATATAATTGAAATATACAATTTGGCAGAAAATTCTTCACAATTTAAATACATTTTCAAATCATCTGCCATTTGCTTTTTAATCAGGATAAGATGACCAAAAAGGAAAAAGTCGAAAATATTATTGAGGTTCTGCAAAACTTATACCCAGAACCTCCTATTCCACTTAGACATAAAGACCCTTATACATTACTGATTGCTGTATTGCTTTCAGCTCAATGTACTGATGAACGTGTCAACCAAATTACACCACTTCTTTTTCAGCAAGCTGACAATCCTTATGATATGGTTAAGATGTCTGTTGAGGAGATTAAAGAGATTATCAAGCCTTGCGGCCTTTCTCCAATGAAGTCGAAAGGTATACACGGGCTATCCGAAATTTTGATTGAAAAATACAATGGTGAGGTACCTCAGTCTTTTGAGGCTTTAGAAGCTTTGCCAGCTGTTGGACACAAAACAGCATCCGTAGTGATGTCTCAAGCATTTGGCGTACCGGCATTCCCTGTTGATACACATATACACAGACTTATGTACCGTTGGGGACTGACAACAGGTAAAAATGTTCAGCAAACTGAAAAAGATGCCAAAAGGTTATTCCCTGAGGAACTGTGGAATGATTTACACCTCCAAATCATTTACTTTGGAAGGGAGTATTGTCCAGCCCGAAACCACAAGCCTGAAAAATGTCCTATTTGCAGTATTCACGGGCGTAAATCACTATTTAAGGAAAGCAGTAAGTAATTGAGTGAAATGCTGTACGAGCACGAAAAAATAATTGCAGGGTTCACCACCAAACCAACACGCTTGGACCATTACCTTTCAGACAATCTGAAAAATAAAAGTAGAAGCATGGTTCAAGCCCATATCAAAGCAGGAAAAGTCACTGTAAATGGGAAAAAATCCAAAAGCAGCTACATCGTAAAAGGTGAAGATGAAATCTTATGGATGGAGTCTTTTCGCAAACACGATGAAATCGTGCCTTTGGCAGTACAGCTCAATATCTTTTATGAAACGGCGGATATCATTGTCATCAACAAACCTGCAGGCATGCCTATGCACCCAGGGCTTGGCAACTATGGCAATACCCTACTGAATGCCTTACAGCATTATTATGAAGAAAAAGGGGAACCGGAAAACTTGGTAAAGGATTGTCTCGTCCAACGGATTGACAAGAATACAACAGGTATTGTTGCCATACCCAAACACAAAGAGGCATACGAGGCTCTTGATGCCCAGTTCAGTACAAAGTCGACCTTACGTGAATACCAAGCCATCGTTTGGGGTAACCCAGTAAACGATGAAGGCACTTTAAGAAATTACATGGGTAGAAATCCTCAGAACCTGATGTCCATTGAGGTTTCTGACGACAAAAGTTTTGGCAAAGAAGCCGTGACTCACTACAAGGTTTTAAAACGGTTAGGAGATATTACCTTGGTGAGTTGCCGCCTTGAAACAGGTCGGACACATCAAATTCGACTTCACATGAAACATTTGGGACACCCATTGGTAGGTGACGAAAGGTACTTTATGAAGGGAGTGGAAAAAAGACAAGACATATTGAAAGTTATGACAAGACATGCACTCCATGCCAAAACCCTCGGTTTTGTTGAGCCTTTTACCGGTAAAGAATTAGTCTTTGACAGCGAACTGCCTCAGGATTTTTCGGATGTGCTTAGTCTCTGCAAGTAAGATACCTTTGCAGTTCCATCCTTTCTCTGAAATAGCTTCGTTGCATTTCCATGTCAAAGCCTTCATCACAATGCTGTTCTCTCAAAAATGCCAAAAATAACAGTCTGGCACCGTCAGAGGGCAGCATTAGCGTATCCTCTATTTCTGAGAAATTCACATAATATGTATTGTGAGGCCTTCCATTTTCTTTTACACAGATAAAGCGCCCTCGTTTATTTTGAATAAAAGGATACTTCACTACAAAATATAGATCATAGACCTCCTCAAAACTGCGAAAGAACACCTTCTCATGCCAAGCAACAAAGTCTTTGATAAAGTCAATCATGCGAGTAGCGTTTTTCATGGCTGATAACTGTTTACCTAGATAGCTGTATGCCACGTAAACACAGTTCGGAAAACATTGAAGATTGAGCACTGAATATATCAGCCTCTATCAATCAGGTTGACAGCTTACAACTTGAGGTTTTTCACAATGAGCCGAAGACACGCCCTAAAGAACAGGGCCAGATGTGTTACGAGGTGGGTTAATGCTACAGGTATGGTGAATAATCGATTTGGTATAAGTTGTTTGATTACTTAAACCGGCTCTGTTAGTGTATGCTTCTCACAAGCGCTCAATGGCAAATTGTGTAAAGTAAATAGTGGTAAATTGTTTGACCGGTTCGAATCAATAACCTAGTCTCTAAGAAATTCGTTCTGTCCCCTTCCTAAGCCCAGAAAAACATTATCAACCTCTAAAAAACGTTTGTTAATGCCTCTATTACTATAATCCAACTAATTGTTTGAAAGCCGCTGAATCCATCTTCAATTATCATTTGGGTACCAAAAAAAGCTTACCATTTTACACTACCCGCTCCTTTTCCCAATAAGTGTTAATAATCATCATTATTTCTTGTCCACCCTCATTATCAGGTTGTCATAAAGTCATAAAGCAAAAAAGACTTTTTTTGGATACTCTTTTTTTGTGAACATTATGCTTCGACTTATACTTTTTGGTAGCCTTTGTCTGCCGAATATAGTTCGAGAGAATAGTTTACCAGAATCATAGTCTAATCAGAAACAGAAAGGCGGGATCTTTTGGATCCCGCCTTTTTTAATTTACTGTACTTGAAGTCTTCTATCAGACAACGATATTGATAATTCTGCCAGGTACGACGATAATCTTCTTAAGAGGCTTACCATCTACCCATTTCTGAACAATCTCATTTTCCAATACTTCCTTCTCGATTTCGCCTTTAGGCTTGTCAAGCGGATAGCTGATCTTGGTTCTCATCTTACCGTTGATAGACACCGGATATTCATGTGACGATTCAACCAAGTATTTCTCTTCATGCTCAGGGAAAACAGTATCTACAATTGTTGTATCATTCCCCAAAGCTGTATGCCACAGTTCTTCAGCAATATGTGGAGCAAATGGAGAGAGAATTACCAACAAAGGTTCCAACACCTCTCTTTTATGACATTTCAGGGTAGTCAGCTCATTCACACAAACCATAAATGCCGGCACCGAAGTATTGAAAGATAGGTTTTCAACATCTTCACCTGCCTTCTTTATTGTCTTATGAAGAACTTTCAGCTCCTTATCATTCGCTTTTTCGTCTGTCACCAATACATCACCTTGCTCATTGATATACAGTTTCCAAAGCTTTTTCAAGAATTTGGCTACCCCATCAATACCCTGTACACTCCAAGGCTTTGACTGCTCCAATGGACCTAGGAACATTTCATACATTCTGAGTGTATCAGCACCATAGCGCTCTACGATCTCATCAGGGTTAACCACATTATATTTAGACTTGGACATCTTTTCCACCATGTGTCCACACTTGTAAACACCGTCTTCCAAGATAAACTCTGCATCAGCATAGTCTGCTCTCCAAGCTTTGAAACCTTCAATGTCCAGTTCATCATTGCTGTTAACCAGTTTGATGTCTACATGCAATACCTGAACCTCATGCTGATCCTTCAATCCCTCAGAAACAAACTTGTTCGTATCCTTGATCTTGTAAACCAAACTTGATCTACCTTGAATCATACCTTGGTTCACCAGTTTTCTGAATGGCTCCTCATGGTAAATGTAACCCATATCGTACAGGAACATGTTCCAGAAACGAGAATACAACAAGTGTCCTGTTGCGTGCTCAGTACCCCCCAAGTAGAAGTCTACCTCATTCCAGTATTTCACTGCTTCATCACTCGCAAAACGCTCGTTGTTTTGAGGATCCATATAGCGCAAAAAATACCAACTTGAACCAGCCCAACCTGGCATGGTTGTCAGTTCATAATCGTACTTTCCATCGTGTTTCCAGTCAGTGGCACGACCTAGTGGTGGATCTCCATCCTCAGTTGGCAAATACTCATCCACTGCAGGCAACTCCAATGGCAACTTGTCCGCTTCTATAACATGAGGAATCCCTTCTTCTGTATAGTAAACAGGAACAGGCTCTCCCCAATAACGCTGACGGCTAAATACTGCATCACGAATTCTGTAATTGATTTTAGCTTCTCCAGCACCTTGTTCTACTGCTTTATCAATGATCACCTTCATGGCTTCATCAGACTCCAAACCATTGATGAAATCTGAATTGATCATTTTACCTTTCTTCACTTCTGTAGGATCTTCCATTTCCTCAGTGCCTTCAATAACACATCTGATAGGAAGATCGAAATGCTTAGCAAAACGGAAGTCACGGTCATCAGATGAAGGTACTGCCATTACGACACCTGTACCATATCCTGCCAGTACATAATCAGCTGTCCACAATGGCACTTCCTCTCCACTAATTGGATTAATCACATATGAACCTGTAAATACACCTGTGACATGTTTCACATCCGCCTGACGCTCACGCTCAGAGCGGTTTTTCGCCACCTCTACATATGCTTCAACTGCCTCTTTCTGCTCAGGAGTAGTCAACTCTGCCACCAACTCATGCTCAGGAGCAAGTACTACGTAAGTAACACCATAAATGGTATCAGGGCGTGTAGTGAATGCTGTCAGCGTGATATCCTTGTCTTTTACTTTAAAATCCAACTCACAACCACGTGACTTACCAATCCAGTTACGCTGCATCTCTTTTACAGCATCAGACCAATCAAGATCATTCAAGTTTTCTAGCAGTCGGTCAGCATATGCTGTGATACGCATCATCCACTGCTTCATCATTCGACGCTCTACTGGATGTCCTCCACGCTCAGAAAGTCCATCTTTCACTTCATCATTTGCCAAAACAGTACCCAAAGCAGGACACCAGTTCACCACTGCTTCATCCAGATATGTCAGACGGTAATCCAGTAACAACTCTTCTTGTCTCTGCTTAGAGTATGATTTCCACTCTTCAGCTGTAAATGATGGAGTAGCTTCAGCCTTCTCTGCATTAATCCCTTCAGTACCATTTGCTTCAAACTTAGCAATCAGGTCACTGATAGGCATTGCTTTGCCGGCATACTTATCGTACCATGCACCGAACAGTTGCTCAAATATCCACTGTGTCCAACGGTAAAAGTCAGGAGATGAAGTACGCAGTTCACGACTCCAATCATAACTGAAACCGATTTTATCCAATTGTCCTTTGAATGTATCAATGTTCTGCTCAGTAGTAATCGCAGGATGCTGCCCTGTTTCAATTGCATATTGCTCAGCCGGCAATCCGAATGAATCAAAACCCATTGGGTGCAGCACATTGAAACCTTTCAGTCTTTTATATCGGCTGACAATATCCGATGCAATATACCCAAGCGGGTGCCCTACGTGAAGACCTGCTCCCGATGGGTAAGGGAACATATCCAATACGTAGTACTTTGGCTTACTGACATCAATGTCTACCTTATATACATTATTCTCTTTCCAATACTGTTGCCATTTCGGCTCAAATTCCTTGTGATTGTACTCTGACATGCGTTCAGTATTTATAAAACAAGGTTGGCTCTCCGCACAACCGACAGTTAATTTGTTATCTAAATGCTCTCTTTAACACAAAATGCGCCGTTAAGCGCAATACAAATGTAACATATTTAGTAAAAATGACTGAATGAAAAAGCGTGAACTTCTTTATTAAAGAAATTCACGCTTCACAATTGTTCTTTTATAAATCATTTGGGGGTTAGAATGCCTCACCAAATGTCATATATAACCCACTTGTACCATTACCTATACCATAGTCCAAACGAAGGTTTGCTGTATCATTTTTATTCAGGTTTAGTCTAAGACCAGCTCCCATTGCAGCCTTTAAGTTACTAAACTCAAATGTATTCCAGTCGGATGCCACATTTCCTGCTGATCCGAATACCGTCGCTCCAATCCTCCAGAACAAGTACTTACGGTACTCAGCCTGTACCGCTACTAAATGATTGTCTCGATACCTACCTTGATAATAACCTCTCATCATCTCACCACCACCAAGCAGTGCAACTTCTCTGAAAGGGGCATCACCATAAGTCTGCTGTATATTAGTTTGCAAAGCTAAGATGCTTTTCCCATCAGTATTCTCCGAGAAGTCAAAGTATTTACGAGCATCGAATTTAATGGATGTAAAACTGAAGTCACTTCCTGTTCCACTGCCATATGTTGTCGCAGAAAGCTCTATATAATGTCCTTTTGTTGGTGTCAAGATAGCGTCTCTCGTATCCCAGATGTACACAGCACCAATACCAGCACTAACGCCTCCTTCAGCTCCCAAAGGTAATACAGGCTCGTCAATGCAATCCTCGCATTCTTCAAAAGTCACATCCATCATGTTTACATATCGCAATTGTGCACCTACAAACATGCTAGGCTTAACCTTTCTCAACCCTTGAACCTCTACGATTATACTCTTCCAGTCAATTGATTGCTCATTTTCAGCTTTGGCATCAGAACCAATGCCATAATATTTTTCAGGAAACCTTCTATAGGTTATATACCCATTTGACATCCATTTCTCCTCAGGTGAAAGAAATGAATAATCAACTGTTATTTTATATTGCTTTTCTAACGTATAAGCACCCGATAATTGAACATTAGAAGGCCTAGTTTCATCACCTGCTCCCTTTGGTTTGAACTGTCTCAAAACGAACATACCAAATTCAACACTTGTTTCTGGAGCATAGACTGCATAAGGCAAATATGTATTGTGTGCTTTATAAGGCTCCTGTACAACCTTTGTATTCGTTGTTGTATCCTGTTTCACTGGCTCATTCTGCGCACTTGCAATACCAATTGTACATGTCATTAATAGTAATGCAAACAATGAGTTCCTCACAAAAAAGCGATTCATATTTAATCTTGTTCGTTAGTTTAATATCTATATCCCTACCTGAGACATTACAACTCAACGTAATGCATAAAAAAAGCACTGAATTTTTCAATGCTTACCTCACAGGTATTTCAAAAATTTCAATCACACAATACACTTGATAACTTAACATCAAGGTTATTGTACATCACCTTTTGCTGACAAACTATCGTTCAGCTGATATGATGTATTCATGGTCTTGGTAACCGCTGCTTCTTTCATCTGTTCTTTAGGCTGCATCGACTCTTCCTTATCTCTCAGTTTGCTGCATTGATATAAACTTACTGTCAAGAACAAACAAATGGCATATGGAAATACTAATCTAGCTTTCATACTATTTAGTTTAGTAGTAAAAAAGATGAATGATTAACAGTTGTTAACCTCAGTTTACAATTATAAAAAATAGTAGTGTAGCAAAACAAATAAATCTTATTTTTTCTTTCTAAAATTCAATAGAATTCGTCTCAAATACCCTTTAAACAAGGACTTTTCACTTAAAGTCCGTTCTATTATTAGAATATTCTAACTTTTGGCTAACGACTTA
Organism: Limibacter armeniacum; assembly: GCF_036880985.1. NCBI lineage: Bacteria > Pseudomonadati > Bacteroidota > Cytophagia > Cytophagales > Flammeovirgaceae > Limibacter > Limibacter armeniacum. The sequence continues at coordinate 444,674 of NZ_JBAJNO010000009.1, forward strand.
AATAAGTCTTTTGTTAACTAGAATTTAACAGAATAATGGTAAAATAAAAAAGCCTTGCGACATATTGATATGTGCAAGGCTTTGTGCTTGTATAAGACTGGCAGTGACCTACTCTCCCGGGTGTTATCCCAGTACCATCGGCGCTGCGGGGCTTAACTGCTCTGTTCGGAATGGGAAGAGGTGTTCACCCGCGCTCTCACCGCCATGAAGGCTTTTGAAAGGCTTTCTGTTTCTTTGATTTTTATAGTACCATACTGCCTGGAGGCCTGCCCGCCTTGCGGGCAGAAGAAAAGCGAAGGAAAGTCACGGGGGATTAGTACTGCTCGGCCCGGGTCTCTCAACCCTTTCACCTGCAGCCTATCGACGTTGTCATCTACAACACCCCTTTAAGGGAAGCCTCATCTCGGAGCGGGTTTCGCGCTTAGATGCTTTCAGCGCTTATCCCATCCGAACATAGCTACCCGGCAATGCTCCTGGCGGAACAACCGGTGCACCAGAGGTTCGTCCAACTCGGTCCTCTCGTACTAAAGTCAGAACTCCTCAGGCTTCCTACGCCCACAACAGATAGAGACCGAACTGTCTCACGACGTTCTGAACCCAGCTCGCGTGCCACTTTAATGGGCGAACAGCCCAACCCTTGGGACCTTCTCCAGCCCCAGGACGTGACGAGCCGACATCGAGGTGCCAAACCTCCCCGTCGATGTGAGCTCTTGGGGGAGATCAGCCTGTTATCCCCAGAGTACCTTTTATCCTTTGAGCGATGGCCCTTCCATGCGGAACCACCGGATCACTATGTCCTAGTTTCCTACCTGCTCGGCTTGTCAGCCTCACAGTCAAGCCCCCTTGTGCCATTGCGCTCTCTGCACGGTTGCCGACCGTACGGAGGGGACCTTTGAAAGCCTCCGTTACTCTTTTGGAGGCGACCACCCCAGTCAAACTACCCGCCAAGCAATGTCCCCCGTTAAGGGTTAGACACCAGGCAAGCAAAGGGCGGTATTTCAAGGGCGACTCCCCGGATCCTGGCGAACCCGGTTCACAGTCTCCCGCCTATCCTACACATCACTTACCCAGAGCCAATGCTAAGCTGCAGTAAAGGTTCATGGGGTCTTTTCGTCCCGTTGCGGGTACGCGGCATCTTCACCGCGACTACAATTTCACCGAGCTCATGGCCGAGACAGTGCCCAGATCGTTACACCATTCGTGCAGGTCGGAACTTACCCGACAAGGAATTTCGCTACCTTAGGACCGTTATAGTTACGGCCGCCGTTTACCGGGGCTTCGGTTCAACGCTTCGCTTACGCTAACGTCCCCCCTTAACCTTCCGGCACCGGGCAGGTGTCAGGCCTTATACATCGTCTTTCAACTTCGCAAAGCCATGTGTTTTTGTTAAACAGTCGCCTGGGCCTTTTCACTGCGGCCTCTCCCGAAGGAGGAGGCGTCCTTTCTCCCGAAGTTACAGGACCATTTTGCCTAGTTCCTTAGCCATGAATCACTCGAGCGCCTTAGTATGCTCAACCCAACCACCTGTGTCGGTTTGCGGTACGGGCCGCATGGCTTGCTTTTCTTGGAAGCGTGCTCCCCCTGCTATCTGCGCCCCCGAGGGTTTGCAGTACTGTCGGACGAGTCCTTCAACGCAGTATTCCGTCACTGCGCGAGGAGTCACACACTCCGTCACTTTCGTTGCCATGCGGGTGCGGGAATATTTGCCCGCTTGCCATCGGCATCGCCCTTCGGCTTAGCCTTAGGTCCCGACTGACCCCGGGCCGATTAGCGTTGCCCGGGAAACCTTGGTCTTTCGGCGAGAGGGGTTCCCACCCTCTTTATCGTTACTTATGCCTACATTTGCTTTTCTACGCGCTCCACCACACATCACCATGCGGCTTCGATGCCCGTAGAATGCTCCCCTACCACTATTACTAGTCCGCGGCTTCGGTACTGTGTTTAATGCCCGATTATTATCGATGCGCTGTCACTCGACCAGTGAGCTGTTACGCACTCTTTAAATGAATGGCTGCTTCCAAGCCAACATCCTGGCTGTCTCCGCGACTGCACTTCCTTTGTTCAACTTAACACAGATTTGGGGACCTTAGCCGGCGGTCTGGGTTCTTTCCCTCTCGGACTGGGACCTTAGCACCCCAGCCCTCACTGCAGGGCTTAATCTTGCGGCATTCGGAGTTCGTCTGGATTCGGTAGGCGGTGAAGCCCCCTAGTCCAATCGGTAGCTCTACCTCCGCAAGAAAACACCCCACGCTGCCCCTAAAGGCATTTCGGGGAGTACGAGCTATTTCCGAGTTTGATTGGCCTTTCACCCCTACCCACAGCTCATCCAAAGACTTTTCAACGTCAACTGGTTCGGGCCTCCAACGGGTGTTACCCCGTCTTCACCCTGGCCATGGGTAGATCACACGGTTTCGCGTCTGCCCCCACCAACTATGGCGCCCTATTCAGACTCGCTTTCGCTGCGGCTCCGTCCCTTGAAGAACTTAACCTTGCTGGTGAGGTGCAACTCGTAGGCTCATTATGCAAAAGGCACGCCGTCACCCAACTGATGGGCTCCGACCGCTTGTAGGCGTACAGTTTCAGGATCTATTTCACCCCGTTATTCACGGTGCTTTTCACCTTTCCCTCACGGTACTTGTTCGCTATCGGTCTTCCAGGAGTATTTAGCCTTGGCAGATGGTGCTGCCTGCTTCAGAGGGAGTTTCACCGGCTCCCCCCTACTCAGGGTACTTGCCTGATCAACACATTGCCTGTACGGGACTCTCACCCTCTGCGGCGGCGCTTTCCAGCGCCTTCCAGTTCCGTGTCTTCACATTATGCAAGCCCTACAACCCCGACAGTGCCGTAACACCGACGGTTTGGGCTTCTCCGCGTTCGCTCGCCACTACTTGCGGAATCACTCTTGTTTTCTCTTCCTGCGGGTACTTAGATGTTTCAGTTCCCCGCGTTGGCTCTAAAACCATGCCTTCAGCATGGTGGGTTGTCCCATTCGGATACCTTCGGATCAAGGGTCATGTGCACCTCCCCGAAGTTTTTCGCAGCTTGTCGCGTCCTTCATAGCCTCTGGAAGCCCAGGCATCCACTGTACGCCCTTTATTACTTTCTCTTGCTTTTCTTCTTGCCGCCTGCCGTCAATACCGAACAATCAGCATCAACTGCGGCAGGCAGGCCTCGTTGCTTTTTAATTTGGCAGTATGTCAAAGAACCTTTCTTTTCCGTCTTGCGGTCTCCCTTGTCCTGTTTCTCGTCTGAAACTTGAAGGGAATACCCGGAAAATGAGGTGGAGGATATCGGAGTCGAACCGATGACCTCCTGCGTGCAAAGCAGGCGCTCTAGCCAGCTGAGCTAATCCCCCGGTCATCTAATCTCAAGGATTGTTTTGAGTGACTTGGACAGTGTTCACGCCGTACAACCAACGGCACAGGCGCCTTCCCCTACAACTACAGGGACGGTCTCCAGAAAGGAGGTGTTCCAGCCGCACCTTCCGGTACGGCTACCTTGTTACGACTTAGCCCCAGTCGCTGGTTTTGCCCTTGAGAGCTCCTGTTACGGCCACCCTCTTCAGGCCCACCCAACTCCCATGGCTTGACGGGCGGTGTGTACAAGGTCCGGGAACGTATTCACCGCGTCATTGCTGATACGCGATTACTAGCGATTCCAGCTTCACGCAGCCGAGTTGCAGGCTGCGATCCGAACTGAGATAGGGTTTTTGGGATTCGCTTCATGTCGCCATGTCGCTGCCCTCTGTCCCTACCATTGTAGCACGTGTGTAGCCCTGGGCGTAAGGGCCATGATGACCTGACGTCGTCCCCGCCTTCCTCTCTGCTTGCGCAGGCAGTTCCTCCAGAGTCCCCGGCTTTACCCGATGGTAACTGAAGGTAGGGGTTGCGCTCGTTGCGGGACTTAACCCAACACCTCACGGCACGAGCTGACGACGGCCATGCAGCACCTTCCCATCCGTCCGAAGAAAGATCTATCTCTAGACCTGTCGAATGGGATTCGAGCCCAGGTAAGGTTCCTCGCGTATCATCGAATTAAACCACATGCTCCACCGCTTGTGCGGACCCCCGTCAATTCCTTTGAGTTTCACTGTTGCCAGCGTACTCCCCAGGTGGAAGACTTATCACTTTCGCTTGGGCACCCACCCCGAAGGGCAGACACCTAGTCTTCATCGTTTACGGCGCGGACTACCAGGGTATCTAATCCTGTTCGCTCCCCGCGCTTTCGTACCTGAGCGTCAGTTACCGGCCAGTAGGCTGCCTTCGCTTTCGGTGTTCCTCCCCATATCTGTGCATTTCACCGCTACATGGGGAATTCCGCCTACCTCTCCGGTACTCAAGTCTGCCAGTATCAATGGCACTTTCACAGTTGAGCTGTGAACTTTCACCACTGACTTAACAGACCGCCTGCGTACCCTTTAAACCCAATAATTCCGGACAACGCTTGCACCCTCCGTATTACCGCGGCTGCTGGCACGGAGTTAGCCGGTGCTTATTCATAGGGTACCGTCAGAGCAGGGCGCACCCCACTTGTTCTTCCCCTATAAAAGAGCTTTACGACCCGAGGGCCTTCTTCGCTCACGCGGCATGGCTGGGTCAGGCTTGCGCCCATTGCCCAATATTCCCTACTGCTGCCTCCCGTAGGAGTCTGGTCCGTGTCTCAGTACCAGTGTGGGGGATCATCCTCTCAGAACCCCTACTGATCGTGGCCTTGGTGGGCCGTTACCCCGCCAACTAGCTAATCAGACGCATGCCCATCCGCTGCCGGATCACTCCTTTAACTGTTCACCCATGCAGGCAAACAGTGCTACGGGGCATTAATCCGGATTTCTCCGGGCTATTCCCCTGCAGCGGGCAGGTTGCATACGCGTTACGCACCCGTGCGCCGGTCTCAGGCTCCCCGAAGGAAACCCTACCCCGCGACTTGCATGTATTAGGCCTGCCGCTAGCGTTCATCCTGAGCCAGGATCAAACTCTCCATTGTAAGAGATTGTTGACTTGGGCTGCCCCCTGAAAGGGACAGCGCCAATTGTCGTCGTGTTTTCTGACCTGTCTCCTGCTTTTCAATTGTTGGAATTGACGCTTGTGCTTGTCTTGTCGTACTTGTTTTGCGTGATCGAGACAAAACCCTAAAGCCTTATCCCTTACCACTGTCCTAAATCCTCTCAAAGAACTTTTCAAAGCCCAACTTCTTGGACTTTTCCGTGGATCCTTCCGGAACCTTTTCGCTTGAAGCGGCTGCAAAGGTAAGAAAACCTTTAGCAAAACTCCAAGACTTTTCTTTATTTTTTATTTTCGAGCCGTTAACCCGAAAACCTTCCCGAAAGAAGCGGATGCAAAGGTAAAACCTTTTTCCCGTTATTTGCAAGCAACATTGTGAATTAATTTTCACTTATCCATTGTCGCTGTCAGGAAGCATTATCACCGCTCCCGTTGGAGTGGCTGGCCGCTGCGGGTGTTTCCCGTTTTGCGGAGTGCAAAGGTAGGAAAAAGTTATTGCTGTGCAAGACCTAGAATTGCATTCTGGAGATAATGAAAGTTAATAAAATATTAAATCATTCATTTTCTGAACTTTAAAATAGAAACTACTTCAAAGTTATTATTAAGCAAAGTACCATCACCTGTCTCCTACCTTTTTAATAAATACCACTTGATAATTTTACTCAAGAATCAAAACCCTGTAAATCATAGTTTTCAGTGATGTTAATACAAGTCTCACAACCAACCTTTGAAGAAATATTATTTCGGGTACACACAGTTTTACAAATGTAAAGTTGAGTCTTAGCTACAAGAACAAACTATTATTTCACTGAAGGTTGATTTTCAACAAACAGTACCTGACATACTTCAAATACTATAATAATCTTACAGAACATGCAAAAACTATTATTGCTACTTATTGCTATGCTATTCACATGCGGAATAGCCAATGCACAAGAACGGGTGGTCTCAGGAAGTGTCACTGATACCAATGGAGCTCCATTGCCAGGAGTATTCGTACTTGTAAAAGAATTTTCAGCAGGAACCACTACTGACTTCAATGGTAACTTTAAACTCTCACTAGACAAAGACGCTAAGCTACTTACCTTTAGATCTGTTGGCTATATGGAGCAAACGGTAGAGATTGGCAATCAAACTTCATTTTCTATAAAACTGGTTGAAGATGTACAACAACTTGGGGAAGTTGTGGTAACGGCACTAGGTGTTACAAGAGAGGAACGTTCTATTGGTTATGCAGTACAACAAGTCGATTCAAAAGACTTAGCAACCAAAGATCCAACATCAGTTATTAACTCTCTTCAAGGAAAAGTAGCAGGGGTACAGATCAAGTCTGCCTCTGGTGCTGTAGGTGGTAGTTCAAGTATGGTAATTCGTGGCTATTCCTCCCTATCAGGGTCAAACCAGCCTCTATTTATTGTAGATGGAACGCCAATAAACAATTACAATCTTGGCGCACCAACAAGTGGATATGACCTTGGAAATGGCGCACAAGACATCAACCCTGAAGATGTTGCAAGTGTATCAGTATTGAAAGGAGCCGCTGCAACCGCATTATATGGTAGTAGAGCAGCCAACGGTGTCGTTATCATCACTACAAAAAGTGGTAAATCCAGAAAGGGTTTAGGTATTGAAATCAACACAGGTATAACATTTGACAATATATATATCACACCAAACCTACAAAACGAATACGCTGGTGGTAGATCAATGGATACATTCGAATATAACCCGAGTGTTCATGGGCCAGAATGGGAGAAGTTTGATGGCGCTCCTGCTATTGAAACAGGACGTGATGAGAGTTGGGGACCAAAAATGGATGGTACACCCGTATTAATGTGGCATTCCTTTGTTCCTGAAAGTGAAACATACAACCAATTGGTACCACTTAACCCACAATCAGACAACTACAAAAAGATGTTTGATACGGGTATCACGACAACCAATAGCATTGCCTTTACAGGAGGTAATGAGACTTCACAATTCCGAATGGGAATTACAAACATCAACCAGAAAGGTATTGTTCCATTTACTAAGTTAGATAAAACAACCTTGTCCTTGAAGGCATCTTCTGATGTCAATAGGTTTATCAATGCCTTTGCAGCAGTCAACTATGTTAACCAAAAGACACGAAGACCTTTAACAGGTTACACAGAGAGTGGCTCTAATACCTCTTCTTTACGTACTTGGTCACAAAGACAACTGGATCCTGACATGCTCCGCAAATACACCTACTCCCCAAGTTTGGTTCAAGAAGTTGGTTGGAATATGCGTGACATTGGAGATGGTAGATTGTACACAAGGTGGTCCAATAACCCTTTCTGGTCAATGGAAAACATCTTTGCTAAAGACAAGAAAAACCGTATTTATGGTAATGCAGGTTTAAAGTTCAAACTGAATGATGCGCTTTCAATTACTACAACTGCAAGGACAGACCACTACTCAATGGAAGTAAATGAGCAGGTAGGTGTTGGAGGCGTATTAGGAACAGAAGATGCTTACTATAGCGAGTACATCAGAACATCAACAGAAAATAACTACGAAGCTATCGTCAATTACAATAAAAGGTTTAATGACAACATATCTGTCAATGCTATTCTTGGAGGTAATATCCGACAGGTCAATGCCCGTATTACAGGTGTAAATACAGGTAGTGATGGTATTATCCTTGACAACTTTTTCAATGTCAGAAACGCAGCCAACAAAGAGCTTGGTTTTGCTTCTTCTATTTACGAAAGCCAAATCAACTCAATCTTTGCAAGCGGATCTGTTGGTTATAAAGACATGCTCTTTTTAGATGCCAGCCACCGTATAGACTGGTCTTCTACCCTGCCAGTTGAAAACAACAGGTACGGGTACTCGGCTGTAAGTGGTAGCTTCGTATTCTCAGAGTTATTAAGTAATCAAGATATCCTATCATTCGGTAAACTTAGAGCTGGTTATGGTCAGGCAGGTAAAGATACAGACGCTTACCAACTCTATAAGACTTACACTACTGGAAATTACGGAGATTACTACACATTCAACCTTCCAAACCAGTTACCGAATTCAGACTTGGTTAATGAGCTTTCTTCAGAAATAGAGTTTGGCTTGGAAACACAATTCTTTAATGGTAGAGTCGGCTTAAGCGCTACATACTTTGACAAACGATCAAAGAATCAAATCCTAGATGTAAATATCCCTGCCGTATCAGGATTTACGAGTACAATTGTCAATGCTGGTGAAATACAAAACAGTGGTGTTGAATTGCTATTCAATGTAAAACCAATCGAAACAAAAGATTTTGACTGGAACCTATCATTCAATATTGCCAAATACAACAGCAAAATTATCGAACTGTTTGAAGGCATGGATGAGTATACCATTTCTCAAGGAGCGTCAAGAGCATGGGTAAAAGCAGAAGTAGGTAGCTCATGGGGAGACTTATATGTCAGAAATGGCTATAAATATGATGACAATGGCAATAGAATAGTTCAAAGCAATGGTCTTTATGCTAAATCTGATGAACCTGTCAATGTTGGTTCGGTATTGCCAGATTTTAACGGTGGCGTATTGACTTCATTCAGGTATAAAAGTGTCTCTCTAAGTGCTCAGCTGGACTTTGTAAGAGGTGGCATGATTTACTCCAATATCAACCTGTGGGGTGCTAGAGCTGGTACATCTGCAATGACTGTTGGTACCAATGACAATGGTATGAACTACCGTGACCCTATTGAAGAAGGCGGTGGATACAAAGCTGCTGGTGTTGTAATCAACGAGACAACAGGTCAATATGAAACGAACGAAACTTACGCATCTGCGTTTACATTCTTCCGTGACTTAACAGAATTGCCCGAAGCATTCGTATATGACGCAAGTTATGTCAAATTTAGAGAATTGAGTATATCCTATATACTTCCTAAAAAATGGACTTCTCAAATTGGTATTCCTACTGCATCAATTTCCCTAACAGGTAGAAACCTTGCTTTACTACACTCCAATACAGATGGCTTTGACCCTGAAATCAACACTACAACATCCAATGCTATTGGATATGAATCTGGTCAGTTCCCTTCTACTCGCTCAATTGGATTCAAATTAAACATCAAACTTTAATAAGAAATCAACATGAAAATGTTCAGATATATCAATGCTGCAACCATTGTAGCTTTCCTTTCGCTCTCCTCTTGTGATCATTTTGAGGAAATGAACGTAAGTCCAAACTTACCATCTGAAGTTGCCACTCCTGGTTTACTGTCTTCAGCGCAAGCTAGTATTGCAGGATCTTTCGCCACTGGTGGTTTTGGTTTTGTAGGCTCACAATACACCCAACAAATTTCGCAAGTAGAATACCCTGGATTCTCTAATTATGATGAATCTGGAGCTTCAAGTTTTGGTGGGCTTTATGCTGGTCCCCTTATCAACTTGGATGAGATGATCAAACTCTGCTCTGATGCTGAGATGACCGAGAGTCTGGCTAAATACGGAAACGTTCAGAATCAATTGGCCGTTGCCAGAATCATGAAAGCTTGGGCTTACCAAAATATCACAGATATTTGGGGAGATGTTCCCTACTCACAAGCATTGCAAGGTGAAAATGGGTTATTCCTTCCTTCTTATGACACACAGGAAGTTATTTACAATGATCTGCTTAAAGAACTTGATGAAGCGTCCAATGCATTAGATGCTAGCGCTCAACCAAGGTTACAAGGAGACATGTTCTTTAATGGGGATATTTCTATGTGGAAAAAGTTTGCCAACTCACTGAAACTAAGGATCGCATTAAGGTTATCAGAAGTGAACGACAGTAAAGCCAATGAATTGATCAACGACAATTCATTCGCAGATGTATTGTCTTCATCCGATGATATCGTACAACTTTTCCATTTGGAATCAGAGGCAGAATCAAACCCATTATACTACACCAACATCACGGCAAATGGTGGTGATGAGTTTATGATTTCTGAAGGCATGGTGGATTTACTGAAAAGTACCAACGACCCGAGACTATTGGTATACGCAGACACTACTGCTTCTAAAACAGATGACGGAGGATACTTCGGATTTCCGTATGGATTATCAGAAAGCGAAGTAGATTCTTATTCAGCTTCTTCTTACTCACAAATTGGGTCTTACTTCCTTGCACAAGAAGCGCCATCAGTTATTATGACTGCTGCAGAGGTTGAGTTCATTAGAGCTGAGGCAGCTGCCAGAGGATATATATCTGGAGGTACTGCTACAGCTTCTGAAGCTTACAACAATGCGATCAGACTCTCAATGGAACAGGTTGGCGTAGATTCAGAAATGATTGACGATTACCTAGCTCAACCTGAAGTTCAGTTTGACCAAAATATGTGGAGGCAACAAATTGGTGAACAAAAATGGGTTGCCTTATTTATGCAAGGTACTGAAGCTTGGTCTGAATGGAGAAGGTTAGACTACCCTAACCTCTCACCTAGTCCTAATGCTGTTATTTCTTCCATTCCAAGAAGAAGAGCATATGGCTCAAGTGAATATGCCTCAAACTCTACCAATGTCGAAGCTGCTGCCAGCAGAATTAATGGTGGAGACAGTTATACCTCAAGGGTATGGTGGGATAAATAATTAAAATTTGCGTTTTCTCCTATAAACCGAAGCATGGCATGGGTACCTTACCCTGCCATGCTTTTTTTTGGTTTAAAAAAAGCGACCGGAGAGAACTCCGGCCGCCTGAACCTATTATTGGTCCGCTCTGTCTGTACGTTACTTCAGGATAATCCTTTGAGTAGCAGTCTGACCATTAGAGATAGTTCTCATCAGGTATAGACCAGGTGCATTACCACTCAAATCAATCTGTTTCTCCTGTATTCCTGCTTCAATTACCGCTTCCAATACCACTTTACCACTTGCATCGAAGATACCTACCTTCGTTCCGTAAGTCGCATCAGGGATTATCACGTTAATCAAACCAGTAGTTGGGTTAGGATAGAATTCTACGTTTCCTGCATCGATTACCGATGTAACTCCACCTAGACGTGCATTGTTGTCGCCCAAGTAGTAAGTGAAGTATCCTCGGCATCCATTTACATCATGTACAATCAGTACATGCTTGCCATCTCCTGTACCATTGATATCGATGATACTAGTGTCAGTGCTACCTTCTACAGTTGAGCCATCAGGCTTTTTCAGAGTATAAGAGTAGCCAGCTTCTCCATTTGTGATTTCCACTTTCAGTCTGCCATCTCCTGAAGCCAGCACTTTTGCAGTCAGGTATGCACAATCTGTAGTAGGAGTTTCCTCTCTTGGAGTTTCTTCTCTTGGCTCTTCCTCTCTTGGAGTTTCCTCTCTAGGCTCTTCAGTAGTTCTGCCATCAATGTTGTATGTGAAGTATCCACGGCAACCCTTCTTGTCATACACGATCACAACTGTTCTACCTTCTCTCAGGCCAGACTCCTCAATGTACTTAGTCTCTGTTGTTCCTCCGAATGATGAACCATCAGATTCTTTCACTTCATATGTGTAAGGAGCTACACCATTCATGATCTCAACCTTAAGAGCGCCATTGTTAGCATAAACCGGTTTCGCACTTAGACGTTCGCATGGTTCTTCTTCACCTGGCTCTTCTCCTTCGTCACACTCTTTCACATGAGAGTATACCGTTCCTGTACATCCTGTGTGATCGTTTGTTACGAGTACAGTATACTTACCTACCATTGTAGCTGTGTAAGTTGGTGTATCAACACCTTCGATCAGCTCATCATTCTTGTACCAACGGTAAGAGTAACCGTCTGTCTTGATTTGCTCATTTACTTTTACACTTAGCAATACATCACCATCACACAGCTCAAAATGCATTGGCCAGATCGACAGGTTGAAATCTTTTCTTTCGTCATCAATGTATGACTCCAGCTCCTTATAACAACCACTTTCTCTGTTGATCACTTTCACTTTGTAAAGACCAGCTTCAGTTACTTTCAAGATTCTAGTGTCTTCATCCAACTGTGTAGTACCTTTGTACCAAACATAGTCGTAATCAGTACTGCTTGCATATCCTGATGCTTCTGCGATCAGTTTTACGTGAGGGTGCTCACAGCTCAACTTGTAGTGAGTAGGGTTAAGCACTGCATAAGGCTCTTTGTAGTTTTCTTCGATTTCTACGTAGTCATAACCTTCACAACCTGTGTTCTTGTTAGTTACTTTCACTACATAGATACCTTCCATATCTACACCTTCAAGACATTCATTTACTTTACCATTCAGTTTGTACAAGTAGTAGCCTTTGTCATAGTAGCCTTTAGCCCATCCGTAATCTTTATTGTCTCTGTCGTAATAACCATTCTCACCTCTCAGGATTTCGATTTCATCCTTACCGTAACCTTTACCAGTAGAAACTTCATATACATATCTTTTCTTCACAACCTTATACCACTGGTAGTAGTAATGAGGGTTCTCACTGTAATCCATTACTGAAGTGTAAAGTTTCAGTTTAGGCGTTTTGCAAGAAAGTACTTTACCTTGATCACCAAGTACAATCATTACCGCAGGCTTGTTCTTGTCTTCTGAGATAGTCACCTCAGCAATATCATAACACTTAGTCTCTTTGTTTACAACCTGAATTCTGTAAGTACCAGGCTTGTACGCATAGATATAAGACTCTTTGTAATCATCATCATGATATTCTGTCAGCAACTCAAAGCCATTGTTGGCATCCTTGAAGTACCAGTAGAACTTGTAGTTGTTTCTTCTTTTCTTCCAATCGCCACCCCATTGCTCTTTCGACCAGTTTTCTCTGCCTTTATCATCCATGAAAGGAAGACCGTTTTTCAGTGCTGTGATCTTGATCTTGTAGTCATCACAGATCACTTGGTTATCATAATCATCATTAGGAGTCAATGTGATACCCAAGTCCTCTGTCTGCTTATCATAGATATAGAACGTGTGTACATTCTGGCAACCAGTTTCTTTGTTCTTCACGGTAACCTTATAAGTACCTTCTTCAGTAGCATACAGAACTGGCATATTCTTACGGTCAGCTATTTCAGTACCATTCAAGAACCACTTCACTACATAATCTGACAAGTCAGCGTGATAACCATCTTTCAGCTTCAATTCCAATGTTACTTTACCTTCATTCTCACAAGTCAGTTCATCGTAATCCTTGTGCAAGTAGAACTTAGGCTCTTCCTGTTCGTCATCGATCTTGATGTAGTCAATGCCATAGCAACCAGTCATCTTATTGTATACATAAAGCAGGTAAACACCTTCATCACTGACAGTCAGACACTCTTCTACTTCACCATTCAACTGATACAGGTAATGACCGCTGTTTCTCCAGTCTTTTGCCCATTCGTGGTCCTCATTATCTTCTTTCCAACGGCTATCACCACCATTGTATTTGTACTTGATCAGTTTGAACCACTTATAGTAGTAATGAGGATCTTCTGCATAATCATGGATATTAGCACAAAGCTCCAATTCAGGGTACTTACAAGTCAATGTCTCCCCTAACTCAGAAGTAATCTTAACAGCTGGCTTATTTACATCTCTGTAGATAGTCATGGTATACATATCCTTACATCCGTTTTTGTCATCGTAAGAATAACCATCTTTGTAGCTGTATCTATCGCCATAAGTTACCTGTACTGTCAACTCAGCTGAGCTTTTACCTTCAGCAAACATATCTTCATCAATCTTGATGCAGTCATCTGGCCACTTACCCCATTTTTCATAGTATCTCTTGTAGTGGTGCTCATCTACTTCAACGCCATCAATCAGCCAAACTATTTTCTTGATATCTTCTTTGCGGTCATATTTACTAAACAAGTAACCATCCAAAGTCAAGCAGAACTCTTTCTTCGTATCTGCACAAGTCAAAGTCGCATTGTCACCATTTGGTGTAATTCCTACTTCTTTCAGGTAGCGCTTATCAGCTACATAGCAAGTATACTCTTCAGTACAGCCTGATTCATCATAAGTAACAATTAGCTTGAACAGACCTTCTTCTTCTGCTGCATATTCAGGATAAATCGCACCTTTGATTTTCTTGTCATCTTTGTACCACTGGAACGAAAGACCCGAGAAGTCATGCGAATACCCTTTGAAACCATTGAAAGCAACGTCTGAGATTTCATCTAGAAGAGGAATATGGTACTCAAAATACTTTAGATATACTTTGTTATAGCGACAGTAGATATCTTTTGTATAAGGATAAGCCTTTAGCTTAAACTCTCCTGGGAATACCTTTCCATCTTCAACTTGTACAGGGTCTGAATAAATTGGCTCAGAGTCAAGTGTTTCATAATAACAGCATCTGTACCAACCTTCTTCTTTTGCAGGAAGTGTAGGATCGTAATAGTTAGTGATATCCTGATAGTTACCATTTTCATTATTGGCTCTTTGCCAAACAATGGTATGAAGTCCAGTTTGGTCTGCAACCTCTCCATTAATTTTTACTATACAATCGATATCAACTACTGGATTCTCACAAGTCAGTACAAATGGACTATTGATCGCATTATCGATTTTTACTAAGATCTCATCCACTCCCACTTCAACACCACCTACATCTCCATCACCACAGTAATCTGAAGGTATTTTTACCGTGTAAGCACCTGGTTCCCAAATCTCCAACTTAGGATATTCCGTTTTATCCACATACTTACCATTTAGGTACCAGTGATATCCATTTGGAGCATTAACTTTGTACTCTTGCGTAAATGTTAACCAAATTGACTCAATTCCAGGCCTGAAATTAGGAGCCGAAGCTAATACTTCACCGATACAGGCCGAAGGGTCGATACTTTCATCTCCAGGGCTATTTGCCTTGGCCGTTTCCCACTGCGCACAGAGCAGCAATGAGAAAAAGAATAGTAGAAAATTTAAACGTTTCATCATTTGATGATTTTTAGGTTAGGATTACAGATTGGAAATTGACATTTGGTGACAGTACATTCTTTTTGATGTAAAATCTTCCAAAAGCCATTGCTTTTATGTTGAAAGGAACATGTCGTTATTCAAAGTTTTCACAGGGTTCTGTGAAAAGAGAAGTTTTTTATAAAAAGACTATAAGATCTAACAACTACCAAGAAGCTTTTCAACTAAAATCAAACCTCACTAAAACACACTACACTTTGTTATATTCGATCTTTTAATAAAGTCTTAAAGATCCTTAGTTGTTGATTTTCAATTTAAAATTGACATAGGAATCCCATGACGCCAGATTATATGATTTACGACTTTCATGATCTGGCACAAGCATTACCATTCAATTAGTCAAAAGCCTTAATAAACAGGCATTCGACTACCGAAGCATATGCTTTTAGCTACTAGGATTTAGGGATGAAGGATTTTCAGGATGGGAAGTATAAGTTCATCATATACTTATTTTTAGTCTTAAATACAGATTGTAGTGATATTTGTGTAAATCATTTAGCTACTAATGCAATAACTAAAGTGATTATATATAGACAGTTACAGTTAATTCATATTCTGGAAAAATCAATAGCTTAGGTATTGATATTGCTTTAAACTATTGTGACTCAAATATACAAATAAAGTATTTTTTACAATGTTATACGATCATAATAAGGTTTAACTTTCCGTATTACTCTGATATATATATAATTTATTCTATTTGATACTGAAATGTATACAACACTATCAGAATTGGTAGGTCATATAGATAATCATTCTTGATTATTTGTGTATTTATATAATATGGCTACGGAATAAAAAACATATAAGCACTAAACAAGAATGAGGTAAAGTTGATGAGTAAAAATAAATCACAGTCCATTAGATACAGCATAACTACTTCAGATGAAATCAGCTAGCTACATTTCAGGTTCAATGTAATTTTTACAATTAATTTATTCAAAAAAAATTCTCCTTTTTTAAAACCAAACACCAATAAAATTAGTTGGTTACAATTTTTTCATTCAAAACATGATATAACACCTTATACAACACACCATTTCAACACTACACTCTAAGAAATATACCGTATAAGGACATAAAAAAACAGGTGATACATCGTAGTATATCACCTGCCTCAAGCATTGTTCCTATATGTATAATTACTTTGAATGCTTTTCAACCGCATTTTCGATCTCTCTCATCTTTGAAGAAGAATATGCGCCATAAGTCATATAGACCACTTTTCCTCTACTATCCAACACATACAAATAAGGATCGTCTTTCTTACCTAAGCTCAGTTTTTCTTTGTAAGTCTTGATATTCCCTTTGTATGTCACCGTGTTATCATGCAGGTCTTTCATGATGTTCTTCTTCATTCGGCTTCTAACATTCTCCCCTGCTGTACGTGCCACACCATTAATCATTCCCAAGAAGTAAAGGTTTACATCATAAGTCTGCTCTGGAACAAACATGGTTCCTGAACTGGGCGCTGACAAAAATGTATTGTAAAATGGCTGTACCCATGTGTTGAGCTTATCATCGGACTGCTTAGAATAAGCCACTCCAATCAATGTAACCTTTCCCCTTGCCGCAGATGGCAGTGTAAGGTTTTTATCGTTCAGGTCAGTTACACTAATATTAGGAAACGCCTGTCCTACTTGCGCCTTGAGTGATATTGAAGCAGTCAAAGTCACAAAAAGTACCATTGCAAGCTTGATGAGATATTTGGGATTCATTAGTCAGTTGGTTTAATTCAATAAATCATGAAACTATTAATTCAGTATCATAAGGCCAACTACAAGGTGTTGGCTGCTTACAGAAACTAACATCAACCAGCTAAAAGCAAAATGCGTACCGTCACTCAAAAAGACAATTTACTTCACCATTTTTCAAAGCTAAATTAAGCTTATTTCACTTCTTCCACATACAGTTCTTCTGTATAAACAATGAATTTACGGATGTACTGAAAACCCATATCCTGCAACTGACTGGCATACTTATTCACCTGATTACTGTATTTTTCATCAGATAATCCAGTTTTGTAGTCAATCACAATTGCCTCTTTTCCTTTTAGAAGCAGACGGTCTGGCCTTAGTGACTTTACTCTTTCCAAGGACATTGCATCACTATTTTTGATCAGTAACTCTGCCTCATTTTTAACTGTATAACCACTTTGGCTATCAAAAAATGCGGAGATTTCAGGCATAGCCACTACCTGTTCCATCTGTTCTTCATACTCAGGCACTTCCTTGACAGTAATCAGCCCTTCATGTACCAATGACTTGACTGCATCGTGAATATCCTCCCTGTACATCACACGTTCAAAGGCTTTGTGCATAATCACGCCCCTTTTCCTTGCGGAGAAGATTTCTGACATGGCAATCATACGCTCACTGCCTTCAAGCTCATTACTTCGAAGTCTAATCCTGTCACGGTTTTCAGCATGTATAAAATGCTCAATTGGCATTTTTCCACTTACAGCTTTTGTCTCTTCCGGCTCATGTGAATGATCATCAAAGAAATGATACTCCTTAATATTCGAAACCGGATTGTCAAAAGGGTAAACTGTTTCTTTCTTTTCTCGAATATCCAGTTCTGATGTTGTCAGGAACATATCCATCAGTTGACCTATATTCTGAATATTGCCACCTTTTACAGGTTTCTCCTTGGTGATAATATGTAAGTAAGCCCCTGCCCTTGTCAATCCAACATAGAAGATATTAAAGGCATCCGTAAAAACAGCCTGCTTTTCATTGATATAATCTTGACGGAAAATGGTATTCTCTAACCTGTTACTAATCCCGATATTTACAGCGCTCAGTTCTGAAACCACCGAGTTATCCTGCCATTCAGCCCACAATGCATCAGTTGGACGAGGCACCAATTGCCAGTCTGCAAAAGGCATAATGACAGCTGGAAATTCCAACCCTTTTGACTTATGGATGGTCATCACCCTTACAGAGTGTTCACTTTCCTGAGTTGTAATGGAAGTATCATTTTTCTTTCTCTCCCAAAACTGAAGGAACTCCTGAATACTGTTGCCTTTCTGCTGACTGAATTGCAGAACTACTTCCATAAACTTATGCAGGTAAATCTGTTCCTGTTTCAGTTCGTTCAGTTTAATACTGCGAACCAACTCCTCCACCATTTCATACAATGAAAGGAATTGTAATGCTGTCAGGTCTACATTAATGGAGAAGACTTTGTTAATCAAACTCACAAAAGACTCCAAACTATTGGTGACCCTGACTTTTTCTGCCAGCTCATTATAAACCAAGCCTGAAAAGAAAGGAGATATACTTCCATTGGCTTCTATCACATACTGGTGCTTTTTCAGGTACCTAAGTAACCTCATTCTCAATGAAGCATCCGCATAGGTTGTAAACAGTCTGAAGAAATCCACGATAAAGTTTACGGCTTCAGAGTTTGTCAGCAACAATGACTCTGAAGATACCACACTGATTTTGTGCTTCATCAGGTGTTGGGCAATCTTTACCCCTTGGCTGTTATTTCGAACCAGAATTGCGATATCACCATACCTAAATCCTTGACCATTCAGTTCCCGAACTTTCTCATAAGTATACTCCAATGTAGCCCAATCATATGCCTCATTGGCTTCTGCTGTTGTCTGATCCTCAAACTTTGAGATTGTCGTTAGTTTTACCTGTCCTCCATCTCTACTGTTATGTTTCTGTGTCACCTGCGCATAGTACCTTTGCAAGTCAGGTAGCGGCAATACTTTAAGTAAAGTCTCAAACACATTGTTGTTGAAGGTAATCACATTTTTATGGCTCCGGAAATTGGTATCCAAGTCTTGAGGGTTGTCGTGCTCCCTAAAAACAAAAGCCTCTTCCTCAAGCAATGTTCCTGCTGCGGTTGGCAACTCCGGAAGCCCTACCAACATGTCTGCTCTACCACCTCTCCATCGGTAAATAGCTTGTTTAGCATCTCCCACCACCAAACAAAGACACTGATTGGTAAGTGCATTGGAAACCAATGGTACCAAGTTATGCCATTGCATCATTGATGTATCCTGAAACTCATCTATCAGGATATGCTTATACCTTTCACCAATCCGCTCATATATATAAGGTACTGGCTCACCCTCGATAATGCTGTTGATCTTTGCATTAACATCAGAGATATGAACCATATTGCGCTCTACTTTCAACACCTCCAGCAGTTTATCAAGCTCATTGATAGTTGCCAGCAAGAAAATTCGTTTCCTTACCTGATTTGCCACTATATAATTGCTCAACAGCTCTTCATCCTGACGGTAAGCCTCTATCGCATAGAACTTATCAATCAGGTCAGCTTTGATGCCTTCTATTACGCCTTCCAACTTTGCTTTCTTTGCTTCTCCTGAAAGCCACTTATCATCCTCAATAGTTGCAATAGTTGTTTTGTTAGGCTCCAGCTTCTCCAATGAGTCTTCCCTACTCGCTACTTTCTTAAAGAAATTGTAAATCGCTTTTCTATTGAAGTGCTTGTCTTCTAACTGATGTTGGTGGATTAAGTCCAAAGCTTCTTGCGCAAACCTTGCAATATCTTCCTCAACTTTCTCTACAAACTGAAATAACTGCTCCTTGATTTGCTTAAAACCATTCAAGTCCAAGCCTTTCAACTGTCGAACAACTTTTGCGGCGTCCTCATTGAAAAGGTTCTGACCAAACTCAAACAAATCACGGTCTATGTGCCAGTTTTTCTCTTCTTCTGCCTTGCTTAGAGCAAATTCTGTTAACAAATCACTCAAAGCCTTGTCTCGGTCTTCACCAACCATATCATGCAGGAGGTAAGTTGCCTCATCCAATAACTCTCGGCTGTCCAACTCAAGCTCAAAGTTGAAAGGAAGGTCTAGGTCTTTTTTGAATGCCTGAATAATTTTCTGATTGAAGGAGTCAATTGTACTGACAGAAAAGTCAGCATAATTGTGCAAAAGTTTTCGGTGCACCAATTTTGCCCTATGGCATAAGGTTTCTCTTGCATTGTCACGGCTATCGAATTGGCCTTCTACTTCGTCCAGAATTGCTTCCAGCATGATGTCCCCTGTATCTAAAGGATCCATAGTAGCGAAGGCAGAGAGCTTTGAAAGAATTCGTGCTTTCATCTCATTTGTCGCATCCTTGGTAAAAGTCACCGCAAGGATGTGTCTAAAATAACCCGGCTCAAAATCATCATCTGCTCCAGGTGATGTCAGTGCCAGTTTCAGGTATTCTTTTGTCAAGGTAAATGTCTTACCTGACCCTGCAGATGAACGGTAGATACGGAATTGTCTTTCAATCATAAAAAATAGCGTGAACCTTCCTTAAAACATGTTAGCCCAATCCTTTCGGAATGGGCTATAAGATACAATCTAAAGTCGTTATTTACTGCTTTTATGCAGCTTCTATATTTTCTTCTTCTAAAGGTGGTCTATGGTATTCCTTAAACCAGCTTGTAACTGTCATTTCCATCACACCGAAAAGTGCCTCCTTAAAAATTCTGGATGACATTTTGGATTCCCCTCTCGTCCTGTCAGTGAATATAATAGGCACCTCACAGATTTTGAAACCATACTTCCATGTCAGGAACTTCATTTCTATCTGAAAAGCATAACCTACAAACTTGATGTTATCCAAGTCGATTGTTTCCAGTACCTTTCTGCGATAACACTTAAATCCTGCTGTGGTATCATGGATATTCATACCAGTGATAAAGCGAACATACTTGCTGGCAAAGTAAGACATCAAAACCCTACCCATTGGCCAATTCACCACATTGACACCTGTCACATAGCGTGAACCTATGCTCATGTCATATCCTTTCTTAAAACATGCCTTATATAGTTTGATCAGGTCTTTAGGATTGTGGGAGAAATCAGCATCCATTTCATAAATGTACTCATACCCCAATGACAGTGCTTTCTTGAAACCATGTATATAAGCTGTTCCCAAGCCAGACTTCTCGGTTCTTTCTTCTATAAATATTCTACCGGGATTTTGCTCCATGAGCGTCTTCACACACTGTCCGGTACCATCAGGCGAATTATCGTCCACAACCAAGATATCAAAGCGAACCGGTAACTTCAGTACAGCTTCAATGATTGCCTGTATATTTTCAATCTCGTTGTAGGTCGGTATGATTACAATATTTTCCACTTGTCAAAGATATTATGCAAGAGTAGCTTTATAGTAAAATACAAATTTATTTTAATATAGTTTAACTTTCATTCTAAATATACTTTTTCCAAGAAGAAACATAGCTTAATGTTATTAGAATGCACTATTTCTACTAATTTCTTTACATACAAAAAGGCTTTCTCAATTTAATGAGAAAGCCTTTTCACAATCTAGCATATCGCTATATCACCTGATTATTAACTTCTTAGAAATCCCTTTATAATTCCCTGTTCCTACTTTCAATAAATAGATCCCTGTAGGTAATGGATTCAATTCCACTCTTTCCAACAAATCATAACTTTGCTTCTCAAGGGTCTTTGTCAAAATCATTTTCCCTGTTGCGTCCACCAGTTCAAGACTCACTCCCCCTCTATAGCTTCCAATGATACTTAAATCAAAGTAACCATTTTCAACAGGGTTAGGGAGAATAGTAACGCTATCGAATACCAAATCACGGTCAAGGGCTGTCACTGTACCATCTCCAAAAAGTCTATTGGTTAGCACATTACAGCTACCTAGCTTTACTTTCGCCTGATACACTGACTCAGGGTTTGGCAACTCAAAAGTCTGAGAAGTTATACCCGAGACTACTTCTCCATCTACAATCCATTCATAAGCATCCCCTGCTGTCGCTACCAGATTACCGCTCTTGTCCAATTTAATTTCAGCACCTGCCACGATAAACTCATGATCCACTGAACGGGTATTACCATCTGAATCTGATGCTTTCACATTTAGCAGAATGGTTGCTCGCCTATTTGGAAAGTCCGTTATCACAACTTTATCACCATCAAAAGCAAAGTCAAACGAACTTGTACTAATTGACGAAGGTGATACACTTACAATAGATGCTTGAATTGTTATATCCTCAGCTTCTGAGGTGTCATCTGAGACAATTCCTCTTAGGTTTACATTGATACTTCCACTTGGACAAAGAATTGAATTCATATTTCTCATGTCAATTCTTGGTGCATTATTGATATCAGAAACCAGCACTGTAATATCATCCGACATGCTTCTAGCTGAGCTAAAGTCCTCTCGGTCATAAGCTGTAATCGTTATTCTATCTGCTCCTCTATATCCAAAATCAGCTTCTAGCCAGATTGACTTGTCCACCATTTCAGCTTTGACTTTACCTCCTGAAGTATTCGCCATTTCAATCTCATAATAGAGCTCATCTCCATCCTGATCTACAAAATAGTCATCCAAGTTCTCAATTAACTTGATCAAGTCTCCATCATAAATACCTGCATAAGGCAATGCAAAGGCTGTTCTTTCAGGAGCGCTTTCATATTTCTCAACTGTTACATTGATTTCCTCATATGCATATAATGGCTCATCAGGTCTTCTCAAACTGTCAGTAACTGAAATGTATATTTTTCCTTCCCCAACAAAATCTTTATCCGTAGTCAAATATAGATTCAACTTGCTTCTTGTCTTATTTACGGGCACTCTTTCAAGGTCCAATGTCAACTCAGGAATATCTGTTGACACTTCGAACGCCAAAGTATCTCTATCTACATCCGTAAATGAAGCTTCCAGATCTCCAATCAGTAGTCTTTGTGTTCCTTGATATGTCACAATATCATTAAACTCTACCCCATCTTTTAATTGTGGTGCATCGTTTACAAACTCAATATAAAAGACGTAGTTCTTTTCAGTTGAGATACCATTTTCATCTGTTGCCCTCAGCGTAAATTCTATTACTCCATACTGATTTTCTACAGCTCTAAAGTAAAGATTGTTATTGGCGTCAATCCCTACAACCGTTGATTCCTGATAACCATCTTCATAAGTAATGGTTTTTTTCCCTCTTTCTAAAATGGCTTCATAAGTCAACTCACTACCTGTCGGATGACCAAAAAATGTATCTAAATCATACCAAAGGACCGTAGTCGGGTCATCTTCCTTGATATTGAACACCAGTTCTGTATTCTCTCTTTGGAAGGGAGCAATTATATTCAGTGTTTTTTTAACTGAATCAATCTCACAAGATGTCCCAGCCTTTAAAGTAATGGTGTAAGTACCTCCTTCATCAAAAGTATACTTCAACCCAGGACCTTCTTTATCGAACCTTGGGTCTCCACCAAAGTTGTAATAAAACTGTACAGCATTTGCTGTATTAACAGTGTCCAGCATAACTGTCCTCCCTGCAAATGAATCTCCCACAATTGGATTTCCTAAACTATCGCTAATTGAAAAGTCTATTACAGGTGATTCTTCAAAACATATATCAAAAAGTTGTGGCGTTGTCATGGACCAATTGCCTTGTTCATCCTGTACCCTTGCATATACATAATGCCTTCCTGAAGGAAGTGCCAACTCCACACTGTCTGTATCACCTTGAAGGGTAACAAAAGTTGCAGAGGCATCAGGCATTACCGAATCAATAGAATCTACCAAAGGTAACGCTACACTTTGTTCCAAAACATTACTTTTCTTGTACCTATAAGAGGTAGGCATCTTGTCTTCACTCTGAAGTGGCACTTCACCAAAGTAATACTCTGCCTTTACAATATTCTGGGGAGTAATTGGCTTGGCTGGCGGACGTACAAAAAAGCGGGCAGCCTGTGAGGTACTCCATTCACCTGACTCATCCTTTACTCTAACTCCAATTCTATGAATCCCATTTTCTATTTCACTGGCATTTAAAACCAGTTCGTCCTCCACCAAGGAGGACGGATTGGATAAGGTGACTAGACTACCTGTTCCAATACCTGAATCATCACTCAAGAAATATTCGTAAGCGACAATGTCTTTTTGCTCATGAACGGTCGGTGTACTTTGGTTTCGTATAAAAAATGGCCTGACTGTATTCAGTGTCCAATATTGCTTATTAGCTGTATCTTCCCATAATAGACGTACAACCACAATATGTGTTCCTTCATCCAGATTATACTCTGAAAGATTAATATCCAATTCCGCTGTTATTTCAGAAGAAGGGCTTTCTACAGCCACATACTTTCCTTTTCCCGGACCTTTGTCTTCATCAATCTGGTACTCGTAACCCAATATTGTCTGTCCAAAAGAAAAGAGCGGCAGAAAGCACAAGCATAAAAAAATGGTTGGCTTGATAAGTTTATAGCGCATTTTGAGTGATTTGAGTCCAGAAAAATTATTGCTGTTCTTCGCCAGGATAACCTGCTTTTATTGTCACCCTAATTTGCTTGTCTGATTCAACAACAGGCTTATCTATAGAGATTGATTGGATATAAGGCATCATATACCTTCCTCTTGGGTTATAAGGATAATTTCCTCCCATAATACCCAATGCATCTCCCTGTTGACCGGCTGTCAAAGCTGGAGAAGTTGACTTCAAAGTGAAATTTGAAGTTGTCACCCACTCGTATAAATCTGCTCTATAGCTGACCGTTGTAAACTGAGGATCCTGTTGGTTTATATTATCAACATAGCTATTGGTCTCATCAGAACCTGAGCTGAAAATATCTCTTGTGCCTACACAAAGGTTATTGGTGATGACACAATTAGTTACATTAGCCAATCCAATATCATTATTGGTATTAGCATTCTGAGCAAAAAATATGTTATTGATAATTGCTGCATCTGAGATGTTGACCAATGCAGGAACACTTTCATTACTAGGATAAAAAAGGTTATTGATCAATGCTGTAGCTTGCGTTTGTAAACCCGTGGCATAACCAATCACATTATTTTCAATATTATAAATGGCAGACTTCCCTAACACTGATGGAGTCTCTAATGAAATTCTATTGATAATGTTATTTCTGATATCAGCTTCTATAGCATAGGCAGTTGCATCAAGTGCTGTAAATTCTATAATTCCTATGTAATTGAACTCGATTGTCAGTTTCCCAAACTGCTGATCTGTATCTCCACTTACAGACTTGCTAAACAACCTTTCAATGTAATTATTGGCGATTGTCACATCACTTGTAGTTTCAGAAACTGTCACAGAACCTATTTGAGTCTTCTCTCCAAAAAACTCATCCGTACCTATATAGCCACCACCCAACAACTTAAGGTTCTTTGCGATGGTTACATCACCATACGAAACAGAGGATGGGTGAACATAGATCATACTACCTGCTGGTGCTTGGTCTATAGCCTCTTGCAGATCTGTAAATTGTGCTGGAATCCTTACATTATTACTGACTGTATATACATTTTGTGCTTGTAAAGAGATGGTCAGTAATAAACTTGAGATGATCAGAAAAAAATATTTCATATGGACTAATTAATTGTGGATGTTGTATTCAGGTTATATAACGAAGTAAGCTATATTTTAATACTCCAAAATCGAATTATGGTCAGTACTAGCTAATTATTCTCTAATTTCACCTGACAGCATATAATCAAAGCCTTTCAATGATTTTTTATAAAACTAAAAAGAACAGGCTTATATCTTCAAATATTGATATATTTTGATTAAAAAGTTACAGCAAAACATCAAAAAATATTCTGTATCTTACTTCATGAAAAACTAAGCCACAAGCTCACCTCATTAATACACACAACAACAGAACTACCTTAGCGTATTATTACCATAGCACTTTCTCACCTTTTCACCCAAAATACTATATGACGGCATTAATACTTCTATAACATCAGTGTTATCATCCATTTTAACCGTCTCAACTTATGCTGTGCAATCCTATATTTTCAAGACCAAAAGTATTATTTGTTCTTGCAGTACTTGGCTGTGTGTTAACCCAAAATTCTAAAGCTCAAAATTCCTCCACACCCTATACGCTTCACCAAGAAATTACTACGTTGCAGCTCAGAGTCAATGAATTTGAACTTGACCAAGCACAACTATTGGTTCAATCTTTTGTCAATGACTTTACAGCATCTCAACATCACTTCTCTACATCAATAGACCTTTTATTTGACTATGAAGTCAAAAAACTTCAACTCTTACTTAAATACAAGCAGGAAGAGGCTTTCTTAATGTACCAGCATAGTGATGGAGAAGTTCTTGATTATTACTGCAGTTTGAGATTGTATTCCCTACAATGCTTGAGTCTTGCTAAGTCATTACTAAAAAACACCTCTGAGTACACTGAAATTATTGAGTGTAAAGAATCCCTTAAGGTTTACTTTTATAAGGACATTAATTTTATACAAAGTAAAATCACTTACTGTGGCATCAGAATTAATGACCTTCAAAACCGTCTCACTTCATACCAACCGAGATATACTTCTTATAATAATCAAACAATCGCCCTGTTTGACAATTCTAAGACTATTCATCAACTGCATTCCTATATTACAACATGCGTAACCCCTCCATCAAACAACATTCAGTTTGCCACAGGGTACTTACATAACAACCACAAAAAAGCATTTATAGCCAAAGTAAGATTTGGAAAGATTCAATGGTTCAAAGAGCTGGGAAATGCCAATGGAGAAGAAACAATAGGAACATATGTGGGTAAAATCGATGACACTGCCATCACAAAAGTGATTTCAATTAATAAACAAAAAGAGCACTTTTTAAAAAGGCACTTTATCATTGAACTTACCGAAGATGGAAAAATCATTAATAGAACTGAAGAGAAAGATGTCATTGAACACCAAGTTTCTCCTTTATTTCTACACAAAAATCAGCAAAATGGCTCATTCCTTATCGGTCAAAGCACTGCTGAAATAGAAATGACTAATTATGGTGCAAAAGCTGATAACATACAACTAAAGTCTATCGATAAAGATGGAAATTTGGTTTGGCAACGAAGCGTAAAACTTCAAGGAAACGTCTTGGATGTCATTCAATTTGAGGACAATTTCACTTTTATCTGTAACTCCAGTTACAGTGGCAACTTATCCCAGTCTGAACCACAATCATTATCAAGCTCAAAAAATCATCAAGGTATATTACTGTTGTCTATCAACCAGCAAAGTGGGGAGATTAAGTATACTACTCTAGCGCTTTCAGAAGATAACAGGGCAATTAATGTAATTAAGATCAGCCTCAATGAATATTCAATTACAAGTGAGAAAACCTCATTGGCTAATAGACCTGATGCCCTTTTTGATGTAGTTGTCTCCAATAAAGGAGAAATCCTTTATACTACTTTATAATCTTCCTGTGACGTCCTGAAATAGCGTTACAGATTTACAATGATACAACTTTATATGGATCCCACTAGCTCAAGTGCTGGTGGGTTTTCTTTTTTATAGGTCTTAATCTTTATCTCTCTTTGCAGGTGCATGTATTCTGGCGTTTTCATCCTGCATGATAAATGGGGTCTTTCCGTGTTGTAGATGTCTATACTCTGCTTGATTATTTTCTTCATAAGTTGGATATCATTGATTTGGATTCCTCTTATAAACTCCTGCTTAAGGATGCCATTTACGCGTTCAGCTACTGCATTTTGATAAGGATCATACTTCTCAGTCATGCTACAGGTTACCTGTGCGTCATCCAGCATTTCTTGATAATCATCACAACAATATTGCAACCCTCTATCGGAGTGATGGATCAAGGCTTCTGCAGGGTATTCCCGTTGCAGGAGTCCCCTTTTCAATGCCCGGATAGCCCCTTGGGCATTTAAGCTGTTGGATACATCATAGCCAACAACCTTTTTGGAATAAGCATCCGTGACCAAAGCCAGGTACATCGGGTTTTGCCTTGTGCCTATGTAGGTGATATCAGCCACCCAAAGCTGCTCTGGGCGCTTTACCTCCAAGTGTTGCGTCAGGTTCTTGTGCTTACGGAAACGGTGATGTGAGTTGGTGGTCACGTGATATCTTCTGCGAGGCTTTATCAGCATATGGTTAGCCCTGAGGATATCGAAAAGCCGATCTCTTCCTACATCAAGAGTCCTTAACTCCTGTTCCAAGATGGTGTACAGTTTGCGCACACCCAAGCGAGGCTGTCGCATGCGTACCTGCGTCACTAGCTCCAATACCTTCACCGTTAGGGCTTCCCGCTTCTTTTGCTCCTGCTTACATCTGTAATAAAACTGCCTGTTTACCCCGAGTAACTCACAACATTCAACCTTGCTCCAACCGTGTTCAATGTTGCTGCCCTCGATTACTCGGGGGATATATTTTTTCGCACTGGGATGTTATATTCTTTCTCTGCCATCTCCAGCATCATATCAAAGAGAATGATCTTCTTGTCAGCTCGTTCTACCTGCTTCTCTAGGGGTTGCTTCTGACGTTCCAGCAGCTTGACTTTTTGCTCCAGCTCCAATATTCTTTGCTCAGGGGTTTTCGACATTTTTAAGGGGTGTTTGTTGGACCAGTCCAAGTTACCAAATTTTCGCAACCAGTCACGAACAGTAGATTTGGCTTGAATACCATATTTGTCACAAGCGCCCTGTACTGAGAGCTTGCCTTCTTCCAATTCAGCGACCACTTGAAGCTTGAAGGACATTGTATAATCCTTCTGAGTTCGCTTTATATAAACCTGATTTACTTGCTTCTCTTCCATGACGTTACAGTTTTGGTGTAACGCTATGCTAGGACGGGACATCCTTATTTGTAAAAAGCTATAGCAATGAAAAACCCCACCTTTTGAGTGGGGTTTTTACATTTCTTGAAGAGAATATTATAGTTTGATACCCATAATAGTGATATCATCTCTTTGCTCCAGCTTTCCTTGATGGTTGTCCAGTGCTGCTTCCAATTCTTTCTTCTGATAAGAAATTGGTTTATCAGCGTTCTTTTCAAGCATCTTAGTCAATCTTACTGAACCAATCTTTTCTTTATCAAAGTTATTTTGATCAATGTATCCATCTGTTGTCAGGTAAAGCAGGTCACCTTTCTGAAGATGAAGTACATGACTTGTAAACTCTTTAGTAGATCTGTGGATGCTACCAATAGACTTAATATCTCCTTGAATTACATCAAGCTTTTCGTCTCTGTTCCTGTAATAATATAGTGGTCGCTTAGCACCAGTATAGGATACTTTTGTGATCTCATCAGTTTCTTCCTCCAGCACGCACAAGCAAACATCCATTCCATCATCATTGATCTTTTCTTCCTGTCTTAGAGTTGATCTAACTCCATCATTCAGTAGGTCCATGATTTCTACAGTATCAGAGATTCCTTTGATATTAATGATCTCATTAAGCAATGTGTTACCGATCATTGACATAAACGCTCCAGGAACTCCATGTCCAGTACAATCTACTACAGCGATAAACCTCATTCTCTTGCCATCTTCTCTCAGTTTTTCAGTAAACCAGTAGAAGTCACCCGATACGATATCTTTTGAACGATACAGCAAGAAGAAGTCGTCAAAGCTTTGCTTCAACAAATCTTCAGATGGCAAGATAGCATCCTGAATTGTCTGAGCATATCTTAACCCGTCTGTAATATGCTTGTTCTTTCTTTTCAGCTCACTGTAAGCCTTGTGGTTTGCTACTGAAATTGCTGCATATGACACCAAAGACTTCAGGTTAGAGATATTAATATTAGCATAAGCATTTTTCTCATAACTCTGCATTGTAATGACACCTACAGTTTTCGCCTCAATGATCAATGGCATGTAGATCATCGATTGTGGCTGATCACTACTTGGTACAAAATTGTCTTTGTTTACATACAAGAAGTACTCTTTCTCAACATCATTGATAATCAGTTCTACTTCATTTCTGAAACACCATGTAGCAAAACTATTTTCATTATCAACCTCTTCAGCATAATATGGATCTATTTCACCTTCATCAATCTGATTATAGAACTCAATAGAACGTTCAGCTTCATTGTAGATACCAATTCCAAATACAGTTGCATCCAACATCAGTGAAACACTATCCTGAAGTTCTGCCATATGTTGCTCAAAATCCAATGTGGCTGTAAAGCGCTGACCAATATCAGTAACCGCCAACATCTCATCATGAGCTTTCAATACATCCTTTTTCGCTTTATCCAGATTGATGGTCAACTCTTCAAGCTCATCTTTCTGTCTTTTCAGCTTTTTAGAGATTCTGATCAATAGCAGGGCAATAAGAGCTGAAGCCAATGCAACCCCACCCATGATGTAAAGCTCTCTCTGAGCCACAATTTTTTCTTGTTCAACCTTTACAAGCTCCTCATCTTTTTCCACGATCTGGTTTTTCATTCTTGAAAGCATCTCGTGAGTTTTGTATTGAGCTTCCTGGAATGCCAGTTCGTTTTCAATCAATGAGTTTTGGAGTCTCTCCAGATATGCCTCCAATTGCTTGCGATGACCTGGGTTTTGACTTTCCCTATCTAACTTTTCATTGATCTTGTTAATCTCTTTTCTCAAGTCCTGACCATTCTCCTGAAGCATCTGCTTCTCCGATTCAAGAGAGTTGAATACTGACTGGAAGTTACTTTCATATTCAATATGAACTTCTCCTTCGTCACGTGGCTCATCTCCTTGAATGTGGATAAACATATAGTTATCCTCATAGTCATAAACCTTCTTTATAATTTTGAAGTCTGGCACTTCAAATTCGCTGTCGTTGATTGAGTCAGCAAAAATTTCAAACTCACCTTTGGCATCAGTTTCATATAACTCATTATCCACTTTAACCTTTACTTCGTGAGCTGGAGTGATATCTTCATCATAAACTACAACAACCAATACAGGGTTGATTACAGTATCATCTACTGGTTCAACCTTCTTAGGGGTAGTCTTCTTCTTTTCAGTTTTCTGTACTGGTGCAGTTACTTCAGACTTTACAACCTTTGGTTCTGCATCAAAATTGTAAACAATCTTGATTCGATTATTAGGCTTGTCGTAAATAAAATTGTTTGAAGAAACCGTCTTACCATCTACAAGGAAAATGCTTTCTTTAGTGATGTTGGTCTTATGTGGAAGTTTCAAAGTAAACGTACCAACCGAATCTGATTTTGCAACCTCTGCAAAGTTCAGCCCTGCCAGTTTTACTTCTTTCCCTTTTTTCGGGTTGCCATTTTTATCAACCAGAATACCTTTCAATTCCAATGGAGCAGGCACCATCATGATCTGAATTCCTTCTTTTCCTTGAAGAAATGCCCAATCATGCATCACAAAGTCTTTCTTTTCAGCCATCACACTACTGATAGTGTGCATGTCTTTTGAAGATACCGCCACAAACTTACCCGACCTGTTGGTAATTGCTTTTTCTCCACCTTCAATACTTACACTTACACCTTCAAGTGGCCTACCATCTTCATTGACAACAAGTCCATTCAGCTTGATAGTACCCTCCTGAGCCAGAAGCAAGTGTGAAAAAATAGTAAACGCCAGAAGCAAGAATATCCTTTTCATTAAACTGATAGTAATTGGTTTCAGTACAATATTTTACACTAAGGATTATAATATCCGATCCGATCCCCACATAGTAACCCGGATCAAAGAAACAGTACAGTTTCAATTAAAAAATGAAAATCTGTCTTGTACAATTCTAAGAAAAAAACTTTCATTTTCCATGACTCAAACGAAAAAGCAAGGTGTTGTATTGCCAAGAATTACAATAAATCTTTTTCTTCTTTGAGTAATATACGTTACACCAACTTACACAAGCTGGCGGATCACTTTAAGCAAATCCTTTAGGTTTGTATCACATGAGTAAGATTTACCTCCTTTATCAATAACCCACCTGAAGGCATTGTTATTTTCTAAAGGAAAATAAGTCACCACAAAATCAGGAGATTGCGAATCCTGTTTATACCCTTCTCTCTCCAAAATCCTCTGAGCCCAGACTTTTCTAACTTCCATTTGTGCTGTCTGCACCTGACTAAGTGACATTTTTGAGTTTTCCAATTTAATGTCAAACGTACTATTCCCTAGGGGTTCTGAAAATTGAAAAACACCCATTTCAGGTATAAATGAAATGCCCTCGGAAGTAAAATATTTTTCTAAAAGCCCCGATAAAACCAAGTCATCTGCTCCTCCTGAAAAATACCCGCCTTCTTTTTTCAACAACCAAATGGTGTCGGCGGCCTGTAAAGCCAACTCTAACTCATGTGTAGAAAGTAAGATGGTTTTCTCTTTATCCCTTGCAATAGTTCTCAGTAAACGAATCATCTCAATTCGATTGAGCATGTCCAAAAATGCTGTTGGCTCATCCAATACAATAATATCAGTATCTTGAGCCAAAGCTCTTGCCAACATCACTTTTTGCCGTTCACCATCACTCAATTTGAGAAATGTGTTATCTGCAAGCGACAAGGTTCCTGTCAACATCATGACTTCTTCTACCAAATCATGATCCTCTTTTGTCAGATGTCCCATCATGCCAGTGTAAGGATAGCGCCCCATTTGCACAATTTCCCTTGCTGTCATGTTACCTGTCTGAAGCTGGTCTGTCAAAACAATTGCTATTTTCTTAGCCAAGTTCTTGCTTCCATACTCATCCAAAAAATAACCATCAAGCCAGATTCTCCCTCCAATCAAAGGTTGCAACCCTGTTAAAGAACGCATCAAAGTAGATTTACCTACACCATTAGGACCGATCAAGCAAATAAACTCTCCTTTAGCCATGGTAAGGTGCTCGTACCTTCCTACTACTTTCTTCTTCTTACCAGAAACATAACCTGTCACTACTTCCTCATAAGCATTAAGTATCGTATCGTTGTCCATCATCACTTTAGATCGATCTTTTCAGGTTTTTACTTTTCAAAATCACCCAAATTACAATTGGTGATCCTATCAATGCCGTTACTGCGTTGATGGGTAATGTTGCATTCGTCCCTGGCAATTGAGAAATGACATCACAAAGCAACATAATTGAGACACCAATCAAAACACAGGAAGGAATGAGTAATTTATGGTCTGATGTTTTCATCCAAACTCTAGCAAGGTGAGGAACTGCCACACCAACAAACCCTATAGGCCCACAGAATCCTGTAATTGTACCTGCAAGCAAACTGCTCACTAGAATAATCCCGATTCTACTTTTACCGATCTCAAGTCCCATACTCTGAGCATACCTTTCTCCCAGCAAAAACATATTAAGCGGCTTTGCCAATAAGAAAGAGAACACGAGGCCTACCAAAACATTAAATGCCAACACCCACAATTGGAAAGAGGTCACCCCCCCTACACTACCAAAAGTCCACATCAGGTAATCCTGAATTTGTTCAGGTGCACTAAAGTATTGCCAAATGCTGACAAATGCGATGGTCAGGTTTCCCATCATAATGCCGATTACAAGCAGAGCTATATTGTCATTCACCTTGGTAGATACTAGTAAAATTACACTCATTACCGCCATAGCCCCCAAAACACCTGCAATAACGATTACCCAAGACATACTCATGCCCAGTGCGGCCACTGATACGTTACCCAAAACACCTCCCATCAATAACATTACAGATGCTACCCCAAGACTAGCACCTGCCGTAATTCCCAATACTGATGGTCCTGCC
The DNA here is from genome assembly GCF_036880985.1 of Limibacter armeniacum. NCBI lineage: Bacteria > Pseudomonadati > Bacteroidota > Cytophagia > Cytophagales > Flammeovirgaceae > Limibacter > Limibacter armeniacum. The sequence continues at coordinate 478,014 of NZ_JBAJNO010000009.1, forward strand.
AAAGGATTCCTGAACAAGGTTTGCATTTTCAAGCCACTTACAGATAATGCAGCCCCTGCTAACCCTGCCGTTACCGCCTTTGGAAACCTGATATCAAATAAGATTCGATTGACAATCTCATTGCTTTTACTGCCTGAAATAGCGCCCCATATATCTGAAAATGATATGTAAACTGACCCTACTAATAAATCCACAATAAACAGAATGCCTAAGCACAAACAAAGACTTAATAATCTGGCAACTTTTTCTTTATACATAATCCCTAATATTCTGCTGTGAATTTTTCTAATTTGGAGATTATCTTACATTCTAAATTTTAAAATAATTATTGCTATTTTCTTTAAACAACAGTTCAAACAAATCCTGACTAGGTGCTTTAGAATGTAAAGGATTGGGATATCCTAAAGTTTGAAGCGCAAAGGTAATTAACATTATGAACAAAGCTAATTCAGAAAAGTACCTTACAGGCAATCTAATTAGCCTGAAACCTATAAGGACATTAATTAACAAATATCACGACATGACTGAATACCCACAACTACCTTTAGCCTCTTACATCATTTTTGATTTTGATGGAACCATTGCAGACTCATTGGCTAAAGCAGTTGAAATCTGTAACCGCATTGCTCCGGAATACAAACTCAGAAGTATTACCAACGAAGAACTCAAACACTGTCAAAACCTACCTGCCAAAGAAGTCATGAAGTTTCTAGGCATTTCAAAATTGAAATTACCCTTTTTGGTAAGACGGGTTCAGAAAGAGTTAAGAAGTCAAATATCAACGCTCCCGCTTAACCCTGGCATCAAAGAATGTCTTTTTAACCTAAAAGAGATGGGATACCGGTTGGGCATTGTCACCTCTAACTCCACTCCAAATGTTGAGGCCTACCTACAAGCTCATGGAATTATTGACGCCTTCGAGTTTATCCATTCTTCCAGAAACCTGTTCGGAAAACACAAGGTGCTTAGAAAGGTCTTGAAGAACTACAGTATCAATCCGGAAGAGGTCTATTATGTTGGAGATGAATGTAGAGACATCGAAGCTGCTCATAAATGCAATATCAAGATGATATCTGTAACGTGGGGTTTCAGTTCAAAAAAAATCATTCAGTCCTCTCACCCTGAGTTTATCGCAGAAAAAGCTGAAGATATCACCACCTTTATTCGTTTTGCATTGCAACAAACAGGGGCTTGAACATCAAGCAAATAAGCCAAAACTCCTTTTCATAATTAAAAAAACAACATTACAAGTTTCTGTTTTATTATCATATTTAATATCATTATTTCGAAAAACTAACAATCACTAACCCTTTTATTTGGTATTGAAATAAAATTCTGCGACCAAATATATAGTGTATGAACATTTGAAATAATGAAAAAAGTTAAAGCATTGCTTGCTGGCATCTTAACCATTTCTTTGGTTGTTGCCATGAACACCAGGATGGGTACAGTCCCTCCTGTTGGAAAATTTTTAGACCCTTTTAATGGCTTTTGGCAAAATGCGAAAACCAAGCAAGTTGATTTACCTACAACTACTCAATTCCCACAATTACAAGGTAAAGCAACCCTTTTGTATGATTCTTTACTCATTCCACATATTTATGCTGAGAGTGACCATGATCTATACTTTTTACAAGGATATGTAACAGCTGCTAACCGCCTTTGGCAAATGGAATTTCAGACCCATGCAGCTGCCGGACGTATTTCAGAAATCGTAGGTAAAGATGCCATTGAGTTTGATAGAGCTCAAAGACGAAAAGGATTGGGGTTTGGAGCCAAGAACTTTATGAAACAACTTGAGAAAGACCCTCAATCATCATTGGTTGTAAATGCCTATACTGAAGGTATCAATGCCTATATAGCAAGTCTTTCTGATAAAGATTTACCTATTGAATACAAGCTCCTTAATTATAAGCCAGAGCCTTGGACTGCCTTGAAATGTGCATACATGCTTAAGTATATGGCAGATGACCTAAGTGGGTGGAATGCAGACTTCGAGTATTCTAACGCATTAGCTCTGTTTGGAAAAGAGTACTTCTCAACTTTATACCCTGACATGCTTGCCAAACAGGATCCTGTCGTAAATGGTACCACTGAGTGGGATTTTGAGCCTTTGAAAGCAGAAAGACCTGATAACGTTGCACCAATTGTAGACATAAAGGAGTCTTTAGCAGCAAAACCTAACCCTGATAACGGTTCCAACAACTGGGCTGTAAACGGTACAAAAACACAGAGTGGAAACCCTATGCTCTGCAATGACCCTCACCTTGGGTTAAACCTTCCTTCTATCTGGTATGCCATTCACCTGACCTCTCCAACAGTCAATACAATGGGCGTCTCACTGCCTGGAACCCCCTGTATCATTATCGGTTTCAATGAAAATGTTTCATGGGGTGTGACCAATGCAAGACGAGATGTGCAAGACTGGTACAAGATCACCTACAAAGATGACAGTAAATCCGAATATCTGTTGGATGAAAATTGGGTTAAGACGGACAAAGTAATAGAGGAAATCAAAGTTAGAGACGGAAGCACTTACCTTGATACTGTTTGTTACACCTCTTGGGGACCTGTTATGTACGATGAGACTTTTGGTGACAAAAAGGAACGAAATCACTATGCACTAAGATGGACAGCACATGACCCTTCTGTGGAGGTGACGACTTTTTATAAGCTGAACCGTGCAAAGAACTATGATGACTACAGAAAAGCATTGCTTCATTATACATGTCCTGCTCAGAACTTTGTTTTCGCTGCCAATGATGGTGACATCGCGATGACCATTCAAGGGAAGTTTCCTCTGAAATGGGAAGAACAAGGAAAGTTTGTAATGGATGGCAGCACCTCTTCAATGGCTTGGCAAGGCTTTATTCCAATGGAGCATAATGTCTACACAAAAAATCCAGAAAGGGGTTTTGTCAGCTCAGCTAATCAGCATCCTGTAGATGCCTCATACCCTTACTATAATTTTGATGCATCTTACCAGTATTACCGCAACAGGAGAATCAACGAGCGACTTGGGTCAATGTCTGACATTACAAAAGACGACATGGAAACACTCCTAGATGACAACTTCAACATGATGGCTTCCGAAAGCCTACCGTTCTTCCTCGCTTCTCTTGACAGTACAGCTTTGAATGAACATGAAGTAGCCATTGCCGACAAACTTGCCAAATGGAACTGCTTCAATGATGCGACACTTATCGAACCTGTATACTATGAAGCATGGATCAACAAGCTATATCCAATGATTTGGGACGAGATGACTTCAAATGAAGCATTATTGCTCAAACCGAACAAGACTGTTTCCATTGAATTGTTAAAGAATAACCCTAACCTTTCGTTTATGGATATTCAAGATACAGAAAAGAAAGAAACAGCCATTGATTTGATAAACCTGTCATTCAAGGAGGCCATCAAAGAAGTACAGACGTGGCAGGAGAACAAAGACAGCAACCAAGATTGGGCAGAATACAAAGGAACGTATTTAAGACATTTGGCTCGTTTAGCTCCATTCAATGTCACAGGAATCAGAAATGGTGGTAACAGCAATATTGTAAATGCGACCAGCAAAAGACATGGTCCATCATGGAGAATGGTAGTAGAAATGGATCCGAAAGGCACTAAAGCATGGGGCGCTTATCCAGGTGGACAATCAGGTAACCCTGGAAACCCATATTACCAACAAATGGTAAACAGATGGGAAGCCTGTGAGCTATACCCATTGCCATTCTTTTCTGCCAAGGCTATTCAGGAAGCCAAGCCTGATGGTGAATCCATTTTGGCAGTACAAACTTTCGGTAACTAATTAGACGATCAAAAATTGACACCAATGAATAATATATTAGTCAAAATATTAGCTACAGCCCTACTGGCTGCATTCATTCAACTATTTTCTCCTTGGTGGGGCATTGCTGTTGCTGGGTTGATCTCAGGTCTTTTATTTGGAGGTAAATCCATCAATGCTTTCCTAGCTGGGTTTATAGGAATTGCGATACTCTGGGGTAGCTATGCTTTTTGGGTGGATCACTCAACCGCCTCTATCCTTTCCGAAAAAGTTTCTAAAATAGTAATGCTCCCTAATGCTTTTTCATTACTACTTGTAACAGCAATAATTGGCGGGGTTGTAGGTGGTATGAGCTGTCTTACAGGAACACTATTCAGAAATTCATTTAAGTAAAAATCGGTTAAACAAAAAACACCTGTCATAACTGGCAGGTGTTTTTTGCTTTAATCAAGAACTGTATTAATCGTTACCGCCAGTTTGAGCTGTTGCGGTAGCAAATGCGATTATCTTCAGCTGGAATGTTATATTAGGTTCACTCACTTCGCCCCCCAACTCAAAGTCAAAGTGTTTGTCAACCAGCAAGGTTTCCGCTATCTCTTCCAACTCTTCTACTTGATCAAACGTCACCTTATTTCCTACTTCAAGTTTAAAGCCGTTTAACGATACTGACAATGCATTCCCCGAAGGTAATACAATGGATGCAAACCCAGAAGTGACTTCTGCTGAAACCTCAGGTGCTGTTTCCACAACTATATCAAGGTGTGAGATTTTCAAATTCTCCAATCTCTCAAGATACTCTTTCAAATCCTCATCATCTGTCAGGTCAAAAGACCCTGATTCAGTAAAAGTAGTTTGGGTACCAATTGTGGCTTCTACCAGCTTACTGGGCGTGGCTTGAATCTCAATACTTAAATCATCCGTAAGGTCTTCAAAACAACCGATCAGGAATAGTGTGGTAAGTAAGGCTGAAATAGCCAATAAGTGTTTTCTCATTTTATACTTGTTGTTAAGAGGTTAATACTTAGTTTTTAGCTAACGAGAGTTATATAACTTATTTTGAAGGATTTACATGATAGGACGCACTTTCTACCAACGACTTATTGTTCTTTTTGTTTCGCTTCCCAAAGCTTAGATTAACACCAAACCTTGCATCCAACCCTCTTACATCTTTGACACCCTCATAAGTTGTGAAATTGGTAAATGACTGAAACAGGTGGTCTGTCACCACAAACAGCTTCACACCTGGAAACCCTACTGATACACTTCCCCCAAAGTTGATTCCTCCTGACTCATCAGCTATATAGGTAAAGCCCAAGCCTAGCCACTCTCCAAATTGCTTATCAATTGAACCCATTAAGAACATTTTTGTACCTCCTTGAAAAGTATTAAACCCAACCAGCCCTCCAACAGTCGTATTTTGCCAAAGCTCATAACTGGCTCCTAAGTTCATTCGAAATGGTAAACTCGTCTCAAATGGAGTAATCCCTTCTTCTGTCTCTTCAAACTCGGCCTGCGTGATATCAGAATTACCTTCAGGCTGATACAACCTGTAATTAGTAAGATCATTTTTCCACTTGAGGGCTCCCAAGTTCAAAAGAGAGGCTTCAAATTGCAGTTTGTCACTAAATTGGTAGGTGGCCCCAAAATCCATAATAAGACTCAGGTTACTTGTGCTTGTCAAGTATTCGGGTAAGTTTTCATCTGATATATCAAACAAGTCATCTTCACCAGCAATCAATCCAAAACCAGCGGTTTGGACATATCCTTCATACTCCACCTCTATCTCATCCAGATTATCAATATGGGCGATGATATCAAGCGCTTCCGTTGTGATACTTCCTAGCCCCTGCATGATCCTAATATTTGCGCCTACATTTAGCTTTTCTGTAACAGAATAGGAGCCTCCAAGTCCAAATTCACGAAAGTGAGACATCTGTATGCCAGGTGTTACATGAAGACCTTCCTTTATCTTATCATAGGCTTCTTCCTGAGCCATAATGGCAAAGATATCTCGTGGCAAAGTGAATTGGTTATTGAGATGTTCCCGAACAAAAAAGTTAATACTGAACTTATCTTTTGTCAGGTACAATCCTAGTAGCTCCATTTGCATATTTGTTCGGAATGATACCTTCTCATCCATCTCATTATAGATATATGGAAAACTGATCAGGTACCCGCCTCCTTCTTTCTCCTGAATAAAGTTTGAAAGTGCTACATCACCTGCATACCCACCTCGAAAACCCAATACAGGAACACTCACAGTAAAATTATAGTCAGACCTTTTTGCAGGGTTCAGGTAGGAATTTTGGGGAAGGTTATTCAGAAAGTAGATGGACTTTTCTACCTGAGCACATAACTCTCCCAGCAGACCAGTCCACAGCATAATCAGTAATAAAAATCTCATTTCAGTTGGGTTTTAGTTTAAGTATTTAGCTAAGTCAAGTAACAGATACTTGGTATTTTACAATTTAGAAACCAGTTGTAGCTTTCTAATTCTCACAGAAAACAGGCTCTATTATGGGTAATTGAAAATACAATTTTATGCTTTGTTATTAAATATTAAGACTGAAATTTTAATAACCTTAAATGAGATTCTTTTTAACCTGACTAAATTAGTGGAGAGTATATCATTAACTTTCTAACACCTTGGCATTTTTCTTTAACAATAATGGTGAAGTAGTGTATTGACTTAATTTTAGTATGAATGACTAAAAAAAGTCGAACCCTTTACTCTAGTTTACGTTATGTAAAACATTGATTTTATTCAATTTTATTTCTCACTGATTGACAAGCACTTTTTATGGACAACATAGCAGTTCCAGACCTAAACATTCCTCGCGTGGTCATCATTGGAGGTGGCTTTGGAGGGTTACAGGTAGCTAAACACCTTAAAAACAAAGAGGTCCAGATCGTATTAATCGACCGGAATAACTACCACACCTTTCAGCCTCTCTTATATCAAGTCGCCACAGCCGGACTTGAAGCCGATTCCATAGCATTCCCAATCCGGAAACTATTCAAAGGCTACAAAAACTTCACTTTCCGAAATGCCACCGTAAGGAAAGTCTCCCCCGAAGACAAAACCATCCAAACCAACATTGGTAACCTCACCTACGATTATCTCATCATCGCCACAGGCTCCCGCACTAATTTCTTTGGTCTAGAAGACATCCAAAACAACAGTATGCCTCTCAAAACAGTCATTCAGGCACTTGACCTGCGTCACCTGATGCTGCAAAACTTTGAGAAAGCCCTGATTACTACAGACCTGAAGAAAAGAGAGAGTCTGATGAACTTTGTATTGGTAGGCGCAGGCCCTACTGGTGTAGAAATGGCAGGTGCATTGAGTGAACTCAAAAGGTATGTATTGCCACAGGATTATCCGGAACTGGATGTCCGAAAAATGCAGGTACACTTGGTTGAAGCGGGTCCCAGAATTTTGCCTGCCCTAAATGAAAAGTCTTCACAAAAAGCATTGGACTACCTCAAAAACTTAGGCGTTAATGTGTGGCTTGGAACGACTGTAATGAGTTATGAGGACAAGGAAGTCAAAGCCAAAACTCCTGATGGGCAGGTAATCTCAATCGCTACTCAGAATATGATCTGGTCTGCTGGTGTACAAGGCAATATCTTTGAAGGAATTAATGAAGAAACTATCCTTCGAGGCAACAGGCTACATGTAAACCAGTTTAATCAGGTAAAAGGGATTAAGGATGTTTTTGCTGTTGGAGATGTTGCTGCCATGATTTCTGACGATTTCCCAAGAGGCCATCCAATGGTTGCTCCTGTTGCCATCCAGCAAGGGCAGCTACTGGCTAAAAACCTTTTGCGTCAGTTTGATGGACAAGAAATGAAGCCTTTTGAGTACCATGATAAAGGCTCAATGGCTACAATTGGTAAAAACAAAGCTGTAGTTGAAGTCGGAAAGTTTAGGTCTCAAGGGCTATTTGCTTGGTTTATCTGGATGTTTGTCCATATCATGTCACTGATTGGGTTCAGGAATAAAGCGATTGTATTTATCAATTGGCTTTGGAACTACGTTAACTATGACCGAGGAATCAGGTTAATTATCAGGTCATTTGACTTTAAACTGCGAAATGACAGAAGGCGAAAAGAGGATGAAGAAACCGTTGTGATATAAAAAAGCGCCTGTCAATAATAGATTGACAGGCGCTTCTGTTTTTATCTTATTCAAGGAATTAAAGGACATTGAGTACCTGCTCTTTAATTTTCTCTAGCTCTTCTTTCATATTCACAACCAGCTTCTGAATTTCAAGATCGTTGGCTTTTGAACCAATGGTATTGATTTCTCTACCTATCTCCTGACTAATAAAGCCCAATTTCTTACCATTGGAATTAGAAGACTCCAATGTTTCGACAAAGTAGTTCAAGTGATTTTTCAGTCTCACCTTCTCTTCAGCTATATCCAGTTTTTCAATATAATAGATCAACTCCTGCTCGAATCTGTTCGGGTCAAAGTTGTCGCTTTCTACAAGTTCTTGTACCTGCCCTCTCAACTTCTCTCTTACTTTCACCAATCTCTCAGGATCTCTCTCCTCAACAGCAGCCAAGTATGTTTGAATTTTTTCAATCGACTCTCTAAAAGCAGCCTCCAATGATTTCCCTTCTTCAGTTCTGAAGTTGCTACAATTAGCAACAGCCTCCTCAATCACTTTCTTGACAGTAGGCCAGTCCTGATCCACCACTTCCATATTGTTATCTTTCGAATACACTTCCGGAAGCTCCATCACCACGCTTAGCAAGTTTTCCGTTCCTTCAGTACCAACTGCCTTCGCAATTGCCGCCAACTCTGCATAGTAAGCTTTTACTACTTCCTGATTGATATTGGCTTTTAAGTTTTCAGCTCTTCTTGAGGAATAGGATACAGAAAGAATGATCTTACCTCGTTGTAGTTTACTGCCCAAAATATTTCTAAGCTCAATTTCCTTATCAGAGAAAACATGGCTCATTTTGATGGTTGTATCAGCAAATTTGGAGTTCAGTGTTTTCACTTCTGCACTTACGCTAAGTTGGTCATTCTCAACCTGAGCACGACCAAATCCTGTCATTGATTGTATCATTTTTTCTTTCTATTTATAATCCTGCCTCACATTTAGACAGCCCACACCTCCATTAGTTTTTCAGCTCAGTTTCTCCGATAATACTGCTTATTATTAGAATAAGCAAAATATTCCATCTACCAGATGCATTCTGTAAATGGCTACGAAGATTAGTTTATTAGGTATTCCTTTCAGCGGTGAAAGATACTATACATATCGCATCATCATAGCAAGCGTGCCAATATATTTCATTTTAAATCAAAACCAAGCTGAATTTCATACTGAATATGCTATAATTGTTGCTTCAATGACCATTATTCTGCTTTTATGATAAATAATCTTAATTATTTTCCATACAAATACCTGACAGCCATATTTTTTCTATTCTCTGTCTCATCAGCTTTAGGACAATCTGAAAAAAATTACTTACCCACATCCTATTGGGGATGGGCTGACATCAGTTACAAGCTACCGTCTGAAAGTTACTTTTTTGGTCAGTTGAACACGAGAGCCTCTTCATTTCCCAACAATATAAGTACTGCGCTTCCCTTGGATAGAATGCACTTTATGGTAGGCTACAATCATAAGGCCAATCAGGTTTGGAACCTTGGTGCTTCTGAAAGGCTAGTGATTGAAAACAACTGGTTACTTTGGTATACCATGGCATATTTTCGCCATGAAGGTAAACTGGGAAGCATAGACCTAAACAAACAGTTTGGCTATGAATGGATTTCTCATCAGAAAAGTAGTTCTTCTAATGGTACCAGAAACGATTATGGCCGCTTTTCAGGATTAGTGTCCATCGGTAAGGACTTTAATATCAAAGGAGAGATATTCAGGCCTGAGTTCAGTTACCAGTTTTTTATCTACCATAAAAACGAAACCGCTCAGGACAGACGCATTGACCTGACACGTATGCGTATTGACTTTCTATGGAAAGCAACAGAACAATTATATATCGGGTTATTTGCTATGCGTGATACACAATATAACTTTGTACTGGGCAGTACTAAACCAGTCTATGATGAAGATGGTAATATTGTCACCGATGATAATGGCAACCCTCAGTTACAGGAAATCCCTTCACGGAATATCAACAGCATAACTCCTGTGATTGGATTTAATCTCCGATGGGAACTTTTACATACAAAAGGGTGATAGAAGACATCATTTTTATCTCTTTTTCATCAGAAATTGCCTGTTTTTAAAATGGCGCGGAAATTTTCAATCTGCTAAACGCACAACAAACCATGATCGCAATTATAGGAGCTGGTATCTCTGGATTATCAGCGGCTTATCATCTCAATAAAAAAGGCATTCCAAATATTGTTTTTGAAGCTTCCAACAGGGTTGGTGGTTGTATCAAGACACTGCAAGAAACAAAGTACCTGTTTGAGGAAGGACCAAACTCACTACTCTTTACCGACACTCATTTGAAACTGATCAAGGAACTGGGTTTGGAAAATGAGCTGATCGAAGCAGCTGATGTCAACAAGAACCGTTACATCTTTAAGAATGGAGCATACCGAAAACTCCCTTCAAGCGCTCCTGCACTGCTGTTCAATAGTTTCTTTAGCTGGAAAGCCAAATGGTCTGTATTCAAAGAACTGTACAATAAGCGTAAACCTACAACTGCGCATGAATCTGTTGCTGAGTTTTTCACGAGAAGGTTCTGTCAAGAAATAGTGGATTATGCCGTTAACCCATTTATGGCAGGGATATATGCTGGTGATCCTAAGCAGTTACTGATTGAAAAAGCATTCCCTTCACTGAAAGAAGCTGAAGATGAACACGGCTCGGTCATCAAAGGGATGATGGCAAAAAAAGGAAGTGTCGAAAGGAAATTGACCTATAGTTTTAAAAATGGCCTTTCTGTACTGCCTAAAGCCTTGGCAAACCATGTTGACATCGTTTTTGAGACACCTGTTTCCAAGATTGAAAAGGAAGGAAACAAGCTTGCAGTTGTCACAAAAGACGGCAGAAGAGAAACCTTCGATCAGGTAATTATGGCATTGCCTGCTCATGCAGCAGCCCAACTGGTTAAGGATATAGCTCCTGGCCTTTCAGATACACTTAGTAAGCTCAAGTATCCTCCAATGTGTTGTACCCATACTGTTTTCAGAAAAGAGGATATTAGCCATTCCTTGGATGGTTTTGGAGGGCTCAACCCTGAGGTTGAAAACCGTTTTGCTTCAGGTAGTATTTGGTCAAGCAGTATCTTTCCTGATAGGACACCAAATGGAGAAATGCTAATCACTTCATTTGTCGGTGGAATGCTGAATATTGAAAAAGCCAAGCTCAGCGATCAGGAGATTCTAGAAAAAGCCATTAAAGAACTGAAAGAAACTTATGGTATAAAGGCAGATCCGATCAAAAAGCGCATTAGTCGCTGGCAGGAAGCCATCCCGCAGTATGACCAACACGTGCTGCCTCTAGATGCTCAACTGAAAGCGGCTGAAAAGGTCAACTTGTTTGTTTCTGCGAATTGGCAAGGAGGAGTATCTGTAGTTGATTGCATTGAAAAAGGGGAAAAGCTCGCACAAACCTTAGTTCAATAAAAAAGCTATAAGATAGAAACATACAAAAATAGCAACCTTCGATATCGAAGGTTGCTATTTTTGTTTTCATTTATACTCTCTAAAATAAACTCATTTGTTTTCCCGGAGGATTAATTGCCCTTTCGTGAGTCAATAGCCATTCCTTACGCCAAACACCGGCAGCATATCCTGACAGACTTCCATCAGAAGCAATTACCCGATGGCAGGGAATTATGATTCCGATTCGGTTCCTTCCATTGGCAGCCCCTATTGCCCTCACTGCATTTCGGTCTCCATATCTCAATGCAATATCAGTATAAGTGACAACCCTGCCATAGGGTACCTCCCCTAAAAGCTTCCATACCTTGCGCTGGAACTCTGTTCCTTCAGGGTCAAGCGGTAAGTCAAACCGTCGCCTTTTCTTATTGAAATACTCCTCAAGCTGCTTCTTTGCCTCCAACAGGATTTCATTTGGATGCAAAGAAGATACATGCACCTTCTCTACAAACTCAACTGAAACAATGCCTTTATAAGAAGCTATAATCCGAAGCGGTCCCAAAGGGGATTCCATATATAAATATTGCATGGCTCAGATTTTCATCACTGCTTTTAAATTTGGTTTACTTATACCAAATTAGCCTTTCCTACTACAATAACAACAAAAGGAGATGATTCTTTCGTTTTCGAATACCTACATACACCATTATAAATCAACACATTAAAGTTATCACAACATAAAGTCAGTTGTTGAAATATCATTCACAAACAAACTATTAATATGAATCCGTGGAGACTCGAAAATAAAAAAGCCATCGTTACAGGAGGTACAAAAGGTATCGGAAAAGCCATAGCAGATGAACTACTCAGCTTGGGGGCAGAAGTATTGTTGATTGCAAGAAATCAAAATGATTTGGAGAATACCAAAGAGCAATATGCCAAAGAAGGTTATCAAATTGAAATTCTTTCTGCGGATGTTTCCTTACCTGAAGACCGTCAAAATATAAAAGAAAAAACTACTCAACTATGGGGCAGTTTGGATATCCTTGTAAATAATGCAGGCATCAATATCCGAAAGCAAACCAACGAATATTCGATTGAGGATTACCGCCAGTTGATGGCTGTAAATCTTGAATCTGCTTGGGACCTTTCAAGGTTGTTTTTTGATTACCTAAAGGCTTCAGAAGGCGGAAATATTGTCAATATTGCGTCTGTAGCTGGACAAAGAGCCTTATTAACCTCAACGGCTGCCTATGCAATGGCTAAAGCAGGAATGGAGCAAATGACCAAGTTTTTGGCTGCTGAGTGGGGCAAAGATGGTATCAGGATCAACAGTGTACTTCCTTGGTACACCAGAACACCTTTAGCAGAACAAGTTTTGAAAGATGATGCCAAGAAAGAAAAGATCCTTTCGAGAACGCCGATGCTTCGTATTGGGGAACCGGAGGAAGTAGCAAGAGCAGCCTGCTTTATGGCGATGCCTGCCGCATCTTATATCACGGGTGTGAGTTTACCTGTTGATGGAGGCTTTCTTACTTTAGGTATCTAAAAAGAAAACAGCTGGAATTGTCTCCAATTCCAGCTGTCCATAGCCTATCTTTCAAGTTCCTTGTTTTTACGTTTTGCCCTTAATCTGATCAACCAGAAAGTCAACGGTATTCCTACAGCCAAAAATACCCACAGATTAGTCAGGATCAGTACAAACTCCAAAAATGCTTGCCACCCTGAATCCAATGAAGCCAATAGTCGCTCGCCAAAGCCTACTCTCATTGTTTTCTGTTGTACCAACTCCACTCTCTTGTAAATGACAAGGTCAATTGTACTTAAGTCTATTTGGCTTGACAACGATTTTATGATGCTTTCAGCTGATTCAATATCCCCTCTCACATCATTTAGCTTTTTCTCTACCTCTAGCATCTCCTCTACACTTTTCGCTTTACTCAAAATCCCTAAGTAGCGCGTCTCCAATGCTTTCTTTGTTCTGATACGGGCAGCCACATCCACATATTGTTCCGTTACATCTTTGACCCTGATTTCTTTTCGGTCAATCTGCTTTACCCCATCCAAAAGGCCACTAATAAATTGATCAAAGTTTGCTGAAGGAACTCTAAGTGTAAGACTTAAAGAATTACGATCATATTGTTTTGACGTTAACTCATAAGAAACAAATCCATTTACAGCCTTGATTTTTTCTGCAATTCGGGCACGTTCCTTTTCAAGGTCTTTGGTTTCAAAAGTAATATTCGCCTCCTTGATCAGTTTTCTTTCAGCGGGTTGTGGTGACTGTTGTCTTTGTTGGGTTGCTGCTGATGATGGTGACGCCATTTCTTCTGCCGCATACTCCATATCTTCATCGATAGATAATGACTGTAACCCTTCACTTTTTTGCTCATGCTGTCCGCATGAAACCAGCAGTACGCATATAAAGAAATAGATTGTTTGCTTTAGCATATAAGTTTGTTTTTGGTGTTATCAATCGGGGCATTATACTTCAAAACTGGAAACCTGTAAAAGGTTACAAAAAACCGTCAAGCATTTTCCTCAAATACCTGACGGTTATAATTGTAGTAATATTGTCCTAAAGAAAAGTTTTGTCTAATTCGCTTGTGCCAGTCGCTTACGGTTTACAGGTACAAATGAGTAAACCATAAGCGCCATAATCAAACTTGCAAATACCATTACAAATATACTTTCTGCATACCCCAATGGCTGCTTTCCTTTTGTCAGGTAAATCGTACTAGGAGACACAGCTATTCCCTTATCTTCCAGTAAGGACAAGGTTTCATCCGACTCCCCTTCCATATTGACCCAACCACTGATTTCCGTATCCAAAGACCCGAAATAGCTTCCGTCTTCAATACTTTCATTTGATACATCATAGTCGGTAACGAGCAGTTTTACAGCCTCCGAATCGGCACTAAGACCTGTCAATGGATAGGTAACAGACAAAATCTCACTAGTCGCTTTATCGTAATGAGCAACATATTTATCTGCATACAGTTTTACATCCTTCACGACAAAGTAGTCTTCAATTTGCTTTTCATTCGCAGCAAAAAGCTCAGGCAAAGTGTATGATTTAGGATTTGAGATTAGTGTGTTCAACTGGTAATCGACCAGTCCTTGTCTGAATAGGAAAAAGGCAGCAATCAGAAACAGAATTCTATAAATAATACTTCTCATGATAATAAAATAGGTTAAGTAAAAAGTAATTGCAATACGTGCAACATTGCTAATAAATTACAAAAGATTTGACTACATAATAATCAAATCTTTTGTCAAATTAAATTTCATTTAAATACCCTTCTTCAGAAGGATAGCGTAATCGATTATATATCAATCAATTAACCATCTATCAAATCAATAAACTGTTGAATCTTTTCATTAGGCACAGTTACTGAAAGTTGATAATGTTTGATCTTCCATCCTTCTTTTGTGTTTTCTAAAACACCTGAGGTACGGCAATCTCCCATCCAAGTATCGAGCACTTCATCAAACCAGACAATGTTACCTTCTTTCGAAACAAAAAGGTTACGTTCCTTTGCTGTAAAATCCCATGCTTTTCCTCTATCAAAATAGGGTTTGCTAAAACCTTCAAACTCTGTCTTGGTCCAGTGCTCAGTCACATCGGTTCCGATATAAATCCCATCTTCAGCTATTTTACCAAAATAGCCTTCATAATCAGCTTTGGCTGCTGCCCTATGCCAATCATCTAAAAAGGTATTGAGCGTCTGTTCAAGTTCGGTGGTACTTTGTTGTGGCTTTTCATTTTGAACACATGAAGTCATCAAAACAAAAAGCAGGGGAAGCAATGCGTAAAGTTTGTTTTTCATTTCCAATTAGTTATAGTCTATTAATTGGAAATATAAAAAAACCTCTCATGCTATAACAGCTTGAGAGGTAAAATCAGATATTTATTTTTCGTTTTCAGTTTATTGCTAATCTTGTATTGTCTAGCTCAATTAGTGTTGCAAATTTAATTTTTTAAACTAAAAAAACAACTCTTTTTGAAACCAAAAACACAATGCGAAAAATGAATACATATTCAATCAATTATTGAGGCTTAGCATATTCAGATTTATAAACTTTTCCGTCCTTCATTACGAAAACCACTTTCTCCATTACCTCTATATTTTCTAACGGATCACCATCAACTGCCACAATATCAGCCAACTTACCTTTTTGAATTGTTCCCACTTCTTTTGAAATGCCCAACAGTTCAGAAGCTGTTTTCGTTGCCGATTGGATTGCCTCCATTGGTGACATCCCAACTTCAGTCATATAAATAAATTCTTTCCAGTTTTCACCATGAGGGAATACCCCTGCATCTGTTCCAAATGCAATTTTCACCCCTTTCTTGTAAGCTCGGCTAAACGTTCCCTGAATCTTCGGTCCAATCTCTAATGCCTTCGGTACGATGACTCCCGGATAAAAGCCTGCCTTTTTTGCATTTTCAGTTACAGCTTTTCCTGCGGTAATGGTAGGTACGTAGTAAGTTCCTTTCTCAATCATCAACTCCATGATCTCTTCTGTCATTTCAGTACCATGTTCTATAGAATGAATACCTGCATTTACAGCTCTCTTCATCCCTTCGGCTCCATGTGCATGCGCTGCCGTCACAAAGTTATAGTCTGCCGCAGTCTCTACAATCGCTTTTAGCTCCTCGTCTGTAAACTGAGCGCCTTTACCATCCTTGGCAACACTCAAAACACCACCTGTAGCGGTAATCTTGATCACGTCAGCTCCATTCTTGTAACGGTGACGGATTGCTTCCTTAGCTTCGTCAGCACCATTGATCACCCCTTCCTTTGGTCCAGGATTCCCTCTTAATGTTCTGCGCATGCCATTGGTCGGGTCAGCATGTCCACCAGTTGTAGCGATTGACTTTCCAGCAGTATATACACGAGGTCCTTCCACCCAGCCACCATCAATGGCTTTTCTCAAGGCGATATTCACACCACTACCTCCTAGATCACGAACTGTCGTAAAACCTGTCATCAAGGTCTTTTTGGCATATACTGTAGAACGGAAAGCTACATCGATATCATCCAATACAAATCGATCCATATAATGACTAGGCGAAAACTCTCCTTCCAAGTGAACATGCATATCCATCAGTCCAGGCATAACAGTTTGCCCACTGAGGTCTATCAGCTGTTCATCTGCTTCAGGCATCACATAACCTTTCTTTACATCCAGAATTTTATTAGAATCCAAAAGTATAGACATTTCCTTCATTGCCTTGTCTGAGCTCCCATCAATCAGCTTTCCGCAATGTATAATCGTCTTCTGCGCAAAAAGGCAAGAACTGCCCAACAGCACCGTAAAAAGTAGTCCCAGTTTTTTCATTAGTAGTCTAGTATTTAGCAATGAGAAATAATATTTGACCTATTCATTTAGATCAATCTTACATTCTGATTATATTTAAATTAATTCTGAAAAATATAAAATTTCAATATTTTATCTCAACGATTAAGGAATTTATAAAATCAAAACACAACACAAACACATCTAACCCAACAGTAGACTGTTACTGAAACCCATGTATTTAAACATTTCGGAAGCGCTACTGTTATTCATCACATTAATTTACCTGATCTTGCTATGGACAAATCAAAAAACACGTATCCTGACTTGCTTTCCATGATCGGAAACACTCCCTTGGTTAAAGCTAACCACCTTGACACAGGTGTATGTGAGCTTTACCTGAAAATGGAGAGCATGAACCCAGGGGGCTCAATCAAAGACCGTATTGGGCTTTCCATGATTCAGGATGCCGAAGCTAAAGGACTGATTAAACCTGGAGACACACTGATTGAAGCGACTGCTGGTAATACTGGCTTGGGGCTTGCCTTGGTCGCAGCCCTGAAAGGTTACAAAATGATGCTTGTGATCCCTGATAAGATGAGTCAGGAGAAAATATCCCACCTCACCGCCATGGGGGTAGAAATCATTATGACCCGATCAGATGTTGGAAAAGGACACCCTGAGTATTATCAGGACCTTGCTGCTAAAATTGCAGAAGAACGTCCTAACACCTTTTACATTAACCAGTTCCAGAACCAAGCAAATCCACTGGCTCACGAAACCTCTACCGGTCCTGAAATCTTTGACCAAACAGATGGAGAAGTCGATGCGGTCGTATGTGGCGTTGGTTCAGGTGGTACCATCTCAGGGCTGGCTCATTACTTTCAGAAAGTAAAGCCTGATGTTGAAATGGTTTTGGCAGATCCTGAAGGGTCTATCCTTGCGGACTATATACATAAAGGCTCTTATGGAGAGGCAGGCTCTTGGTTTGTTGAAGGAATTGGTGAGGACTTTATTCCAGACATCGCAGACCTTTCCAATGTCAAAAAGGCGTATACCGTAAGCGACAAGGACAGCCTCTTAACTGCCCGTGAACTGCTGCTAAAAGAAGGTATCTTGGCAGGTTCTTCATCCGGCACCATCGTAACCGCTGCATTGCGTTACTGTCGTGAGCAGACCACTCCAAAAAAAGTAGTGGCTTTCGTATGTGACAGTGGCAGTAAGTATTTCTCTAAGATGTTCAACGATCACTGGATGGAAGACCAAGGCTTTATCGAAAGAGAAACATACCATGACCTACGTGATGTTGTTTCCAGATTCTACACCAAACGAGAAGTAGTCACAGCCAAACCAAGTGATACCTTACAGGCAGCATACTCCAAGATGAAAATGTATGACGTTTCGCAGCTGCCTGTTATAGAAGATGGAAAAATTGTAGGCATCCTTGACGAACATGATCTGCTTATTGCTGTTCATAAAAATAGTCATGCCTTCCAACAGGAAGTGAAAAGTGCCATGACATCGAACCTGACACTGATTCATCCGAAAGACTCAATGGATAAACTTACCGAAATCCTTGAGCAAGGTTATGTCGCTATCTTGACTGAGGGTGACAACTTTATCGGATTGATTACCAAGATTGACTTGCTCAACTACCTGAAAAGAAAAAATAATAAGTAAGAACTTGGATATAGGACCTGTCTTATATCAAAATCAATAATCAGCCAAAATGAAAGAATACAAATTTGCCACAAAAGCTATCCATGCAGGACAGGAACCCGACCCTACCACAGGAGCGGTCATCCCTCCTATTTATGCCACTTCCACCTATGTACAATCGAGTCCGGGCGAACACAAGGGGTTTGAGTACTCTCGAAGCCACAACCCTACCCGATTCGCATATGAAGCGGCAGTAGCAGCACTTGAAAACGGGAAAGCTGGTTTTGCCTTTGCCTCAGGATTGGCAGCAGCCTCGACCATTCTGGAAGTATTGGATGCTGGCGACCACGTAATTGCCATGAATGACTTGTATGGTGGTACTTTCCGCCTGTTTGACAAGGTCCGTAGGCGTAGCGCCAATCTGGAGTTCACCTTTATGGATCTCAATGACACTGCTGCTTTGGAAGCTGCGATCCAGCCCAACACCAAGATGATTTGGGTAGAAACGCCGACTAACCCTATGCTGACATTGGTGGACTTGGAAAAAGTTGCCGCTCTGGGTAAGAAACACAAGCTGATCACCGTAGCTGACAACACCTTTGCCACTCCATACCTGCAAAGACCATTGGACATTGGTTTTGATATTGTCACACATTCAGCAACCAAATACCTGAACGGACACTCTGATATTGTTGGTGGAGTGGTCATCACTGGTGATAATCAGGAACTGGAAGACCAAATCCGTTTCCTCCAAAACGCTGTCGGTGGAGTACAGGGACCATTCGAGTCATTTCTTGCTAACCGAGGCCTAAAAACGTTAGCGCTCCGAATGGAAAGGCATTGTCAAAATGCCATGGAAATAGCTAAATGGTTGGAAAAGCATCCTGCTATTGAAAAGGTAATCTATCCTGGCTTACCATCTCACCCACAGCATGAACTTGCCAAAAAGCAAATGAAAGCATTCGGCGGCATGATCTCAGTAATCTTGAAAGGAAACCTTGAACAGACCAAGAAGTTCTTGGAGCACTGTCACGTATTTACGTTGGCAGAAAGCTTGGGTGGTATTGAAAGTCTGATTGAGCACCCTGCAATTATGACGCACGCTTCCATTCCTTCCGAAACCCGAAATGAGTTGGGTATTTCAGATGGAATGGTAAGACTTTCAGTGGGCATTGAAGATGTAGAAGATCAAATTGCTGACCTTGAAAATGCCTTAAAACAAAGTGGCATTTAAGACTATAAATCATTGATAATCTGAAGCGGTACATCAATCACATTGGTGTACCGCTTTTTTTCATTGTAAACACCAACTTATTTATTAACAAAAAACTCATTATCTTATCATCAGTATTTTTTTATCACAAACCCCTAAACTGATGAAAACTTTAACCCTTACACTTTTTATCTTCTTAACCTCTTTTGCGGCATTCTCTCAGGATTTTAAAATTCCAACTAAATACACACTTGAAACTGAGGAGGATTATGATCGTTATGAAACTGACGCACTGGCTTGTATCAACTTTCTACTGGATGAGCCTTATTACAGACAGGATAGTGAAAGACAAAAAGCCAATAAGTTTGTAGTTGAATGGCTGTCGGGAAGCCCCAAGGTTCATATCGGGATTGATCCACGAATTCTGACATTTATTCAGACATCACCTGAAATGCTTGTGATTTTTATGGGAGGGTGGGCTAAATACAGTCTTGAATCTAAAGATTTTGACAATACTGAAGCAGGTAACCTTGCCGGAATTCAGGCTGTAATTGATTTTTATACCAAGAACAAACCTACTCTCAACAAGGATAAGAATATTGAAAAATATATCAAGTTAGCTAAAAAAGGGAAGCTGAAAGATTTCATCTCTCAAAATGCTTGACACTGTTTTCTGACAACCACTAAACTACTCTAAACTTCTAATTATGAAAACGATAACCACTTGCTTACTCCTTCTATTCACCACTTTATCCTTTGCTCAAACTGACAAGGAAAAAGCAGCGCAATTATGCCAAGCAGCCATTGTAAAAATGGACTCAGGCTATACTGCCCCTGCTATAGAGCTATTGGAAGAAGCTATGGCTCTTGACCCTGACAACTACACTTACCTTTACGAAATAGGTTATGCACACTGTATTGCCAAGAACTTTAAGCAAGCAATCAAAAAATTTAAGAAAGTAACCAAGTATCCAAATATAAGTGACAGGGTTTACCAGATGTTGGGGAACAGTTATGACTGGAGTGGCAAACCATCTAAAGCCATCAAGACCTATGAAACAGGGTTGAAAAAATTCCCTAACTCAGGCAGGCTTCACCTCGAAAGGGGTAATATGGAAATGATGAATAAAAGATACGGGAAGGCTTTGCGCTATTATGAAAATGGAATCAAGGTAGATCCTACTTTTTCATCAAACTACTATTGGGCTGCAAAGATTTATGGAGGCTCAACGGAAGAGGTTTGGGCAATGATTTATGGCGAACTGTTTATGAACCTGGAACGTAATACCATACGTACTCAGGAAATCAGCCAAATGCTGTTTGAACTTTACAAGTCACAGATTACCATCTCACCCGACTCCTCAATTGAGATCAGTTTTAGCAAAAACACCACCCTGCAACTCAATGACCTGATGGATGAGGATAACTTTAAATTACCATTTGGCATTGGTGTTTATGAGCCTCTGCTAGGTGCATCTGTTATCAATGAAAAAGAAATCAACATAGCCTCATTGAACAGAATAAGACAAAAATTTATAACAGCTTATTTCAACAGTAATCACCATGAGCAATATCCAAACGTACTGTTCGAGCACCAGAAAGAAATGCTTGATCTAAATCATTTTGAGTCTTATAACTACTGGTTACTTATGATGGGAGATGAAGAAGAGTTTGGAATGTGGCATGAGCTAAATAAAGAAAGATGGGATGAGTTTGTGACATGGTTTGTCCAGCACCCAATGGAACTCAATGATTCCAACAAGTTTTACAGTTATCAGTACTGATCATACAGCTAAAGTCGGGTGATGCTAACACATCACCCGATTTTATTTGCTTCAATCTGCAAGGTCATAGTCAGGCCACTCAGTCCTGCTGGCAACTTCTGCATTGATGACTTCCAATAACCTGTTTTGAATTTCCTCGTCAGGGATCACCCTTGTATTGGCAAGTACCGCAAAACCAAAATCATTATTGACTCTTGATAGTACACTGGACGTACCTGAAAGTGAACCGTAGATATACCAGTTGAAAAAGCCAAAGTATAACTCATTCAAACTTGATTGTGACAGGATATCAGGTTGATCAGGATTACGGTCAATTCTTCTCAGTATTTTCACCAAATCTGTTGCTGATGCCACCCAACCTCCGGCAGCATCCAATCTTTCAATGTTCAAGTTATAAGGACTGAACCCTTCCTGTCCATAATATTTCACCTCATTTGGTAACCGTTGTCCCAATGTATTCCCTCCTATTTGCATGGCTGCATTTACCCCTGAAGCCTGAAGTACATTGCTCTGCATGTAATTTTCATAAGACATCCCTGATACCGCTTCTATAATACGCCCCAATAGCATATAGCCAAAATTCAGATAGTAATAGGTAGCTCCTGGAGAGTATTCCAAAGCCCTGTTATCCAACATATCTGCAATCAGTTCAGCCTGACTTGTACTGATGTTACTAAAGAGTGGGTCAAAAGGGATATTGGTCCAACCTGAGGTATGTTCAAGTAAATGACGGACTGTAACCTGCTGTTTGTCATTACTGTATGGCGGTGTCCCAAACTGGTTTCTTAAAATGCCGTCATCACCAAACACTTTATCATTGAGGTTCAATAGACCTTGGTCTTTCAGCTTGAGGATTCCCACAGCAGTAATCGGTTTGGATACACTCGCAATTCTAAATAATGACTGATTGGTAACAGGAGCTTGACTTTCCCTATCTGCAAAACCATATGAAGATGCATAAACCAATTTTTCATCCTTAATAATCGCAAGTTGGACGCCCGGTATATTATAGCTGTTCATCACGCCTTGTATTGCATTATCCAAACCGTCAAAATGGGTAATCAACCTAAGGGTGAAAGTATTTTCAGAACCATCTTCAGCTGCTACTGTCAGCGTAACCTCATTGGTCAAGTCTACCTCAGAAGTACCACTTGTCAATTGTTGCCCCTCTATAGATAATTTAGCCAATGGAGATATTTCAAAAGTGGGTACCAAAGAAGTCCTATCTGTCTCAAATGGTAAAAAGACCAATACTTCTCCATCCTTGACTTCCCCTTCCGAACTGATCACGCCACCATTATTAGCTGCCTCAAAACCAAAACTTATCAGCTCATTCTGATTAGACAATTCATTTGTAACAGTGATATATGCCTCTTTTTCTATCTCATCTTCTCCTTTTTCATTGGACACTTTCAAACCAACTGTGTACTTCCCTACTGTTGTATAGACAATAGCCGGATTTGGTATTGCTGATGTCGAAGGTGTACCTCCATCAAAGTGCCACTGCCATGTACTTGGCTCCCCTTCTGACAAGTCTTTGAAATGAATTGTATCTCCAACCTGTATGGCTGTTTGATCAGCTTCAAAAGCCGCAGTAGGTGCTGTCGCAATTGACTTTTCTCTTACATTAATAAAAGACGCTTTTGTCTCTGTATCTTCTGAATTGGCATTTCTAGCTGTCAAGCTCACAGCATAAACACCTGCTGAATCATAAACGACTTTAGGGTTTGCCACATTGGAAGTCGCAGGCGTCCCCCCTTCAAAAGTCCACTGAAGTGTTGAAGGCCGACCTGTCGAACGGTTGGTAAACTGTATACTATCTCCTGCCTGAATATTGGTCTTGCTTACAGTGAAATTTGCATTTACCTCATCTTTTTTGATATCAACACGGGTAACTGTAATCAAAGCATCTTTGGTCTCTGTATCTTCTTCATCCGCATTTCGAACAGTCAATGACACTGTATATTCCCCTGCTGAATCATAGACAACAGTTGGGTTTACTTTATCTGACACAGTAGGCTGTCCACCTTCAAAAGTCCATTGTAAAGAAGTTATTGCTCCTGTAGATCTGTTGGTATACCGGACACTATCCCCTGCCTGAATATTAACTCTATCAACCGAAAATTTCGCCATTAATTCCTCTGTCGAATCTCGTTCAACAACGGTGATATATGCAGCTTTTGAAAGTGTATCGGCAGCATTCTCCGTTTCATTCGAAGCAATAAGTGTTACTTCAAATGTTCCCGCAGAATCATAGGTAACTGTCGGAAACTGATCAGCAGACGCCATTGGATTTCCTCCCTCAAAAGTCCATTGCCAAACAGTGGGGTTTCCTGTTGAGCTATCTGTAAACCTGACGATATCCCCTTCCCTAACCATAGTTGTATCCGCTGTAAAGTTGGCGACAACTGCCACCGTAGGGCCATCTCCATTGACTGAGATATACCCAACCTTGGTAATGGAATCTTCAGCATTACCATTTGAAACACTTAGTATCACCGAGAACACCCCTACAGTATCATAGGTAACAGTAGGATGTTGTAGAGATGAAGTGTTAGGCGTACCTCCTTCAAAAGTCCAACTCCATGATGTTGGTTCTCCTTCCGTCTCATCCATAAAATGGACTGAATCACCTGCATTTATAGATGTGACATCAGCCGTAAACTCAGCGGTGATCTCTACAGCAGGAGTTGTTTCATCAGTATCATCAGAACAGCTAAAGTAGATAAGTAATAGAGAGGAAAGCAGCAATAGAAAAATAGGGCGTTTCATGAGACTAAGTTTTCGCCTGCAAACAAGCCATAAGCTCAAAGTGTATTTCACCTAATTAGGTAACATCTCGTCAAAAAAGGGAGTTCTTTAATGGACAAGAGCCAAACTCAGTATCCTAATAGTTTTTATACATAAAAAAGGTCCCCATTTCATTTGGGGACCTTTTACTTGAATGGATAAATCATCCTTTTATGCCTTAAAGAAGTAATCTAACGACACTCCTACAACATGATTATTCCATTCATCATTGTTAGACTGTAGCAGGTTTGTCATGCCTTTGTAATAGTTTACCCTTAGCTTTACCTTTTCTGAAAACTGAAGGCCTGTTCCAAAATTCACTCCTGTTGAGAATCGCTTAATATCTCCCTCTTCACTGCCTATTGTCAGCGTCACAAGCTCATCATTGATTTTAGTAAACGCTCTGAAGTTATACTCCAAATTGACACCTGCATCCAAGAACAGCTTAAGCCCATCATCATTCAAATTGAAATTGTATCCCAAGTTCACAGGTACATCAATCGCATTCAATCCCCATCTTTCATCAGCAAATTGAAATCCTCTTTGATTAAGCAGTACGGCACCTCTCAAAAAAGCGCCATCCGAAAGCTTATACTCACCAACATATCCCAGTCTTATTCCCCATGAGTATTCCGTATCAGCTTCCACATTGGAAATCATCAAGTTTCCTCCCATCATATTTGCTCCTACTTCTAAACCTCCTTTATAAAGAGACTGAGAATAAGATGTCAAACCCAATAGTAGCAATGGCAATAGTAGAAATAGCTTTTTCATTTTTGTTTATTAGTTATTTATAGGTTTTCATAAATCCCCCTCCTACACATTCATGTAATGAAACGAGGAAATGTAATCTTATTTAAAGTTAATTGTTTATTAGTTTAATCCAATAAATAAACCTGATCGAAAAGCCACTTATTGCACTCTATATTGCTTGCTAAACTCAGAAGGTGTTACACCTGTCCACTTTTTAAATACTCTTGAAAAATAGGCGTAATCCCCATACCCCAAATCATAGGAAATCTCAGAGAATGAACTACTTGTAGAAACCAGCATTCGCTTGGCTTCCAGCAAAACCCGCTCTGTAATCAATTCGGTAACGGTCTTACCCAAAGACTCTTGCGCTAGTCGGTTCAGGTGCCGCTTGGTGATATTCAACATTTCCGCATAAGCCGCTGGCGACTTTTCCTCTTTATAATTTTGCTCAATCAATATTTCCAGATTTCGCAAGTGCCGTGAATAGGTACTGGACTTTTGAATGCCATTTTCCTGTACACTAAAGAACTTCCTGCTTAACTCGATATAGATATAGCTCAACAATGAGGAAACCTTTTGTCTTGTAAACAGCTGTGGAGATGTGTATTCTGAAAGCAACTCTTCAAAAAAGTGAGACAGTTTACCACATTCTGTTCCTGACAGGAAAAGCACCGAAGGATTTAATAATGAGTAAAAAAAAGGAAAGTCAAAGATGGACTGATTGGTAAAGGAAATGTCAAAAAACTCCTGTGTATGAAAGAAGATAATCCCCTCAACATCATCAGACAGCTCCCAGTAATGTGTTTGCCCAGGGTTCATCATAAATACACTCCCTGCCTCAATAGGATACCGTTCAAAATCTATTTCATGAATGCCCGTTCCTTGCGTAAACAAAACTGTCAGAAAAAAATCATGCTTATGTGGGATCAGAATACTTTTATGGTGCGTCTCCAAGTGGTTACTGAAAGTATTGCAGTAAAAGTCTACCGAGCCTTCCATACTCTCAAACTCCGATATATTCAGTATGCTGATTTTTTTCATTAGTCCCTAAACAGTCAATGTCTCAATTATACAAAAAGTTGAAACTTTCCTTCAAAGGAAAATTCCCTTACTGAAGCGAATTTTGCAAAAATAAACTTCATATCTATGGTAAGGCTTGTCAAAAAAATCATCAGGGGTAAATGTCCCATTTGTGGGAAAGAAAAAGTATTTGGATCAAAAGGGAATGTCTTCTTGTTCAAAGCGCCTAAAATGAAAGAATGTTGCCCTAACTGCCAGCACAAGTTTGAAAAGGAGCCCGGTTACTTTATGGGAGCTATGTATGTTAGCTATGCGTTGAGTATTGCCGAAATGGTCACTGCCTTTATCATTAGCAGGTTGTTAGGAGTTCCATCTGACTACATCTTATACCTATTACTTTTTATCGTAATGATCCTTTGGCCATTTAACTTTCGTATGTCCAGAATCATATGGATGTACCTGACATAAACAGTATCCCAAAAACACCTTTTCACTATAACACCTTGTTATAGTGGCTATCAAACAATGGGTTGAAGTAATAAATAACTTCAACCCATACTAGGCTACTCTTTCTTCTTATCGAATTTGTCTTCCAGCTTCTTGGCGTAGTCCTTAAAGAATGGCACCGAGAAACTAAACACCAGTCGCCAACGGCTCCATTTGATTTTAGCAGTTTCATTAGGATCAAAAATATCATTAGACTCTCCCTCTTCAGGAAAATTAAACGGTCTTGCAAAATCCTGACTTCCTCCTGTGTATGCCGTTCCCAAGGTGATATCAGCTCCTTTGAAGTTCAAAACTACTCCTCCTGCAAAGTGGTAATAGTCTGCCGAGAATGCCGTATTGGAAGCTACTTCACCATTGGAGAAAAAGCTGGTCACATCTGTTGGAACTGCCGAAAAATCAGTACTCATACTAACATATCCTGACACTTTTTCACTCAGGTATATCTCAGCCCCAACCCCTACATTGATGACACTGTTCAGGTCATCAACCAATTGAAAGTTAATGGTGTCGCCATCACTTTGGGAAACAAATGGATCAATCTCCATAACTGTATAGGAAGAAATGCCACTGAACCACTCAGCACTTATATTGAGACTGCTTTTGTTAAATGGAATGCTTGCACCAAGCCCAATCGAAAGAGGAGTTTTCCTTTTGGCACTCAAACCACTTTGGTTATCCGCAGTATAAAGGTCCGGACTTGTCGACACGCCTTCTATCCCCGAAAAGAACTCTCCAAATTCATACTTCCCATCTCCTGTAATCTCAATCATAGGAGTGGTTACAGTCAAGCCCAACAACACATCTTTCCATAGGTAAGAAAGACCTGCTTTCCAGATTAACCCATACTTTTTGAAACTGAAGTTTCGGTTA
Organism: Limibacter armeniacum; assembly: GCF_036880985.1. Lineage (NCBI taxonomy): Bacteria > Pseudomonadati > Bacteroidota > Cytophagia > Cytophagales > Flammeovirgaceae > Limibacter > Limibacter armeniacum. Next base: position 505,295 of record NZ_JBAJNO010000009.1, read on the forward strand.
AAACGGAATATTGCCACCTCATTGTTTTCTGCCAATGCCTGCAATTCAATATTATTCCCTTTGCTCTGTTCAAAAATGACCCCGTTGGTTGTCAGCCCCAAGCTCAGTTTCTCACTGACAGGATATGACCATGCCACCGAAAACCACTCTTCCTTGACGTTTTGCTTAAAGCGAACCAGTCCTCGGAAGTATTCATCACCTGGGAAAGCTTCCAAGACATCGCCAAACGATTCTTCATCATAACTTAAATCCAAGTCGATGCGCTGTCGCTGTAATACTGCATAGGCAAAATGGTGTTTCGGAGCGAAACCCAACTTAAACGTACCGGCTGCCATACTGGGAACTCCACCAAAATCTCTCTTGGATAAATTGGCGTTTTCACCAACGGCATCCTCAAACTTATATGAATTCAATTCATATACATCAGCACTCAGCAAGAAGGCAGGGTTATCGATCATCCCTAATCGGGCAGGGTTATAAAACACGGCTCCCAGATCACTTACACCACCAATCACCGAGTTACTCAATAGCATAGACTTCGTACCATAATGCTGCGTCCAATAATGACCGTCTTGGGCCAAGACGTCAAAGGTTTGAATAAACAAAACCAGTAATACAAGCAGGAATTTGTAAAGGTATATTTTCATAGCAGATCAGCAGTTGAGACTTTTGTAATACTACAAAGCATCTTGGGTAGGCTTTGAAGGGAAGAGGATATGTTATTAAGTGGCAAGCATGAATAGCTAAACCAGAAGAGTAACTATAAAATAAGCATTATTCAAACAGATGAAAAGCAGTGAAGTGACTTTAAGTCGGTAGATGATGTTAGCCGTAATTATAAAACCCAACAGCTCAAAAAATGATGTTCAAAAAGCTAGTTTAAAAACAAAAGCGGAATGTTATCTCACGATTCCGCTTTTGAGAAAATTGATATCAACACACTACTTTTTGGCTAAAGCCCCCATCTGTTTTACAATAAACTTCACCGCCTTCTCAGGATTAAAACGGTAGAAGAAATCCAGAAAACGGGCATCCTTTCCTACCATTACACGATACTTGTTCTGCTCAATGGCATCAATCATAATCTCTGCTGCCTTCTGAGGAGACAGTGTTTTAGCTGCCTGTTCGGCTGCATCGCCATTTCCCCTCATTTCAACACCTGAATTGGTCGTAATATTCGTATTTACTGCTCCGGGATGAATAACCGTCACATGTACTTGAGTATCCTTTAGCTCGGCGTAAAGTCCTTCTGTCAATAGTTTGACGGCTGCTTTTGAAGCTCCATAAAACGTCTGTCCCGGAAATGGAATAAAACCACCCATGCTGGAAACATTGGCGATATGACCTTCTGGTCTCTCCAACAAATGTGGCAGGAATGATTTCACCATATATAGGGCACCATAAAAATTGATATTCATGATACGCTCAATACGTTCATAGTCAAGATCTTTCACGTCAATAAAGGGTTGAATGATTCCAGCATTATTGATAATACCATCAACCACCCCATGCTCCTCAATGACTACCTGAGGAAAAGCCTCCACTTTTGCTTTATCTGTAATATCCAGTACATGGATTGAGAGATTTTTAGCCAGTTCACCAGCGAGTTGCTTTGTTTCTTCCAGTCCTGACTCATTGATATCCGCTGTGGCTACTTTAGCCCCTTTATTGAGTAACTGAAGCGTCAGCTCACGCCCCATTCCACTACCGCCACCGGTCACCACAATCACCTTGTCTTTAACTTTCATAGGATCTTAGATTTTTGAGCACTACTCCTACAATACCAATGAGCTACTGGAAATTGAAGGTTTGTTAGTTTACTTAATAAATGATACACCTTGCATCACTCACAATTTATGTGATACATTTTGTATCACATAATATCACAGGTTAAATTTGTTAAAACCCAAATAGCAATAACCTTAAGATGAAGGCACTTTGTTGTCAATCACCATTTATATTTGAAGCATGAGAAATTACTCTTCAAAAACTGACCGTCCCGTCACTGATATCCGAAGTGATGCTTCAGCCAACAGGCAGGCGATTATACTTGCTGCCCGAAATGCCTTTATTGAAAGAGGGACAGAAGTATCTTTAACCGATATAGCGAAAGAAGCTGGTGTTTCGAGGGCAACACTATACCGAAACTTCCCTGATATGGAAACCATTGTCATGGAGGTATTTCAATATAACTTAGATATTCTGGAAGAACGTGCCAACACGATAGAGGGTGAAAAAGACCGATTTTTCAAGTTACTGGAAGTCATCATCGAACAACAAACAGATTTCCAATGGTTGGCCTCTAGGTTGTCACATATTGATGAAAGTATCATACAGCGCATCTATACTATCTTTGAACAACCCGTACAGGAAGCCAAGGTTTCAGGATGCATTCGAGAGGATTTTCAACTCACCGAGGACTTACCCTTGCTGCTGATGATGACAAGTGGAGCATTATTGTTACATGATGACACTGAAAAGTCTTTTAGGGTCAAGCGTGCCCTCACCTTAATACTGGAAGGAATAAGAAAGTAAATCGACATAGTCTTTATAAAGATCAAAGACCATAAGCCTCAACTGAAGCCTATGGTCTTTTTTCACATATTTCAGAATCCTTCAAAACGACCTATTTTTCTACCGAAAACCTGTAAACCGATTTGGTATGATACGTTTCGTTTGGCTCCAATACCGTTGATGGAAAATCCGGTTGATTAGGTGAATCCGGAAAGTGCTGTGTCTCCAGACAGAATGCCGTCCTGTAATCATCCTTTGCACCACTCTTGAAGGTATTCTGACCTTTCATAAAGTTGCCGCTGTAGAACTGCAAACCCGGTTCCTGCGTCAGAATTTCCATTTTGATTCCTGTCTTGTCTCCCCATACAGTAGCAGCCTTGAACATTGTTTCTGAATCAGTCCCTCTGCTCAATACAAAATTGTGGTCATAGCCTCCTCCATTGGTCAACTGAAGGTTGTCTTCACCAATTCTTTTACCAATCGTCTCAGCATTTCGGAAATCAAAAGGTGTATTTTCAACTTCTGCCAGCTCGCCTGAAGGAATCAGTGTACTATCTACTGGCGTATAAAAATCCGCATTGACTTGCAGCTTGTGATCCAAGATGGTACCACTTCCTTCTCCATTCAGGTTAAAGAAAGCGTGATTGGTCAGGTTCACCACTGTCTTTTGGTCTGTTGTTGCCTTGTACTCAATCGAAAGTCCATTGTCTTCCGTCAGACTGTAGGTCACATAAACATCCAGATTACCCGGGAAACCTTCCTCCAAATGCTTTTCCACAAAATGCAGCTCCAAGGTCTTTTCATCCTTCTGTTGAGCATCCCATACTACATACTGAAAACCCTTGTCTCCCCCATGCAGCATATTGGGACCGTTGTTGGTGTCCAGTGTATATTCCTCACCATCCAACATGAATTTCCCATTGGCAATCCGGTTTCCATACCGTCCAATGGTTGCGCCAAAATAAGGTTCTGTTGACTCCGCAAACTTCTCCACACTACCGAAGCCAACCACAACATCCATTAAGTTTCCGTTCTTGTCCGGCACTTTCAATCCTACAAGCCTGCCACCATAGTTGGTGATAGCGGCTGTCATACCCTGACTGTTTTTTAGCAAATAAAGATGTGTCTGTTTTTCGCCTGCCTTGCTTTCAAAAGCCTTGGCTGACAACCATTCTTTACCATTTACGGTTGCCTCATTTACTTGAGTATTACCATTTTCCTGCTTGCAACTTGCCAAGGACAATCCTCCTAAAAGGAGCAAACCTATGATTCCATTATTCCATCTCATAATTAAAAAGTTTTAAGGTTTTGAAAAAGGCAAGAGAAGTTAGAATCAGGTTAAGGTCTAACTTCTGCATGCCTACAATCAGGTTAATAATCAGGGCTAACAGTGCTTACTACTGAACTTTCTCATTCAGTTCCTTGATCAGGTTCACCTCCTCCTCAGAGTATGGTGTACCATCTTTTCTGAATACATCATGGAACCAAGTTTCTGGCTCTGAGCCATCTTCTACTGGTGTATCCCAAGCGTAAATGGTATTTGTCTTTCCTGACACCAATCCCCAGTTGATGGCACTGATTCCTTCTCGCTTCAGCATCGGCAAAGTATTCAGGAAAGTATTGCCATTGGTACGTGCCATATACTCTGTACATACCATCGGTCTGCCGTAAGTTTTCAGACTGTCAATCCAGCTCTGGTGTGTCTTCGGGTCCATGTAATTATGGTAAGTGGTAATATCAGAATGCGCCAACTGGAAAGCATTCAACTCCTTCAGCTCGATATTCCAGAAACCTGCTGAAATAGGCTGTGTAGGGTCCACTTCTCTTGCCCATTCAAATACTTTTTTCAGCAATGGCATTGACTTATTACCATAACCACTGTTACCTGGCTCGTTGTAAAGGTCCCAAATTGCAATACGCTCATCACCCGAAAACTCTGTCAAAACATCCTTTACATAGCTTTCAAGCAAAGGATACATTGTCGTATCACCATGTACCGAAGGTCCCGGATCCTGTACCCAACCGGAGTTGTGGATACCCGTTTTAGGCTCAGGCTGTGTACCAGCGACATAAGTCGCATTCCAGCAGTCATCAAAGAAGACAAAGATGGTTTTAATGCCGTGCTTGTCTGCAATGCTCAAGTACTGCTTTACACGGTTCTTGAAACCTTGCTTGTCCTGTTCCCAAGCGACATGGTGCAGGTATACGCGCATGGCATTGAACCCGATCGATTCTGCATAGCCCAATTCTCTGTCCATTGTTTCAGGGTCAAAAGTCTCCGCCTGCCACATCTCCAGCTGGTTGATGGCCGTGCTTGGCTGGAAGTTTCCGCCTGTCATCCAACCCATTTTCTTTGACCATGCTTCTGCTTCCTCCACTGTCCATCTGGTGCCTACTTCCTTCTTGGTCTCATTTGCTACTTCATGCTTTTGTGCTTGCTTACAGGCAAAAAAAGTTGCCGCTACTGCTGCATAGATTAAGATCTTTTTCATGGTCTTTTCTTTTATACTGATTAAAAAAATTGATTGCTCCTGTTCAAGTAATGCCTTTACATTCCCTCTTCTTTCTCGATTCCAAATGCATTGACTAGCTTGTCATACTCCGCTTTGGAAATGGTGATCATGCAGCCGTGCCTTACCTTGGAAGGGAATGAATACTTGTCCCAATCTGCGAAGAAGGTATAACCCGAAATCTGGTGCCAAGGACCTTCCAACTTTGAGGAAACCGAAAGCCCATACGATACCCCCGGATATTGCTCATAGTACAGGTACCAAACCTTTCCGTCAGGTGAAGGAATCAACATTGGTGCTTCCCTGAAGTTGGGGCTGATCGGGTCAGACAGGTGCTCATAAGGTCCGAACAGGTTGTCCGAGCTTGCGATACGGATCGTTTTCCCCGTTGGCCAATCCAAAGTAGGATAAGCCTCATCCTTGATAATGGTATAGTACTTCTCCCCGATTTTGCGGATGCTGACATCAATGGTACCCATGTCCCAAGGCAGCAGCTTCTGAGGGGTATCCGAAAAGTTCACCAAATCCTTGGAAGTAACATACAAGGTTCTTTGGCTAGCCCAGTAGCGTTCAGGGTCTTTCTTTGTTCCTTCCTTGTGAGGCGTGTGCCATGTCATCACATATTGCGCTGACGGCTGGTCATAATACAGTTTTGGGGCACCTATCCGCTGCAAGGGCTTGTAATTAGGTGTCTTTTTCAGGTCAGGGGTATAAGTGCTGTGCTTTTTCCATTCAACCAAATCTTCCGAAACCCAGATATTGATATCAGGCGATGCATCACTTTCGTTACCCGCAATGTAGTAGCGTCCATCATGCCCCTTACAGATATCCGGATGTCCTTTGTACCCCTCAAACACCCTTTTCCCACTGTTTAACTGTTTCCAATGCAGTCCATCCAAACTGACTGAGTAATACAACCTTCCATAATCTGCATGGGTCATATGGGCAAACAGATAAGCCTCATGGACAGGTTTTCCGTTTTTCACTTGCCCCGGAGGGTCCGGTTGTTGACCGAATGCTATTCCCGAAAAAAGCAGAGCGACAAAAAGTAAGGTCGCCCCAAATAGTTTTCTGTTGATCATCTTACTGTTCGATTAGGATTTTTTTCGTGTGATTAATACCATCCGCTTCAAAGGATATGATATGCATACCTTTACTGCCTGACGGAATTTTGATATCAAAACTGTTGAGTCCTTTCTGGAAAGTGATTTCCTTTCTGCTGATTTCCTGTCCCAAAATATTTGTGACTGAAACAGTGACACGCTCTTCTATCTTGCTATTGAAATCCAGTTGGAAAGTACCGGGTGATGGGTTGGGATAGACTTTCAGCGTCAACTCCTTGTCCATCTCTTGAATCCCCTCTCTTGCTCCTGCTCCTACTGAGGTTAGCAGCCAACGTTGGCAATCACCACCAATCCAGTCCCAGAGCTGAACATTGGCACCGTCAGCTGTTGAACAGGCTGAAACATCCAGCACCTTTTTCCCATTCTTGGAGATAATCCGGTAATAACCCGTCTCCACTTCTTCAAAACCCCAGCGTTGGCAGTTTGCCCCATTGGAAGTCCACTGCTGTACATTCTGACCACTTACTGACAAACAGGCATCCACATCCAAAGCCAATCCACTTACCACTGAGATCAACTCATAGTAGCCATCCGCTGTGGCCTGTACCGTCCATTTCTGGCAGTCTGCTCCGTTCCAAGGCCATTGTTGTACGTTGGCTCCAGCTGTTGTAGAACAGGCATCAACGTCCAATACTTTCTGGCTATGTTTTGCAGAAATGCGGAATGTGCCTTCAGTTACCTGATTTGGGCTGACAGGTTCGATCTTCCATTGCTGACAGTCACCACCAAGCCACTCCCACTGCTGTACATTCTGACCGTCTGCTATATTGCAGCCCGATACATCCAGTACTTTTCCACTATTCTTGGATACCAAACGGTAATAACCTCCTCCTACTTCTTCTACATACCACCTTTGACAATCAGCACCATTCCAAGGCCATTGCTGCACATTTCCTCCATTGCCTGTTGCGCAAGCATCCACTTCCAAAGCCTTTCCACTTACCTGAGCTGTAATTTTGTATTCCCTGTTCCCCAGATACTCAAACTTCCAGCGCTGGCAATCTCTACCTGCCCATGGCCACTGCTGTACATTGGCGCCATCACTGGTAGCGCAAGCATCGACATCCAATGCTTTACCGCTGTGTTTGGCTACCAAACGGTAGACGCCATCCGCTATTGGGGCATTGAATGGACCTGATGCCACATACATTCTGCATTCTTTGTTCGCCATCTGAATGATCTCTGCCCCGTTTGCCTTTGATACAAACTGGGTGCTGTAACTGCCACAAGGGTTTGTCCCATCGCTTGGAGAGAAGATGGGTGCCGCTCTTTCAGCCCATAAGCCACTGGCATTGGTACTATTTACAAAGTACACCTGCCCGTTCCGAGATGCATTAACGTTATTCCCATCCCTGAGTACCTGAGCAGCCATCAACAGTTCTCCATTAGCAGTGCCATTGTCAATCCAAGTGATGGTTGGAGCATGCGAGAAGTGGTTTCCTGACACAGATTCCACTCTTGTTCCGGTGGATGTGACAGTTCCCCAGTTAAGCCCATCTGAAGAAGTCCTTACAAATGCATCACAGTTATAGGTACTGCCACAGATCTCATATGCCATGACATAATCACCATTCGGTAACTTGGAAACGGTAGGCATTCCTGGACGCTGAATATTATCGGGCATACCAATGTCTATGACCTCCCCTCCCCAAGTCTGTCCTCCATCTGTGGATACCTTATGGGCGATCAACTGGTTATAGCCTGATGACTTATGTTCTTCGGAAGCATAATACATGACAAGGTTTCCATTGTCATCAATGGCAAATTCCGCTTCCCAAAGTCCTGTATTCCCCGTAACTGGCGTGGAGAAAAGGCTCCATGTATAGCCATGGTCCGTACTCTTGTAAATCTTCAAGGCTCTGGCTGCAGGCGCTGCTCCATTGTGGGCAGAAACGGTCCAAAACAAGGTTCCGGCTGCTGTATTACCCAATTGCTGGGGTACTTCATACAGTTCGCTGCAACAGGTATTCTGATACTGGGTTTCCGGAATGACTGCTATCTGAGACCAGCTATTGCCATCATCAGTGCTCTGGTAGATATGCCCTGCACCAATCACATCAAAACTGGCAATCAGGCGACCATTTGCATTCCCGCTGGCAGCAAGCCTGATCATCCTTGGGTAAAAGGAAGTGACATCTTCCAACAAAATTTCCTGAGCTGTAGCAAAGCCCATTGATAGTATTGTCAAGCAGAAAACCAGTAATAAATTGCGTTTCATTTTTCCATGTGTTTTGGGTATTAATTTGACCAATGGCCATATTTTAAGTTGATTACAAAGAAGGAATCGGCAGTACTTCACCTGTCTTGACAGGCGTTCCGAAGTTGGGTGTACCGTCTTTTTTCCAAGTAAAGCGCTGTGCCCTTGGCGAACGGAAATGTCCACAGCCCTGCCCCGATTCCGCATTGGCATGGTAGAGTATCCAGTCTTCCTTTCCATCAGGAGATTTGAAGAAGGAATTATGTCCGGGTGCAAAAACACCGTTTTCAGATGATTGGCTGAATACTGGCTCAGCATGTTTTTTCCAAGCTGAAGCATCCAACAAATCTCTGTCTGCATCTGCTGTCAGCATGCCCAGTGCATAGAAATCCGTCCAGCATCCGCTGGCAGAGAAGATCAGGATCAGCTTGTTGTCGTGCATGAGAATCTGCGGACCTTCATTCACGTTGACATGTGGAGGATTTACAGGATCATTCAGGTCTCCATGCTTTTCCCAAGCGTAGGTTGGTGTAGAAATCCTCACACGGTTGCCATCTATCGTCCACGGGTTTTTCATTCTAGCAATAAAGATGTCCTGCTGTCCATTGGTATCTCCTTCCCAACCTGACCAAACCATATATAGCTGACCATTGTGCTTGAATACGGAACCGTCAATTGCCCATTTGTCAGACTTATCTGCTACCTTTCCCTTCAGTTTCCATTTCCCTTTCAGTGGATCCTTGTCCTTGCATTCCAGTACATACATTCTGTGGTTATCATTCTTGCCGTCATCTGCAGCAAAGTAGATATACCAGCTTCCATCAATATGATGGATTTCAGGTGCCCAGATTTCCTTGGAATAATTGGTTCCTTGAGGTGGCGTCCAAACAGTACTGCTTTCAGCCGTTTTCAGGTTGGCGAGGTTATCCGTTTTCCAGATAGTGATCCTGTCCCCAACAGTATGGGTATAGTAATAATGTCCATCCATGTAAATGCTCCAAGGATCGGCGCCGGAAGGCAATAAAGGATTGGTAAAAGTGTCTTGAGCTGAAACACTTCCCACAATCAAGAGGAACAGGATTGTAATTATATTTCTCATAACAATGATTATATACTTTTAGAAGGAACAGGAAGTGCTACATTTGGCTTAACAGGCACACCGAATACAGGGTAACCGTTTTCATCCCAAGTAAACTTCTGTGCCCTTGGTGAGCGCTCCCATCCGCAGCCCCTGTTTGCACCTGTATTGGCATGGTATAGAATCCAGTCTTCCGTTCCGTCTGGCGACTTAAAGAAAGAGTTATGCCCTGTAGCATAGACATTATTTTCAGCAGACTGCTTGAAAACAGGCTTTTCTGATCGCTTCCATGAAGCTGGGTTCATCGGGTCACTATCTTTTGCTGCTGACAGCATTCCCAAAGAATATTCATCTGCCCAGCAAGCGCTTGCAGAGTAAATCAGGAACATCTTATCCTTTGGACCTTCCAAATACTGTGGTCCTTCCAGAATCTGTCTGCCCCCCATCTTTTCCCATTCGTACTCAGGATAAGCCAATGGCACCTGTTTCTTCTTGATGGTCCAAGGGTTTTTCATTTCTGCAATGCACAATACACTTTGTGGACCTATATAAGCTGAGTAGACAAAATAACGCTTGCCTTTGTGTTCAAACAAGGAACCATCCAAACCGCTGTACTGCGTATTTACTTTTCCTTTGTCCACCCACTCGCCTTTCAACGGGTCAGGGTTTGTGTTTTCCAATACAAAAACCCATCGGTTATGGTCACCTTCGTCAGCCTTGTCTGAAGCCGTATAATAGATGTACCATTTTCCATCTAACAGGTGGATTTCAGGTGCCCAGATCAGGGTAGAGTTTGGTCCTTCAACAGGTGGAGTCCAAACAGTTGCAGTATCCGCATTGGCTAAGTTATTTATCTCGTCAGTCCGCCATATTTTCAACCTGTTGCCTAAGGTATTCATATAATAATAGTGCCCGTTGATATGGGTAATCCAAGGGTCAGGCCCCGTTGGCAACAAGGGGTTGGTGAATGTATCCTGCGCATAGGAGACTCCTGCTGAAAGTAAGACTACCATCAGCAATAGGTATTGAGTCAAGTTTTTCATTTTGTTCAGATCTAATAATCAATTTTTCGGAAGCTGAAAAAATAGCAGGCAAAGCGATTCCTGACGGAAAACACAACCAATTGTGACCGTAAACAATGCTTTTGCCTTTCTCTTGAAAAGAGTCAGTAAATGAGAGCCATACGCCAATGGCGCAGGCTCTTGTAACATTTATTTATCAATATTCCGCATGCTGCGAAAGGTTCGGGTTATTCTCCACTTCCACCTGAGGGATTGGCAAACGATGATTTTTACCTACCTCAAAGTTCTTGAAATCAGGATCACGAAGTGCAATGTTATCTACCGCTGCTTGCGAATCCAAATCACCCCAACGCTTCAGGTCTTCCCATCTGTGGCTTTCCCCGCAAAGCTCCAGTACACGTTCCGTTTTCAGACGCTCCAGGAAAAGGTCAGCATCATTGCCGATAGCAGGATATGCAGTTGCCAGTGGTGCCATATTAGCCCTTGCTCTTACCTCATCGACATACTGGTATGCCTGCGCCGTTTGTCCCAACTCATTCAACACTTCAGCATATAGCAACAAGATGTCTGCATAACGGATCATTCTCAGGTTAACCTGCGAGTGATAATCCTCATTGTCCCTGTAATAGTCTCTCTGGTACTTTCTGAACCAAGCATCCTCGGCTCCCCACTGCCAGTCTCTTCCATAGATCTTGTCACCAAAGTCTGCTTCAATATCACTGTAGAAGACAGAATGTCTCAAGCGCTCATCCAGTTCTCCATCCTGATTCATCTCTTGCTTAAAGGCATCCACCAACCAGTGTCTTGCCTGACCATCAGACCACCCAATACCTGCCGGTGCAAAAAACTGCGCCCTGTTGTTACCCATGTTGGCATTTGGCTCATCACCGTCTCCTCCACCAAAGTTGTCATCCGAGAACTGAATCTCAAATACGGATTCCGAGTTGTTCTCAAACTCATGTGTAAAGTTGTCCTTGAAGTTTGGCATCAGGCTGTACGCTCCACTTCCTTCACCTGTGAAGAAGTAATCCAATGCACCTTTGGCTTCAGGCCACTTGCGTTGTTGCATATACATCTTGCCTAGCATGGCATTGGCTGCTCCACGCGTAGGTCTTCCTACATTGGCATCATCCCATTGTACTGGCAATGATTTCACGGCATCCATCAGGTCTGCTTCTACCTGTGCCCATACCTGCTCTACTGTCTTCTGTTCCGGCAGATCATCCGGCTCCGAAGGTTCTAATACGATTGGTGCATCTTCCCACAATACAGCAATATTGTAGTAGTAGAAAGCTCGGAAGAATTTTGCCTGAGCAATGATCTCCGCTTTTTGCGCTTCATCCATCTCGATGGCAGGCACATTTGAAATTACCTGATTGCAACGGTAAATCCCTTTGTAGTGATCTCTCCATGTAATGACGTTACCTTCCCAAAAATTGTAGTTTACATACTGGAATCTCGTCCAGTCGCCCAACTCAATCCAAGGGCTTTTGCTGTATCCTTCGTCAGAGGTCAGGTCGTATCTGAAATAAATCCATCTGCCCCACAAGCCTGGCTTGTACTGCATGGCATAGATGGCATTCAGTCCCAGTTCAGCATCTTCAGCTGACAGCCAAAACTGGTCTTCTGTGAGCGTATTCGGGTTTTTGACATCCAGTAGCTCATCACTACACCCATAGAACAGGGTGCTGAAAAGTACCAATGTGATATATGCTAAATTCTTCATTTCGATTTTCATATTTAATTAAAATCCAAAGTTCAAGCCTACTGATACAGTTTTCAGGTTAGGGAATGCGCCCAAGTCCAAACCTCTTTCATAGATGGATGGTCCCAAAAACTCAGGATCAAGTCCTTTGTATTTAGTCAGGGTGATCAGGTTCTGTGCAGACAACGATACAGAAGCATTCTCTACACCAATCTTGTTGGCAAATGATGCTGGCATATGGTAAGTCAAGCTGATGAATTTCAAACGGGCAAAGCTACCATCTTCCAACCATCTGTCCGTATCGGCTCTTGAGTTCAGTGTGGTTCCGTAGTAAGCACGTGGCACGTCTGTATTAGGGCTTTCTGGTGTCCAAGGCTGGATGCCTGTCGGGTAGTTGGAGTTGTCATCAAATCTGCCCATTACACTCATCGGACCGTTATAGACTGTTGCACCCAGTGAGCTGAACCAGTTCATGGTGAACTCAAAGTTTGAGTAAGACATATTCAGATTTAGCCCCAGCTCAACATCTGCCCAAGGGTTACCCAATACCACCTTGTCATCATTCGTGATACGACCGTCTCCATTGTGATCCACATAACGAATATCTCCCGGCTTGGCATCTGGCTGAATGATTGTTTCGTCCTTGCTTTTGTGTGCGCTTACTTCTGCCTCACTCTGGAAAATACCATCCGTCTCTAGCATATACCACATGCCGATTGGGTTGCCTACTGTTGTTACCGTATTTCCTACATAGATATCGTTTCTACCATATCCCAAATCCAACACCTTGTTCTTGATGGTGGTCAGGTTCAATGAAGCATTGTATTTCAGTTTCTTCTCAGCACCTCTCAGGGACAGGGAGAATTCAAAACCTGAATTGGAAATTGAGGCTGCGTTTACCACTGGGTTACCTCCATCATTTCCGGTTGTCATCGCAATTGGCGCTTCAGTCAGTACACCATCCGTCTTAGAGATATAGTACTCTGCTGTCGCTGTCAGCTTATCTTCAAAAAGTCCCAAGTCCAAACCGAAGTTCTGTTGCTGCAATCGCTCCCACTTCAAGTTATTGTTTGAAAGACGAACGTTGGTCGCTCCTGCCTCTACATGCTGATCTTTACCAATGACGATAGTTGGGAAAGTATTGATATTCTGCTGGTAGTCCCAGAAACCGATGTTGCTGCTACCCAAAGTACCGTAGTTGGCACGAAGCTTCAGGTTGCTGATCGCCTCTACATTAAAGAAAGGCTCTTCGCTTACTCTCCATCCAACTGCTACAGATGGGAAATTGGACCACCTGTTATCAGGGCTTAGTCTTGAAGTACCATCACGTCTTACCACTGCATTGAAGAAGTATTTGCCAGCATAGTTGTAGTTGATTCTACCCAAATAAGAAAGGAGTACGGCTTTTTGCTCAAAACCGGTTACCACAGCCTGATCACCTTGGTCCAATACTGTATAATACTCTCCAGTAGTTGGATTCTTAGGCAGGTTTCGCTTTCTACCCTCTATCCTCGAATACTGGTCTTCCTGATAAGTCTGACCTACCAAGGCTTCAAGATTGTGATTACCAAAAGTCTTATTGAAGCTGACAGTGTTTTCCACTAGCATCACCGCTGATCTTGCCCTGTTCTCAATCGCTAGTGAAGGTGTATATGGCTGGTTAAGCGTCCAGTTACCTTCCTTGCGCAAGTACAGGTAATGGTCATTACTTGTTTCATAACCGAAGTTTGCACGGTACTTCAATGATGGCAAGAATTGCAATTCAGACCAAACGTTACCTCTTACCCTGAAATTTTGGTTCAACCTATCATCAAATTCAGCAATTGCCAATGGGTTAGTTGCAAACGTTCTGGCTCTTGCCTCATTGCCATAACCGAACCCACCAGGGTTGTTCTCATCATAAACCGGGATGGTAGGCATCAAGCGAACTACATCCATTATTGGGTTGCCTGACATCTCATCACTCGTCGAGTTTGTAATCGCTACATTCTCTCCTATGCTGAAGATACCTCTCTTTGCCTGCGTATTTACCCTGATGCTATAACGATCAAAACCGGTACTGATCACCGTACCTTTATTCTTAAAATAGTTACCTGAAATCAGGTAATTACCATTCTCACTACCTCCTGAAAAAGTCAGGTTGTAATCATGGATATTTCCTGTTCTGAAAGTCTCATCCTGCCAGTCTGTATCATTGTTCAAGTCATGGTCCTGACGAGGTACGCCCGCATTGTCATAAGCCATGTCATTGATACGAATATACTCATCCCTTCCTGCCAAATCATACCTCGGGATGGTCTGGAAGCCTGTTTTGCCACTGAAGTTGATCTTCATCGGACCTTCCTTACCTTTTTTCGTAGTAATGATGATTACCCCATTGGCAGCTCTTGAACCGTAGATCGCAGCAGCAGAAGCATCCTTAAGTACCTGAATAGATTCAATATCATTTGGGTTAAAATCCCTGTTTGCGGTTGTAATCATCCCATCGATTACATACAGCGGGTTGTTACCTGAGAAGTTACTGATACCCCTGATCTGTATTTGTGCTTCAGAACCAGGAAGTCCGCCACCTCTGACAGTAACACCTGTTGCCAAACCTTGCATGGCCTCTGCCACTGTTGTTGCTTGTCTTTTCTGAAGATCCTCTGTCTTGACCACAGAAACCGCACCTGTCAGGTCTGCTTTTTTCTGTTGACCATAACCCACTACTACAATCTCTTCCAAAGCCGTCACATCCAACTCCATAGCCACATTGAGTGTAGTTTGTGTCCCAACAGTCACCTCTTTCGGCAAGTAACCAATTGAACTAAAAACCAATATAGTTTCCTGTGAAGGAACTGCTATTTTAAAGTTGCCTTCATAATCCGTCACCGTTCCTTTGGTTGTTCCCTTTATCACTACATTGACTCCGGGAATCCCTTCTGGGTTTTCGTCAGAAGTAACCTTCCCTGAGATATTGATCTCCTGAACAGGTACAGATTTAAAGGTTTCGCTTTTCTTGACGTTGATATTCTTATTGACCCTCTTGAAGTTCAAGTTAGATTGCTCTGACAGTTGAAGCATCAGTTCATAAAGGGTAATGTCCTTGTTAAAAGTGTATTTGGTATCTGAATTCACAATCTTCTTGTCGTAGAAAAATTTGAATTCTGACTTCTGCTCCACTTCCTGAAAAACTTCTGTTAAAGTAGCGTCCGTCACCCTCATCTGAATAGATACCTTTTTCAGACTCAGTGAGTCAGCATCATCCCCGCCCGAAGATTCTCCATCATGAGCCAGCACAAAGCCTACCACAACAACCTGTATCAAAATACCATAAAGGATATTTTTACAGGTGTGGTAAAAAAGTTGTGAGTTTTTTTTCATAATTTTGTTGATTATTGATTAACACTTACCCTGTGCCTTTACAATGTCAGTAGTGATTGTCCAGATCTGCAATTGACAATTTTCTGGCACAAAAGGGTTTTGAGAAACGGAAGATTCGCCAAAATCCTCCGTTTTTTCTTTTTAGTCCTCAGCTAAATACTTTATTTCAATTACAGCTAACGGTAATATTATTTCCATCAATCTGATAGTTGATACCATAGGTAAACTGTAAGCCAACCAACACTTCCTCAACACTTTCCTTATCAAACTTTCCATTGACTTTCCACTCAGAAGACGGTACTCCTAGTACTTTGATCTCCACCCCATACCACAGCTCCAACTGATTGATCACACTTTGGAAGTCAGCATCCTTAAATGCCAACACGCCATCTTTCCAGCCTACTTCTTCATCATAGTCAAAAGTCCCTTTGCTAAATGACTTCCCTGCCTTATCATACACCAGTTTCTCCCCCGGAAGTAGTATTTGCTGTTTCGACTTACCCTCTGTTCTCTCTACCACATTCACTTTTCCGCTTACCAATGCTACATTTATGGCTTCCTCATCGTCGAAGTACCTGACATTAAAGCTTGTACCCAACACAACCGTTTCAAGTTTGTTCGTCCTGACAATGAATGGCTTATCGGGATTCTTGACAACATCAAAGAATGCTTCACCACTCAACTCCACAATACGTTGCTTATCCGAGAATTGCTCAGGGTATTTAAGCACACTATTCGCATTCAGGCTCACAATACTGCCATCAGGCAATGTCACTTTGGAACGCATTCCTTTAGGGTTTGACACTTCATGTAAAGTGACCTCATTTCCATTCAAGAAGATTGACTCCACGTTGTTAAACGCATCAGTAAATACCAATGTCGCTGCAATTAAGATGACAACTGCCGCTGCAATTCCTCTATAAACCGAATTCCAGTTTCTCGTCCGCTCTACCTTAAATCGTCCTGACTCCTGATGCCTTTCATCCATAATATTTGAAAGCATGGATTCAATTTCAGTTGTCTCCAGATACGCTTCCTCAAACCGAATACCTTTCACAATAGACTTCGCTTGAGCTACTGCCTCTTTTCGGTTAGGTTCCGCATACATCCACTCTTGCCAATAAGCGTCTGTCTCGCTTGATGGCACCATTACCCAGTCCTTAAATCTTTCATCGGACAGTAACGTCAGTACTATATCTTTGTCTTGATCTTTCACAGTTTTATCAGCTTCTACTTATATAAGGGGGGAGTTTGAAAAATGATACCAGAAAAAAACAGTAAATTTTACATTTTTACACTTTCATCAAAAAAACACCTTCCTTGTTGATAAATTCACCACACACTACACATTTACTTTAAAAAAATTTAACAACAGCCAAATCATAAATAATGGCCCTATTAAGTCTTTAAGGTTACTAAGTGTATTGTAAAGAAGTCTTCTTGCAGAGGAGGTATGTGTAAAACCAAAGATTTCTGCTATCTCCTGATAACTAAGTCCCTCGTAATAAAAATAATAGATCACTTCACGTTCTCTTTCTGATAGGGATTTCAGCACCTCGTTCAGTCTTGACAACTGACTCTCTTTCAATTGGCTGTCAATCAGTTTCACTTCATGTGAAGTTTCCGATTGCAGTTCAAAGGCAAATGCCGTTTCATTTTTAGCTTGTGCTTTCTGGATTGAAGTCAGGTAATCGACCAACCTTCTACGAAATGCTTTGTACAGGTAGAGTTTAATGGCATTTGTATCGCCTAAACGACTTCGGCTATTTCTCAAATAAATAAAAAAGTCCTGTAGGCAATCCTTAACCAGATCCCTGTCCTGTGTAAACCTTATACCATAGTTGAAAAGTTGATTGACATACGTATTATAGATGTGTACAAATGCAGTATCATCCCCTTCCCTAAATGCTTTCCAAATTTTGCTGTCACTAACTGAATCATATTTCGTCTCTCGCTTCCCATCAATTTCGAGGAAAGCTTCATTATGTCCGCTGTTTTGAGGTGACTCTACCATAAGGCGTAGAAATTATATAAGTCGTAGTTCTATTAACAGGCTGTAATTCAACAGCAATAGTTAAAAGTAAAAGTACTGTTGTGTGTTAGCTTTACACTAATGGTTCTGTCAGCAGTTGTTTAAACCAAAAAGTTTTAAAAAACTTTCGGGTCGAATGGAGAAATACTTGGTTCATCAAAATACCATCCAAAGACTACCATTGTTCCATTTTTGAAAGCATTTTAATATATAATTGACTATCAGAATATTACCATCATAAATGGCTTTTATTCCAAAGTCAAAAGCAAAATGTAACAATTACGCTTGTTAATATAAATCAACATTAAGTATTTAAGCAAATAGTTTGCGAAAAGCGTAACTGGAAGAATAAAAAAAGCAGGCAAATGGATGGCAGGAAAGAACCAGTGCTCAACACTGTCTCTCAAAGAAGAAATTCACATGAAGAATATCCAAAATAAGTGCTATTGATTAAATGCTATTTTCCTCTTATTCGGATGCATTTTTGAATTCGCCAATATGCCATAACACTCCTGATGGGTCATACATAAAAAACTCTCTACCCCAATCATTGTCTCTTATTTCGGACACCTTGACTAGCCTATACTTTTTTGAAAGCTCTTTGTCCAAGATCTCCTGTAGGTAAAGATCCAAATCGTCGACCTCCAAAAATAGCATCGAATTATCAACCCACTCCTTGATATAATAGTCCTGTAAATAAAAACCGATTTGTTTACTGATCTTGAAATAGCTCATTTTTGAGTCAATCTCAAGCTCTTCAAACCCCATTTGACGATAAAAAGCCCTTGATTCGTTAAAGTCTTTTGCTCCTATAAAAGCCCTGATGGAATTAAAATTCATAATATTATGCTTTACTAGATCAGTTCTGAAAAACACTTTAATATAACCTAATTTATCAATCCCAAATAAAAGGACGCGCTACTCCTATTGCCCTCAGGTAAGAAATGAATTGCCCAGCATGGACAGATTCGTGATAACCAATTCTCAACAGGTAGTCTTCCAGCTTTCTTTTCTGCCCATTGCCTGGGTGGATGATTTCTGTAGTTTCCAATGCTGCATCAGAAAACCCATTTATCCGCTCAAGAAATGCTTGTCGGTATGGTGCTGCAAATTCAAGCTCATCAGCCAAGCTTATATAAGGACGACCTTCCCATGGCGATTGAAAGTCAGTCATATCTCCATTATTAGTAATAATAACATCCCAACCATAATCGGCACCCAATACATGTCTTATGATTTCAATTGCGGTCATTGCCTCTGGGTCAGGTTTCCAGAAATAAAATTCTTCAGGCAAGCCACTCCACAATAGCTTACTCCTTCTTCTGATTTCTTCCAAGTTCAGGATCAGTAATGCTGCTTTTTTCATGGGTATCCTTAAATCAAATCACTTATAATGGATTAACTATCAACAATGTAAATATATCAATTATTAAAAATCACCCATCAACCTGTTGTTGTAATTCCATTGCAGATAACATTTTAAGTGCATTTTCTTCAGACGGTACTTTCAGTACATTATTTAAGGCAAAGCTTTCAGCATAAGGGTAGTCAGATTTCATAATCAGGTCAGCTGCATATTCCAAATCATAATCTGTATGCATAAAATGAACCCCTTTATCCAGTAATAACCAATCAGCTCCTGTTTTTCCAAATGGCATACCTACACTACCTGCATTCACCACTTGCACACCCCCTACTTTTCTTTCAAACTGCATATGGGTATGCCCACAAATCACCAAAGGCACAGTTAAAAACTCAAAGAGTGATCGTAACTTTTCTTCAGAAGTCAACTTTGTAAATACTTCTACGTCACTTCTTGGTGTCCCATGACAAAAGAGCACTTTCCCTATTCCCTCCAATTCTAATTCACATGTTTTAGGCCACTTACCTATTTCATTTTGCTGTTTTGCGGTCAGTTGTCCTGTTACCCACCTTGCTTCTTCGTCTGCCCTTTCGGATAACCCATTTATTTTTTCTCCTTTCAGGCATCTTAAAACCTCTGACTCAGCATTGCCTAAAATATACTTTTTGGGCAATGGAAAGGATTGTAACAATGACAAAGTTTCTTTTCCCATAGGTCCTGACACTACATCTCCTCCAACTAAAATCAGATCTACACCATATGAGACAACATCTTTCAAGACTGCATCAAGAGCAAAAGGATTGGCATGGATATCATATAGGGCTGCAACTTTCATAATTGGTTTGGGCAATTAAAGTTTAAGGTTTGGTTTTAGTTAAAATGTTTTGTCTCTACTCACTTAATAAATAAGCTGAAAGGTTAAAACCAATATCGGTATAAGGATAAATATCAATTTAATTTTATGAATATCAAACCCATAACCATCACACATCACCTCTCATACATTCTCTTCTTTACTCTATGGATTCCACCTGACAGTTATTGATTGTTATTCGCAATGACTATTGAATACTCTAACATTGATAAATACTTAATCAATCATCAACCTTTAAAGCCTCTATCGATTAAAGATTCAAATAACTTGATCACTATAAATAGAGCCTGACAATGATGCTAATTGAAATTATCAATATCAACATCAAAACATTCGATAGACACCCAACCGATTAAGTCTGTATACTTGCAACATAATCTTAATAGATAAAATTTATAAAATTATGAAAAAGATAATGTTATTCAGCTGGTTAGTAGCTGCAGGTGCCTTCACCACAGCATGCCAGAAGAACAGCGACCAAGTAGCAGAAGCAAAGATGGATAGCACTTCAGGTGCTACAAAAAAGAGTCTATCTAATATGAAGGCAACCAGCAACATGCACTGGTGGCCTAACCAAATTAACCTGAGCATTCTGCGCCAGAACTCTACTCTGTCGGATCCTATGAACGAGAATTTCGACTATATCAAGGAGTTCAATAGCCTAGACTACTATACACTTAAAGAAGATATTAGAAAAGTATTGACAGAATCACAGGACTGGTGGCCTGCTGACTTCGGTCACTACGGTGGTTTGTTTATCAGAATGGCATGGCACAGTGCGGGTACTTATCGTACAGCAGATGGCCGTGGTGGTTCACGTGCAGGACAGCAGCGTTTTGCGCCATTGAACAGCTGGCCTGATAACGCAAACCTTGACAAGGCTAGACGTTTGCTTTGGCCAATCAAACAAAAATATGGTAAGAAGATCTCATGGGCTGACTTGATGGTGCTGACAGGTAACGTAGCACTGGAAGACATGGGCTTCAAGACATTTGGTTTTGCAGGTGGTAGAGAAGATGTTTGGGAACCTGAGATGGACGTGTACTGGGGTTCTGAGAAAAAGTGGTTGGATGACGAGCGTTACTCTGAAGACCGCACTAAGCTGGAAAGTCCGTTGGCAGCAGTTCAGATGGGGCTGATCTATGTAAACCCAGAAGGACCTAACGGTAACCCTGATCCGCTGTTGGCTGCAAAAGATATCCGTGACACTTTCGGTAGAATGGGTATGAACGATGAGGAAACAGTAGCCCTGATTGCAGGTGGTCACACTTTGGGTAAGGCACACGGTGCTGGTCCTGCTACACACGTAGGTCCTGATCCTGAGGCGGCAAGCATTGAGGAGCAAGGTTTCGGATGGAAGAGTGATTACAAATCAGGTAAAGGTGCGGATGCGATCACTTCAGGACTTGAGGTAACTTGGACACCTACACCTACACAATGGAGCCATATGTTCTTCTACAGCTTGTTCGAGAACGAATGGGAACTGACGAAGAGCCCTGCAGGTGCACACCAGTGGGTAGCGAAAGGCGAACCTAAGATGCTGGTTCCGGATGCATTTGACAAAGACAAAAAGCACAAGCCTACGATGTTTACAACAGACTTGTCGCTGAGGTTTGACCCAGGATTCGAAAAGATTGCAAGAAACTTCTACGAGAATCCTAAGTCATTTGATGATGCTTTTGCACGTGCTTGGTTTAAGCTGACTCACAGGGATATGGGACCAAACAGTACTTACCTTGGCCCAGAGGCTCCTTCAGAGAATCTGATCTGGCAAGATCCAATCCCAGCGGTTGATCACCAGCTGATTAACAAAAACGACATCGCAGCACTGAAATCAACAATCCTGAAATCAGATTTGTCTATCAGCGAAATGGTTTCTACTGCTTGGGCTTCGGCTTCTACTTACCGTGGTTCTGACAGAAGAGGTGGTGCTAACGGTGCAAGAATCCGTCTGGCTCCACAGAAAGACTGGGAAGTAAACAATCCTGCACAACTGGCGAAAGTGTTGGGTGTACTGGAGAAAATTCAGGCTGACTTCAACGCAAAATCAGGTTCGAAGAAAGTATCTATTGCTGACCTGATTGTACTGGCAGGTGATGCAGCTGTTGAGAAAGCGGCAGCCAACGCAGGTTACCCTGTTGCAATCCCATTCGTACCTGGTCGTATGGATGCTACACAAGAGCAAACAGATGTAGCGTCTTTCGGTCTGCTTGAGCCAATGGCTGACGGTTTCCGTAACTACCTGAAGACACGTTATACAATCCCTACAGAGGAACTGTTGGTTGACAAGGCGCAACTGCTGACGCTGACTGCTCCTGAAATGACCGTACTGGTAGGCGGTATGAGGTCATTGGGTGCTAACTACAATGGCTCTAAAGAGGGTATCTTCACTGACAACAAAGACAAACTGTCTAATGACTTCTTTGTAAATCTGTTGGACATGAGCACTGAGTGGAAAGCTGCTGATGATTCAAAAGAAGCATTTGAAGGAAGAGACAGAACTTCAGGTGAACTAAAATATACAGCAACTCGTGCTGACCTGATCTTCGGTTCAAACTCAGAACTGAGAGCTTTGGCTGAAGTTTATGCCAGCGACGATGCGAAAGAGAAGTTTGTAAAAGACTTCGTTGCAGCATGGGACAAAGTGATGAAGCTTGATAGATTTGACTTGATCTATCCTAAAAATAAAACCATCGCGAAGAATTAATAGTAGTTCTTCAATCATGTCAGAGAGGTCAACCCGAAAGGGTTGGCCTTTTCTTATTTTTAGTGTTTTATCAAAATGGTCATCATTTACCTTTCGGAACATAACCAGGAAAATGTGCAGCCAATTTATTGTAGGCATGCCTATATTCGGACTATTCCTTACTTGAAGCGTTGGCTAAGTTATTTTGCTCCTCCCCTCAGATCACTTATATTTTTTTATCAATTACCGATACGCAGCCAGCTAACCATATATAATGTCCCAACTGAATTTTTCACAGCGCCAACAAATCGAAACACTTCTTGCCAAAGGTTTTTCCCAAACGGAAATAGCCCAGCAACTTGGTGTACATAAGGCAACGGTTAGTCGGGAGATCTCTCGTAATAAATTGGCTGACGGAAAATATTCAGCCTCAATGGCTGAACAGAAAAAAGAGATCAGACGATATGTAGCCAATCAAAACCAGAAAGGAAGATGCAAAGACATCCATCTCACGCACAAATACCCCAAACTGGTACGCCAAAAGAGGGAAAAACAATACCATAGCCCTATGCTGGCTTTTTTTGCAACGCTTCCAGCAGCTCGGCAAGGACTTCCAAACTTTAGATTTAGAGTGGAACTAAGGACAGGCAGGTGGGAGATACGGGGCTATCGCTCAATGAAATGCCTCTCAATTAATAACAGGCTATGCTCTGGCAAGAGCAGGTTGGCGACCAACAAGATTTCTGTCATAAAAAGGTTTTACAGGAAATTGAGCCAGCACCCGTTTGCAGGTCGTCAGCACAAAATTTACTGGATGGACTATCGCTATAAATTACAGGCATTTCAGTACTATGGAATGAAAATAATTTGTAGAAAGCCGATTACTCAACCTTATTTCTTACATGAAAAAATAAGAACAGCCGTTTCAATGATTGAAACCTGTGCTGCTGAACCTGAGCTGAAAAATATTGCCTAAAGCAATACCCAAAACACGATCTTCTATCTTTACTTAAAGTAAATTGAAAGACCCACTTGGGTCTTTTTTTTTGATGAGATGGAAATGGAACATATAAAATAAAAACCACCCTCATCTGCGGTGAAAAAATCTGGTGTTGCAATTTGGAATTGGGAGGTGGCAATACACGGAAAGCAGTCTCGAATCTTGAACCTATAAAAAAATATTGAAGTGGAATAGGGATAGGGATTTTCGATGCGCCCCCTGCTCATTTAAAATACCAGACAGAAAAATGCATTCAACAAAGTACAAATGCCTCATACTTCATTTTTTCAGATTGCGATTACATGAATTTTACCATTAAATGATCGCTGACCATAAAAATATTTTAGATTCACATTTTAAAATTGAATTACTTTTTGACGTACAAAAAATTAAACCAATGAAGAAAAATCTGCTAACAATACTGCTTCTGGTATTGGCTACCCCAATCTTTGCGTGGAATGCAAAAGGACATATGACAGTAGCAGCGATTGCCTACAATCAGCTGGACTCTATTCAAAAAATTCAAGTGACAGAACTACTTAAATCTCACCCCGACTATAAAGACCAATGGGCAGTAGAATATAAGAATATCAAAAATGACCTTGAACTTGGACAGTATTTAATGATGAGAGCCAGTGTATGGCCAGATGAAATCAAAAACAGGAACAATCCAAATAAAAAATACAGCAGACCTGAGTGGCACTACATTACTTACAAAATAAAATTTGAGACGCACCATGACACAACTCAAGTAGATGGAAATGTAGAACCTAACGTTGTATGGGCTATTGACCACTCCACCGAGATGATTAAGGATAACACCCAAGATCAAGCGACAAGAGCAATGTATATGGCATGGTTAATTCACCTAATTGGGGATGTACACCAACCTCTGCACTGCGGTTCCATTTTTGATGCTTCCTACCCTAAAGGTGATAAAGGTGGAAACGGCTTCTATGTTAAACCAAGTTCATCAAGCGTCAACCTACACGCACTTTGGGATGGAGCATTAGGACGAGGTAAAACCAAAGATGCTGTAAAAATCAAGAACCAATCTGCTTTAATTACTCAAAATCAGTCTCAAGCTATATCGGGTTTCAGCTTAGAATACAATCCTAGAAAATGGAGTATCGAAAGCTTCGACCATGCTGTAGCAGAAGTCCACCTCAATGGAGACCTTAAAGGTTCTACGGATAAAACTGAAGCACCATCCCTTCCAGACCAGTATACTAAAGACATGCAAACGTTATCAGAAAAGAGGTGTTTACTCGCAGGTAAAAGACTTGGCACTACGATCAATAATTTTATCAGCTATCTGTAATTAGATACTTCCTCTTAAATAAGAGATAGCACAAAAAAGTCCCACTTAGAAGTAACCTAAGTGGGACTTTTTTACGATGTATTTCAAGTAGTTATGATCTCCATTATAACCAATTCAGGATTAAGAATGAATAGACTTTAATATTTCCCTAACGATCATCTCCCTCCTTCACTGACCTTTTTTGATTTCAAAAATCCAGCATAAATATCAAATATTTCTGTGTAAGGCTTATGTTCATTTTTTTCTACAATCGTCTTAATATCACTAATATCACCCTCATCATAACCAAGTTGTGCTATAAGTTGTCTATCATAAGCCCAATCTGATAATGTTGCAGTTTTTTGACTAATTTCATGTTCAGCCTTCAATACGCCCTTAATAAAGGAGTAACTCTCACTCTGTTTATACTCCAATAAGATATCCCGCAAATCTTTATAAGTATATACCTCACCCTCACCCTTAGGAATATCTGACAACGTTAATAACGACTGTGTAATAATTGGAATAAACCCCTGCGAGAAAGTAAACACCTCAATATCTACACTATCAAACTCACAATTAAAAAGGATTTTTATATTGGTCAGAATTTCATCAGCATTTTGTTGAGAATCATCATTTAAGGAAATCTCTTTTTTCAGAACCTGCTTACAATCTCTCTTACTTTGACCAAATAAGACAGGAGTCTTAAGGATTAAAGCAAGAATAAAAAGGTACACTCTCATTCTTTTAATATCTGGTTGTTTATTGTTAAAGCCTAACCCACAAATATAGCTTATCTAAAGATTAAGAAGTGAAGGGAAATAAAAAAAGCCTGTCAGGTAAGGACAGGCTTATTATCTGTATTCACCCTTTAAATAGCTAATTGTTGGGTGTTATACATTAGTATAACCGATAGCTTCCCGCTTTTCCCCCTACCCTACACTAAAAAATTTGATTTTTTTTCTCAGAAAAGAGTCACAAGCACGGTAATAAACTAATTATCAATACATTACATTCTAATCTATTTTTTTTCCTGTTTAAGGCTATTTTTTTCAATAGCTCACAACAACAAAAAGCCTTACTATCTTCTGTTTAAACTTGATCCTTCCCAATATAGGACTAATCCAAAATTTAATAAACGGACAGTGGATGTTATAAGCTGTTTTACAGTGTTTAATTGCCTATGAACAGTAGGAAATTTGCCCCAAAAACTCAGCTTAATCACTCTTTTTTTGAGCCGGTAAATTCTTTATACTGAAAGAGAGTTATTAAAAATTACACGAATATCACTGTTCGCTAGCCTAGCTTTACTATCCAGCATAGCGAATATACAGTAGTTATTTCTTCTTAAATCGAAAATGGAGTCCTTTGATCTCTTCAAAATTTGGATCCTCTGAAATCATAATTCTAAAAGCTGATGTTCTTCTATAGTATAAATCGAACCCATCAGTATTTCTAACTAAGTCAAAGTTATAGTAAGTATATTGTTGTTTACTAGAGCAACACGGGCAAAATCCGCATTATCTATTAATGGAGTCATCCATTCCACCCAGTTCCAATTTTTAACATAGTCACAAATAGAGATGTCGCTGATGTATTTACCATTATCAATGCTTCCATCCTCATTAATTTCTAATTCCTCTAAAAAATTGTTTGCAGAGTCATAAAGTTCATACTTTCCAACTAACAACCTGTTAAACAATCGGTCTCGTCTAATGAAAGTTGTATTGTCAAAAAATAGGGTATCATTAATTAACTTCATCCATGATGAACCATGGTTATCATTATAGACAATATTGACTGAGTCTAGTTCTTCATTTTCAATATTTTGTATTGAAATTTCACTATCATGACTCCAAAAGTCATCAACCTCAAATATCTTATTATTTTATTAAGGTTACCCGCAACCAATTTGAGTCAAAACTTGGACATATGTCCGTAAAGCAGCTGGAGAAGGCTCTGGAGCTGATGCAACAGAGCGAAGAGGCTTGTCACAAGTTCGTCTCTAAATTCGGATTCAGAAAAAACTAATTGTGACGTCCTGAAATAGCGTTACAGATTTACAATGATACAACTTTATATGGATCCCACTAGCTCAAGTGCTGGTGGGTTTTCTTTTTTATAGGTCTTAATCTTTATCTCTCTTTGCAGGTGCATGTATTCTGGCGTTTTCATCCTGCAGGATAAATGGGGTCTTTCCGTGTTGTAGATGTCTATACTCTGCTTGATTATTTTCTTCATAAGTTGGATATCATTGATTTGGATTCCTCTTATAAACTCCTGCTTAAGGATGCCATTTACGCGTTCAGCTACTGCATTTTGATAAGGATCATACTTCTCAGTCATGCTACAGGTTACCTGTGCGTCGTCCAGCATTTCTTGATAATCATCACAACAATATTGCAACCCTCTATCGGAGTGATGGATCAAGGCTTCTGCAGGGTATTCCCGTTGCAGGAGTCCCCTTTTCAATGCCCGGATAGCCCCTTGGGCATTTAAGCTGTTGGATACATCATAGCCAACAACCTTTTTGGCATAAGCATCCGTGACCAAAGCCAGGTACATCGGGTTTTGCCTTGTGCCTATGTAGGTGATATCAGCCACCCAAAGCTGCTCTGGGCGCTTTACCTCCAAGTGTTGCGTCAGGTTCTTGTGCTTACGGAAACGGTGATGTGAGTTGGTGGTCACGTGATATCTTCTGCGAGGCTTTATCAGCATATGGTTAGAGCCCTGAGGATATCGAAAAGCCGATCTCTTCCTACATCAAGAGTCCTTAACTCCTGTTCCAAGATGGTGTACAGTTTGCGCACACCCAAGCGAGGCTGTCGCATGCGTACCTGCGTCACTAGCTCCAATACCTTCACCGTTAGGGCTTCCCGCTTCTTTTGCTCCTGCTTATATCTGTAATAAAACTGCCTGTTTACCCCGAGTAACTCACAACATTCCACCTTGCTCCAACCGTGTTCAATGTTGCTGCCCTCGATTACTCGGGGGATATATTTTTTCGCACCGGGATGTTATATTCTTTCTCTGCCATCTCCAGCATCATATCAAAGAGAATGATCTTCTTGTCAGCTCGTTCTACCTGCTTCTCTAGGGTTTGCTTCTGACGTTCCAGCAGCTTGACTTTTTGCTCCAGCTCCAATATTCTTTGCTCAGGGGTTTTCGACATTTTTAAGGGGTGTTTGTTGGACCAGTCCAAGTTACCAAATTTTCGCAACCAGTCACGAACAGTAGATTTGGCTTGAATACCATATTTGTCACAAGCGCCCTGTACTGAGAGCTTGCCTTCTTCCAATTCAGCGACCACTTGAAGCTTGAAGGACATTGTATAATCCTTCTGAGTTCGCTTTATATAAACCTGATTTACTTGCTTCTCTTCCATGACGTTACAGTTTTGGTGTAACGCTATGCTAGGACGGGACAAATTGCATAACAAAAACCTCCACGCTTGCCGACCAAAGCTCGTGGAGGTTATAAATCAATCTTATATGACAAATATAATTGATCCTCAAGTAAAAGAAAAACTATTAGAAACCACAACCGGGAACCGCAAAAGTTTGCGAGTGCTGCGTCAGCAAACATACATGAACTTATATGAGGCGCAGGAGAAATACAACGCAATGATGCGGGAGTGGTACGGCACTAAAGAGTGCAAGGCACATACCCTCAAGGCTACCCATATGAATACTGCTAGATGGGTCTACGATATGTACGAGTACATGATCAATGTAAAGGACAGCCAAGGTGTAATGACCATGCCCCGCAAGGTGACCTTTAAAGGCAAGGAGCTTATCTGTCCACGGTTCAAAGCCAACGGTGCCTGGATCATAGCTTGCCTTGGCCATGAGAAGCCCAGACGCTTTGACGAGCACGCTATCCGCTGCGCAGATGCAGGACTATTTTTTAGGGAGACAGAACTTGATCCATTGCTGATCAGACGCAAAAGGAAATTCTCCTCCATTATTTCGGTTAACCCGGACCTGATCGTCTATCAGGACGAAAAGGAGGAATAATACAAACTACTGACATAATCATTCAGTTGTCCTGATGGGTTCTGGGGAAAGTCCCAGATGAAAGCAAAACACGCCCTAGCACAGTGAAAACTGGATACGGATCTCTGAATCCGGCACCCCGAAAAAAGAAACTTAAATTCGGTGGGCTGTTGCATACACCCTAAAAAAAGAGGTCAAAAACCATTTTGGCCACCTTTACTATATATAAGGTATTTACTCTTATATAAACTATATATATAACTGTAATATACAGTAGGTGTAAGTTCCCGTCCTCCGATGATTAACCGCTGAAAAAAAAAGAAGAAATGGCGATCATCGAGAACATCAAGAGCCAATGCTCTATCATTGAATACCTGAATGGAAAAGGTTTGAAAGGCCAAAAGCACGGAAAACAGATGTATTACAACTCTCCAATTCGTGAGGGCGACAATGACAAGAGTTTTGCCGTAACGATGGACGGCACCAAGTGGATTGATTTCGGTGGCGGCGATGCTGCCAAAGGTGATATCATCACGCTGGTGGAAATCTTGGAAGCCTGCAGCAAGCAAGAGGCAATCAGCAAACTCTCCCAGCAGCTGATCCAAAAACCCGAAAAGGCCAACCCCAATACCGAAAAGAAAGCAGCTGCCGGCACAGCGCCAGAGAAAGGCGATTTCGCCCAAGACGAGCGCAGGCAAGTCACTGCAGTATTGCCGGTGGAAAAGAAAACAAAGCTAATGGAGTACATCACCTCCAGAGGCATCTCCGAAAAAATAGCCATCCAGTATTTGCGCTGTGTGGAGTACCGTCAGGATGGCAAGTTTTCACCAAAAGGTTACCCATACTTTGCCATCGGTATGAAAACAACTGGTGGATGGGAGCTGCGTAACCATGCCAACGGCACCGACTTCAAGAGCCATATCGGAAAGAAGAAACCCTCTTTCTTTCAGGGAAAAACAAGAGGTGGAAACATTCTGCTGTTTGAAGGCATGTTTGACTTCCTGACCGCACTGGAGCATTCCGACACCCTAACGCTGCCTTTTGATGCCATCGTGCTGCACAGTGGCAACAACCTAACCAAGGAAGTACTGGCATTTATCAAGCAATGGTACCAGACAGCGGATGCCTATGTGGACAACGATGCCAAAGGTGATGAGGTAATCAGCAAGCTGGTAAACAATGGCTTGAAGGTAATGGACTTCAGGAAAAAGATTTACCCACACCATAACGATTACAACGCTTTCTGGTGCTGGAGAAAGCAGCTGAACTTCCAGCCAAACAGTGCACCTGCAGGCGATCCCAAAAACTCACTTTTCAAGATTGCGGTCTACTTCTACGACAAGCATACCGACGGATCGGATAAGTACTGGTTTTACTACAGCCCAGACAACGAGCAAGACAAGCTGGACTTTCACAGCGTAATCCCAAGCAACTTCAACGATCTGGAGCCCGAAATCAGACTGCAGCTGCTGACTGCCAAATTCCGTGGCCTGAACCACATCTTTATGAAGCATATCAATGCCAATATTGACAAGATCAAGAAGGCTATCATATACGCCCAGAAACGTCCGAGCAACTTGGACTTTTACCCAACTTGTACCATTAAATAATCGCCGACCATGATTATCAACATCGAAAAAAACCTGAATTACATCAAGCAATTGTCTGACGGAGTGAAACGCTTCGACAGTGTAAAACCCTTTGACAGTGCCTTCCACATGTCCATGTGGATGGAAGACAATTGCCTCAAGTGCCAGAAGTGCTTTACAGCACACCACCCAGATCATGAGCTGCCGCAATTTGAGGAAAGTAAGGAGCTGGTCCGCAAAGGACAGGAGTGTATTGGAAAACTGGCCATGGATATGATGATCAATCAGCCAACCATTCCGGATGACATCGCTAAGATGATTGGCTACGAAAAGCAGCTACCAACCCAGTGTGCTGCCTTTAAGAAACTGGAGGAGGCTAAGGAGCAGACGGAGAACCCTAACCAAATGACGCTATTTAATTAACTCTTTTATTTCTTGTGCTTTATTTTGAAATATTTGAATGCATGTGCTCTCTTCTTTCTCTGTAACTCCAATTACAATTAATTTTTTAGATAAATTTCCATAATTTAATACTTCAACCCTTTCTTTTTTGAAATAAATGTCTAGCGCATATTTTACATTTTTATTTGTTGGGTGATTGTATTTGTTTTTTTCACCAAATGAAACAGGACAAAAAAGGTACTGATTATTAGATAGTTTATTGAATAATTTAATGCAAAAATCTTTATTACTTCCGTGATGAGGAATTTGAACTGTCCCAATAAACTTATGATACTTTTTAAATATTTTATCATAATGACTAATATCAACTTTAGCATCACCTGTATAAATGCAACCAGGTTTGTTTAAAATCTCTTTAATTGCAAATTTAATTTTATAATTGTACACATCACTACCAGTATATCCCTTGAGTGACTTTAAAGTATACATGATCTGATCTCGTTGAATCTCCAATTTCTGAAACAATCCAGAATTTGATGGTAATGAAAATATCAACATTGAATTTGTGTTAATATTACCATCTACTTGACGAAATATATTTCTTAACTTCTTCAAGTCATGCTTTAATAAGTTTAAAGTGTATTTCTTGTCGGAGCATAACTTATTGTAATCAATATTGTTGTGATTTAATAGATTTTTAAACTGTTGAAGTCTATCTTCTCTTTTAAAATTATAAGGAATGTACCTCCATTTCAAAATGTGATTAATAATTATTTCACTTCCACTTGACCACACTCCTTCTGTTGTTAAATTGTTGTCACTTAAATCTAAAACAGTGGTATTGTTATCATTAACATCTTCATATCTATCGATGTATAAAATTTTCACATTTTCTCCAAAAAAGTTACTAGGATTATTCAAAAGTGACGACATCCCTTCTTTAAATATTCTATTTCTATTGATCAAGAGTATCTTTTCCTCATTATTAATGAAAGGCATCATAACTTTATGGATCTTAATGGAATGTTTTACCAAATATTTCACTAAATTTACATGATCATTATCTAAATGAGATATACATAATAAGTGAATTTCTTTATCCTTTACCCATTCCTCAATTCGCTCAACCTTATTCTTGAATTTTGTATCACTACCACAATCATACACAACATTATATTCATTATTACCATCAATAATTCTCTCCGAATAAAATGCTCCTTGACCGACAGGGTGAAAAGTTCTAATGAGTTCCATAAAAAATTAGTTATTGTTCTGTATTGAAAAAAATCTATTTAAGATATAAAAAACAATCAAATTTTAGTATTGCTATTTTAAATATTGACTGAGAAATGTCCTAAATCCTAATGGATAAGGTATTTAAATTCAGTTATGAAACTAAGAATCCTACTTGTCCAGCTGGTGATGTTTTTCGCCAAATGCCTACAGTCCCGAAAAAAGGAGTTTAGAACAATCCGCAAAGATGGGAAATACCACCTCTATATGTATGATTACGAAAAAGATCGCTACGTCTGGATTAGTGCGTTTGACGACCAAAAAACATTAGCAAAGTTTATAGCTTCCTACAGAAGTATAAACCCCAGCAATGTAGCTGAATTCAACAGCTAATTCTTATGTGATAGCTCAACACAAAACAAGTCTTAGCACAGTGCTAAGGCTTGTTTTTTTTATGTGATGGTTTATACCTCCCTTGTGGCCACCCTTGCCTCCAGCTCCACATTTTCCACTCCACTATGCTTTAAGGTAAACTTCATTTTCTTGGGATAATACCCCATCCCGTTAAGCTGCTGCAACATATAGGGCCTGTAGTTCAACACTTCTGCAAGGTTCATATCCGGCTTGAGCTTATGTACTCTTGCATTAGCCTGAAACTCGATGGGGCGCTTGAGAAACTGCTCGTACAATCCCTCTGATCCGTGCCAAAGCAAGGAGAACTCAATCGGGTTGCCTGCCCGGTTGTAAATCCTTTTCTGTGGGTTGGAGAACTGGTAATTGGTAGCGGTCAAATAGTTATAGCTGTAGCCCTGATAGTCATCTATTGGCTCATATTCAGCCCAAGAGGAGTGGTTGTAGTGCCCGTAGTATTTTTTCTTGTCTCCAGTCACCTCCGGGAAAGCCCGGAAGTTGCTGGCAAAGTAAGACTCATACCCACCTGCTACCCTTCCTTTTTCTGTCCAGGTAAACTTGATATTGGTTTCGATATGCAGCAGGTGCACATCATTGCTGTGAACACGCTCCAGGTTCTGTATCAGTCCCCGTTTCTTTACCTTGGTTTCGCCGTCATCGTAGAAATACTCAATCTCCCTTCCTGCTGCTAGCTGCGGCAATGGAATATTGGAGGCATCCGGATCGGTATAGCTGATCTTGATGGTCAGGTACGTACCTTCATCGGCTGCAATGTAGTTCCACTCATCAAAACTGAACGTAATGCCCCGCTTGGTCATATAGACTGGGTCCACTTCGGTCTTGATCTCTTTCTTGTTTTCCCCGTCCCGAATCTTAACCGTTTTCGGGTAAAGGTTAAAGCTGGCAAATGGCTCCCAAAAACTGCCATTTGACTGATACCAGCTTGCATTGGCCTCCACAAAGTAGATTGCCCCATTGACAAAATTGGCCCCTGGCAAATCGCTAAAAGTCACCACGGTGTTTTCCATATTGGGTTGCTCGCCTTCCTGTGTGGTTTCATGGTTAAAGGTGACACTATCCAAATGTGCCGGCTCCGGTTGCCGTTCATCGCTGCCTTTTAGGTACTGCTCACCGTAACCACCTTCCCCATAGCTTCTGCCAATCATCTTGTAAAGGTCGAGCATCTTCACTTCCTTATTGAACGTGTCGATATAAGGGAATGCTCCCCACGAGCGGCTCCAGATATTAAGAAACTTCCCGGCTGTCATGCCCGGTGGAGCGATATCATAGGCGGTATCCTCATACAGCGTCTCATGCTGCTGGTCACAAAGAAACATCACGTTCTGGTATTGCTCCTTTGGGTACTTCAGATCATAGCTGACCGTATAGCCGATACTTTCAAAGAGTTTCTCCAGTACATAAGTGGCCGACACAGAAAAGATCTGCTCATTGAATACATCCGATTTTTCGTTGGTGCGGGAAAGAATCTGCTGAAAGTCATCCGAGACAAAAAGGTCCCAGACCGGTGTATACCCCGGCTGTGATATCTGGCCACCTGCTGGGTTATAACCAATGACCTTGATGCTGAACAGTTCCGGCAATGGGGTATCCTTGATATCGGAAAGGATAGCGGTACTGGCCAGCACAAACACACTGAACCCGCTGCTGCTGATCCGTTGCACCTTGAGATTTCCGGACATCAGCGAGATGCCATGGTAGCGGATCTCGGCACTGAAGCTCTGCGTAAAGATATTATCCTCCTGAACAAAGCGGTCCTCATAACCGAAAGCCTCCCGGGCCTCCTTACTAAATGGCACATTGAAGCTGTAGGTATGCGAACCGGGAATATACTCCAGGTTAAAATAATCCGAATCGATATTGAACGGGATCTGGGCGCTACTGTCCAGCGGCAGCTCGATATTGTTGACAAGCAGGCTAATCATCTTTCCGTGAATTTGTAGTTGAACTCAAAACTGTAGAGTGTTTCGTCTTCCTCCACTTCTGCAAGGCTCTTGTCGGTGATCATCACCTCCACATATTGGTCATTCAGCTTGGCAAATACTTTCTCTGCAGATAAAATCTGTAGGGCAGCCTCGTACTCCTCACGGCTGCGGAAATATCCCGTCCGGACACGGTACTCGTAATCCAGTTGAACCCGTCCAGAAATAAGCGTACTGTCCAGGTAATTGCTGGAATACTTGTAAGCCGGTCGGTTGTATTCCGTCCTTTTGGTTTTGATTTGCCGGCGCTTGACACCTGTGGCCACCAGCGTCTCGAGGTTGCCGCTGTCTGCCCAGTACAGCAGTTCGTGTTCGTAGCGTTTGCTGGAGCTATCCACGATCAGGGTGGCCTTGGTGCCTCCGGACAATACCTCTATCTGGGTGATGGTCTTGCCCGGCTGCAGGTTGTCATAGCTTACTTGCGGAAAACCAACCGGCAGCAGGTAAGCCCAGCTTTTGGTATTGTCTTTTGTGCCCGGTGCCGGCATGGCCTTGGTAAAGGTCTGGCTGGTGCCATCATCAAAGAACACCTCATACCCTACAGTTTGCCCCTCGGTAGCCATCACGGTTACAAAGTAGTGGGCACTTTTGCGGATGTACTTGGTGTCTGCCGCCACAAACAGCGTATTGCCAAAAGCCTGGTTAACTGGAGAGAGATACCGTTTGGCGTAAAAGGCTGAAAACTCGCAGATATCCTCCGAGCCGCTGATCTGGTCAGGGTTTTCGGCAATCACCTTAAAGTACTTCAGGTGTTCGGGCAAGAACTGCGGCTCCGTATCGGTCAGGCTTACATCGCTGCAGCGCAGCACTGACTCCACAAACTCACGGGCATCGAAACGGCCATAAGCCAGAAAGTTCTCTATCTCCTTGTAGAGCAAGAAGTTTACATCCACATCGTTATTGTCCACCTCGTAGAAGTGCACCTTGTTGGTCAGCCCGATGGCATCATCGAGCCAGTCTACCACAATCCTGTTTTTGGCGGGTACCAGTCCCGCAGGTACGTTGATCGGTGTCATATTTTGGCTAGGTCTTCAATGGCTATTTGGTCGTCTATTTCCTCCCTCACATAGGTGGTATCCCGGTACCCCCACTGGATCATGGTTGGGCGTTCGGCATTGTCCTTCAGGGTGGCCGCAATGGTAGTCAGCACCTCCAGTGTGGCAGCGTTTTCCTGTGTGATCACCTGTGGACTGTTGAGCTTGCTGGCCAGCTGGTCGAGCTGTGAGCTAGTGCTCTGACCGGTACGCTTGCTTTCGATGATGCTTTCAAAGTCTGCCACCACTGGATCACGGCGAACGGAGGCTGGTATCACGTACTCATCCTGATGGACATAACCGGCAAAAGCGCCATACCTATCACCTGTCCCGATATTGCCCTTACCTGTTGCACCACCGAAAAAGTAGCTGGTACCTTCCGTTATGCCAGTCTTTGAGGTGCTCCTTCCTACATTTGGGGACTTTGGCTTTTTCTCCTTGGAAAGTACCTGTCTGGCTTTGGCTACGTTGGTGGTAATCCGGACAAGACCTGCAATAAACTGGGCAGCACCAGCTCCCCCGAAGGTCACGGAGTTGGATGGGTTGGCCTCCGAAGCTGCAGTCAGTGAGGAGATAGCTGCTGCTGTATCCAAACCGATCTGGAAAAGTGTGGCCAGTTTCTGGAATTCTGCCATTGCCTCTGAGTCATCACCTGCCGCTTGGGCAAGCGCTCCAGCAAAATCAGAAAGTCCTCCAAGTACGGCTTGTGTGGCTTGTGCCCTTTTGATCCGATCCTGCAGCTCCTTATCCTCAATGGCTTTGTTTTTCTGGGCTGTCAGTTCACGGATGGTATTTTCTTCCAGTCCCAACCGCTGGGCTTCTGCAATTAGTGCATCGTAATGAGATGCGATTTGCACCAGTTCCAGATCCTGCTCAGTAGCCAGCGCCTCACCACGGGAAACAAAGTCAGCACCTACCTCTTCCTTCTTTTGTTTGATGGCTTCCTCTGCTGCTAGATCAATCCGTTCACGTTCTGCATTGAATTCCTTTTGATCAATCAACTGTGAATTATAAAACTCCAGTGTCTTGGCCTTGAGTGTATCAAAACGTGCTTGCACTCCTGCAATGACCTGTTCATCGGTTGTCAACTGACTAGCCTCCAGCTCCTGTTCTATTTCACCCACCTCACGACGGAGTGCTCTCCAGGCATCGAGTATTGGACCGAACTCATCTACCGGCTTTTCTTTCTTTTTCTTTTTATCGTCATCATTGCCTTTTCCCTTTCCTTTCTTCCTTTTTTCCTCCTCAATTTGACGGTCCCGTGCATCTGACCATTCCTGATCACTTTGCTTTTTCAATTCGGCTTTTCTTTCTTCCAGATCCTTCAATTTCTGCTCATAGATCTCGACCTGATTTAGAGCCTCTAACAGGTTTGCACTGGCTGTATTATAATAGTTGGAAGAGGTGCTTGTATTATCATATATTTCCTGCACCCTCTCTTGTTCTTTCCTTAGCTTAGCTAACTCATCAGTTGTTGTACTAATCCCATCTATGACTTCATCATAATTCAAACTTTTGATTGTGTCCTTATTCCTAGCCATCACTGTATCTACAGACTGCATACTCTCCAACCAGTCATTGAAAAGCCCAACCGTTGTACTAAGAATTACTGAGAAAGTATTCTTCAGGAAATCCCCAAAACCACTAAAGTTTGTTGACAACCTGGCTAACTCCTTATTAAGGTCCTGCTGTATCTCCAGTTCCTCTTTCTGTTTTTCACCCAGTTCATCCAACTTGTCCAGGTTACGGCCAATAGCTTCATTCAAATTCTCGTAAGCCACTTCCAAACCACCGACATCTTCCAAAGCACCACCACCCAAGTCTGCAATAATTGTCTGCAATTCTTGCACGGATAGTCCGGAACGCTTGGACTGCACGAAAATCTTCTGGAAGATATCCACTACATCTTCTCCTGACTCAATGGACTGCTTAACCTCATTGGAAAATTCTTTCCCAAGTGGTTTTAGCGCTTTTTCTACTGTAGGTGTAAACTCGTTCAGTCTTAGGCCAAGCTCCTTGATGGTGTCAATCAGCTTGTCATCAAATAGCGCTGCACCTTCCTGCTGTACCAATACTTTTATAAAATCCTCTGCAGAGATACGGGCATTCTTGGCCTGCACAGCGTATTCTTTTAGCTGCGAGACATAGTCCCCACTGGCATTGGCGCCATTCAGGAAACCTTTCTCCACCAGATCAAGTGCTTCCCTAAAATCGATCTTGTAGGCAGTTGCTACCGACTGAGTGGCTTTCAGGATTTCGTTATACTCCTCACCATAGACATCAGAAAGTGATTGGATACGAGCAGTGGTTTGTTCCAGTACCTCACCTGTTTCACCAGTTACCCGCTTGGTGGTCCGCATCAGGCCAGTGAACTTTTTCTCAACTGAAAGGATTTGATTCCCCAAATACAAAAGGCCTGCAGCAACTGCAGCAATTGCACCTCCCTTACCGCCAAGCTGCATTAACTCACCTCCAAAGGAGCTGAAGATATTGGTGGATTTCTTGGTAGTGTTGTTGGTACTGGCCATTTCAGCCTTCACCTTGTCCATTTCTGTATTCAGTTCCTTGTAGCGTGTGGTACCTCGGGTGGTATTCTCCATTTCCCGGTTGAGTTCCCTTTGCCTGTTCTTGAGCTGGCGCATGGTAAGCCCGGCAAGTCCCAGCTGTTCACGCAAGCCTTTTACCTTCCGCTCTGCATCCTTGTACTTGTCGGTTGCCTTAAGGTAATCTTGCTGTGCTCCTTCCAGTTCCTTGAGTTTCTTGGCGGCATTTTCATATGCCTTTGACTGCTTTTTCCCGGCTGCCTCCAGCGACTTCATTTTGTCAGAAGTCTTGGTGTACTCCTTGGTAGCCCTTTCCAATACCTGCATCTGCTTGGCAGCCTTGGCCGCTTCTGCCTCAAACAGCCCTAACTGGTTGATACCTTGCTTGCCATCCACCTGAATGGTGGTTTTGGCTATATCATTACTTTGTACTGCCATATTTCTTGAAAGCTGAAATGATTGCCTTGTTGGCGTTTTCACATACGTTGAGGGACACCCAAGACTTGAGCGTATTTAGGCGACCATAGAAGACGGTACTGTACCACTTGGCGGGTTTTCTGCTCCCTCCGGATGATCTGCTGGAGATACTACCGCCCCGGCTGCCTGCAATCTTGGATTGCCTGCGTCCAGCAATAGTACTACCACGACCGACACCCATATCACGGAAGCGACCATGGAGCTTGAAATGGTGTGCGCCTTCTATTACATCACCTTTTTGCTGCACATCACTGCGGATGGATCGCTCCAGCTCTCCAGACTTACCGACTTTTAGCCGCTTGAGCTTTGCCTTGAAAAGTTTCTCATTGTCTCGCAGCCAGCTGGCTACAATTCGGGATAGTTCCTCTTTCATGAGGATAAGATAGGGGTATTAGGGGAGGGGGATGGGGACAATAGTTATGTACTCCACAATAATTTTAAATAAAAGAATCTAGATATTAATCTATAAAATTACATATTTAGCCGAATCATTTCATGACAATTCAATTCAATATGAAAAAAATATTTTTTATTATATTATTCTTCACATTCTTCTCTCTTTTAGGTTACAGTAAATCAAAACCAAAAGACAGCGCCATTAAAATTGAAGTAATCAATAAAACTATATCTGATTTAGTTTTAGATTATTTCAAAATATTAGGACCTTCAGTAGTTGCAGTCATTAGTCTCTATTTTTCATACTCAACAATAAAAAGCAGACTAGTTGAAAAATACATCACAGATGAAGTAAGTAATATTAACTCAGCCAATCAAGAGGTTTTCATCGAAAGCCAAAAACTTATATTAAAATACAAAAAAATCTCTCATCACCATAAAAAACTAAAATCTCAAGATTTAATTAATTCTAAAAATGACATAGAGTTATTATTCACACTTTCATTAAAAGCAAGTAGTGATGTCTCCACATTGATATTTTTTTTAATCACCACATTAGATAAAGTTATTCTTGATTACGACAAAGAGAATGACCGCCGTGAACCATTATACGCTAATAACTACTCATACTTCCTCATCTCTATTTTACAAAAAGTTAGTCATTATGCCACTCAAGTAGTTCCTATTCCTAAATCAACAAAAACACATCAAACTAGTATAATTAACAAACAAATAGCACAAACACTCCCTCATTCTACAACAACTAGCCTTAGATACTTTAAAAGAGGAGTTATTTACAACCCTGACTCTGCACATTATGCAATGTTTTTTGAATCACTAACTAGCATTCATAATATATTGATTATTAAATCAGGTTTTACTATTTTCAATAACCCTAAACCTATCTCATATTTACTTTTTTTAAATGGTTTTTACGCACCACCCATTCTTGAAGAAGAACCCTTATTAGAATCACAACACATACATTCCAATAAAAGAAAAACAATCCACCTTATTCATTTCAAAGAGAGGGTTGTATTTTTAGGAAATAGTGGAAAACCATTTAATATTGTGGAGTTGACTTACACAAATACAGATAACGTTTATCGATTTATAAAAAATCTAGATCTTAGTAAACTAAGAGATAAATGGATACCTAATAGCACATTTGAAATTCGTAAAAATACCGAGTGTAAAATTAAAGAGTATGAATCAATTAAAATATCATGTGAAAAAACATTTTTAATCAACCTTCATAAACACAATATTTCTTCTATAAAAAAGAAGTTAGGATTAGGTATTATGGGTCATTTTAAATCTATAAAATAACATAGTCATGTTAAAAAAACCCACCAAAAGTGGGCTCTTTTATTATACACATGCTACAACTACTATCAGCTCTTGTCGCTGTAAATATTCTTCTCCTCGATACCGATGGAGCGCAACCATTGCGGTACATCGAAGCTTGGGCACGCCTTGGTGGATAGCTGGTTATGTCCTGCAATCTGGATATCAGGTTGTCTGGCAATGGCAATCCTGACATACGCTGCCAATGTCTTTTTCTGAGCTTCCGTTCGGGTATCACGTGGTTTCATATTTCTGTCGGCTCCGCCTGCATAGCAGACGTGTTGGGCCACGCCATTGAAACCCTTGGCTCCGTTGGTCATCTCCCATGGTTCCCACTTGTCGTCCTGGTCAAACGGCTGCAGGTTGTCGATTGAACCGTCCAGCTTGATCAGGTCTGAGTAGCCGGGCTTGCTCCAGCCATTGCCCTTGATATGCCACTCGATAATATCTTCCTTGGTTACCTCTCTGCCCATGGGGGTATCTGAACAGTGGATTACTAAGAGTCTTCGCTTGTTAGCCATAATGGTATTTTGATTTATCTACGTTTTTTGATGATGGTGTTGATGTCCTTGAATATGATGTTGGGATTCTCGGAAATCACCTCTGTCTGAAAGTGCTTTTTGCCCAGGAACCATTTGCGGTCCCAGTAGATCACCAGATCGATGGGTACCTGGGCGGTGTAGCCTACCTCGACCATTCCTGTAGAGTCGTTGATGATGGCGGCAAACCGTGTGTAATCGTCATGATAGAGGGCGATTTTTTTCTGTACCGGCATAAAGACTGTATCCATAAGCAGGATCTTGACCGTGTCGGTAATGGGTGCCGCAAAGAACTGGTCCAGCTGGGCATCCAACTCCGCAGCGCTTTCCATCCGGCGGAGCTTTTTTTTTAGGTCATTGAACTTGTGCAAAAACTGGAGGCGCTGGTTTTCCTTGGCATTCTTGAGTGTCTTGTAGTCCAGCTCCAGTGTTTCTGCCAGTGATACCTGATAGTCCAGCTTGTTCTTGTAGTGTTGCAAGTCGCCACGGGCATCATTGGCCAGTACGGTCATTTGCTCATAACCGTCTTTTAGGTTGCTGTTTCGCTGTACCTGAATCCAGAGTGCCCAACAAACAAGCAGCAGCAATGCAAAAATGACCTTTGCCGGATTGCGCCGAACGAATTCAATTATCTGTAGAAGTATCATTTGGTTTGGTTGATGATAATGACCTGATTGGTTTTGATCTCATTGAGGTTTTCCATGATTTTCTCTTCCCTTGCACGGGCATCCCTTGAGCTTTCCTTGATCGTTTCCCGAAGCAGTTTGCTAGCTTCGATCTGTTCCTGCATAACCTTGGTCATGGAGGTGGTCGCATCCGAATACTTGTTGATAACGGTCCATAGTCCGTAGCCCAGCAGTGCCACCATTACGGTAAGCAAGTAGACTTCAAACCCTCTCTTCTTGGCTTCTGCAAAAAGGTTGGGCACTTCATTTATTACTTTTGCCATATCTAAAAAAGTTATAGCCAGTCGGCTTCATCATATACTAAATCAGCGTTGACCACATTTGAGAAGCGCAGCTGTACCTCGATTCCAAAAAGGTTCTGCCCTTCATCGAGTGGGCCAACCGACCTATAGGTGGTTCCGTTGAGGTCAAAAAAGCGCATCAGGTTCCCTACGGTGTACCTTTCGGCTTTCATCTTAGCCAGTATCTTCATCAGTACCTTTTCGCATTCGTCGTAGACCTCTTCTTCTGCATTGTAGTCCGTTTCATCATTGATGCCTCTGACCAGAAAGAAGGAAGGTGTCTTGACCAGGTTGAACTGGTCGTCGTTGTTGTGGACCAGCTGGTTGTTGTAAGCATCCAGCACCAGCATCACACCTGAGGTAACTTTCATCTTACCACTTATCAGGTTCAGGAATTCTTCCCCATTTCGGGCAAAGCGTGGCTTCTCTGGTGTATGGCCGATATCCTTGAGCCTTGTGGCTACGTCAAGCATGTAATCGCTGAAATGCTTCTTTGTAATCATTTGTTGTTAAGCTTTGCTTCCCTTTCGTTTTGCTGGCGGATATCCTCGTTAAGGTCAAAGAGCACCGTGGTCAAACGGAGCTGTTCCCAGCGCTCAAAGTTGTCTGCCTTTTCAGCTCTTGACTTGAGCACATGCGCCCATCCGTAATCCTTATTGGATTTACCTTCACCTCCAGTATTCTTTTTGAATACCAAATTGAAACCCGGATGGGTGATAATATTATGGCGGCAACTCTCATAGAAGATCAGGACGGCTTCCTTGACTTCAGGAGCCAACTTGGCAAACTGCTCAGCCCGTTTTGCCAGCAGTGCATCATTGTACTTCTGGCGGATATCATCGCTTGGCTCAAAGCCGAATACCATGGCCTTTTCCATTACACGAATAAGGATATTTTTCTTGGGCCGGTATAGGACAGCTATAATGCTATGGAGCCAGTGCTCCTCTGAGGTCTGGCGGTAACGCTCCAGGAATGTTTCGCACTTGATAAACTCCACAAAGGTGAGGTTGGCGCAATTGTCGGATGGTCCGTAGTAGGTTTTGCCACCAATACGAAACTTGTCAAGAATTGCCCTGGTAAGAATGGGCTTTTCGTAAAGGAATGGATAGCTAAAAAAGCGTTGCCAGTCTACCAAATCGACATTGGTAAACTTGAAGAATGGCCAGCGGAAACAGTAGAGGTGAAAGATTGGGATCAGCTGGCGAATAATCAGGTATTTTTTCCAGTCATCGGGATAGCCGGTAAAGCGGATCCGGATGATATTCAGCAGCTGCTTGCGGGTGAGTTCGTTATAGTTTTTTGGTAGGCTGTAGAAGGTGCCGTTGTTATGAGTAAAACCGTGCATAGTTCTTTTTGGAGGAGAATATGCACGGTTTTCAATTGATCTATGAGGACATTTCAGCCAGAAGCCTTACTTTTAAAATCTAGTATTAACCTAAATATAAGCTAAAAACAAATGAACAGAATTTTTTTGATTGGAAATGGCTTTGACCTTGCACATGGTTTGAAGACTTCATATTCAGATTTTATCAAGTGGTGTTTTGATTATGAGAAGAATTTAGCACAAGCTAAAAAAGAGGTGGATAGATTTGATTTAGAATTTCATCCTACTCAAAACAACCAATATGACTACACAGTACAACTAGAAAGATCTATACTTCACTTAAAACATTCAAGATCTGATCACGGAAGGCGTAATTCAAATTACTTTAGAATGAATTGTGAATTAACCCCATTCACTAATGAATTAAAGGATTACAACAAGCAGATATATTCTGAGGTTAAATTCAACAATAAACTACTTGGTAAACTCATTTTACTGTTTAAGCAAAGAGAGAAAAAAACAGTTAATTGGGTAGATATAGAATACTTCTATTATCAGGAACTCAATTATGGATCAAACATTGAGGAGTTAGATAAAGACTTTGATGAAGTCAAAAATCTTTTAAAAGAATACTTAAACACTCTGCCTAGCCCTGCTAATGTAAGTCCAATAGTTAAGGGGATATTTAATAAAGATGTGATATCCAACGAGATCAATCAACAAAGACTTTCTGATGTACAACATATGCATCCTTACATCAATTCTTTATATGATCTTAGTTTAGAAGGGGATG
Organism: Limibacter armeniacum; assembly: GCF_036880985.1. NCBI lineage: Bacteria > Pseudomonadati > Bacteroidota > Cytophagia > Cytophagales > Flammeovirgaceae > Limibacter > Limibacter armeniacum. Next base: position 549,113 of record NZ_JBAJNO010000009.1, read on the forward strand.
GGAATTTATACGAATTCCCTCCAGTAAAAAACTTTTTCATAACATTCAATTATACAGATACATTATCTTTATATGATATAGATAATGTTATACCTATCCACGGCACTCTTAATGATAATATCATCTTTGGCTTTGGTGATGAAGAAGCAGAAAAATTCAGGGAAATCAGAAATAACGAAAATCCTCTATATCAAAAAAACATTAAGACATATGATTACTTGGAAAGAGATGATTATTATGAGATAGAGAAAATTATAAATTCACGCTTATACCAAGTTGTTATTTTAGGGCATTCCTGTGGCTCTGCTGACAAAACATTCTTAAAGACGCTATTTGAGCATAAAAACTGTATTTCCATTAAACCTCACTATTTCAAAAACGAGATTAGTAATACAGATAACTATAGGGATATTTTAATCGGTATCTCTCGCTGTCTTGAAAATGATGCATCTAACATGAGAAGTAATGTCGTCGATAAAACCAAAACTGAACCTTTTAGTATTTTGAAGAAGAAAGATGAGGTTTTTGAGTTAACTGAGTCATGAAGTATGTATTCATATTTTTAAAGGTTTGTTTTGGGTGAAATTGAGATTTAAGTGAAAAATCAAAATTATAGTATCTCAAAATTAATCACTTTCCCCTAAGCTGGATTGGGAATTATCATCACTGTACTGCTTAGGGGTTGAATGTGATTAAATATTAAAAACAGTTAGAAGTTGTCTAATGCCAATGTTATATAATCAAGAACTATTAAAATTTAAAAGAATTTACATCAATACCTTCTATACCTACTTCAATTAATTCTCCCTGTAAATTATTAACAAAATCTCTCACATAATCACTTGGGTATGGATCAACAACAATTACTCTTTTATTTTTATAGTCAAAATTTTCAAGTATAATCTCATTTACCTTAGAATCTCTACCTCCATAACCTATTATGCACAAAGCTTGTGCTTCTTTTAGATTTTCAGAAAAATATCTAAATAAGTTTCCATACAATATTGGTTCATTATATCTTTTAATTTTTGAATTAATACCAGATAAAAAATCACCATGGTAACTAAAAGGAAATCTTTCTTCTGTCACCTCATCATTTACATCAACCGTTCTCTTAATAATTTCATCAGCAAGTCCATACCTAAACTTAACATATTGACTAGGTACTAAAACTTCATCATTAGTACCTTCACTAGAGTAAAAAAGTCTATAATCTCTACTACCATGAAGCTTGAATAAATTAACACCAGTGCCATAAGTCCCAATGTAATATTCTATATTCACACTTTCACGATGATTGTTCACACCATAAAAAGGTGAATTTTCAATCACAAACCCATCACTAAAATCAGACTCAAGCGAATTTGCTTTGATTAGATATTCGAAAAAAACATCATGATTAAGTGTGTGTACATTAATTGTATTTTCATTTTTTAAAAAGTTTAACAAAGAGATGAAGCTACTATACTCTTCATAAGAAGGACTTTCATTGTACCATGATAATTTATTTCTATCAACTAAATAATATGAAATAAGTTCATTGTACACCTTTCCCATATTAAATAGAGCCTGATTTATATCATATTCGGTATTTTCTATTCTTGGATATTTTTTTTCGTTTAATAGAGATGCTATGTCCTTCCTGACTATACTATCTTTCTCATTGAAATAGTCAAAAAACTCTTCATAATCAAACCCATCAATAGATTTTTTTTGCTTAAACAAATTCATTAAATCACAGCATAGCTCAAATACACCATCATAGTAATTTTTAAATCCCAAATTAACTTTATTGCCATTTTTAGGTGGGATTAGACTACCATCAGTATGAAAAACCAATTTTTCATCTAAACTACCCAATAGTCTATCTCCCAATTTATTACCTATAGGGTAGCCTGCAGGAGCTGAAAAGCCCGCACCCAATAAAAAAGATACTGATTTATTCATTTTAATATGGCTTTATAATTTTTAGTAACTGAAGATAAAATTATTTTCAAAACTTCACACCCTTTTCCCACTATTATTAAACCTATATATTCAAGTTTATAGCCACCTTCTTAACTTTACTAACACTTATATAATATTCACCCCATATTTAAGGAATAAGTAAACACCCAAAATAAAAAATGTCACTATGATAAGCTCTATACTTCTTTTCTTATAAGCTACAAAAGCAAGAATAACAATATGACTTATTGATGTCAAGTCAACATTAAACACAGGGGCATTATCACTCGCTCCCCATCCAAGAAATAAAAATTCAAACAATATTGAGCAAAACATCAAACCTACGAAAACCAAGCAATTAACTACCAATAAGTAAACTACCCATACAATCCGTGCAATAATATTTTTAGGGGTATTCATAAGGATGATTTCTTATACATTAAATGATCATACACATTTAAAGTTAATTAAGCATCTAAAACTTAACAATTCTTTTCCCACTATTATTAAACTCATACGTCCCAGTATCCGTCTCCCCATTGATCTCCTTTACTTCATCTACTATCTTCTGGATATAACCTTCCCCTTTTTCCTCATACTCACTCTGGAGTTTTTCAAGCATCTGTAAGTCTGCTACTGTGGCTTTCTCAAAAGCATCGAACGACAACACAAGTACGCCTTCCTCACTTAGCTGGAGAGAGAGCTTGAAGATGCTGTTGGCTACGGTCAGGTTTGCTACTGCACGCTGTATCTTGTCGAGCAAGCTTTTGTTCTGGTCGGTTAGTGTATTGTCTTTTTTCTGCTCCAGTATCTCATTAAAGAGTGCTTCCCCCAGCATCGGTTTGATCCTGAAAAGCTCGATCTCCTCCATGGTGGGTTTCATGCGGGTGAAAAGCCTGCGGGACTCATCGATATAGACAATCTTGTCAAACTCGGTAGTACTGCCAATAAAATGGGAGTTGAAATCAGCATAGGCAGCAGAGTCAGTCCATTGCTGGAATGAGTTTTTGTTGTCTTCCAAGTACTTTAGCACCTGGTCCACATAGTAAAAGCCTGTATCCCGGTAGCCGTTTTTCATCTCCTTGTGCTGCCATGGATAAGCACTTTTCTGCTTGTCGGTATTGGCTACCCTGATACCGGTGTTACCCTTGCTGGCTGTGGATTTGCTGATAAATTTCCAGACTCCCAGATTGGCGGATGCCACCTGTGCCAGCTCGATCAATGCCAACTCCTCCGCTGAGGCACTGTCATTGTGGTATTTGGTGATGAGGCTATCGTAAAAGTCTGCTGATAAAAATGGTTTGATGTGTTTCTGCTCCATATAATGGAGGTCATGGTTTAGCTTATCCACCTCAAGGGATGAATCTACATCAACGACTTTTGTCAGCTCATCGGTTTCCTTAAAGAATGTTTTCATGCCTGTTCTCCAGCGTTAAAGTTTCGGTCTTTGGTACTTGTCTGGTCCAGTGTGGTCAGGAAATAGTTTCTGAACCAGAACTGGATATTGGGGTTCCACCCGTTAAAGTCCCGGATAAAGTGGAATGGCTCGAGCAGGATATCCTGTTCGGGCTTGCAGTTGGCAATGTGCATGTTGAAAAGGTTACGGATCTCCGAGCCTTTGCTGTTCATGCTGGACTTACCGGGGCTTGTGGCCACCAATGAGGCATGAACCCCCAAGGCATTGAAGATATAGCTGGTACCAATCTCCGAATCCTCATTGTAGGCTGCATCAAACTGCATGGAATTGGGCACCTCCTCAATGGTCCATCCTTCATAGAGTTTACCATCACTGGTGGTTTTCATCATAAAGGCAATCGACTTACCACTGTTTTCCACTCCAGATAGAAAGGTGTCAAACTTGTCGTATTCAGCCTCCACCAGTGTACGTCTTTTCTCTGGCTCGAAGTTCTCCCATTCGCCTTTGTACTTCCATTCCATCCACCAGTCGGGCATCTTGATGATGTAGCGGACGGTCATCTGGTTTTTCATCAGCTGGTACTTGAACTCCGGGATCATCTTGACCACGTCCAGCCATTTGGACTGGCGGATGGAATCCCATGGGGCCAGTTCGTAGTATGCCTGTCCGGAAGACTCGCCACTAACGGGATAGATAAACTGATTGCCGTCTTTTCGCTCCTTCACACTTTCAACGCTTCTGAAATATGGATTGATCACCGGCATATGGATGGTGGATGGGGAATCCTCGTTGTTTTCCTGCCAATTGGTGTTGATGTAGCAATCCTTGATAACGCCATCGTTTTTGTCCTGCAATCCCCAACGGCACCAAGCTGACTCATTGCACTTGAAACCTGCCACTTTCGAAAGGTTTTCATCAAAGATCAATGTCGGGAAGACGTTCCAGAACTTATAAAACTCGGTGGACATCTTCCGGAGGAAACGGCGGTAGTTAGAAGTCTGGAGAAAAGCTTCGATTTCCGGATCTTTTATTGGTTTCAGCTTTTCGTTGCCGTCATCATCATAGTTGACCTCCCCATATACCAGACCGCCACTGATCAGGGCATTGGCTTTCCAATAAAGCGTAGCTGACAGTGTAGGTACCGCATTGATATCCTTGATAATCTTGTCAGGGTAGTCGTTACCAGGATCAAACCACTTGGCAACCTTGCCGCCTCCTTCGTCTTTGGCCAGTGGTGTTGCCGGCTGCTCCCCAGTGACACCCTGCTTGATCTCTCCAACATAGGCCGCATTGGTCTTTTTGGAGATATGTAAAAATGTTTGCTCTTGCCTGCTCATTAGTATCGCATCATTTTGCCGTTGAACCTGTGGATCAGGACAGCGTGGATAGTTCGCACATCACCAGTTTCGGGGTGTACCAATGTCAGGGTACGAGGTAGCCGTTTGCGCTTTGTTGTACCTGCCTGTGTTTTGACAGCTGGATCCACTTTGGCCACCTTTGCCCAGATGTAACCCTGCAATTGCATGCGCCTACAATCTTTCTTGTGAGTACGGTTGTAGGTAAATACCTCAATATTGAATGGAATAGGTTCTCCTCTGTGGTCCTTCTTTTCCATTTCTGTCAGCACCTCCGATAGTTTGATGAATTGTTCCATGAGTGGAAAGTGCACAAAAAAAGCCTGTCTGGTGAGGACAGGCTTGGGGGAGTGCTTTTTGAGGGTTAGTCGTAGTAGGTGATATCTCTAACTGCCATATCATTAAAATAACCTTTTGTACCATTTGGCTTTAGATTATATAGTACCATCTTCCTCCAGTTATTATTTTCATCAAAATCAAAATATTCAGCATAAACAGTATCACACTGTTCTGAATAAAAAGAACCATTGACAGTAGTGAACCAACAGGTAATTGACATCTCACTTCTTTCACCTATTTTAATTGTTTCATTTCTTCCTGATGCAGTATCATCGCTTTCTTTAAAATAAATTAAAGACCATGATCCATTAGAAACTCTTACTGTATTGTCAAAAGAGTCAATAGTTCCATCACTTTTATAATTAGTTTGGATAGTTGTATCTCCTGCTAAATGCATAACTCCTAAATACCTTTGGATAATACTATCCTTAGAATAAGTTGGAACAACCATTTCACCATAGCTTCCGATTCTACTAGACGAAGGCTTTGTTTGCTGCTTCAATATTTCAAGGTCTTCTTGCTCAAAGAGACCACTTTGATTAAAGTTTTTCTGAGAAAAAGAAGTTGTATCAACCAATGACCAAACACCAGACACTTGCTTTGCAGGCCCTGAATACATTACTTCTTTTTCAACATCTCCTTTCAAATCAAACAACTCTAAATCAGTGCTTTGCTTCTCATCACACCCTACAACAGTAATCAATAAGAGTAAAAAATAGGCGTAGAATTTCATTATAAAGAGTTTATAGCTTATGAAAAAATCATCTAATATTTAACGAAACTTCAAAGTTAATAAAACACAGTCAGTAAAAAAGCCTGTCTGGTGAGGACAGGCTTGGGGGAGGTGTTTTTTTAGTTGACTTTACCACCAAGGGCTTCATAAGCAATCAACACATTTTTGATTGCCGTTTTTTCTGCACTTGTTATTACTCGGTCTCTGTAATATTGACGTCCATTATACCGTATTTTCACATTTTTACCATTTGCAATAGCTTTTGCTATTTCAATTTCTTTCTTACCTGCACTTAATTCAATCCATTCCCATATCTGTCCAGACCCATGATCTGTTTTAACCTCCCTGTTTCTTTCTTCACTGATGTTATAAGTTTTGTCGCCAACTTTAATGATGTACTTATCAATAAATAGCCAATCATCTGCAACATACTGGATAACAAACCACAGTGATGGAACATCATTTATTCCTCTTTTGCCAAAATATAGGTGAACGTTGCTTCTAGAGTTTACATATCTTGGTGATGATTTGTCATAGTACCAAGTTATGTTTCTGATGTCATCGTGTGACTTCCTCATATTTCGGGTAGCCTTTTCGACCTTAAGCTTTGCTTGCTTTTTCTTCTCTTCAATTTTTTTTCTTGTAGCTTCTTCTTTTTTCTTGATTTCTACATCAACTTTCCCCAGAAGTACTTTGGCTTTTTCAGCTTCAGGTGATGATGGATGCTTTTCAAGTATAGCGGCAATGTCATCTTTTGCCTTCAAATAGTTCTTATATCCAAAATAGGATTCTGCACTTTCTAACAACTTTGATGCACCAAATTGACAATCATCAAGCTGAGCTTTCAATGTTTCATTTTCTTTCTTAAGTGCATCATACTGTTGTTGTGGAACTCCACAACCGATTAAAAACACACAAAAGATTAGCGCAGATAATTTTGACTTGATCATGACTAGTGGGTTTTAATTGATTTTAGTTAGAATAAGTATTAAAAAGCTGTCTATAACCATTGTGAAGTAGGTTATGAGATACAGAATATAAGAAATTCAGAGTTTTTAACGTACCATATTTCAAGCAGTTCACCCTCGAATTTGTCCTAACACTATCAAGAACCCTGATTTTAGGCGGTGAGAAAAAAATGAAAGCGTTTTTTTCGGGGAAAGAGGAGCGGCCTGCCCTATCATCAGAGTGCAATTGCACCCCAATTTTAGATTTATGATATCTGATTCAGGGTATTTTTTCAGCAGCTAACGACAAAAGAAAAGCCTCGCCGGTTTATCCGACAAGGCTTGTACTGTAGTTGCAATTGCAGCTTACTTCGGCAAGGTCAGTGGGTAGTTGGCAGTGAACACTTCCACCTTCTTCTTACGAGTTGTCCCCCGGTTGTTGACCGACACCTGTTGCTCCAGACTTTCCTGGTACCAACCATTCCGCTTGGTGTATTCCTCCAGCAATGGACTCGGATAACTTGACAGCAGGAACTTACCCTCAATCTGCTCCAGTGCTTTCAGCAGCATTTCAAAGTCCTCCACCGTATAGCCATCATAATGACCACAGTCAGAGTTGAAGTAAGGCGGATCACAATAGAAGAAGGAGTCCGGACGGTCACGCCACTTGATCACACGGATAGCATCGGTACACTCCAGCTGTACATCCTGCAAACGGATACCATAATCTTCCGTAAAGCTGTCCCGCTTGTTCTTGATCTTGACTGAAGTGGTGCGCTTCTTTACATCATACCCCCAAGCATCCCCCAACTTGGCACTGAATGACTGGGCCGACAATACCCATACCGCCCAAGCTCGCTTGAGTGAGGAAAACATATCCGGGTTCTCATAGATCACCTTGGCCCGCCGATGCATATCCCTTGAGTGCAACGATATCCTGATCTCCTTCTCCAGTGAAACAAAATCATTCTGCACCACCTCATAGAAATTGATCAGCTCCCGGTTGGTATCGTTCAATACCTCCACATTGGACTTAGGCTTGAGGAAGAACACAGCAGCTCCCCCGCAGAAGGGTTCAGCATACAGGTTGTGTTCAGGAAGCATCTGGATGATTTTGGAGGCAAGACGCTGCTTCCCCCCGTAGTAAGTGACCGGAGTCTTAATGGTTTGCATAAAAAATGGTTTTAAGTTCAAAAAAAGAATCATTAGAAAAATACCATTGCTGCAATGTCCTAACCTTTCCTCTTACACTTTAAGACATATCCGTCCTAACCAAATCCAATCCTTTTAACCTCCTTCATTCCAAAATTGAAGGATTATGAGTCACAACCTTATAAATGAAATCATCAGCTCACCGTTATGGATCACACCAAGTTATGCGCAGGCACAAATCCCGCAGCTTATGGCATTGCTCAACGGTAAGCTACTAATCTCAGCAGAAGAAGCACTTAAGAACCAGGAGGAAGCTGCCCCCCAAATGGCAACCATTGGCAATGCGTCAACCGGCAGTCGCTCCTTCAATATTGCCAGCATGGACTTGAGAGGACCGGTTACCAAATACGGGCAATGGTGTGGTCCCGCCGGGACCAAGCAAATGTCTCAATGGTTCCGTAACTTGGACAGCGATGCAAAAACGGATGCAATTGTCCTGCAACTGGACAGCGGTGGCGGTACCGCCATCGGCACACTCGAACTAATTGAAACCATCAGAAGCATAGAAAAGCCGGTGGTTGCATGGGTGGATAATATCGCTGCATCAGCCGCCTACTATATCGCAGCTGCTACGGATGAGATTATCACTTCCAGCAAGATGGATATGGTGGGCAGCATCGGTACCATGGCAGCCTTTGCCGACTTCCGAGGTGTACTCGAGAAACAAGGCGGCAAGTGGCACGAAATCTACGCCACCAAGTCCACCGATAAGAATGGCACCTTCAGAGCTGCCCTCGAGGGTAGGGTGTCCAAAACATTAGATTTTCTTCCGGTCAATTTGAGAGTGCTTTCATACGTCTAAGTACTTGATTTTCTTTTAGGTAATTAACCTCCCACTCCTTGATTTTGGACAGGAAAACCTGTTCCTGAGCGCTCTTGATATCGATATCCAATACCACCTTGCCAGCAAGTTTTCTTGTTACCAGTGCCAGGTAGAGCACATAGGAGGTGACACCATACAGCTTATTGGGAGACTTCCTGTACTTGAAGATGCCGAATAAAGACTCAATAACATCAGAAGAGCAATGCCAGCAGGCCTGCTCTTCCAGTTTCGAGACCTCTTCCTTCAGGTATGTTTTCACAGTTTCTATGAATTTATTCAGTTTCTCATAAGGTGTTACTGTCTCACAGTACGAGAGGCACACATCAATGCTTTCGGTGGATAATCCACTGTTCTTAAGGTGTTTGTTGATCTTGCAGGTGATAACAACAAGTGTTTCCAACTCCTTGACAATCTCGTTATGTTCCTGCAGGAAGGCAAAGCATTCCTGTTCTTCCCGGGTTAGGGTGGAATATTTTTTTTGTATCGCCAACACCCAATCGATAGTGGGCGTCAGATTTAGGAAGCGGGAGTGGTCACGCTGCCTTGGCGGCAATAGGTAAGCCACAGGCTTCATAATGTTTTTGTGGGTGCAGGCTCCCAACGACTTCATGAAGGCGATATATCGATCATCTTTCTTGTAGCACCTTTCTGCCAGTAGCGCCAGCTGGTGACCAACATCCTTGACTCGGCAAAGTTCCGCAGCCTTGATACCTGCGACCAAATTGTTGTTCGAGTCGCTGATGACGTACTTAGGTGCCTTGCCTTGTGTCTGGGCCACCTCCTTCAGCACACGCTTGATCTGGTCAGCCTTCCAGGATTTCTGTACTTCTATGTGAAGTACATCCGCATCAGCGGTCGTAAGTACCTCTGCTGTGGTATTTTCTGCCTCCACGCCCAGTACCATCAGCATCCGTTCATCACCAATGGTCATGCATTCATCCACAATCAGGGCATACTCCTTGTCGGTAAAACGGCCTTCTCCTTGATTGAAAGAAAAATACCCCAGCTTCTTGACCCAAGTCTCGACTGCGCTCTTGCTTGGAAGGCTGGTCAAGTGCCAGCCCAGTGCACTATTCAAATATTGCAGACAAGAAACCACACCCCGAAAGCTGCAGCCGCCCACTACATAGAGGTGTATACAGATACTCACCATCAAGACATTGTACTTATGTCCAGCTATGGGGAGCGAGTGCTCAGCTGGAGGACCTACAGATGACAGCTGTTGCCGCAACTGCTTGTTCTCTCTTTCCAATGCCTTGAGCAACTGTTGGCTATTCTGATATTTCCCCTTCCAACTCCCTCTGCTTTTTTCCAGTGCACAGACCCTTCCGCGTAACTTCTTAACCGTGTAACGGTGATTAAACTTGTCCTGTAGCTGTTTTTGCTGTATGTTTACCGACATAAACTCTTTCCGTATTTTGTGCGAAAATTTTATTTTCAGTTCAACACAAAAATGGCAAGAGTTTTTTTTATGCCTTTGGACACCCTACCTCGAGGGAGACTACAAACCAATGATCGAGCAATCCCTCGATCCATTGAATATCAACTTCCACAACGATATCAAGGCCTTCCGGGGCGACAGGCTCAACCTCGATTTTGAGGATGTCCTAACCGGTAAAGTGTACTATGCCGATTTTGGAGATAAATCAGGAATGGCGGTCGGACTTGTGGACGGCATTGGCGATCTCAACTACGCACTCGAGAGAGCTGCTGCACTTGCGGCCAAACGCCAGGAATCACAACAAACGCAACAAACCATGAGCATCTTCGGAAAAAACAAGTTTCCAAAATATTCAGAGCTGCCGAAGCTCGACCAAAGCGAAATCACTGCAGAGGCATTGCAGGAAGTAAACGAGGAACTGACGCAGCAAGGCGTTCAAACCTTCAGGCTATCCATGGCTTCTGAAGAGCAACAAACCGCTGACCAGACAAAACAGGTAACCGACCTGCAGGCCAAGGTAACCAACCTTGAGCAGCAACTTGAGCAAGCCAACCAAAAAGCTGCAGATGCTGAAGCCAAGGCAGCTGAACAGCAGGCACTGGCAGAAAAGTACTCCGCTCAGTTGGCTCTCAACCAGCAGACCGAACCAATCGCCGAACAGGACAAAGGCCCGGCAACACAAGAAGATGCTCCAAGAGGAGCCGACTTCGCTTGGCTTGACAATTTCAACAGTTAATCATCCATTCAAAACTGACAAACAAGCTTTCAAATGGCAGATATTGATGTAACCGCTTTGGTCGCCCAATACGGCACCTATTACGACGGTAAAGACAAGCAAGATAGGCTTTACGAAAAAGTAAAGACCAAATCCAAAACCGATATGGTGGCAAGTGCCATTACTATCGAGGAAAACGAATATCGGGCGTCGGAGTCTGAATTCACAGAGGTGTTGCAACCATTCCAAAAAGGATGGACACCAAAAGGAGCTTTGAGTTTCAAGCCGGCTCCAATCGCTTTGGGTAACTTCAAGATCGATGTGGAGTTATATCCTGACGATCTGAAAAACAGCTGGGCTGAATTCCTAACCGGTTTGGAGCCAGCAGACCGTGCACAGTGGCCGCTGGTTCGTTGGATGATCGAGAAGCACATAATCTCGAAAATTCAAGAGGATTGGGAGAAGAAAGAAGTTTTCAGTGGCGTAAAGGCTGCCGTAACACCAGGCACTGCAGCAGCGGCTGGTACCACTATCGACGGTCTGAGAAAGCAGATCAACGATGCGATCACAGCTGGTGATATCACCCCAATTACCACAGGAGCCTTCTCGACGGATCCAGTAACTTTTGTAGAGGAAATCGAAGCTTTTGTAGACACCTTCCCAGAAGAGTACGACGACATTGACATGACCTTAGTGATGTCTACAGCACTGGCAAAAAGGTATGCAAGAGGTTACAGGGCCAAGTACATGACTGGTGTAGTGGTAGGCGGTGACTCTGTCTACAAGGTAGAAGACACCAACGTAACTGTTGAGGGAGTGCCTTCCAGTAAAGGTTCTGAAAAGATCTACTGTACACCAAAGTGGAACTTCAAGAAAATCAACCGTAACAAAGGCAATATGAACATGCCAAAAGTGAGAATCGGTAACGATCCAAGAGCAGTTCAGGTCTTTGGTGACTGGTGGATGGGCATTGGCTTCGTGATCAAGGAGCTGGTATTCACCAACGATCAAGATACTTTGTAATCAACCCGGAACACCCTGATTAAGGGTGTTCCCCTAAAATATCAATTCCAATGACTCCAGAAGAACTAAAAGACTTGTCGCCCGAAGAGGTGGCGGAATACTTAAAGCAGCAGAATGAAACAATCGCTGAACTGCAGGCCGAAAACGAGGAGGTTAAGCAGTCCAGGGAAGTCAAAGCCCCCGTCATTCTGGTAACTGGCCAAAAGTACAAGTGCCCAATCCCGATCACGGTACTTTCCCGTGACATCATGGACGAGTCTGGCAAAAAGCTGCTGGATAAAGGCACTTGGCTGATGACGACCGAAATGCTCGCAAAGAAAAAAGACGACAAGAAGGTCAAAGACCTGAAAGAAGCAGGCAAGCTCCTGACAGAGCAGGACCTGAAGGAACGACCAAAGCTGGTAGCCAGTCTGGTTGCCGCCAAGATCGCCTTCGTAACGAAACTCTAACACTTTAATCTAAGCTAAACGATGGCAAGCACTGACTATGTAGACTTGGGGACACCCCGTGGTCGTGACAACGCCCCAGGTATAAAACAAAATATTTGGTATGCTCCAATGGATTACTTCGACACCATCAGTGATGTGGTCGATCCAGCCAGCTTTGATGGAGATGCCGTAAGGATCGACACGCCCCACGTCTTCAAGGCAAGCAAAGGATGGATCAAGGTGTATGCCACCATTGAGAAGTCCAATTTTGGGGCAGAGCCGGCTGGTGATGTGGATGCAGAAATGTTCCAACCAAAGCTCACCTTCTATCATCCGGGTGACGAAGAAGATGCCGCAGCCATGGCCAGAAGGGTAAAGAACGACCGTTTCATTGTGATTTTTGAGTCACAAAACGGCAAGTTTATCCAGTTAGGCGCAAAAAATAACGGTGCCAAGATTGTGCCTTCATACGATGCTGGCACAGTGGGCAACGGTGGTAACGGATGGAGTTTTGAGACATCGTACTATGATAACTTTATCCGCTACTATGGTGCCGGTGAGCCAACACCGCTGCAATCCGACGGTGGAGCAGTCTAAGAAATTTTTTCTGAAGCCAACTTTTTGGAAATCGGCTCCACCATGGTGGGGCCTTTTTTCATCAAACCAACAAGCACATGAACGCAATACACGAAGTACTCAAGCACTGGAATTATGAAAGAGCATACCAAATCTTCAGGGAGCACTCCACCTCCCACTTCCTCAAGGAGCTGCTCCAAAACGAAACCAGCTTCAACACCAAGAAGCTGCAGCAGGAACTGCAAAAGCTGTCCGAAAAAGCAGAGGTAGCCAAGCAGGTCGAAAAGTCCACCAAGGAATTTTCAAAGAGCAAGTTCCCGAATGCCCCGGAAGAGGTCCGACAGCTCGAGCAGCAGAAAAACGAGTTATTTGCCATTGTTTCAGCCAACAAAATGAGGTTGGACCTCGTCCCCGAAGGTGAGCAGCTCAATGAAGCAATCACAGAACTGATGGGGATATGGGAAAAGATATACGCCTGCTGGGATCAGCTCGATCACTACCGGGAACATGGAAAACTGCCAGACCCGGCAAGGCAACCGGAAAGGATCGAAATCGACACCGAAAAGATTGACCGGGCACAGCTGCAGAAGCGGCTCTCCAATGTGCGCACCTATATCTCACGCACCAACAAGAAGCTGGAGAAAGCCGAAACCGACAGCGACCGCCAAAAGGAGCTGGAGGAAAAACTCCAGCAACATATCACCGAAAGAGATGCACTAGAAAAAGCATTAGCCGATGCCAAAGATAGTCTATAAGGGAACCGACAAGGATGCCATTCTGGCCTTCCTGACTGGCAAGATTCCAGAGGAACAGCTCCCAGACGCAGCCAAGCTAAAACTGGAAAGGATCATATTTGCCGATGACCTGATCCGCAAGCATTTCAGCATGAGTAAGGTCCTGCCAATACTGCAGAGGGTTGTAAAGCTGAAGAAGCTGGCCAAGAGTTACAGCCGTACCTCCGCCTTCAGGGATTACCAGGACGCACAGGAAATATTCGGTTCCATGGTCAAGATGGACCGCAACTACCATGTATCCATCCTGATGGAAAACATCAAGCAGACCCGTGACATGGCGGTCGTGGATGAGGACCTGAAAACCATGGCCACCTGTGATGCCAACCTCACCAAACTGATCGAGAAGTTTATGGGCGACAAGGAAACCGTGGACCCGGAGCAATTGCAGCCCCCTAAACCGCTGCTGGTATTTGACCCTGCACTGCTGGGCAAGAAGCTGCCCGATGACCAGGAACTGATGCGACAGCTCAAGGAACTGAAAAGGGTACCTAAACTCGATGCAGACATTGAAGACACCGACTATGAAGAAATCAAGCCAGAGGAGTAAACACTTTATCGTCATTGCCGGCAATATGGGCAGCGGCAAAACCACCCTTGCCGAAACCCTGACCAAGATCCTGCCCAACTACACCTTTATCTCCATTGATGAGTGCCGGTGGCGCTTTATGCATGCCACCCCCATCTCACGGGAACAAAAGGCACAGGAGATGTTCAGCAACCTGATCCAGCAGCACGACCGGATTATCCTGGAGACCACCGGCAGCGGCAAGGCATGGAAGTACGCCAAGTGGACCATGCAGACACATGACAGGTTTATCGTCCGGATCAGCTGCCCCATATCAGTTTGCAGGCAACGGGTAAAACAGCGCCGAAAGGTTACCCCACTGCCCTGCAAGTTTGATTTGACCACCTCCCTCAACCTGATGGAAGAGGAACTCAAGGCCATCAAGCCCAACGTCAAGGTAAGCCATGATATGGCCACCCATGAGCAATTGCACTTTTTGATTCAAAACGGAATACTGGAGTATGAATTATCCGCAAGGCTGCAAGCCAATCCATCACAATGTCCCCCAGCTGAAAGCCACGCTTATCGACGCACAGATCGAGGTGGATATCTGGGGAAGAGGTACGGGCAAGACGACTAGAGGCACCAACTGGCTCAAGAGCCGGGCAGATTTGATGCCACGCTCCGGTGGTGCCATTGTCGGATACACTTACACCAACCTGCTCACTAAGCTGCTGCCCAACATTATCCGGGAACTGGAGAGTTTTGGCCTGATAGAAGGGATACACTTCTGGGTTAACCGGTTTCCGGACAAGAAATTCCGGATTCCCAAGTCCATCCGCCCCATCAAGTCCAGCAAGAATACCATCTTCTGGTGGAACGGCGCCAACACCCAGATCCTCTCCACCAAGACACTCAACAACGGTATGGACTCGGATTACTTCTGGTTTGACGAGGCCCGTTTCTTCAAGCACCAGCTCGTTCGGGAGATCCTGCCTGCCAACCGAGGCAATGACATGCACTTCGGACACCTGAGCCAGCACCATTCCGTACTGTTCACCTCCGACCGCCCACGGGGAGCAGAACAGAAATGGCTCGAGAACTATGAGGAACAATACGACGAGCAGCGCTGCGAACTGATCCTGCAAATTGCCATCAGGGTTTCCCAGCTCGAATACCAGCTGGAGACAGAGCACCTTTCCAACCGAAAGGAGCAGCAGGTCAAGGCACTGATCAAGCAGTACTCTGCAGAACTCAATGAGCTGCGAAGAAAGACCGTCTATTTCTCCACAGCCAGCACACTGGACAACGTGCATGTATTGGGCCTTGATGCCATCCAAAACCTCAAGAAGCTACTATCCCCATTAGACTATATGATCTCGGTGCTCAATGAGATTATCCACAAAAAGGCCGGTGGCTTTTACGGTTTGCTCGATGAGGAACGCCATTATTACGTAGCGGAAAAGGATAGCTTTATCATGAACCTGGACCTGCAAGGCAAAACTATTTTCGATGTCAAGAAGGATTGCCGCTGGGACTCTGACCTGCAGAAAGGAAAACCCCTGCAGATAAGTTGTGATGCCAATATTGCCATCAGTACCATGTCCATCTGCCAGCCAAGAAAGGTGGATGGAGTGGAATGCGATGGCCCCATCAACGCCATGCACGTGGAGTATCCGAAAAAGATCTCGGACCTGGTCAAGAAATTCCATGCCTACTACAAGCCCCATCAGATAAGCAACAACCAGATCGACTTCTGGTATGACCACACCTTTGTAGCCGAAGATGCCAGCAGGGAGATCAGCTTTGCCGATGAGTACCAGTCAGAGCTGGAGAAACTGGGCTGGAAAGTTCGCATGCACTATATCGGCAAGGCACCCCATCACGATGCGGTCTATTACCTCTATGCCCATATGTTCAGTGAACGTGACGAAAGGCTGCCCGCCTATCGTTCCAACCGGGTCAACTGCGAGGATCTGAACATCAGCATGGAAAGCTGCGGGGCAAAGCTGGGAAAGAAAGGATTCAACAAGGATAAGTCCGGGGAAAAGAACTGGAAGACACGCCCGCAGGTACACGAGCCGCACTACACCGAGGCACTCGACACCTACCTAGTGGGCAAATACCTCAAGAAAATATCTGGAGAGAAAGAATACGAACACTACGATTTGAACTAAACAAAAAAGCCTCCCGGGATGGGAGGCTTTCTTGTTACCTGTTGGACATATTCGTATTGGAAGCATTGGAGATAAAACTCAGATCGCTCATGCTGTACTTCTTGTACCTTGGAGACTGCGGGTAGTTATCCACATAGAACACATCCCCTCTTATGTAGAGTGTATTTGAATACTGGTTAGGGCTTACTGATGTCATGTCAACCCCATGCACAGTTGCAGAAATCCAATCCCTTTCACAGGCAACCTTCACATTGTTGATAAAAGCTTCTCCATCGCTAATAAAGTACCCCCCTGACCCAACACTCAAGACAACATCCTTTACCGTGTTCTTGTCTGCATTGGCTGAAAAGGCCATGTTCAGCAGGTCCTCCCAGTAACCAACAGAGTCAGCATATACCGTCGTTGAATTATCCTGCTCATAGGAAGTCAAAGCGATGTAATTCATTGAAGGGGACGGGAAGTTGATCAGGTTCGGCACAACACTGTTCAGCTGCACCGGCAGGCTGCCAAACATCCGCCTATCGTCCTGGTTCAGGATAAGCCGCTCCAGTGAATCGGTATTGTAGAGCACCGTTTCGGTGTCACACAAATCCAGCCCCAACTCTTTCAGTGAGGTATTGCCTGACAGGTCAATACTGGTGGGCATGTTTCCGGAAGCATTGAACACCTCCAGGTTATCCTTGTTGATCGAGGCCATATCCACAATGAAGTCCGTATTTCCCTGCAACCCGTTAAAACCGTTCTGGTCCATTCTCTTAGGGGTGACCAGCTCCCTGAGGCTTGGCAGGTTGGAGGCCCTGAAATAGTATTCCTGATACCTGTTGAGGTGCAGCACTTCCAGGTTAGGGAAGTTATCAAACACCAGCCCCTGATACCCTGAATCGATAATCGAGTTTCCATATGCGCCACGCCTGAACTCCACCAGCGAGGACTTGTCAAAGCCTGCATCATTCCAGAAAGGGCTGAAGTACATCTGTGCCCAAGGCTCAAAGTATTTCAGGGACTTCAGGTTGATGATGTTCACCCTGGCAGCAGCATCACTGATCATGGAGAAAGGCATCAGCCACAGCTCCTCCACATGGTCCACATTCCCAAAGTCAATGGTCATTTGGTTGTTGGGCGGCTTGTATCCCCTGATCGATGCCCTCATAAAGTCCAGCGTGCCAAATTTTGGCACCACCAGCGGCTCTGGGGTGATGCCCTGCGTTATCGCATCATTTCCCCTGAACACGGTTACATCCGTGAGCTTGCGGGTATAATGGTACATCTTGTTGGTCGGGCTGGCATCACAATAAACATAGCGTGCCCACCTGAAAGGCTCTATCAGGTTGTTGATCTCATCCCTCATGTCCAGGGTGCAAGTGTCTTGACCCTTGTACATGTCGGCTGCTTCCTGCCAACTGTTTGAGCCTTGGTTTGCATTCCCGTTTGGAACAAAGCAGGAAACGATATCCGTGATGGCCTCATGGATGCTCTGCCAGATCGAACCCCCATTCACCCAGTCATTCCCTCCATTGTCCGTGAAAACCTCCTCAAACTTGGGGTGCATGATCTCAATGCCGGTATCATCATAGAACTGCTCCGTTGCTTCCGTGACATTGTCGTCAATTCCTTGTGAAAGCGCCATAAAGTCCAGCACCACAGTCCCTGTTGTCACATCACCCTGCTCAATCTGTGTAATCATGTCCAGTATGCTAAGGTCAGTGTCCCTGAGTATTACCCGCATGGCACTGTCGAAAACCACCTGCGTAAACTGTGGCGCAACTGTCATCCTAAGCTTACGCATATTAAGCCTGACAATGGCAGCAGGCTCCGTATGGTAAAACTCCAGCCTTGTACCGTCCAGACCTACCCAGTTGCTCCTGTTCGTAATATTGAACTGGTAGGAATTGTACTGCCCCTTGGTGATGATCAGCCCTTCCCCTGAATTCTGGGAAAAGCAGTTCCGCATATCATACATGCCACCCTTCATATAGACTATACCCAACAGGTAAGTAGCCGTTGTGATGGTCCAACCCTCACCGTTGCCGTCATAATTTGGGCCACCCAACTTTTCCATCAGGTTAATGCAGGTCTGGTCAGGCTCCTTACCCGGTATCAATGGAAAACCTTCCTGTGTATCGCTGCTGTCTGTTGAGTCTGGAATAATTACCCCAATCTTAAAGGTACGCCCTGTAAAAGTGAGGTCACTGCCCAGTGAATCCAGCTGCTGCAAAACCGAAAGCAGCTTAACCTTTGTCAGGATGGCATTGGTCATGTCAAGGGTAAAGCCAGCCTGTTGCACCACATAGTCCGGCAATTGCAAGTCCAAGTCCCGCCCATTTTTCAGACATACATACGAAAGGGTACTCCAGTTCTGCTTCGTCAAGTCCAAAGTACCATACACCCCCGCATCACAGAAGTTAATGGCCGTCACGGTGGCGGGATCATCCACAATCAGATGAGAATACTCCTCAAAGTGGATCCACTCCGCAGGCGCACCGGTTTTCTGAACCAGCAATTGTTCCGGGTTGTCCCGGTACACCACCAGTGTAGGCATTGCCGGCTCTGCAATACTTCCCTCAAAGATCCGGCTCCTGTCAAGGCTCCGCTCTCCAGCCGTAAAAGCATGCGAGTTGCCTTGCGTTATCTGGCTACCCAGATCAAAACCAAAAGACATCCGCAGCGGTGTCTCCTTCGTTCCGATCAGTTTCTTTTCCCCCAGCTGGTTTGTCACCACACACACCACCCGCTCATCCTTCAGCTGCAATGCCAGCTCCCGCACCTCCTCCCGATCCTTGGCAATACCAAACTGCAACTCCAGCTCAAAGTAGTCACCTTGCTTATCCGTTTTCATCGGCTCACGGTACCTACCCCCCAAAACATCATAGAGGTAATAGATACCCTCTTCCGAAACAATGCTGATAGCGGTGGCCTTATGCGCACCCTCATAGTCAATGGAGCTGACATTGTCTGCCTTCACGACCACAATATCCTTGAAGCTGCCCCAGTTATCCGATTTTGCTCTACCTAGATTCATCTTGCCAGTTCACGTCTGATTTGAATTTCCTTAGTCATTTTGCGCTGCTCGCTCCGCTGCCAAAGCTTATAGCCACGGGCAGTCTTGTACTCGTTCAGGCAGCAGATATCGTAAAGCTCCAGGAACTCCACCACCGCCGAACGGGCAGACTTGCCCGCCAGTTTCTGTGCCTGCACATAGGTCAGCAGCTTGAACTCAAATTCGTGTTTTAGTGCCGGAATGATATGGACAGCCCGCACACTGCACGAGCTTACCACTTCCACCTCCACCACCTGGCATTCTTCCTCCCCTTCCTCCAGATCCCCATCAAGCAAAACCAGATCCTGGTACCTGTTCTCAAACTGGCATCCGTACTCCATCTCGATGTACTTGGCCAGCCAGCGCTCACACTGCAACATTAGCCGCTCCTTGCGGACCTGCCTGCTTTGCGCCTCCTGATTGCTGAAAATTGAAAGTTGTTTGCCGTTCATTACCATAACGCTCTATGTTTCCCATAAAATTATAGGAAGTATTTATGAGGTCATAGTGGCCATAAAAAAGCCCCACTCAAACATGGCGTTGAGTGGGGTGCACAAACATCCGATTTTATCGGTAAAAAAAAACTGCCACAAAATGGCAGGCTTTAAATCTCTCTCTAGGAGTCAAGTATATTGGTATCCATGCGATCGAAAAACTACGTTTCAATCATATATAATTTACACAACCCCACCATTTCTTTACTTACCAATTCCGTTAATAAAGCAAAAAGCCCATCACATTGTGACAGGCTTTTCGTATCTCATTTTCAATAGTTAAGATAGGATTGACAATCCTATTATTGAATATAAAGAAAAAACGGACAGATACTGCCCGTTCTTTCTTTTTCCTTCTATTTATCAATAAATGAAAAACAATTTGATCTTTATTGCACCAAAATGCAAACAATATAAAACCCACCATAGAGATGGCGGGCTTTACATCGTTCAAGATTAGCATGAGTAAACCATATCATGATGTCTGATGTCTACACTATCGTAACAAATTCAACACAAAAATAATTTACACAAAAAGCCCATCACATTGTAACAGGCCTTTCACTACTCGTTTATTACGTTATTTAGGATCGGTATTCCTAATTCAACACTAACAAAAAAATGGACAGAGGCTGCCCATTCTTTTTGTGCTTTAATAATCATATTAATTATGAATCTGCAAATTTTGCCTTTTTATGCTCAATAGCAATTAACAGAAAAAGCTTGCCTTCTCTGCTTAGGCAAGCTTTTATTAGTGTTTACAACCTTTAAGCTCCCTTCATTAGCCTAAAGGTTACTACTGCTGTTAATTTTAGTCAGAAAGTATTACCCCTCTCTTCTTGGATAAAAACTCTCAATTCAATAACAATTGCAGCCAATAATAATTCCCAAGTCAATAAAAAAAGCTTGCCTTGGTGCTAAGACAAGCTTTCCTTCGTGCATGTGCTCTTTCAGATCATTATTGACCTAAAGATGCTGTTAATTGGCTAAGAAAGTTACGTCCTTCTTTTGTGGATAAACTCTCAAATACATAACATTTATAATCCCTGAAAAATGCCTAAACAATACAAAAAAAAGCTTGCCTATGATGCGGAGACAAGCCTTTTTCGCATATGTCATGCTGTTATTAATTGGTTAAGAAGGTTATGTCCGCTGCTTGTGGAATAACTCTCACATAAATAACATGTATAACCATTAAAAAATCCAAAAAGCATTAATTTTTTAAAATGTATCCATACAAAAAAGCCTACCATAAGATGGTAAGCTTTTCCTGGCAATAGACAATTGAGGAATTTATCCTCACTAAAAAGGGTCTAAATCAATTCATTCTTTGCCTAAAGTAAATATTACAACCCAAATAGAAGTAACTTACTTGTTAACAAGAAAAAAGCCCATCACATAGTAAGGGCTTTTTTACTCGTCTTTGTATAAATTAAATATGTAATAGCATTCCTTTAATAGCATTTTTTTTTAAAAAAAGCAGGCAGAAACCACCTACTTTTTCCTCTTTTTATAAACCTAATTCGTATGAACATTAATTTCATATACATTCTAACTAAATGCAAGATCAATCTATCTTAACACTCCGCAAGTGTTAACCCCTCCTTTCAGTATAACTTACCTCAATACCAGTTCTCCAACTCACTTCACACTGAACAACAACCATTCTTCAGCCTGAATTTTATCCTCAAACACAGCAAGAATCGTTTTCAACCCTAAATTCCGAACTTGATATTCTTCTAATAAAGCCAATACATATTTATGAACAGTCTCATTGTTGCCTCCAGTTACAAAAGCGACTTTCATCAACTTTGTTAAGTGGACAAAATTAACCCACTCACTAATAGTAGAAACAACTCTATTTGCTGAATAATGAATTTGAATTTGAGATTTATCTACTAACCACAAAGTTGGCTGATACATCAGTAGAATATTTTGAGTAATAATGGTTTCTTCCATTATCTGAGAAGGCGAATAAGCAAACCCTTTATACTTAGTCACCATTAACTGACATTCTTCATCATAATAATGATCAAGAAAATCTGTAGTAGTTTTTAGTATACTTTTCATAAGAAGTAGATTTGTTAATAACCCGTCTTATTTGACAAAAAGCATCGTATATTTTACTAAATGTAGGTATTTTTACTCCAGTCAACATAAATTCCAATTCGTATTTGTCTGAATTCGTCTAGAAGGTTAGCAGTTTGAAGCAGGGTATGTAATTGATCAGTCACCTTTTTTAAATCTTCTCCAGCTTCTGCCCTGATAATCCCATATTCTCTTCTTAACTCCCTAAACAAATAGGATCTATTGGCCCCTAAAGCCTCATTTGGAGGCATTAATGCCATCAAAATCGAATTAAATCGCCGAGTCGATAATTGGTCAATTTGCATTTTAGCTATTTTGCACACTGTTAGTTTAACAAGTTCTTATAAGTAGTCTTCACTACAATCACTCTAATTAAGTTACCCTTACAAACAGTAATTTACAATTCAGAACTTTTGGTAACTTCCCTTATCTTATGACTTATTCTAGCTTCACTAAAAGTCATACTTTATCTAGCTTTACTGGTGATAGTAGGTCTAAGTTTGCGCTCGACTTTAGGGATAGTGAACTTTATAGCAGTACATTTTCTAATATCCAAGATTGGTTTTATTTAAATTAAAAAAGCCTATCACATAGCGATAGGCTTTTCTGTAACTATTATATATATAATAGTGTGCTATACTATAATTTTTAAGAATGTATTCATGTACAAGGCAAAAAAACGAACAGAATCTATTTGCTTTTTATGGCTTATTTTCCACTAAAGTGCAAATATTAACATTTATTCATACATAAACAAACTCATGTCTTTATTCTGTCTTCAGAATTAAATCCATCTCCTCCTTTAAGGTGATTTCCGCAATATTCGCATAGAAAGTCTCTGTTGTAGCAATACTCCGATGCCCTAGCATTTTGGAAATAGCATACATGGTCACACCCTTTAGCATCTGGTGCATAGCAAAAGTCTTACGTCCATTATGGCTAGTCAGTGGCTTTTGCACATTGATCACAGCCATTACCTCCTTGATATACCGGTTGAGCCTCTGTACAGATAGAATCGGAAGTTTGTAGTTATGCTTCTCAAGTAAAGCCAGCGCCTTATCATTTAACGGTACCTTATATTCCACCCCCGTTTTCTTACGCTCTTTCTTAATGGTCAGTCTACCCAGAATTTTAAATACATCCTGCTGATAGGAAAACTCCTTATAGTCCGCATAACTCATTCCTGTATGACATAGAAACTGAAAAATATCCGAAGCCTTTTGCAATGGTGGACTTGCAAACTTGTAAAGCTCCAGTACCTTTAATTCCTCATCACTGAGATACACTACCTCTTTAGGTCTTGGGCGCTTCAGGTACAACACCTCTGACAGTTGGTTGTTTTTCAAGTAGCCTTCCTCTACCGCAAAGTTCATCAGCATATTGAACAGCTCCACCACCTTTGCAGAGTAGTTCGCCTCATACTTCCGAATCTTGTCTAACCAACGCACAAAGTCCCTACCCTGCTTTTTGGTGATTTCTGCCAGTAGAATCTTTTCTTTCCCTATCTCCTTAAAGTACTCTTCTACCTTCTTTATTCGATGGCGATAAGCCTTAAATGTAGAAGCTGCAACTTCTGACTGTTTTCTTTTCAAGAATTGAGGGATGAAATCAAAAAGTAAAATATGCCGCCCACCCTTCGATTCCAAAAAAGCCTCTTTCACCATGTTAGGTGTTACAAGGTCATGACTAACCTTTAAGCCTCTATACAAAAGCTTAATTTCATTTCTGATTTCCTTTAAGAAGCTATTGTCAGCTTCCCGATGTGCTCCCAATATCATTTTATGCTCACCATCCCACTCTGATCGTTTGCAATAGATGCCAGTTGAAAACATCACATCTCTTAAACCTTCACAAGCAATGCGTCCATAGATTGTTACCAGCTCTGGATTTTTCCTAGATCTTGGGTAAAACTGTAAATCTACCATACTTTTTGTAGGGCGTACATTCCAAAAATAGCTCTTTGTCATGTTATTAAAAGTTAAAAAAACGGTTTTATGATAATCGAATCTAAAAATTCAAACTAGGTGTAGCCAGAGCTATTCGGTGTAGCCAATTTGTGTTTTTAATGTGTAACCTTGATTTAAAATACTCCAAACCAAATGACTACAGGAGGGAAAACAAAAAAGCCATAGAGTACTCTTTACAAGTATTCTATGGCTAATTGTATGGACAACAGTTACTTAGTACATCAAAATCAGCTACTCTGAAATCATGTAGCAAAATTCAGTACACCTAAAAATGCAACTACCTAATAATCAAACTGTTAATCCCTAAAAAGTGGTCCCAAAAAAACATGAAACAACATTTTAGGACTCTGTTTAATCATTTGTCTTAGAGCGAATTACAACTCCGTTGTAACCTCCATATTACCTACTAGTGGTCCTTAAGTGTGCCCTTAGCACAAATAAGTTCACTAGCACGCTCTCTGATAATATGGATTAACCTTTCCCGAAATGCCAAAATTCTTAACATCCCTTGTGGTTTTAGTCTTGCCCAGAGAACTATCAAGACCGTCCACCTTTTTTTTAACCTTATTTAACTCTTCTCTCAATACAACGTTCTCTTCTCGTAGCTTTTTAAGCTCATCAGCAATTGATTTCAACAATTCGTTGTCAATATTACTGATATTTGATTCCTCTAATTGTGAAGTTTTTTTTTCACTTCCACTTTCACTTACTAACATTTCCCCCTCACCTGTAAATAACCAATTGAAGTTTAGTTCAGGGAATGTCTGCTTAATTTGGGTTAATACTTCTTCATTTGGGAATCTCTTACCTGTCAAGTAAAAATTTACTGATGCTCTCGTTCTACCAAGAATTTCACAAAGCTCCTCAGTATGGACTCCTCTAAAGGCGAAGTAAGCTTTTAATCTCTTTCCAAAAGACATAATCGGAAACAATTTGTAGTTTTTTTCTTATTAAATGTTGACAAATATACATTTCGTTTTTATCATTGTAGCGAAATGATACTAATCGTTGTTGCAATATACTAATTGTTGCTAACGAATAAAAATTCCCATAATAACTTATGACCGACAGCATCACATATCAAATACAAAGCCTAAAGCTGAAATCAAACAGCAAACACTTGCTGATGCAGATTGTGCGCCTGTATCAATCCGGTCAATCTATTGACTTGAGAAACTTGGAATATGCCCGCTATATAGGTGTTTGCGAAAGGACAATAACGAATTGTTTAAACGAGCTCGAGCAGATAGGCATCCTCGTTATCAGTAAGCGTAAAAGTCAATACCGTTCTATGGTATTGAATGCTAAAAAGTTATCCCAGTTACTTGGTCAGAAGATTGAACAGGTACGACAAATTGTAAAAGAAGTAACACAATCTGTAGCTGACACAGCAAAAACGGTTGCTACTACAGTAAAAGGTGCATTCAAACCCAAGAAACTTATGCTTGAAAATGATGTACAAGCATTTTGGGATCAATTCAATGGACAACCTCAATGGAAAGCTATATACAATGAGTATTGGAACAAGTACCATGAAGGGCGAATGAATGACATTCAGCATAGGCTTAGAACAAATAGAAAATGTATCAATCAACTACATGCTGTTTCCAATGGACAACCTAATGTAGCTGCCAAGATTATCAGAGATGCTATTCAGGCAAATGATCATATCCTGAAAATCAGAAATGGTGTATCGACAAACACATCTACCCCTGCCAAACAAGAAATAAAAGCCAAAGCTATTCCTCAGCCTGTATTGGAGGTAATCGAGACAGCATCAAAGGAGGTACAAGAAGAATCATTGAGTGCTATGAAGAAATTGCTTCAAGAGAAGATAGCAAGGCAAAAACAATCTAAAGTAAAACCAAGAAACCGAAAGCCTTGGTAACATTTTTCACCTAATCAATTAAAAGCCGAAAATGACTGAAATAACAAAAAACATCAAAGTATCAACCGAAACGGCTGAACGGTTCGAGAAATTCACAACCGAACAAGAAGCTGATAAAGGCAGGGAGCTACAAGCCCAGCTGGATGCTATTGAGAAATTGGAAGGTAGACAAAAGCGAATCAACAAGATGATCAAAGACCGGATGGCAAAGCTAAATGCCGAAAGAAGAAATCTTACTGATATGCTACGAGCTAGAGGAGAAACCATTTCATATGAATGCTTGATACTGAAAGACTTTGAGAATTTTGAAGTCCTGCACATGGAGAAAGATACTGGAGAAGTCATCAAACGCAGAAAGATGAACGAACAGGAACGCCAAAAATCTATGCAGGAAGCTGATATCAAACATTTCACTGATGACACTGGCAGGTTTGACCTAATCAAAGCTAGATATCACGCATCATAAAGACTCGGTTGTTAGTAGTCAATTTTTCTTTTCCCTGCCGGATGGGTTACGGCTCATCCGGCACTTATCCAAAACTGATTATTTATGAAAGCTATCATCAAATCTACCTACATCACTATACTGATTATCCTGTTTATGCGCTTGCCAGTTGGGAAAATCTCCATGATTATCATCCTAACAGGTGCACAAGTAATCAGCATTGCCTTATTCTACAGTTCTATTTTCAGCCAGAAGGCAGCAGAACAGTTTGGTCAACTGGTTGGTATAGCAGACGCTAATCTGGTAATAACTGGTGTAGTACTCGGAGCCTTGTTTGCCGTAATCCTTGAACTCGCTTCCCTCTTCTGGGCCATAATTGGACTAAAGTGGGAAAGCCTTGCAGCAGCCTTGGTTTCTGCGTTCCTATCTGTAGCAACTTACCATAAGTTCTTCTTTATGGATATGGACTGGATGATGTTAGTGGGTATTGTGCTGTTTGGAATCTTCCCTCCCATATTTATAGTCATCACCTCTCACAACTTGTCAGAATCGATTCACAAAGAACTGAATATCTGCAAAGGCGATACAGAGATTGAAAAGGTACTGAATATGCTCATAAGGAATATGCAACTATTCAATGAAGCGAGCGAAACAGTAGCGCAATCAGTACTCAGCAGAGCAGAAGACAAGCGCAGTAAACAGGCAGGGCAATTCCAAGTAAGCGCCAACTCTACTGATGATAGAATGGATAGACTATCTAGAATCTCTTAACCATAATCCACCATGACAAAAGTACTGATCCAAATAGACGAACTATTGAAGCTAAAGCGCATTGGAGCATTCTCCCTACAACTTGCAGCGCTTCTGGTTGTATCATTCCTATCTGCTTGGCTTATCAACTGGGAGCTTAAAGAAATACTCCCTTATACAAGCGCTTTATTTTTTACCTCCCTCCTATTTCAAGGGGTTGTAATGGTAATGAAAAACCGTCAGGAAAGAGTCTCAGAACTAGAAAAAAAGGGGAATGAGCTTGATAGCGCTCTAAATTCAGCCATCGAAAAGGCTGAAGCGCTGGCTGAGCGCAAGCGCATTATAAGCGTACAACTTGACGCAAGAAATGAGGAGGTAGACATACTGAAAAAGCGCTTGGCTTCGCTTCAAACTGCCCTTGATGATGAGCGTCACGCACGTACAAAAATAGAGCAACTGAACAAGACGCTTGCCCAACGCTCATCTGATTTGGAAACGTCCGTAGAAGCGCTTGAGAAGTCTCATGACACGCTGAATAGACGCTTGACTGAAGCAGGTACAGACAATGACCAGCTTGCAAAAGATATCAAGGATTTGGAATACACCTTAAAGGTCGAAAGGCTAAACAGTGAGGAAATCAAAGAAAAATACACAATTGTACGTGAGAACTTAGACCGTGCTAAAAAGCGCATGTCAGCGAAAAAGATTGAGAATAAGGACTTGGTTTTAGCATAAATCACAAGGCAGGGAAATATACCGCCCTGCCCTTTTTTTACCCATAAATGATTATTATTTTACCAATGTTTATTTATATAACTTACATTTTACAATAATAATGGCAAATGGAGTTAATAAAGTAATACTAATTGGACACCTCGGTAAAGATCCAGAAGTAAGGCACCTTGAAATTGGGTCATCTGTAGCCACCTTCCCTATCGCCACAACTGAATCCTATCTGGATAGAGAGGGTAACAAACAATCAATGACCGAGTGGCACAATATAGTATTATGGCGTGGCCTAGCTAAAGTAGCTGAACAGTATCTGAAGAAAGGAAGCAAAATCTATGTGGAAGGAAGGCTAACCTCTCGCTCCTATGAGAAAGACGGTATCACTAGATACGTAACTGAAGTAGTTGGCCGTGAAATGCTCATGCTCGATACAAGAGGAGATGCACATCCACCAATGCCAGAAGCAGAACACGAGGCCATGAAAAAATCAACATCGGAAGCCCTGCCCACTGCACCAGCAGAAATTACAGGTGATGATCCGGACGATCTCCCATTTTAATAGACTAACAAACCAGAATTAATGGAAAAAAGATACCCAAGACCTTACCGTAATTTCTTCTTACGGGAAGCAGAAACAGCAAGAAGACAACTGAGAGCAGAACTATTTTGTGATAGAAACATCTACCTGAAAGCAGATACAGAAACCGAACTCCACCAGCAAATTGACCAGTATTGGCAGCAGAACGGAGAAATGAAACTGGAACTACGGCTTCTTTCAAGGCCTCACATATTTAGCCAGGAGCGGAACAAGTGGAAACAGGAAGGAAAGTTTACTGACTTCTGGACAATGGTAGATCAAATTGAATCCTGCCATACCAACATGCAAGGGTTTGACCGATGGAAAGAAGGAACTCCAAAACTATATAATGGCAAATGGTGGATATTCTGGAATGATGCAAATAAGCGGTATACACCAAGGAAAAATAAATTGCGCCCATATAAACCAATGGTAAAAATGGATGGTGAAAGGGGGTAAAGCGCAGCCCCCACTTTTTTAACACGCAACAACTTAACAAACCAAAAAATGAATAGAAACACCCAATTGAAATTAAAAGAAGCAGGAAGAAACTACAGTACAAGCCTAAGTAAAGCAGCAGGTAAAAAGACGGATATCTGTAAACGTTATATACTGGAAAGTAAACTAAAGAGGAAGCTTCAACCACTCTACATCCAACTGACAGAAACACAATTTAATCAGGTTCATAACCGAATCAATTCCTTGCCAATTGAATTGCTTAAAAGTGCACTTGATATGACTATTGAACAGGCTTATACCTTTATCACTGGACATAAAATCAATTAATAATATTACACCCTACCTAATGTAGGGTGTAATTCTTTCACTCTATCCTCCATTTAAAAGGCTCTGCATTACCTATTCTTGTAACTATAAGTTTAAGTCCCTTCTTTTTTAAATCTAATGTATAATTCCACGGAGATTCAACTTTAGGCCTTGGCTGAAATTGGTATATTGGAAATATACCGTTCAGTATATCTAACTCCACTCTCTCCCCTTTTACATTTTCAATATCGATTGGGACTAATCCTACATCACATAAGGTACAATAAGATAAATCCTCTAATTGAAAAACTGGTATAAGACCTTTACCATTATTAATTCTATATGAAAATAAATCAATAATAGTTTCATTTTTAGACATTTTCCTAACCTCATTAAATGGCTCTGTTCTTCCATTAGAGATTGTTTCCTCTATAATATCGTCTAAATTTAAGTTATATCTCTTCAGAACTTCTTCCCAATGACCTGATAACTCTTCATTTAATGCCTCAAACTCTTCAGTGTATTCATTTAATTCAACTATCAACTTAGGCTGTAAATCTGGCCTATAAAACTCCACAGCCCTTTCCCACCAAAATGAATGTGCTAAGAAATCTCTAGTTTCATGAAATTTATCAACTCTTTCTTTTAATCCTGAATCTAAATCTAAATCTTTTAACTCACGCTTTAATTGTCCTACAGTAAGTTTTGATTTCTCTTGTATTAAGTCATCTACTCTTGTTTTAGTTATCCCTACCTCTAAATAAGGGAAAATTAGATGATTCATTAATTCTTTTTCTACACATTGAGCCATATATATTGCTCTTCCATAATATGCAAATATCTCTTTTTCAATCATTTCACATTATATTCATTCCATTTAGCTAATGATTCTACATTATTTCTAGACTCTTCTATCAAAGAGTCCACAACATTTTTATTAATTCCCAATAACTTAAGAAGTTCCACCTTTAAAGTATACTCAAGTACTTTTCCTAAAATAACTAATTCGATTCTGCTTAGGTATTTATCAAATGCTCCATCATGAGCCATCGTATTTCTAGTTTTCAGTATTTTATCAATTAATTTCTTAGTTGTATATGGAAAAACTTCACCATGTATTACTTTAAACACCTGCTCAAAAGCCATTAACTTATCTCTCATATCTGGTCTAGTCCAGAAATTTGACTTTTGGCGAAACCAACTTCTTAACTCTTCATTATCAATTAATTGAGATATCATCTCTCTTTTTTCAAGTCTTTCTGCTATATCCTCAGATGTATCATTCTTTATAAATTTATCATGATAACACTCAATAGCTACACACATATTCAAGAAAAACCCTTGAGGAGATAACTCAGTATTGTAACATTTTTCAAGAATCAAATCTATAACTGTTCGTACTTCATCATTAGATACCCAGTTATAAAATACAGTCTTAAAATCTGACTCTATATCAATATATGATAATCGTATATTATGTGGAAGCTTATTCTCTTTGACATTACCTGACACGTTAATCAGTTCCACATACGACCTTTGTTCTTCAATTAATACACACTTACTAAAATGTGGATCTTTATTAGTGACAAAGAGTATAAAGTTTTCAATTTTTAATTTTAGATCAAGAAAATCATCTAAATGAACAGCTTCATTTGTACGTATAGAAATAAAGCATTTTTTATTTGACACATATCTATGTGGGGATGATTTTGAATCCCTTCCTATAGTTATAGATATCGCAAACCCCTGATACTCTACATTTAATATATTTTTTTGCTTAGGAAACTCAACCGATACATTTGTATCGTCGAAAGGAAATAGGGTATCATAGTCATTAATCCAACTTACAAGTGTTTGAGATTCAAACTGCAGTAAATTAAATCTCAAATCAGACAAAGAATTATATATCCCTCCCTTAAGCATATATCCAACAATAATTCTTCTATATCCCCCTCCTACACCTGTTTCACCTCCACCTAAATAACAGTTAAAAAATGATACATTCCCAAAATTGTTAAAGGCCCCTTTTATTAAAGGTATTCTATCATCGATCAACACTTTAAGTGGAACCTCCAAATAAATAACATCATCTGTGATGTATAACCATACCCCATCGACAACCTTATTATCCCCTAGTATCAGTTTTCCAAAAAATCGGCTTTCTTCTTTCAACATATTTAGGTCTTAATTAGAGTAAAAAATTGAATTACCTTTATTGTACCTTCCTAAGAAAATTAAATTAATCTCTTCATGAAAATATTTACCTATTTTCGTTTAATGTGTTTGATATTATCAAACATTGTATTATCTTTATACTATCAACAATGAGGGAGACGCCCTCACATTTTGAACTTCAAACTGGACGGCAACCAGATGAAAAAACTGCACTGAATCAAAATGATTTTTGAAATCCTGAAAATCGCTTCTCAGAATCCACTAGGGTTCACTTTCAACATCGAAACCAAAGAGCTTGTAACAACAGGCGGTTGGGTGATAGCTTACCAAGAAACTCAAGACAGTTTCGGTAAAGATGGGTTGGAAAGTTGCTTAGAGCACGCCAAGAAACATCAAAAGCTAATAGGAGGATGGCTGAATGAAGAGAATCAGCAATACTACTTTGACAGTGTAATGCTGATCAAAGACCGAGAGGAGGCGATAAGGCAGGGCCTAAAGCATAAGCAAATAGGCATCTACCACTTAGAGACAGGAGAATATCTCCCCATCTAATCAGGCCAACAAAACGGAAAGAAATCCTCCCCTAAAAAAGGAGGATTTTTTTTATCAATCCTCTTTTAATTGTTTGATATTATCAAACTTAATATTATATTGTACCTGTAATCAATAATGATTTACAACTCACAAAATCTGGACGGCAACCAGACTAAAAAACGGCACTAAAACAGAATGAAAATTGCAGAGATCAAAGTCTCTTTCAAAGAGCAAATCCAAGTCAAAGACACTCCTATTATTTCCTCTTCAAAGGATGCTTTCAATTGCTTCTGGCAATCATGGAACCATGATGAAATTGAAATGAGAGAATCATTTTATCTCATGCTCCTCAACAGAGCCAACCATGTAAAAGGCATCATGGAAGTTTTTAAGGGTGGTGTGTCTTCAACTCCTATAGAT
Organism: Limibacter armeniacum; assembly: GCF_036880985.1. NCBI lineage: Bacteria > Pseudomonadati > Bacteroidota > Cytophagia > Cytophagales > Flammeovirgaceae > Limibacter > Limibacter armeniacum. The sequence goes on from NZ_JBAJNO010000009.1 coordinate 581,414, forward strand.
GCCAAACTGATTTTTTCAATTGCTCTGAAAACGCTTAGTAGCGGAATCATTGTGGCACACAATCACCCGTCTTGCTCACTTACCCCTAGCCAACCAGACATTCAAATTACCCGAAAGCTAAGGGAAGGCGGTAAGCTGCTTGATATCTCTGTTCTTGATCACCTGATCATTACACCAGAACAAAAATTCTATTCTTTTGCTGACGAAGGCATGATGTAAAACAAAGGGGCTTCGGCTCCTTAAACCTCTTACTATTATGAAAGATCTAACCGAAAAACTGAATATTACAGACTCACAAAAGAAGCAACTAAAAGACGCTTACAAGTTCAATAAAATGGGCGCTGGTTTGTCTATCCGCATCAAGGCTATACAAGGTGATCACCTTTCTGTTGGTTATTGCCAAACTGGAGAACAGCGACACACTGAACAGGAAATTGAATACAGGATTTCAGGCCTATTCCAAAAGATCATTCCTGAATACGCTATCAGCATTGAACAGGAAGAAGAAAAAGAGCACTTACCTACTCACCTTTTCTTCCCTGCCAGCAATGGTGAACACCTAATTGTAAGAGTGCATCCACCAACTTTCACGGCTGCTGTCTCAATCGAAGTGCCTGATAATGATTTATATGTTGATTTTGAGTACAAAGGCAGGGATTACTTTTTGGTAATCAAAGAACATGAAGAAGCCAAAGATTCAAAACTGAGATGGGCTTTAAAACGTGCTGCAAAATATGTAGTACATAGAATGGAAAATATGTAAAATCAATGCTAATTGTTTGATATTATCAAACATAGTATTATCTTTGCTAATGTGGAGGTCTTTTATATAAAAAAATAAAAAATGGAATTTGAGATCGTAACCCCAGAATGGCTCAAGACAAACATCAAGAAACATAACCTTACGTTGGAACAGTTTGCTGAGAAGTTTGGCAACTCAAGAGGAGATATAAGTGCATACTGTTCAGGTAAAAAGGAACTAAGTAAGCTTAGAAAAGCTGCTTTCTACTATTTTTTTAAGTATATAGAAGCTATCAACTAATAACATATTCAATCAATTTTTCACATAAATTAATGCGTTACAATCCAGTACAACTTTTTGATATTAACCAAGAATGGACTATTGAAGACTACTTCCAAACAAAGGGTTCTAGGGCAAAGTTTGTTTGTTTAGATCCAAACGGAACTAGATTTTACTACAAAGAGTCTCTAGTAAGAGAAGGTAGAGATTACAGTTCAGAGTTTTGGGCTGAAATCATTGCAAGTAAGCTTGGACAAATACTTGAGTTTGATATTCTAGACTACAATATTGGTCTGCACAAAGACCATTTAGGTTGCATCAGTCAAGAGATGAATGATTCCACAATAGATGAATCATTGATTGAAGGAGTAAATATACTCGCTACAATAGATCCAAAAATTGTAGATGATAAAAAGTATGTCAATTCAGTATATGATTTTCAGTTTATCAAAGAAGGCATAGAGCATATTAAAGAATGGGACTCTTTCAAGGATAAATTACTTAACCTTATTGTATTTGATGCAATCATCAGTAACAGTGATAGACACTCTGAAAATTGGGGAATGATACAAACAAGGACTGAATTACTCCTTCCATTCACATCACATGAAACTCAACAATCATGGATAAAAAAGTTGATAAATAAAACTTCAAAAGAAGAAGAAAGACATATCGTAAAACCAAAAAAATATATCATTAAGAATACATTCTCACCTATATACGATAGTGGTTGTTGTTTTGGAAGGGAAAATGATGAAGATAAAATTAATTATTTCCTTAGTGAGGAAGGAATAGATAAATATGAAAAATACCTTAAAAAGGGAAAGAGTGAAATTAGATGGAATAAACAAAAAAGAACTCACTTTGATTTAATCAAACTAATAAATCAAGAATACACTGAAGAAGTTACAGCAATTTTAGAGAGAGTTAGAAATAACTATGATAAAAATTTAATTATTGACATCATCAACTCTATTGATAATATCGTACCTCAAAGTCATTATCAATTTAAATTAACTTCTAAAAGGAAAGAGTTCATTAAAAGAATCATTTTTGACAGAATGGATAAAATATTAAACATACGATGAAAGCACAAACAATATTTTTAAGCTGGCGTTCTGGAGTCAAATCAAGACGCTTCATCGTCGGAGTAATAAAAAGACACGGTCAAAGTGCTACGTTTAAATATTATAAAGATAAGGTAGAGGAAGCTAAAGAATTTGGATTTGAGTCTTATAAAGAGTTTGAAGATTTCAATAAAATATATGAAGATGTCTTACCTATATTCTCACAAAGAATCATTTCAAAAGACAGACCTGATAGAATGAAGTTTTTATCATTTTGGGGACTATCTGAGACTCAACTAAAATATGTAGATAATTTTGAAATACTAGCTTTTACCCAAGGATGGTTACCTACTGATAAGTTTGAGTTTCTTGGAAACTTTTATTTCAGAAAAAGTAGATACTCTATTGTATCAGATTTAGCTGGTCTATCTTATCATGATGTTAGTTTCAATGATATCAAAGTTGGTGACAAATTAAAATACAAGCTTGAAATAGATAATCCATATGATAGGTTTGCTGTTGCTGTATTAAACCCAACAGGCAAGAAATTAGGCTATATAAAACAAATTCATAACAAATTTGTCCACAAACAAGAAAAACACAATAGAAAAGCTATTATTAAGGTAAAAGCTATTGAGGCTAAGGCTAATAAAATAGTTAGAATTTTTCTTGATATAAGTTAAAAAAAGCCTCTCAGAACTCAATCTGAGAGGCTTCTTTCTTTAATCTAACACCCACCTAGATACCTTATAAATTTGCCGCTTTAGTCTCCTTTTCCTGTAAACTCCATCACCTTCCCTACTGCCATCACCATTGGTATTCCCCTCAACAGTAATACAGTAATCATCATCAGGATTCCATGCATCTATAAAGCCTACATGGGCTATTCTTTTCTTGCTGTTATAATAGATTCCAAATACATCCCCTGCCCTTGGTGTTAAGCTGAACTTATCCGTTCTGCTGTAGATCGTCCGACTCTCAGGAAACCAAGCAGGTGACCAAGCTGACTGCACTGTATAAACGCCCGTCCGGTCATGGCACCATGCCACAAAAGCAGCACACCACGCTACCGGATCAGAGAAGCCAGTAACGGCCAAGTACTCACTTACCTGTTTTCCCTTGTTGTTTCCTCCTTCCTCTCTTACACCAACCTGTGAGCTATATGTTTCTACCAGTACTTCACGACAGCTTACAGACTGCCCATGCACCAGATTACAACAAATAACGAGAAGCAGTATAAGAAAACAGGCAAGAAGTCTTTCAAAAAAATCTCTTTTTTGCATTTACTTTCATCGGTTTGTTCCACACCTAAATTATCCAGTCGCCTGTACAGCGCAGGCCATTGCATCTTAAATACCAGCCATACAAAACCACTGGCAATACTGTACTTGACAAGCCCAAAGATGATCACTTGCAATACACCAGCATCAATGGTTGCAGCTGTCGGGTCAAATGCCCGTAAAAACAATGGACTCATAAAAAACAAAACCAACCCAAATGGGATAGTCAGCAGCTCATTCCAAGTTCCTAGGAACTTAGCCAGTTTCAATAAATACTTTTTCAGCTTTTTCATTTTCGCTTTGTTATAGTAATAGAATTTAAGCCCGTCACCTCCACATTTTTGTTCGCTGACCGGGCTTCCGCATAGTATTTTGTTTTCCAGAACTTCCACCACTTCCGTTCCCGGTACAAGACCAAATCCAGTGGCACATGTACAGAGTAGGTTACCTCAGTTACCCTGCCTGTATCTGGTACAAAAAGTTGTCCCCAAGCATACTGGCTTTCCCATATCACAAACTTTCCGTCTACCTGAAAAGGCACTACATGGTTTCGGGGAATATAAGTGGTGTCATGAATCACCATGGCCTGTTCTGTGGCTTTCACCTCTGCCATGACTCGGTAAGCGGATTGTAGACTGTTGTATTGTTTCTCAAGGCTTGAGAACTTTCGTAACCATTCCATCTTTGAGGTTTCCAGAAGAGATTCAGCAGCCGCTTTTTCTAACTGCAAACTTTCACCCTTTTTGATTTCCTCTTCAAGGTGGTTCCTGTATACTTCCAACTGGCCAGACATAAGGCTGTCTTCGTCTGCCAAGTAACTTACCTGTTGTTTCAGCTCCCTGTTCTTCTGCCACGAACTGTAATACAGGCTTGATATCAGTGCGAGTACCACGAACAAAAGACCTGCTATAATCTCTTTGCGATACCGCCATAATAGCACTAGTTCCATTGCATTTACTAAAGTTTGTTTGTTTGGATTTCCTTGATGTGATCATTTGATTGTACCGCCTAAGTAGCTGTTTCAACTCCCCTATATCTGCCTTCATCTCTGCCAGCTCCTGACGTACCAGTTGCTCATCCACTTTCCTGTCAATTGCCTTTTCCAAGGCCGTTACCGATTTATCCCAGTCATCTGCCACTTTTGTAATCAGCTCGATCTGGTTTTTGATTTGGTTTTCCGCTACTGCCATCCTTTCTGAGAGATTCACGCCCCATGTAAAAGCGGGAACTACTACCACCAAAAGGGATGAAAAAAAGGTAACGGCTACCGTTACCCAATCAATCTTTGCTGTCCCTGCCATCTCTTATTCTATTACCAAATAGTCCAGTGTTTCACCTTCCCCAATTACATCCTCAAAGCGACTGAGAATTGCTGCCTGAATATGCCCAGTAATCAGGTCTGTAACTGTCTTTCCTTCATCTCCTGACTGTACAACCATTTCACTATCCTGAATGGTGATATAAGGATGAAGATTTTTTATTGTAATAGCAGTATTCCCTGCGTTCCTGTCAGACTGTGATTTGTATATCGAAAAATTGGCAGTCACTTGGCTTTGTGCTTTTGTATACCCATTACATTCAATGTAAGCTTCTGCCGTATTAAAGCCTGTACTGGTTGATAATTCGTTATTAATTTTCAGTTTAATCATTATCATAATAAGTTTTAGAAGAATACCACAATTCTCCATGTGGTTGAAGCTGTTTTAACTACTCCTTGTGTTCCTTGAAAGCTCCCTCCTATTTCATGATAAGAAATAATGGAATTACTTTCACTGTATAATGTATGTCCCGAAGGTGGATAAAGCCTGATATTCCCACTTCCAGCACGCGAGAAAAAGAATATTGAACCTATCTGGGCACTACTAGTCATATAGTACGACTTTGTATTCGACCCTGTATAAAAGTACCAGGTAACACCAACCGAAACAGTTGTTGTTGTACTACTGCTTGTTGTAGAAATCCCAGTGGCTAAGGTTCCAACATTAGCCGAATCATTACATGTAATTTTATTTGCTGTAATTGTATTAGCAGCCGTGGCACTCAAAACTGTTGTTCCCCGTACATTTAGGTCTTTACAATCTATCTGACTGCCTGAAATGACCGTATCTTCTCCGTCAGAACCTCTAAATGTCGCACTACCCAGCGCATTGATAAGTGTAGCTGATGTAGCCAAGGAACCTGAAGCCTTAATCATATCATTGGCCTCAAACCTAAAGTTGGTAATCTGGTTGACTCCCGTTACAGCTGAAAGAGTACCATTAAAGGTGCCATTGGTTACATTCAACCCATTTGCATTGATCTTGTCAGCGGTGATTTGTCCAGCAGTGATTTGTGAAGCGTTTAGCGTACCCGTGTAGATTCCATTTGAATCTATGTAAGTACCATTCACGTTTCCGGCTCCCTTTAAGAGGTCTTGAATACTTGGCTCCGTGCCGTCACACTTAAATACCATTGGTGACTGAAAAAATGCCTTTCCTCCTGTCTGTTGGCGGTACAATGCTATCCTAAAGGCATAACTGGTGCTAGCACCTGCAAATGCTCCCTTTGAAGAATCTCCTAGTTTAGTGCCATCCATCAGGTACATCCCACCATCATCCACCATTGAACTAGCTACCGTTCCATATGGATGCACATAACCTACCCAAAGTTGCCACCCCTCAGAATCAATGGTAGAAGCAGCCCTATTATTGAAATAGAAATTTGTTGTGGAGCTACTTGTAGTTTGGATTTCACCAAGCATTCCAAAATACACGTTGGATGTTCCTGATGTATTATTACCAACATGCTTAGTATTTACCCAAAAAGCAATCATATACTTTTGAGATGTATCCAGCTTTACATATGCAGGTTGACTTTTAAAACCGCCATTCCAAGATGAGCTGTCCACCGAATCAACCACCCAAGTCCACTCACTGGCCCTATCTGTAAATCCTTCTGAGGAAAGGTTATTTGTGATATAGTTTCGAGTACTATTATAATAATCCACCTTATCACTTACATTGTGGGCATTTCCAAGAGTTTGCGTACTCCAATCAAAGTACATCAGGTTTGGTGAGGAGAATTGAATAAGTGAATCCCTGTCTAGTGTCAACTTTCCGTTGATATCCCACGAGATCTTACCGCCTGCAACCTGTCCAGAACCATCATTGTTCAACCTCCAAATATCAGAAGTATGTCGAATCTGACCACTTGATTCTAGTTCAAGATTACCACTGTAAAGTTTTGATGAGTCAAAGTTCCATCCAGCCACCTTGTTGGTTGAGCCAAGCTGGAAAATTGAACTGTTGTTAACTCTGCCAATTAAGCCCCACGTATCATCATAATCATACTGATACAACATTGCGTAATTTGATGGATCCTTATGAACCATAAATCGCTTTGAGCCTCCATCGTTCTTTATCTCGATTCCACCATTTCCATTGCCGTACTTATTCCCGCTCCAAATAGTTGACGAGTCAATATTGAATGAAGCAATTTTACCACTGCCTGCAACCACTGTCCCTTCCAAGTATGCATTCTCAGCGAACAAGCCATAACCACTCAGTGTTCCGAAAACTGATGACGTGATACCATCTAATCTACCTAAGCGAACCTTTATTGGTTGTGCATTTGTGGCAAAGCCATTTACAACATCCAGATAGGGTGAACCTGTATCTGAAGATGTCAAGTACAAAGCTCCTTTCCTATTGGTCACTGTTGAATCAACCCTTACCATAGTCATGCCTTTCAGCTTGGTTACATCACTTGGATAGCCAAGACCTTCGTTGTAGGCAGCCTCCACAAAGTTAACATAGAATGACAGTCCATCACCTGAAAACGCATACACTCTACCCTGATGTGCAAGAATATTGTTGCCTGAAAAATTCTGAATGCGGACAATGTCACCAATCACAAAAGGGATAGCGTTAGGGTTGTCAGGGTAAACCCTCACTGTGGTATTTGCGGTGGCAACAACAATGTTTTCAATGACACAAGCATCACTGACCCACAATGAGCCGTTGGATGCACGTATTTTGTTGATCTCTAATTCATACACCCTCATGGATCTACGAACTACAAGATTGTCAAATGTGGCAGTATTGGTATCTGTATCAATCCTCCATCCATTTCCCGCAAACCCTGATGCAAAAGACTCAGAACCAACAGTGGTAGTGATATTTAGTTTTCCAATTCTTGAGTTTCCGCTTCGGCTCAACTCAAACCCCTCTGACACAATAGAGGAATAAGACTTTACAGTCCCATCAATTGTCACATCCTGACTAAACAAGTGCCCATAAGTACTATCTGTTGAGTACCTGGCATAAGTTGAAATGCCCGCTCCAATCGAAAGGTTCTTTCCTGAGCCTTTGTCATAGATATTCAGGTAAGTACCTAGGTTTTCCACCTGAGAGAGTTCTATATCGCCGAATGACAGTTTCCCATCAATAGTACCATCTCCACCCGTCGCAAAACCTTTCCCATACCAGTCTGCATCAAAATAGCCTTTGACATCTCCTGTTAAAACTGGCTCATCCACATGAAATGAAATAGCATAAGTACCATTGAGGCTATCTGTATTGATAAGGCCGTCAAGTTTAGCCGCCATGTAAGCAAGGGACTGTGTGTAAATCACCAACCCTGTGTTTCCATTGGCCAGCTCCCCAACCTTATACTGATACCTTACCCTTCCTCCAATTTGTGTAAATCCTTTTGATAGCCAATACCCACCATTCCCCGAACCACTATACGCATACCCTGAGATATGCAACTTAGCTGAATCATTACTTGAGTAATTGTACAGTTCAAGTGTCAAGGACTGCATTATGTTACCCCAAGCTTGACCAGTATCAATAAGAATGTAAAAACAATTGAATGATGAATAATTACGAGCGGTAGCCAAGCCATTTATATACTTACCGCCACTGGATATATTTTGAGTAAAAAGACCTTGAACTGATAAGTCACCTGTAATGGTTCCACCTGTCAGTTGCAGGTAGCGGCTATCTGTTTCCGTCTTGGAAAAAACCTCAAGGTTGGTTCTGGCAACTGACTTGTCTGCCAAGTCAGAAAGGTTACTTTCAATTTTCAGATAACGATTATCAATATCTGCCGTTTCCACATAACCGAGTGCTGACTTCCAACCATCCTTGTTCACCAGTGAAAGGTTATCTGCGTCCAGTCTTGCATACAAGTCATCACCTATCGGACTCCCTGCCCCAGATTCATCATTATTGATATACAGTACAGAGCTGCCGCCACCAGCTCCCACTGAAGGGAGCAACCTTTTTGTTATTGAAATACTCATGATACTGTTAAGTAGTTTTGAAATACTTCAGCCAATTCTATTTCCAGCTCATCACTTTTTGCATCCAGCCTTGAAGTGAGCAATACAAAATTCTTTTCAGGAAACTCTGATACCAATACCTTATGAAGTGGGGAAATATCAACATCGTTGATTCTTGCGGTGGCATGGTAACGGTCCTCTGACCTTTGGCTGATCTCATTGACCAGCTTGGCCTCCAGGATATCATAGCCACTGATGATTTTTTCATTCACTCCTCCCACGTCTCCATCAAAACCGGAGTAACCAAGCAATGAGGTAATGGAGTCCCGTTTCTCAAACCAGTCACCGTCTGTAATCTTGCCATCCAGTTCAAACTTTGAAAGGGTTTTGGATGCCCCATCATTCACCTTCATCTCTATGGAAGTGATACTGACATGACTTATATCTGAGTAGCTGGACCACCAGTAGCGGGATTTCCCACCATCATAATCCATATAGGAATCAACTGGCAAACCAAACTGCAATGTGATATAGCTTTCAGCTTTCCCTGCCCCCTGTGGACTGGTACACCTGTAATAGAGGGAAATGGTTTCAGACTTCTGGATTAGACTCGATGATTCTGTTTCCTTGTCTGAGGCACTCAGCGGAAACAATAAGCACTCTTTCTTGTACAGGTACCTGTTACCGGAAGGCAGTTGCTCAGAAAGCTTAACCATCTGAAGGCTCTTGTTATCCGTGATGGATAACCAGTTATCCAAAAACGTAGTTGGGGCATAGGGCTTTATAAAAATATAGGTATCTACAGGTATCAGTAGTGCCTCGCTGTCAAACACTCTTTTATCAGGCCTGTTTGTGAGGTTAATCTGAAAGTCAACAGTGATCTTCAGTTCAATATTGTCTGTGTTGTAGCTGTCACGCACCCTTAAGGTATCAGGCAGGTAGACCTTCAGGTACTGCTCATCAGGCTTAACGGGTGCACTACCTACTATGGTTTCACTCTGCACATCACGGTCACTGAAGTTACCATAAAACCCGCCTGAAGCCTGATCCAATGCAGTACCTAGTTCATACTTGAACACCCTTTCAGAATCCCTGATCTTATCGTGTCTCACCCTGCCTGTTGAAGTGGGTTTCTGCTGAAGGTCTACCCTGTTTTCAGTGGCATTGTAATCTGAGAAACACTGCATAGTCACCATGCCATCAGGTGCATCCGGAGAATACTTTAGCTTAAAAAGCTTTGATGATTTCTTGATCTTGAAGTTGCCCGAACCATCCTCCACCTTTTCCAAGGTATAGGGTATTGGGTTTAGGGTTTCAGTATTCAAGAGATTGCCACCAAAGGTATAGCGCTTTGCCGTTACCGTGCTGTGCAGCTTGCTTGACTGAAGAATATAAAAGTCACTTCCGCTCCTATGCAGCTTGCAACCTTCCGGCTCCAAGCAGGCTGCTATCACATCATAGCAACTCACTTCCTTGAACTTCCCTTCATCCTCATCCAGTACAGGATTCAAAAACTTCTGAGGGAAAGCCAAGGGAACTTCCAGATCAACCTCTGACCTGACCACAATATCATCATAGTCATAGTTGATTTTCCTAAGCGCATTGGCGATAAACCTTAAAAACGGCTGCTTAGTCCTAGTGTCTGCCTGATAGTGTGTATAGGGCACGTTCTTCAACTGGTTAAGGCCATCTGTGATCTTGATGGAAAATACCTGTCCTTTCACCTTCTCTCCCTTGTTCAGGGCTGCTGACAACTCAGAAGGGGAAACAAAACCCTTGAACACCACCTCTCCATCACAAATGATTTCAATCTTTACCTCCAGTTCCCTTACACCATCAAAAACCCCTATATAGTCCCTTGGATCACCAAACAGGGTTAAGGTACCGTTCCTTGCGCTGAATGGATCCAGCACATTGTCAGATCTCCTGTTGATGGTAATATTGTTACGGGCAAAATACATGGGCAATGGTGTGCCTGAATACCCTGCCTTGTCTATGTTGACGGTATATTGCCGCCCCTTCACTGACTTGAAGCCACCTGTCATGTATATTCCCATCCTATAAGTCTTTTGATATTTGATGATTTCTTAAAAACCCAACCAACTCATCATCCCTGATCTTAAACTCTACCTCTCCAACACCACCGCCCAACATGCCTTGAAGTTTTGACAGTGGCGCAATCACTTCTGGGTCATATCGGGCTCCTGCATATTCACCCACTTCCGCAAGGGTTCTTCCTGATACAATACCACCATCGGCAAACTTTGGAATCACGGCATCAAACAAGGCTGAACCACCTGCCACCGCTACAGGTGCCGCTATCAGGTTATAAGGGAATGGCACGACCTCCATGACTTTTTCAAATATGTAAGCCAATGCCTTTGACTTTGCCATGGACAGCGCATCATTGGCGCTTGCCCGCAATGCATCGTCAAAGGAATCCATCCTTGCAATGTTATCAGCCGTTGAATCAGCAAAAGCTTTTGAATAGGCTTTCATGGCTTCCTTTTTCTCAAACTGAAGCTCACTTTCTTCCCTGTGTATATCGGCAAGTTCCAACTGCTTGGCTATCTGCTGATCCATATTGGCAGCAAACTCTTTTGTAAACTGGTTGTGCAGCTCCTTGTCAAGTGCCCAAAGTTCCTGCCGCTGCTTGCTTACCTCTTTCTGTCTCCTTTCAACCTCCTCCAGCTGTTCCAGAAAACTGTCGAATATCCCATCTTCTGGTGTAATCTCATCACTGATGATATCACCGTCATAATCAAAACCTGAAGCACTGGAAGAACCTGTGGCATCTGATGAAGTGGAAGTGACTGTTTCCACCACGATTGTTTTCTGTTCCGGAAGCGCAAGCAAAGCATTCTGAATGTCCGTTATCTGCTTTTCATATACAGCTACTTCCTCATTGATTTGCTGCTGCTGATAGTTGAGTTCTGCAAGTGCCTTCTCTGACTCCTTGATGGTTTCAATGGATTCCTTTTCACTACCGAGCAACCCAAACTCTTCTGTCTCCAGCGCCTTCGTATTGGTCTGGATCTGCTTTTGTGGAAACTCCTTTTGCTGTTCAATAAGCCCTGCCTTATCAATCAGGCTGTTCCGCTTTTCAATCAGCTCATTCAGCTTTTCCTGTAAAAGTATCTGCTTGTACTGCTTGTCAACATCTGTAAGGTCCTGTTTCTTGGCCAGCTCATCGAGTTCACGGTTGATCCTTGAGATAGGATCCAAGGCATCATTCATCACATTGACAAGTTCAGTGGTCTGCCTTACCACTCTTTCCAATGCTGAACCCAAACCTGATTCCCCCAGATTGATCCATAGGGCCTCGATTGCTGAATTGAATGAAAGTGTCGCATCCTTCAAACCTTTCTGCATGATGTTGGCCATCTGTTCCGCTACCCCCTTACTGTTCTGGATACGGTCAAACAGTTTTTCATAACCGGTATCAGCGTCATCCAAAACCGCAAGCAGTTTGGTGTACTGTTCCTTTCCTACCAACTCTATCAGTGTCTTTTCATTGACACCCCTTAGTTTTCGCAAGGTATTGATAAGCCCTTCCTGCCTGATGGTATTGCCATCAATGAAAATACCTTGGCTCTTCAGTTCTGCATTCACCTTGCTGGTTGGTGCAATCAGGGAAGTCATAATGGATTTCAAACCAGTTCCCGCCTCTGCTGCTTCAATACCCTTGTCCCCCATAATGCCCAGATAGGTCGCCACCTCTTCCGTGGTAACATTCAGGGACTTGGCAACAGGTCCAACATTCTTGAACCCTTCTCCCAGCTTTGTCACATTGGTATTGGCACTTCTGGAAGTCTGAGCCAGAATATCATTGATACGGGAAAGGTCTTCCACCTCCAAGCCCATCGCTTTCATGATGTTGGTGGAAATATTGGCGGCATCGGCAAGGCCAAGGAAGCCAGCCAAGGACAGTTGCAAGGTAGACGGCAATGCCTTCATGGACTGCTGGGCGTTAAGCCCTGCCATGGATAGGTATCCGACTGCCTGTGTTGCCTCCCCTGCTGACTTTACGGTAGTGGCTCCCATGCGCTGGGTAATATCCTCCAGCGCCATCGTCTCTTCCTTTGTGGCCCCTGTGATAGCTATCACCTTATTCATCTCGGCCTCATACCCACCGTAGATATCCACCAGACGGTCACTGATGGTAGCCAATGACTGGTATGTTCCAACCAATGCCAACCCTGCCGCTGAAGCCTTGGTCAAGGCTCCTGAAATTCCTGCCCCTTTTCCTCCTGCTGAAAAGCTGTCCCTCAGTTTCAGGTTTTCCTCACGCAGCTTTCCCTGCACTTGCGAAAGGGCTTTCTGTGCATTGTTGTAGTCATCACTGCCAATCTTGCTGTTTCTCAACAGTGTCTTCAGTGCCCGCTGTGATTTGGTCAGTTCATTGGTTGTGACCGTGCCATCCCTTACCCCATCCATAAAGCGGTTCATGTCCCGCTCTGCCTGCTGAATGGATTTCTTGAAGCCTTCTGACTTCCCTTCCAGCACCAGTCCAACCTTGACCCTCTTATTGTCCCTTGCCATTATTTGCCGCCAATGCTAATTGTTTTCCAAATGCTTCCAGACTATCCAGATTGTTCTCTATATATTCACGCTGTCCATGCACATACTTCTTCTCCTGTGCCGCTGTCATCTTGCGTTTCTTCTCGTCCCGTTTCAGTTTTACCAGCTCTTCAGGCTTGTATTTTTTCTTGCTCCACATATTGATCTGGACCACGCCCAGGAAGCGCCCTATTTCCCACAGGTCATCCTTTCGGTCAGCATGGAATTCACAGTGTTTCCTGTAGCTGACCATCAGCTCATATGATGTTGAGTTCCAGAAATCCTGATCAGACCAGCCCAGTACCCCCCTTGCTACTCCGTAGAGTTCTGAGAGCCCGAATGGGTCTTCCTGATCAGTTGCTCCAACTTTTTCTGATTCTTCTTCACCTCCCTCGGGTTGATCCCCATCACCAGCATCATTGCTTTCTGCACTATTTTTTTTTTGGCCAGATGCTCCGTGATATTCATGTAGTATTCCAAGTCCTCATCCAGCCAGTCAAGGAAAGATCTAAAATCAGTAAAGGGAAGGCTTTCGGTTCCTTCCCTTTCTGCTCCTGACTGGATACCGAGGTACATCAGATACTCTTCACTGTAAAGCGGATCAACCTTCTTTTTGATAAAGGCTACCTGAAAGTTTTTGATAGCCCTGTGTTCCATACGGAATGGTAGTGTGAGCTTTTCAGTGACCTTAATAAATTCTGTACCTACCATGATATTAAGCTTCTGGTCCTACGTCCAATGTTGGTTCTCCTGTTCCCTTCAGCGATACGCTAAGGGTCATGTCTGCCCCTGCCTGAATTGGCAGTGAGTTGGAAGGAATCCAGCATGTACCCTTGAAATACAGCTTACCTGCGCTCATGTCCGGTGCTGGTGTAGCTGTCCTGTTCACTTCTGCCACATAGATATCCACATAGTCGCCCGCTGCAAAAATGTCGTGCATGGTCTTCACAATTGAATCGGAAGCCCACTTGGTTACAAGACCATTCATGGAGCCTGTCCAACGCTTCTTGCCTGAGCTTGACTGTTCCCAGTCTCCGGACTCACTGCCCAACAGGTCATACACGTTCTCGTCTGCCGATTCCTCAAACTGGAATTCCTGCATTGTACCAAGAAACGTGATACCGGAACCATCAGGCGCTGTAGTGCCGTCCCACACTTCGTAGAACACACCTAGGTCATTCCCTTTCTTTGGTTTGATTACTTGCATCTCTAGTATTTCTCTGTAACTCTAAAATTGATTACTCTGTAAAAAGCCCTTGACTCCAGATCATAATCCGGATCCTGACCAAGGAACTCATAGCAATAGGTTCCCCCTTCTGCATTTTCGGCCTCTCCCTGATCCAGCTCCTCTACCAGTGCATCATAGACTGTCAGGGTGTCCACATAATTTTCTGATGATAGGATAATGGTTATGTTATGGTCCATTTGCAGGATATCCCCGCTAATGGAGCGTTGTACATTCCCTGTTTGAATGGAAAACTCGATACAGGGAAGTGGAACCCTGCCCTGTTCATCGGGTATGGCCATTACCTGATGTATATTCTCAGTGCCCACTACATCCAATACTGTCTGGATGGATTCAAGGTGTGCCGGAAAGTCTTCATTGATCAGTGTGTTCATCGTATTTTCAGCTTGCGTTTCAGTACCTCAACATCAGAGTGAATCAGCTTTTCATATTCAGCCATTACGCCTTCGGTAGCATCCTTTTCCAGATAAGGACTGAAAAAGGAAACCAACCCTGATTCCTCCACCTTTCCTGTTTCTGCCCCTGTACTTCGGGTACGGTTGGTTGTTCCTCCATCCAGTATGTGGGCTACATACCCTTTGTACCTGCCACCTGCCAAGGCTCCAACCCGCATCGTTACCTTTTTGGGCTTGAGATCATAGGTGGCTGCAATCGAGCGCTGAAGGTTACCAGAACGGACATTAAATATTCTCCCTGCCCGCTGCTTCATGACACTGACCCATGGGCGCATCTTCTTCTTGAAGGCAATACCCAACAGCTTTTCCTTTCCTGTGATCGGGTCAAACTGTTTCAGCAGCTCATTGGCTTTCCAAAGTTCAGTAGCATCAAAAGAAAGAAGGCTGTCACGCTCCTGAACTCTTCTTACTCTTTCCATATCAGATTATTTTGCAGTCAAGTTGCAGGTACTTGTTTCTGCCAATTCTGCGGATGTTGATGATCTCATAGGTTATCCCTTCAAACATTACCCTGCCATTGAGTTTGAAGGTGCTTGGCTCAAACCTTACCGAAAACTCAACCGCTGCATTGTTTTGCAGCTTTCGGGCTGATACCATCTCCCTTCCACCCTTGAAAAATGATTTGCAAGGCCTGATTCCTTTTGATTCATAGGTTACTTTCCTTGTCTTGTACTTGTCTACTATCTCAACCGCATTAAGGTATTCAAGGTATTCGTTCAGTATAATCATATCAGTACACCCTTTTTACTGCATACATGTCTATCAGGCCAGTGACATGTTTTGGAATGTCAGAATAGTCAGTATCGGCACTACTCAAGTAGTATTCATCGTACCAGTACTTCACCAATCCACATACAGCAACCTGTAAAACCTCTGGAATCGTGGTGGTATATGTTTCCTCAATGTAGGCCACATCCTCATCTCCCAGATACTCTTTCACGTACTGCACTGCTGCCAGTGTCATAAAGGACAGGGTACTGTCATCGTTGTCATGGAAGATCTTGAGAAAACCTTTCAGCTTAACAAGCGTCACCCCATGGTAAGTCTCATCATTCCAGTTCATTATTGATAGGTATAAAAAACACTCCGCAACAACTTACGGAGTGTTTGTATTGAAATCAGGTTCAGCTATGATTAGACTGGCTGAACGTTCGGGATTTTCTTGAATGCTGCCGTATGGGTAACGCCATGCTCCACAATCTCAGCCATGGTGATACGGGTTTCCCCTTCAGTATCCAGTGAATAAGGGTTGACCCTGATCACACGTCCCCAGTTTACCTCTACCAGCCTTGACCAGTCACCACCAATCAACGCTGCATCATTACCAGCTCCCAAGTTATTGGATTCCACAAACGGGTAACGTCTGATATTACCGTCATCCTTCAACAGGAATTCCTTTGTGTCTGCAGCACCATCTGACCTTACTTTAGATGCCAGATAGGTATCCGCATCCAGTCCACCTACAAAGGCATTCGGCATCAGGTTGTTTTTCTTGATGGCATTCATCAGCTCCAACAAGTCTTTCCATTCAAGATTAGCTGAAATAGCTCCGTTAACAGCTTCAGCTAACACCTTTGTGATTCCATTTAGCTCCACCTTTACGGATAGTCCTCTTGAAAGCTCTGAAGAAATCAATGCTGCAATCGAAGCATTGGTTTCTGCTTCTGCCACCATCTCATCTGTATATGTTTCATAGTGACCGATACGTGAAGGTGAAATGGTAATCTTGCTGGTAGTCATCCCTGCACTGTCAAGTGATTCCGTTTTACCTTTCTTACTTGCACCTGTAGCAGGGTTTGCAACCTTTCTAAGCACTACAGCCCCTTTTGGGTTGATGATACGAGTAATTCCCAACCTGTCCAGAATAGTTGCCGGATAAAGACCTGCAATGATTTCAGGGTATACATTTGCACCCCAGTCACCACCACTGGTAGCATCTACTCCTGAGAGATCACGTTTCAGTGCAGCTGGAATGAAATAATCTTTTTCATTGAGCTGGATATGTCTGGCATAGTGATCTGAGTATTCTTTCTCTACTCCATCCAATACCTTCAAGTTTGCAGCTCTGGTAATAATTTTACCTACATTGAAGTTGCGGGCCATACGCTGTAACTCTCTTCCTTCCGAGTCTTTACCTTCTTGCCCCTGACTGCGGTTTTTCTCATCCGGATCCAAACGTAAAGCCTGAACTGAACGTAACTTTTCCTGAAGCTCTTCAGTCTTTTCAATTTCCTTTTTCAGGTCATCAGCTTCTCTGGTCAGCTCGTTCACCTGAGTCTCAAGTTCATCTGTTACACCGCTATCTGTGATCTGAGTTTGAAGGGAACGCATCTGTTCCACCTTCTTATTGTAGGCTGCCTTAAGTTCTTTTACTGTTTTTGCCATTGTTGATTAAATTGTTTTATACTCCTCTAGTTTCTTGATGTAATCGTCTTTGCGCTTGAGCTCCTGTGAATACTGTTCAATAACAGATATGCTCCTTGCGGATACCTCCGAACGGCTATAAGCAGGATCCACCACCGGATCCATACTGATAATTCGGTCAATCTTTCTGATCTTGACTTCCACTGGTGTTTTGGAATAGTCAATTTCCACCTTGTTACGATCCTTGTAATCGGTCAGGAAAATAAAGCTACTCCCTTTAAGGTCTCCCCGCTCTGCCTGTGCATAGGCATCCCTGCCAATATTGGTCTCCGGTGTCTGGACAGCATAGTATACACCGTCTTGTCTTTTACTCACGGTCATGGTTCCTGAGGATGTTCGCCCCAGCAAATGGGATCCAGAACGCTCATGGTAGGCGAATGACTTGATATCACCTCGAAGCAATTCATCTGATACTGCTTCAGGCAATATCATTTCCCTGAAAAGGTGATTACCCACACTTTCTTTGTCGTACATCACATTACTCCACTCGTTGAAAGTGATTCCCCTGCCTACAATGTGCTTAGACTCTTCCTTCAGTTCCACCGAAACCGCTGCCTCAATACTCCTGTATTCAGCGTTTTCAATCTTCATTTGTCTCTGTATTAGAATTCTTGTTTTTACTGATTGCTTCCTGTATCTGTGAGTTGACAAGATCATTCAGTTGCTTAACTGGTGCCACATCACGCCTCATATAGTAATCGTCACTCCATGGCTCACCTTTCGGCTGCATGTTTTCTTCCCTCCTGATCTCATCCGGTGAAATAGCTGCCGTATGGAACATGGTTTCATACTTCTGCATCCTTGCTGAAATATTCCCTCGGTTCAAGTCATCCATATTGAATACATAATCGAGGGTTCCTATTTCCTCATAGCTTGCTGCTTTCCGCTCCAGTTCTGCTTCCAGCATTACCACAATTGGCAACAATGAGAAAGTGATAAACTCCTGTGTGTGTTCTTCAAGTGACTTGTAGGATGATCTGTTGATCGACTTCAGCAATGAGGAAGGAATATTGAATGCCCTTGCGATCTCATCCACCAATGCATTGATTATGGCGACTGCTTCCGCATCTTTCAGTGTGGAACCGATCTCCTTAACATCCAATCCAGACTGTAACACCAATGCACTCCATTCATCCTTATCAAGGTTCCTTACTTTGGTTTCAAATGAGGTACTTGTTCCTTCCCCCTTTCGCTGGTTCAGCTTATCCTGAACCATCAATACAGAAGGACGTTTCAAGCCATTTCGGAAAGCATTTTTCACATGGTTCAGTGCATGGTAGATGGCATCTGAACCCTGCTTGCAGATATTGGGCGAAAGCCCCTGTAACCCTTCAAAAGAAACAGGCAACTTGAAATGAAGCACTTCCTTATAGGACTGACTTCTTCTCATTTTCCCTTTCCCAGGTACTGATCAGGTCATATTCTATTGTTCCGTTCTCAAACACATCAAAGTGACCCAAACGGCATATCTCATAACTGAAAGGAATCCCTGTATCAGTCCGGTGGATATAAGCGAATGCTTCACCTTCACTGAAAAGGTTGGTAATGACCCCTGCCCAGAAATCAAAGCGGCTGTAAACAGGTGCGGGCTCAAAAAGGAGCTTTCGTGTATAGTGTGTTTTCGGAAGCTCCACCCCTTCCCGCTTTACTGTCTTTTTCATCATGGCAATGCTCTGTGAGTAAAGCCAGATGGCATTGAACACTGCACTGATAGCTAACCGGTTGTAGATATCCTGTTTGGGTAGCGTGGTTTCGTTTAGTACTTCTTCATCTGTACCGACTTGTACTTCTATCATATCACTAGCATTGAATCTTCATCAATAAGGTTTCCTTCCAGTTCTTCAAGGTCTATGTACCTACCCACCGCATTCACGAGTGCAATCACAGGGTCAATCTTTCCGGAGGACTTGGTTTTACTCATCCGGACATTCCCTGAGTCATATACTTCCAGATTCACGTTACCCATGCACCAGCGCATCAGTCCATTACCATCCTGAGCAATGGAACCGTCAAGGATCAGTTTTTTAAGGTATTTGATTGGGGCAGTAAGGTGTTGTGAGGTTTGCTTGTATTCCTCCACAATGTCCACCAGATCACCAACACGGTCAATGATTTTCTTGATCAGCAATTTGGCTCCCCATCGGTCATAACTAAGTGAAACAATCAGGTTATCATTGATCAGTTCCTCTATGAAGTCAAGGAGCTTCAATTCATTGATGGTTCTTTCTCCCATAATGATCAGCTCACCATCATCCAAAAACTTCTGAAGTGTCCCTCGGTGTTCCTCAAAGTATTTCTGGGTGGTAAAGGCAAATACCTTTGTTCTGAAAAAAGGGTCTTCATCTGTTGGCAAGTAGAACAGGTTGATAGAAGTCAAGTCACTGGTAGAGGAAAGGTCAAAGCCCATAATACATTTACGGTCATAAAACATATCCTCCTCAAACAGTCGCTTGCATTCATCCCAGTACTCCAGCTCTACAAATGATGTGGTATTGTCACGGGTGAAAAGGTTACAGTTCTTAACCTTGAAGTCCAGTTTGTCCAGTCCGCTTTTCTTGGCCTTGGCCAGCCTTCGGTAATAGAAATTGATAGGAGCCAGTGAAAAGTCATCATTGACAGGATGAATATCCAGTGCTGGGCAAGCCTGTGCCCAACCTTGGGGACTTTCCCACATGTCCGGATCATCCATCTCATACAGGAGTGGAAAGGTACTGTAATCATCCTCTTCCCCTTCTTCCTCCTCCAGTTTCCCTTGCAGCATAAGCCTGTACCTCTCCAGCTCCGCATGAAATGGGTACTCGATGTTGAAGTTTGCTGTTGTCAGCTTCAGTATAAGTGATTGTCCTGTAGCAAATGTGGTAACCATCCCTGATTCCAACACCCCCACCATATCGTAATTCTCATAAGCTGAAATCTCGTCAAAGGTGGCCACCAGTGGTTCCAGACCATCGGACTTCATGGAGTTATTGGCCATCGCCCGAATGAATGAAAGCGAATGCTTATTCTTGATATCATTCTTGTTGGCTTCCAGAATCTCTTCATCCGGATCATACCTTTGCACAACCTTGTTGATGGAGCGTACCAGAATCTGGGCCTGTTCACGCTTTGTTGCACAAGTATATAATTCTACATCCTCAAGGTCTGTTGACTGTTCAATGAAAAGGTTGATCAGGGAAATGATAGCCGTCTTTCCAATCTTTCTGGATCCGAAAAGAATAAACTCTTTCACCACCCTGTTATTGGTTCCCACATGGTAGAAACCAAAAATGATGGCAGCCAGAAAAACCTGAAACGGCATGAGCTGAAAACCACAGCACTCCTCGGCAAAAAAGATAAAGTCCTCAACTCCTTCCCTCCTGAATTCAAAAAGGGTTTCCATAATCCGGAACCGCTTTGCTGCTAACCTTGTATGGTTGCCTACCAGCTCATTATCCGGATCCTCGATATAATCAAGATATCTTTTTAACCTTTCCATTCTTATCCCTTCTTGACATCTTGTGAACTAGGAATTTCTCTGCACCTGTCTTAGGCTCGTATTCCTTCACTTCCTGTTCCATGGCTGTCATAAACTTCTCCTGCTGGGCCTTGTCCAACCCCAGTGACTTGAGTGTATCAAGGATCTCCTTCAAACAGGTTGACCTGACTTCAAAAGCTGGATGCTTATAAATTCGCTCATGTCCTTCTCTACTAGTTGAAGTTTTCAACACGGAATCTCTGAGCTCATTATTAGCTCTTACAAACTTATCCATCGAGTCTGCTATCAGGTAGCAATTCAAAGAGTCGGAAGCCTTGTAAATCTTCTCCTTTTTGAGTAGCCGAATCAGCGCATTGTAGATCTGTAAACCCAGTCCCTCAAGTTCATCTTTAAGTGCTTTCATAGGCTAATTTTAGTTTACCCCCAAGCGACCCCAGCAAAATCACCTCGTTTGAATGCGCTTTTCCTCACGTATTACGAGGGGGGTTTCCCTCTCATATAGCCAAAAAATCACCTAGGGGGGTATATTTTGTGTTTCTGCCTGACTGACTCACCTATCTTGGCAGCCAGATGAAGGTTTGTTATCGTGAGCTCATTTTCTAATAAAAACTGACGCATTTCTGTAGCTAAATCCACCAGAAAGGATTGTACCTTTTGTTTTGCCCTGCTGTTGATCCTGTAGAGTTCATGCACCTGTTCATGGCTTGCAATCGATAGACTGATCAGGTTGGTGTGATCAATAAGTAACGATAGCTCACCAGACTTGAAACAATCATACACTGTTATGATGTGGTGAACCTCACCCGCTTCCACCAGCTCACCTCTCGATAAGCATACAAGACACAGGAACCTATCATTCTCTATGATCAGCTGTCTTGCATTGCGCCACTGGTTGGTGATATAGAACTCCTGAGCCTGTAGCCATGCTTTGGATGGCTTGCGTGTCTTCTCCCTAACCTTCTCCTTCTCCCTTACTTGGCTGTAATGTCGCTCCCTATATTCCTGATCCGCTTTCCTCCTGTTGATCTTCTGCCTGATGGTTGGCTTTTGCTTACGCTTAGGGAGTCTTCTTGCCATGCATATTAATCATTGTGCTGACCACAAATATCATCAAGGCTGTTTGCTCACGACCTTTACCCAGCCATGACCTGAACACCAACTCATGAGTGTCTACCTTGATTGACTTACACCTTCCGAGTAAGTTCTTTTTACCACGGCTAACAGACACAACTCTTCTTTCAATCACAAAACCTTTCAGGGAATCAGCTGTAAAGAACTGTTTAAAAAACTCATGCATAACTTAATCCTGATCTATGATTGGCAGCAGCCCATCAATAATGGAAAAGTCAACCTCTTTATCTCCAAAATCAGAAAGCTTGATCTTTTCAAATGTAAACTCTTGAGTCGTTTCTCTCAGCTCCTTGAATTCCTTCTCCACTGCAGCTTCATCCTTCTTTGTCTTGAAGACTGGTACGTTTCCATTGGATGTAACCACTTCTCCATTCTCATCCAACTCAGCATACTTGCGTAGCAGATTTTCCTTTGATTCGTCAAAGCTCTTGACCACCTCATCCACTTTGGTCTTTAGCTGGGCAAGCCTGAAGTAAACCTTTACATGAAAGATGCTTCCCTTATGCTTGAGTTGATTCAAAGCCTGAGACAGTGCCAATACTTTTTCAAGTGTCAGTTTGATTTTCATATGTATTATGAATGTTTGGTTTTTACCTATAAAAAAAGTGCATCAAAAAAGTGATGCACCTTTAACAAATAGCTAAAAACTAAAACCAAATAATCATTGCATATCTTAACCCTGAAGCACGTTCTTATACTCTCCAACCTTTCGCATAAGTGAGCTTTTCTTTCTCCTGACATTACTGGCATCCATACCATACTTTCTCGCTACCTCCCTACTACTTTTCCGGCAACAGTCAGATAAGAACTGGTAATTATCTTTCCCAATCAAAAACTCAACCCTAGCCAATAGCAGCGCCTGGTCAGGCTCAAACTCTATCGCTTCTTTCTCTTTCTTCAAGTAGTGAGAGGTAAAACAAATCCATTCCCCCTCACTCATGCTCAGTACCCTGCCCCACACTTCTGATGCTTCCCATGTATTCAGCCGCTCCATAATATCCACCTCATGGTCAAGTACCACGCCCGCACGCTGATGAATAATTTCTTGGTTAAACATTTCATAAAACTCCTCCGCATAAACATCAAAATGTTTACGAAGCGAAAAAGGATCAAACTCAAGGTCCGGCATTCTTTCCGGTTGCTGGTAATAGACAAGTCTGTACTCATTCATAGGAAGGTGTTTGTAGTTTAGTTTATTCTGTCCTCCAAATCTTGTAAAGGTCAGGCGTAAAACTGTATCCAAACTTGGAAGCAAGTTTGGCAAATTCAGCAAAGTCCAACTCGGTTTCTCCAAGCTGGACCAAACGTAGATGTACTTTCGGGTAGTTGTATTCCTTATTTGGAATAAGCTTATCAAGAGAAACAGGCAATACATCTGCATCCATGTTTTCAATAAGCTTTTCCACATGTGGATTATTTAGAAGCGGATGTTTACTCATATTCTTTTGCGGTCATAAACCAACATGGCTGCATCCCTAGCGTGGTGGCTTGAACGTTTGCCCCATCCTGTTATAGCCTTGAACCTTTTTGCATCAATCTTGGTACCTCCTCTCATTGGATGAACAAAAAGGCTGTCAATCCCCTTGTCACTTAAAAAATCCCTCCATATTGAACAGTCCCTTTTAATCGACCCTGCCCCCAGTTTCTTTTCCTCTGCATTATCACCAAACCACTTTCTTTTTGAAGCATCCTCAACAATTACAAACACATCCCTGCCTTTATATTCCAACACCAATTCAAAAGCCTGATGAATTGACTTTGTTTCGATCTTCTCAAAAGATTTGGAGCTTGCATTCCAAACGGCAAGTCCAGTATCTGTTCCCGGATCAATACCAATGAAATATTTATAATCTCTCAAAAAATTATACTTTTTGTCCTTAACCTGTTGATAATTTATTCATTGTTTGTAAATTTAGCAAACAATCGACAATCATAGTAACAAAATGATATAAAGGTTTTGATTGATAATGGGTTAATAAATTAGGTTAATTAAAAAACCCCGTCTGGCATCCAGACGGGGTTTTTCTATATTTCTACAAAGTTTACTTTCTACGGTAAACAAATGAATACTCTATATTTCCATTTTCTTCATCTAAGAATAACAAATAATAATACTCACCCTTATCCCATTCATATTTTAGACTCTTACCTAACATAATTTCCCCCATCACTGATTCAGTATTTACATTGGAAATAACCTCATCACCAAGTTGTATAATGTAACTGGTTCCTAATTTTTTTTCATTAGGATTCAAATACAACTCTACAAAAAGTTGATAAGCTTCATTCAACTCTGACAACTCTGATGGGTTAAACCATTCCCAATATGAAAAATCATCCAAGGTTCCATAGTCTCCAATGCCAATTTCCCCTGCATACCTTTTTTCTTCATCTTCATAAATCCATATGTTATCATATATCTTTTCAGCTGAAAAATTGACAATACTATTCGCTTTATCTGGAGTTGTATTAGGCCAATTAGTGTTAAAGATTTGAGATCGAATGTCTTTGTTTTGAGAGTTAATGTTGCTTGTTGGCTCTGTTTCACTTTCAGAACAACTAAACATTAAAAAAGTGACCAATAACAGAAAAAATGAGATCGTTTTTTTCATCATAAATTATTTTAGGTTTTACAAAAAAATTGACTTAGAAAAAGTATCTAATAAGGTTTTCAAAATAATAAATTCAATATGAAACATTTGCTAAGTCGAACCATTTTTCATTCTTGAGACACAAGGCATCATTTTCTAAGTGGAGCCACTTACCAACAGAAATCACCCTACTTATCAACACCTGAAAAAGTTATCAACATAAAGCATCACAACATTTTCTAACCTAAAAAACTAAAAAAAAGGCAGTTAAGAGAAAAAGCCCCTCGAAACTGCCCTTTAATTAATTATATATTTATATAATATTTACTATAAAGATTATTAATAATTAATGCCCTGCCACTTTTGAAAATCTATTCCTTAGCCTTTGGGCTCCTTGGTTTATATCTCTCATAATTTTTTGATTCTGCACTGTCACATAATACTTTTCTGTAATACGAATTGACCCATGACCCAAAGCCTCTTTTAATGTCTCTATTGGTATATCTAGTTCAGCAAATAAGGTTGCAAATGTAGATCTTGCCCATTTTGTTGAAATTGGCTTTCTAATCCCTGCCAAATAAGCAACTTCTTTCAAGGATTTATTATAATACTGATTAGATGGTATAGGAAGATTATAATCATATTTTTCAAGAATCTTTTTTGCTTCAGCAAGTAAAGGCAAACGGGCTGGCATTGGATTATAAAACTCCGTCTTCCTTCGTTCCATAAAGATCATTTCTCCTACTTCACTGTCCCAAATCACATCTTTGTCATAGTCAAAGTTCAATACCTCATTGTAATGAAATCCGGTAAAGCACTGAAATAAAAAGAAATCTGCCGCTTCTTGAGTAGTTGGAGAAAGGTATTCATGGTTTATGATTAAATATAACTCCTCAATAGTCAGATACTTGATATTCTTATTTTCAATTCGCTTTAGTTCAAGGTTTTCGGCAGGGCTATACCGAATTACTTTTTCCCGTACAGCATATTTATACGCAGCTTTTACTAATTCAATTATTCTACACACATAATTATGGGAGTCTCCTTTATCCATCAGGTTTTCATATACTCTCATTAAGTAAGCTTCATCAATTTCATTGAAAAGCCGCTTAATATCCTTTCCCATTATTGTTTTAAGTGAGTTCCATCTTTTTTGTAGTGTCTGAAGTGTTACAAGCTTAACCCTTTTAGCTTTATAGGTCATAAAATTCTCAATCACATCTTCAAACACGATCTCTTTATAGTCCAAATGGTACTCCTGCAAAACCTCATCTGCTGTAAACTTCCCCTGGTCATTTAGTCTTGTCATTATTCTAAACAGCCTGTTTTCAATAGAAGACAGTAAGTTATTAACCTCCTCCTTCTTTTTCCCTTTGATAATTCTCTGACTGGTTGAGTCCCAATTTTCTTTAAGCACTTTAACTCCAGTACTGGGCTTGCTGGCAGCCCTCTGACCATTGACCGTTACACGAATAAATAGTGTTCCAAAACCATTATTGGATTTACTGGCTCTGAATACAAACCTAGATTTAAATAGATTGGGCATCTTTTGATTGTTTTGTTAGCAAAAAATTGTTTAAAAAATGTGGTGCGCCCTCGAAAAAAAGTGCGCCCTTAAGGGTGGCCTCGGAGGTAAATCAACTGAAAAAAAATCAGTTAAATGCAAAAAGCACCACATGAGTAATTTCAAGTGGTGCTTCTAAATGCTCTAAAACGTTGATTAAACGTCTATTCTAAAATATTGTGGTCCCAACTGGGCTCGAACCAGTGACCCTCTGATTATGAGTCAGATGCTCTAACCAACTGAGCTATAGGACCGTCAAGCGGCGTGTTTTCCGTTTGATTGCAATGCAAATGTAGCAGGTTAAATCTTTAATACAATACGTTTTTGCAGCAAAAAATGCACTTTATCGCTAATTTCTTGAAATACAGTGGAAAAAATTTTCAACAGATTCTCCCCTCGTTAGCCAATTGTATTAAAAACTGTTTAAGTCCAATTATTCAGACCCTATTAAAACATGCGATTACAATACCATTTTAAGTGTTTCTAGTTTTATCAGGGACATTAAAGGGACGTTCATTAACATTACACTGAATATCCCCTTTCTTAATATCATACAGTACAAGACGTCCTACCCAATAAACCGAACTTCATAACCCTTTGGTTCTTCCCTACTCAACAACAGTGTTATTTGCATACATCTATGTTTCTATGAAAAACACATGACATAAAAAAACCTCCCGGTGATGGGAGGCTTTTCTATTACCTGTTGGACATATTCGTATTGGAAGCATTGGAGATAAAACTTAGATCGCTCATGCTGTATTTCTTGTACCTTGGAGACTGCGGGTAGTTATCCACATAGAACACATCCCCTCTTATGTAGAGCGTATTTGAATACTGGTTAGGGCTTACTGATGTCATGTCAACCCCATGCACATTTGCAGAAATCCAATCCCTTTCACAAGCAACCTTCACATTGTTGATAAAAGCTGCCCCATCACTAATAAAGTACCCCCCAGACCCAACACTCAAGACAACATCCTTTACCGTGTTCTTGTCTGCATTGGCTGAAAAGGCCATGTTCAGCAGGTCCTCCCAGTAACCAACAGAGTCAGCATATACCGTCGTTGAATTATCCTGCTCATAGGAAGTCAAAGCGATGTAATTCATTGAAGGGGACGGGAAGTTGATCAGGTTCGGCACAACACTGTTCAGCTGTACAGGCAGGCTGCCAAACATCCGCCTATCGTCCTGGTTCAGGATAAGCCGCTCCAGTGAATCGGTATTGTAGAGTACCGTTTCGGTATCACACAAATCCAGTCCCAACTCTTTCAGTGAGGTATTGCCTGACAGGTCAATACTGGTGGGCATGTTTCCGGAAGCATTGAACACCTCCAGGTTATCCTTGTTGATCGAGGCCATATCCACAATGAAGTCCGTATTTCCCTGCAACCCGTTAAAACCGTTCTGGTCCATTCTCTTAGGGGTGACCAGCTCCCTGAGGCTTGGCAGGTTGGAGGCCCTGAAATAGTATTCCAGATACCTGTTGAGGTGCAGTACTTCAAGGTTTGGGAAGTTATCAAACACCAGTCCCTGATACCCTGAATCGATAATCGAGTTTCCATATGCGCCACGCCTGAACTCCACCAGCGAGGACTTGTCAAAGCCTGCATCATTCCAGAAGGGGCTGAAGTACATCTGTGCCCAAGGCTCAAAGTATTTCAGGGACTTCAGGTTGATGATGTTCACCCTGGCAGCAGCATCACTGATCATGGAGAAAGGCATCAGCCACAGCTCCTCCACATGGTCCACATTCCCAAAGTCAATGGTCATTTGGTTGTTGGGCGGCTTGTATCCCCTGATCGATGCCCTCATAAAGTCCAGCGTGCCAAATTTTGGCACCACTAACGGCTCTGGGGTGATGCCCTGCGTTATCGCATCATTTCCCCTGAACACGGTTACATCCGTGAGCTTGCGGGTATAATGGTACATCTTGTTGGTCGGGCTGGCATCACAATAAACATAGCGTGCCCACCTGAAAGGCTCTACCAGGTTGTTGATCTCATCCCTCATGTCCAGGGTGCAAGTGTCTTGCCCCTTGTACTTGTCGGCGGCTTCCTGCCAACTGTTTGAGCCTTGGTTTGCATTCCCGTTTGGAATAAAGCAGGAAACGATATCCGTGATGGCCTCATGGATGCTCTGCCAGATCGAACCCCCATTCACCCAGTCATTCCCTCCATTGTCCGTGAAAACCTCCTCAAACTTGGGGTGCATGATCTCAATGCCGGTATCATCATAGAACTGCTCCGTTGCTTCCGTGACATTGTCGTCAATCCCTTGTGAAAGCGCCATAAAGTCCAGCACCACAGTCCCTGTTGTCACGTCACCCTGCTCAATCTGTGTAATCATGTCCAGGATGCTAAGGTCAGTGTCCCTGAGTATTACCCGCATGGAGCTGTCGAAAACCACCTGTGTAAACTGTG
Source organism: Limibacter armeniacum (assembly GCF_036880985.1). Taxonomy (NCBI): domain Bacteria; kingdom Pseudomonadati; phylum Bacteroidota; class Cytophagia; order Cytophagales; family Flammeovirgaceae; genus Limibacter; species Limibacter armeniacum. The sequence continues at coordinate 609,914 of NZ_JBAJNO010000009.1, forward strand.
GCGCAACTGTCATCCTAAGCTTGCGCATATTAAGCCTGACAATGGCAGCAGGCTCCGTATGGTAAAACTCCAGCCTTGTACCGTCCAGACCTACCCAGTTGCTCCTGTTCGTAATATTGAACTGATAGGAATTGTACTGCCCCTTGGTGATGATCAGCCCTTCCCCTGAGTTTTGGGAAAAGCAGTTCCGCATATCATACATGCCACCCTTCATATAGACTATACCCAATAGGTAAGTAGCCGTTGTGATGGTCCAACCCTCACCGTTACCATCAAAGTTTGGCCCACCCAATTTGGTCATCAGGTCAATACATGCCTGGTCAGGCTCCTGACCAGGTATCAATGGAAAACCTTCCTGTGTATCGCTGCTGTCTGTTGAGTCCGGAATAATGACCCCAATCTTAAAGGTACGTCCCGTAAAGGTCAGATCCTCTCCCCGCAGATCCAGCTGCTGCAAAACCGAAAGCAGCTTATCCTTTGTCAGGATGGCATTGGTCATATCAAGGGTAAATCCCGCTTTCCGGATAAAGCTGCCCAGTGTCAGGTTCAGGTCACTGCCGTTCTTCAGCTCCACTGCCTGAAGGCCTGTCCAGCTGTCATCCAAAAGTACATTCCCTTCCACCAAGGCTTCACTGAAGCGCAAGGCAGTGATGGCACTCTTGCCATCCATGGCATAGATATAGGTCAGTTCCCCTTTCTGCACCAAAAGGTTGTTACCTCCCTCCACCACAAGGTTTTCCGGATACTGTGCCTTGACAATCAGGTCAGGTGTGGTGACATTGAAGCTTGCCAGTTTCACCCCTTTCTGGATGGAGCAGGAAAAGGCATTACAGGTGATGGTGCCAAGGATTTCCCCCAGTTCCGCATTGCCCCTTGGGATGGCTTTCCTGAGCTTGAAGTTCATGGGCTGGTAGGCAGTTTCCTCCCCAAAATAGTAGGCGGTCTTGTCCTGCGTCACGAATACGGCACTGAACTGCTCACGGGTATAGTTCAGGTAGTTGATCAGGTTGGTGTAGTCAGCTTCAAGATTGAGCGAGAACTCACAGACAAACTCCCCATAGGCAATCTTTTTCCCGATCTCAAAGGGGTTGCTGGTCAGCTCTCCCGCCACCTCCATGATCTCCAGCACATCGGTGGATTCCCGGTCGAGGTACATGTTTTCCGGCTCGATCGGATCCCGCAGGATGGCACTGGGACTGACAATGGCAATATGGGTAATCTTGGCCCTGAGCGCCTCACACTTTCCGTCATGCTGGGCACTCTGCGGTTTTCCTTGTATAATCTTAGGCATGGTTTCTCTCTTGTTTTGGCAAAGAAAAAAAAGCCGCCTGCCAGGAGGCGAGACGGCTTACAGGCTACATCATAGCTGGTTAGGCAGTGGTCAATACCTGAATGATTTTCGAGTTGGCAGAGGTGCCTGCCCCGTTCACTGCCCTCACCCTGACAAAGTAGCTGGTGGAAGCGGCAAGGCCATCCACCGTGGTGGTTTCGGTTACGCTTCCCGAAGAGGTGATGACCTTGTCATCAAAACCTACGACCTTGCTGGTGAATGCCAGGTCAGTGGCCACATCCAATCGGTACTGGGTTGCTCCAGCCACAGCATCAAAGGTCAAATCAAAACTGTCTGCATCCTCATTGGCGGATACCAAGCCTGAAGGAGCTGCAGGGCTCAGGAATACCTCTGAAGGTACCTTGGTGTAGAACTCCTTGTGCAGGGCTGTCCAGTTCACCGTGCCTGATGCCTCCCTTGTCGATGTTTCGGAACCTTCCGACTGGCCGTTGAAATCGTAGCGCACCGGCAGGAAGTTCTGCTCATCGGTGTTGTCCAGGATCACGGCAGCGGTATAGTCCTTGAATACCAGTATGGCCCCGTAGTTGGCGCATGGCTGGCAGATCTGGTTCAGGATCCCCATGGCATTCTCATAGTTGTCAATGATGACCGGATGGGAGAAAGCCGTTCCCGTGTTCTGGTCAGACCTTGTGCCTGATGCCTGCTTTGTGGAGGTGGAACCAGCCGCCAGATTGCCACGGCACTTGAAGATGGTCTTGATCGTGCCATCCTCCATCTTAGTCTTCCACAGTGCGGCATCCGCCATGTCCCACGCCTTGGCATCCCCTTGAACCACCACCAGGAATGCAATCTTTCCGTGGGACAGACCGCATGCCTGATTGGCTCCCACAAAGCCGGAAGAGGAGGTGTATTTTGTGATAATTGCCATTTATTAAAAGGTTTATGGTTAATACTTTATTTCCAGGTAACTGTCTGCCACCCTGAGCTCGACCTCAGCGGTGAACAGCGAATAGTTGTCATCCTCATGCTTGCGGCTGTAGCTGCCTTGCCTGACATACTGCACCCCGTCAATCACAAAGACATTGTGCATCATGGCTATCTGCAGCTTGTCGTGCATCCATGCCGGCATGGGTCTTGTCTGCAGGGTAAGCTGGTTCCATGTGCCGGTTTTCACGTTCAGCAGGTTGCCCTTGCTGTCGGTGTAGCTTTCCGTTTCCTCTCCCATATCCGCATTGACAAGCCTAGCGGGCATGTAAATCCTGCTCTGGAACTGGTTGGCAGAATTGTCAAAGTAGTACGGCATCACGCTGTAGGGATTCGATGGAATCGGGTCATTGTAATAGGTCACCTCCAGCAGGTCGGGCTCCGAGAAGGTGATGGGTTCGCTTTCCGCCACCCAGCCGGAAGCTGTTGCCCCCACCGAGTAACTGTCCTTGGTGATCACCACCCTTCCTTCCTCGTTGATGGTGAGGTAATCCCCCTTGGTGAAAAGGCTGTAGTCCACGCCGGCAGAAAGCGCTTTACCCTCCAGTACCGTATAGTCACTGTCCACCAGATAGGCATAGAAGTTTTCCGTCTCGGATTCAGGGAAAAAGCCCGCTGCGATAAACACATCCTTTCCCTGCATCCAAGGCTGTTCGTACCAGGCATGCAGCACATCGTACTGCGCCTCCTCCACATACAGCTTTTCGCCGCTGTCCCGTGTCCTGAACCTCAATGCATTTCCCTTGAATATTTTCATAGACCAATCAGTTGTAGGGTCGCCATTCCTTTTCCTGCATCAAACTTCACCTTCTCGATAAAGCCCTCCTTGTGATCCTGGTTGCTTTCAGAAAACCTGACCACCCCGTACTTGCCTGCCACCACCTGTGAGAGCTGGCTCCGGTTCATCGGGCTTTCCACCGTATAGCGTACCGGCTGGAAGATTGCATTGTATGGGGACATCGGCTGGTCTGTCTTGGTCTTGACCAGCAGGTCTTCCCGCATCTCGATATTGCCCTCATGGGAAATCAGCCTGATGTTCTTGCTTCGGTTCAGGTATGCTGACTTGATAAAGTCCAGCCACCTTCTCAGGTTTTCCCATGGGATAATGCTGAAGTTGTAGAGCGTTTCAGGTGAAAGCACCTTGTCCACCAGCCTTCCATCCGGATGGCCTGCCACTGAGTAAAAGCCATCATCTTCGCCCTTGTAGTAGTGGACAATAAAGGTTTCCTTGTCGTGCTTGTATGGGCTGGTGTCCTCATTCTCATACCGCTTCCTTCTGGTCACCTCCAGCATGTACTGGTCTGCCAGAAACTTGCTCCTGATGTCCAGTTCATTTTCTATGGCCAGCAGCTGGGTGGTATACTCCAGCTCCCCACAGATAGGGTCATTGGCATTGGGCTCATCCTCCTCATAGTATTTCTGGTAACCGACTTTCACATTGTTCCAGTAGCGTTCCTCTGCCACCTCTTCCTTTATGCTTACATAGTCCAGTGTCAGGGCTGTGGTGTACTTGTCATAGAAGTGGCGCATCCTTTCCACCACCACCTTGCCATTGTCGATACCCAACCCAAGGCAGAAAATGGCGCTGGCACCCTCAAACAGTTCCTTGAGTGAGGTTTGGAAAGGCTTGTCCACTGCAGGGAAATTGCGGACCATAAACCCCGACATCAGCCCGTACCACTGAAAATCCCCTCCTGTGCCCAGTGCCTCGGAGGTGAACATTCCTGCCTGCCCAAAGATCTGCTCGCAAACCCCCTTCATGGCATCCCCGATCTGAAAGAAACGGTTGACACTGCTTTCCACCGGATAGGAATGCCTGACGGTGATCCTTGCCAGCTGGAAGGAGGTCAGGGAACCGGTGGAAACAATGATATTCCAGTTCTTCTTGATGTAGACGCTGTCCAGTTCCCACCTGATATAGGGCACAAGGATATCTGTTGTGCCCGGCTCGTCATAGGTATAGATATTGAAGTCCTGATTGTCATTGGAAGAACCCCCGTCAAAGTCCAGGATATGGAAGTTGATATAGCCTTCCGCATCATGGCGGACCTTGTAGAACTCCACCGTTATTTTCCAGTACCCTTCCTGCTCTGTTTCCTGGCACCTCAAGGAAGGGGCTGTATACTCATCGCTCCCAAGCGGGTCATACTTCACTGGGGAATAGAGCAGCATTTCATCCTTGACCTTGGCCAAGTCCAGGTGCGGGGCTTCCCCTCCACTGATCTGTATCCAGGTAGTTGCCTCAAAGACGGTTTCCAGTTCCAGCACCCGGCTGTGAAGCTCAATGGCTGACTGGTAGCTGTCCGGTACCTGAACCTTGTCCTTGAACCTAGCCTTCAGCATCTGGCGGAAAGAGCTTTCCTCTATGCTGACCTCAAAGAAGGTCCCGTCATCCGTGTAGGTGGAAAAGTCCACCAGTCCGTCATAGAGTATGGAGCCATCTTCTTTGATCTCCAGCATCACCTGGGCATCGATTCCTTCCAAGTTCAGGGCATTGCGTAAAAACTTCCTGCCCTGACCGATAAAGCCCAATTCCGTTTCCAGAAAGGAGTAGAAAACGCCATGGGTGCTCTTGTCCCTTTCAAGGGAGATCACCAGCTCATCCCAGCCACGAGGGTCTTCCACGGTTTGGGTTACCCCGTCATATGTCAGTGTAAAATCCATCATGTCAACCTGTGTTTGGCGTTCATCTTTACCTGCCTGCTGTTCTTGTAGGAAAGTGCTGTCCACATCCTGTCCCTGTCCGGCAGTACCAGCATGGAAGGAAGGTTCTGGAACCCTTTCTCTATTGCCTTGGCGGTGTCCCTGTTGTCAATCGTGACATTGGTGTTTCCGCTGCTGACGGCTACCATATATTCCTGTAGCCTGTTCCGGGCGGCTTCTTCCCCTGTCACCAGTGACATCACTGCCTCATCGCTGACCTTTCCGGTATGGATAGCCTCAAAGGCAGGTAGCAGCTTGCGGGTCTTCTCAGAGGTGAAGACAAACTCATCCTTGTGAACCGTGCCTACCACGCCATGGCCGTAGTTGTCCGTGAAAAGGGCATTGGATCCAGTGAAACCGCCATCGTTAAATCCTCTCAAGCTTGCCAGTACCGAAAGGATGGTGGCAGCAGTTGAGGCAATTGCCACGATATTGCCCGGAAACGGAAGCTTTGCCTGCTCTGCTGCACCCTCTGCCGCCTTGGCACTTGCCGCAGCGGTGGAAGCAGCAGCCTCCTTCTTTTTCTGCACTTCCTTCAGCTGTGACATCAGCAGTTCCCTTTGGTCAAAGGCTTCCTTGATCTGGATAAAGGCGGAAAACGCCTGCTGCATTGCCCCGAACGCACGGGCCACTTCCTCACCGTTCTCAAACATCTGAGCCAGTGCATCACCTGCCTGCAGGAACCCATCCACAGCATCCTCGTGGGAGCCGTTGATCTCTTCCATCAGTTCCTTTTCCTCCTCCAGCAGCTTGTTGTATTCCTCTTTCAGTTCTGCACGCCTTTCGTCTGTTTCCAGCTGTGCCTCGGTCAGTTCCAGCTCTGCCTCCATCGTGTCCAGCCTTTCGCTTCCGTCCGATTGCCCGTATTCCTCTGCGATCTCTGCCAGCCTTTCAGCCCTTGAAAGCCTGATGCCGGCAATGATTTCATTTTGCAGTTCTTCCAGTTCAATCTCCCCATTCAGGTATGCCCGCTTGGCTTCCAGTTCCTGCCCGTAGTATTCCAGTTGTGCCTCCTGCACTGCGTTCTGGTATTCTTTCAATCGCTTCTTTTCCTCCTCGGCGGCTTTCTTGTCTGCACCAGCTTTGGCTTTGGCGGTATCTTCAGCGGCTTTTTTAGCTCTTTCAGCCTGTATCTTGGCTAATTCTTCCTCATACTTTTTCTTCTTGGCTGCATCATCCCTTAGTTTCCTGTCTGCTTCTGCCGCATAGTAGTCATCACTTGCTTTCTTTCGCTTCTCGATCTCGGCTGCATACTCTTCCGCTTCTTTCCGGAACCGCTCCTCCATTTTCCTGTCTCCACGCTTATACTGGATATCCGCTTTTTGGTCTGCTAACTTCTTCTGCTCCTGCAATTCCAGATAGGTCAGCTTCTCCAGTTGCTCCTTCCGATCCTGCAACTCCATTTGCTTGAGCCTTTCCTTGTCTTCAGCATCGCCAAAAGTGACCAGTCTCCAACGTTTTGCCTGCTTGATCAGCTCCGTGAATGCCTCCACTCCCCATGTCTTGAAATTTGTCCACATGGTTTCTGTGGCTTTGGCCCAGTCATCCAAAAAGCCCAATTCCTTGGCAAGCTCAGCAGTGGCAGTTTCCAAGTCGATGGTAGCATCTGTCAAGTCTTTTGTCTCGTCAGTGGTGTAACCCATCTGCTCATTGGCATTCTTGCTGGACTGTTCCACCAGATCCAGTACCCGAACCAGTCCACCAATATCTTCAGTCGCACCTTTGCCAATATCAGCTGTTAGGGTCTGCAACTGGTCTACTGACAGGTTGGTTTCCTTGATTTGCTTGTTGAGCAGGGCCATCGCTTCCTTCACGGAGATGGTACCCGAACGAAGCCCAGCAAAAAGCCTGTCTGTGAAGTCCTGCCCCAAAGGAGCCAAAGCCTTTTGCTGCACATCGGTCAACTCAAGGAGTGAGAGCTGGATTTCCTTCACGGAATCCAGCAGCTTATCATCCCAAACGCCTTCCTGTGCCTCGGTCTGGGCAATGCTGATCAGGTCATTGAGTGCAAATCCTGCATTGGCAAACTGAGGTGCATACTCTTCAATTCGTTGCAGGAATTCATCTGTCACATCAGCCCCATTTTCAAAACCACGCCTGACTGATACAAAAGCCTCCTCAAAGGATACCTTGAAGTTTTTAGCCTGTGCATTGACAGAGCGTAGCGTTTCCTTGAAGTCCTTGCCGTAGGTGTCAGACAATGCCTTGACCTGAGCCGTTTGCTTGATCAGCTCACTGCCCTGTGCACCAGTGAAGAACTGTACATCCTTGCCAAGTGCCTTGTACTGGCTTGCCAGCTGCTGGAGTTCACGGCCAAGCAATACAGCTCCAGTCACGGCAGCGGCAAACATGTTCACTTTCCCGAACTGCAGGGCAGCGCCTTTCAGGTCAAGCATCTTGCCACCCACCTGACCAAGGTTGCCCAGCAGCTCATCACCGGAACCCTTGATTCCTGAAAAGCTGTTCTTGGCTTCCTGCCCGGATTGCTTGGCGTTCTGCTTGACCTGATCGAGGTCTTTCTGTACCACACCCAGTTCCTGACTGACATCCTCAAGGACTTTCAGGAACTGCTTGTACTCCGCAAATTCGAGATTGAATGTTTCCTTTACTGCCACCTAACTATCGTTTCTTTTCTTCCTGTGCATCCCTTGTCAGCTGCATGTAGTGCCAGTACCTTTCGGCACTCATCAGCTTGATTTCCCTGATTCTGGTCTGGTCCCCTCCGGTCATCCGGAAGAGTTTTTCCTCATGGCGGTACCAGGTTCCCGCCCACCTGTCAGACGGAGGTACAACTCCCTGTAGGTTATCGCCTTCGCCTCCGACACTTTCAAAGAACGCTGGATAACTTCCAGCGATGAACTCTGATACATGTCCAAGTGCTTTAAGAGGTGTGGCAAAAAAAAATCGGATGCCGGCACCTGCTTGAATGCCTTGATCTTCTCTTCGGCAATGGTGAAGTCGTAATCCGAGATATCTTCCTCCAGTGTGAAATAGAACAGCGATGCCATCCGGTAAAGGCTGTCCGTGCTTCGGCAGTTTAGGGAGATGTCCTTGACCATCTGGGAGAGCTGCACCACCTTGCCAAAGTCATGCACACTTGCCGCCTGTACAATGGCATCCATGTAATTGGAAAGTTCCTCTGGGTTCAGCCCATTCTGCATGTCACGGTAGAAGTCCGAAAAGAACATCCGCCTTGTCTCGGGCAGGTCTGCCGCATCGGCAAAGCGATACACTTCCTGACCTTCCACCGTGACACCCTCCACCAGCAGGACCTTTTTCCTAGTCTGTGGGTGAAGTTTCATTACAGTTGGGTGCTGAGTCCAACATAAGCACCTTTGGTTGCCTGCTTGGCGTGTGCCTCGCTTGCATACCATTCCACCTTATTCTCTTTCAGGGAGAAGAAGAGTTTCTTGATGCCCTTCTCGGTAAGGGCTTCCACCTGCTCTTTCTGCTCTTCTGTCAGGGCTTCTTTCACCTGTTTCTCCGTCGGTCTTTTCACTGCTGCAGCAGGTTCCTGCTCGTTCAGTTCTTCGGCTTTTGCTGCCGTCTGTGTTTTACTTGATGTAGCCATTTTACTTGTATGGGTTTGGGGTGATAAAAATGCGGGGAGCTATCACCCTCCCCACTGTTTGCCTAGAAAATCCACAGATCAGGAGAAGGTGGTGTAAAGCACCGCATCTTCACCAAATGCGTAGTTGACATCGATCTTGAAAAGCATCTTGATGAACCACAGCTCTGAGTTGGCCTGCAACTGCATCAGCTTCAGGTAGGTTTCCTCATCGATGTCATTGACACCCAGCCACAGGTTGGAACCAAGGGTGTTGCCGCATGGCGTGAATAGGATGGTGTCATCCGGCAAGCCGTCAAGCACCTCGACTGGCTTTCCACCATAGGTCATCTTGCCTGCATCGGTCACGTTGGCACCTTTATACCCTTGTGCCTGCTGTGCATTCTCATAGATTTCGGCAGTGTTTGGGTTGACCAGGTAACAGCCTCTTCGGTTGCTTTTCAGGGCAGTCCTTCTGGCCTTTTTCACCGCGTCAAACTTGCTGAAGATGTTTGTCTCATCAAGCACCACCGGTGTGGCGATCTTGGTCACCTTTGCATCTGCCAGCATCTTGGTAAGGAAGCCATCCATAAAGATCAGGTTGTTGGCTCCCGGAGCCAGACCATTGGTGATGGCATCGGTAACGGCCAAAGCATCATACTTTCCTTGCCAGATAGCCAGGTCCATATAAGCCTTGTTCTCCTCAATGATCTTCTGGATGATGGCTGACTCCGCTGTTACAGGAAGTTCGGCATCCAAAAGCTTGGGATTCATCTGCACCGCCATCCAGTGGCTTTCAAACTTGCGTGGGTTAAACTCCAGATAACCCATAAAGTCCTTTGGGGTCAGCTTGCGGGCATCCACATCAATTGCCCCTGAATGGGTAGGGGTTTCCTGATGTGCCTGGATAAAACCTTCCACTTTCAGGGTCGGGATTTCAAGCTCTTTCTTGATGCCACCCTGTACCGCCATCAATCCTTTTTCCATTGTGGAGAAGGACGTGGTGGCGAGCGTGAGGAAATTCATCAGCGCCTCGCCTGCATAATTCGTATTGTTGATCGTGATCGCCATATCTTACTTAGTTTGTGAATTGCATGACTCTTTTAAGAAGCTTGTCAGAGTAGGTGAGCGTCTTAGGACCTTCCTCTTTCTGCTCTGTTGTCTCCTTTGCCTTCTCGGCATTGTACTGCTGGCTTTTCTCCAGCAAGGAGGTTACCTGGGCATTGTAGCCCTGTAGCTTCTGCTCCAGTTCTGTGTTCTTGCTTTCAAGTGCCTTGAAGGTTTCAATCTTTGCATTTACCTCTTCCTCAGTGGCTGTTTTCTCCAAGCCAAGGGAAACGGCAAACTCTTCGGCTGCTGAACCGGCTGCACCCATCAGCAGGGAGCTGATGCTTTCCTCACTGACCTGTTCAAGGCTGAACTTGGTAGCAATGGCTGAAAGGGTATCCTTGCTCTTGTCCGCTGTCAGCGCTTCAATGGCAGCAAGGGCATCGGCTTCGCTTGCATTCTCGGCAAGCCCCAATGCGGTATTGAATTTTGAGATGTCCATTTTATTGGGATTAAGTTTTGGAATATCCTGCTCACCACCGTCTGCCGAGTAAACCCTTACGGCACTGGCATAGGCGGGAATGTCTGTGAATGAAATCTCCATCAGCTCACTGTGCATGATGGACATGAACTGCTGTCCTGGCAGGATGTCTTTAGGGTCATCGGACAACTCAATAGGATCAATTCCCATACTTACCGCCCTGATCGCCCCATCATCCACCAGCTGCTTGATTCTCTGAGCCTCAGGTGTGCTGGCAAAGACCGGGGAGCCATACATCTCATCGTTTTCCTTGGTGATATCCTCCCAGTAGCCGATCACTTCACCACGCTTGTGGTTGAAGAGCATGACCGGATTCTCATTGAAGTTTTCCAGCTTAATTCCACTGACCATCACACGTCCTTTCTTCCTGTTGAGGCCCGAGTCAGCTATCCTGAATCTTTTCTTTTCCATACAGCAGATTCTTTTGAAAACAAATCAACCGAAACCGTGAAGGGGGTGCAAACCGTGTTTCCCTAATTGATCAAATAATGAGCTATTGGTTAAATATTTGAGCGATTAGGAAAACTCACTTCGCATAGCCAATGATAAATGCTGAGTTTTGGGCAGAGACAATAATTCAGGTTTTATCAGGTATCGAAACTATGGCTAAGAAGAAGACGCTCTCCGACAAGCAACGCAGGTTTTGTGAGGAGTACATCATTGACTGGAACGCCACCCGTGCAGCAATCGCAGCGGGATATAGTGAGCGCACAGCCTACAGCATGGGCAATGAGAACCTGAAAAAACCTGAAATACAGGAAGTGCTCAACGAGCTTAGGACAGACATTGCCAAACAGGCTGGACTCTCTGCCTTGAAGGTGGCACTGGAGCTGAAGAAGATTGCTTTTGCCTCTCCAGCCAACCTGCGGAAGGACTGGCGGGAATTGAAGGACTGGGAAGACCTTACTGAAGATGAGAAGGCTGCCATTTCTGCTATCAGGGTTAACAATAAGTTTGACAAGGATGGTCTCCACTTGATTGAGGAGGTCAATTACGAGATGTACAACAAGCTCAAGGCACTGGAGATGCTTAACAAGCAATTGGGCTTCAATGAGCCGGACAAGCAGGAGATTTCAATCAATGATGGGGAGATAACGGTAAACTATAAATGACGGTAAACTTTGACAGGCACTTATTCAATCCACTCTACTGGCATATCGATGCTGCGTTCAAGGACCCGTCCATCAGGTTTGTTTTCATCTATGGCGGTTCCTCTGCGGCCAAGACCTACAGTATGGTGCAGCGGGTGGTGGTGGAGGCATTGGCTGAGGGCAACCGCACAATGGTGGTCAGGAAGTTCAGTACCGACATTGACGACTCAATCTATGCCGACTTCAAGAAGGTCATCAGTGACTGGGAACTGGACCCGCTTTATAGGATTATCCGGAGACAGATTGAGAGCAAAAGCAATGGGCTGATTCGTTTCCGAGGCTTGGATGACTCGGAAAAGATCAAGGGGATTTCCTCCTTCAAGAGGGTGCTGCTTGAAGAGATGACCCAGTTTGATTATGAGGATTTCAAGCAGACCAGAAAACGTCTGAGGGGAATGCCCGGTCAGCAGATTGTTGGCCTATGGAACCCGATTGATGAAGGCCACTGGATCAAGAAACATGTGCTGGATAACGAGCAGTGGATTGAACAACCCAAACACATAGAAGGGATTGAGTACAGCGAGCTTTCTGAGGAGAGCTTCAAGCGTATCAATGTTGACGGGGACATGATGCTGATCAAGACCACTTACCTGGACAACTACTGGGTGGTGGGGCATCCTGATGGGGAGCATGGTTTCTATGACGAGCACACGGTAAAGGACTTTGAGCGGGACAAGAAATTTGACCGCAACTACTATAATATCTATGCCTTGGGCGACTGGGGTAAGCTAGATACTGGAGCGGAATTCTACCGCCATTTCAGGCCAAACCTTCACACTGGGAAGGTTGATTACAATCCAGAATTGCCACTTCACCTCTCCTTTGATGAGAACGTGAACCCGCATCCTACCTGTACGGTATGGCAGGCGGAAGGTAAAAGGGCTTGGCAGATTGATGAGATATGCCCTGAGTCTCCCAATAACAGCTTTGCCCATGTGGTGATGGACATCAAGTCCAAGTACAAGAACCATCAGGCAGGCATGTTCCTTTATGGGGATTCGACCAGCCGGAAATCAGATGCCAAGCTGGAAAAGGGCTACAACCTTTACAGGGTACTGAAGCGGGACCTGAAACAGTACAGCCCTCAGGTCAGGGTACCGAAAGCCAACCCTTCGGTGGTGATGAGGGGGGAGTTTATCAACAGGATATTCTTTGAGGAATACGAAGGCATTGAGGTGGTGATAGCAGACCACTGCAAGAAATCCATTGATGATGTGAAATACGTCAAGCAGGCACCGGACGGCAAGAAATTCAAGGAAATGGTGACCGATTCCACCACAGGGGTCAGGTATGAGAAATACGGGCACTGTTCGGACTCCATGGACTATTTCCTGTGCCGCTACTTTGAGACCGAATACAACAAGTACAGAAAAGGACGATAGATGGCCACATTCCTGACAGAAAGCGACTATAGGCACCTGATCAAGGGTGTCAACCTGCAGCACCTTATTGATGAGGATCCATTGGTGTTGGACATGGCAGAGACGGCTGCCATTGCCAAGGTGAAGAACTACATCCACCAGAAGTTTGATGTGGATGCCATCTTCTCGGCAACCGGTACAGACCGTGACCCCGACATCATGGAACACTGCATCAATATCGTGCTGTACCGACTTCACAAGAAAGCGCCAATAATGCCTGAGGATATCCTTTACGACTACAACAACACCCTCGCATATCTGGAAAAAGTGGCAGAGGGCAAGATCGGGCTTATGCTGCCAAGGGCATTGGAGGAAGACATGGAAACGCCCCGCACACGGTTCAAGTTAACGGCAAACACTAAACGCAGTCACTAATGATACTCGATACCATAAAAGGCTTTTTGGGAAGAGCGAAACAATCCAAGCAACCCACATCAGGACACCCGACTGAAGAGCAGAAGAAAAGGAAACACGTCTATTCCTCGCCCCGTGAATACAGGGCAAACATGGAAGTGCAGAAGCTGGAAGATGCCATCAATATCGCCAACCAGCCACCTTATTTCAACCGGTCGGAACTGTACAAACTCTACCTTCAAACCGTCAAGGACAATAAGGTTTCAGCTGAGTTGCGCACCACGGTTGCCAAGATATTGGAAGAGCCTTTTGTACTGGTGGATGAGAAGGGCAATGTCAACAAGAAAAAGACCAACCAGCTGAAGAACGCCTGGTTCTTTTCTGCCATGCGGGAGATTCTCCGCACAGAGTTCTGGGGCGTGACAGTGCTTGACTTCTTCTGGCAGGACAATGGGGAGGTCCAAAAGGTGAAAGCTGCACCACGCTGGTCAGTCAATCCCCAGACAGGGCTGGTGCTGTTTGACCCAAACAACCCAACTTTTGGGATACCTTACCGGGAGGAACCATTCAGCCTGAATGTGCTTGAGTTTGGGGAAGTGGATAACCTTGGACTGCTGGAGAACATTGCCCGTGAATCAATCTGGAAACTAAACGCAAGGCGAGATATGGCACAGCACAGTGAGCAGTTTGCCATGCCTTGGACAGTTGGCAAGCTGGATGGTGCGGATGATGAGGAGGAGAATAAATTCATTGACAAGGTGGCCAATTCAGGAAGCAATAAGGTCCTGACCATTGATGTTGATGACGAGGTCGACCTGGTCTACGACTCCCGCTCCAAGCCGCATGAGATTTACATGAATATCCGTGAGGCCTGCAATGAGGAAATCTCATGGGGCATTTCTGGACAAACTGGCACCAGCTCAAGCCAAGCCGGAAGCGGATATGCAGAAGCCAAGGTACATGAGAACACCAGCAGTGCCTACAAGATGGAAAGGATGCGCAACCTCTCATTTGAGATCACGGACAGGGTACTGCCTTTCCTGACCGAAAGGCAAGGACCTTATAACTTCAAGGGTTTACGCTTTGTGTTCTCGGCCTTGCTGGATGAGGAAAAAAGACCTGAACAGGAAAGGGAGGCTGAAGACCAGAAGGAGAAAACGCAGGAAGGCAAGAAAGAGGATATGCGTTTTTTTTCGGTAGCCCCTCAGCTGCACATGGCACTGGGGGGAATGGATGCGAATGCTGTTGAAACCTTTGACCTGTCAGAAGAAACAGACAAGTTACTTTCTGACCTGCTCAGTATTGCAAGGCTGATCTATGCCGGGGCTGATATCCCATTTCCCCAAGCAATGGTTTCCCGAACAGCTGGATTGCTTTGGGAAGGGGTGCAGGAAGGGTATGGCAAAAGCCTTGACTCAGTGGAGTACAACAGTCCGGACTTCAGGATGCTGGAAAGCCTGAAAGAGAATGTTTTTGTGTTTTCCGGATTCAAGACCTATCACCAGTTGAAGGAAGTCAGCGGTATGCTGATGGATCCTGACACTGGAGAGAAACGCCCATTCAACGTCTTCCGTGATGCGGTGGAGGCTGTCCACGGTCAGTACAACAAGAATTACCTTCGTGCCGAGTACAACAATGCTGTAGCTACCAGCCGAATGTCAAGCAAGTGGATGCAGTTCTACAAGGACAAGGACACCCATGTACTGAGGTATGAGACTGTTGGAGACGGAAGGGTAAGGCCACAGCATGCCAGGCTGGATAATATCACATTGGAAATGGATGACCCATTCTGGGGCAAGTACTTCCCACCAAACGGATGGGCTTGCCGATGTGATGTAAGAAAGGTGATGAAGGAACGTGCCGGAACACTTTCCAACTCTGCGAATGCCATGAAGGCTGGAGAGCTCGCAACGAACAATCAAACAATGTTCCGATTCAACCCCGCAAAAGATGGTGTGGTATTCCCTGACAATCATCCATACTATTCCAATGTACCGGCAAAGGAAGCTGGGGAAATAAAGAAGAAAGGCAAGCAACTTGCTGCCAAGGATACACCTTCATCTAAACCGGCAGGCACGCCTGTTTCTTCTGCATTCTCAAGTGTAAGCCGAAACATCAACAAGGAATACAAGGAAGCCCTTCGGGTACTGGACAGCATCCATGGTGATGGGGTGCTGGATCAGATACCATTCAAGGGAACCAGTCGCATGAATGCCTATGGTTATTTCCGTCACTACATCAACGGAACACCAATAGAGATAAAGATCAATACCACAGGTGACCACAAGGAACTGACCATCTGGCATGAGATCGGGCACTTTCTGGACTATCAGGCATTGGGAAGTAAAAACAGGTTTGAGACTGGCAACAGGACTGGAAACCTGATGAAAGATTTCTTTACGGCTGTTGATGACAGTAAAGCCATCAAGTCACTGAAGGAGTCGCTCAACAGTGGGGTGTTGAATGGTGAGCCTATTTATGGGAATATGCGTAAACACCTTCGATACCTGATCAGTAAAGACGAAATTTGGGCAAGGGCTTACAGCCAGTATATTGCCCAGGTAAGTGGGGAGCAACGCTTCCTTGATATGGTCAGGGTGCAGGCGGAGAAAACAATCCCATACCAGTGGAGCGAAGAGGACTTTGCTCCTATAGCGAAAGAAATCACCAAACTACTAAAAGCAAAAGGATGGATAAGAAACTAGAAAAAATCAGGGCCAAGGTTGAGAAAAACGAGCAACTGACAAGGGAAGAGGAAAAGCTGTGGCTAAAGCACACCACTAATCTTTCCGATTTGGAAATCGAGTTTATTCTGGATGGTAGCAAACCTAAGCAGGATACTGATCCAGACATTGACACAATTGCATGAGTCACAAAAACAAAATTGATAAGCTTCGCTCCAATCTGGCAAACGTACTCAGGCGATTGCCCGAAGAACTGGCAGAGATAGCCTTGGACTATACCCGTGATGCCTTCAAGAAGGAAGCATGGGATGGTAAGCCATGGCCTGAAAGGAAAAATGATGGGCAGCGTTCACGCCTATTTAAATCCGGCTCTTCAAGGGAGAAGGTCAGAAGCAAAAGCCGTGGTCTATTGGTTCAGTCGGGTGACCTCCGCCGTTCTGTCAGGATATTGAAAGTGGGAATAGATAGCTTTACCATTGGTACAGACCGCCGCTATGCCAAGGCCCATAATGAGGGAGATACCATTTCCCATCCCGGTGGAACCCCTTACAAGATATTGACAGACAAAAAAGGTGATACAAGATTGGCTTGGATGCGAAAGGTCAATGCTGCCAATGCTTCGGGATTTACCAAGCCACACCCGATCAAGATACCACAGCGGCAGTTTATCGGAAAGTCTGAGGAATTGCTCAGGGAAATGAGACAGCATTATATCAACCGTATCAGCGCAGTATTCAGATGAGCAGAAAACAATTATTCAAGACACTGGCAGAGACCATTATCACAGGCATGCCCGCCATCAAAAGGGTGTCCCGATACAAGCGGCAATTTGAGGAGGACACCGATGAGAATACGGCATCCTTCCCATGGATTGCAGTGCAGTTTGCTGATACAGGGTACGAGAACCAAAGCAGTTGCGGACAGAAAGCCAAAGCCGAGGTGATATTCCATATCTCACATGACGAATATAAGTACTCGTATATGGATCGCCTTGAGGGCAACACTTTCCTCCATGAGGATGGCTTTGATGTGGATGACCTTTCAGACGAGCTGTGGAAGATCCTATCCCACTCAGGAATGATGTTAGAGAGGATTGGTGATTCAGACATAAGGCAAGTTGGAAAGGTCAGAACCATACAATCCAGATACAGGGTAACCTATGCAGTTTGTTGCTGAAGATAGCCACCTTCAGGCCTGTTACGGTAAATCTTGTAAATGGTATTGAATGAAAGGTCAAACTCCACAGCAGCATCCTGCAGGATATCATCGTAGCGGATATTGATATGGGTACGCAAATGGCGGTACCGATCGGCACGCTCCTGATACTTGCTGTTGATAAACTGACAGATACGCTCATAACGGCGAAGGGTATTGTTTTTACGGACAGAATTGCTCATTAAAAAAGTCATTTTAGTGTACCATAAAGTTAATATATTTTCTTAATCGTTTAAACAGTTTTATGATGAAACCATTTAAAGAGACGAAGTTCGGCAAAGCGCTGATCTCATTTGGCAACGGTGTAATGGGTGGGTTACCGCTCCTATCTGTTGTAGTTCCTGATGTTGTACGAAGCTCCAAAGGCTTGACCAAGGAAGGTCAGACGGACTGGGTACAGCTGATTACAACTGTAGTCACCGCTCTGGCTGC
Organism: Limibacter armeniacum; assembly: GCF_036880985.1. NCBI lineage: Bacteria > Pseudomonadati > Bacteroidota > Cytophagia > Cytophagales > Flammeovirgaceae > Limibacter > Limibacter armeniacum. The sequence goes on from NZ_JBAJNO010000009.1 coordinate 627,284, forward strand.
CATTGCATTGGTATTGGGCAAGATCACACCTGAGCAATACCAGCTGCTGATTGGTAGCTAATAGAGCAAAAAAAACACCTTACTACAAAGTGCAGAAGGTGTTGTCCCTATCAATAAAAATGAGTTTTTACCTATGAATTTTCCACGACTCATAGCGTATATGTTTAATCGTTATGTCCTTCCTAAATATAGCTTTTTTTATTTTTAAATTCTTTCAAACGACTAAGCAATTATACAAAATGATCAAAGGGATACTTACACGCTTGCAAGATGACGGTGTACAGACACTTGGCCGTCTACATGTTTACAATGGCATTAACCAACTGATGGAAGCCTGCACACTGGAGCTGTCAGACAAGAGCAACCAAAGAAACATCAGCTGTATTCCAAGGGGCACTTACACAGTAACTCCACGAAAAACAGAGAAACGAGGCTGGCACTTTGAAATCACGGGAGTACCTGGACGCACCTTTATCCTGATCCATCCGGGCAACTACTACACCCATATCCAAGGCTGTGTGCTGCTGGGTGATAAGCATGTAGATATTAACCGAGATGGCAGGAAAGACGTAACCAACTCCACTAAAACCTGCAAAACACTATGGGACAGTATTGGTGAGCAGGAGTGGCAACTGCAAATTATCTGATCGTAAAAGTGAACAGCTATGAATAACACAATCGTAAGTAAGATGATGCTACTATCTGTGCCACTATTCGCCAATATGGATTTATTGCAAGTGCCAGTAGCAGAGTTTGAAGGATTAACCGCTTTTGTGGGGAAGTTGACGTTGGATACAGCCCTTATTCTTGCAGTAATTAGACTTGATAAGCGAAATCAGGAGAAGGATAAACAGATACAAAGCATGTTTGAGAAGATGCTGGAGAAAAAAAGGACTGACTAATACTTTAATTTAGTTGATAATGCTTATCACAAATACTCTTGTATGAATAATTAAGATACAATAACATACAAAAGTATTTGTGATAAATATGCTTTTAAGTTACTCAACTTTCTCAACTTCAATAATTTCTATTGCAGTATGAGCTTGATTATACCCTTTTTTACTTTCTATAAACTTGATTGCTAATTTAGTACCTTTCTCAAAGTAAACCCATCTATACCAACCTCCTTCAAAATTCCTAACATTTAAATAATATTGATCTCCAGACTTATCCTTCGCAAAAATAAAATTAGGAAAGCTCTCATTATCATCTTCAGGAATATGATATACATCCACTATTGTATAATCTAATAAAACTAACTCTTTTATATGTTCTTGGTCGTAAACATTTTTTGGCTTGGGATCATACCATTTAACCACATGTAGAGGGTTATTTTCAATATCTAGATTATAAAATTTCTTTAATAGAACCTGTATATTATGTGAGTCAATATCAACCTCCTTAAGTCGTATAACCATTTCTGAAAAACGGCTTGCTATAAAAGAAACACATTCCAATAAAAAATCTTTAGGATATTTGTCTTTATAATTTAATATCGACTCAAATAATCTAATCAACTTGTAAGCTTCCGCACACACAGATGAATCATAACCTTCTTTATTGAAGATTTTGTTAAAAATCTCCATCGATGCTCGAATAGTCTTAACTGTGCTTTGGATATTTTTAGAATATTCAACCTCTAATTCAACAGATCTTTTTAAAGAAGATGCTCGATGTATTCCATATTGCAAGTACCAATTTGCATTTTCTTCCCAACCTTCTGTAAAAGCCATTATTTCATCATACTTCCCTTGGTGTAATAAGCTTTGTAAATAACATTTTGTTACACTAAAACTGTAATTTTCATTTGATAAATTGGGGTCATTATATCTTTTATCAATTAAGTTTGAAAACTCAAACTCTGCTGTATGATAGTCTTTATTATAGAAATAATACAAGGCAATTGCCAAACTAATTCTTGGATTATCTCCTTTCAACTCCTTTGCCCTATTCAAATACCTTATTTCATTACTATCTCGAAACTCTTTCAAGACTCTAGAATAATGGAAGTGTAATTGAAAATTATTTGGATAATAATTCAGCAAGTCAACAAACCTTTTTTTGATATCCACTAAATTATCGTGAGATCTTTTAATGTTTGATTGCGTGTATTTATTTAAGTCCGCAATTAATGCATATATCGCTTCTTCTGTATCACTTTCAACAAACGACTCATCAAACTCTGTTAAACCTAACTTTTGATCTCTATACTTTTGCTCTAGTACCTTTACTTTCCTTCTTTTTAGGTTATTAGTTATCAACGTTCTAACTTCAATATTCTTAGGATTAACTAATAATAAATCCCTAACAGAATCACTAAGCTTATAGTTGTCGTTTCCATAGTCACTGACAGAGCGAATAATTAAGCTTGTTTTAGATAATTCATTTATTGATTCTGTAATTTCTTCATTAGTAAAATCTAAAAACTCAATTAATTCAGACTTTGTAGAATCTCCTGTAGCATATATTGCCTCTAATATAGCAATAGACTCTTTTCTAAGAGACTCAATTAAGTTTGTATACGAAAATAAAGCAATATTTTTTTGAGATTTATCAATTGACAGTGTAATATCAATACCCTTAATATATAAATCAATTGTTAATCTAATAGCAAGAGGGTTATTATTTGCAGCTTCAGCTATTCTTTCTAGATCTTCGTGATTGAAATTATTAACACCTCTTTTTCTAAAATAATTCCTACCTAAATTAACTGCATGCTTTTTATCTAAAGGCTCTAAAGACACCGTAGTTGCCGAGTCAATAGATATTCTACTAGTAACTATGACTCTCCACAGTAAAGGAAGTGATTGGTTAAATTCTATAAATTTTTCTTGAGAATGCATTAATAAGGTCTCAAGATTATCGATACATATTAATATCCTTCTTTCTTCTAATTTATTTAAAGCATCATCAAAGGATGTAAGTTCCTCACCACTATAAATCTCTTTAAGGTCATTTAATATTGATTCCTTAATTTGCTCAATTCCATTTATAGCTTCTATTTTTTCAACACCATCAGCTGTTAATCTTTCATTCTTTAATGTGCAAAATACTACAGCCTCAATCTTACCACTCCATTCCGGACTTAGAGTTAAGTCTTTTAGATATTGTAATATTAGAGCTGTCTTACCTACACCACCTGGAGCAACAACAGCAATGAGATTATTTCTTGCTTTTGACAAGACATTATTAAGATCTTTGAATTCTTTATCTCTACCTAACAATCCTGTAATCTCATGATCAAAAGAATTGGGAAGAGAATTAGGTATAGCCCATTTTACGCTATTTAACCATTCATCTGGTGGAGAAGTTATATTCCCTGCTTCAGCAGAAATTAAGGCCTTTCTAACTCTAGTTAGTTTAAGTTTTTCAATTAAGGGGTCACTCGCAATAGTTGCCGCACGATACCAGTAACAATCAGGAAATGGTCGATTAGGGTGACTAACAGCATTTCTAATATCGAATATTTTCATCAACGAAGAATATTCTTTCAAAGACTTCATATAAGCATGAAAAACAGTACCTTTAGTAACATCTATAGCAAAATTAAAAACCTCATTTAAGTAACTAGATTCTATTATTATGGATAGATCATCATTACTGATGTTATTTCCTTTTGTTTTTTCTCTTGATATTACTTCATTTTTATTCCCTATTGAAATATCTTCCTCCAGCTCCTCATTTTGCAACACATATTCGCCTAAGGCTTTTTCTAATGCATAAACGATCATGGCTGCTTTCATTCTTAAGTCTTGCTGATCCATTTTTATATGTTTAGTTTATTATTGGAGTTAGTTTTAGCTCTATCCTCCCAAAATATAACCATAGTCAATTCCACACAACTTTTTATTGAAATAACACTATTTTAAGGTTAGTTATAAAGAGTTAAGAAGATTCCTATCTAATAAAAAAGCTTACAAGATTAAAATCTTAATTTACTTCCCTCCTCCTTCCATCCTGCATATCCAGGAGTCGACTTTTACCTACACGACCTGTAAATCAACACTTTGACCCCTACTTTTTCGATTCCACTTTCACTTCTGCTCTGTTTCTAGCTGAGAGTTGTAATACAATTCAATCGGGTATTTCGAATAGGTAAGTAAGTTCTCCTCAATCTTGAATTTTTTATTTCTGATAGATCTTTTCCTGAAACCTAATACATCCTGTATTCTTCCGCTCGATCATAAGCATGACAAAGGCATAATACAGGTTCCAGTTGTTTTTGATATAAGCGTTTCTGAAGTGTTTCCATGTTCCTGTGTTGACCTCACCTGTAGCTAGGTTGACTACCTCTAGCATTTCAGCCAAGACAAGGTCTGTCAGGAGTGTTGAGGTATCAGCCTTACGCACCTTCTTCACTCAGTTCATCTTCTCTCCTACTCCTTGCGTTTCTGACTTTCAGGAACAGTTCCCCTACATCCGGCTCCTGCTTACCTTGGGCATTCTGTGTACTTAAAAGACCTGTAGTAATTGCCTCTGACATTATCTGATCTAAAAGAATTAATTCATATGTAGTGAAGTCTCTCAGCATTTCTCTGTTCTCTTGTCTGTCCATGATTAGAAAAGTTGTTTTTGGCCGTTGTAAATCGAATCAAGAAATTGAACACCTCGCTTTGTCCACTTCAGATGCCCACGGTCTTTACCTCCATGCTCTCCCCAAGTCAGTCGGGCAATCTCAAAGCCGAGGCTTGCAGGTGAGTACCTGGCTGTCAGTAACCAAGTGTTGTTCCCTGCGGGATCTCGCTTGATAATCTTTCGGTCTACAAGGTCACGGTTCATCTTTATGGCTGAGGAGAAACCGAAATACTTACTGATCTGTTCGGTATTCAGTAGCCCGTTGTGATCACAGAAGCGTTCCCATGCTCGTGCTTTTGGCATCAAGACCATTACTTCTTGTTCTACCTTTTTCCTTTCCTCCATCTGGTCAGCCCAAGCCCTTGCCGCTGCAACTGGGTCATTGAAGTTGGGTAATGAAGTATTGATTTGCTGTAAGGCTACTTTCTCCATCTTGATCAGGTAGCGTCTGTACTGCCGACCTAATTCATTATTCTCCACCATGCAAAGCTCCTTTGCCATTGACAGGGTGATGGCGTAATCCACCTTGTTATGACCACCCCAACTTGCTTCCCCATTTTGGGAAGCAAGTTTTTCAAAGTCTTCCCCTTCAATAAATCCATACTTATCAATTCTTAGCTCCATCCATGTAGTGAAGCGTTTCCCTACTCGCAGTTTTGTATGCAACTCTCTTGCACTGACCACCTGCTGTCCATTGTGGTCTTGAGATATAGTTATCAGTTGATGCATTGTATTCTTGGTTGAAGATTTAAACATTTGCCACTGCTTCTTCCCAGTGACCTAAAAGGATTTCTGTGAGCTTCTTTCCTCCTACCCGCTTGAGCCCATTCTTTTGCCTTTCTAGGTTATCCCGGAAAAACTCACGGCTCAGTCCTGTGACGGTATTGCGGCAGGTCACCAGCTCCTTGTCAATTGCCACCACGTAGTAGTAGGTTCTGCCTCTGATCTCATTGTTCCAGAAGGTCCTTTTGACAAAGAGGTCTTTTTCCTGTATTTCGATCTTGTGTGTGATCATCGGTTTTGTTGGTTATTTCCTGTAAGATTCTTCTCGATCCAATGGCACAATACTTACCATCTCTTTTAAGCGATCGACCATCCTGAAATCATACCGGTCCCTGATCTCTTTCATGGGAAGATTTGTGGTAAAATGGCTTTTAAAGCCGTTATCCTTGAACATCCGATGTCGGAAATAGATGATGTCATTCATTGGGGCGATCGTGTTACCATACCGCTTTACTTCTCCTTCCAAGCCAAAATCATCAAAGATCATATGTTGCTTTTTCCGGTAACCTTCCGTGAAGCTGTCATTGGACATAGCCTCAATCCGGATATCATGGCAGTAGTAGAGCTTAGCGTTGAAATCTGGAAACCTTTGCCTAAAGTGTTTCATGACACTGGTCTTGCCGATACCTGGCGCGCCTGACAGCAGCAACCCTTTACTGGGATCTATGTTGTATTGTTTGCACAAAAAGCTATAACCAAGACAGTAAGCGGTCATCATGCCATAGAGCTCTTTTGTCCAGTCATCCAGCTGCCCGTATAGCTTTTCAGCCTCAAGGCACATATTCCACCAGCAATTCCGTGCATACTGCCTTTGTTGCTCTTCAGTCATTTGAGCCGTTAATAGCCCTGATACCTCTTGGCTTTGCTGTGTCTTGCTGCCTGTCTCGCTTGCTCCAGTACTCTGCTTCTGTTTGGTATGCATTACCTTTGCTCTCTGCATTTCGGCTGCTGTTAGATCTCTTAGCTGTTTCATATTTATTATCATCGAAGTTTTCAATGAAAAGATTCACATCACATCGGAGGTGTTCATCGTTGTTGTAGCTCTTACCATCTCTGCTTTTAGCATAGGCTGCTAGTATCTTATCCCGTCTGATCTCACCACCACATCTGTCTTTTAGTCTGTTGAACACTGGGACGTAGTTCTCTTTGTAGTAGCCGATGATATCATCCACTGCCTTGCCATCCACAGAGTAGTTGGCATTACGAAGGGGGGTGCTGCGCAACTGGGGGGTTGTCTCTTCAGGTTGATAGTTTTCGTCAGAAGGCGAAGGTGTTTTGTGCTCATTTGAAAAATCCACCTCCTCGCACACGCGCTCTTCTCTCTCTCTATTTGTATATATCTTCTTTGTATATATCTTCTTTATTAGTGTCAGGTTTTCCGTGAGTGGATTATCCATTACTGGTTTTTCCACTCTTGGGTTTTCCGTGAGTGGATAATCCGTTACTGGATAACCTGATTCTGGTTTAAAAACTGGCTGGTCAGCAAACTCCCAGCTGTAGTCACTAAACCTACCGTGGTCATCCCTAACTTTTACTCTTTTGGCATACCCATGCTTTTCAAGTTCAGCAAGTGTGTTGCCGACAGAGGTTACACCCTCCTTACAATACTTGGCTATACCTTTTGTGTTGAATTTCCAGTCTTCAGGAAAAGACTTGCATTGTGCCAAAAGACCTTTAGCCTTTAAGGAAAGGTTTGGATTCTGTAGAAAAGGATTTATTAACTTTGTAAATCCTCCGTGCTTAGGAACCTTGTTCACACACATATCAGTTACTATATTTGGAGTGAGATTCTTATTGAGGGCAGCCTACAGATTGCAAATAGAGGCTGCCCTTTTTATTAGTTCTTTGCATATCCTATCTCAACCTGTCTATTCAGTCTGGATAGTACCATTTGCCTGAAGTGGCATAGCGCTGTCTCGTAGCATGCGAATGTCTTGTGAGGCTTTCCGCTTTCGTGTATGTCATATTGCGTTTTCATCCCCTCAACTTCTATCATGAACATCTCGATATCTTCGTGCCTCTTGATCATCTCACAGCTAACAGGTCTGTTTGCGATCAGTTGGTAGTTCATCTTTTTGAATTGCTGCTAACGAATAGGTTTATCTGTGTTCTATGAGAGGGAAATGATGGCACACTTGAACTCATTATCGAATTCCTCCACGATTGCATCAAAGATCTCATCCTTGCGTTCCTCCTCCTTCTGATACAGGTCCATGGATTCCAGACTGAACTCTACACTGTGGCTGGTACATTCGGCACAAATCATTACAGACAGTTCTTCAGCTTCCAGACCTTGGAATACCGGCAATCTCAGTGTGATCATTTCTGGCACATCTGATTGCACTCGACGCTCAAAAAGTAGGCGGGCATTACCTCGCTTGTCCTGCTCATTCTCAATGTCAGACTCAATACGTGCCTTGAACTGCTCCAACGACCTGATTGTCTTGTTGGCTTCCTCCTGGCTTACAAAGTAGAAGCGAGTCTTACGGAAGAACTTGGCCAGCTCCTTATCTGTGTAGACTTTACCAGTGTTGATGCCAAATGCATCCAGTATTTCAGCACGTTTCAACTCCCCTTTTACCGTATCGTGGTAAGCGTTGTGATGATTGGTTACCAGTGTGATTGCGGCATTCAGCCTATCAATTTTCAGGTGACACTCATCTTTATTGAGCAGTTCCTTTTGGCTTTCCATCCATTGTTGTGGCGCATAGATGGATCCAGTTATTACTACAGTTTTAGGTTCTTTCAGCGGCAGTGCTACCCCATGCCTGATGATTACCTCGTTGCCAGTGTTCTCCAGTTTCAGATGCAAAGTTTCTTGTTCCATTTCTTAGTTGAGTTTAAAGTGTTTAGGTGAATTGATATGCAGTTGTCTCTCACGAGGAGTCAATGGGCGGGCTGTTATCAGGAAACCCTCCGAGTCGTAAAGCCCCATTACCTCTTCCTCATAATTTGGGATCAGGTAACATGTAGTGCGAACCAGTTCACCGCCTACAGTCAGCTTCTTGGTGATATCCTTGATAGACTCCTTGGCTTCCTTAATGACAGCCCTCAATGGGGCTGACATACCCTTGAGCTTGTCCTCCACTTTGACCAGCTCCTTGTTCAGTTCAATAAGCTTTTCTTCCAGCTCATCGATTTGGGACTCGTCAAATGCCTTGACATACTCGTGGTCATCAATAATGCCCACATTGTAGCTGTTCAGCATCTCCTTCTTCTCTGAGGGTGTCAGCTTATCGGCACCCTCGAAGTAGTTGTTTTTGAAACTCATGTGTACTGAGTGGTTTATGTGAAAAATTGATTTTAGTTGATATGAGTAGCTACCCATTCACCCATCTTTTTGGATAGACGATAACGGGGCTTCGTATATGCTACGTTATTCGATTTTTGAGGCATGCCTAACATCTGCATCATCTCACTCATAGAAATATCCGCAGCGCTTACGGGAGTAGCCTCAAACGTCATTTCTCTTTCAGTCTCGTCTTCCCACAGACTAGCACCGTAACCGGGCCACTCATTCTTTGCTTTGCATTCCTTGTAAAGCTCCAGCAGCTCCTTGTACTTTCGCTCGCCTCTCTTGAGGATGGTATCATCCACCTCAATCAATGACCAGGCATAAGGCGGCTCTTTCTCCACTGCTAGGAAGTAGAATTTCATTCCCTCTTCCCACAGTCCTGCAGCTTCAGCAGCAGCCTTGTAAAATGCCGCCTGACGGTCATAGTCATAGGCGAAGGTGGCTTTGCGCTTGAACTCTTCAGGCTTGGCACTGACAGCGGTCTTGAGGTCCAGCACAAACTTTCCCTTTACCACCATATCCAGCTTGGACTTGCAGGGTACACCTTCCATCTCAAAGAAGATTTCATGCTCCAGTAGCGTGTTTTTTCTAAAGAAGTTGAGGTGGTAATCCAGTGTATCGCATTTGTTGAGTGACTCAGCCATATCCTTAGCCTTGTCGGCTTCATCCTGACTGATCAGCTGCAAGCCAGCTTCCAAGGCTTCGGTATTGGCTGCCTTGCCAACCTTTGTTCTGCCATCCTGCTTTACTGCCCAACGCTTGTCCACCTTATGGGGCTCCAGCACTTTCTCATGCAGGTATCTGCCAAAGTTCATAGGGTTAGTATCCTTGTCCAGATCGCCATCAAGAAACGCCTTGAAGTGCATCGGGCTTTGCTTCAGGTAAGACAGGGAGCTATTGCTCACCCTGTCTTTGATGCTGTAATAGTCTTGTTTTTGTGTCATTTGATTACAAGTGGGTTAATGCTGTAGTTGTGGATATTCTTGTCGCCCTTGACTATGACGCCTTGATAGGTCACAAGCCATGCGGACTTTTGGGGTTGCCTGTAGCCAGTGATGGTATTCGCCTTCTTGTTGTATTGCAGAAAGAAGTTGACAATGCTTGCCCTTGCTGTGGAAACAATTCTGATCTGGGTCTTCTGTGTGCTGTCCACATAGGCTTCCGCAAACTGTACATAGGGAAGTGTCAGTACATCCTTGTTTCCGTATTTGGACTCGAAGGTGCAGAAGTCATGGCCCATAAACATCAGGCGTCTGGACTCATTCATAAGCGTTGGGTTCCAAACATCACCCGACATATTGAGTGGTGCAGCCTCGGCGTCTTGCATGGCTTGCAGTACATCATCTGCATTGGTCAGGTCTGCCTTTACCTGATTATCCAAGTTGATCTTGGTGGCGGCTACCTGATTGGCAGCACCTCTAATTTCTTGCAGCTCGTTCTTCTGTTCTGGGGTTCTGTTTTGCTCTTCCATATCTAAAAAGATTAAATCTGTGAATGTGAATAGTAAATAGTATGCGATGCCTGCCAACACCAGCATAAGCGGGATGACAGAAAACATGCGTAATGCCCTGTTATCTTTTTCTTCGTAGTAGTCCATCAGTAGTTGGGTTTAGTATTTCAGCTTAGTCTAGATATTCCTCAAGGATTGTATGTTCCAACTCTTCCAGTGTGCCACACCTTTGAGCTAGACCTGTGATGTTCATCATCATGCCCTCAGGTAGCCACACCGGGCGACCTTTCAGCATCTCAATTGTTATATCGGGACCACATCCGGGATGTCCTGAGCCGTCAGGGTAATAGCTTACCTCAGGTTCCCCTAGCTCTATTACACAATCGGCAATAAGGTCCCATTCTGATCCGCAAATGCTTGCGGTCAGTTTGACGGTTGTGACTACCATAAAGTGGATATTTACATTGTTATGCGATTGATCTCTGCGAACGTTTACGGTTATTGAACTCCGCCTCTGCTCTCATCTCAGAGATGCACATTACACGCTCTTTTCTGTAGTAGTTATGCAACGCTACCTTGACTTCCTCAAGGTCATAGCGGGTTGAGTTGCTGTAGGACTTGTAGCAAGGAATGACTTTTCTATATCTCAGCTGGTAAATGTGGTTGCGCTTCACTCCTAGCGCATCTGCCAGCTGCCCTGCTGTCAAACACTTATTATCTATGATCATGATTGGGATGTTTCGGGGGTTTGTAATGTTGATAGCTTAGAACACCTTGGCGGACGATTATCCGTCACAACCAATTCATAGATGTAATCGGTCATTGTAAGGTTTCTTGCCTTAGCCTTTTCCTTGACCATTTCATGGAAACTTCTAGCTACTGTCAGGTTAAGCCTCGTGTCAGGTTTTTCTTTGATAATTACAGCCATAGTTTTACATTCGTTTACCGTTTTACTTCATGCGCTTGTATTGCGCTTACTTCATTACAAATGTGTAGCAAATTACCTTCAACTGCAAATTATTGTGGGTATTTTTCTGCAATATTTTTCTATGATATCTGAGAGAATAAAGGAACTCATTGACTATGAGGGCATTAGTATAAGAGCTTTTGAGAAGATAATTGGCTGTGGAAATAGCGTAATTAGTAAAGCAATTAAGAATGGAACTGATATACAAGCTAAATGGATAATAAGCATTGTAGAAAATTACCCACAATTAAATCCATCATGGCTACTCCTTGGCGAAGGCAGTATGCTGAAGAACCAGGATATCAAAGAAAAACCTATTCACATTGAAAGCTTAAGTATATTATTAACAAATGAGAACCTTTCTATCGTAGTCTTTGCTCAAAAAATTGGTAAGGATGCTCAGCAAATAAAGGACGCTATCAATGCAGGAGATAAGTACCTGCCATCTGATTTTTTGAAGCCAATACTGGAGGCATTCCCAAACTATAGCCCGGAATGGCTTACTACGAATAAAGGAGAGATGGTAAGATCCGGTCTGTCAATAGAACCTAAAAAGGTAGGTGATTACTGTGAAGACTGTCTTGACAAGGAAAAGCGAATCACTGAGATGGAGTTTGACATGATGGATCTCAAGGATACAATCAAGGAGCAGGAAACCGAAATCATGCAACTTCAGGCTAGAGTGAAACACCTTGAGGAAGACAAAAACCGTCTGGAAAAATCACTTGAGGACAAGGATATGATTATTGGATTACTGAAAGGAAAGAATTAATTCTTTGAATACACTTTTTAGATGCTTGCCCGTATAATGTATCTACAAAATAGCATCTGCACTTACATACATTAGAAAAAGAACAGGGAAACCTAACTTTTTATATATCGTAATTTTTTATTCAATCAATAACTAAAACCCTAAACCTATGAGAAAAACTGCTACAATGTGGCTGGAAAGAGAGAAGTTTTGGAATATTTAGTATAGTATTTTAAATCCTAATTAACTTAAGTATTCTATAATAAGGAAGATTCTCCAATCTAGTAAATAGTTCGTGGAGTATGCTCACTACTTTGATTTTTTACGTAATTTTTTTCAAGTATGTCAATAACCTTTAACAACCTGAAATCAAAAACTGAATGTGACTGTTTAAATGGAGCAAATGAAGATAATCAGTCTACTTTTTGCTTTGTTATTAGTAAAGATTCCATCAGAGATAAAGATTTCACTTCCCATTGGGAAAAAGGAAAAAAGCCCAAAAAAGACTCATGTGAATCTAAATGTTCCTATATGAGTAAATCCCTTTCAATTGTCAATACCGATTTAGCACGTGAAACAGTACTAAATACTTACAAACAATTGTTTAAAGTTGCTCCTAAGTATAAAAATCATGTTGCCGATATTCAACTTAGAGGACAAGCAGGTAAAGTAAAACATACGCCATCGAATAATAATCCTTACCATGTTGACTTTTACAAAAGTGATAACTTTAGTTTACACTGTAATATTGATGTAATAAATATAATTCCTCTGTCAGATGTTTGAGCTTCCTAAAAATAAGTCCTTTCTGAAAGGCCTTATCAGCTTCAAGAATGAGAGAACTGTACTTTTCTCTGATGGGGAAAATGACCTCATTTATACTGGGTTCAATAATTTTGGTAACAGGGTATTATCAGTTATTTCATTTGAAGATGATGATGAAGAGTATATTAGATACTTTTACATGATTGTTACTGATGACCAATACCATCAGTTTTTACAAGGCAGACTGAGTGTTCTCTCAATAATGAGGAGTAATGAAAGTTTTTTCGTTGTCGATTTGAATTATGGGGAAGAGATTATTCGTCATGCAGTTGTGTCTTTAGATAATATTCCTTTTGACTTTCATCCTCTTGAAGACTCTTATTGTCCTGAGTTTATTAGAGAGCCTTCATTATCATATTCAGCAAGCTTAAATGGAACAGAATTAAGTGATAGTCATAAAGCAACACCTGAGGCCTTAAACATGGTTAATACTCAATTTGCTAATATGCTAAGAGAGCCAATGCAAATTCTAAAAGATTTTAATCTTCAAGGAAAAGTGTATGTAGAACCTCCTATGACTGGTAGTTTTAAATTGAATTTTAGAGTAGACCTGAATAATTCTCCCCAAATAACTATTCATCCAATTAGCACAGAATCGATAGAGTTATTCCTTAATAAATTATACACTTACATACTTCATGATTTTCAGAATGAAGATGATTTACAGTTGAGTACTGGTCGTATTTCTACTGCTAGTTACGAATCTCTCAAAGAGGATTTACAAACTCTATATCTTAGTCAGCATATAAAGTATGAGGAAGATGATTTGAACAATATCTTGACAGGGGTCATAGATAGGTCACTTGATTCTTTAGTAGAGATAGAGTTTGATGAAGGGTATACAGTTATTGACTTTATTAATTATTCTAAAGAAGGAAATGAAAGTGAAATAGCCCACATTGAAGAAGAAAGTATTTTAGCTATAAAAAACAAGTTATCCAAACTTAAGGCTCCAGTGGAAGAGGATGTTGATGAATTCCTTAACCTATATAGAATCCAAGTTTACAAGTTCAATACTAAGACAGGCATAGGGAATGCTATTGCCATAATTGATGGTCAAATCATCAAGAATGTTAAGCTTATAGTTAAAGGTCTTGACTCATATACAAATACTCAATTTACAGAAAGCCTTCATTCTGATTCGACTATTGATATAAGAGGGATTGGTAAAAGAGTTAATGGTAAGCTCAAAGAGATTGTAGTAAATAATTAATGATTAAATTTTGTATGTAATACTGAAGCCCGGCACATAGAAGTGGCGGGCTTTTTTTGGTTAATAATTCAACTCAAACTTTTTTTATGTGATCTTTCTGCTCTTGCTTACGTTTTCTCTCACAATAACTTACAAAGGCATTCTGTTTTGATTTAGGAGACTTAGCATCAAAGCTGGGAGTAGCCAGCAGGTCATGAAACTGCTGATCTATCTTATCTAGGTTTATACTCATTGCAATAGGAGGAAAAAATAATAATGGTTAATCAATTAAACATTAGCAATGTACAAACAGCTATACAAAATGTCAATATTTTAAACATTTTCATGTTTTAAATTCGACAAAACAAGATAAAAACCTCATAAAATCTATTACTAGGTAGACAAAAACATGAATTGTTTATTTTTTTAACATTGAAATAAAAAAGCCAACCCTACAATTTGATAGGCTCTAATACATCATTTTATTAAAAAATATAGAGATAAAGACAACTTACAACATGCTATTATCTTAAGCACTAATTAGTAAATGTCTTATTGTATTCATATCAAGTAGTTTAGGCGGGTTAGAACAAAACGCATCAAAGAGAACCGCTTTCACATTAATTAATAACATTTATCTCTATACTGTTTCTTAATGTATCTAAGCCTTCTCCAGTTAGCGTTTCTACAAGAATAATAATGTTTGATGCCGTATTAATATCTCCAGTATCTGCGTGAAAAGTAACGGAGACATTTCCTTCAGCGTCTGACTTAGAGTTTTGTACTCCTGTAAACCTTCCTACTGAAATCACATTGGCATCATTTAATATCTGAAAAGCTTTAAAAGCAACAGGTAATCCTTGAGTCACTTCACCAATATCTCGCCTGAGAAATACTTTTATGGCATTCGACTCTTTTAAGTTCATTGTAAGCTTTTCTGGTTCAATAAAAATATACTTTGGGTAGCTTCTGATAGGTTGAAATGTAAGCTCACTGATATAAATGGGGTCACTTCCTGTACTAGCCTTTATTGTAATAGGATCAACTGTATTTGGCATTTTAAATTGGGTAGAAACAACACCATCTGCATCAGGAGTCATAGTTTTTTCTCCTGGTGCTCCAATGAAATTTCCATGTGTTGTTTCTAAGGTTATTTGATTTAAAGTAGTAGTATTTACTAAAAGACTTGATTTAACTAACACCAGTGTTTCACCATCTGCTGGAATATTTGAAACTATTGTTGAACCATCTAAACTCAACAACTCTACAGATATGACTTGGTCTATTTTTTTTACATTAAACTCAGTGTCTGCAACATACAACTCACCTCCACTACCTATTTCTGCAGAAACATAGATGGTTAGGTCATTATTAGTAAGTGGCACTCTAAGATTGGCTTCTGCAATTCCCTCAACATTTACTTGTTGAATACTTGCATCTGCTGTTATGCCAGTAAAAGTACCTGCTGAAGTTTTAAACTTAACAGTCCTAAATTGTTCATCAGCATTAGCGGGAATAGTAGCAATAACTTTGATGATAGATTCTCCATTACCTGTTATCTCTCCTCTTAAAGAATCACCATCTACATTTAACAGTTGTATGGAAATAATATCATCTTGATTGAATACTTCATCCTCAATCCCATCACAAGATGCAACAATGCTCAAAAAGAGTATTATTAAAGTATAAGACTTCATATTATTTTAAATTCTCCTTGAGTCCAAGATATAACACGAATAAAGTTCCCCTCTACATCATATTCTATCAAGGAAACACGCATAACTAAAAAAGGTACAATTGTAGGGTCAGTTAAATCAGAATAAAACTGAAAGTCAACATTCATCAATTCTTCATCAACATCTAAATATATAGACCTACCCCCACTTTCATTTAAGTAAATATCTGGAGACATATCTGTTATTATAATTTTAAGTCTATATTGACATGCTGAATCATTTGGAGTTTGAACCTCAATTTCAACAGTGAGTTGATCACTAACAAATGTAAAATCTTGGTCTGTAACATTTTCAAAACTCACATCTGGGCTATTTAAAATAACTACTGACATTATTAAAAATTTAAAAGCTTAACAAAGAATGAACCTAAATTTCGAAGTTCAGTATCTAGAGACATTGTAATTGCCCAAGTATTCTTGGTATTGACATCTTCAATGACTGGGTTTTCATTTTTCTCTTTATAAAATAAAGACACAGCCCCAACTCTAATCATTCTGTTTATCCGAAACCCTACACCAATAAGTGGTGAACCTATACTTGTTAATTTATCAAACCGATCGTTAGTAGTATTGATTCGTTGGGCCATCCCTATAGTAAAACTAGTGCGTTTAAGCCACCAATCAATTCCTTTAAGGTAAGAGAATTTAGCATTTCGATTAACAGGCCTTAAATGGAAGTTAATTCCTTCAAAAGCGAAGGTAGTTGAAATATCTGGAGCTACAACAAACCCAAAATCCACCCCCACATAAGGAGTTTCTTGTGTATCAACAGGGGCGTATAAGCTAATATTAGTGGTTGAATACCAATTTGTATATACACCATCAAGAATATCAGGAAAACTCTCTTTAATTGTTTTTCGCTTTCCCTGTAACTTATTAAATTTATCAACATCAATAACCCAACACTTAACAACATTAATAAGTTTATCAAGATCTTGAGATTTTTGAAATACTCCTTCCCCATTCACATCTTCTAGACTTTTCAAATTAAGAAGCAATGAAAGTAAAATTTGCCCTCCAACAAGATCATAGTTTATCGATGGCAGAACAATATTACCAGTTATTTTACCCTGACCAGCTAACAATTGATGAATATTTTCATTTAATATTTCACAAGCACATATATCACTATTAACATATTCCGATAAATCAACTGAAGTGGTTTCTAAATCTCTTTTAATTATAGTTATTATGTGTTCATTTTTTAAATCAGGATCAATAACTGAATTAACAGGAGCATTTAAGAAATCTTTAAAATATTCATCACTCAAGATTTCTTTAATGCTTGCAAGTAGCTCATCCTTATTAATATGTTTCTTCATAATATCATAGTATTGATAAGCATACCCTGGCGTTGTTTCGTCTACTCCCCCACCTTTCTTACCACATATTTTATCTGTTAATTCATTTAAATTAAGTTGAACTTTAACTAGTTTATCATAATGCATTGTTACATTAGTATTATTGAATGGATTGTTTAAATCAACTCTCTCCCCATCTTTATTAAATAAAGAATTTGAATTTGTTGCTTTCACAATTAAAGAACTAACATCTTGATACATGGTTTTTATTTCAGCTTTACTTATTGCATCTTTAGTGTAATGAAAAGTTTCTTCAATTCTATCAGTAATATCCGTTCGAAGATTAGTTATTACTGCATCATCTAACTTTAACTTCTTTTTAGCTATAAAAACAATATCATACAGTTCGTTTGGATGAAGAGGAGGATCAACAGTTATTCTAAAATCATCTATATTTGAAAACACTTCTGGAAGTTGAATCATTGATTGATTATCAACTAACTGTTCTGGAGGGAAAAATCTATAATGTTTACTTTTTTTGTATTGGTATATTACTTTTTCTTCTTCTCCGTCTTTCCCCTCTGCCTTATCGCCATCTATTCCCCCCTCTGCCTTATGGCTATGATTATGAATGCCATATTTGGTTATAATTGAGATAAATTCTGGATCTGAGATCTTTATTTGAAATGGTTCATCAAATTTAATTTTCTCAACATCTCCATCCACAAACCTTTCAGTTTTTGTATCAAAGGTTACAATTGTTATTTGCGCGAAAGAAATTTTAAAAACAGAAAGGAAGAGGAGAAATAAAAATAATCTTTTCATATTTGGGTTATTATAAAAAAGAAGAAAACACATTATCAGCAGCAGTAAATATCATCACAAACCACACAACACTATCGCTTATCCCGAATTCACTCTTATAATATAGCAACAACTCATTATTAAACAAATAAACACCAGGCATTATAAAGCATTTCACAACATCACTTCAACTAAACATTAAAAGATGCAAAAGCAACAATTCCATTTTCATCATTTGATGATATGAAAACACCCCAAAAAAATTAAAACAAAAAAAACAAATCAACTTTGGACTCACCTAGGAAAAACATAATTCACATCACATTTAAACCACTTCAGTATTTTACTCTTAAAAATCAAGAACTCTCAACACACTTCACTACCGAAAATAATTCAAATATAAAGCGAAAAAACAAATCATTATTAACACCACATAATTAATGAATTAAAAATTCAAAGACATCAAACCTTCCTTATTATCAAATAACCTATCTTAATTAGTAACTTTAAATAAATCAAGAATAAACTTGATATTTTTTATTACAGAAAACAGCACTCCAGAACCAAAAATTAGACTCAAAACCCATTTCCAATGAATTAAAATAAACGAACAAATACGATAAGGTACATTTTCTTTTACTTCCACTAATCTTGACACATATGGAACTTCAAGCATTTCAGTTTTCCCATTATAATCTATTTGAAGAATAAAATGCAACCTTAATTCCAACTCTCCCTTTTTAACAGGTTTAACATCCCACTCCCATACATGAACTAGTCCCGACAAAGTAAGCATCACATCAATATCATATAAATTAGATATTTCAAAACCCTCACCTTTAAGACTAACTGATGTTTTTTTAGCAATCAAAACTGGCTCAATAAAATCTTTAGATGCATTATCAGATTCAATTTCTATTTTTTCAATAAGTTCTTGAGTTTCTCCTACCTTAGCAACTAATCTATAGTTTCTCCCAACCTTCATTTTATTTGGTGGGTTAAAATACAGAAATTCAACCCTAACATCTTTTAATCTATTTAATATTTTTGATTTCGGATCAAAACTCGCACCTGCCATC
Organism: Limibacter armeniacum; assembly: GCF_036880985.1. Classification (NCBI taxonomy): domain Bacteria; kingdom Pseudomonadati; phylum Bacteroidota; class Cytophagia; order Cytophagales; family Flammeovirgaceae; genus Limibacter; species Limibacter armeniacum. The sequence continues at coordinate 646,044 of NZ_JBAJNO010000009.1, forward strand.
CCTGCCTTACCAGTAAAAACCATATAAAGCCACAAAAAGAAAACATCCATTAGGATGGTTAAATAAAAGGCTATTTTAAAAAACACCTCATCAGAAACCAATATAAAAACTAGAAACCAGTATATTAAAGTAACCTCCAAAAACACAACCCAATCCCCTGTTCTTCTTGTCAAACCTAATCTTGTATTAATTAAAAAAAACAACACAATAGTTAAACCTAAACATAACAACTTAACACTTAAAAGAATAGAGTAATCTGTGTTATATGAAAAGTTAAGAGCTAAATCACTTATATATATAGGTAAGTGTATTATTGAAAAAATGTATAGCATTAACCCAAATACTGATTTACCTTTTACATAATCATTAATTTCAACATCAGATGTAACCCATAAACCTACTCCATTAAGAGGGTAATAAGTTATTATAAAAATTAGTGCACCAACGAAACCTTTAAGGTAAAATGAAAGTGCAGACACAAAACCTACCAACAGAACAAATAAGGTTATTTTTAAGTAGCTAAGCATTTATTTAAACTATAATAATTAGAAATAACTTTAGATAAAATAAAGTCTCCAATATTTATAAAAAATAAAAACCACACATATATAATTCTTTCACTTATAGATATACAACCTAGTACTCTTCTTAAAAATTCCATTAGCATTCTTATGTTATCAATACACTTATATTTCCCCTAAAATATATCTGGCAACCTCTCAACACTCTGCCTTTTCTTCTCACTAATCACTTTCGCATACCTCATGGTTGAGTTGATATTTTTATGTCCCATCAGTTGTTGGACAGTATAGATATCAACACCCCGGGTAATTAACCAAGTTGCGAAAGTATGACGGGCAACATGAAAGCTAATTTTCTTCTCTAGCCCTGCTTTTATAGCCAGTTGTTTGATGTGATAATCAATGTTGATCCCTGAAAGAGAAAATACCTTTTCCCCATTCCTATCACCTGCAAGTCTCAGGGCTGTCTCATTCAAGGGGATGTATACCCTGTCTGTGGTCTTCTTCTGGACCATTGAAAGTCTATCTCCCTGAATATGCGACCAGTCGAGCTGCAAGATATCACTCACCCTCAGCCCTGTGTAGCAACTGAAGAGAAAGGCACGCTTGACTTCCATTGTTACCCCTTCCACTGCCGCTGCTGCCACCGTCCTGATTTCCTTTTCCTCCAAATAGCTGATATCCTTCTCAGCCACCTTTGCTTTTTTGATATGGATAGCAGGATTGGAAGTGATAAAACCTTGCTTGACTGCAAAATTCATGACAGCCGAAAACTTGACAAAGCGCTCGTTGGCCGTACTTGGCCCCAAGGTCTTTTGCAGCTCATTCATCAGCAGTTCACTATGATGGCGAGTAATGGTGTTTATACTCATGCTGTCAAGCCCCAGTGAGATCGCCCTTTGAAACATGTAGAGGTAGTTGGATCTTGATCCTTCCTTCTTTATCCCTTGCATGTGTAGTTCGAAGACCTGCTCTAAGGTCATCGATGAGGCAGACAGTCCTCCCCGCTGCATCTGCACCAGCTGTCTTTCCCTGTCAAGGGCGTACTGCCTTGCCAGTTCCCTTGCCTGTTTGTTGTGTCTGCGCTCCTCACTGTCCTTAGGGTTGTCGAACACATATAGCTTGAGATAATCCTTTTTCCGGTAGCCGTCACGGCTGATGTCCAGGTACAGGTGGGACCTGCCATCTGTAAGTTTCTTCTCTCTCAATTTCACACTCATCGTATGTCAATTTATTGGTTAGGTGCTAAAAAAATTGGGGACATTTCAGGGACGTCCCTTGCGAAAAACGCCTATAAACCCCCAATATAGCGTAAGACAAAATGAAAGCAAAACACGGCTAACGGCACATTATAGCCCTATACGGGGTGTATCAGCATATTAAAAACTGTTTAAGTCCAACTTTCCAACCCTGCTTTGTGTATATTGCTGTAAGGATTATGAAATATCGGTGGAAATCCTCCACCATCGACACAAAAATCTTTGATAAACCAAGAGTTATTATGAAAAAAGTATTGTTGACCGTTGGGGTACTGCTCAGCTTAGTACTACTGGCAGCTGTGGCGGTTCCTTTTATCTTTAAAGACGATATCGCTGCTATCATTCAGAAGGAAATAGACAAAAATATAGATGCTAAAGTACATTTCAGCCCTGATAAGCTGTCACTATCCCTCTTCAGAAGCTTCCCTGACCTAAGCGCAGATGTGGAAGATTTTGCCATTTCAGGCAAGGGTGATTTCGAAGGAGACACGTTGTTATTTGTAAAGCATTTTGCTTTTAGCATGGATATCGGTAGCGTGATTTCCGGTGACAAGATTACAATCAATGAAGTTGGTCTTTACGAACCTTATGTCAATGTAAAAGTGACTAAAGAAGGTAAAGCCAATTATGATATTGTGAAAGCTTCTGAAGATGCTGCTCCTACTAAGGAGGAAACCTCAGGAGAAGGTCCTGCCATTACGATCAATCGTTGGGAAATCAAGGATGGTAAACTGATCTATGATGACCAGAGCATTCCTGTTAGAGCTGATATCGATGGACTAAACCATGAAGGTAGTGGTGACTTTGCCAAAAATATCTTCGATATGGTAACCAACACCAAGATATATAAGCTAGGTGTCAATTTCGATGGTGTTCAGTATATGAATGATGCTGTGGTTGATGCTGACATAACGATGAACATGGACCTTGACAATATGAAATTTACCTTCAAGGACAATGCGCTTAAGGTAAATGAATTTGTTACCAGTGCTGAAGGATGGCTTTCTATGCCTGAAGCTGGCTTTGATATGGACTTGCGTTTCTTCTCTCCTGACAACACTTTCAAGAGCTTACTCTCAATTGTGCCTGGTATGTACCAGCAAGACTTCAAGGACCTGAAATCTGAAGGTGAAGTAAAGTTTGAGGCTAAACTGAAAGGTATGTATACTGAAGAGAAAATGCCTGCCTTCAATCTAGTACTACAGGTAAACAACGGTATGTTCCAATATCCTGACCTTCCTTCGGCAGTGGAGCAAGTGCATGTAGATATGCTGGTTGCAAATCCTGATGGTGTTCCAGAAAACACATTAGTTGATGTAAAAGACTTTAGCCTTAAAATGGCTGACAACCCAATTCGTGGTAAACTCAGATTCCTTGAGCTTGATGCATATGACCTGAAACTGAATGGTAAACTGGATCTCGATGCTGTTGAAAAAATCTATCCAATGGACAGCACTGAGATGAGTGGTGTCATTTCAGCTGACATTGCTGTAACAGGACGTGTTTCTGATGAGCAAAACAAAATGCTGAAAGCAAATGGTAAGATGGATATTGAGAAATTCAGTTTCAAATCTAATGATCTTCCTCAAGGTGTTACGATTGCATCAGCAAATATGACGCTTTCTCCTGAGAGTGTTACATTGGCTAACTATCAGGGTACATTGGGTAAAAGTGATATGGACCTGAAAGGTAAGCTGAGCAACTATATGGGATACGCACTTCGTGACGAAACCTTGAAAGGTGGCCTGACATTGAAATCAAATGTTTTGGACCTTAACGAATGGATGAGCGAAGAGGAAGAGACTGAAGAAACACCAACAGAAGAAGCTCCTGCTTCTGAAGAAGTAGCTGTTGTGGAAGTCCCTAAAAACCTTGACCTGACATTCGATGCTGAGATCAAGAAAGTGCTTTTCTCAGACCTACCTATGGACAATATGAAAGGCAAACTGACTGTAAAGGATGGTATTGTTCGTATGGATAAGTTAGGCTTCAACACATTGGGGGGTAAAGTGGTTACTTCCGGTTCTTACAATACGCAAAACCCGAAAGACCCTAAATTTGACTTTAACTTCGATGTAGTAAATGTAGCTTTCTCTGAAGCTTACAAAAACCTGTCTACAGTACAAAGCTTTGCTCCGATTGCCAAAAACATCAATGGTGACTTCTCTTTGGGTATGAGCACCAACGGTAAGATCAAGCCTGATATGACACCTGACTTGGCTACACTTTTCGGTGATGGTAAACTGAAAGTTCAGAAAGCAGCCCTGCAAGGAGTATCTTCTTTGAACCAAATCAGTAACCTTGCTAATATCAAGGAGCTAAAAGATCCAAAAATTGAGGATGTTGCAGCACATTTCACTATCAAGGACGGTAAATTGAAAGTCGATCCATTTGATTTTAAAATGGCAGGAATCAAGACAAATGTAGGTGGTTCAAACAGTCTGGATGGCAACCTTGACTATACCGTAAAAATGGATGCCAGCAATACTTCTTTTGCCAAGTATGTCAGCAATATGACTTTCAAGGTGGGTGGTTCTTACGACAAACCTGAAGTAAAACCTGTTGTCAATGAGGAAATGAAAAAAGAGGTTGAGGAGAAAGCAAAAGAGGCTGTAAACTCACTGGTAAAAGATGCCAAGGACGGCAAAATTGACGAGAAAAAAGTTGAGGAGGCTAAAGAAGAAGGCAAGAAATTGCTCAACAACCTTTTCAAAAAGAAATAATTGATATTCTACTAATTTACAGGCAAGCAACCGAAAAGTTGCTTGCCTTTTTTATCTTATTACTTTTTCATGATGAAACAATTGCTACTGACACTACTGCTTTTTCCTTTTTTACTGAATGCTTCCGCACAAGAAGTATCTGACACTACTTTTGTGGACTTGTCTGAACTGAGTAACGCCTTTGCATACGATATGCGTTATGCTACTGAAAACAACTTCCTAAAAGAACAGGTGTATGATTGTCCGAAATGCCTATTGCGCAAAGAAGCCGCCGATGCATTGATCAAGGCTAATGAGTTATTTAGGGAGAAAGGTTACCGTATCAAGTTATTTGATTGCTACAGACCACTGGACATTCAAAAAAAGATGTGGGAAATATATCCCAATGCCACTTATGTTGCCAACCCATATAAGAGTGGTTCTATCCATAACCGTGGGCTTGCCGTTGACCTGACAATTGAAAAGCTGGATGGTACGTCAGTAGAGATGGGGACTGACTTTGACTTTTTTGGTGAAGCAGCTCACCATGATTACAACAAATTACCCTACGAAGTTATTGAAAACCGATTATTACTAAAAAACACATTAGAAAGTGTTGGTTTCAGACCTATTTCCTCTGAATGGTGGCATTACAACTTTAACAGTCCTAACAAGTATGTCCCCGCCAATACACCTTTAGATTGTAACTAAATTAAAGAGGACTGAAGTTGAATACCCTATTTGATCTAAGAACTTTCATACATAAAAAAAACAAGCCATAAATATATCAAACCGACATTTTGCTCGCTGATATATTTATGGCTTACAAACACTAATCTTGAGTATTACTTCTCTTTACGCATCACAAATCCAACTTATCACGCCAACCTCCAAATGCGTAGTTATTGACATTTTCTGTTTTAAGAAACTCATGAGGAAAACCTAAAGGAATCTCACTGATCTCATCCAGTAGCTTCATATGTTCCTCACTCAACTGCCAACCGATACACCCCATAGAATCCTCGACTTGTGAGGCTTTTCTCGCTCCAATAATTGGAATTACATTTGGTCCTTTTTGTCTCAACCAATTCAAGGCTACCTGTGCAGGTGTTTTTCCAGTTCCATTGCAATATCCACGACTTCCTTGGCTACCGTGATATTTCGGTCATTGTATTTTACACTTTGTTCTGTCAGTCGTCCTTCCTCATCAATTCCCTTATTATACTTTCCTGTCAGCAGTCCTGCGCCAAGTGGAGACCAAGGTGTTACTGACATACCAAAGTCTTCTGCCATAGGAAGCAAGTCTCGTTCCACCTCCCTTTGGATAAGACTGTACTCTACCTGCAACCCAATAAAAGGTGTCCAACCTCTGAACATGGCCAACATATTGGCTTTGGTCGCAATCCAGGCCGGAGTATCGGAGATACCTATATAATGAACCTTTCCCATACGAACTAAGTCATCCAATCCCCTCATCACTTCCTCAACAGGGGTGGTAAAGTCCCACATATGCACCCACAGTATATCCAGATAATCTGTATTCAACCTTTTCAAAGAGGCATTTACGGTATTAAACATATTCTTGCGTGAGTTACCTGATCCGTTAGGATGGTAAGGGTCTTCTGTCAGGGTGTACTTTGTAGCCAAAACAAACCGGTCCCTATCATTTCCCATAAACTCACCCAAAAACGACTCACTCGTACCATGGGTATAAAAATTGGCTGTATCTATAAAATTCCCCCCTCTATCTACAAACGCATCAAAGATTTTTCGTGACTCTTCTTTATCAGCTCCTGTCCCCCACTCAGTACCAAAAGTCATAGCACCTAGACAAAGTTCGGAGACCTTAAGTCCACTTTTGCCAAAAAGCTTGTATCTCATTACTTCTTTCATAGGAAATTCGGGTTTTGGTAGAAGATTATCTATTGGTAAAGGCTTGATATAACCTGATCGCAAGGTTATATTCTTTCAATAATAAGCGTCAGAACAGTTTGATCAGTTCCAACCAAAAGTTTTTCGTTATCTCCATCTCTGATTGTACGCCATGTCACGCACTTTCTTGTAAGGAAAACAAGCATTAATATGAAAGGGAAATTATACTATAGGCAGGTAATGAATCCCGAACATTTACCTACAACATCGTATAGGTGAACGTTTTTGTTTTTGCAAATAGATCAAAACAGGCTTCTTCACTCGAGAAGTTTTTTATATTTTTTAGTATATCATTTTTCAATGCTACACCCTGCATAATTTTTACAGATCATCAAAAATATTGTACTCAACAAATAATTGATGGCATAATTCAATAGTTACAACCCAAAAAAAAGTATAAGTGTTGATATAATCCTGCTCAATATTTGTTTATCAATATATCAAACAGTCAACTACGCTTTCTACCTTCTAATTATTATGACATTGAATCAACCTGACAATCACCTGATTGAGGGGCACGATCAATCGGTTAACCAACTTGAATTTAAGATCTTTAAATTCTCAAGTCTTACTGGTGCCTGTGTTGCTATAGCTGGAGGCGTAATTCCGTCTTTCTTTAAAAACTATCAGCATGTATTAATCCTTTACCTATCATTAACTGATGTATTAGTTTTCACCTCTATTTTCCTGTTTGCAGTCTTTAAGAAAGTTTACAAATCACTAGAAACACCCTTTATCGCCTACCTAATCTTCAGCATTTCTGTCCACTTTGTTATTTCACGTGGACATGTTGGTACAATGCCTTATGTACAGCTTATGGCTGTTCCCCTGATTATTGCGACAGTCAGAAAGGAAAGGCTTCACTTCTGGTTGGCCACCTTTTTCAGTATTACCATTGTACTGCACTTAATCAGTCACCTGAAACATGAGTGGATATTTGTCCATGACAACTCCTCTCCGTTTATCATGACACAACTGACTGTATTCTTGTTGTGCATGCTAACTACATCAATCGCTGTTTTGGTGCTCAAATACAATTATCAGGCAGCTCACAGGATGGCAATCATCAAACGCCAACGGCTAGAACAGCAACAGCAACTGCTCGTTTCTCAGAAACATAAAATCAACCGAGCGTTTGATTCCATTACAGAGAGCATCAGGTATGCCAAAAGAATACAGCATACGCTGTTGCCATCCGAGGATGATATACATGACCTTTTTCCTGAAAGCTTTGTTTTCTTTCAGCCAAAAGATATCGTCAGTGGTGACTTCTATTGGTTTACCCAATTGGAGGATAACCTCAAGATAATGGTTGTGGCAGACTGCACAGGACATGGGGTACCCGGTGCATTTATGTCAGTACTAGGGCATGTATTTCTTGACCACATTGTCAATATTCAAAATACTACTTCCCCTGCCGAGATACTGGAACTGTTGGATCAAAAGGTTAAAACCACGCTCAAGCAAGAAGGTAAGTCATCTACCAATGATGGAATGGAAGTGGCGATCTGCGCCCTTGACTCAGACGCCAAAACACTCACCTTTGCAGGAGCAAAGATGCCGCTGTATTATATCCAAAATGGAGAGAGTTACCTGATAAGAGGGTCTAAACGAAGTATAGGTAGCAATCCACGGGGACATATCAACTATGAAGAACATACCATTTCAGTAGAAGCCCCTACCTGTTGCTACATCTATTCTGACGGCTTTCAGGATCAGTTTGGAGGACCTCGAAACAAAAAGTTTCTATCCAAAAACCTGAGGGAGCTGATTTCTGAAAACTGTGAAAAGGATATGGAAGATCAGGAATTTGAAATCGTCAATACTTTTCTGGACTGGAAAGGCGGACAACTCCAAGTGGATGATGTCCTTATTGTTGGTTTCAGAGCCGACTTGGCATAAACTTGATTTCACTCAAATCCAAAGCATAAATAAGCGCCTTCTTAAAGGATTCATTTCCTTTAAGAAGGCGCGTTTATTTCATCCCTACTCTTAAAATAGAAAAACCCTATTCCTAAAAGGAAAAGGGTTTAAGATGATGAATTTTTAGACTTAAATTTTTTCAAACAAGGTTATTCAATGTTTATAACTATCTCAGTCTATAATTTTATCCAACTCGATATAGACGATGCATAGCACCTCTGTATTCTCATCTTTTTGATGTTCCAAAAGTAGAATACTTCAAGATAAATAAGAAGTACTTTGCTTGGTTGTCTACTCTTTGTCTACCCTTAAAGTGAAATTTTATGCTATTCTATTTTCAATGACTGCTATAACGTCATTGATTTGTACAAAAAAACCTCCAGCAAAGTAACTTGACTTTACTGGAGGTTTATATTTATATCTTGCTATTGAGCAATCACTACAGGTTATGGCTTAAGCCTCCTGAAAAGAGATTTTTTTTAGATTGGTGATAATGTCCTCTGACATTTTCGACAAATCATATTCAGGTTGCCAATCCCAGTCTTTAGATGCTTGTGCATCATCAATACTAGAAGGCCAAGAATCTGCAATTGCCTGTCTGAAGTCTGGCTTGTACTCGATTTCAAACTCAGGGAAATGTTTTTTCAGTTCAGCAAAAATTCCTTCTGGTGTAAAACTCATACCACTCAGGTTATAAGAAGTACGAACTGTCAGCCTTTCAGCATCAGCATCCATTAACTCCAATGTACCACGAACAGCATCTGGCATATACATCATTGGAAGTCCAGTCTTTTCTGAAAGGAAACACTCAAACTTATCCCCTGCCAATGCTTTGTGGAAGATATCAACCGCATAGTCTGTTGTACCTCCACCTGGAAGAGATTTCCATCCGATTAGACCTGGGTATCTGATACTGCGCACATCAACACCATATTTCTCAAAATAATACTGGCACCAAAGCTCACCTGCCAGTTTACTCATACCGTAAACTGTGTTTGGCTGCATTACAGTGTCTTGCGGTGTCAAATCTTTTGGTGTATTCAGACCAAAAACTGCAATTGAGCTTGGCCAAAAAACTTTCAGCTTGTAGGTACGGGCAGCCTCAAGAATGTTCATCAAGCCATTCATGTTGATATCCCATGCCTTCAGTGGCATTGTCTCTCCTTTAGCTGAAAGGATAGCAGCCAAATGGAATACCTCTACGATCCCATTATCTTCAATAGTCTTGTTCACCTGGTCTGCATTAAGCACATCAAGCTTTAAGAATGGTCCTCCTTCCAATGCTGGTGTAACATCAGCAATGTCTGAAGCGATTACGTTCTCAACACCATTTCTTTTTCTCAGCTCTTCTACCAGTTCGGTGCCAAGCTGGCCACAAGCACCAATCACAAGGATTTTTCCCTCTTTGTTCATTGTCAAGTTCTGAATTATACTTGGTCTACTCTAATACTGATCTACTCTTGTTGTATTAAAACGCTGCAAAATTATCTTTTTCCTTCAAGAAAAGGAAACATTATAAACGTATATTTTACAAATAAATCCCCTTACAGGTACGTTTTAAAGGATGCAAAGTAAAAATAAGTCCATAAATATATAAATAATTTTTATTAAAAAATTGACAAACAACCAATTAAACAAAACCCTCCATTTAGATATCTTTGTACATTTTTCGGTAAAAATGTCCATTTTCGTACAAATCATTTTTCACTCCCCACCCCTAAAAACCACACAAACCATTGTTTCACAATGCATTACAACAAACAGGTATTAATCTTGAATAATTTAAATAACTTGTTAGATAATTTTTCAATTAAAAAGGTCGGGGTAAACCAGTATTTTAATTACCTCAAGCAAGCTTATGGCACTTATCCGCACAGTGGAATTGTGTAAATCATATACAAACTTCGACGTAGATACTTTGGCACTCAACCACATCAATTTCAGTATTGATGAAGGTGAGTTTGTAAGTATTATGGGTCCCTCTGGATGTGGGAAATCTACTTTGCTCAACCTGTTAGGGCTTTTGGATACCCCCAGCTCGGGTGAAATTTATTTTATGGGCAAAGAAGTTTCAAAGGCTAGTTCAAGAAAAAGAGCCCAACTCAGACGGGAACATATTGGCTTTGTATTTCAGAATTTCAACCTCATAGATGAATTGACTGTATTTGAAAATATTGAGCTACCACTATTATATCAGCGTATTTCTCCTTCTGAAAGGAAAAGACGTGTTGACCGTATTATGGAGCGACTTCAAATAGCACATAAGCGTGATTTCTTTCCTGCCCAAATTTCCGGGGGTCAACAACAGCGTGTTGCAGTTGCAAGGGCTGTCGTTACCAGACCCAAACTGATTCTGGCAGATGAGCCTACAGGTAACCTAGACTCTACCCGAGGCAGGGAAGTGATGGAAATGCTTGTTCAGCTCAATGAGTTAGGAACGTCAATAGTCATGGTGACACACTCAAATGCTGCATCTGATTACAGCAACAGGGTCATCCATCTTTTTGATGGACAAATTGTGACAGAAAACCTGATGAAAAACCAATAATAAAAGTAAAAAGAGGAAGAGCGTATAGATATGCTGAGGAGTTACTTGATCATAGCACTACGGAACTTGTCCAAGCACAAGGTTTATTCACTGGTAAACATCTTGGGTCTTTCTGTAGGTATTGCATTTTTCACCTTGCTATTTCTGATTGTAAGGTATGAGTTGAGCTATGACCTTTTCAACCAAAAGCAGGACCGTATTTACAGAGTCGTTGAGCTGATTGATAAAGACGGGATGGGAGAACATTCTGCCAGCATGCCGTATGCTTTTGGAGAAACACTCTTGGAGGAATATGGAGATTATGTAGAGTCCGTTGTTCGCATATTCAATATGCAGACTACCTCACACACAGTAGAATATGAGGAGCAGTATCAAACTGAGCCAAATGTATTCTTTGCTGACCGTTCTTTCTTTGATGTGTTTGATTTCCCATTAAAGGCTGGAGATCCTGACTCAGTTCTTTCAAAGCCCAACCAAGTTGTCATTTCAGAGTATGCCGCAAAAAAATACTTTGACAATGCTGATCCCATAGGGAAAACAATTACAGTTGACGGTATCTATCAAGCAGTTGTGACAGGAGTTGTCTCTGGCAACCATTCTCCATCTCATTTGGACTTTGACTTTTTGCTATCATTTAGCACAATTACAACCAACTACCCTAAGTATAAGCATCACCTTCAGAAAAGTTGGAGCTGGAACCCTTGTTGGACCTATATTGTACTCAAAAAAGACAAAGCCCCTGAAGAACTTGAATATTATTTCACCTCAATCATAGAAGAAAAGTATCCGGACCCAATTAGGGATTATGTATACGTCTACTTGCAACCATTGAGGGAAATCCACCTTTCCTCTGACCTTGACTATGAAATATCTCAGAATGGAGACATAGCTTACATCTATATATTTTCAGGAATTGCCCTACTCATACTTTTACTTGCTGGTATCAACTTTACAAACCTATCTACAGCGAGGTACTCGACCAGAGTAAGAGAAGTCGGGATTCGAAAAGCCATTGGCGCTGACCGTCAAGAGCTTGTTGACCAGTTCCTAACTGAAGCGGTTCTGATCAGCTTTATTTCCATGTTCTTTGCTCTGATCTTTGTTGAACTTCTGCTTCCTGCACTCAGCTTTTTTGGAGATAAACAGATGAACCTGTATGAAGTCAACAAAGTAGTAGTTATCGCTAGTGTTTTTGGGTCTGGTATTTTGGTAGGACTGCTCTCAAGCATTTACCCTGCCTATTACCTTGTGAAGTTTCACCCTGCCGAGATGCTTTCCAACAATGAAAAGTGGGGACAAAGCAGTCGTCTATTCAGAAAACTGACAGTTATATTCCTATTCACTATCTCTGTATTCCTGCTGATGAGTTCATTTGTGAGCTGGAAACAACTACACTTCCTAATGACTGCCCCATTAGGTTTTGAAAGCAAGAAAATTATTGTAGTTCCACTAGGGGAAATGAAAGAGGACGGCTCATACAAAGAGTTGAAAAAAAATCTCCTTGAACTGGAAGAAGTTAGTTCCGTTACAGCTATGGACCAAGTAATTGGTGCATCTCACCAAACACGCTCTTTTATTCCAAGTGAATCGAACAGCGACCTTTCATCCATTCTTGTTCCTACCCTGACTGTAAGGGACGATTTCCTGAAAACATTTAATATCAAACTAGTATCAGGGCGCAACTTCAGTGAAGAAGATAGTGCTGGTGGTAAAGAAATCATGATCAATACCGCCATGACCGAATACCTGGGGTACGACTCACCTAAACAGGCTTTAGGACATGCATTCCATACTTTGTGGGGAAATGAAAAAATCATTGGCGTAGTAGAAAACTTTAACTTCAGGTCTCTTCACAACAAACCTGGCCCTATGGTTATTTTCGTGGATAGAAAACCTGAATCAAGAGCATTCAACACAAACTACATGGCGATCAAATTGAAAGATGGTTTTCAGTTTGACAAAGAAGCGATCAAAAAGATCAAAAAGGTTTGGAGTCTGGCTGCACCATACAGAGAAATGAATTACTTCTATCTGCGGGATAAGATTAATATGCATTATTTCAAAGAAATGCGACTCGCTAAAGTTTCATTCTTCTTCTCTTTAGTCGGAATCTTTATTGCTTGCCTTGGTCTGTTTGGCATGTCCTTCTTTATCATGAATCACAGGAAGAAAGAAGTAGCAATCAGAAAAGCAATGGGTGCCTCTGATTTGGAAATCATGATCCTACTTTCCAAAGAATTTTTCGCACTAGTCAGTGTCGCTATTTTACTGGCATGGCCTGTTACATACTTTATTCTGAACAATTGGCTAAAACAATTCCCTTTCAACGTTGACATTGGAATTAGCACTTTTATTACCAGTGCGCTGATTGCATATCTCACTACAATTCTAACAGTAAGTTATTATACTATTAAGGCTGGTATCCGTAATCCGATTAGAGATCTTGGTAGTGAAGGGTAACTTAAGATGCTATATTAATAATAAGAAAGGGCATTGAAAATGAGTTTCAATGCCCTTTCTTATTATCTCAAACCCAACTTCATTTGATGAGTTTGTTCACCATCTGACAACTGGAGTAAATACATTCCAGTACTAAGTCCCAACCTTGAAATGTCTACTTCCAAACTATTTCCTATCCAACGGTAATAACTGATTCGGTGCCCCATTCCTGCCATATCATATAAAACTAAACTTACAGCCTCTTTACTTCCTTTCCATTTTCCATCTACCCTAAATGTGTCGGAAGCAGGATTTGGATATACTTCAATAGATTCTCCAAATGAACTCTTCAGTATATCTGATGTTTCTACTGTTTTCTCAACTTGATCGTTTTCTGCAAGTCTGACATTACTCCCTACACAACCTATGGTATAACCATTAGAACAATTGTACTTAACCAAGTCACATCCATACTCCAACATACACCCTCTCACTCTGCCATAGAAATTTCTTCTAGAAAGTTCCCAAGAAATAGGTACTACCGTTCCTGCTGGAATATTATCGGCCCTTACAGCTTTACATTGGCCACCTGCCACCTTATACCCTTCATCATTAATAGCATTTCCCAATATCTTGAAAGGATTATCAGGGTCTATTCCAATCACTTCAAGTCTCCAACCGTGTTTGTACTTTACAAATGAATGAGCATGGTTAGGCAATTCACTATTGTTTCTAAAAGCTCCTTCTCTTAAAGGCTTTATTGAACAATTGTCGTGTACTTCCCAAACGCCTGGCTTTCCATCCTTCCGCATTCCTGCTATAATTCCAATCACAAAACTGTAATCCCTTTTTCCATTCACTCTGAATAATTGAAATGGAATTTCAGAATAGTCTACCATATAAGCCATATCCTCTGGTAAGTCAGCTTCACAATTCAACCCTCCTCCAAATACCAAGTCCAACTTGCCTGTGGACTCGACTTTTACTTCAAACGATTGTGTCAATACATTACCTGAGAAATCTAACGCTTCAAAGCTTACGACTGTACTTCCTTCAGGAAAATTACCACTCATCACACTTCCTTGATCATTTAGCTCAACACCTGTGTCTGTTTCATAAGAGATTGACGCTACCCCACAGTTATCAATAACATTTGGTTTTTGGAAAGAGACTTGAGCAAAGTGCTTTCCTTCACTAGTCTTAACTATAATATTCTCACTAGCAAAATCCGTATAAGGAGATAAGTTGTCCACGATATTAACCCTTGCCTTACAAGTTGCTTCTGCTCCATCAGTATCAGTCACTTTAAGTTTTACGAGCGTTACTCCTATATCATCGCAGTTAAAGTTAATTTTACTGCACTCAAGCAAACTAATTCCAATATCGTCAGAACTCCCTCCATTTATCATTTCTGGTGTAATGGTCGCAATACCTTCCTGATCAAGCTCAACTGTAATATCCTGACATATGGCTATAGGTGGCTGATTTTCTATTGACACCTTAAAACTGTATTGCACTGAATTACCAGCTAAGTCTGTCACCACAAAATCAATCACTGTTTCCGTTGCATCAAACTCACCCAACACTTGTCCTCCAATTTCTTTTAGCTTTGTATCATTTGATGCTGAAATGGAGTAACCTGCAATACTACAGTTATCCTCAAATGTTGGTAAATCAAACTTATAGACTACAACTGCACTTTTATTTCGCTGCAGACTCATATCTCCAGGAACATTCAATATTCTTGGGGGAATCGTATCCTCAACACTGATTATGGTTTCACATTTTGCTTCTGCTCCATCAGTATCTGTCACTGATAACACAACGATATTAGTACCCAAGTCATCACAACTGAACACTCCCTTTGAAACTTCCATTGAAACAATTCCAACATCATCTTTACTCCCTCCATCTACCATTTCGGCGGTAACGGTTGCTTCTCCTGATTCATTAAGGAAAACGGTTTGGCTTTGACAAACTACAGTAGGCTCATTGTTTTCTACAGTGATAAATACATCGCTTTCACTTTTGTTTCCTGTATTGTCAAACGCCTTAGTAACAATTTTAGTAACCCCAACAGAGAAATAACCTTTTACAGTACCTTCCTCGATAGTAAGTTCAGTTCCATTATCTGAAAAGACTTCCATATTGCTAATACTACAGTTGTCATTTGTTTCAGGCAGTGAAAACATATACGCTACTTTTTCCACACCTACTGTCCTAGGCAACACAACGTCTTCAGGTAGATGGTCAAACGTAGGGCCTGCATTATCAACAATTGTTACCTTAGCCTGACATGACGTTTTTAAGCCAGCTGCATCTGAGACAGTCAAAGTGACGGCTTGCTCCCCTAGCTGTGTACAATCAAACTGCTCTATATCGACTTCCATTGATTCAACACCTAAATCATCACTACTTCCTCCATCTACCATTTCAGCAGTCACCAGTGCGACCCCATTTTCATTTAGCGGAATAGTGATATCTTTACAAATAGCAACCGGAGCCTGATTTGCAACCGAAACAACAAAACTCTCTACTGTTGTATTTCCTACCTGATCTTTTGCCGAAAATGAAACCGATGTATTCCCAACACTACATTTCAGAATCACTTCATCACCATCTTCAATAAGGATTGCATTATTATCCACTTCAATTCTATATTCTGCTATACTACAATTATCTGAGGCTAATGGTCTTACAAAAGAGAATGTGGCTAAAGAATCAGTACTTGACCTATCTAGGTCTTGGTCAGAAGGAACCTCTATAATGGTTGGTGATGTGTTATCTTGAATTGTCACAGTACATATACACGACGATGACAACCCCAAAACATCAGTCGTTACTACTTCTATTTGGTGTGTACCGATATCATTACAGTCAAAAAATGTTTTTGAAAGTTTTGTATCCATAACTTTCAAATCATCAAAAATATTAAGGTTCAACTGGCTTGCATCTATCTCTACAGTACCATCTTCAGACAAGTTTATTGTTGTTGCTTCGCAATTAAGCTCCGGAACCTGATTGTATGGTTTAAAATTATCCACTTCATATATCATTCCCTCTCCCCCAATATAAAGGCTGAAAGTACTGTCATTTTCTGATGACGGTGCAAATGCTAATCCTCCTGAATTCTCAAGTTGAAGTGCATCTGTCAAAACTGAAACTTTGTCTTCCAACAAAGAAAACTCATACAAAGATGAGTTGACAGCAAGGTATACAGCCTCCCCCATTGGGTCTACTGCAATTTTTGAGTTGCTGTTTGGTATATTGAACTCATACAGTTGACTAATCGTTGGTGTACCATTCAGATCGACTTCATACAGCCCTTTCGCATAAAGCATTAGGTACAGTTTATTGTAGATTTTGGAGTAAGTCAAACCTTCTGCAATTGCCCTTGGAATAGTCGCAATATGGTCTACTTGATTTTGCTTGATATCATACCTAAATAACTTGTCAATGGCATATTCCCCTTCCGTAAAGAAAACATACTGGTTGTCTTCATCAGCAGCCATACCAACGCCATCACCTATATAATTACCAATTTCACTATATGTCAAAATAGTTTCAGATACCCCCGACTGATCGCAACGTATCATTTTACCATAACCTGTATGGTTGCCTACACTGTACAACACACCATCCACCATTGTCACTTCTGATTCCTTATAATCATACTTTCCTGAGGCTTTTTTTGCCCAGTTGTCTACGATCAGTTTTGGAGTTCCTCCAACTTCCAACCTATATAAATCACCATCATAACTGTTATTGACAAACAACAAGTTTTTTGAAGTTCTATCATATACAAGACCTGTTGCCACCAAATCTTCACTTGGCAAATCCGTATATACTTTCACAGTATGAATGTTTTGACCATTCACGACTAATGGTACCAAAACAATGGAATAAATCAGTAGTGTAATTTTCTTCATAGCCTGCTGTTGATTGTGATTGATATCAAAAAAATGAATTAGGTATAAGAGGAGAGCCATAAAAGCTATTTCATGGTATTCAGTACTGATGTTTCAACATGTATAGCTCTTACGCTAGTGTCTTCACAATGTTATTTATTGCTATGCGACATCTTTTGTTAATTTGAAGGAATCCCTAAAGCTGAAATGAAATCGGCATAAAACATAACATAATACAGGTATGGACTTTCTTATTGAAAAAGCAACAGCTGCTGATACCCAAGCCATTTGTCATGTGGTGACTACAGTCTTATTAGAATACAATTTAAAGCCTGACTTCAATTCGACTGATCAAGACCTTTTAGACATTCCAGCTTTTTATCTGAATAACAACGGATATTTTGGTATAATCAGAAACCTTGACTGTAAAGTAGTGGGCACTTTTGGGTTATTTGCCATTTCTGAAGACATCTGTGAAGTAAGAAAAATGTATTTACTCCCAGAAGCTCGAAAAATGGGATTGGGACAAAAAATGTTACAAATACTATTGGATGAAGCCAAAAAACGTCATTTCAAAAAAGTCCAACTAGAAACAGCTTCTGTGCTAAAAGAAGCAATTGGACTTTACAAAAAGTTTGGTTTTAAGGAAATACAACCCACACATTTGGCAAGTAGATGTGATCAAGCTTTTGAGTTAGAATTGACATAGGAAATGATTTCAGAAATCTCTCTGCTTTCTCAGAAAAGTCCTAGCGTTGAATTGATCGCTTCATCCCTTAACCTACCTTGATTATTGGTCATCAACTTCTCTTTAAGATCTTTTTTCTTAACACCTTGTTTGACCATTTCTTCCTTTTTGTCAGCGATCATACGTTTGTAATCTAACTGTTCCTGTTTAACTTTTGCCTGCATCTTTCGATACTGTTCTTTTGAAAGTATCTTTTTCATTGACTGTTTCCGATGTTTTGAAAGCTTTTCAACTTCATCTAACTGATCCTCCCAAGATACATCCATTTCTTTTATTTCCTCAATCTGTTGTACCAAGTCTTCATTATGTTCTTGTAATTCCTGTTCCTGAGTAGGTGAAAGTTCAAGATTATCGTCAATCCATGATGCCTGTACCTCAAGCCTGCTGTACGTTGTTGCCATATACGTCATTCCTTTTCCTCCCCTAGTTGTCTGCCCCACAACATACTCCTGTAAACCAAAAAACAAGAAGCCTATCAAGCCTATTATCATCTTTCTTCCTAGCATATCTAAATATTATTTGAACAGATCAAACTGATATTATTTACATAAGGGAAGATGAATCGAATTAATTCACACCAAACCATATAAAAAGCCTCAAACACATTATGTATTTGAGGCTTTACTTTATAGGAAAATCATTTTCACTTGATTGTAACATCTTTATTTCCAATCAATATCGGCTCATTAAAACGTGTTTCCTCATCACTATTTTCTAGTTTTAAAACCCCTCTTGGACAAACAGAAGCACATATTCCACACCCAACACACGAAGCCCGTACAATATTCTGCCCTCGTTGGGCATACCATCTCACATCAATTCCCATCTCACAGTATGTTGAACAGTTTCCGCAAGAGATACATTGTCCTCCATTTGTTGTAATCCGAAACCTCGACTTAAAACGCTGTACCAACCCTAAATATGCTGCCAATGGACAACCAAAACGACACCATACACGGTTTCCCATCAAGGGGTAAAAACCTGTACCCACTACTCCGGCAAATACAGACCCTATCAAAAAGCCATACCAAGAGCGAATGTCATAGGTGCTGATTCCCAAAAATTGACTGCTACTGGTAAAGTATGTATACAATACGCCAATGGTCATGATTACAGCAAAAACCAGTACACTATGTATCAGCCACCTCTCCACTTTCCATGCTTTCAATGATTTATCTGACAGCTGTCGGTATGGATCTCCTAATGTTTCTGCCAATCCACCACAACCACAAACCCACGAACAGTACCACCTTTTACCGAAGAAGTACACCAAAACAGGAACTGCTATCACAATTAGTGCAATCCCCCATACCAGCATAAACATACCTAAAGCCCCACTTTCAATCAGTTTGTCTAATTCATACTCAAAGAAGAAGTCATAATCTAGCGGCCATATATTCTTGAAATCAAAGTAAGGTTGATTCAACCTGACCAATATTTCTGGAATCAGAAACGCAAAAGCTGTCTGGAAAAACATTACAGACAAGGTCCGAACTAAATGGTAATTACTGTGCCGCCACTTAACCATCATCCTAATCCCCATGACCAATACGCATAAAGTATACAGCCAACCATAGAGGAAAAAATAGCCTGCTTCACTTCCTTTCAGGAAAAAACTGATCGGGTCAACCATCGTTACCCAAGCAGTCATATGTTGTGGGAAGAAGTATAGTATAATGTAAAAACCAATCAGGAATGTTCCTGTCAAGACTCCAATCCATCCTCTATGCATCATGCTACTGAAATGAATCCGATCATTAGAGATACCCTCTGTTGTTTGAGATCTTGCATAGAAATAAAGTAAGGCACCAACTATAGCCAAACCATAAGTAAAAAGAAGGAAAAGCACTGGATGATCCTTAACAGTTCCTACAGTGGCTTCCTTAGCTAAGCTATACTTTAGGCTTTTAGTACGATACTCATCGAAGCCTTTATCCCTAACAATTCCCTGATTAATGTTCAGTATATTCTGATTGAGGTCATTTAGCAGTTGCTCTTTTGAATTGTAACTACGGCCATCCATCCAACCGCCATATGCCCTCAATTGAGATGATTTAAAAACAGCCTGTTCTCCTTCCTCCAAAGCGGATATTGCTTTCTCAATAGAAAATTCGACTGGAAATGGCGTTCCTTGTGAAAGAACGATCTTCTCCTTTTCAGTTTCTGAAATTCCAAAATCCTTTAAAATTTGCGCATTAGCTTGATGAATAGTTTTTTCTAATTCTTGGGAAAAGGAGAAACTACTCCCAAAACGCTTTTCAAGTATTGGAGCGGCTACACTTTTCAACAAGCTTTCTCTTCCTTTATCACCTAACTGCTGTTCTATTCCAGCTTCAGTCAACTGAAAATCCACCAGAAAAAAGCTTGCTAGAAAAACAGCAAAACCAGCCAAAAATATTCCTAATCCTGCTTTTTCAACTAAAGACCTCATATCACAGAATATCATTTAAGTTTAGGGTTCAAACTCATCTGATCAGAGCTTGACACCTATCATCAGTACATCATCAAGTTGTGGGGCACTTCCTTTCCACTCTTCAAAAAGTGATTCCAATGCATTTCCATATTGATCTAATGGCTTACCATTCATCTGCTCAAAAGATGCCTGAAGCCTTTTGGTCATAAACCTTCTACCTGTCTGTTCACCAATCTGGTCCTGAAACCCATCTGAGAATATATGCAGAGAATCACCATGCTTGCAGACTCCTTCCACCAATTCATAGCTGATCTTTTTCCGCTTCTCATACTGAATACCTCCAACAGGTATCCTTGTACCTTTCAATTGCTGAACTTTGCCATCAGAAATCACAAAAAGCGGTCGGTTAGCGCCTGCAAAAGCATATGTTCTATTAACAATGTCTACCTTCAGTAAAGCGATATCCATTCCATCATTTGACATCTTTCCTGCATCTTCTTGATGCAATGCTTTTACCACATTACGGTGAAGTGTCTCCAAAATCAAGTGAGGCTCAAAGAGTTTTTGAGTCCTGACAATATCATTCAATAAAAAATGTCCTATGATCGACAGCAATGCTCCTGGCACGCCATGTCCTGTACAATCCACTGCCGCCATCAACACCTCACTTGTACCCGGAATACTATATACCCAAGGAAAATCACCACTGACCCTGTCTTTACTCTTATAAAACAAATAGCTTTCAGGAAAGATACGTTTCAAGCTTAACTCATCTGTTACTAGGGAGCGTTGAATACGTTCTGCATAATTGATACTGTTCAGAATAGATTTGTTTTTCGACTCCACTATTCCATAATAACTTAGCAGTTCTTCCTTATTTTTCTCATCCTCAATTATGAGTTTTCGAAGAAAGTAGTACAATACCATCCAAATCACCAACATGCTTGCTAAAGAGACCAGTATCTCCTCAATCAGAAGGTGTAGTGCACTTTCCATAAACGCATCAAAGCGTTCATCAACTTCAACTACAGCAACCGTTTCACCCCTACTATTCTTCAATGGCGCAAAGGCTGAGATCCATGTTCCATTCTCAGAAGAATATTTACTGATCTGCCCTCCATTGTCATAATCTTTCAGTAAAATTTCAGGAAACTCCTTATAGGAATGCCTAAATGCAGGGTCTTCTGATGAAGTAACTATAAATTCAAAATGATCTCCAGCCTTGACCAAGGTATAGATCGCAGTGGTCAAATGGTTTGATTCTTTAATGTACTTCAGTTGTTCGTGCAAATGCTTATATGCTCCATTTTGAGCAGTCTCCCTGATATCATCCTTTTGCTTAAATGTACTTGAGACCGAACTGTGCAGGTTACCATCTAACTTGTAAGCAGCTAACCACGCAATACTTTCAAGTCGTGAAAGCAATTGCTGTTCTGATGTATTAATCCTTGTCAGGTAATTTTTGTATGTAAAATAGCTCGTTAGTAGCAATAACCCCAAAAACACTGCAATCATGATTCGGCGGCCTAGTACTTTAGTGGAAATTGTCTTGGTCATAGATCAGCTTTAAGTAATAATAGGTAAAGGTAAGTACCTTCAATGGAGGGTAGTGTCCTATAAATGACAAACCTGATGAAAAATCAAGTACTTGCTTCAATAAGCTAAGTGTCTATCTCAACTTGGTTTTTCATGCAGTTCAAGTGTATTTAGGATAAAATAATGATAATTATCCATTCAGAGGCATTAACACTTAAGATATTCCACCTTTCATTCCCTACATTTTTAGAAGCAAATATGCCGTTGGGCATACCTATGAATGTTGTTCTTACATCCCTCTATTAGCCAATCATTTATTCATTTTTCTTTAGAAGTATTTATCAACGATTAAAAACTTATAATATTGAATCATTCTAAGAATGGATTGAATTTCTTCTGCATTTTCTGTAATTTGCGAGTTATTCAATGTTTGCTAATCCTAGTGATCAAAAAGAGTATAATAACACTACCGCTACTTTTTGTATTAAAACATAACATTATAACATGCAACAACTGAACGACTTACTTGCGCTGATAGACAGTTATATTGGCGGATCTGACTGGTTTGTTTACCTCCTGTTAGGTACAGGCCTATTTTTCACGATTTACCTGAAGTTTCCACAAATCCGTTTCTTCGGGCATGCCCTCCAAATTGTGAGAGGAAAGTTTGACAAAGACGGAGACGAAGGGGATACTTCTCACTTTCAGGCATTGGCAACAGCACTGTCAGGAACTGTCGGAACAGGTAATATTGCAGGTGTTGCACTTGCGATCCACTTAGGTGGTCCTGCTGCACTATTCTGGATGATTATGACAGCATTCTTGGGTATGACTACCAAGTTTGTTGAGGTAACGCTATCTCACAAGTACCGTGAGAAGTCAGAAGATGGCACAATGGCTGGTGGTCCGATGTACTACATGAAGAATGCTAAAGCAACTGTCTTTGGTAAGAGAATCAACCTGAAATGGATGGCTATTCTTTTCGCTATTGCAACAGTACTGTCTTCATTCGGTACAGGAAACATGCCTCAGATCAACAGTATTTCACACTCTATGTATGCCACTTTCGGCATTGACCATATGATTACTGGTGCTGTATTATCTGTTGTATTAGGCTTTGTGATTATTGGTGGCATCCACAGGATTGCTAAGGTTACAGAAAAGTTGGTACCTGGTATGGCATTGATCTACCTGATCGGTGCACTTGCAGTGATCTTCTATAATGCTGAAAACATCCTTCCTTCCCTTTCAGCTATCTTCGTAGATGTATTTACAGGAACTGCTGCTGTTGGTGGTTTCTTAGGTGCTGGTTTCTCTTTTGCCTTCAACCGTGGTGTAAACAGAGGTTTGTTTTCCAACGAAGCTGGTCAAGGTTCTGCCCCAATTGCCCACGCATCGGCTAAGGCTCATGAGCCAGTATCTGAAGGTATGGTAGCTATTCTGGAACCATTTATTGATACTATTATCATTTGTACTATTACAGGTCTTACCTTGCTTTCATCAGGTGTATGGCAGGAGAAACTGGATAACAAATTCCAGAACACTGACCTTGAAGTACTGACATATGTATATGATGAAAACAATCAGGAAGACAAAGATGCACTTTACAGCCACCTTTCAGGTAAAGAGAATGTTCCTATGTTCTCAGGTCAGCTGAATGTAGTGGAGGGCAAAATCACTAATACACTGACATTATTGCACGCTCGCTCTATCGCTGAAGACGTTCGTGTACTGAAAGCCGCTGACGCAACTGATCCAACTGCAACCGAGACACCATACTCAGGTAGCTTGACTGTTACAAACGGTAAAGTTGATACTGGAAGTGATATCAGCATCTATGGTAAGTCGCTAGTCCACAGTGCTCCACTTACAGCCGAAGCGTTTACAAGAAGTTTCTTTGGAGAGTACGGACAGTATATCATTTCAATTGGACTATTGCTTTTCGCCTTCTCTACAGCCATCTCATGGTCTTACTATGGTGACAGGGCCATGACATTCTTGTTGGGCTCTAAATCTGTTATCCCATACAGAGTTGTGTATGTAGCAGGTTTCTTCTTTGCTTCATTTGCTGACACTACAATTATCTGGACCTTGGCGGGTATTGCCATTGCATTGATGACTATTCCAAACCTGTTGGGAATTATCCTACTTCGAAAGGATATGAAAAATACAGTTAACCAATATTGGAAAGATTTCAATGACGAATGGGGTGACAAAAAAGAAATTGCGCCAAAAAAAAGTGAAACTGTATAAGTAGCTTCACTCATAAATCATATTTCGAAAGACCTGTCTGTTAAAAGGCAGGTCTTTTTTTATGCCTAATGGTACATTTAGCCCATAATTACATAAATTGTAGCAAGAATAGCCTATATCATAATTTAAATCTCACAACACTACACATTCGCTTGATTTGATTGATTTTAGCCCTCCAAATTTTAGTTCATTTCTAAAAAAATTACATTTTTATTCAATTTTCCATTAAAAATCACCTCACTTTCTATACCTTTGCATCCCGATAAGAAATGCAGAACAGCTAACAATTATAAGAATGCCAAGGAAAAAACACATCAACTCTGTACTGATTATCGGGAGTGGCCCGATTGTGATCGGACAAGCCTGTGAATTCGACTATTCAGGTTCGCAAGCAGCCCGCTCTCTACGAGAAGAAGGTATTGAAGTTACCCTGATTAACTCCAATCCTGCGACCATCATGACAGATTCTGTCACTGCCGACAACATTTACCTCAAGCCCCTCGAAAAGAAATCCATCATTGAAATTCTGGAAAAACACAAGATTGACGCCGTACTGCCTACGATGGGTGGTCAGACTGCGCTTAACCTTGCGATCAAATGCCAGGAAGCTGGTATCTGGGAGGAATATGGTGTAGAGATCATCGGTGTTGACATTGACGCCATCCAAACTACAGAAGACCGCGAGCTCTTCCGTAACAAGATGATCGAGCTTGATGTGAACGTGTGTAAGGGACGTACAGCCAAGTCATTCCTAGAAGGAAAGGAAATCGCACAGGAGATTGGTTTCCCACTAGTTATCCGCCCTTCATTTACACTGGGTGGTTCAGGTGGTGGTTTTGTCCACAGTGAAGAGGAATTTGACAAAGCACTGACTAGAGGTCTTCACTTCTCCCCTGTACACGAAGTACTGGTAGAGCAAAGTATCCTAGGATGGAAAGAGTATGAACTGGAGCTACTGCGTGACAACGCTGGTAACGTGATCATCATCTGTTCTATCGAGAACTTTGACCCAATGGGTGTTCACACAGGTGACTCTATCACTGTTGCTCCAGCTCAGACACTGCCTGACACTGTTTACCAACACATGCGTGACCTTGCCATCAAGATGATGAATGGTATCGGTCAGTTTGCAGGTGGATGTAACGTACAGTTTGCAGTAAACCCTGAGGATGACAGCATCGTAGGTATCGAAATCAACCCTCGTGTATCACGCTCATCCGCTTTGGCTTCGAAAGCAACTGGTTACCCAATTGCTAAAATCGCAGCAAAGCTAGCTATCGGATACAACCTTGACGAGCTTCAGAATGCTATTACAGGTACTACTTCAGCATTCTTCGAGCCTGCACTGGACTACGTAATCGTTAAGATCCCTCGTTGGAACTTTGACAAGTTCAAAGGCTCTGACACTAAGCTTGGTCTGCAGATGAAATCTGTAGGGGAGGTAATGGGTATCGGACGTAACTTTCAGGAAGCACTTCAGAAAGCTTGCCAGTCACTGGAAATCAAGCGTAACGGATTAGGTGCTGACGGTAAGGAAATGACAGACCGTGAGGAAATTCTTCGCCGCTTAGAGAACCCTAGTGATGACAGACTTTTCCGTATCTATGATGCGCTGAAACTGGGTATCGCCCTAAAGACTGTTCGCAACCTTACTAAGATTGACAAATGGTTCCTTCACCAAGTTCTGGACATTGTCCTGATTGAGAAGGAAATTCAAAAATATTCGCTGGAAACGCTGCCTAAGGAGCTGATGATGCAAGCCAAAGAAATGGGCTTTGCTGACCGTCAGATCGCACACCTTTTGGGCAAACTGGAAAGCGAAGTATTCAACCGCCGTTACCACGAGCTTGGTATCAAGCGTAGCTGGAAGCTGGTTGATACTTGTGCTGCCGAGTTTGAGGCTAAAACACCTTACTACTACTCAGCATTCGACGACGAAAACGAGTCAGAACCATCTGACAAGAAGAAAATCGTGGTACTAGGTGCTGGTCCTAACCGTATCGGTCAAGGTATCGAGTTTGACTACTGCTGTGTACACGGCGTATTGGCTGCTAAAGAGTGTGGCTATGAGACGATCATGATCAACTGTAACCCTGAGACGGTTTCAACTGACTTCGATATCTCTGACAAGCTGTACTTCGAGCCAGTATTCTGGGAGCACATCTACGAAATCATCCTACACGAGAAACCGGAAGGTGTTATCGTTCAGTTGGGTGGACAGACTGCCTTGAAACTGGCAGAGAAACTGGACCGTTACGGTATCAAGATCATCGGTACAAGCTTCAAAGCGCTTGACCTTGCTGAAGACCGTGGTTCATTCTCTTCACTGTTGCGTGACAACAATATTCCTTACCCAGAGTTCGCAACAGCTCAGACAGCTGACGAAGCACTGGAAATCTGTGAGGAAATCGGCTTCCCGATGTTGGTAAGACCTTCTTACGTATTGGGTGGTCAGAAAATGAAGATTGTCATCAACGAGAAAGAGCTGGAAGACCACATTGTTGACACACTGAGAGAGATCCCAGGCAACAAAGTACTTCTTGACCACTTCTTGGATGGCGCTATCGAAGCTGAAGCAGACGCAATCTGTGACGGTGAAAACGTGTACATCCTAGGTATCATGCAGCACATCGAGCCTGCAGGTATCCACTCTGGTGACTCTTACGCAGTACTGCCTCCTTACAACCTAGGTGACTTGGTAATCGAGCAGATTGAGGAGTACACAAAGAAAATCGCTATTGCACTGGAGACTAAAGGTCTGATCAACATCCAGTTTGCGATCAAGGATGACAAAGTTTACATCATCGAAGCGAACCCTAGAGCATCTCGTACTGTACCATTCATCAGTAAAGCTTACCAAGAGCCTTACGTGAATTACGCTACGAAGGTGATGTTGGGTGAGAATAAGGTGACTGACTTCGACTTCAAACCTGTGAAAGAAGGTTACGCAATCAAGATTCCAGTATTCTCATTCGAGAAATTCCCTAACGTAAACAAGGAATTGGGTCCTGAGATGAAATCTACAGGTGAGGGCATCTACTTCATCGATAGCTTGAGAGACGAGTTCTTCCAGAACATTTACTCTGAAAGAAACCTGTACCTGAGCCGCTAATCTCTTAGCAAACTCAATACAGTAAAAATAAAGAAGCCCAACTAAGTCAATTACTTAAGTTGGGCTTCTCTTTTTATTCGCAATACAATCAATCAATTAGAAAGTCATATAACAGGTTCTCTCCCCTAGCAGTCGTCTGCTGTGCACCATTTGAAAGTCTGAAGACTTCCTTATCCATAAAGCTTTTAAGCTCTGAAAGGTAAAGCTTACCATCTTGATTAAGATCTGCTTTTCCATCCCGCATTCCGTTCAACATACAGTAGGTAAACAAGCCGTTTTGCCATTGGTCTGACTCCAAAGCATAACTATCACCAGCTGCTGCCGAAATAATTTGTATACCAGTTTGATTCTTCAAATTGACGAAAAGCGCCTGCATCAAGGCAAAACTGTTTTTGCTTCCCACTTTTGATTGCTGCCGCTTATTGGAAAGTCCACGGGAAGATACGTCAGCCCTAACCACACCTTGGTCTGTACTTATACCTTCTGTCTGCTTTTTTATAGACGTCTTATCTACCTCACCACTGTGACAAGCATCGATCAGCATCAGCTTTTGCCTTGCTGGGATAGCGGAAAGCAATTGTTCAAACGCTGTGTAAGCAATTCCTTTTTTAGCAGGATCTTCAAAATCCATCTCTTGAGTCGCATACCAAAAATCCAACTCATCATCCAATAACCCATGCCCTGCCACAAACAGGATCACTTTGTCATCTACATGAGTTTTAGTTAGTTTCATTTTCAGTTGCTCCAAACTTTCTGGCGTTAAGCTGTCATTAAATAGTGAATCCACGGTGAGCAATGTATCTGGTATACTCATCTTAAACTGATGGATGACATCCCTCGCATCTTTCACTGGATAAGTCAGATCATAACCTTCCTCTTTAAACGTACTGACAGCCACTGTAATCAAATATGTCTTTGAAGTGCAATCATCATCAAGAAATGTAGTAAAAACCTGCTGAGGAGACCTTAAACCATCTCTATCTTCAACTGAAAGGTGAACCATATTTCTTCCTTGAGAAAGTTCGATGGGAATCATCACCTCCCCAGACTCTGTAGGTGTAATTTGCCACCCTTCTAAACCAAAAACAGGGACACCATTCACTTTGATATGTACTCGTTCCACAGGTCCATTCTCAGAGGCTGTTTTCAGGTGTATGTCCAACGCACGTTGCGTAGTCTTCTCAGGAAGCTCATGCTTATTTAGCAGTTTCACAGTAGGTTTCTTTTTTTCTACATCAAAGGACCTAACTATTGAAGAACCTGTCAATCTTGCAAAACGCTTCGATATAGCTTTTTCAACAACCTGCTGATATTCCCTGTTCTTGTTGCCCATAAAAGCCAATAGCAGGTCAGGTCTGTTATAATACAGGTCAAAGTCATGATACTGCACACCTTTACGACCATACTCAAACCCTAAATTGGGCATCAAAGTCTTCTCAGCCATGTAATACCTGTTATTAAGTATTGCTAGTTGCTTATTTCCTTCATAAAAGAGGTAATGTAATGTCTCTCCATTTGACTTTATAAGGTAAAACTCATTTTCATTGTCAAACTGATAAGCATCGATTGAAGGGTGGTAGCTCATATGTTCAACACCGGAAGCCACCTCAATATCTTTTATCACTTCCCCACTTACCAAGTCCATCAATCCAAAATGGTCATAACTATCAAAAGCTAACAGGTTAGCACCTTCTCGGATGCAAAAATCTGCGATATAGCCTATTTTTTTCACTTCTTCCAGCTTGGGTTTTCTTTCCAGATCACTAACGCTCACCAACCTGCTTTCACCCTTCTTTTCACGCTCATCAAAGTACTCGTAATAGAACAATGTATCTGTTCCTTTTTGAAACTTCACTCCACCTGAAGTTGTACTATTTAAAGTTTTCTGATAGACTGTCTTATTGGTTTGCAGGTCAAATACATGGATTTTAACTTTCTTGGTCAGCCCTCCTGATGCAAAAGACACAAACTTGCCACTTGATGAAATAGCTATATCAGTACCCAAAGCCAACTCTTCCTTAGCCAACACACTATAAGTACCATTTGAAAGCTTGTAACTCACAATGCCATACCTATCATTGTCAAACCTTACATAAAAGACCAAGTGATCATTGTCAGGACTTTGCTCAGTACGGTATATTTCAGAAATATTATTGTCAGGTAGCGTGTAGAGCCTTATATCTGAAAGAAAATTTTGTTCATCCAGTTGAGCAAAATCCAATTGCGTAGAATCATTCATAATTTTGGACGACTCAAAGGATGCCACCTTAAACCTTTTTCTGCCAAAGTTCTCCTGAATAAAAACAGCTTTACTACAACCTTCATTTAAATAGACCGCCATTCTTTCCAGTTTCAAGGTTTTTGGCAACAGTCTATTGGAAGCATATAACAAGAGGGTTTCATTGCTTAAAAAAGCATTCTTTGGAGCTAACTGCCTAATCAAGATCACATTACCATCAACATCATGAAAAACGTGATGCTGTACCTTATGTGACATTGCATTTTCCTGACTCAGATTGGCATATTTTGGAAACTGAAAGGACACCTTATCCTTTTTTAAGTCATATAAAGAAAGGTCTGTCTCGATATTGATCATACCCAACCTTCCATGTGAAAAAACCAGCCCTGACTTATCCTGATTCAGTAAAATAGATGAGACAGACTCATACGCATCCATGTTTAAGCTTTTCAGCTCAAAATCTGTCGTACTGATCTTGATTACCTTTCTATAACCATAGTTTACATAAAAGCTTTCCCCGTCAAACGCCACCGACTTCACTACATTACTAGGATTGTAAGTCATAAAGCCGTTCTCCTGCTCTTTAGGCTTATCTACAGGTAATTGGACTTCCTTAATTTGTGTTCCAGAAACTACTTGACCAAAACGCAACTTTCCTTCACCAATACCGAAGCTGTAATCTTCCTGAGAGGACGGAATAACCAAAAACCGATCATTTGAAAAACATTTCAGGTAAAATACAGGCTTGTCAAATAGCGCAAAGTCACCCAAGACATTTAAAGATGTATCAAACCGGTAGACAGCTCCCTTATTATTACCTAACAACAACTCGTTTCTGTCTGCATTAACCTCTAAAGCTGTTACCTCATAATCCAAGTCTACACTTTTGGTGATTGTACCTAACTTTCGGTCAAAGATGAATAAACGCCCCATGTCAGATGTCTCATAAAGCATTTGTACATGCTCAGGATAAATCTTTGTAGCTATCACCACTTTGTCTTGATCCCAAGGCAACACTTGAAAAGTATAAATGTATTCAGGATACTCCAGAAGGTTAAAAACGGTATCCGCACTACTATCTATTGGATTATATGCCACAATATCTCTAGTTGAGGCTACCCAAAAGATCCCTGAATCAAATAAGGAAACTGCATTGGATATCTGATTACTGCCGTGGTCTACATGTACTTTACCCAGTAAAATATTAGAAGCTTGGTCATACAGCGCAAAGTCTTTTTGAACACTCCCCTCCTGAATCAAATAATAGGCTCCATTTTGACTCCTGACCATTGATTCAATACCCGAAGAAATATTAGTTTGCAGTACAATGTTAGGTTCCTGACCAAACACAAAACACGAAAGCAAGGAGCACAAAAGTGTTATGCCAATAAATGAGAATCTCATCATGATTAGGGTATTTAGTTTTTAGCTATTGGCAGGCAGTTTAATTATATATGACTAAATATGGAAATCATATAAAATAAAAAGGCTTCACCCTAATTGAGTAAAGCCCTTTTAAGCTCATTTATCTTAATCTCTATTTATTCCTTGATCTCTACTGGTAAGAATCCTGTAGAGTAAACCAAATCAATTCTTGCTGTCTTTCCTTCCTGCTCGGACTTAATACGTTCCAGCAACACCTCCGCATCACCTATTTCGACATTGCTCAATAGGTCAGGTCTTACGATCAGGCTTTGCTCTCCCGAAAATGGTGTTTCTACACTCAATAGTTCACCATTAGGCGTCTTAAGTATCAATCTTACACGTTCTCCTTCCCCAACAGGTTTGCCTTCCCACTTCAACTCAAACCCATCAGCTAAAGAAATGCTATTAAAATTCTCTGGAAGACTCAGCTTCTGTACCTGTTCCAATGAAAAGATTTTTTCATAATGGAAGCCGTCAGGACGGTTAAGGTCAAAGTCAACCGCATGGCTTACTCCTTCAAATGACTTATGGTAATTGAAGTAGTCATCTTTGGAATAGTTCATCTCTTCTCCCATTGCCAAAATAGTAGCATCATCCGCAAGTTGAAGGAAACCACCAGTATCAGCATCAAAAAAAGATGCACGAATGTATGTCATCGCAGGCTGTTCCTGAAACTCCACCTGCAATACCTGTTCAGCGCCTAGAGGCACTACATCTTCAGCTTTCTCATCACAAGCTAGCAGAAATAGCACCAAGCCTCCTATCAAAAGCAAGTGCTTCAGGAAATCCCACCAAATTGGCTTTTCCATATTCTGAATGATTAATCCCGTCCCTTTATTAACTGCAATATTAAATTACTATAGTTACAAATAAATACATTAACTAACTGAATACAAATCATTTAACACGCATTATGATAACAATTAACACAACACGATTTTTTTAACAGAAAAAGCCTCTCCTATTGAAGTGGCTTTAACATAAATGATAAGTTATATATTTCTAGAACTGATAAGACATACCTATATTGGCAACTCCCTTGTACCCAAAGCCCACTTCTGTAAACCCTGCTATCCGCTTTCCATACCTTAGCCCTATGGCATTCAACTGAAAGTTGATATGACCGATTTTTTCATCTACATACTCTAACATCATCTTGTTTCCCGGGTCAGGTATCATCTCTCCAAAGCCATATGTATACCCCAAACCTAAGCCGGAATACATCTGAAACTTTTCATGTCTCAAGTAATAATAGCTCACTTCTGGAGCCAAAGTGACCATATGCCTTTTCGACTCTCCTACTTTACTTCCTCCTACATGTACCTCTGCACTACTATGGTCATAGCTTGAAGCCAAGTTCAAGGTCCATTTTTCGTTGACAGTATACCGATATGTCAGGTTCAGGTTGCCACGCAATGTTGCATTCTCCCTGAGATAAGGGTTATCTGTTTCGATTTTAGACATCAGGTTAGGATAGGTATCCAAAATCTGACTTGTCGTAAGGATTCCTGTACTTAAGGAAAGCTCATGCTTTTTGTCTTGAGCATTAACAAAAACTGAAGCAAAAAGAGAGGCAAGCAGCAGCAAAAAAAATTTATTCATAGTTAGTCTTGTAAAGTAATATGGTAGGATTGGTTTGTTATTTTCTATAATGACTACAATGAATAGGACAGAAACAAATACAAATAATCTTATTAACAGACGTATTAAAACATTCTAAATAATATCTAGATAAAGTACTGAAAAACATCTCCATTATACTTTTCTACACAAGCCTCATACTGATTACAAGACACCTATTTAAAATTGGATTTCAAATCAAAACCAATCAAATAAAAAAGGCCTGCATACCCACTGGTATACAGGCCTTTTACATTGAAACTTTGTAAAGTATTACTCTACTTCAACAGGTTCTTCTGCTTTTACCAATGTCATCTCATCAACCAGTCTTTTTGCACCGCCAAACTTGTCAATTACAAAAAGTACATACCTCACATCTACTACGATGTTACGGCACTTCTCTGGGTCAAACATGATATCAGACATCGTGCTTTCCCATGTACGGTCGAAGTTGATACCGATCAACTGCCCTTCCGCATTGATAACTGGGCTTCCTGAGTTGCCGCCAGTAGTATGGTTGGAACCAGTAAAACACACTACCAACTCATCACCCTGACCATAGATACCATAATCCTTAGTTTCATAAAGCTTCACCAACTTTTCAGGAACATAGAACTCATGCGTTTTAGGTACATCTGTTCTACGCTTCTCAATCACCCCCTTCAAAGTAGTGTATGGCAAGTACTCAATACCATCCTGTGGCTCCGAGCCTTCTACTTTTCCATAAGTAACACGCAAAGTCAGGTTTGCATCTGACCAGTATTTCTTGTTAGGGAAAAACGTCTGAAGTCCTTTTACATACTTTCGCATGTTCTTGTCAATCTTGGCAGAAAGTTCCCCATATTCCGACCTGATTTTATCGTTGTAAGTTGCTGTTATTTCTTTTGACAGCTTGAAAGCAGGGTCTGACTTCACTTTCTTACCTACAGCAGCAACTGCTTTTCTCAAAGACTGCTGTGCTTTCTCATCCTCAGGGTTTGCTTTTACTTTTTCAGCCGCATCAAGAGCCTTTAAAAGCAACCCATTCACTTTTTCCTGAGTAGCAAATACAGACTTGCTGTACATTGTCTCTGTCAGTTTTGCAAAATTGCCCGAGGCTTTAGCCGCTTTCAACGACTCCGGTAAAAATGCCTCATCTATCGCATCAGCATACATAGCTGAAAGGGCTTCAAAGATCTTTCGGTCTGTTTCTGTATCGTAATCCTTAAAATAACCTTTGGAAACGCCTGAAAGCCCTTCTACTTCCTTAACAATGGCATTGATATCTTCACTATCTGCCAGAGTAGGCAACTTGTCAAACCTATCAGCAAAACGTAATATCTCAGGACCATAATAGAAGTACTCTACAAAAAGGTCCCTTGCCAAATGATATTGAGAAACTGCGTTATAATCTTCTTTGAACTCATCCAACAGTCCTGCATATTCTGTTCCCTGAGCCTTGTTTTTGAATGCTTCCTCCTGATTTTGCTTCACCTCAACAGCTTGCAAACGGTCAAGACCTTTGCTCTCTCCGATCCACTTTTTCCATGCATTGGCAATTCTTGCTTGCTTTGCCGAGTACTTGATACGCACGGCATCATCACTTTCCATTGCGTCCTTGATAATGCCAAGGCTCTTATCTCTCATGCCTATCTTTACTGGGTTGGATACTTCTGTTACATATTCAACACCGTAAGAAGGAATATACTGCTGTGTACTACCAGGGAAACCATATACCATTGTGAAATCCTCAGCTTGAACACCATTCAATGAAATTGGGAAATGGTGTCTTGGCTTGAAAGGCACATTGTCTGGAGAATAGGCTGCTGGCTTGTTGTCTTTACCTGCATAAACCCTGAAAACTGAAAAGTCACCTGTATGACGTGGCCATACCCAGTTATCTGTATCACCACCGAACTTACCGATAGATGATGGCGGCGCAAATACCAATCTTACATCCTTAAATGTTTCCATTACGAACATGTAGTATTCGTTGCCATAGAAAAACGGCTTGATGATCGCATCATAGTGAGTGCCTTGCGTAGCAGAAGCAGCCACTGCATCACTGTTTGACTTGATCATTCCTTCACGTTGCTCTTCAGACATCTCGTCTGTTACGCCAGCCAATACCTTAGCTGATACATCCTCAATACGGACAATGAAACTCACCTCCAAATTAGGGTTAGGCAACTCATCACCCATTTCCTTAGCAACAAAACCATCTGTCAAGTAATCATTTTCAACTGTACTGTGAGCCTGA
Source organism: Limibacter armeniacum (assembly GCF_036880985.1). Taxonomy (NCBI): domain Bacteria; kingdom Pseudomonadati; phylum Bacteroidota; class Cytophagia; order Cytophagales; family Flammeovirgaceae; genus Limibacter; species Limibacter armeniacum. The sequence continues at coordinate 680,861 of NZ_JBAJNO010000009.1, forward strand.
ATTTGTCCATAACCACAGTGATGGTTTGTCAGGATCAAGCCCTGATCAGAGACTATTTCTCCTGTACACCCCCTGCCAAAAAGCACTACAGCATCTTTCATGCTTGACTTGTTAACGGAATAAATATCCTCAGCAGTCAGCTTAAAACCACTCTCTTTCATGTCCTGCTCATTCAGCTTCTTGATCAGTGAAGGCAGCCACATGCCTTCATGAGCCCAAAGCACCGGATGCATAAACAGCATCGCTAAAGCTGTAATGAAAACTTTTTTCATGTTTTTTGAAATTTTTTGAAATATATGATTAGGGAAAAATCAGGGCTATTGCGACTGCCCATCTACTTATTTTGAAGCCCAAATTAAGAAAAATTGGATTGTTAAGAATGCATTCTACTCACCAATCGTCAAAGGCTAGAATTAACTACTGATTTACAAATCCTTACATTATTAAAAACAATTCTCCCTAACCAACCTACAACACCCTTCATTTGTCCCTTTTCATATTAAAACCGAATTCCAGTCAAGATCTTTTTAACGATTATTTCATATTTGCTCCCAACTCAAATGCCCTTACGATAGTTATTAAAATAATGCATTAGCCATCTACGATGACTTGTTTATTTCAAAATGAATAGTCAGATTATGCTAGACATAGGGCTGCCAGTTCTTTACATAGTCACATTGCAGCCGGCTAAGCAACTGATCTTTTCACGAAATACCCTTTGGGCTTACAGCAGTGGAACTCTCAGATCTGAAAAAACTGATTGCCGAAGGAGAGTCGCAAACGCTTGACTTCAAAAAGACCGTTTCCAACGTGTACAAGATCGCCAAGACTATCGTCTCATTTGCCAATACTGATGGCGGAATACTTTTGATTGGCGTTCAGGATGACAAGTACATTACAGGTGTGGATCCGGAAGAGGAAATTTATTTGTTAAACGAGGCTTCGACTTTTTACTGTGATCCTCCAATTGAACTAACTTATGAAAAAGTAGAAACTGAAGAGGGCAAGACTGTGCTCGCTGCCCATGTACCCAACAGCACTCAAAAACCGCATTTCTCATTAAGTCAAAAAGAAGAATGGAATGCTTATTCTAGAATGAATGATATGAGTGTACTTGCCAGCAGGATGACCATCCAATTGGCAGAACAGCAGGATGAACAAGAGAGAAGAAGGCTCACCAACCATGAGGAATCGCTGCTTGATTACCTGCACAAATACGAAAAAATCACCTCAAAAGGCTATGCCCGCCTTGTAAACGTTTCAGAAAGAAGGGCAAAACGCAACCTGATTGACCTGACAAAAGAAGGCATTATCAGGCTTCATGATTTTGAAAAAGATATCTTTTACACTTTAGCCTGAAAACAGAAAAACCTCCATATGCATGCATATGGAGGTTTTTCTTTATAACTCAATGGATTATTAGCCGTTTACAACGCCCATTGATCCGTATTTGTCAATTCTTTTGCTGATACGCTCTTCATTTGAGAGCTCTTGCAATTTCTTGGTTTCTTCCAGAATTACTGCTTTCAGCGTATTGGAAATGGTAACAGGGTCAGTGTGTGCACCACCCAGTGGCTCTTCAATGATACGGTCTACCAGACCGAAGCCTTTCATATCTGTAGCTGTAAGTCTCAGTGCTTCTGCTGCCTGCTCCTTGTATTCCCAGCTTCTCCAAAGAATTGAAGAACATGATTCAGGAGAAATCACAGAATACCAAGTGTTTTCCAGCATCATTACTGTATCACCAATTGCGATACCCAATGCACCACCTGATGCACCTTCACCAATCACGATACAGATAACTGGCACTTTCAACATAAACATTTCCTTCAGGTTGCGGGCAATTGCCTCTGCCTGTCCCCTTTCTTCAGCCTCAAGACCTGGGAATGCACCTGGAGTATCAATCAAGGTAACAATTGGTTTACCAAACTTCTCCGCCATTTTCATCAAGCGAAGTGCTTTACGGTAACCCTCAGGGTTCGCCATACCAAAGTTACGCTCCTGACGCTGCTTGGTATTACGTCCTTTCTGCTGACCGATGATCATAAATGTTTCATCACCAATTGTACCGAAACCACCAACCATAGCTTTGTCATCTGCATAAGCACGGTCACCGTGAATCTCAATAAAATCATCGGTGATGGCATAGATATAATCCAGTGTATATGGTCTGTCCGGGTGGCGAGAAAGTTGTACCCTTTGCCATCTGGTCAGGTTCTTAAAAGTATTCTCTTTAAGGTGTTTAATCTTCTTCTCCAACTCAACAATGGCCTCTTCGACATCTACGTGGTTGTCGGTTGCCAATTGTTTCATGTCCGCTAACTTGTTTTCAAGTTCTGCGATTGGTTTTTCGAAATCTAACAGTGTATCCATATATATTCAGTTCCTGTTTGCTATCAGCCTTGTCAGATTCAGACTTTATGATTTTAAATAAAAAATTGTCATACAAGCACGCGCTTACAGACAACCAAAATCGAGCCTGTTAGCTTGATTCACCCGACAAACATACTAATAAATCGGTCAAAAAAACTACAATAATGTGATTTTTGCCGACTCAATTTTTATTATTCTAAGTTTCCCTAAAAGTGAATGAACACTTCTTTTTTAAAAAGATAATAGTAAAAAGTGAACATATTGCTTTTTCGAACAAAAACAACCTCCTTTTCTTTCAGTTAAGGATTTAATATTACATTCACATTCGCTTATAGGAAAATACTTTAATTGCACAATTGTTAGGGTCACAGGTAATTTTTTAGACAAATTTAAGAATACAAGAGCGAATACTTCTGTGACCTTGATAGTGCAAAAATATATCTTGGACAAATCACATGGCCAGAAAAAAATTGGAACAGAAGGTAACAACAGCGAAACTCGAGAGAGCAACCTATTCCATCTTTGAACTTACAAGAGGAGATGGACTTTTTATCGTCCTGATTTTCACACTTTCGCTGATTTGTGCGTTAGTGACTCCATATCCAGAGGTGGCAATGTGGGTAGGTTTCGGACTGGCAGGCTATTCGGCTATTGCCAATGACAGCATTCAAACGATTGGGACATTTATCGCTTCCAATGCTACACGCAAATGGTGGGTTTTATGGCTTTATATCGGTGGCATCTTTTTAGCTGCCGTATTGCAAAGCTGGCTGATCAACAATGGGGATGTCAGTTCCGGCAGATTGGCTTCAAAAGGCTTTGAAAATGCTCCTACTTCTTTTTCATTCCTTCAGTTGGCAGCTCCTTTGATTCTGCTAATCCTTACAAGGATGAAGATGCCCGTTTCTACAACTTTTCTAATCCTCAACTCTTTTACATCCAGTAGCAAAGCAATTGGAAGTGTTGTCACCAAAAGTTTAATGGGTTATGGTGTCGCATTTATTGTTGCCATCGTTGTTTGGTTTCTGGTAAGCAAAACCGTTTCAAAACTAGTTAAAGGAAAACCGTCAAGCTATTGGCTTCCTATCCAGTGGATTACCAGTGGATTACTCTGGTTTTCATGGATACAACAGGACGCCGCTAACATTGCAGTGTATCTCCCAAGACAACTGAGCACAGAGCAGTTCTTAGGGTTTGCAGGATTTATCTTTCTAGGCTTAGGATTGCTGTTTTATCTAAGAGGTGACCGTATACAACATATTGTAACAGAAAAATCTGGGGTAACAGATATAAGAGCTGCAACCTTAGTAGATTTTGTATATGCGATCCTGTTATTTTATTTCAAAGGGCTAAGCAATATTCCAATGAGTACCACATGGGTATTTATCGGTTTATTGGCAGGACGGGAAATTGCCATCAGCTTTAGCAAAAAGAGAGCTTCCAAACGGAAAATGTCGCTAATGAAAAGCTTTCGTATGATGCGAAAGGACTTATTGAAAGCACTGTTTGGACTTGTTATTTCTATGATACTCGCTATAGCCATCAATGAAAACGTAAGAACTGAGCTATGGCAAATCATTGCTGGCAAATAAGACTACCTATTCTTCATAAAATAAAAGCCCCACAGGAATTATGATTTCCTGTGGGGCTTTATCTTTTAATATACGCAAGACTTAAACAGGGGGTCTCTAAGCTAGAACTTGATTCTATAAAATGATGAGTTAATAACTTCTTGAGACTCCCTAATAAGAGTTGAAAGTGTTATTTATTGGAACATCGACGTTGTTCAGTCATCGACCTTAATAGTAATATGCTAATCATGATAAAGTCTAATATGCAGACTAAAAGACAAATATCTCTTAAAAAGAAAAAGCTCCTGCATTCTCAAATGAACACAGGAGCTTTTGAATTTATATTATCTGATATATAGGAATTAATCCACTACACCAGCTACGCCTTCAGAAACATTCAGCATATGATCACCTACTCGCTCAATAGAGGAAATCAGGTCATTATAAGCTAACAGGTGAACCAGATCGTCCTTATCAGTAGTACGAGACATATTCACTTTACGAAGTTCTTTACGCTTCTTGTTAACACGCTTTTCAAGCTTCTTAGCCTCATCAAGGTCAGCCTTTCCATACTCACCAGCCAAGTTCTTGTTCATCAGCTCAAGTACTTCGTCAATCAGGCTGAAGTACTCTGACAACTCAGACTGTTGCTCAGGAGTCAACCAGATTTTTTCACCATAGCGTTTTTCCACCACAAAGCTCATACTCTTATAAATATCAGAGATTCGCTCAAGGTCATGCGAAATACGCATCAAGCTACGGATTTCAAGAGCTGCAATTTCAGACACACTACCAGACTCAGAGATTTTAAGCAGGTAATCAGATACCTCTACTTCTACTTCATCCAGATCATCCTCAATTTTTCTGATCTTTTCAATCAGCATTTTTCTTTCAGGCTTCTGCTCTTCATTCAGCATCAACATCTTCTTAGCCTTTCCAGACATATCAGTGATCTGCTCACCCAAACGAACCATTTCTTTCTTCACTTGAGTTAGTGCAGCTTCAGTAGTCAGTAATTCACCTGTATTGATGTAAACCAACTTAAACTTGTCATCCTCTCCTTCTTTTTCTGGCACCATCTTGATTACCACATTTCTGATCACCTTCACCAAGTTGATCATCAACATTACGTTGATCAGGTTGAATGAAGTGTGGAAGATTGAAAGACCAATGGCTACAGAACCTGTATTAACAAACGGTGAACCGTAGTCTGTATAGTTCAGCATAAAGTATTCAATTCCTCTCAGGAACCAAGGGAACACTGCGATCATCCATAGCACACCAAATACGTTGAAGATAAAGTGTGCACGTGAAGCTCTTTTAGCGGCAGTATTACCTACTAGCGAGGCCAAGTTTGCCGTAATGGTAGTACCAATGTTCTCACCCAAAACCATGGCTGCTGCCACTTCAAATGGAATGATACCTTGGTTACAAAGCACTAATGTAAGTGCCATTGCCGCACTTGATGACTGCACTACAACCGTGATCAGCGTACCGATCATGACAAATAGCATTGTCGAAAGAATACCGTAATCCGTCAGCTGCTCCAAGAAAACAAGCTGGTCCGCAGAAAGCGTCGGAACTGAATCTTTCAAGGCTGCAAGTCCCATGAAAAGAAGGGCAAACCCTACTAATACTTCCCCCCATTGCTTAGTTTTCTTGTTAGAGAAAAACATCATTGGCAAACCAAAAGCAATGATTGGAAGCGCCAGTTTTGACATTTTCACCTTAAAACCAAGAATGGAAATGATCCAAGCCGTTACAGTAGTACCGATGTTTGCACCCATGATAACACCAATCGACTGCTCAAGTGTGAGCAGGGAGGCATTCACAAAGCTCACAAGCATTACGGTAGTAGCTGAAGATGACTGGATGATAGTGGTAATTAAAAATCCAGTAAAAACGCCAGCCCACTTATTGGAGGTCATCGCAGCCAGAATCTGTTTCATCTTGTCTCCTGCCACGTTTTGGATGCCTTCACTCATAATCTTCATGCCATAGATGAAGAAGCCCAGTGAGCCTACCAATTTTAATACTTCAAATAATCCGAATTCCATGCTTAACATTCAGAATGAGACCCTTTGAGAGGATACTCTGATTTTGAAATTTGTTTTTGTTGGTTTAGTACAATTTTATAGTGGTATTGTACAGTCAATATTTATCGAAGCTACAAATAACCCACTATTTCATAGATATTTCTAATAGACTAAAAATTATTAACATATTGTTAACAATTATACATGAATATTCAGTCACACTAAGCATAAATACTTTCTGCCAATTTGAAAGTATTGGCATGTGCATTGACGATATCACGTATCTGTGCTGAATAACCTCCACCCATACTTACACAAACAGGAATCCCTCTTTTGTGACAAGCTTCAAGTACCAACCTATCACGTTCCTTACATCCCTGAATTGTCATCGCCAACCTTCCTAACTTATCCGTATGCAACACATCGACTCCAGACTGAAAAAATACGATTTCAGGTTTCTGAGTATCCAATAATTCATTGAGGTGATGCGCCAGTAAATCAAGATAAGGTTGGTCTGTTGTCCCATCAGGCAAGCCTATGTCCAGGTCAGACATTTCCTTACGTAATGGAAAATTATGGGCGCCGTGCATGCTGAATGTGTACACCTTGTCATTCCCCTGAAAAATACTGGCAGTACCATTACCTTGGTGCACATCCAAGTCCACAACCAACACTTGGTTGATTCCTCTGTGATTGATCAGGTAATTCGCAGCCATGGCTATATCATTCAGTAGACAAAATCCTTCACCACAATCAGCAAAAGCATGATGCGTTCCACCTGCAATATTCATTGCCACACCATATTCCATTGCAAACTCTGCACACATAATGGATCCCTGATTGATGACCATTTCCCTATGAACCAGTTCATCAGAAAGAGGAAAACCAATACGACGTACCTCTTTCCTATCTAAGGAAAGTTTTTTCAATCGATCCCAGTATATGGCATCGTGTGTCTCAAGAATATAGCGTTCGTCCACAGGGTGAGGCTCAAAAAGGTGCTTTTCAGTAATAATGCCTTCATACATTAGCTGCTCTACCAGCAACTCATACTTCAGCATAGGAAAGCGGTGCCCTTCTGGCAGTTCGTGGACATATACAGGTGAATAGGCTATCTTCAGCACAAGTCTTCGATTTTAGCCAAACATTAGTAGGTTCCCACTGACAACATAACCAGTGTACACCCTTCTACTACTTCAACCCCTTGCGCTTGTGCCCTTTGCTCCAGTTCAGGATTTTCTGTACCTGGATTGAAAATGATTCTTTCAGGATTTAACCCTAAAATGTAATCATACCATTCAGGCTGATGCTGCGGTCCCACGTATAAAGTCACAGTATGAACATCATCGTGAGTCCCCATCTCATTGAGGATTTGTTGACCAGCAACCTCTCCCTTTTTGATACCAACAGGCACAATTTCATGGCCATGCTCTGTCAGCTTATGAGCAGCTCGGTAAGCATATCTTTCAGGGTTTGGAGTCGCACCCAGAATTAGTGTCTTCTTCATATTCTGTCCTTCAATAGTTATTCTGGCTTTGCTAGCCGATCGCAAAAATAAACAAGTCTTACAGCCTTACAATAGGGCATGGAAATTCTTCCTATATGGAAACTAATAGGCTCAAAAGTTGTTTGAATGCCCGCTGAATCAGATCCCCAATGATTATTTGAATATTTCACAGTGCATCAATAGGATCGTGGAGACACCTCTCCTTCTTCCAAATATCTTGAAAGGTGTTTTTCTGCTGTTTATGTTTGAAAATATTCAAAGTAGCCCCATTATCTACTGCTCTCTAAAACATTTTCTATTTTTGACAGTCTAACTATAACATTTGCAATTTGAAACCAATACAGAGACCTGTCTCAGTATAACCATATTAATATGTCACCTACAATTCAGTACCAGCAACCTGACAGTCTGATCTGGCAACTGCTTTACGACAAGCATTCGGATATTCTTGTGGCTGAACTAAGAAATGAGACTAATAGGGAAGTCAGTTATACAGCATTGAAACTAAATGAAGCCTCGATATTATGGGAGGGTATGCAACCTGAAGAAACCTGGTGGGTAGGTGCGGCAGCTGCTATCAGAGACACTCTTTTTCTATATGAATATGATGAAGAGTCCCAGCTACCAACAATCAAAAGCACTTCCGCATATTCTTTGAATACAGGTCAGCCATTATGGACAAAAGAAGGCTATGCTTTTGAATATCCCACCAGCAATGGGGTTGTTGTCAGGTCTAATTCAGAACAAAAGGTACTTGACTTTCAAACAGGAAAAGAACTTACTGATCAACCTGAAACCTTGTCCCCTACTCAGCAATATATGCCCGAAGAGCCAACCTGTTACCAGCAGGACAATGAACACTTCCAAACACTAGAAAGGTTTCTACTCCAAAAGGCTCAAGCAGCGCCATATCAGGCAGTCTGGTATCATGAGCTAGATAATTGCTTGGTTTTGGCATTCAGTGAAAGAACTGAAGAAGCTGTCAGGTTGCGCCTTATGGTTTTCAGTCTGAATGGTGAGTTACTGTATCAAGATACACTGGACGAAGCAACCAAAGAAGTAGCCTCATCACCGTTTATTACTATTGACAATCATCTGATTTATATCAAAAACAAACAAAAGCTTATTTGCTTACCGTTAAAAGGAATATAAATTAGGTAAGAAATTCATATTGATATGGCGCAATGGTTGTAAACAGTTCACAATATGCTTAATATTCCACGATCAGGAATACAACCTAGATAAAAACGAACCAATTAACTTATGATGGCAGATTTAAATTCAATCATAAAGACCCTTCTTAGTTTCTTGCTATTCTTCACATTTGCTTTTGGGGCTAACGCACAAGCAACTAAGCATGATGCTCAAGAGGTACGAACGCATCAAGTGGAACAAGGCGAAACACTCTCTTCCATTTCGAGACTGTATAAAATCTCGCTAAAGGATTTGATGGAAGCTAACAACAAAGTCGACTCCTATATAAGGATTGGTGAGTGCCTGACAATTCCAGCTCCTAAAACAGCTCAACAGCCTACTGTATTGATAGGAAGTATGTACAGAAAAACAGCTGAACCTACTAATACAGACAAGCCTGCAAATGGCAAGGAACAACAATACCATGTCGTAAAAGAAGGAGAAAACTTCTACCAGATTTCAAAGCAGTATAATATTTCTCCTGAGGAACTGAAAACCTCCAATAATCTTACAACAGACATTGTATTGCCAGGACAACGTCTAATCATTAAATCTACTTCGGCTAGTACTCAGAAAACCGAAACAGCTCAAGCAGTTGACGCTCCAATAAAGCATGTGGTTACTTACAATGAGCAATTGGATGACATTCTTCGAAAGTTCAAAATCAGTGAAGAGCAGCTTAGAGCATGGAACCAAATGGCTCCAAATGCCAAGATATTTCCTACGCAGGTACTGATAGTTGGTTATGAGTCATTACAGGGCAACAATATTTACCAACAGGCGGCTTTGCCTAATGATGCAAATACCGCCCATCAACAAACAGCCAATCCTGATGTGTACAACAAGACGGTTGCAGACTTGAACGCTACAGAAGCCAAAGAAAATGGCATTCTTATTCCTCATGCCGAGAGTGGAAAAGGATTGGTTGTTGAAATTCCCAACAGTCCGATGTCAAAGGCTATTGCACTCTATAAACCTGAAACTGTAGGTTCATTTATCAAGGTTATCAACCCAACAAATGGTAAGTATACAGCGGTCAGAGTGGTTGGTGCTTTACCTGAGCATGAACGAACCAATGGGGTGATTATCAAACTTTCTAAACCTGTTTGTGAATCATTAGGTTTGAGCGGACAAGAATTCAATATTAAAACAGAATACAATAAATAATATCAACGGAGTATCTGAATACTTTATCACTAACCAGACACAACACAACTTTTTATTATGACCGAGATTACAACAAACGACAGAACGTATAAAGTCGAGCAGGACAAAGAGAACTTACAGATCAATGGCAATAAAGCCAACCTGGATATCAAACAACTTCGCGCCGGCAGCTTCAGTGTTATCAGTAACAATAAAAATTATCAGATTGAAGTAATTGAAGCCAACTACACCACTAAACAGTTTACGCTGAAGGTAAATGGAAAGAGGTTTGAGTTAAAAGCGCAAAGTGAGTTGGATAAGTTACTCGAAAAACTGGGAATGGACACGCAAGCAGCCACACTGGTTAAAGATCTGAAAGCTCCAATGCCAGGACTTATTCTGGCTATTCAAACAGAGGAAGGACAACAAGTAAATGAAGGTGACACCCTTTTGATACTAGAAGCCATGAAAATGGAAAATGTCATTAAATCTCCTCGAGAAGGTGTTATCAAGTCGATCAAAGCCAAAACTGGTGAAAATGTGGAGAAAAATCAGTTACTGATCACATTTGAATAATCAATCAGATAAACATTGTACGGACAGAACACTCACAATACGAGCTTCTGTCCGTGCAATTATTTATGACAAAAATCCTTCAAATACACTCCCTCTTCCCCTATCTTTGTTTGCATACACCACTTCTTCATAGAAGCTGTCAATAATATTTTTAGAGTTATATTAAATCAAAATACTGAATGCTTTTATCTTCTTTTGGATCTGGAAAAATTGAGTGTGGGTTAGATGAAGCTGGCAGAGGGTGCCTAGCAGGCCCGGTAGTAGCAGCTGGTGTTATCCTGCCTGATGGGTATCAGAATGAGATGCTCAATGATTCAAAAAAGCTTAGCGCCAAAAAAAGGGAACTGCTAAGAGGTGTTATTGAAAAGGATGCCTTGGCTTATTTTGTAGCTGAAGTTTCTCATCAGGAAATTGACAAAATCAACATTCTCAATGCTTCATTTCTGGCAATGCATCGTTGTATTGACCAAATGGAAATAAAGCCAGAGCTTCTACTGATTGATGGCAATAGGTTTAACCCTTATCAGGGAATTACACACGAGTGTATCATCAAGGGAGACGGTAAATATGCGAGCATAGCTGCGGCTTCTGTCTTGGCTAAAACCTACCGTGATGAATTGATGACCAATTTGGCTAAAACCTATCCCCACTATGGCTGGGAGAAAAATGCTGGTTACCCGACCAAGGCACATAGAGATGCAATAAGAGTACATGGATCAACTCCTTTTCATCGCAACTCTTTTAAGCTTTTGCCTGAGCAAACCAGCTTACCGTTCTGACAAAAAAGACAAATCAAGTAACGTCAACTGATTGTTGACCTAAAATAGCCGCAGCCATGACCTCCAATACATATTACCGCAAAGGTTATCTTGTTTTAATGGTGTTGATACTATCACTTGCTTTCAATCACTGTTCGCCTCCTCAACCCAATGGAGACCTTTACATTCAAGTATTGGATGAAGATGCTAATAAAGTAACTGAGGCTGTTGTGACACTTTATTCAAGCTTTGAAGATTACCAGAATCAAACCAATCCGCTTTCAACCAAGTTTACTGATGAGGATGGTTTTGCTGTATTCCTGCAACTTGAGGGAGGAAATTATTTCTTTTCTGTCAATAATGGCAGCAGCAATAATCAGGATGGCAAAAATGAAACATTTGTAGTAGAAACAGAGATTGGTTTCAGGAATGAGGAGATTGTGATTATCAGCCAAAGTCTTTCCAGCCTTTTGGCTACACCTGAAGGTAAGCTTTGGAAAGTCAATGAAAACTTCGAGGACAACGATTGCTTACTGGATAACACAAAAATATTTTACAGTAATTTTACTTTTGTAGAAAGTGCTGGAGCCAACCTTTGTGACAACGGCCTTGACTCCGAATTGACAGGCCGCTGGGATATTGTTGGAAACAGTACAATCATATTGCTGACTGATACCATCACTCAGGAAAATAACGCATTGATCATCGCTAACATATCTGACACTAGTCTTGTAGTGATTGAAAATAATGTAGTACTGCTCTACAAAGCGATATTGGAATAAACATTAGACAGGTTTTTAAAATAGAGATTTACAGAAGATGAATATTGGAGATAAAGTAAGAAGCGTAAGTGGAAGTGAAGAAGGTATTGTAGTACGTTTCATTACAGAAAGAGAAGTTGAGGTTGAAATCGAAGACGGTTTCAGAATCCCCTTCATGAAATCCGAATTGGTAATCGTTTCAAAAGAAGAAGCAAGAAACTTTGGAGGCGATGACCAAGTAGTTACAGAGAAAAAAGGCAGTGCAAAAGAGATTAAGATACCTGTTTACTCTGAAAAAGGCTTGTTCTTGGCATTTACTCACGTCAATGACAAGATTCTGGACTTACACTTGATCAATAACACTGACTTAACCATACCAGTATTGTTGGGTGAAGAAAGTAAAAAAGGATACCACGGTATTTACGTTGGTGGTCTTAATGCAAGAACCCACACAAGAATTCACCAGATGAATCTTGACCAGTTTGAAAGCTGGCCATCACTGATTTTCCAAGCACTGTTCTTCAAAGCTGGTTTGAGCATCCCAAGGGAGCCATTAGTAAGAAAACTACGCTTTAGAGCTGAGTCTTTCATGAAAAGCAAGAAGGAAATTCCTATGCTGGCAGTTGACGGTTACCTGTTCCAACTAGATGTGGAAGATCTAGACAAGATTGACCCAGATCAACTGAAAAGTGGTTTAATGGAGAACAAATCATCTGAAGGTAAAGGAGCTGTTGAAATGCCTGCAAAACCTAAAAATGAGGTTGATTTACACGCAGAAGCTTTAGGCTTGGACCCTGAAATGGGCAGTAACCTGATCAGCTTGCAAATCCTTCACTTTGAAAAGGAACTGGAAGCCGCCATCGCCAACGGAATGGATGAAATCACTTTTATACATGGGATCGGTTCAGGAAAACTGAAACTGGAAATCCAGAAACGACTTTCCAAAAACCACCATGTGGAGTACTATAAAGATGCTAAAAAGGAGAAGTTTGGCTACGGTGCAACCTATGTCAAACTAATCTGATAGACTTAAACTAAATCCCAAACCCTCTCCTCTTCAGGTGAGGGTTTAACTTTGAACTATGAAACTTGGTATAGGAATTTTTTTAGTGCTGCTTGCCACTTTTTTGTATGGCATTGGAAAACCAAAACTTCTAAAAGAGCACAATATGGCTGAAATAGCCGCCGTAACAGAAGGAATGAAAGAAGGTTCTACCATCTTTCTTCATGGTGAAGTCAGTAATGACAATAAGCCTCTCAAAGAAACACTTGTTATTGGTAGCAAAGACCACTTCACTGGATTTGGCAAGTACAATGGTTTCAAATCTGTAGAGCAATACTTACAGCCTGTCAAACTAAACGCATATGGAGACAGTGTCACATTGCTTTTTGAAGAAGTGCCTTATAGAGGACCTGAGGTAACACATATCTTGCTTGAGGAAAAAACCAGTAGTGACAAACCTGTACAGCTAAAAGGGATTACAAATGGCACTCAGATCAATATTCTAGGCAAAGTAAAGAATGAGTCACCTTTAACTGTAGAAGTGTTATACAGCTTCACAGGCCCCGAAGACACCTATCTGCTGTTCTTACAGGAAGGCAACCAACTAATGAACTATATCTGTATTGGACTATTCGTGTTAGGAGCCTTTTTTCTAGCGTGGCATTACAAAAGCAGAAAAAGTCATTAATAAAAACGCCCTGTATTCATTACAGGGCGTTTTTATATATCAGAGTACCTGACACTACAGTTTAGTCTCTTCATATTTAGAAGGACACTTCATCAGGATTTCAGAAGCCACAAACTCACCTCCTTGCTTGGATGCTCTACCTATAACCACCACTTTCTCTGATTTCTCAAAATCTTTCATTGATGCAGGAGGGTTATAACAAACCACTTTATGCACCTCATTATTATTATCAACCAGGTTAAAAGCCAAGTAGTTAGGATCTAGGCTTGGGTTGTACTGAATACCCACAACTTCATGTGTTTCATTTTTAGTCAGCTCACCAACCACGTGTACTTTTGAATCATTGCCATCACTAGCTAAAGCAAAAGCTTCCTGAAAGCTAACGTATTGGCTAGCATCTCCAGCAGTTGAAACAACAATACCGATCATAGCGGCAATTACAACAAGCCCGATAATATGTGTCTTTTTCATATTGGATTATAAATTGAAGTTGAACCAAAGGAGGTTCTGAAATAATTGATTCAGTCTTGATACATTTTCTCGATCTTACTCACCTTTCGGTCAATCGATACAAGGTAATAGATCATACCTCCAAGCACAGTAGCCAATACAGCCACTACAATGTAGATCTTACCATTTTCACGCATCACATCAGCCATCTCTACCTTTTCATTGGTATAATCCGCTTCGGTAATCTGTTGCTTTTCTTGAGCCAAAGCTGCATCCATTCCTGTAAAAGCCAGCATTACAGCAAGCATAAAGGCATAAACGAGTTTTTTCATTTCACTAGATATTTTGAAGGACTTGTGTCCAATTAACTTTCCTCAAATATTTTAAGTTCAGGCATTGCCCAATTGCATAGCATCTTCTTTTTCCTCCAGCTTATGAATCGCCTTACGCAATCTCACCCTTACAGATGACATCCATACACCAAGCAATGTCCAGCCAATTACTGCAGGATAGAATACCAATCTCAGTTGCGAATCCATATCATAGGCATTGAAACCTGGGTTTCCGCCATTACCAGGGTGCAATGAGTCAGTAAGCCTTGGCAATACAAATATCAGCACAATAAAGATGACAAAAGCAAAAATATTGTAAATAGAACTGATACGTGCACGCTGCTGCTCATCGTTAAATGCACCTCTCAACAGGAAGTAAGCAAAGTACATCATCATACCAATGGCAGACATATTCTGCTTCGGATCACCACTCCAATAAGACCCCCAAGTGAATTTTGCCCAAATCATACCTGTGATCAGGCCAAGTACACCAAACAGCACTCCTGTACTGGCATACTCAGAAGCAGCTACATCATGCTCCCAATTTGAACTGTTCAGGTATTTTACCGAATAGACTACAGAGGTGAGTAAGAGTAACACCATTCCAAACCACATTGGGACATGGAAATAAAGGTTACGAACTGTCTCATTGAGGATATCCAGTCTGGGTACTTCCAGCATCAGACCGCCAACTACTGTATAAAACAGCAAGAATACGGTCAGGACTTTCCACCAATTATTTTTCATGGCTTATTATTTATAGTAATGATAATTCTGCTTGTTTATCAGCTTCGCCAAAGATACGGAAACAGTATATATGAAACTGTTACCACAATCACATCAATGGCAAAAATAGTCAAAACCTCGTCATAACTTAAGTTTCGGGCCAATCCGTCCATGGCATTTTTGGATACCTTGATAAGCATAAGGATCATGGGAAGGATGACTGGAAACCCCAACACGGCCATTAGTGTACTGCTGTTGGTCGACTTGGAGGAAATACCGGATACCATTGTCAGTGTAGAGGCAAATCCTACCGCACCCAGCAACAGGTTCAGAATGAACAACGGCAAGTCAATGACTGGGCTGCCCATCACAAAAGTATAAATCAGGAATCCTACCATAGATATCAGTGACATCAGGATAGTATTGTATATAATCTTGGATAGGATTATTGCTTGAGGACTAACGAGGGAATAATAGAAATAGAAACGCCCGCCTCTCTCCTGTGAGAAACTCTTGGAGATACCATGAATCGCAGCAAAAAGCTGAATAATCCAAAACAAGGTATTCCACGTAACCGGGTTCAACTCTACTCTCCGCTGGTTAAAACTGAGGTAACAGACAAAGATCGTACTGAAGGTATAAAGCAAAATACCGTTGAAAGCTGAACGCTCTCTCCACTCCAGAACAAACTCTTTTCTGACCAGTGCCAATATTTCTTTTGATAGTCTTGCCATATTTTGGTCGCAAAAATACAGAAAAAACTGAAAGAAGTACAATTGAGAGTGGGCACAAACAGTTATATAAGAATTAGAATATAGATTTATTGGCGTTGTACAACATATAACTCAATTTTCGTTTATGTTAATATTAGTTATATGAAAATAACGTACAGTATTTTTCTCATTTCTTAAATTGATTTTCATTGAAAAATACGCGTGTGTCGCTTGTTAGTGCTTCTTGGATTTCTCTAAGCACAAAACGATTTGTATATTCCTTATTAAGGATGCAAATTGCACAAAATTTGGATGTTTAGTTCTATTTGTTCAACGAATAATATAATACTGTATCTTGTATCTTGTATTTAGTTGTAGCGCAGTCTGATTTTCTGCCTTTTTTCACGAAAAACTAATACTCTTTGGCGTACATCTACCACTCTTAAAGATCAAGTGCTTTCAAAAATCACTACTTAATGAGCATTTTACTTAGATATACATTTATCGTATGCTTTTGCTCAGGAACGCTACTGACAGGTTGCAAACCTTATGTTTGTCCTGCCTATCAGAGCGCTTTTTTGGTTTCTACCGAAGACAGCAGGGTACATTTCATGTACTTTGAGCTGGATTCAATGCCAAAGGAAACTCCCTTAATAGCATCAAGAAGTAAAGAGTGGAATGGGTTACTGTCCGAACGAGGTACCTTTTTAAGCAAAAAGCTGGGTACCGAAAAGAAAAGAAGATTCAGTAATTACCCCAATATTATTTACTCGATTCCACAGCGACCTTCGCTGGAAAAACTAAAAGAGGTTGAACTTATTGAAGAAGAAAACCCAATACTTAGCGAAGCGGATCTCAGTAATGCCAACAATATAAATTCAGATACTGTAATTGTAGGTGCTGAGATTGAAGAAGGCGGCGGTTTTGATGACGCAGAGGAGCAGAAGACACCTCCATCCAGATATGATCAGCATTTTTATGACTTACTGTTTGGACATTTACAGGAAGACAACAATGCCGCCAACGATAGCACCAATGTGGATGGCGAGTTAGCAGCCACATCTCCTGACTCTGTAATGGTACAGCGCAAATGGTGGCAGTTCTGGAAGCCTAAAACCTATCAGATAGCCAAGGACAGTACAAATATGCTGACAGACGAAACGTCCCAAAGTGACAGTACATTGGTGGAAGAAGAGGAGATACAGCCTGTAGAAGAAAAGAAAGGTTTCTTCAAACGTCTCTTTGGAAAGAAAAAAGGAGACGGCAACGGTGCTTCTGAGGATGATAAAATCAGGATCGATAAACCTATCAGAGAAGAACGGGATGAAGAAATAGAGGAATGGTAGCTGTGTGCTCCTTCACGTCTTAAAATATAGTTTTTGAGAAATGGTTGAATAGTCCACTTGATTATTCAACCATTTTTGTTTTAATCGCAGCTACAAAACCTGAAGCAACCTTTGCTTGTTTCATTGAAAAAGTAACTTTGCATCAGTTTAAAGCGAATAAATATTATGGATGAAATAATAAACAGAGTAGCCAATAGCCCTTTGATCTCTTTTGACCTTGAAGACTATTACCATCAAGGAGAACGTGTTGTACTTGATATCAAGGATGTGTTGTTTCAAGGTCTAATCCTAAGGGAAAAGGATTTCAGGGATTTCGTAAAGGAACAAGATTGGAGCACCTATGAGGGTAAGAATGTTGCCATTACCTGTTCTGCAGATGCTATTGTCCCTACTTGGGCATACATGCTACTGTCTGTAAAACTGGAGCCTTTTGCGCACCTTGTTGTTTTTGGCAGCTTATCAGACCTTGAAAATGCCCTTTATAGAGAAGCACTTTCCAAAGTAGATCTAGAGCAATTCAGAGACAAGCCAGTTGTTGTCAAAGGCTGTAGTAATGTGGACGTGCCTACATATGCCTATGTTGAAATCAGCAGGCTGTTGAGACCTGTAGCCAAGACCATTATGTACGGGGAGCCTTGCAGTACTGTACCTATTTATAAGCGTCCAAAACAAAAAGTGTAAGCAAACCTACTTTTTAAACATATCAGCAATTACTAAACAAACATTCTTGCCGTGCTGAAATTTTTCACTAAATCAAATACACTGAAGCTGGCTCTTTTTGCCACAGGACTCTCAGGTATTGTAGCAGAATATATTCTATCTACGCTTGCCACCTACTTTTTAGGAAACTCTGTTCTCCAATGGACATTGATTCTTTCCTCCATGCTTTTTGCCATGGGGTTGGGTAGCCGCATCAGTAAACACCTTGAACATCATCTGCTAGAGAAGTTTATCGTCATTGAGTTCACACTCTCCATCTTGGTATCATTCTCTTCAATGGTTGCCTACGGAGCAGCAGCTTATGCCAGTTTCAACGATTCCCTAGCCATATTCTCAATCCCTTTTGAAGGGGTATTGATCTACTCAGTCAGTATCATTATTGGCCTTCTGATTGGTTTGGAAATCCCTTTGGTGACCAGACTTAACGAAGAGTTCGAAACGCTAAGAGTAAACATCTCCGCTGTAATGGAGCAGGATTATTTTGGTAGCTTATTGGGAGGATTGTTCTTTGCATTCGTTGGTTTACCATACCTGGGGCTTACCTATACGCCATTTGTATTAGGTGGTGTCAATTTCTTAGTTGCCATTTTATTGTTTTTCAGACTGAAAGACATTGTTAGCCCACGTTATTCTATTAGACTTAAAGGAGCTGGAGTCTTTGTATTTGCCCTGATAGTAATTGGAGGTGTATTTGCTAAAAGCCTGATCAACTATGGAGAACAGAAACGCTATAAAGACAAAGTCGTTCTCCAAAAACAGACAGCTTATCAAAGACTTGTAGTTACACAATGGAAAGACTTCCACTGGTTTTACATTAACGGTAACCAACAACTAAGCTCTTTTGACGAATGGATGTACCATGAGCCTATGGCACACTCTGTAATGAAGCTACACAAGAATCCTCAAAACATTTTGATTCTGGGTGGTGGTGACGGTTGTTTGGCTCGTGAAATCCTCAAATACCCTTCTGTCAAAAGTATCACCTTGGTGGATCTTGACCCTGTGGTTACAGAATTGGGTAAAACACACTCGATCTTCACCGATATGAATAAAAATTCGCTAAACGACCCAAGGGTAAAAATCATCAATACAGATGCCTTCAATTACATGGAGGATACCAATGAGTTTTTTGATGTGATGATGGTTGACTTCCCTGACCCTAAATCTATCGAACTTGGCAGACTGTTTTCATTTGAAATGTACAAGCAGTGTTACAAGCACCTTAGACCAAACGGTGTGATGATTATTCAGGCGGGTAGCCCATATTATGCCACTAAAGCATTTATGTGTATTGACAAGACTTTGTCTGCGGCTGGATTCAATACCATCAAACTGCACAACCAAGTCCTGACTTTAGGTGAATGGGGATGGGTATTGGGAGCTAAATCAATCCCGAAAGAAGACCTGAAGCCTGCTTTGCAAAACATGACATTTGAAGATATTCCAACCAGGTGGCTTGACCATGATGCCATGTCACTTATCACTTCATTTGGCAAGCCCCTGATTGAGGTTGACTCCACAGAAATTGAAGTCAACACAATTCACAACCCAGTCCTTCCAAGGTATTACCGAAAAGGCAACTGGGACTTATATTAACAATTTATTGTGGCTGTTGTGTATCAAGATGTTCCTTTTCAAGAGTAAATAGTAACGTTTCTGAAATGGAATAATCAAAAGGTACACAACAGCCGTTATTTAGGAGTTACAAATATTTGAAAATGATAAAAACACAACAAAATATTGCGTTTTTTACAGCATTTTCTATCATATTTGTAGAACTGAATAAAAAACAATGATTCTCACTTGGATATGATATACCAAGTGAATAAGGAAGAAAATTTGTCCATTTTTTATTGTTCACTTTCTTCCTGAGGATATTTCTTATTGTGCGCAAATCTATTAAACATATAACCCTAAAGAGCATCAGTAGTATTATGCTTACTGTGTTTCTCTACATTTTTGTGGGAAGCAGTTCATTAGGTTATATTATGGATTACTACAATGATGACCTTTCTGACAAGTGCAAAGCTATCAAAGAGCTTTGTGAAGAAGAATCAGAAAATGAAGCAAAAAAAGCTGAAGGAGAAAAAGAGATAGACAAAGAACAGGATGAGCTTTTTATTCTTACTAATTCACAATTTCTCCTTTCCAATATTGCCAAGATGCTAAAGGTTCAATTTTACCATCAAAGCAACTCCGATCAGGATGTGGTCTATGAAGTCCACTGCCCCCCACCAGAACAGTTGAGCTAATCATTTTAACTTAATCAAGCGTAGCCACTAGTATAGGTTGTGGTTATCAAATTTTTTAACTCTCCTTCATCAGATGAAGTGAGGCGAGTACTGTGTATCCAACTTTTCAAGCATTACACCTTTGTGGAAGCATTGAAATGGTTGAACATAGCTACTTGAGTTTTATCTAAGCTAAAATTTATCTCAACATGACTTCAGATAATTTTTCATTTTCAAACACATGGAAAAATGACTTTATATCAGGTATTGTAGTATTCCTGGTAGCTCTTCCATTGTGTTTGGGTATCGCCCTAGCATCAGGAGCACCTCTTTATTCAGGTATTATTGCCGGTATTGCGGGTGGTATTATTGTAACAACATTTAGTGGCTCGGCACTGGGTGTCAGTGGTCCTGCAGCTGGTTTGGCTGTAATCGTGGCTGACGCTATCGGAAAACTGGGCTACGAACCATTTCTTTTGGCTGTTGTAATCGCTGGTATCCTTCAGGTAATTGCGGGGTACGCCAAAGCTGGTATTGTTGCTCACTACTTTCCTTCAGCCGTAATTAAAGGTATGCTGGCAGGTATAGGTGTGATTATTTTCTTGAAACAAATTCCCCATGCTTTAGGGTATGACCGCTCTTGGGAAGGAGAACTTGAGTTTATTCAGGCTGACGGTCATAATACATTTGAGGAGATCATCTATGCATTTCAATACCACAGCATAGGAGCAGTCGTCATTACAATCATCTCACTGGCCATTATGATCATGTGGGAAAGCAAGTTCATCAAGAAAATCAAATCACTGAGCATGGTTCCAGCTCCTCTGTTGGTTGTATTCCTAGGGGTTGGACTCAATGAGCTTTATAAGTTATACTATCCGGAATGGGCATTGGCTAACGAACCAACCAACACACACTTGGTAAGCTTGCCCGTATCAGAAAGCTTTTCAGAGTTCTTGTCATTCTTTGTATTCCCTGATTTCTCTCAAATCACCAACAAGGAAATTTATATTACAGCAGCTACCATTGCAGTTGTAGCAAGCCTTGAATCACTGTTATCAGCAGAAGCTACTGACAAGCTGGACCCATACAAACGAGTGACTCCAACCAACCAAGAGTTGAGAGCACAAGGTTTCGGTAACATCGCCAGTGGACTAGTGGGTGGTATACCTGTCACTCAAGTAATCGTAAGGTCATCTACCAACGTAATGACAGGTGGTAAAACCAAGTTGGCGTCCTTAATACATGGTATATTGTTGCTGCTTTGCGTTGCCCTGATTCCAGCAATCTTGAACAAAGTTCCTCTAGCCAGCCTTGCAGCCATTCTATTGGTGATCGGTTATAAACTTGCCAAGCCTGCACTTTTCAAAACAATGTTCCGCAATGGCTTGTCGCAATTCATTCCATTTGTAGCTACAGTACTAGGGTTGGTATTTACTGATATGCTAACTGGTATTGGTATCGGTCTAGTAGTTGCAATCTTCAATATTCTGATCAACAACTATAAGATCCCTTACTACTACAAAAAGGAAAAACATCAGGAAGGTGAAAAATTCACGATCAAACTATCCCAAGAGGTTACTTTCTTAAACAAGGCAAGTATTTCCATGATGCTGGAAAACCTTCCTAAGAAAAGTGAGGTTACTATAGACGGTACAGAGTCTGTTATTATTGACCACGACGTCAAGGAGATCATTGAGGACTTTGCAGCACATGCTGACCTGCATAACATCACCCTGAAAATCAAAGGCATTAAAGGGTTGAATGTTCCTCAGCATATGGTCATCAACAACAACCATGAGGATAAGGATGCTTCAGATGAGCAACTAAAGCTCCCTAATATGAGTGAAGGAAGGGCTTAACACTAAATCGTGCTCTTTTCAAAAATCGTTACATTTTTTGAGAATTTTATATTGAGCTTGAACACTCATTAGTATCTTTGATTATGTGACGGAAGTATTTATGCGTTCTATAAATAAAAGTCAAAACTGAAAATTATACTAACATGGCTTCGTACGAAGAATTATTTGAGAATAACCGCAAATGGGTTGAGTCCAAAACAAACAAAGACAAGGACTTCTTTGCTAAAATTGCCAAAGAGCAAAACCCTGACTATCTGTTTATTGGCTGTTCTGACAGCCGTGTCCCTGCCAACGAGATTATGGGACTGGAACCGGGCGACGTTTTCGTTCACAGAAACATCGCTAACATGGTTGTAAATACAGACCTTAATGTAATGTCTGTAATCAACTATGCTGTCAACCACCTAAACGTGAAATATATCATCGTATGTGGTCACTATAACTGTGGTGGTGTAAAAGCTGCTATGGAACCGCAGGACTTGGGAATCCTGAACCCTTGGTTGCGTAATATCCGTGACGTATACCGCTTGCACAAGGACGAACTGAATGCAATTGAAAACACACATGACCGTTACAATCGCCTAGTAGAGTTGAACGTAATTGAGCAGTGTATCAATATCATTAAAACTCCTGAAGTACAAGTGAAATATACACAGGGCAAATTCCCAATCGTTGCAGGATGGGTATTTGACTTAAACAATGGATTACTGAAAGACCTTGATATCAATTTTGAGGAAAGATTGAAAGACATTCAGGCTATCTACAATTTGGTACCTGAAAAGAAGTAAGACTTTAGTCTTCACAAAAAATGAAAGGCAGTCTCGTTCAGGGACTGCCTTTTTTTGGATAATTCTGTAACAAATTCATTGTACAGTTACTTGGTGAGATAATATGGGCAAAGCAATTTCCTTTAACATTATTTGCTCAAGCATGTCTGCCCAAACGCTCATATATCTTACAACATCTTCTTTCCGATTATAAACAAGATTTCTTTCCTCTACTGGAAACTGCTGAATAACCGCAGGATCTGACAATCGCTCCAAATGGTGTAAATCTTCCCGAGTCAAACCAGCATCAAGCATAGTACTAATCAGCAGGTCCATTGGAAGTTTACTTGTTGGACAAAATGCAGCAACCTGATCCGCCCAATCACCCTCTCTTGCCCTTAAGGCATATTCATGGATTTCGGACTTACTCAAGTGTGTAAGTTCTTGAGCTAGGTGCCCACAATTACACATTCCCATATGTCCCCATTGGTAATGCACTGCCTGTTCAATCGCATCAGCAGCACTTCTTATCGCATTTATCAGAGAAAGATTAGGTATTGCCATAGCTGAAAGTATTTGGTGGAACTTACTGTAATCAATTTCCATATATGAAATTGCTTTATCAAGTAAATCCCATTTTCAACTATAATGTTTCAATCACTAAATCAGGAAGTTGAATAAATCAAAACGCTCATTTAAGAGTTCATATTGAATGTTTTTTTCACTCATCCGTTCAGTCAGCTTATTGAAATCTTCAGGAGACTCAACCTCCAATCCAACCAAAGCTGGACCTTTCTCACGGTTAATCTTCTTGGTATATTCAAAATGAACGATATCATCCTTTGGCCCTAATACATTAACCAAAAAGTCTCTCAATGCACCCGCACGCTGTGGAAAACGGATAATAAAGTAGAATTTCAGTCCTTCAAAAAGCAAGGAACGCTCCTTGATCTCCTCCATTCTGACAATATCATTGTTACTGCCACTTACCACACACACAACACGCTTGCCTTTAATCTGGTCTTTGTAATAGTCCAATGCGGAAATTGTCAGTGCTCCTGCCGGCTCCACAACAATTGCTTCCTCATTGTAAAGCTTCAGAATAGTGGAACAAACTTTACCTTCAGGTACACTGATTACATCGTCCAATACTTGGCGACAAATCTCAAATGTCTTCTCCCCTACTCGCTGTACAGCAGCGCCATCCACGAATTTATCAATCTTGGGAAGCGTTACAACCTCCCCTTTTTCAAGCGAAGCTTTCATTCCTGCAGCACCTGCAGGCTCTACTCCTATAATCTTGGTAGCAGGACTGATTTGCTTAAAATAGCTTCCTACTCCCGCCGACAGGCCACCTCCACCGATCGGCACAAACAAATAATCAATGGGCTGACTGGTTTCTTCCAGTATTTCCATCCCGACAGTTCCCTGTCCTTCTATTACTTTTGGATCATCAAATGGGTGAATAAATACGCTATCATTGGCTTTACAATATTCCATGGCAGCATAATAGGCATCATCAAAAGTATCTCCTTTCAACACCACCTCTACCTGATCTTTGCCAAACATCCTGACTTGTTTCACCTTCTGAGAAGGCGTCGGACTTGGCATAAAAATCACTCCCTTAATCCCCATTCGCTGACAAGCATACGCTACTCCTTGCGCATGATTACCTGCACTCGCACATACCACACCTTTGGAACGTTCTTCTCCTAGAGAAGAAATCTTGTTATAAGCACCTCTAATCTTATAAGAACGAACAACCTGCAAATCTTCCCTCTTCAGGAAAATCTCAGAATCGTACTGTTGAGAAAGATTAAAGTTATGGAGCAATGGCGTTTTCGTCACTACATCCCTTAAACGCATTTGCGCCCTTACAACATCTTCTACCGTAGGCAATACAGTGGTATTTTCAGGGTCAATCAATGTATTCATATTGAAAGGAAATTAAATCTGTATCTACACCTACCTATAGGTATAAAAAACTACCTCCCCGTCAAGGGAGGCAGTCTTACCAAACACAACACCATTACTGTGTAGGACAATACACCTATGGTAGATGTATTTTGAAAAAGGCTTTGAGTCTAGCGAAACAGTCTTGTTCCGTATTCCTCTCGCCTATTATTATTTATTTTCAGGTCTCAGCTGACGTACAGCTGCTCCTGCTTGCCACATTTCAGAACTTCTCAACTCTTCCAGCTCAGCTTCCAACTTAATACGGTAATCAGGCTGAGAGTTAGTGTCGATTGAACGTTGTGCTTCTTCACCAGTTGCTACAGACTCGTACAGGTCTTCCACTACAGGACGAACTGCATCTCTGAACTTGTCTTTCCAGTCAAGTGCACCTCTTTGAGCTGTAGTTGAGCAGTTTGCATACATCCAGTCCATACCGTTTTCAGCTACCAATGGCATCAGTGACTGAGTCAGTTCCTCTACAGTCTCGTTGAATGCTTCAGAAGGAGTGTGTCCTTTTTCACGCAATACTGAGTACTGAGCTTCAAACAAACCTTGGATGGCACCCATCAAAGAACCTCTTTCACCTGTCAAGTCAGAGTAAACTTCTTTTTCGAAAGTTGTTTCGAACAGGTAACCAGAACCTACTGCGATACCCAAAGCAATTGTTCTATCTTTCGCTCTACCTGTAGCATCCTGGTGGATTGCATAAGAAGAGTTCAGACCTCTACCTTCCAGGAACAGTCTTCTCAATGAAGTACCTGAACCTTTAGGCGCTACCAGAATTACGTCAATATCTGCAGGAGGAATGATGTTCGTTCTGTCCTTGTAAGTCACACCAAAACCGTGAGAGAAATACAATGCTTTACCAGCAGTCAGGTAAGGCTTGATTTGAGGCCAAACTGCAATCTGTGCTGCATCTGACAGCAGGTAACAGATAATTGTACCTTTCTGTACAGCTTCCTCGATAGGGAAAAGTGTTTCACCTGGTACAAAACCATCCGCTACTGCCTTGTCCCAAGAAGCTGAATTCTGACGCTGACCAACGATTACATTGACGCCATTTTCTTTCATGTTCAGTGCCTGACCTGGGCCCTGTACACCATAACCAATAACTGCTACTGTTTCTTCTTTCAGTACTTCCTGTGCTTTGGACAATGGGAACTCTTCTCTCATGATTACTTCCTCAACTGTTCCGCCGAAATTAATCTTAGCCATAATTCTGTTAGTTTTGAAAAATTTAAAATATGAATGTTCGAATGTTTTTGAGTGCCTAACAGGGGCACAGCACATGGCTGCACCCGTCAGACTCTTATAAGTGGTTACATTAGATACTATTTTCTGCCAAATCCCTCAGCATAGCACTTACTTCCTGTCTTTCTTTTGCCAATGCAATTCTTCCAGAACGGGCAAATTGCATCAGGCCGAACGGTTTCAACTGCTCGTAAAGCTCATGGGTCTCATACTCATGGCCCGTCTTTTCAATCACTAGGAAATCAGGTTGAGCAGCCAAAATGCGAGCATGGCTTTTACGAACGATGTTCTCCACCTCATTGCCCTCGTGCAGGTTGTGAATAGACACTTTGTACAAGGCTATTTCCTGGAAAATGATATCCTGATCCTCATAACAGAAGCACTTGATTACATCCACTTGCTTCTCAATCTGCTTGAGCACCTTAATAGCATTTTCGTGCGAGCTATTAAATACCACTGTGAAGCGGTGTACATTGTCAATTTCAGATGCTGACGTTGTCAGGCTTTCTATATTGATTTTTCGCCGAGTAAAGATCAGTGTAATCCTTGTCAGCAATCCGACTGTATTCTCAGTGAATATTGAAAGGGTGAATCTTTTCTTTTCCATCATTCAAAGGGTTCATCATTGAAGTTTGCTTTTACCGTGGTTCGACCTGACCTACTCAAGTCTTACATTGGAAACAGATTCACCTGTTGGTATCATCGGGAATACGTTCGTTTCCTTCTCTACTACCACCTCAAGCAGGAATGACTCTTCTGAGTTCAGCATCGCTGTCAATCCATCGTGCAGAGACTCCCTGTCACTCACTCTCATGGCTTCTATATCAAAAGCACCGGCAAGCTTCACAAAATCAGGGTTATCCATTTCAGTGAAGGAGTAGCGTCTTTCAAAAAACATTTGCTGCCACTGCCTTACCATACCCAAGAAACTGTTGTTAAGAATCAGAATCTTTACAGGCAACTTCTCCTGCATGATAGTACCCAGTTCCTGAAGTGTCATCTGAAAACCACCGTCTCCGGCAATCATCACGACTTCGCGATCTCTTTTGCCGAACTTGGCACCAATCGCAGCTGGCAAGGCAAAGCCCATAGTACCCAAACCTCCAGAAGTGACATTACTCACCGACTGACGGAATTCATAGTAACGGGTAGTTACCATCTGATGCTGACCAACGTCTGTTACGATTACTGCTTTGCCTTCAGTCATTTCTGAGAGCATTTTCACAACTTCCGCCATTTTTGGCTTCTTCGTATCCGGAGCAAAGTCATTTACATGAACCTTCTCCTCCTCAAGTCGATCACATGCCCTGAATTCTTCAAGCCAAGCATCGTGTGTACGATTTTCCAACTTTGGCAACAAACGTGTCAATGCTTCCTTGGCATCTGCGATAACCGCAACATCTGTCTTCACATTCTTATCAATCTCAGCCGGATCAATTTCAAAGTGAATCACTTTTGCCTGCTTTGCATATCTGCTGAGGTCTCCGGTAACACGGTCATCGAAGCGCATCCCGATGGCAATCAGGACATCACATTCATTGGTTTTGACATTGGGTCCATAATTACCATGCATCCCCAAATATCCCACATACTGTGGATGGTCAGCAGAGACGGCTGAAAGGCCCAACAATGTGCTGGCTACAGGAGCACCTGTCTTCTCCACAAATTCTATAAACTCTTTTTGAGCTTCGGACAGGATTACACCTTGACCAACCAGAATGTATGGTTTCTTTGCCTCATTGATCAATTTGGCAGCTTCTTCCAGTGTTGACTCTTCAGCAGGTTCTACTGGCTTGTAGCTACGTACTTTCTCACATTTCTTATATTCAAAGTCAAACTCTTCAAACTGAGCATTCTTTGTAATATCAATTAGAACAGGACCTGGTCTTCCGCTTTTAGCCAAGTAAAATGCTTTGGCGATTGCCTCTGGAATTTCAGATGCTTTTGTCACCTGATAGTTCCATTTGGTTACAGGCATTGAAATCCCCACCACGTCCGTTTCCTGAAATGCATCCGTACCCAATAGGTGTTTTGCCACCTGTCCAGTGATACATACCAATGGAGTTGAATCAATCATGGCATCAGCAATACCGGTAATTAGGTTTGTAGCTCCCGGACCTGAAGTAGCGATACAGACCCCTACATCATTGGTGACTCTAGCAAAACCTTGTGCCGCATGTACAGCACCTTGTTCATGGCGCACCAATACATGTTTCAGTTGGTCCTGATATTTATAAAGCTCATCATACACAGGCATGATGGCACCACCCGGATAGCCAAACAGTATATCTACTCCTTCTTCAAGCAGTGATAACACTACCGCTTCTGCCCCAGTCACTTTCTTTTTGGTCGGAACCTCGTTGCCTTGGCTTTTGCCTGACAAAGTGTTGGTCATAGTAGCCATAGGATAATGTTTTGAATGTTTAGTTGATTATAAATGACTAAAATTCATCCGTCACGCATCCCTCTGAGGCAGACGAAACGGTTTTGATATATTTATATAGTACCCCCCTACTGAATTTCAGCGGCGGTGCATTCCATTCTTTTCTTCTCTCATCAAGTTCCTCATCACTGACAGCTACATCAATTGTGTTATTGACTGCATCAATAATGATCTTATCGCCATCCTTAATCAGGGCAATGTTGCCGCCTTCTTGTGCTTCAGGTGTAATATGCCCTACCACAAAACCATGAGTACCTCCTGAGAAACGGCCGTCTGTAATCAGTGCTACTTCTTTACCTAATCCAGCACCCATAATTGCTGATGTCGGTTTCAGCATTTCTGGCATACCAGGACCTCCTTTTGGACCAGAGTAACGGATCACAATCACTTGCCCTGCCTTCACTTCACCACTCTGAATACCTTTCATGGCTGCAAATTCATCGTCATAGACCTTTGCATCACCTTCAAATCGTTCTCCCTCTTTTCCTGTGATTTTAGCAACAGAGCCTTCTTTAGCGATATTTCCATAAAGAATCTGGATATGCCCTGAAGGTTTGATTGGCTCACTCAATGGTCTCAGCAAGTCCTGTCCTTCAGCTAGAGACTCCACATCAGCCAAGTTCTCAGCCAATGTTTTACCCGTCACAGTCATACAGTCACCATGCAACAGGCCATCAGCCAACAGCTGTTTCATTACAGCAGGAGTACCACCAATGGCATGTACATCTTCCATCAGGTACTTACCACTTGGCTTCAAGTCAGCAAGGAATGGTGTCTGGTCACTGATTCGCTGGAAGTCTTCCAATGACAGTTCGATATCAGCCGCTTTAGCAATGGCCAGCATGTGCAATACGGCATTGGTAGAACCACCAAGTGCCATAATCACTGTCAAAGCATTTTCAAAAGATTTTTTGGTAAGGATGTCCTTAGGCTTAAGGTCCATCTTGAGTAGGTTATGCATTGCTTCTCCAGCCGCCTCGCATTCTTTTTGCTTATCATCACCTACTGCCGGATTTGATGCACTGTATGGCAAACTAAGTCCCAATGCTTCTATGGCAGAAGCCATTGTATTGGCTGTGTACATACCGCCACAAGCTCCCGCACCTGGACATGAGTTCTGAATAATACCTTTATAGTCTTCATCAGAGATCTTGCCTGCAAACTTTTCACCCAGTGCTTCAAATGCTGACACTATGTTCAGTTTTTTCTTCTTGTAGCAACCAGATGCAATTGTACCTCCATATACCAGAATAGCAGGGCGGTTCAGACGACACATCGCTATCATGGCACCAGGCATGTTTTTATCACATCCCACAACGGATACTAATCCATCATAAAACTGACCTGAAACAACCGCTTCAATAGAGTCTGCAATAATGTCACGAGAAGGGAGAGAGTAATTCATTCCTGTCGTACCATTGGTCATGCCGTCACTCACTCCGATGGTATTAAAAATAAGCCCAATCAGATCAGCTTTGGCAGTTCCTTTCTTCACATAAGTCGACAGGTCATTAAGGTGCATGTTACATGGATTTCCTTCGAATCCAGTACTCACAATTCCTACCTGAGGTTTTTTTAAATCATCTTCACTTAAGCCAATTGCGTATAGCATGGCCTGGGCCGCCGGTTGCGTTGGATCTTGCGTAACCGTGCGGCTATGTTTATTCATATCCGACATACAGAGCAGTGATTAAAAAAAAGTTGGCAATACGGACCACACCAAGCCCGAACTTGCTCAGCAATTACAATAATTTATTAAAAAGCGACTTCTCAGATAATCGAGTAGCCGTCATATTCATTTTGAGTTACGATATGACCATACTTTTCGAAAATGGTATAGCCAATAGTATTCTCCCATTTCTTGCGCATTGGATTGCCATTGATAGAGCGGATTCCTGTAATCTGTGCGGCAGTACCTGCAAAGAAGGCTCCGTCTACTCTATTCAGGTCAGCAGGTCTGAACTTACCCTCAACCACTTCAATGCCCAGACTTTGACTGATTTCCAATACGGTTTGTCTCGTAATACCAGGGAAAATATGACCACACTGAGGTGTGAACAGGCGATTTCCAATTTCGAAGAAGAAGTTAGCACCAGTACCTTCAGCTACATTACCGTCTACGTCCAACATCAAAGCATCGTCAAAACCATTACGTTTTGCTTCAGCCAGTGCCACTGTAGCAGAAGCATAGTTTCCTGCTATTTTGGACTCCACATGACATGACTTAGGACTAGGACGAGAGTATGATGATACTGTCACATCCAAAAGATCTTTTCCTAGGTACTTATCCCATTTCCAAGCAGCTATAAACAGCCCAGATTGTTCAGTTGGGGTAAGTTCAAGATTAGCACCAGCATATACCATTGGGCGGATATATGCATCAGAAAAGTTATTCTCTTCCAAAAGTGCATACGTAATACTCACCAGTTCCTCAACAGAATAAGGTAGTGTCAGGCACATACGCTCTGCTGACTCCTTGAAACGCTTATAGTGCTGATGTGCCTTAAACACATGTGCCCCCAAAGCAGTATCATAAGCTCTCATCGCATCAAAAACACTATTGCCGTAGTGTAAAGACTGACTATACAAGTCTGTGCCTGCATCTTTTGCTTTAATGAATTTTCCGTTATGGAAAACCACCGTTTCTTCATCGAAATACTTCATCGCATTGTGTGTGTTTGGTATTGTGATTCTTGAGTTAATCACCAGTGAAGTCTCGATTTCATAGCTGTGAACACCTAAATTTTAAAACACCATATTTTCACATAGACTCACACTGGTATAAAAAAACGGCCATCGTCATATCTTTTTCGGGTGACAATGGCCGGTATGCTGATAAATAGCAATATATACCCTGCTCACTGCCATCTGTGTAGGACGACGATGAGAATATCAATAATGACTAGGGCGATATTTTGCACTTTTTTCAACACTTTTTTATTTCGTTTGAAACAAATATAAAGCAAGTATTTCAGAAAAAACAAACATAAATGAACTTTTTAAGTAAAAAATATAGACTTAATTCTGCTTCGGAAGAGAATGCAAGTATTTAGATAAATAAAGGGTGATAATTTTAAGAATTTTCAATTACCGAAATATTATTCCACATAAAAAATACTTTAAAAATCGACTTTTACAGAACTTTACATTCGTTAAAAGTTCTTCATCCAAAAGAGTAAAATACCTTTTAAGACCTTACACCATATTTCATTTGAATATGGACTCACACACTCGTAAAATAGGGTAAAAACGCTCCCATTTGGACACAAAAAAAGTCAGCACCCTTGTTTCAGGCACTGACTTTTTTTAAGGCTTACAGAAGCTGTAAAACCATTTATAGGTAAACTTCTTTATTTAAGGTGATACAATCTGCATCAGTTCTGCACAGAATATAGCACCATAAGTTCCCAAGGCATACCCTAACACTGCCAACAAAACTCCAACCGGTGCTAATGATGAATGGAAAGCTGAAGCTACTATAGGCGCTGAAGCGGCACCTCCTACATTCGCTTGGCTTCCTACTGCCAAGAAGAAGAACGGCGCTCTAATAATTTTCGCTACCAATATCAGCAATCCAACGTGAACGGACATCCATACCAAACCAATAGCCAACAACCCTGGGTTGTCTAACGTTTTGGTCACATCCATCTTCATACCGATTGTCGCAACCAGTATGTATATAAATACGCTACCCAATTTAGAAGCACCAGCACCTTCAAGGTCTCTCGCCTTCGTAAATGAAAGCATCAAGCCTATTGTAGTAGAAATTACCACAACCCAGAAGAAACCACTTCCCAATATTGAATCATTCAATGAAGGGTAATTGGCACTTATAAAACCTGTCATTATATCTGAGAACAGGTGAGAGACACCTACAGCACCAAAAGCTACCCCTCCGATCAAGATCATATCCTTCAGTGATGGAATCTTGTTGATACTATTCTGATAAGCTTCCACTTTTTGTTGCAGCTCCTTAATTGATGAAGCATCAGCATTCAGCCATTTATCTATTTTGGCTGACTTACCTACACCAAAAAGCACAATAGCCATCCAAATATTAGCTACAATAATATCTACCGCTACCATCCCTGAATAAAGGTTCTGGTCATATTGGTAAATCTCCAGCATAGCTGCCTGATTGGCTCCACCACCAATCCAGCTACCTGCCAAAGTAGCCAAGCCTCTCCAAACCTCCGCTGGCCCTGCACCAGCAACAGTCTCAGGAGACACAGCTGAAATGAGCATGATGGCAATTGGTCCACCAATCACGATACCTACAGTAGCTGTAAAGAACATGACCAAACTCTTGCCTCCCAATCGCATGATTGCTTTCATGTCAACACTAAGTGTCATCAAAGCCAAACTTGCAGGCAGAAGGTAGTTCTTAGCCATTCCATATAGGTTAGACTTCTCTTCTGAAATAATTCCAGCAGAATTCAGTAAGGATGGTATAAGGTAACACATCAGCAGTGCAGGCACTACTGTGTAAAACATCTTCCAAAATTTATGATTACTGCTTGCCGTATAGAACACAAAAGCAAGCGCAGTCATCAGCAGTCCAAACACTACTGCATCATTGGTGATTAGCGGAGAGCCCGCTGACAATAGAAAGTTCTGATTCATTTTCTG
This sequence comes from Limibacter armeniacum, assembly GCF_036880985.1. Lineage (NCBI taxonomy): Bacteria > Pseudomonadati > Bacteroidota > Cytophagia > Cytophagales > Flammeovirgaceae > Limibacter > Limibacter armeniacum. Next base: position 713,900 of record NZ_JBAJNO010000009.1, read on the forward strand.
TTAGTTTCCCGTTTATTCCTTCTCCAGTTTGTGGATCAATTGTTCACTTGACTCCTCACTTATTGACCTACTCATTTCAGCCAAAATCTCATACAAGAGGCTAACATATGAAAACATCTTGGTAGAATCAAAAAACAAATATGAATAAGAACAAACACAAGTCATTAAAACAACTGATTTACAAATACATACAGAACCCCTTCTGAAAAACTGGTTTTCGGAAGGGGTTACAGACTCTTAAAGTATATCTGCTTAAGCTACTTCAAAGAATATAATTATAGATCACATAATAAGTCATAAATGTCCCTACCATTGCAAACACATGCCAAACCGTATGATTAAAAGGCAACCTTTCCCAAAGATAAAAGACCATACCCATCATATATAAACACACTGCCAACATCAGATAGTAAGAACCATCCTGTAATGCATCAGAAAGAGCATCTAACTCTAACACCCACAACCACCCCATCAGAATGTAGATACCGAGTGAAACCCAACGTACTCTTTCCCCCATACACATTCTCCAAAGTACACCTCCGATAGCGATACCCCATATCACCCAGAAAAAACTCCATCCTGTCTTTTCTCCAACTCCCAACAACAGAAAAGGAGAATAAGTCCCAGCTATTAACAAGTTTATACCTGCATGATCTAGTGTATCAAGTAAGTTCGTCAACTTATGATCATAATAGGCATGTAAAAATGCTGAAGCTGTAAACACGAAGATCATGCTGCTACCATACAACCAAACACTTGTAACAGCTGCAACATTGGTTTGGTCCACTTTACCGAGCATGACAATCAGCCCCACTACACTTAATAAAGCAGCAAACGCATGTGTCAAGCTGTTTGCTCGCTCTTCAATAGCAGTCCTAAGTCTGACAATTTCATTATCACTTAAATCAACTGTTTTTGTATAACTTCTAGAGGAGGTGTTCATATCTATGAAATGCAAGGTGGAAAAACGATAAAAAGAGGAGGTTTTAAAGGGTGGATTTTATAGAAATGATGCTGTAGTTAAACCTGTTTGTATTTACAAGTCCACATAATTAAGGACAAGCAGCAGACTACCTTTGACGGAAAAGACAAGTTCCCAAGCACTCACATAATAGCGATGCCTTAACTATAAATTAACATGATATTCAAATGACTATCAATCAATAGCAATACAGTACCATAAATCCACTGATTAAGTACTATTAATTTTTCAAATGAAGGGTTGAGATGCCAAGTGGCGAAAGGAGGGGTCAACTAGAAAAAATAAAAACTGCGGTGTCACCAGAGCAAAGGACACCGCAGGTATATATAGGACAATTAACCTCAGACTGTTACCATGTTGTTTTTTCCGAGACGCTTCTCAATAACATTCACGGTTTCTGAAAGAATTCTAAAAGCATTTTCTGCCATTGTATTTTCACGGTCAAGTGTCGGGTTCACTTCTACAATCTCCCAAGCACAAACGCGCTTATCAGCTACCAACAACTTATTCAGTTCCAATGCCTCTTCTACTGTAAGCCCATTCTCTACTGGAGTTCCAGTTCCTTTTGATATACGGGAGTCCATACTATCTACATCAAATGAAACATAAATAATATCACAGTGAGACAATTGCTCCAACGCTTCAGCTGCAATCTGCTTAGTACCTTTTTCTCTTACCTCTTCCGTTTTGAAGTTTCGGATACCATGCTTTCTCATCAAGACATTTTCAGGCCCTTCTGTATCCCTTACGGATATAAAGACAATATCAGAAGCTTCAATCTTTGGCCCTCTTGTCCCAACATTCTTAATAGCATCCCAGTAAGCAGTTGTTTCAGTGTCAGGGTCATTCACTTTGCTTTCCATATTATCCTCATTGCTTACCATTGCCAAAGGCATTCCATGCATATTGCCTGATGGTGTAGTATATGGAGAGTGAAGGTCTGCATGGGCGTCAATCCAAATTACGCCAAGTCGCTTGTCTGGATTTGCTTTCTTAACACCACAGATAGTACCTGCTGCCGTCGAATGGTCTCCTGCCAATACAACAGGGAAATAATCGCTTTCCATTACGGAAGAAGTGGTTTCACAAACGCGCTCAAGCACTTCATGAACCTTGTTGATATATTTTGCATTCGGAAACTTGTTCTTCTTGAAAAGAACAGCGTTAGCGTCCTCTACATTGACAGATTCGTGTTCAGCAAAAAAAGTGGACTTATTGTCCAATGAAGCAACAATCATAGCATCAATCCCCAATGCTGCGCCTCTTGTTCCTGCTGCGATTTCAGATCTTACGGTTACTAGTCTTACATCATTCATCGTTACGAGTGTGTTTTTGTTTTGCGGGTAAGTAATTTTGGTTATAGTTCTTCCTTCCTGCCTAATCGCAAGACTGTCAATACCCTTATAAAATGTACTTGTTACAATTATTTATCTCAGCAGTAAGTATTCCCAAAAAAGGAATCAAAATACGTTTGCTGAATTAGAGTTATTCCTGAACAGGATAATAGAATGGTCTCACTCATCTGAGATGAGCATTACAGTTTGGCACCTTATGAGAAGGCAAGAAGATGTGACGGCTTGAATAGCCTCTTAGAAAGAAAGTTGTTCATTTCAGTAGTCACCATAATTGAGATTACAGATGTTGATGTGACAAAAATCACTACAAAAATGGGGAAAGTCAACACTTTTAGTTAAAAACTAAACTTTTATTATTTTATATGTTCAAATTTTAACATTAAAGAAATATACAAACAACCAAAACGTTACAAAAGCTCCCATCTCTTTTGTAGTATTGCAGAAGAGAATATTCAAAATAATTCAAAACAAATTGGAGGATTAGCTTGTAGTGTATGTTGAGATAACGTGCTTCTTAATAAAAGTACACGCAGTCGAAAAAAAATGCACTTTTGAACATTAAAGAGAAAAAATTGTTATAGTTTTGCGGTTGCAATTTAGATTAATCCTAAATAAGAAGTATAAATTCTTATATTTGGGCATTGAACTTAACGAAATAGATAATAATGAGCGCAGATAAAGATACACAAATCTTAGAGGAATTCACTTCAAAAGAATACGAACACGGCTGGACAGTCAACATCGAAACTGAATCTGCTCCTAAAGGTCTGAACGAGGACACCATCCGTTTCATTTCTGCGAAGAAAGAGGAACCGGAATGGCTGTTGGAGTGGAGACTGAAGGCTTTCGAGAGATGGCAACAGATGGAGTGTCCTGATTGGGCGAACGTATACTTTGAGAATATAGATTACCAAGACATTATCTATTATTCTGCGCCTAAACAAAAGATAAAGCCAAAGTCTTTGGACGAAGTGGATCCTGAGCTTCTTGAGACTTTCAAGAAACTGGGTATCTCTCTTGAAGAGCAGAAAAGACTGACAGGTGTTGCCGTTGATGCAGTTTTTGACTCAATCTCAGTAGCCACGACCTTTAAGGACAAGCTTGGTGAGCTGGGTATCATCTTCTGTTCTTTCAGTGAAGCAGTTAAAGACCATCCAGAATTGGTGAAGCAATACCTTGGATCTGTTGTTCCTGTAAATGACAACTTCTTCTCGGCATTGAACTCAGCTGTATTCTCTGACGGTTCATTCTGTTACATCCCAAAAGGTGTAAGATGCCCGATGGAACTATCAACATACTTCCGTATAAACGCTGCCAATACTGGTCAGTTCGAAAGAACACTGATTGTAGCTGAAGAAGGTTCTTACGTTTCATACCTTGAAGGTTGTACAGCTCCTCAACGTGACGAAAACCAATTGCACGCAGCTGTAGTAGAAATCTTTGTTAACAAGGACGCTGAAGTAAAATATTCTACAGTTCAGAACTGGTACCCTGGTGATGATGAAGGTAAAGGTGGTATTTACAACTTCGTTACGAAGCGTGGTATTTGCTACGGCGACAATGCCAAACTTTCTTGGACTCAGGTAGAGACTGGTTCTTCTGTAACTTGGAAATACCCTTCTTGTATCCTGAAAGGTGACAATTCTATTGGTGAATTCTACTCAGTAGCTGTTACCAACAAGATGCAGCAAGCTGACACAGGTACTAAGATGATCCACATTGGCAAGAACACTAAATCTAGAATCGTTTCTAAAGGTGTTTCTGCTGGTAAATCTCAAAACAGCTACCGTGGTTTGGTAAAAGTGATGAAACAAGCTGAAAACGCTCGTAACTTCTCTCAATGTGACTCACTGCTTATGGGAGACACTTGTGGAGCTCACACTTTCCCTTACATTGAAGTTGGCAACAAAACGGGTCAGGTAGAGCACGAGGCTACTACTTCCAAAATTGGTGAAGATCAAATCTTCTACTGTAACCAACGTGGTATCGATACAGAGCAAGCTGTTGCCCTAATCGTTAACGGTTACTGTAAAGAAGTACTGAACAAACTTCCAATGGAGTTTGCTGTTGAGGCTCAAAAGCTTCTTGCGCTTAGCTTGGAAGGTTCAGTTGGTTAATCAGCAATCAATATTCAGAAATATACAAATCCCGCCTTTTTCAATAAGGCGGGATTTTTTTATATCTCTATTCATGTTTTTATCAGATAACAGGTCTGAATAATATTCACGCTAAAAGCAACACGATGAAGATAGAAGCTCAAAAACCATGTGTCGTGACCTTACATTACAAAATGTACGTTGACAATGGTGACAATATCGAATACCTATTTGAAGAGAAAGATGAGAATGACCCACTGACCGTATTGTATGCGACAGGCTATGTCTTACCTAACTTTGAAGAGAAGATCGTTGGCAAGGCAAAAGGTGATGAGTTTGATATTCACCTGTCATTCGAAGAGGCTTTTGGTAATTACGATGAAGAGAAAATCATCTTTATACCTATGAGTGCTTTTGAGGGAGATGAAAAGTTTGACCGCTCCCAACTGCAAAAAGGCTCACTGATTCCAATGATGGATGATTTGGGACAGCAGCATATTGCGGAAGTCATGGAAGTGGAAGAGGATCGTGTACAAATGGACTTCAACCACCCATTAGCAGGATATGACTTACACTATCAGGGAAAAATCGCTGACCTTAGAGAAGCGACAAAAGAAGAGATTGACCACAAACATGTACATGGACCTGACGGTCATTGTCACTAATAAAACTAAAAGCATTGCTTTCTTTCTATGGGAAGCAATGCTTTTTTTCACTTGACCAGTATGGACAATATTTTCTCCAATCCCCTACCCTCCCTCAGTTTTTGTACCGGAGGAGCTTGTAGAAATGTACGTCTTACAGAGTTGATCAAGTCAACATCATATGGGTCTTTATCTTCTTTCAAAGCCATCACAAGCGTTAGAATAGCTGTTTTAAGGGTTATTGCCTTAACCCTAACTGAACTTGGCACATCCCGTGCAGGGTGCAGGTGAATAAACAACCCCTGTTCTGCTCCCAAACGCAAAGTCCATACAGAATCGTCCGACAGCTGTACCATTCTGTAATCATGCCCTTCCCCATAAAGCCAATCCTTATACGCTTCTTCCTCCAACTGGCATTTATCTTTCAAGTATGTACGAACCTCTCCGACAATGTCCCCGACTGAAAGTTCACCTATGTAAATATCAGTCTGAGCATGCCCCACTACAAGCATATTTTCTTCCAGCAGAGGTAAGTTACCTGTCAAAGCAAAATCATTCACTTGCTTTTTCAGAAAAGCTAAGTGATGCTTCCATAAGTTCAATATAAAAGGAGCTTGTACCAATATTGAAAGAGGGTTAGAATGAGTAGATCGTACTATCTAATAAATTACCTAAAAGATTGGAAGCCTAAAATACCTTAACCAAAACATTTTCCGTCTGCCCCAATAATTCAACGTTTGAACACAAAAAAAGCCATAACAGTCCCTGCTATGGCGATATATTCCATAATATTTTTTGATTTCTTAATTCAAGGAGAACGCAGGCATGCGCATTGGAGCAGTCTCAAGGAAAGCCAATTCATAGATCTCATAATGCATATGATCAGCCAATGAAAAGCCATCCATTACCTCTCTGGCTTTCTCCTCATTCTCCACATCCAAAGTTACCCAAAGCCTCTTACGATCACCAGACAGCGTATAGCTGCTTACGACATTATCACTCATCAAATCATTCATACGAGTGATTTCATTCGGGATCATATCCAGGATTTCATCAGAAAAGACTTCTGGCATTTCAGCCTCAACCATAAATTGCATAGCTAGTATATTTATATTTTATTGATAACAAATTTGATTTAATCAACCTTCACTATGTCTAAATGCAATATCTCCTATAAAAGTTCAAGCTTTTTTCAAAACTTAACAACTGAATGTTAATATTTAATTTCATAGCCCCCTATTTTTTTTCTTATGAAGCATTCCTTTAGACTTTAGGCATCAAACCCAACGTTATGATATTTAAATTTGCGCCTAACGAGAATAATCTCCCTACTTTATTCTATACTTAGTACAAAAGTGAGATTCAAGGCCAATTTTCAAATATAGTCAGATTACATGTGATAAGACATATCTTTAGCAAACACGAACCAGCACCGAAACAAAAGAGAATGCAGTATTGTCGCTATACTATTTTCATTATCATCACGATACTTTTCCAATCACATCCTTTTAATGGACTGTGTCAAAACACCTTACAGTACAATTTAAAACCAACAGAACTACAAGACTTCACCCCTTTTTACCAGGATTTCATTTCCTTAAACTTTAAAGGAATAAAACAGGCTATCCCACATCAGCAAAACCAATTACACCCTTTGCACCTCTACCTTGAAAACCTTGCAGAGATCACCCCTATCCTACTCAACTCTGATAAAGACACCTATGAAGAAAGTTTGTCAAAACTAAACGAGAGACTCAACAAGCTAGATAAGCTTCCTTCATCCCCGTACAAAACGTTTGCCACCGCAGAGATACACCTACAATGGGCTTTTGTAAAAGCACGTTATGGAGAGAGTATCAATGCTTTCTTAGACTTCAGAAAAGCCTACAGATATACCGCCTACAACCTTGAACAACATCCCGACTTCACCCCAAGCAAGAAGACCATGGGAATACTGGCTTTAACCCTCAAGGCTATCCCCGAAAACCTGCATTGGATCACAAAACTTTTGGGCATTTCCCCTTCGGAGGAATCACTGCTATATCTCTATGGGATTGCCGACTCTTCTGACTTATTGTCTGAAGAAGCACAATTAGCTACAGCCTTGATTCAAGCTTACCTTCTAAATGAGGGAGAAGCAGCCCTTTCTTCTATCAAAAAGCAAATAGCCGCAAGACCTGACAACCTGATCACTCATTTGGCAGGAGCATGGATAGCCCTTAAGCATAGTGACAGCCAATTTGGGTTGAAATGTGTTCAAAAGCTAGAAAGCAAAAATACCTGGTTTGACTACCTTCCTTACTTAAAAGGAAACCTGTTACTCTGCAATGGCAAATTCAAACCCGCTGCGATTCAACTTCAGCACTTTCTGGATATCAACCAAGGGAAAGACTACATCAAAGACTCTAACTTCAAACTGTTTCTTTGCTATTGGTTTACTGGACATCCCGACAATAAATACTTAAAAGCTGCTCAGTCAGAAGGTAGTACATTGGCTGCTGCTGACCGATATGCACTCAGGTTCAGTGAATACAAAAAACTCCCTAATAAGGACATTACACTAGCCCGTATCCTCACTGATGGTGGAGAATACACACAGGCACTATCTGTACTGGAAAAAATACCACTGGACAGCCTTACCTCTGATGAAGACAGAGTAGAATACCTATATCGAAAAGCTCGGATTTACCATAAGATTCACAAAGCACAACAAGCTCTTTATTTTTACCAGAAAACAGTAGAGTCTGGTGCACGAATACCACGATACTTTGCTGCCAACTCATGCTTACAGATGGGCATTCTGATGCAGCAAAGTGGAAACAATTCCAAGGCTGTAAAGTATTACCATCAAGTACTTGAATTTGATGAACACGAGTACAAAAGCAGCCTTGATTACCAAGCCAAGATCCGTATAAGACAGCTAGCCAAGTGAATAGCACGAACACACTGTTTGGCATTAACAGATTAATTCAAATCAATCTGTTTGAATAGGGTATTCAAGTTGAAAAAGCCATTAAAAAATTGTATTTTCGTGAGGTTATTCGATTTTGAATAATTCATTGAAAAACACCTTCGGATTGCGTTTCAAATACACATATTCATGGTGTTTTTAATTGGTTTCTTCTACCCATCATTATTGGTTAGAAGTCATCAGCACTAAGCTTAGTACATTTTGTTTGTACTTCAACTTGGCTACAATAAATACTCTCTTCGGAGAGGTGAGAAATAAACGAAAATATGGAAGGAAACAAAGACAATTATTCAGCTGGTAATATCCAGGTACTGGAAGGATTGGCGGCAGTAAGAAAGCGCCCTGCCATGTATATCGGTGATGTTGGGGTAAAAGGTCTTCACCACTTGATTTGGGAGGTTGTAGACAACTCCATTGATGAGGCTATGGCGGGTTACTGCGATACAATCGAAGTAACAATTAACGAAGACAACTCTATATCAGTATCCGATAACGGTAGAGGTATCCCAACCGACATTCACCCAAAACAGAAAAAATCTGCTTTGGAGGTGGTAATGACCGTTCTTCACGCTGGTGGTAAGTTTGACAAAGATACTTACAAAGTATCAGGTGGTCTTCATGGTGTTGGTGTTTCCTGTGTAAACGCCCTGTCAAAACACACTACAGTGACTGTTCACCGTCAAGGACAAGTATTCCAGCAGGAATATGAAATCGGTGTACCGCTTTATGATGTAAAAGTAATCGGTGAGACAGATCGTTCAGGTACAACAGTACATTTCATGCCTGATGACTCTATCTTCACTGTTAGTGAATACAACTTTGAAACTGTTTCCACAAGACTTCGTGAGCTTGCATACCTGAATGCAGGTATCCGCATCAAGCTGACTGACTTGCGTGTTAAAGACGACGAGGATGGCACTTACCTTTCTGATGAATTTTTCTCTGAAGGTGGTCTTGTAGAATATGTAAAATACTTGGACGACACTAGAACTTCACTACTTCCTTCTCCTACCTATATGGAAGGCACAAGGGATAATGTTGCTGTTCAGGTGGCGTTAACTTACAATACTTCTTACTCTGAGCATGTATTCTCTTACGTGAACAATATCAACACGCACGAAGGAGGTACACACGTAGCAGGTTTCAGAAGAGCCTTGACTCGTACACTGAAAAGTTATGCAGACAAGTCTGGCATGCTTGACAAAGTAAAGGTAGATATCTCAGGTGATGACTTCCGTGAGGGTCTGACTGCAATTATCTCAGTAAAAGTTCCTGAACCACAGTTTGAAGGACAAACCAAGACCAAACTTGGTAACTCTGAGGTAATGGGTGTTGTAGACACTTGCGTAGCTGACGTACTGCATACTTACCTTGAAGAGCATCCAAAAGAGGCTAAGACGATCATCCAAAAGGTGATCACAGCTGCCCAGGCTCGTCACGCTGCTCGTAGAGCAAGAGAGATGGTCCAACGTAAGAGCGTTATGGGCGGCTCAGGTCTTCCGGGTAAACTGGCTGACTGTTCAGAAAAAGATCCTGGCGTATGTGAACTGTACCTAGTGGAGGGTGACTCAGCAGGTGGTTCTGCTAAGCAAGGTCGTGACCGTAACTTCCAGGCTATTCTTCCACTGAAAGGTAAAATCCTTAACGTTGAGAAAGCTCAGGAGCACAAGATCTACGACAATGATGAGATCAAGAATATCATCACGGCTCTAGGTGTATCTTTCGGTACTGAAGACGATGAGAAAGCGCTAAACCTTACAAAGTTGCGTTATCACAAAATCATCATCATGACCGATGCCGATGTGGATGGTAGCCACATTCGTACACTGATTTTGACACTGTTCTTCCGTTACCTGAAACCACTGATCGAGAATGGCTACCTGTATATTGCACAGCCGCCACTTTACCTGATCAGAAAAGGTAAACAAGAGCGTTACTGCTGGACAGAACGTCAAAGAAGAGAAGCTGTTCATGAGCTGGGAGCAGGTGATGAATCCAAAGTACATATCCAACGTTACAAGGGTCTTGGTGAGATGAACCCTGAGCAACTTTGGACTACAACAATGGATCCTGAATTCAGAAACCTGAAGCGTGTAGACATTGAGTCGGCAGCTGAAGCTGACCACCTATTCTCTATGCTGATGGGTGATGAAGTTGCTCCTCGTCGTGACTTTATTGAGAAGAATGCCCGTTATGCAAACATTGATGCATAAGCAACAGGCACTTTAAAATATAGAAGCGTCATTCCTTAATTGGGATGGCGCTTTTTTTTTCGCCTCAATTACTCCCTGAAAACAGTGATGCACCTATCCTAATAATCGGGTAATTTGGGTATCAAGCAGTTAAATAATCCCCTGAAGAATTGGTGTATAGAAAAGTCAAGTATACATTTGTTTTGTCATAAAGGGAGAAGGTAAAGCAAATTGCTTTCTCTCTAAAATTGATTGAGAGAGTAGAGATTCCACACAAATTTCACTCTCAAAGTCAAATAGCTTTAGTACACACAGTAGAAAAACAGCTTCTTGTAGAAGTTGTTTTTTTTTAATTTAAAGTCGATGGTACAAAAACAAAAAAGCATCCTTTCATCTCATTGAAAGGATGCTTTTTTAGCATTAATCATTATGTAATAGTTTGCTTAACTATTCACTTCTTTTTTCTCTACTTCATTGACCTTCTTTTCCATTCTCATGTTCAGTAATTCTACAGAGAACGCAAACGCCATGGCAAAGTAAACGTATCCTTTCGGCACTTCTTCACCAAACCCTTCGATCACCAACAGGAAGCCAATCAATACAAGGAATGAAAGTGCTAAAAGCTGAATTGAAGGATGACGGTTGATAAAATCGGCGATTTTCTTTGAGAATACCAACATGATTCCAAGTGAAATAACTACAGCCACAATCATGATCAGGATTTCATCCACAAGGCCTACAGCTGTAAGGATGGAATCAAAAGAGAAAACCACATCAATCAGTACAATCTGAATAATGCTTTTCATGAGTGATGTCACTTTTTTAACAGCCGTTTCATGTTCATCACCTTCTACCTTGTGGTGAATTTCTGAAACACTCTTCGTCAGCAGGAACAATCCACCAGCTAATAGAATCAAATCTCTACCACTGAAGTTTGGATCAATATGGAAGTTCTCCAAGAAATTGATGGTCAGCAATGGTTCTTTTAATGAAATCAGCCAAGTGATACCGAACAGCAGCGCAATTCTTACCAGCAAAGCCATCAAGATACCGATTGTACGGGCTCTGTCTTGCTGATGCTCTGGCAACTTACTGCTGACTATAGAGATAAAGATAATATTATCGATACCAAGAATAATCTCCAGAATCGTCAAAGTCAGAAGGCTGATCATACCTTCGACTGTAAATAGCATTTCCATGTTATATAGGTTGAATTATTAAAAAATTGGTGGGAAGATATGCAAAAAGTCCTATTATATAAAATGTCCAACCCTGATTAAGGTTGGACTCTGCTTACGAAACTGTAGCTTCTTCATTTATGAAGCGCTCAAAATCATTTTCAAGCTCAAACAAATTTTCTCTGACAATCTCTGGTAACAGGTAACCCTCTGTTGTTGGTATGTTGAATATGGCTACAAACGTCACTTGAGACTCTGTCACTGATATCTCTATTTTATAGTCTAGCCCTAATAAAGTAATCCAACCTTCTACCCCTCCTTGTTCTGTAGGTGTGTCAGTGTAAAAGTATTTGGTAACCTGCCCATCTGTATAGGTTTCAATCCATTCTTCAGCACGGTCTACCAATTGTTCAGTTGTAAATCTGGATAAAGAATATTCATCCTGAATAGAAACCGAATGATCTGTGTATATCAGATCATCTTCAGATGGCCCCAAGTCAGCGTCATCTTGTGCAAAGTCACAAGCGAACATTGTTAAGGCCAAACTCAACAATACAAAGACTCTAGTTGTAAGTTTTGTTATCATTATCACTCTATAGTTGTCATTTGTACGAGAATAAGTTTCCTCATACATATTTGTGGATAAAAAGCCAATTCGCTTTTTTCTGTTAATTCATTAATGGTCAGTTATATTATATACAATCTTCCATTAATCTTTGACACAAATATTTAAATATTTTTAGAATCATTTAATTTATTTCAAGAATTATCATGAAAAAAGACCATATAAATTTCATACAGCGGGCTATTGAACTCTCCATGCACGGCTTAAAGAACAATTTAGGTTACCCTTTCGGTTCAGTCATTGTCAAAGACGATAAAATTGTGGGAGAAGGTTGTAACCATGTAACCTCAAAAAACGATCCTACTGCCCATGCCGAAATTGTTGCCATCAGAAATGCCTGCCAACAGCTATCCACATTTGACCTAACCGGCTGTGTAATCTATACCTCTTGTGAGCCCTGCCCTATGTGTCTTGGAGCCATCTATTGGGCAGGCATACAAACAGTATATTATGCCAACACCCAAAATGATGCGGAGGCAATTGGCTTTGATGATGCGGAGATTTACCGAGAACTGGAAAAACCTATGGAGAAAAGGAAAATTGACTTTATACAGTTAGAAAGGGATCAGGCACAAAAAGTCTTTAAGGTATGGAAAGAACAAGCATAAAATTCTCATGTGATTGGTCGACTATTATGACGAATTCACTCCTTAAAAACTCGGGTTGATCATGTTCTGGTTTGAGCGATTTTTTAATAAGGCAATCTTTACCATGCAAAAAAGTAAAGATTATTTAACCACTCTATGACTTGAAGGTTATTAAAACTGTCAACTCTAAAGTAAGTTTGCATCCTAAACCAAATCGCTTTAAACCATTGGACATGACTAAAAACCATTTTTTAAGATTATTCAGTAGCATATTTATCCCTTGTATATTACTGTTATCATTACCATTGCACGCCCAAAAAAAGACTACAGTAAGCGGCTACATCAAAGATGATGCTACGGGAGAGTCTCTTATAGGGGTGAGTGTCTACATAAAAGAACTGAAGGCTGGTGCCATTACCAACCCCTATGGATTCTACTCAATCACTGTCGAACCGGGCAAGTACACGCTAACATTTAGTTATGTTGGTTATACTTCTACTGAACAGCAAATAGACCTAAGCCAAAGCAACCAAAGTGTAGATGTCAGGCTTAATGCAGCAGACGAACAACTTGATGAAGTTGTAGTAACAGGCGAACGTGAAGATGCCAATATCGCCAATGTTGAAATGAGTGTTGAAAAACTCAACATTAAGACCATCCAAAAGATGCCTGCCTTGTTGGGCGAGGTAGATATTATCAAGAGTATACAACTACTACCTGGCGTAAGTACAGTAGGTGAAGGCGCCTCAGGCTTTAATGTAAGAGGTGGCGGTGTTGGTCAGAACTTGGTACTGCTGGATGAAGCCCCTGTTTACAACTCTTCTCACCTGTTTGGCTTCTTCTCCGTATTCAATCCTGATGCCGTAAAGGATGTGAAACTTATTAAAGGAGGAATTCCATCTCAATATGGAGGTCGCTTGTCATCCATTCTTGATGTCAGAATGAAGGAGGGAAATGACAACCAATTTTCAGGACAGGGTGGTGTTGGATTAATATTCAGCCGACTGACTCTTGAAGCGCCAATTGTCGAAAACAAGGCATCTTTTATTATTGCAGGTAGACGTTCTTATGCTGACATCCTTGCACAGCCATTCCTAAGTGACGATCTCAAAAACTCTGTATTCAATTTTTATGACGTTACAGGTAAAGTAAACTGGAATATCAATGAAAAAAATAAGGTATTCCTTTCCGCTTACCTAGGAAGAGATGTATTCGAAGCTGCTGACTTATTTGGTTTCAACTGGGGAAACAGTACAGTGAGTGCTCGCTGGAACCACCTTTTCAATGAAAAGCTATTTTTCAACACAACAGCTTTTTATAGTAATTATGACTACAAGTTAAGTTTTGGAAATGATGATGACTCCTTTAACTGGAAAGCAAATATCCAAACTTACAGTGTAAAGCCAGAATTTACGCTTTACGCTAACACCAATAATACCTTGACATTTGGAGCCAATAGTATACTCTATAAGTTCAGTCCTGGAGAAACGCAAACAGTAGTAGCTAATAACGAAATCCCTCCCTATATCCTTCCTGAAATGTATGGTGTAGAGAGTGCCGCTTATATTGGAAATGAACAAAATATCAACAAATCCATTTCCCTTCAGTACGGCTTAAGGCTTTCTACTTTTTCATACCTAGGAGAAACCACCACTTATGAGTTTGCAGCACCTGAAAAGCCTGGATATGGAAGAGAGCCTATTGCTTCTTCTGCACAGTCCTATGAACAATGGGAATCTGTCAAAACCTACTGGAATCTAGAACCAAGATTCTCAGCTAAATTTCAGCTAAACGAAAGCAGTTCTATCAAGGCAAGCTATAACCGTACAGCGCAGTACATACACCTGATCTCAAATACATCAGCCTCCTCTCCACTGGACATCTGGTACCCAAGTACAAAAAATGTCAAGCCAGAGATTGCTGATCAGGTAGCCTTAGGTATTTTCAAAAACCTGAAAAACAATATGTATGAGACCTCAGTAGAGGTGTACTACAAAGACATGAGCCAACTGGTAGACTATGTAGTAGATGCTGACCTTTTGCTGAATGAATATATAGAAGGTGACTTATTGGAATCTAAAGGTAGAGCTTATGGTGCTGAATTCTATGTAAAAAAGACCAAAGGCAAATTCCACGGCTGGACAAGTTATACACTTTCCAAGACTGAAAGGTTGACAGATGACATTAACAACAATGAATGGTATAATGCCCGATTTGACCAAACACACAATGTAAGATTGGTTTCTTTCTATGATCTCAACGAAAAATGGTCTTTCTCAGGAAGTTTCACATATGTATCGGGCACGCCAGCTTCGTTCCCTACCAATACATATGAGATCCAAGGTTACTCACCACCTCATAACCCTGATGATTCAAGAAATAACTATAGAATACCTGCTTACCATAGACTGGATCTCTCGGCAACGTTAACACCATCCAAAAAGAATCATAGATGGAAAAATTATGAGAGCTACTGGGTATTCTCCTTGTACAATGTGTATAACCGTCGTAACCCATTCTCCATCTCGTTCAACCCAAACTCTGACAGGATGCCTTATGGCGTGACAGACAATCAGGCTACACAGCTTTCTATCATAGGCTCTGTGATTCCATCAGTGTCTTACAACTTCAAATTCTGATAGGAAGCTAAGTAATTCAATATTCCATACTGTTAAGCAATCATAGAAATGTTGATCAACATGAAAAAATATATCAAAGCACTACTGATAGGACTAGCGGCTATATCAGTTATCAGCTGTGAAGATGTTGTAGAAATTGACGTAACTCCTGGCGAGACGCAGCTTGTAGTAGACGCCTTTATCAACAACAGGTTTAGAGAACAGGAGATTAAACTGACTTATAGCAAACCTTACTTCTCTACCAGCCAAGCATTACCTGCAACTGGTGCTTCTGTTACGGTAGAAGATCTACTGAATGAAGGTAAAGTTATTACCTTTACGGATACAAATGAGAATGGTGTCTATACATGGATGCCTACATCAGCTGATGATACGCTTCAAATCAGACTTCGTGAGGATATCAATGATGAGACTAGTGGTGGTTTCTATCAGGAACAATACAAATTGAGTATCAGTATGCCAAATGGTGAAGCATACGAAGCGTTCACTTCTATCGAACGTGTACCTACTATAGATTCAATTCAGGTTTACAAGGAAGAGGAAAGCCTGTTCTACCCTGTTGAAACTATAGTGGCAGAACTATGGGCGTATGACCTAAAAGGAAAAAATGATTACTATTGGGTTAAAACTTGGAAAAACGGTAAATTCCTAAACAAGGTAAGTGAAATGAACTTGGTACATGACATTATACCAGGAACAAATAATGATGAGAATGCAGATGGAGTGGCATTTATTCCACCTGTAAGGACAGGAATCAATCCAAATCTGGATGCAGATGAGATTGATGAGCTTCCACTTTATGAGGTTGGTGATTCAATTTATGTTGAGATTCATTCCCTTACAGATGGCGCTTTTGGCTTTATGAGTATGGCAAAAGAACAGATGCAAAACGGTGGCTTGTTCGCTACTCCTGTAGTAAACCTGCCTACCAATATCATCGCTATAAATGAACAATCAGAAGGAAAAGCAATTGGCTACTTCTCTGGATCGGCTATTAAAAGCTATGGCATCAAAATCAACGAAGAGCCTCCATATAAAGACAACAACTAAGCATTTATTGTGACTAATTAACATCAGTAACCACCTTTAATATTTTAAGGGTGGTTCTTTTTTATAAAAAAGAACACTAATCCCCCTCTCGCACCCAACTTTATGTTGACTTTTATCGATAAAGAAGAATATGTAAGGACATAATCTCCTGATTTTATTCAAAAATTTGCATCAGCTGATTTTACTTACAATATTTCAACTTCAATCAAATAACTGGTGTCAACAAATCACTATCATGCTACAAAAAACAACATTTGGTCTTCCTAAAAAAAGAGAGCAAGTTATACAAGCATTACAGGATGCATTCACGCAGCACGAGCTAGAAGAGACAGATTATGAAAACAGACTGCAAATGGCTTATGAAGCTAAATCTGTAGAAGACCTTTCAAAAATTCTGCATGATTTCCCATCGCATCTGCAGCCTTTTCAGGCCAAAACAAATAATGTAAACGCTTCATCTCAGCAGCTTCCCAAGTTTCAGAACTTGCCACCCAACAAAATATCGACCATAATGGGCGAACTGAAAACGGACATTTCACAAAACCGTGGAGAAGTTGTAAAGGTAGTGACCACATTAGGAGAAAATAATGTCAGCTTTCGCAATCTTGCTACGGAGGTAACCATGCTTTTTGTTAAAGTGGAATCAAGGCTTGGCACTACTCGACTTGATTTGAGAAATGAGGATTTCAAAGACAAGATCCTGATTCTGGATATGGACAATATTCTGGGAGAAGTAGTAATCCATGTTCCTTATGGCACAGCCATCAAAAAAGAAATGAGTACGGCACTTGGCCAATACCGAGAGTCTGACAAAGGTAATAAATGGTACAAAAAGCTTCTAAAAACTGGTACGTCCAACAGTTCAGAACGTAAACCAATTGAAAACTTCCGTTTATTGATCAAAGGAACGACTTTCTTGGGAAATGTTCAGGTCAACTTTCATTGACACGAACTTCCTTAATAGGGTAACCCCATGCTGCTATACATCAGGATGGGGTTGTTTATTTCTTAGGTATCGGTAAGTTATGCTGTCTCAAAAAAGATAACTTATCCCAATATCCTCTCTGCAGTATGATTTTCCCTTCAACAATCTGAAAAAATCCACAGCCTCTCAGTCCTAAAGGGTCTTTCCACTCCATTATTGCCCAATCCCCATCTTCAAAGATATTTTCGACAATACAAGTCATTTCGGCTGCTGCAAACTCACGCTCAAACATTTCCTTAATCGCAACCCTCCCATGGATGGGCATGTTTGCAACCTGATGATTGATTGCACCTTCATGGTATAGTGTAACTAACCCGTCTACATCTGCTCTGTTGAAAAACTCAACCCACTTTCTTAATACATCTTTTGGCTTCATAAGCTATTTCTTTACCCTAAGATCTAGTTTGATGGATTTGTCGCCCAAAGGTTAAGCTCAGGCACAAAACCCCTATCATCGACTTCCAGTATACTCCTAATTAGATGAGCTACTTCCTCACCTCTTAACTTAGTTGGCTCAGAAGGACGTTCCGGTCTATTTTTCACTCCTTGTGGAGGATAATTACTGTCTTGAGGACTAGGAAACCCTGTGGTCATTTCAGAAGGGTTTATCAGGGTCACCCTAATATTAGAACCTCTCAATTCCTTTCGCCAAGTCTGTGTCATATTCCGAACGGCAGCCTTAGAAGCTGCATATACAGTTCCGGTCGGAAAACCGTCTACAGCCGCCGAGCCTCCAATCGTAATTATGTTCCCAGATTGTTGCTTCCTAAAGATCTCAACTGCCTTTTGGGTAATCATCGCCGTTCCAAAAACATTTACCCTAAATACACGTTCAAAAGCTTCCAAAGTAACCTCCTCAAGCTTACAGAACTCCCCCACAGCTGCATTATTAACCAAGCAATTTAACTTACCATCCCATTGGTGTTTTATGACTTCAAAAATACGGTCAATGCTTTCCTGTTCACTGATATCAGCCGCAACCGAAATTGCCCCAATCGCATTACCCACTTTTTCCAATTTGTCTTTATCCTTTCCTACAATCATCACATCGGCATCTAATGACCTAAGTAAAGTCGCGGTAGCTTTCCCTACCCCTGAACTACCTCCTGTAATCAGAATTTTACTGCCTTTTATTTGCATGTTGACTAAAATTTCAAAATCAAACCTATATAAGTGTCAAAAATCAACTTATTCGATGACAGTTTTCACCATTTAACAAACATAGCTCTCCTACCTTTCGGATAAGTATTCAGGATTTAAACCAACTCGCTTTCCCGAGTTGTTACCATATAAAGCTTTCAATATGGAAACAAACATAGAAACAGGATTAATGCTTATGGCGGTTGGAATGTCTACCGTTTTTGTAATACTGACGATTGTGGTTATAGGTGGTAAGCTACTGATTTTCTTTACTAATAAACAATCCCAAGAACTAGCTCACCAAACTGAATCGCCACCACTACTCAATACCGCCACTACTACCAACTTGGATCATAAAAAGTTGGCAGCCTTAGTAGTTGCAGTAGAACTGGCAACAGGAGGTAAAGGTAGTGTTCGATGTATTCGAAAAATTTCATAATCAGCTTTCAAAAAATTAAAAAACAAAGACCAATTCGTTATGGGCAAGGAAATAAAATTCTCTCTGGTTTATAGGGACATGTGGCAATCATCAGGAAAGTATGTTCCTCGTGTTGACCAACTGACCAAAGTGGCCAACCCAATTATTGACATGGGTTGTTTCAGTAGAGTTGAAACCAACGGTGGTGGTTTCGAGCAGATCAACCTATTGTTTGGCGAGAATCCCAACAAGGCCGTTCGACAATGGACAGCACCATTCAATGAGGTCGGTATCCAGACTCATATGCTGGAACGCTCACTAAACGGGATACGGATGAACCCATGCTCAGAAGAATTACGCAAAATGATGTTCAGTGTCAAGAAAAAGCAAGGAACTGATATCGCACGTTCATTCTGTGGCTTGAATGATATTCGAAACCTTGAAAGATCAATCCGCTTCGCTAAGGAAGGTGGCATGATTGCACAGGCAGCACTGTCCATCACGGTTTCTCCTATACATACTGTTGAATATTACACCAACCTCGCTGAAGAACTGATTGCAAAAGGAGCAGATGAAATCTGTATCAAAGACATGGCGGGTATCGGAAGACCTGACTCACTAGGCAAGTTGGTTAAAAACATCAAACAGGCTCACCCAGATATTCTGGTTCAATACCATGCTCACTCAGGACCTGGTTTTGCGCCTGCATCTATTCTTGAAGTAGCAAGGGCTGGAGCCGAAATCATTGATGTCGGAATGGAGCCACTCTCTTGGGGTACAGGTCATGTTGACCTTTTAACTGCTCATGAAATGTTGAGAGATGCTGGCTTCCATGTACCTGACATTAATATGAATGCCTATATGGAGGTTCGTAGACTGACTCAGGAGTTTATTGATGATTTTCTGGGCTATTACATCAACCCGAAAAACCGGTTTATGAACTCTCTTTTGATCGGTCCAGGGCTTCCCGGTGGGATGATGGGCTCATTGATGGCTGACCTTGCCAACAACTTGGAGAGCTTGAATAAATGGCTATCAAAACACAACAAACCAACCATTACGCAAGATGAATTATTGATCAGGCTTTTCGATGAGGTAAAATACATCTGGCCTATGATGGGCTATCCACCATTAGTAACGCCTTATTCTCAATATGTAAAAAATACAGCCCTGATGAATGTTATTCAAATGGCAAAAGGCAAAGACCGCTGGTCCCTTATTGATGACAACACATGGGATATGTTACTTGGAAAGGCAGGGAAGTTACCAGGTGAATTAGCTCCAGAGTTAAAGGACAAAGCCGCTGCACTAGGGAAGGAACTCTACACTGGAGACCCACAAGCGCTTTACGGACCTGAACTAGAACAATACCGCAAGGAAATAGCCGAAAATGGCTGGAGTCTAGGAGAGGATGAAGAAGAGCTGTTTGAATTGGCTATGCACCCTACTCAATATAGAGCATACAAGTCAGGAGAAGCTAAATTGAAATTCGAACAAGATCTGGCAGAGAAAAAGCAACCTAAAGCTACGGAAACCGCCCCTGCCACTGATACACCAACAGCAGTTACTCCTTCTCCAAAAAATATGCGCATCACGGTGGATGGAGAAACCTTTGAAGTTGAAATAGATTATGGCAACGGCAGCACAATAGCACAAAAGGAATCTCAAGAGATAGAAGCTTCCCCTGAGCCTCCATCAGTGGAACCTGAAAACGGGCATGGTGTGGTAGCTCCTTTAGAGGGTAAATTTTTCCTAACCAAATCCAATACTGAAAAAGGTGTAAAAGTTGGCGACAAGATCAACGAAGGAGATGTAATCGGCTATATAGAATCCATGAAAGTCTATAATGCTATTACAGCAGATCAGGCAGGGAAAGTACTGGATATCTGCCATCAAGATGGAGATGAAGTAGATGAGGATGAAACATTGGTCGTATTAGGCTAACCAATTCTAAACAGGATTTCTTCACCATTTACTTTGCACGCTTTATGAATATTTTTGAGAAGCTATATGAAATGACAGCCATCAGCGGGTTTGCGGCATCTCCCGGATCCCTGCTGATGCTGCTGATCGGTGGAGTGCTACTCTATCTGGGTATTGCCAAGAACTTTGAGCCACTCTTGCTGATTCCAATCGGTTTTGGCGTGCTTTGGGCAAATGTTCCCGGTGCAGGCATGAATGTGCTTCAGGCAAGCGAACACCCTGAAATCACCCATATGTCCATTGTCGAGATTGCCAAAGAGCATGGCATTATCAATATGCTCTACTACTCACTCATCAAGACAGGTTTACTACCTCCTTTGATTTTTATGGGGGTAGGTGCTCTGACAGATTTTGGTCCTATGCTACGAAACCTGCGACTGGCATTCTTCGGGGGAGCAGCTCAGATTGGCATATTTACGGTATTAATTGCTGCGGTAGCCATTGGTTTTACACCAAAAGAAGCAGGAGCATTGGCTATTATCGGAGGAGCTGATGGACCTACGGCTATCTACACCACCATTTTATTGGCGCCAGAACTTTTAGGTCCTATCGCCATAGCAGCATATTCCTATATGGCTTTGGTTCCTGTCATCATTCCTTTGATAGCCAACCTGACCATGAATAAAAAGGACTTTAAGATCAATATGAAACAGCAGGACAAGCGCTTTCCTTCAAGAGAGATCAAAAACCTGCGAGCTGTTAAGATTATGTTTCCTATCATGCTTTTCATATTGGTTGGGGTACTTGTTCCGACATCCGTACCACTTTTAGGTGCTTTGTTGTTCGGTAATCTTGTCAAGGAGATAGGCAATGCCACTTCAAGGCTTTCAGATGCCGCATCTAGTATTATCATGAATTCGGCAACTGTATTTCTAGGTCTATGTATTGGTGCAACAATGGATGCACATTCATTTCTGCAAACCAAAACCCTGTTGATTTTGCTTGGTGGGTTTGTCGCCTTTTCACTTTCTGTGGCGGGAGGAATTTATGCGGCAAAAATCTATAATGTTTTTTCAAAGAAAAAAATCAACCCATTGTGTGGAGCAACAGGACTGAGTGCGGTTCCAATGGCATCAAGGGTTGCCAATGATTTGGCGCTCAAACACGACAGCCAGAACCACATTCTGCAATATGCCATGGCTAGCAATATTGCTGGAGTAATCGGATCTGCTGTAGCGGCAGGTGTGCTTATTTCATTTTTAAACTAATGATCAAGATCGCGCTTTGGTGATTTTAGAGGTAGCTGAACCCAAAAAGTAGTTCCTTCACCGACACTGCTTTTAAAGGTAAGGCTGCCTCTATGCATTTTCACCAATTCCTTTACAATCATCAGTCCTAGACCTGTACCTTGGATATCTCCCACATTTGACGCTCTGTAAAACGCACTGAATAGTTTGTTCTGCTCTTCAATTGGAATACCAATTCCATAATCCTTTACTTCCAACACCCAATTATCTCCTTCTCCAAACTTAATTTTCACTTCTGGATTTGAACTCCCTTCTTCTGAATACTTCAATGCGTTTCCTACAAGGTTTGTCAGGATATGTTTGAGAATATCAGGGTCAGTATCAGCTTCTTTCTTCACACCTTGAACACTAATCTTAATCTCCTCCCCTTCCTGCATTGGAAAGAAATTATCTATTTGCTGACTGACAAACTCCACTACATCCATTGCTACAGGACTGAAACTGGACAAAGGCGCTTCCGCTTTGCCCAACAACAAAATATCGTCCAGTAACTCAACAAGCCTATCAGCTCCGTACAATGCCCTAGAGCAATGTTTATGAAGCTTCTCTCTATCCTGCGCTGGCATTTTCCGAGTATATATTTCAATAAGCTGAATACTGGTTTTCATCGTTGTAATCGGCGTCCTAAACTCATGGGATGCCATTGTTACAAACCTTGACCTCAAGTCATTCAGTTCTTTTTCTTTCTTTAATGTTTGAATGATTTCCATCTCAGCATGCTTCCTGACTGTTATATCACGTGTCGCTGACAGTATTTTACCAACTTCATCGTCTTTCTCTGTAATATTGTTCAGTACCGTCTCCACCCATATAAACTGTCCGTTTTTCCGTTTCATCTTGTACTGAATATTCTCCTCTACAGTCTCATTCATAGTAAACATCCTGAAATACTCCTTCACAATCGTCAACTCATCCATTGACACAAACTCAAACAGTGACTTATTTTGCATCTCGTGCTGAGCATATCCGAGCATTTGTGCACAAGCAGCTGAAACATAACTGAAAGTTCCATCCCCTGCATGATGCAATCCAATCAAGTCGCTGGTATTTTCGGATAGCAACTGATACATTTCCTGACTCTTTCTGAGCGCCAAGTCAGCTTTCTTCCTAATGGAAATATCCCTGATTGTTACCAACACATATCCATCTTCTCCTATAAGCATTCTGTTAAGTGATACATCCGCATCAAAACTAATTCCATTCAGGGTCTTGAACTTCCACTCAAAATTTGTTTTCCCATAGCTAAGGCACATTGATTCTGCCCTGCCCAACAATTCAGATGCATGCAAACCATTCAAAGTAATTTCACTTGAGAAACAGGAAAGGCTTTTACCATAGATTTGGTCCAAAGAACTTAACTCAAAAAGTACCTGAGCAGCTGAGTTACAATCTGTCACAACACCTTCCTTGAGGAATAGCAATCCATCTGAGGATGCTTCAAAAAGCCTTGAAAAGCGTTCTTCTACATGCTGAAGCTGTTTCTTCCCTTTTTTCACTTCCTTCTCCAGCAGTCTTGTCTTAAACTCATTCAGCTCTTCCGCCTTCCTTCTGTCAGATATTTCCCGAATAATGGTGACTACCCTTTCATCATCCACAGCTTTCATTCTTGCCTCAAAATACTGGACTTCGCCTTTGTTTGGCAACTCGTACTCAAAGATTTCTTCACCTTTACTTTTGAGGGTTTGTAACACTTTTTGATAGATAATTTCGGCTAATGGATGTGGTAATACTTCCTCAATTTTTTTTCCCATAAAAAAATCAGGCTTTGTAAAAAGTTCATCCTCATTACTGGTTGCAAAAGCCACAAACCGCCCATCTTTATCATTCAGAAAAACATGATCCGGAATTACCTTCAGTATCACATCCTTTAGCAACTCACTTTCAGCCAACTGCTCCTGAGCCTGTTTCTCTATAGTTACATCCGTTGTCAAACCTACATACCTAGAAGTCCTTCCATTCTTTACAAGAAAGGGGTTCATGTAAAGCCTTATCCAAAGGTCGTCACCATTTTTATGTTCATCCCTAAATTCAATTGTCGTAATCTCTTGTTGTACTATCAGCTTCCACATCTGTTTTAAGATGCCCAAGCTATTTAAACTTTTATCAACGCTGACTTGCTTCAACTCCTGCAATGTATAACCTGTCTGCCTGATAAATGTCTGATTACACCAAGTCACCTTCCCATTTTCATCCATAATGACCACTCCCCTATTGGAAGTACTTGCCGCCAAAAAAATGTGCTTTAACTCTCTAGAGGAAATGTTAAGCAGCTGTAAATCAAAACTGCCTATGAATAGGATGAAAAACACAATAAAGGCAAACATAAAACCACCGAATACCAGATAACGAACCTTGTTTACTTCCAAATTTTCCCTCATCCCTGTGGAAAGCCTTGACTGAAACAACCCTAACTCATCCTCATACTGGTTTCTTACTTTTAGGAGCTGCGTAAGTTTAGCTTCACTGATACCTGTTTCCCACCTCTCGAAACAATCTTTCAGTTCCAATGCGAAGCGGTTGTATTTCAGTTCTATCTTTGCAAGGTTAAAGTCTAAAGCTTCGTAATCATTACTTATATTGTGCAATTCCTGCTGTTTGTCTGCCAGTAAGACAAAATCGTCCATCTGAACAGAAGGGCCTTCAATCCTAAGGCCATGTCCTTTTTCCAGATGGTGTTGCTGTAAAATACTGTTGACGATACTTTGAGAAAGGTACAGCTGGTCTCCTATCAGGCTGGCCGCATACATTTGGGTCTGAAATTCCTGATGAAACTTTCTGGCAAGCAGTGTTACAAACAGGGTACAACAGCAAAAGCAGGTAAAAGCAAAAACAACTAAGCTTCTGATAGTAGGTTTAGGTTCTTTTATTAAGTTCTCTAGCATTCTTCTTAACATATCTGACAGGCTTTTTGCAGCATCTCTGCCTCGATTGATGGGTTAGGGTTATTTGCCTTGAAAGGCTAATGACTACAGTTGAGATTAAACAGGTAAAAGATTGTTATTGAAGCACTGGAGACATTCAACTGATCCTCAAAATTTGTTAAGTTGCCAAAACAAATTCAGGATTGGAGACATTATTAGAGCAATTAAGTTCAAAATATATTTTTTGCAATAAAAAGAGACATGAATACCTATGTTTGAAATAAAAAAAATACTTAGACCTCATATAGCAAACCTTACTCCATACTCTTCTGCCAGAGATGAGTACACTGGAACTGAAGGTATATTTTTGGACGCCAATGAGAATCCAATTGGATCCGTTGCTGGTGGTAACTTTAACCGTTATCCTGATCCTTACCAACAGGAAGTTAAACAAGCTTTGAGCAATATCAAAGGTGTCGCTCCCTCTCAGATTTTCTTGGGTAACGGTAGTGACGAAGCCATTGACCTGCTTTATCGTGCTTTCTGCATTCCTCTAAAGGACAATGTTATTATTATGCCTCCCACTTATGGAATGTACGCTGTAAGTGCTGAGATTAATACGACCGAAATCAGAAAGGTACCTTTGACTTCAGACTACCAACTTCAACCTGAAAAAATTCTTGAGGCAACAGACAGCAATACCAAAATTATTTTTGTCTGCTCTCCAAATAACCCAACAGGAAACTCCCTGCACCAAGCTGACATTGAGTTTTTGCTGAAGAATTTTGATGGACTTGTAGTAGTGGATGAAGCCTACATCGACTTCTCATCTGAAACAAGCTGGACAAATAGGTTAGCCGATTTCCAGAACCTGATTATCCTTCAAACATTTTCAAAAGCATGGGGTCTTGCAGGTTTAAGACTCGGTATGGCTTTTGCCTCTGAAGAAATCATTCAGGTGCTTAACAAGATAAAGCCTCCATACAACATCAACCAACTGACTCAGGAACATGCGCTCAAAGCTTTGGCCAATGTCAGTGAAAAGGAGGAAATGGTTAAGGAGCTTTTAGCAGAAAGAAAAAGGGTATCCGAAAAACTGTCTGCACTAGGTTCCGTAAAGCATATTTACCCTTCTGATGCCAACTTTATTCTGGTTAAGATTGATGAAGCAAACGCTGTATATGATGCTTTGATTAAAGATAAAATCATTGTCAGAAACCGCTCATCCGTAACACTTTGTGACAGTTGTCTAAGAATTACAATAGGTACAACTGCTGAAAATGATACATTTCTTGATGCATTGGTCAAAATATGTAACAAAACAATGGCATAAATAAAGTTGCTGGCTGGTCTTCAGCCAGCAGACTTTTCTTTTCTATATCAGCTGGGTTATTTATCAGTATTCACTCAAATCAAGATTAGACGCTATATGCGATTAATTCACACTATCATTACTTCACTGGCTTGTATTTGCACACTTACAAGCCACACAATTGCACAGACCTCTCCTGCATGGAGCCTAAGAGACTTTTACAGTCAAAACCAACAACTTGATAAAGAAGTCGAAACTGTTTTTGCCAACCTATCAGACTGGCAACGTGCCGGACAAATGATCATTAGTGTCGGAGGCAAAAGTGGCTACCCAAAATCAAAGTTGGACAATCTTTTAGCACAAAACGGACTGGGAGGTATCCTACTTTTGAGTGGAGAAAAAAATGAGCTAACCAACCTAGCCAAATCTTTTGATCAGCAAAGTGTTCGAAATGGTGGACTTCCACTACTCTTTAGTGCAGATGCAGAACCAAGCCTGATCAACAGAAAAATCAGTGGCCTGCCTAGCTTCCCCAAGACCAATACCCTTACTTCAGCCACACAATCAGTAAAGACAGCCGTAGCAATCAGTAATGAGCTAAACAAGATTGGTATTCAACAGAACTTTGCGCCAATCTGTGATTTCAGCAAAAATGAAGATATCATTGGCAATAGGAGTTTTGGCAACAATGCCAATTCCGTTGCACCACTTGCTGTTGCTTTTGCACACGCCACTCAGGAAAACAATATCATTGCAACGGCTAAACACTTTCCCGGACATGGAAATGTAAAAGGAGACAGCCACAAAAAACTTGTCTACATTGATGGGGAAATGCCTGAATTACCTGTTTTCGCCTATATGATCAAGGAGGAAGTCACTTCAATCATGGTAGGACATATTGCGGTACAAAACAACCCTGACTTTGATACAGATGGTATGCCATCCAGTTGCTCCAGATTGATTGTTACAGATCTACTAAAACAGCAAATGCAGTTTAAGGGGCTTGTCGTAACTGATGCCATGACGATGGGAGCATTAAAACAAATCCCAAATGCTGCACTGAAAGCTGTAGAAGCAGGAATTGATATGGTATTAATGCCCGCAAGTGAAGCTCAACTGCATCAGGATATTCTCCAAAAGATGGAAACCAATGCGGCATTCAAGGCTCAAGTATATGAGTCTGTCAAAAAAGTTATCAGAATGAAAATATGCTTGGGTATTGTCAAACCTGCACTTTACAAAAAGGTTGACACTGAACTGAAGATAGTACCTATCGGAAAACCTACTCTCCCTGCACCTATAAAATTAGCTTACAGCAAGTAACCTTATCAAAAGGTTTGCTCTAAAAGAAAAAGCACTTTGGAAATCGGTTCCAAAGTGCTTTTTTATGATATACAGAAACGTTCATTTACTACTATCTGTCCTCTTCCTCTTCCTCATCAGAGCGCTTGTGTACTACCTCATCACGGCTAGCGTCAGCAATCGCATCACGCATTGTAGTATCAGACTGCATATTACGCATCTTATAATAATCCATGATACCAAGGTTTCCACTTCTGAATGCTTCTGCCATCGCCAAAGGTACTTCGGCTTCAGCTTCAATTACTTTAGCACGTGCTGACTGGGCTTTAGCCTTCATCTCTTGCTCGATTGCTACCGCCATCGCTCTACGTTCCTCTGCTTTAGCCTCTGCAATTTTCAGGTCCGCATTCGCTTGATCAATTTGCAGTTTTGCACCAATATTGCTTCCTACATCAATGTCTGCAATGTCAATAGAAAGAATCTCAAATGCAGTACCTGCATCCAACCCTTTCTCCAATACAAGACGCGAGATCATATCAGGGTTTTCAAGAACTGCCTTATGTGAGCGAGAAGAACCAATAGAAGTTACAATACCTTCTCCTACCCTTGCCAGAATAGTTTCTTCACCTGCACCACCCACCAACTGTGCAATATTCGCACGTACGGTTACTCTTGCTCTAGCTACCAACTGGATACCATCTTGCGCTACCGCAGCTACATTTGGCGTATTGATCACTTGAGGGTTTACTGAGATCTGAACCGCTTCAAATACATCACGACCTGCAAGGTCAATAGCGGCTGCCTGCTTGAATTCAAGATCAATATTGGCTTTGTCTGCCGAAATCAATGCTTTAATCACAGACGGTACATGTCCACCAGCAAGGTAGTGAGTCTCCAACTCAGAAGTAGTCACCCTCAGACCTGCTTTTGTAGCAGTGATCATAGAGTCAACTATTACTCTTGGCGGTACTTTACGAATTCGCATAAATACCAGCTGTGCCAAGCTGATTCTCACATTTGAAAACTGAGCCGTAATCCAAAGGTTGACAGGCACAAAGTAAATAAATATGAAAAAACCTACGATGACTACGGCCATCAGGATTAAAAGCATTGGTAAGTTCATACTACAACAAAAAATTTAGTTATATCAATTTGACTATTTGACTTGTACCAAATATAACTCTTCGTCCATCGGAATTGAAATATTTTAAGAACTATTTCTGATCCATGACAATTATCATATCACAAAAATCCAAACTCATAACATTCAATACTAATTGAGAATCAGGTTATAAGTGTAAATAAATCCATTATAGGAATATTACCATTCACATAACACAATATTTCACTTTTACTTTTCTGAGCGATTTTATCTAATTATTAAGCTTGTTTTTAGCATATTTGCGAAGGGATAAAGCAGGGAAAACCACTATATCTCACGCTAAAATGAGATATTTCATCCCCTAATTTGCTTCACCCCACAACATTAACCACTCCACAAACTGGACAAGTTTATTGAAACACATTTACATTACCGGTCTTTTTAAATAAAATTCTTTCACATGAGCAACGTATCAACTTTTGAAAAGAAAATACCTTCCGGAGAGCTTTTTGGTCACCCAAGGGGGCTTTTTACACTCTTCTTTACGGAGATGTGGGAGCGCTTTGCCTACTACGGTATGCGAGCACTTTTGGTGCTTTATCTTGTAAGCGCAGTAGGACTAGATAGAGCTGGGGCTCTGGAAATCTATGCTATCTTTACAGGTTTGGTTTACTTGACTCCATTGGCAGGTGGTGCCATCGCCGATAAAATACTAGGACAACGCAAAGCCATTATTGTTGGTGGCTTATTGATGGCATTAGGTCTATTTGCCATAGCTTCTGGTGAAGCTTTACTGAATGTTGGTCTGGGCTTACTAATTGTTGGTAATGGATTTTTCAAACCCAATATTTCCACAATTGTAGGTGCGCTTTACGAACAAAATGACCCAAGAAAAGATGGTGGTTTTACCATTTTCTATATGGGTATTAACCTAGGTGCCTTATTCTCTCCATTGGTTTGTGGTACACTTGGTGAAAAAATCTCATGGGGATGGGGATTTGGTGCTGCCGGTATTGGTATGGTGGCAGGTCTGATTATCTTCCTATTCAACAGCAAGTCACTTGGTAACCTTGGCTTCCCTCCTAGCTCTGGCGACAGACAGTTCAGTTTGACAACCAAAGACTGGTCACATATCCTGATCTGGGCTGCTGCTACAGCTGCAGTTACTTATGGCGTAATTATATTGTGGTCATCTCTAGGCGAAGAAGTAACAGGCTATATTAAGATGATTGGTGCTGTACTTGGTGTTATTGCCCTTGTCTTTATTATTGCCAACAATACAAAAGGTGGCGATGAGTGGAGCCGTGTTGGTGTAATATTTATTCTGGCATTCTTCAACATCTTCTTCTGGGCAGGTTTTGAGCAAGCTGGAGGTACCTTTAACCTTTTCGCAGATGGCAGAACAGATAGAGTAATCGGATTCCTTAACTGGGAAATTCCTACAACTTACTTCCAATCCATCAATCCTGTATTTATTCTGGCATTGGCTCCTGCTTTTGATATGCTTTGGCAAAATCTGGCAAAAACCAAGTTCAATCCTTCTACACCTGTTAAGTTCGCTTTTGGTTTAATTCTGCTTGGGGTTGGTTTCTTTGTCATGAACATTGCTGATTCAAGAGCTGTAGATGGCAACTTGGTAAGTCCACTGTGGCTAGTAACTGTTTATCTGTTCCATACCATGGGCGAGCTTTGCTTATCACCAATCGGGCTGTCAATGATTACCAAACTGTCCCCTACTAAGATTACAGCAGTAATGATGGGACTTTGGTTTGGTTCAATTGCCTTGGCTCAATACATGGCAGGTATTCTAGAGTCTCTACTTCACAATTACTTACCTGACACACCATTGTTCCTGTTCCTGACTATGACATCTGTTACAGGTGGTGTACTCTTATTATTGATATCTCCATTACTAAGCAAAATGATGAGAGGTATTCACTAATACCTAATTTTTGCTTGTATAATATAAAAGCGGAAAAGGGCGATGTCCTTTTCCGCTTTCTTTTTTATAACTCTACCCTCGATTTAACTCCAAAAATAACCGAAAGTCAGGCATGTATTTTAGGTGGATTATTCTGGATATCATCTATAAGAAAATATGATTTAAAAACCTTATTTAAGATTAAAAATTTTCAAAAAAGTTCATAAAAATTTCCTTTAATTAATCATTATCGAAATATTTACATTTTGTGTTCAAATTATATTATTACCAATCTGACTGATCATATTAAACAATACAGGATAATTCAAACCTTATAACATGGAGACGAAAGGAACATTTTCACACCCGAAAGGGCTTTACATTCTGTTTTTCACAGAAATGTGGGAGAGATTCAGTTACTATGGCATGCGTGCACTACTTGTACTATTTGTAGTTGCAAATGTTGCTGATGGTGGCTTAGGCTGGGAAAAAGCAGATGCTTTGGCACTTTATGGTAACTATACAATGATGGTTTACCTGATGTCCATCCCTGGTGGTATTCTTGCAGATAAACTTCTTGGACAGAAAAAAGCTGTTATGCTCGGTGGACTATTGCTTGTGGCAGGACACGGTATCATGGCTATCCCACAAGAGTGGGCATTCTTTACAGCACTGGCATTGATCGTACTTGGTGTTGGCTGTCTAAAACCAAACATTTCCACTATGGTAGGTGGTCTTTACAAAGAAGGCGACCCAAACAGAGATAAAGGTTTTACAATTTTCTACATCGGTATCAACCTTGGTGCTGCACTTTCATCACTGATAGTACCTGTAGTAGCTGCTGAATACGGGTGGCACTATGGATTTGGTCTTGCTGGTATCGGTATGCTTTTGGGTCAGGTTGTTTACATGCTAGGTCAGAAGCACCTTGTAGGTATTGGTGATTATATCAACTCTTCAACATCTGTTGACAAAGAGGTTGCTAACCGTCCGCTAACTAAGATTGAACAAGACAGAGTTGTTGTACTGTTGCTTTCATTCCTAATTGTAATTGTTTTCTGGGGAGCTTTTGAGCAAGCTGGTGGTCTGATGAACCTATATGCACAGAGCAAGACGGATCGTTACCTTCCAATGTTTGACTATACAATCCCTGCGGGTGTATTCCAGTCTGTAAATGCGATCTTCATTATCCTATTCGGCTCTGCTGTGGCAGGCTTCTGGGCATGGAGACTGAAAGCTGGTAAAGAAACTTCTACATTGCTGAAAATGGCAATTGGTACAATGATCATGGGTGCAGGCTTCCTGTTTATGACTGCTGCTGCTGCTGAAGTACAAGTTGATGCTTCAGGTAACATTATTGGTTCTAGCATGATTTGGCTAGTTCTAGCTTACCTGTTCCATACAATTGGTGAACTTTGTGTATCACCTACAGCGCTTTCATTCATTACAAAACTGGCTCCAGTAAAATATGCATCAATTATGATGGGTGTTTACTTTGCAGCAACAGGTTTAGGTAACAAACTGGCTGGTGTTATTGGTGAGCACGCTGTAAGCGGTGCCGGTGAGGAGCAAGTATTTACAGGTATCGCCATATTTGCAATTGCATTTGGCTTGATCCTACTCTTTTTCTTCAAGAAGCTGAAGGCTCTAACGCACGGTGCTGAAGACAAAGAAAGAGATGCACTCAAAGCGCCTAAAGCAGCTGAAGCTGTCTAAGCTTATATATTTTAAGGCAAAGAAATCCCCCTTATCGATCTGTTTTCGACAAGGGGGATTTCTTTTTTCATATCCTACATTAAGCTGATAACCCTCCTCATTTGTTTTATCATTAGGAGCAACGATATTTTGCTAAATTGTATGGAAATGATTCATTCTACAACTTTTTGAAATACATGGATATTAACTGTGATTTGGGAGAGAGTTTTGGTCAATACACCATTGGCAATGACAGTGAAGTCATACGCTATATTGATTCTTGTAATATAGCTTGTGGCTTTCATGCAGGTGACCCCATGATTATGAGAAAAACGATAGACCTCGCCCTGCAACATGATGTCAAAATTGGGGCACACCCTGGCTATCCTGACCTTGCAGGCTTTGGGCGTAGGCATATGGAGCTTGACCATGAAGAAATCAACAGTATCTTGCTCTATCAGATCGGAGCCTTAAAAGCGATGACAGAAGCTCTTGGTGGACAATTGCACCATGTAAAGCCACATGGCGCACTCTACAATGCTGCAGCAAAAGACTTTGAACTTGCCAAACAAATTGCTATCTCGATTAGAAGTGCAGGAAGTAACCTTATTTTCGTGGGACAAGCATCCTCCCAAATGGAAAAAGCTGCCAAAGACGTTGGCATCCCGTTTTTCAGAGAAGCCTTTGCTGACAGGCGTTACCTTACCAATGGACTATTAGTACCTCGCTCTCAGGAAGGTGCTGTCATTCACGACACGTCTCAAGCCATGAAACAAGTATTACAGATTGCCAACCAACAAACCGTCACGAGCATTGAAGGGACTGAAATCCCATTATCAGCAGATACAGTTTGTGTACATGGAGACAATGCAAATACTTTGGCATTTGTAATCCAATTAAGGGAAAAGTTAAACCAATCAACTGTATGAAATTCCACTATACTTGCATGCCGATTGGAGATGCTGCTTTACTAATCAGTTTTGGAGACCAAATTTCTGAAGAAATCAACCAACAGGTAATTTGCTTTTGCAACACATTTGAGAAGCTTTTACCTATTGATGGTATCATCGAGCTGATTCCTTCATACAATTCGGTTACCATCATCTATAACCCCATGTACGTCAGTTATGATTCGGCATTGGATTACCTCCCTACGGAATGCTTGGATGAAAACACCTCCTCCTCTTCAAACACAATTGAAATACCTGTTTGCTATGATTACCGATTTGGAATGGACTTACAGGAAGTGGCTTCCCTTAACCGTCTTTCTGTTGAAGAGGTGATCCAAATACATACTTCAGGTACTTATAAAGTATATATGCTGGGTTTTATGCCTGGCTTTATGTATTTGGGAGGTTTAAATGAAAAGATAACCTGTCCAAGAAAACAACAACCAAGGCAGAAAGTGTATCAGGGATCAGTCGGGATTGCAGGAAACCAAACAGGTATTTACCCGATGGAAAGCCCTGCCGGCTGGCAGATAATTGGAAGAACACCTATTGCTATTTTTTCTCCTTTCTCCAATCCTCACACTTTAGCCAAACAGGGTGATTTGATTAAATTCAAAAGCATTACTGTTGAAGAATTTGAGGAGATACAAACTGCCACGATGATCAAATAAGATACTCACATTCATAAGTAATAAGGTGCATTTCCAACCTTTAACTTAGTCAACAGACTTTTTTATAGCATATGATTGAAGTAATCAAACCTGGACTTTATACCACAATACAAGACAGTGGTAGACTCGGTTACCAAAAACTAGGCGTTCCTGCTTCAGGCGTGATGGACACCTATGCCTACAGACTTGTTAGATGGCTTGTACAAGCCCCTCCAAACGCTCCGGTACTTGAAATCACACTCACAGGTCCAACATTACATTTTCATGCGCCCACAACCATTGCTCTTACTGGGGCAGACATTTCCCCAAGACTGAATAACCATCCTATTAGCATGTACACATCGATACCAGTGGCAGCTGGAGATATACTTTCTTTTGGCAAGTTGGTAAAAGGATACAGAACCTACCTAGCTATTTCAGATAAATTGGAGATTCCTGAAGTGATGGATAGCTGTTCCACATATGCTTATGGCAAGTTTGGAGGGCTCAATGGTCGTCCACTTGAAAAAGGCGACACTATTGCTTTCCAAGCAAATGCACCCATTGAGCAGAGAGTTGTTCCAATTGAGTTAATTCCCCATTACGCCCAAATATTTACAGCCCGTATCATAACAGGTCCAGAACATCACCAATTGACTTCAGAAACCACTCAAAAGTTTTACAGCAATGAATATAAAGTCAGTACAGAAAGTAATAGAATGGGCTATAGGCTAGAAGGCGCTACGCTGACACACCTTCATCAGGCTGATATTATTTCTTCGGGTATAGTGAGTGGGACAATACAGGTTCCTGGAAATGGCAACCCAATCATTACCATGGCAGACAGTCAAACTACAGGTGGATATGCACGCCTTGGCACCATTTGCCAAGTGGATTTACCATTTGTAGCACAGCTTAAACCCGGTGATGCCATTCGCTTCAAGAAAATCTCCGTTCCTATGGCGCAAGCACTGATTAGTGTACAAGAATTGAAGCTTCAGACGTATAAGGTATTTCCCTGTTAGCACTACAGCTTTTTCCTAAGATAATCCAATTCAAATTCCGATTTACTCACTTCACCTCAGTATTCCTGAAAGCTGACATACATCACAGATAAATTCTATTTTTATACCATAACTTTACCTTAACCAAAATAGACTGTTAGCAAGACTGACACCCTATCTTGGGTCTTGAAAATCACTTTGATCAAATTATCTATTGAACCAATATGAAAAGAGGTATTTATCTGTTTATGACGCTTTGGTTGTTCAGCCTTGTGGGTTGTGATCAAAAATCAGAACAGCAAACTGAAAGTAAGCAAACAACAAACAGCGAAGTTTTATCAGAACTGGGTATACAGGTACCCACAGACCAAAACAGGGAATTTTCTTATACAGATAAAAAATCCGGTTACTATTACGCCCGCACCCATCATCAGGATAATAAGGAAACTGATGGTAGAGCTACATTTTATGGTTGGAATATCGCTACTCAACAACTTTTCAAAGACTACGAATTAAAGATAGATGGGGCTCCAGTTGACCGTCAAAATGCCAATGTTACAATATACCCACATCAGGCAGTCAGAGAATACAAAAATGCCACTGAGACTTTCCGTATGTTTGATATGAAGCCTGTCCTCTTTATTAAACTGGACAATATTCAAGGAGAACACATCAGTCTCAAACTGTTTGGTCAGCAAATCAAATTCAAAGAACAAGATAAAGGATACGCCCTGTATGAACTGGGCAAAGCTGTTGGTAAAACCGTAGCAGTATCTACCCTAAAAGCTTCCAATATTAAGGTACTGGAAGATGGCACCATACAAGACAAAGCAGACCAATCAAACGGCTTTATCATTGCTTTTGGTGACACTAAAGAAAATGCCGAAAAGCTGATTGAAGCAACAAGAAACAATGCTGACAAGTGGTTTGATGAAAGGGTTGCCCGTATGGAGAAACTGATTACGGACAATACCTATCTCCAAAGCAGCAGTGATTCTTTGGATAAGGCTGTCAAATGGATCAGTCTAACCATGGATCAGCTGATTACAAAACAAATGGGAACAGGTATTTATGCTGGCTTACCTTGGTTCAATGACTACTGGGGTAGAGATTTGTTTATCGCAGTTCCTGGTGCAACACTTGTTACTGGACAGTTTAATGTGGCAAGAGAAATATTACTCTCTTTTGCCAAATTCCAAAATAAGGATGAAGGGTCTAAATACTATGGCAGAGTTCCGAACCGTGCAAGACCTGATGACATCATTTACAATACAACAGACGGGACACCTCGCTTTGTGATTGAATTACTGGATTACATTAAATACTCAGGAGACACCACCCTCATTGAAGAACTATACCCTGCTGTAAAAAGATCTATTGAAGGTCCAATTCACTATTGGGTAGACCAAAAAGGCTACCTCACACATGAGGATGCTGATACTTGGATGGATGCCAAGATTGACAATAAAATTCCTTGGTCACCAAGAGGAAATCGTGCCAATGACATTCAAGCCCTATGGTATGACCAATTGAGAGCTGGAGCATATTTCGCTAAAGTGATGGGGGAAAAAGAAGACCAAAAGGAATGGACGGCATTGGCAGACAAGCTCCAGAAAAACTTTGAAAAAGACTTCTTTGACAAGCAGCATCACTATATGGCTGACAGAATCAACAAGGATAATAAAAAAGATTTCAGTATCCGCCCTAACCAGCTTTTTGCCCTGAAACTCGTAAAACGTGATGAAACCAAGATGGAAATCACAAAGACAGCTTGGGAGAATCTGGTATTCCCTTGGGGAGTAGCCTCGCTTGATCAAAAACATGAAGATTTTCACCCTTACCATGAAAACCCTGAGTTTTATCACAAAGATGCAGCCTACCACAACGGTACAATATGGCAATGGAACAATGGTATTGCCATGCAACGCATGATCGAACTGGGACAACAGGATATGGCATTTGAGTTATTCAAAAACATGAACAGGGATGCCCTTACCCGAGATGGCGTTGGAAGTATTGCCGAAAACGCTGATGCCCTGCCTAGGGAAGGAAAAATACTGCCCAAACTCACAGGTACATTCCTGCAAGCATGGTCCAACTCTGAGCACCTGAGAGTCTGGTACCAATACTTTCTTGGCATTAGACCCAATGCCATTGAAAACAAAATCACCTTGGCTCCACGAGTTCCAACAGAGCTTACTCAATTAAAATATCAGGTAAAAGTTTTTGATGGTACTCTGAAAGGGGAAGTATTGAAGGAAGAAGCAAAAACCACATATTTCTATCATTTCAATGGCATTACGCCTACCATTAAGCTTGAAATGCTTAATTACGCCCCAACAGAAGTAATACTGAAAGAAGGGCAAGCATTGAAAGTTACCACCAATGGAGATGGTTTTATGAATATTGAAACAATCAATGAAGATAACTCTACAGACCAATTGACAAAAGTTGGCCCTGATAAAAAAGAGTTGTCGCGTCAGCAAAATATCAATGAGTTCTTCAAGGATATAAAATTTGCTGAGCCATTACCGTTGAACCCTCAATCCAAAGCACTGTCAGGTAAGGGAGTACTTCGAAAGGAAAGAATGGAAAAGTAGGTAAGCATATAAAAACAGAAGACCTTCAGGAATCCCAATGTCCCTGAAGGTCTTTTGCTTTTTAACCCACAATAAGTGGATTGACTAGTCTATATTCACCCAGTCAATGCCTTTTTTCAACAGACTAAGAGTTTCAGCTTCCCTGCTTCCTGGCTGTGGTGTATGTGCATATTCCCAAGATGCCAATGGAGGTAAACTCATCAGAATAGATTCTGTTCTTCCGTTGGTATCCAAACCAAACTTAGTACCTCTATCCCATACAAGGTTAAATTCGACATACCTTCCTCTTCGAAGACGTTGCCACTCCTTTTCGTCCTCCGTAACAGGCATCTCATGATATTTCTTCATAAAATGGGTATAGATACGCGCAAAAGCATCTCCCACATCCTGAACAAATGCCCATAACTGTTCCTTATTCAATGATTCCTGTTTATCCGAAATCCTGTCAAAGAAAATTCCGCCTACGCCTCTTGTTTCTTCCCTGTGACGAATGTAGAAGTAATCGTCAGCCCACTTTTTGAAGCGTGGATAGAATGAAGCATCGTGTTTATCACATACAGCTTTTAGCTGTTCATGAAACCATTTAGCGTCTTCCTTAATCACAAAGTGAGGGGTAAGGTCAATACCTCCACCAAACCAATAAGTTCCATTGTCCATTTCAAAGTAACGGACATTCATATGGATAATCGGCACATGTGGATTATTGGGATGCATAACAATCGAGACACCTGTAGCCAAAAACTCATTTCCTTCTACCTCCAGTGCTTTTACCAGATTTGCAGGAGCCTCTCCCCACACAGCAGAAAAGTTTACACCACCTTTTTCGATGATATTTCCATCCTTGAAAATTCTGGTACGACCACCGCCGCCGCCAGGTCTTTCCCAATGATCTTCCTGAAACTTTCCTTTTCCGTCAGCGTCTTC
Source organism: Limibacter armeniacum (assembly GCF_036880985.1). Lineage (NCBI taxonomy): Bacteria > Pseudomonadati > Bacteroidota > Cytophagia > Cytophagales > Flammeovirgaceae > Limibacter > Limibacter armeniacum. Next base: position 752,313 of record NZ_JBAJNO010000009.1, read on the forward strand.
CAGTGATTGGCAAATCCTATCCTGCAAGCCTCTGAGCCAGTTCTCTATTGTATGTCTGTCAGTCATTTGAATATTATCGTATTATTCGGTTTTTGTTCCGTTTATTTTTCTTGGTTTTTGGTAACAGGTACTGTCTCCTTTTCCTCTTGCTTATTTTCTTCCTTCTGCTCTTCTAAAGGGGGTACCGTCTCATCATTTGTCTTCCGATCAGCCTTCCGCTTGGCTTTCTCTTTTCTCTCCAGCTCCTTGATCTTCTCCTTCAGCTCATTCTCTTCTTTTTTCTTCTTCTTATTCTTCCCGAATATATCAGATAAGGTATTGAAACTCTTTGTATGCAGAATACTCGCACCTGTTGTGGTATTACCTTCCAATCCTGAGTAGATTTGCTCATTATGACGCTGGTAAAACTTAGCCCTGAAGTTACCTTGAGGAGTCAAAGCTACTTCCACAGTCCAGTCTCCCAATATACTTGCGGCATCCGTTTCATTTTTACTGTTTGTAAAACCACCGTCTCTTGAAATCCTGACCCTACCCTGCAAGAAAGTATAGGTAAATCTGAGTTGAAGTGCTTTCCATGCCTCTTCATCCAATCCATTCAGATCTAGGTCAATCTCAAAGTTTTCATCCACCTGAGACAACATGTAGCTAAGCTGATTGGACAAGAGTTCACTCACACTATTACCTGCCGACGTTGTAAATCCTCCGAAATTATTCTCAGGAGCCAAACGCTTCATTACAATCAAGCTGAAAACCTGTCTGTTCAATTCTTGTTCGTCATTTTGGAGCCTCTGCCTATATGCCTGCACATAACTATCCATTGGAATGGTACCTTGCGACGTCACAATGGTATTAGGATAATCCTGAATCTCTATATCAAAATCAAGTTGTGGTCTTGAGATTTTTCCGGACATATCCAGCAATACATTTACAGGATACCTCCTCTTTACCTCAGGCGCATTTAAAATAATACTATCTGCATCTGTTATAATCGGAGACAAGGATACTTTCTGTTCATATGCTGCAGTAATGTTCAGTTCAGCACCATATGGATCCCCTGCCCATGTAATAGATGAGTTAGGCTCAATACTGAATCGCTTATCCAACAAATTGAAGTCCGCCATTCTCATTGTAAAGTTGTAGGCACCTTTCAGGATTTCCACTTTGCCAAACATGGTAAGGTCTCCTTGAGGGGTCATACTCATTTGTAACTTCCCTACTCCATTACCACGAATGATATCTCCTGATTTTTTATCAAATATCAGTTCACAATAAGCTTCTTGGGTCAACTCAATATCCATATCCAACTTGAGGGAGAATGAATCCGTAGCCCTGCTGTTACTGATATCAACCACTGTCTTGTCTTCTGATATTTTATTTGAGTCATAGTAACGAATATATGACTGGTCTTCTACTACCCCATCATCACTAAGTGGGATAAATATCTTTGTATTCTTTTCCGTCTTACCTGAAATGCTCAAAGACATATCATCAAAACTACCAGCCAGTTTCACTGTTCCGGTACCGAATACATTTCCATAGAATTCACCATTGTCTTTCTCAGTAGTGTTTAAGCCTTGGAAGTTTTGCATTCGGGCATTGATATCAAGCCTGAAATTGTCAAAGTCCTTGTAGTAAACACCTCCATTGACATAGCAATAGTTGTCATAATTATCTATAAGCCTCAAGTTCTTTCCATAAATCCCATTTGACCTGATATAGATTTTATCACTGAAATGGTAACGAACTTTGGTATAGTTAAGTAAGAAACTACCATTGGCGATATAGGCATCTCCCCATAATATTGGATCTTCCAAACTACCCTTGATGTTTACAAGACCGATCAGTGTCCCTTCCAGATTTGATACTACATCCTTAGAAAAGGATTCTGCAATTTTCAGGTCTGCACCATCCAGAATCATTGTCATATCCAACATGCGATCCTTTGGTGCTGTAGGCTCATAACTACCTGACAGCTTCAGTACTTTTCGCTCATTTCGGGTCAAAGAGGCCTCAACTGAAAATCGTTTGTTAATACCATCCCACTCAGAATCACCTTTTAGGTTTCCGACAAAGTAGTCATCTACATATACATCATCGACACTGACCTCTCCCAGCATCCGTGGGTGTTGATACAAATCCTCAAATTCAGCATTGATATTTAGCTGTCCCCTAAAAGAATATCCCAATACCCTTTCCAAAATCCCTAAGTCAAACTTATGAATATTCAGCTTCAGCTTTTTCTGATAATCTTCAGAAATAAAACCATTGGCATAAAGGTATTTTTCTCCACTTTCAAACCCTAAATCATCAATCTTAACCTCACCATTGTAGCCTAAAATGATACGGTTTTTCCGTCCAAAATCATTACTCCAATTGTTATCCATCAACCTGAACTTTGACTCAGGAAAGTCCAGAACCATGCTGTCCTTATAGAAAATAAGTTCTGAAAGAAACTCCAAACGGTCTCCTGAAGAAGGATGCTCAATAACGGCATCCATATTGAAGAGGGAATCTATATTGGAGGAAGTCATAGTTAGGTTGGCTAGCTTTACCCCTTCAAAATCCTGCTTATCAGATTTGGCATCCATCTGAAAATCAACATTCCTTTTCCCTTTTTCCTTCGCAACGGCCATTCCTACATAGTTACCCAAAAACTGGTAGTCTCCCCACTGCAAGGAATCTGCATCAATTTCTAGGTTCAGGTAGTCAAGTTTTCCGGTATGGAATCCCCCTCTGGCTTCCAGATTTCTTGACAAGAGCAATGTAGAATCAAATAGGTGGATAAGCTTGTTCAGGTCCTTGTTCTTCAGCTCAAAGGACATGTTGTATTGTTCGATATCTGTTAGCTCCTTATGTAGGTCTAGCACCATATCTACTTTTTCAGTATCTGCCCTCGCATTCTCCAACAATTGGTTTATAAGCTTATAAAGATCGCTGATTACTGTATTCAGTTCGTATTGCCCTGATGCCTTAAACGTGGCAAAGTCTGAATCAAACAAGACATTCCTGTCTCCGGTTTCTTTATTATGATCGGTAGATATATCAAATTCATCAATCAGCACCTCGTACCCTTTCCTGAATAACTTGGAGTCTACCATCCGTACCGTTCCATCCAAGGAACCCCATTGGGTACCATCAAAATCTGCAATTATATGGGACTTAATACCTAATGTTGAATCCATTAAGTGGAGCACTTTCAAATCAGGTGCATCCAGCTCAATCATTGTATTGAACTTATCCTTTTCAAAATCTGTGAGAGATTCAAAGGTCAGGTTAAGGTTTGGATCCTGAACAGTCGCATATACATCAAACTGCTTATTATTATAAATAAACTTTGGTACTGAAATATGCTTGTAGTCATATCCCTTAAGATTAATCCTTTCTATCTCTGCTCTTGAGTTCAATCGCAGCTTCTTCAGACTGTAGCCAACCCCATCAAACCTGACATAACCATCTACATCCTTGATTACTTCCTTCTGATCAAAGAAAGTCCCCAAGTCAAACCTATTCATAGACATCAAACCCTTGTACACCTCTTTATTCATATTGACATACATGTTAGGCTCTAGCCTTCCAAGAGATGTATCAAAAATGCCTTTCAATGTGAAATCACTCAGGTAACCTTTGAAGTCAGCATCTGCAATTGCTGTCGAACCGAGCAACCCAATTGTTTCATGACTGCTCGTAGGCGCATACTGATAAATATCTTTTGGCAAGTAGTATGTTCCTGCTTCCAGACGCAACTTCATATCAGTTGAATCTAATTCTGGAAAACCGCCAAATGAAAGGTCTCCGACTACCCGAGAACTGTCACCAAAAGAGATGTCCGCATTGATAAACTCAAAGTCACTAATTGTTCCATCAAATCGACCCGATATTTTGTAGCGGTCATTATAGGAATGAAGAAATGGCAAAAAACGAACAAGGTCGTCCGTTACAAAATCAGACCTATCCAGTGTTGCAGTCATACTGACACTGTCAAAAAATGATGAGAATGATTTATAGCTATCGTATTTGAAATCTAACTGGTCTTTTACTTTCAGTGTAGAAGATCGCCCCAGTTTCAGAAAGAGGTCACCAAAGGACATTCCCGTTTTGCAGATATAAAAGTCTGTATCCAGTTCATGGATCTTCACCTCGCTGCTGAGTTCATACCCTCTCAGGTCTCTAACATCCAAAGCAATGGTATCACCCACTACCCTGAAATTGGTCACCTCTCCATACAATTGATCAAATACCATATGGTACTGATCAAACTGCATTTTGTCAGCAGGAGCTTTTTCAGGAAAATGTAATTCATAGTGTCCTTGCTCCACATATGCCTTCCCGATGGAAAATGTCCCTGATTTACCTGAGCTATTTACTGAATCAGGCTTACCACTTAATGCATCGATCCATTCATCCATATTGGACAGGTTAGTGGTAGAGTCCTGTACCATAATCACCGATACATCCTTTAGCCATACTTTATCCAAGTGAATATCTCCATCATTCTGCACCAGCAGTTTGTACTCACAGTCCACCTTTAGCTCACCTACATCAATCAGCGGAACACCTTTCGTATCCATGATTTTCACACCATCCAATGCGATAAGGTCAAACCAATTGATAGACACCCCTTCAACTGTCGTTGGGAAGCCTGTCATCTCTGTCAAACGATTGGAAGCATATTGTACGAGGCGGGTCTGTACTGCGGGGTACTGAATCATAAGGTAAAAGAGCAACCAAAAAAACACGAGCAACACCCCCAGTTTACTGAGTGTTCTCACAATTCCTCCCAGAATTTCCTTACGCGTTATTTTGATATTTCTTAATTTTGTCCTCATTCAGCAATCTGAAGGTGAAAGCGGTTTTGGGCTTTCCATTTATTTGTATTCATTTCCCACAAGACAATGTACCTTGGACGAAATGACAACAAAATTAAACATTTTTAACCACGATCTGTGAATTATTGCGCTTCAAGTTCATGATTTCCTCATGAAAGATCTAGAAATGTTATCTACCTTGTCTTTTGTACATTCAAAATCAAGCGGATATGTGTTGCTAGCGCACAACAATAACGACAGACAAACTTAAAGGTTTCTTTTTCCTGAAAAGAATATTTAAAAATGAATCAAACGATTCTCGCTATAGAGTCTTCTTGTGATGAAACCTCAGCAGCCGTTGTACAAGGCGGAAAGGTCATCAGTAATATCGTTGCCACACAATCAGTACACGAGCAATATGGCGGTGTAGTGCCCGAATTAGCATCAAGGGCACACCAGAAGCATATTGTTCCTGTTATTGACCAAGCACTAAAACAGGCTGGTATCAAAAAGCAGGATCTGGACGCCATTGCGTTTACAAAAGGTCCAGGGCTTTTGGGAGCCTTACTTGTAGGTAGCTCATTTGCTAAGTCAATGGCACAGTCCCTTGGGATTCCACTGATTGGCATCAACCATATGCAAGCACACATTCTTGCCCATTTTATTGATGAGCCACACCCTAAGTTTCCATTCCTATGCCTTACTGTCAGTGGAGGACATACACAATTGGTTGTAGTTCATGACCACTTGACCATGGAAGTTGTTGGAGAAACACAGGATGATGCAGTAGGCGAAGCATTTGATAAAACGGCTAAAATTATAGGTTTACCATATCCAGGAGGACCTTTGATTGACAAATATGCTCAAGAAGGCAATCCATTGGCTTATGAGTTTCCGGATGTCAGTACGACAGGGCTTAACTTCTCTTTCAGTGGCATTAAAACAGCATTTCTGAACTTTTTAAGAAAAGAAGTACAAAAAGACCCTGACTTTATCAAAAACAACTTACCTGATATTTGTGCCAGCATCCAACATACCCTGATCCGAATTTTGCTCAAGAAGCTCAAGAAAGCAACAAAGCAATACAAGATCAGTGAGATTGCTATTGCAGGTGGTGTTTCTGCCAATTCAGGGCTTCGCAAGACCCTACAGGAGATGGGAAAAGAGAAAGGATGGAATGTGTATATTCCGAAATTTGAATACTGTACGGACAATGCTGCCATGATTGCCATCACTGCCCACTACAAGTATTTGAAAGGAGAATTTGAAGACCTAACGGTAACTTCAAACCCAAGATTGAAGTTCGAAGGAATCAATCAGTAGTTCATCAACAAACAGAAGAAGCGTGTAAGTTCTCACTTACACGCTTTTTTATGTCTACTCCATTCAAAAATTTTCTATCTGATATCGCCTACCATCTGAACCATTTGATTTATCATAACCTTTATGATTTAAACCCATCTTCCGTTGAAAAACGTAATAAAATTAAATAATTTATATGTGTACTCTTGGCCATACGCCTTGAATACTGATGAATCACGAACTGATTTCTCTTGTCGCGCTTTTCCAACCCTAACCATGTTAAGCAATGGCGGTAATTATTATAGTCTTCACAATTGTAGTAGCCGGAAGTCTTGGCTTCTTTCTGATGGAGCAATCCAGTAAACGGTATGCCAATGCTCTAAAGAAAATATCCAACACTGAGGTCATTGACATTATCAGGCAGCACAACGGACAAATTGGGATTGAGGACTTCGTGTCCAGTACAGGACTTAGCCGTGAAGACGCCAAATACAAACTGTCTGCAATGCTCTCCCAACGTATTCTATCCATTGAATACAATGACCGTTTTGAAACGGTTTATGCATTGAGTGATATTGTTAAAAGTGCTCTTTATGACGTCAACTCTACTTTTTATGCCTACAAAAGGGCTTTACACAGCATTCCTGATGCTGAAGTGATTCGAATAGCGGTAGAACAACATGGCCGAGTCACTCCCGCATCACTCTGCTTCAAAGCCAATATTAGTGCTGATGAAGCCAAAGTTCGACTGGAAGAACTTTACCAAAAAGGCATTTTTGAACTTGATGTGACTGAAAATGGTACACTTTGCTACCAACTTACTGACAAAGACCTTTACGAAGAATTATAAAACAGAATAATCAATCGACTTAAAAATCAAAGTCACAATATTATTTTACAGAAGTGTTTATTCACTTATTGTAAAATGATAATTTTCTTAGAATAAGAGGTATTATTTTTAGCTCAAACCCTTGCATTCATAGTGAATTATCCACTACTTTGTAATCAGGAAAAGGATTTCACACAGATGATTTCCTTAGTCTGATAAGTATGGAAATGAATTATTGATTTTGGTCACATCACGTAAAACAAGTACCGGAAAACCTTTGCCTTTTAGTCAAGGGTTTTTTTTATGCTTATTACTTTTTGATGAACTGTCGATATTTTAATTGTAATCCTAGTCTAATTTTTTGTACTGTTCCTATATTTGCTTTATTGCATATTTATTGCCGTTTTTGAAAATCATTTTGATAAATTATAAGGGAGTATTTAACTCCAAAAATTCCAATTATTTCTTGATATGGATATTCTAGCATTCATCGAATGGGCAGTGAAGCCTGAGATCATTTCCAAACCAATTGAGGTTAGATGGTACGGCCTTCTTTTTGCCCTAGGATTTTTTATTGGTCAGTCATTGATGACCAAAATTTACAAACAGGAAGGAAAACCGGAATCAGGTGTTGATTCCCTGACAATATATGTGTTGATCGCCACTGTTCTTGGTGCAAGACTAGGACACTGCCTTTTCTATGACCCTGACTATTACTTGGCTCACCCTGTTGAAATCCTAATGGTATGGAAAGGTGGATTAGCAAGTCACGGTGCAGCGATAGGTATTCTGATTGGTTTGTGGATGTACTCCAGAAAGTTCAATTACCATTTCCTTTGGGTTGTGGATAGAGTCGTGATTATGGTGGCCCTAGGCGGTGCCTTTATCCGATTGGGTAACCTGATGAACTCTGAGATTGTAGGTATCCCTACTGATGTACCTTGGGCTTTTATCTTCGAAAGACTTGGGGACAACACTCCTCGCCACCCAGTACAGCTTTATGAATCGCTGACTTACTTTGCCACTTTCGCTATCCTTTGGGGGATGTACAAGAAGTTCGGCACATCGTTGGCTCATGGCAGATTGTTTGGCGTATTTCTGATAATGGTCTTTGGCTCCAGAATTATATGGGAGATGTTCAAAGTTCATCAAGCTGGTTTCATGGAAGGTGTTGACTTGAGAATGGGGCAACTGCTTAGTATTCCTTTAGTACTGGCTGGCCTTTACCTGCTATTCAAATCAAACAAGGGTGATACTGTAGAACAAGAAAAGACAAAGATCGGATAGATAATCTAGTATCTACATGTACGATATCATCATTATAGGCGGAGGGCTTGCGGGATTAATCAGCAGCTTCCGCCTTTCTTTTTGGGGGTACAACGTGTTATTGATTGAAAAACAATCCTACCCCCTACATCGAGTTTGTGGCGAATACATTTCCAATGAAGTCAAGGACTTTATGGAGATGCATCAGCTTTTGCCCAATATTGAACTTCCTCAAATCAATGAACTAACTGTGTCAAGTCCTAATGGGAACCAGTTTCATATGCCCCTTGGTTTGGGAGGATTTGGCATCAGCAGGTTTACAATTGATCAGTACCTTTTTGAAAAGTCCAAGCAAGCAGGTACGACAGTTCTTCAAAACACAAAAGTCCATCACTTTGATTTTGATGGTAGTTTTTTCACAGTAAATACCACTAAAGGAGAATCTTTTCAGGCTCCATTACTGATTGGTGCATTTGGGAAACGCTCTCTGCTGGACAAGCAAATGAAAAGGCCGTTTATACAAAGTAAATCCCCATACATAGGCATCAAATACCATATCAAAAACCCCATTCCTACCAACCAAATAGCACTTCACAACTTCAAGGATGGGTATTGTGGCATTTCCAAAGTTGAAGAAGGGAAAACCAATTTGTGTTACCTATCAAGCAGACAAAACCTAAAAAAGTTTGGCTCTATTGAAAAAATGGAACAAGAAGTGCTTTTTGAGAACCCACACATCAGACAGATCTTTGAGGAATCTGAGTTTCTATTCGAAAAACCCATCGTCATCAATGAAATCTCTTTTTCTGCCAAATCCTGTATTGAGCAACATGTGATGATGGCTGGTGACTCAGCGGGCTTAATCACACCACTCTGTGGCAACGGCATGGCTATGGCCATCCACTCTGCCATCATATTGACTGACTTGATTGGTATTTATTTCAAGAAGGGTGAGAAGGTAAATAGGGAACAATTAGAAAATGCTTACCAACAAAAATGGCAGCAGGCTTTTGCCTTCAGACTTAATGCAGGCAGACAATTACAAAAGCTATTTGGTTCCAAGAAACTGACAAACCATACCGTCAATATATTAAAGCATTTACCTACGGTAAGTAAGTGGCTTGTCAGTCTCACACATGGAAAGCCTATTACATATGCAAAAGCACCTTTGCAACAGAAAAATAGACAGCCAAGCCAAGAAGGTCATTTGTAGTGGTAATAAAAGGCCCTGAAGCCAAGGCAGGGTTAATTCCAAACCTATCTAGAACAATAGGAGTAATTGTTCCCATAAAAGAAGCGAGCATCACGACACTGAACAGCGCAGCTGACACAACAAATGCCAATGAGCTATCTCCCAAAAAGTAATTAAATACAAAAACTAAGCCTGCAATCACCAATCCGTTAACAATAGCGACTAAAAGCACTTTAAAAAAACGCTCTGCCATTGTTTCCTGTACAGATGGACTACTAGCCATAGACTGTACAACAATGGTTGAAGACTGGATACCTACGTTACCGCCAGTTGCTGTAATCAATGGTATAAAGAAGGCCATTGCCGGAACAAGCGTTAACTCGTTTTCAAAGATGCCAATAAACTTGGCTCCCAACAAACCGCCGAACATTCCTACAATCAACCAAGGCAATCTCGCACGAGACATGGTAATGACACTATCATTGGGCTCTACGCTCTCAGAGATACCAGCCATTGCCTGCTGATCTATTTCTGCCTGCTCCGTGATTACGTCGACAATATCGTCAATGGTAATACGACCTTGTAACTTACCTTGTACATTCACTACAGGAATGACTTCAAGGTCATACTTCTGCATCAGTTCCGCAACCTCTTCCTCAGCCTGAAAAGTATTGACCATGGCGATCTCAGGTACATAAATGTCTTTGATCTTGGCCTCATCTTTTGCCAGAATGATTCTTTTCAATGAGACACGTCCTAACAGTACATCATGATCATCGACAACATATACAGTATAAATCTTATCTACTTTGGTTGCCTGCCTACGTATTTCTTCAATACACTGCAGTACGGTCCAGTTGACATTAGCCTTGATCAGCTCTTTTGCCATCAGACCACCAGCACAATCTTCATCATAATGAAGAAGCTCCAAGATGTTGTTTGCCTTCTCCTTGTCTTGCATATGGGAAAGCACCTCTTCCCTTACCTTTACAGGCTGCTCATTCAGGATATCTACGGCATCATCGGAATCAACATAATCAATATAGCGGAGAAGCTCTTTAGAAGAGAAGCTTTTGAGGAACTCAACACGAATATCTTCTTCCAGCTCACTAAGTACATCTGCACCAACCCTAGGACTTAACGAATCGAGAATATACCTACAGTCTTCTGTATTCAAATAATACAGCATCTCTGTAATATCGGCATAGTGCATCTCAGACAGCTCCTTTACTATAAAGTCTCTGTCTTCATTTCTGATGGCTGACTCAATTTGTTTGTAGTATTTTCTGGTGTGCTCAAATGACATACTCAGCTATTTTCAAAGTGTCGTTAGAATAAAATCCAGAAGCTAGACGCCTCTTCCCAATCTGCCATTCCATGTTTTATCCAGACAATACGAAATGCGTATGTGATAAATACCAAATGAAACAAATTGGAAAACCCTGACAAATTTTGTCAGGGTTATACTACAAATCTAGTTTTTTTAATATAGATAACAGAAAATAGCATAGATTTCCTGCGATCAATCCACAAAAAATCTATTATTTGAGCGCTTTCGAGTCAAATATGACGACAAATTGGGTTAAGCTCCTACTTGTTTCTTCAAATCATCAAAAAACTGCCCCCACATCTCATCAAGCTCAATCTCATCATCCATTTCTGAATAATCTATGACCTTTATAAAGGTAGATTGGGTAAGTTCATTATAATCCATCTTAAACTCTACATACGCCAGATCATGTTCGTCTGCCTCATTTACGGGATCAAATTGAAACTTGACATGCTGGTTGGTGCGCTTGATTACCATTCTTGCAGGTTTCAGCTCCCCTTGCCATTCAAAAACAAATTTCTTTTCTGATTCCATATTCACATCATCAGCAAACCACTCCTTCAAACCGGTAGCTGTTGAAAAGTATGGATATAACATATTGACAGAGGCATTCACCTCAAATTCTGTTGTGTATTTATACTTAGCCATAGAATTTTTGATAAAGTAATTCATACCGTCCAACACCGCGTTCTCTTCCTTCAGGCTGTGTTCAATTTACAATTTTCGATCAAACGAACAATACCAAGAATTAATACAAAGTATAACAAGCACGAAAGCCTTAGATAATCCTATATTTTTCTTTGCTTACTTAAACCGCTACCACCTTAAATGGAAAGAAAAGCCCCTCTTTTCATTTTTTTTCAAAAGAATTTTAAAAAAAATTACACGTGATTATTCATTCTAGCTCAATTAAATACATCAATTCTACAAAGGAATATTATCACTTTTCATAGTTTTTTCCCTATTTCCAACTTGCATATTTGCAGATAACCCCTCATATTTGCACACCGATTCGGCGAGGTAGCTCAGTTGGTTAGAGCGCAGGATTCATAACCCTGAGGTCACGGGTTCAACTCCCGTCCTCGCTACAACATACGGTATCGGCTTTTTTCTTTAACAGAAAACTTCTTTGGCGAGGTAGCTCAGTTGGTTAGAGCGTCGGATTCATAACCCGGAGGTCACGGGTTCAACTCCCGTCCTCGCTACAAACCGATATCGAAATCGTTCTTTTGAATAGTATAAGTGATCATAATTTGGCGAGGTAGCTCAGTTGGTTAGAGCGCAGGATTCATAACCCTGAGGTCACGGGTTCAACTCCCGTCCTCGCTACTATTTTATTTTCACTATTCTGTACAGAATCATTCTCTGGCGAGGTAGCTCAGTTGGTTAGAGCGCAGGATTCATAACCCTGAGGTCACGGGTTCAACTCCCGTCCTCGCTACTATTTTATTTTCACTATTCTGTACAGAAACACTCTCTGGCGAGGTAGCTCAGTTGGTTAGAGCGCAGGATTCATAACCCTGAGGTCACGGGTTCAACTCCCGTCCTCGCTACTATTCATTTTTACTATTCAATACAGAACATTCTCTGGCGAGGTAGCTCAGTTGGTTAGAGCGCAGGATTCATAACCCTGAGGTCACGGGTTCAACTCCCGTCCTCGCTACTACTTAAAAGTCCTCAATTACCATGTGTAATTGAGGACTTTTTTTTGCCATAAAATTCCACTCACCATTAATAAAACAAAAGAGGGTCAATTCAATACAGAATTGACCCTCTTTTTATTTTTATCGGTTTGCCTTATTTCCCCTCATACAAGGTAGTTTCAGCCCATTTGTAACCAGATTCATTTTGAGCTTTATCCTTAAAGCGGACATACACTCTCTTAAGTCCCGGCCCTGGAGGCAAATCCCAGCTCAGCACAGGGTTGTATGGCTGCCACAATGCTCCATCATCAAATGTTGGAGAGTTAGAGACCTGCATCATATCTACATCGCCTCTTGCTTGAATACTCAAGGTTACACGGTTGTTATCAACAGCAGTTGCCCCATCATTGATTTTCACAAACTGTGGTATTGGAGGTGTTGTATCTAGGATAATTTTCGCTTCAGCAATTGCTGACTCATTTCCTGCATCATCCCTGAACTTCACATAAACATATTTAGCTCCATCCCTTGACGCTACAATTCTCCACTTTTTCTCTTCACCATAAGGCTCCCATTTAACATTTGTACGGAAGTAACGGTCGTTTGAAACAACCATATCTTTTGCTCCTTCTGCCGAAATGGTCAGCACTACTTCACCTGATTTCTCACTTGTGAATTCCTCACCATTATTGATTACGATAGATTCTCTAACTGGCTCCTGACGATCCAGAATAATCGAACTAGTTTGACCTGGAGTAGTTTCGTTACCTGCGTCATCACTGAACTTGTAATAAACTACCTTCTTGCCATCTTCTTCAGCATCCAGATAGTAATCGTAAACAACATCCTGATACTTTTGCCATTCAGCATTTTCAAATGAATTGCTGTTGCTCAACATCATTTTGGTTGCTCCTCTAGCAGTTATTCTCAGCGTCACTTTACCATCTACATCAGTACAATACTTATCATCTCTCTTGTTGATGTAAACATAACCACCTTCAGGAGCTGATGTATCGACACCAATTTTTGCATATACTGGTTTGGAAACGTTACCAACAGCATCTCTGTATCGAACAAAAATCATTTTAACTCCATCACCTCCACCTAACATATACTCCATTGTAGGTTTGAATGGTATCCATTCAGCTTCTGTAAAGTTATGGCTTCTTGAAAGCTGCATCTCTTTAGCATTCACTGCTGCAAGTTCTAGAATTACCTTATTGGAATTACTCAACTTGCTATTTTCGTTGATAGCGATTGTTCCTTCATATGGTGGTTTTGTATCAAGCAAAATACTGTCACCAACAACCTTAGAAATATTGCCTGCCTCATCTTGGAAGAAAGCATATACACTTCTTACACCATCTCCACCTGCAAGTTTCCATCCTATATTATATGGATTGTAACCTCTCCAAGGATATTTACTCATATCAGGCGTATGACCAATTTTCATTTTGACCGCATCTTTTGCCGTCACTTTCACCTGAACAGCTTTGTCAGGGTTATTGGTCACTTCAGCACCTTTGTTAATCAGAATTGAGATATTCTGAGGAGGCTCTCTGTCCAACATAATATTGTCAGAAACAGGCTGAGATTCATTTCCTGCTATATCCTTATACTTGACAAATACTGTCTTAAGTCCATCATCTCCCTCAAGTTGCCACTTGGCAAACTCACTGTATGGTTTCCATTCAGCACCATTGAAAGTAGGGTCATTACTGATCATCACAAAGTCTGCATGACGGGCAAACAAGCTCAAGCCAACATTCTTTTCTTTATCAGTTGCAAATGGCGCTTGATTATCAATCACTACCTTACAGTCAATTGGCGGCTCATTATCTACAATCACCTGATCTCTTACAGTCTCAGAAACGTTACGGGCACGGTCCATGTACTTCACATAAACAGAACGTCTACCATCACTGTCCGACTCATCAAGGTGCCAGTCAGATACTTTAGGTCTATATGGCTGCCAAGTTGCACCGTAGAATGAGCTCACATTTGAGATCATCATGAAAAGTGCATCCTCTACATGAAGCTCCAAGTCAACCACTTTCCCTTCATCTTTCAGGATAGCAATCTTATTTTCTTCATCATAAACGGCATTCTCAGATACGATTTTAACACCAGGGCTACTTGGAGGTGTTGAGTCCAGTTTAACTGAAGCAAAATATACTTCAGACTCATTCCCTGCCTGATCCCTAAATTTCACATAAACCGTTTTCTCACCATCACCTTCAGTAAAAGTCCATGTTGGGACTATCTGACGGTAAGGTTGCCAATCCGCTCCCGAGAAGCTTTCATTATTGGAAACCATCATTTCTGTGGCTCCCTGAACAAACAGCTGAATAGGCTGCTTTGTATTACTTTCTATATAGCGCTTTCCTTTGTTGATAATCACCTTACCAAACTGAGGAGGTGTTTTATCAATAAAGATACTTGCTCTAGCAACACCAGAAACGTTACCCGCCTCATCCATAAAACGTGCGAAAACCACTTTCTCACCGTCTGAACTTGGCAACAACCATTCAACTTCTTCTTGGTAAGCAACCCAACCTTCTCCACCTCTGATCTGCATTTGGGTAGCCCCTTTAGCATGCAGTTGAAGTTTCACCTGATTGTCCTTGGCAAACTTTTCTCCATTATTGATCTTAACACTTGTCTCAAGTGGTGGCGTAAAATCCAATATGATAGAAGCAGTCACCGTCTCAGAAACGTTACCAGCAGCGTCTTTATACTGAACAAAGACCTCCTTTTTCCCTTCAATACCGATCAACCTATAATTATTGATGGTTTCATTATAAGGAGCCCATGCAGCACCATGAAAGTCCGGCCTGCCCGATATTTTCATATAAGAAGCATCTTCAGCACCAAGCATCAAGCTTACTACCCTACCCTTATTATTAGTATAAGGCATACCTCCATTGATCATAACGGATGGGTTTTGCGGTGGTGTTCTGTCCAGTTCAATGTCATAAGAGATAACAGAGGAAACATTTCCTCTTCCATCCTTAAACATGACATAGACAAATTTCACCCCATCGCCTTCGCCTCTACCGACCAATGGAAAGCTTCTTTTTTCTGATGAAAAAGGTTCCCACACAACACCACGAAAGCTTTCATCTCTACTCACTTTCATATGGGTTGCTCCATTCGCTCTGATTTGGATGTCTACTTTCCCTTCTGGATGATTGAATATTCTGGCGCCCCTCTCTACAGAAATCGCACCAGTCAAGCCTTCCTGCGCTGTTTGAGCAGAAGCTTGCCAAGTCATCAGAAGAAAAAGAATTATGAATCGAATTCTCATAATAGTTATATGCTGAAAGTTTTTAGCCTGCTATTGATAAAGGCTTCAAAAAAACAGATTCATGCTCTGACTTTAACTGAAAAAGTTAGTCTTCAATCTTAATCACCAACTACTCCTCTAAAACTTACCTATTGTTTTCCAACCATTTAGGTAATTTTCTCTTCAAAAAGTCTGTTAAAGCACTCTTAGGTTCATTCCTACTAACGCCTTTTATTTACAGATATTGAGTAGAATATCAAGGAAATTGTATTCTTTAAAGATTCAATATATTTTGGATATCTTCTACAAATAGTTGAATTTTCTTAATAAATTTTAACGAAAACCTTACCTAAAGCAGTATATCATAGGGTTTTAATTTATAAAGTTGATATACACGCTCACTTCCCTATCAAAAACCGCCGCTTTTCTTCTCTTTACCATATGTTAAATCCCAATAAGATGATATTTCTCAGTTAATCCTGAAAATAGGGGCATGTTTCAACCCATAAATGGCAAAATATCACTATTCATTTTAACTTTGACTTCATAGATAGAGCTATAATTTTATATTCTAACAATTCCAGTATGGCAACACAAAGATTCAAAGCACTTGAATTGGTTTCACAACGCAAGCCACATGATGTAACCCCTCCTTCGTCAAAAGTATCCGAATACTTCGGAGTCAACACTTTTGACACTCGCATGATGAAGCAGATGCTTTCATCTGATGTTCTAGACAGTCTCACAAACGCCATAGAAAAAGGTGAGAAAATCAATGAATATGTAGCAGATGCTGTAGCCTCAGCCATGAAAACATGGGCTATCAGCAAGGGGGCAACTCATTACACGCACTGGTTCCAGCCACTAACAGGCTCAACAGCTGAAAAGCACGATGCCTTTTTTGAGTTAGCAGCTGATGGTACCCCAATGGAGAAGTTCAAAGGCAGTGCGCTTGTAAGACAAGAGCCAGACGCATCTTCATTCCCTAGTGGAGGGTTAAGACAAACATTTGAAGCCAGAGGATATACCGCTTGGGACCCTACTTCACCTGCTTTTCTGATTGAAAGTGGTAAAAGCAAGACCCTTTGTGTTCCGACCATATTCGTTTCATACACTGGCGAAGCACTTGACAACAAGGCTCCTCTCCTGAAAGCACTTGAGAGAGTAGACCGTGCAGCCACTGAGGTATGCCAATACTTTGATAAGAACGTAACGAAAGTAATTGCAACACTTGGCTGTGAGCAAGAGTTTTTCCTTGTTGACAAAGCGATGGCACAAGCCCGTCCTGACCTTATGCTAAGTGGTAGAGCTTTATTTGGCAGAAAACCACCTAAAGGACAGCAACTTGATGACCATTACTTTGGTTCTATTCCTTTAAGGGTTCAGCGTTACCTGCAAGACCTTGAAATTGAAGCTTACAAATTGGGTATTCCTATCACTACTCGCCATAACGAGGTTGCTCCTAGCCAGTTTGAGGTAGCACCAGTGTTTGAGGAAGTAAATGTAGCCAATGACCACAACGCCCTATTGATGGACGTGATGGAAAAAGTAGCTCAGTTCCACAACTTCACTGTACTGTTCCACGAAAAGCCATTTGCGGAATTGAACGGTTCGGGTAAGCACAACAACTGGTCACTTTCTACAAATACAGGAAAAAACCTGCTTTCACCTAGCACTAAAGCTAAGGAAAACCTTCAATTCCTTACGTTCTTTGTCAACACACTGAAAGCTGTACATGATTACTCTGACCTGCTAAGAGCAAGTATCGCATCGGCAGGCAACGACCATAGACTTGGCGCTAACGAAGCTCCTCCTGCAATTATCTCTGCCTTTATTGGTTCTCAACTGACAGCCATCCTTAACGAACTGGAACACAATGGTGATGTAAAAGTTGACAAAGGAGATAATGTTTACATGAAACTTGGCATTGACAAGATTCCTCCAATCTTACTGGACAATACAGACAGAAACAGAACATCTCCATTTGCATTCACTGGTAACAAGTTTGAGTTCAGAGCAGTAGGTTCTTCTTCAAACAACGCTGCACCGATGACTGTCCTGAATACTATTGTTGCTAGACAGCTTGAAGAATTCAAGATTGCGGTTGACAAACAAATCGAAAAAGATGTCAAGAAAGAAGTTGCGATCATCAATGTATTGAGAGAGTATATTTCTTCTTCAAAAAACATCCTGTTCGAAGGAAATGGTTACAGCGAAGAATGGGTAAAAGAAGCTAAGAAACGTGGCTTGCCAAACGTAAAGTCAACGCCTAAAGCTTTGGATGCCATGGTTTCCAAAAAAGCCGTGACGCTTTACAAGAAAATGGACATCATGACTGAGTCTGAACTTCATGCCCGCCATGAGGTGATGCTTGAAAACTACGTCCTTACATTGCAGATAGAGTCTCGCATAATGGCTGACATTGCCAAGAACCACATCGTTCCTACGGCAATTATGTACCAAAACCACCTGATTCAAAATGTAAAAGGCCTGAAAGAAATTGGTCTCGACGATGAGACACAGGAAGTGGTTACTACTATTAGAGCAATCTCTAAGCACATAAGTGAGATCAAGCGCCTGTCACACGAAATGACGCAAGAACGCAAACGTATCAATGCTATTGAGGATTCTCGTGAAAAAGCAGTTGCTTATGATGAGGACATCAAGACTAAGTTCTTTGACGAGCTTAGATGGCACTGTGACAAGCTTGAGACAATGGTAGACGATGAGATTTGGCCAATGCTGAAATTCAGAGAAATGCTATTCTTAAGATAAGCATAGAACTATCAACCATAATAAAAGGCACTATCGGGGATTAAACTTACCTGATAGTGCCTTTATTTGTATTACTGGCAATATGTTGAAATTGTATCTTCTGCCTTCTTAAAACCTGACTGAGCTGCCCTGAACCAATAATTACAAGCTCTCAAGGTATCATGTTCATACCTCAACATATGCATCCCTAAATAGTAATCATTAATAGGGTAAACTTGCTGTAATGCAGCTGCCTGTATCAAGTATTGGTAAGAGTCTTCATATTTAGCCTGTTGTTGCAAGGCAACGCCCAACCCTGTATATACTTCAGCCGAAAGGCTATCCATGTCAATTAGTTTCCTGTAAATCACTTCTGCCTCACTTCCCTTACCAAGTTCATAAACGTTGATTTTCGCCATACTTGACAGGATTTCACCATCATTCGTATTTCCTATATCCAAGTATTGCTGATAAGCAGTAACCGCTTCATTAAAGTTTGATGAGGCCTCGGCTGCTTGCGCATAACCTAAGATATACCTCAAAGAATCATTGTCATCATCGGCGAATGCCCTTGCCCTTCTGAAATAGACCAAAGCCCGATCAGGTCTATGCAATTTTTCCATAATCACTTGCCCTATTAGCCAGTTGGCATCCGCATGTTCTTCATCTTTCTCTAGAGCTTGCTTAAGTAAAGTATAGCCCTTCATATAATCTCCACCCTTAATGATCAAAGATGCTTCTTCATAGTGCTTTTGTGCAGTGAAACTATCCATCACACCTCCAAAAAATAATAAAACAGCTGCCAGCAACCCATACCCTGCGATAAACAGCACAATCTTTTTGGGAGTAAAACGGTCTGCCTCCTTCTGTTTCCTTCGCTCCTCTGCAAACAAATGGGAATAGTCTCCTGGCTGATAACGACCTTTATGCTCAGGGGTAGGGCTAGGCTGTTGGGTATATTGCTGCACAAGCGAGGCAAAACCTGCATCATAATAACTTCGAAGGTTTTTATTCGACAATACACGGTAAGCCTCATTGATCTGCTTAAAGCGTTCTTCAGCCTGATGCCCTTTATTCCTATCCGGATGGTACTGCTTTGCCTTAGCTCTGTAAGCCAATTTTATCTGCTGCTCATCTGCATCAATACTGACACCTAATATATCGTAAAATGATTCCAATGCCTCTCTTTATATTTTAGTAAAAGCTAAGTGACGTACACCCATACCTTGTGAGAATAAATTAATCCAATTAAGGTGAGAATTGAACATCTTTCATTTATAATAATGAAACACATAAATCATTCCTTTATTCTGTGATATTTTATAGCTTATGCCATTGACAGCAAGCCATATGAATGAATATGGTTTCGATAAAAGCACTTTCCAATATAAAATTAATCCAATAAACTGAAAGATTATGAAATATTTCATGGGCATTGACGTGGGTGGCACCAATGTCAAGTTTGGGGAAGTAACCTCTGATGGAGAGATTCTGAAAAAGAAAAAGTACCCCTCCGCTGAAGTAGGCCTTAATGGTGCATTTGTCGAAAACTTCGTCGCATTGGTTAAAAAAAGACTGGATAAGTCTTCCAATGATATTAGAGAAGTTGGTATTGGTCTACCCGGCACCATCTCTGAAGACCGCTCAACAGTGTTGGAAGTCCCTAATATCCCAACTCTAAGAGGCGCTAAACTACTACGAGAACTGGAAAAGAAAATCCCTAAGGTTAATTTTCACCTAGAAAATGATGCAAATGCCGCTGCCCTTGGTGAATTCTACTTCGGAAAAGCGAAACTTCCTCCGACTTTTATGTTTATCACTTTAGGAACTGGTGTTGGTGGCGGTGCAATCATCAATAAGAAAATCTTTAAGGGGGGTGATGGCAACGGAATGGAAATCGGACATATCGTGGCCAGTAATGGAAAAACCATTGAGGAAAATATTGGAAAAAAAGGCATGATTGGCTTCGTCCGTGAAAAACTCAAAAGTGGCTACAAAAGTGTAATAGTGGATGATGATGACTTAAGTTCAAAAGTCATTGCAGCAGCAGCGGAAGAAGGAGACCCATTAGCACTTGAAGTTTATCAGATGTATGGTAAGTACCTTGGTGAGTTAATCGTGTCATGTGTCAGAATATTGGATATCAAAACCATCCTGATTGGTGGCGGTGTAGCTGAAGCTTATGATCACCTTGAAGAATCCATGAACAAAACCATTCACCAATACCTAACACCTTATTACACAGACCACCTTGACATCAAACTAGCAACACTTGCCAACAAGGCAGGTATTATAGGGGCAGCCTCACTCTGTTTCCAATAAAATATCAACTTTCAACCAGCTATTATTTTCTAAGTCCCCAATTAGGTACACCTCCAATTGCCTATGAATCACTTAGCTTACAGGTTCATTTTTTCACTGCTATGCTTGTACTTACCGATTATCTGTCTCTCTCAGAAAGTCAAGCAACCTCCTGAAAAATCTGTTTGGAAAAATATTGACTCCCTTCGTATTGCAGAGATTGAAATGGGAAAGTCGAAATTCACTCCTTTCATTGCACCTTCCTACACCCCTGAGATGAAGTTCCTATTTTCTGCGGGTGGCCTTTTCACCTTTACCAACGACAAGAAAAACCCTTTACTCACTCGTTCTTCCATCCCATTTTCAGTTGGAATCAGTAGTAATGGATCTTTCCAGTTAAGTGTGAGGGCTAACCTCTACAGTAAAGGTGATAAAGTAAGACAAGTAGGAGAATTCTGGATAAAGGACATGCCTGACAACTATTGGGGTGTTGGGTACAGCAACGGCAGAAACAGGGAGCAAGACCGTAACACAACAGGCTATCACAGGTTATGGTGGCGCTTTTATGACAAAATCATATACCAATACAAAACCAATTACTTTGTTGGGGTTGCAGTTGACCTAAATAAAACAGAGGCTTCTGATCTCAACCCTTTAATGGAAGATGACCCTTTTATCCTAAGGGATGGCACTGAAATAAGAAACTCAGGCATTGGAGGTGTTTTCCAGTTTGACAGCCGGGATTTGGCAGTCAACGCCTATAAAGGTATGCTACTGGATGTCAGTTTTATTATCTATGGAGGATTACTAGGAGGTGAAAATCATTTTCAGGTACTAGAAATTGACTATCGACAATACAAGAAAGTCAGTCCACTCAGAAGGGTATTGGCTTGGCAGGTAAAAGCAAAGACTACCTTCAGTAAAGCCCCTTGGACAGAGCTTGCGCAGCTAGGCTCTCCATTTGACTTAAGAGGGTATTATTGGGGGCGATACAGAGATGAATCAATGCTTTTTGGCTTACTCGAATACAGACATATGTTTCAGCGAAAAACGCCCAACAAACAAGGAAAACTCGAAAGTCGGTCCGGTTTTGCAGCGTGGACTGGACTTGGAGCCGTTGGTCAGGAGTTTTACAACTTAAGAGGTAAATGGCTCCCCAATATTGGAGTAGGTTACAGACTCGAGGTCCAACCAAGAATGAACCTTCGTATTGACTTTGGCTTGGGAGTCAAGTCCAATGCCCTTTACTTCTCCTTCAATGAAGCTTTTTAAATACCGGACTTTAACCTCTTAGTTCAGTCATTAGTACATCCTCCATCATTTTCATTTCAAATAACCTTTCCAACTTATAGGCTTCATCTTCCAATTCATATGTTCTGGCTATATTAATCAGGTTCTCGTCACTATCCTCCTGCCAAGTAAACATTGCATTATACAGGTCTTCTACCGTATCAATACTTTTACCTGAATAATCATTGATTCTTAACTCCAACAGTGACAGCAACACAGAGACTCCTTGCTTTTGTCTGTTAGGTTCTGGTTCATTTATTATTTCAGTCAAAAGAGCAATAAGTGAGATGTTCAAATTAATAGTCCCCTTATAAGTAGAGTGAACCGTACCTGTTGCCCCTGCATCTGCTTCCCAATTACGATCAAAAAGCACTTCCTTAAAATATCCCTCCCCTTTTTTGCCACATAATGAAAAACCTAAAATAATTCCTGCATTACAATCAGTAGAACAATACTCACTTCCTGACTCATACAAATTTTCAAGCACTTCAACTTGATCCTTTAACTTACAAACCAAAGCTGGTGTAAACTCAGGAAACAGATTCTTTTGATAGGTTTCCTTAATTTTTGCAAGGATTAATTCTTCAATTTCAAAACAATCAAAATTCAACAAACCTAATGCTGCACTTCTTTTGGTATAATGATCTCCTACATTATTTAATGCAAAATGCACTAAATAAGGCTTGATAGGCTCAAATTTCAATTTCCCAAGCAACTCCATCAGCTCCAACTCAGGTAATTCACTATCCTCAAAAGATATGTTTTTCAGGTGTGTGTCAAATATTTTCGGGGCAAAAGATTCATCTCCCCACTTTTCAAAAACACCAATCAAATACTCGCTGTAAAACTCATATTTGGATGAGACAAAATAATCCAGAAGGGCTTCTGCATCCTCTTTTGATCCACACATCAAAATTGCATTCACATAAGTAGCAACTACTTGAGTATTTTTCTCACCATCCTGTGAAAGATACTTGATCAACTTATCGGTAGTCTTGAGCATATCATTTTTTAATTAAAAAAGCACTCCAAATTATGTTGGAGTGCTTCTCTGTATTTCAATCATTCAGCCAGTATTTAGAAAATACCAAGCTGATTGGTTTTTACATTATCATTCACATCATCATCCTTCTTCTTGGCTGCGTCTGCTTTTTCCTGCTCTTCAGTCACCGGATCATCTTCTGATGTAAGCTCTGCCTCTACAGAAGTATCATAAGGAAGCTTTTTACCGAGCGCCTTCCAGCCCATTACATCTGTATAGTCTTTCAGTTCCTCAGTCGTTTTACTCTTCTTACGACCTTCTTTGTAACTGATGTCTACCACAGGGTTCTCCTGAAGTGTTGCCATCAGCAAACGAGAAGCAGGGTAATCTGTAATGAACTTGAAGCGTTTGTTCATGGTCGTTGTTTCGATCAGGAATCGCTTCACATAATACGCACGGTTGTTTGTATCATAATGTACAGCTGTGATTACCTTGTTTGGTCTGAATTTCTCCAACACCACGATACGTCTCGTATCATAGCGATTGGTCAACTCAAAGTTGGTCAACTCGTACTCACCAGTATCAAAAATAACGATAATCTTGTCTTCGTCCTTGAATTTACCAAGGTACTTACCGTTACCATCCTTATTCAAGATGCCTACAGACTCATCAAACCAAAGGTCTACAGCTGGCAAGGTAGACACACCTTCCTGTACCAGTGTCACTCTTCTTACAGGATACTTGGTCAGGATATTTCCTTGTGATGTACGCCCCTTGATTTCAAGTTCAGCAAAATCATATTCAAATGACTTTATTTTGGCCTTGCTGTTAGGTGAAAGTGATACTCCTACAATTTCTGCCTCACCGTTAGGGTTGGCTGAGAAATAAAGCACTTTACTGCCTTTATCACCTTTTGTTACATCATACTCACGGTCTCTGGTAAAACTCAGTACTTGGAAACGTTTCACGCGTGATACACCTGATTTACCATCCAGATAAACACAGTTGTAAATCTTGCGCTCGTCTCCTTTTACATAAACTTCCGCATGAATAATGTCTTTACCCACAAACAGCTTTTCAGCAATCTTGGTGACCATATATTTACCGTCACGACGGAATACAATGATATCATCAATATCAGAACACTCCATCACTTCTTCTACGCTTTCATCTTTCTTGAGGGCATAACCGATAAAGCCTTCCTTACGGTCAACATACAGTTTAGCATTGTTTGCTGCCACTTTAGCAGCCTGAATTGTATCGAAGTTTGCAATTTCTGTGTTACGCTCTCTTCCCTTGCCGTATTTCTTCAATAGGTCCTTGAAGTAAGAGATCGCATATTCAATCATATTCGCCAAATGATGCTCAACTTCCTCCAACTGATCCTGAAGTCCTTTCATCACCTCATCAGCCTTGAAGGAGTCAAATTTTGAGATACGTTTGATCTTGATCTCTGTAAGTCTGACGATATCTTCCTCTGTTATCTCACGGTAGAAGTCTGGCTTATATGGCTCAAGTCCTTTATCAATTGTTTGAATTACCGCTTCCCACGTTTCACATTCCTCAATCTTGCGGTAGATTCTATTTTCGATAAAGATTTTCTCCAATGATGAGAAAAGGATTTTTTCAAGCAATTCAGCACGCTGAATCTCCAACTCTCTCTTCAGCAGGTTAATCGTATTATTGGTATTAACCTTAAGAATATCGTTAACCGACATAAAGTGTGGACGCTCATCAATAATGACACAAGCGTTTGGAGAAATAGAAACTTCACAGTCTGTAAAGGCATACAATGCCGCAATCGCAACATCAGGAGACTGTCCTGTACCTAGTTGTACCTCTACCTCTACATGTTCGGCTGTATTGTCAATAACCTTCTTGATCTTGATCTTGCCTTGGTCATTGGCTTTAATGATCGAATCAATAAGGCTGGTCGTGGTAGTAGCGTACGGGATTTCCTTGACCAGGAGTGTTTTATTATCATGTACCTCAATCCTTGCTCTCACACGGATTTTACCACCTTTCAGACCTCCATTATAGTTAGAGAAGTCTGCCTGTCCACCAGTAGGAAAATCTGGATAGAGGCTTACTTCCTTACCTTTCAGTATATCAATAGAACCCTTTATCAACTCCACAAAGTTGTGAGGCATAATTTTGGTCGCCAAACCAACGGCAATACCTTCTACACCCTGAGCCAACAATAAAGGGAATTTCACAGGCAAATTAATAGGCTCCCTCTTACGACCGTCATAAGAAAGCTGCCATTCAGTTGTTTTTGGGTTGAAGACAACATCCAATGCCAGTTTTGAAAGTCTTGCCTCAATGTAACGTGGCGCTGCAGCACTATCACCAGTCCTAACATCACCCCAGTTACCTTGTGTATCAATCAGGAGGTCTTTCTGACCAAGGTTCACTATAGCATCTCCAATGGCTGCATCACCATGAGGGTGAAACTGCATTGTACTACCAATAATGTTTGCCACCTTATTGAAACGACCGTCATCCAGCTCCTTCATTGCATGCATGATCCTACGTTGCACAGGCTTGAAACCATCTTCCAGCGCAGGTACCGCACGTTCTAGAATTACATAAGAAGCATAATCCAAAAACCAGTTCTCATACATACCGGACACGTGCAGCGTTTGGCTGCCTCCATGTTCGATGTGAGATTCATCGTTGTGGTCTTCTTGTTTGTTTAGTTCGTTTTCCACGGCTATCTATATTTTAAATGCTATGATTCAATATGATCTACCTGAAAATCAAGTAAAAAAATTCTTAGGCATTTCTACGAAAAATCATATTTCCGTTCAAAATGCCTTAAATATAAACATTCACACTCATTTTCGTAAATACGCCACAAATTTAATCAAAAAAAGGTGTAATTGTACTTATCGATCTATGCAATATTCAAAAATGTCTTTTTTATAAACATTTACAGATCATTTTTTAAACAATATTGATTTTTTACACTCATTAACACTCAAAGTACTATTTTTTTTAATCCTAATATTTGGAGAAATAAAAAAACGCCTTACCTTTGCAAAGCGTTTCAAAAAAGAGGCTTTTAGCAATAATCTTGCCAACTTTAAAAACGCAAAAAATGTTCGGGGCGTAGCGCAGCCCGGTTAGCGCACCTGCTTTGGGAGCAGGGGGTCGCAGGTTCGAATCCTGCCGCCCCGACGAACAGAATTAGAGACTTTAGAAAAGTCGGTTCAGAGATTGAAAAGTAAAATTGGATATCTCGATCTAAGATCTAAAAAGCTTGGTCCGGTAGCTCAACTGGATAGAGCTTCTGCCTTCTAAGCAGAAGGTTCCAGGTTCGAGTCCTGGCCGGATCACTATCATCAGTTTGGCAATTACACCAAATAATTGTTCGGGGCGTAGCGCAGCCCGGTTAGCGCACCTGCTTTGGGAGCAGGGGGTCGCAGGTTCGAATCCTGCCGCCCCGACGAACAATTGAATGATGTTAGATTTAAGAACCACTTATCAAAGTTTCGACAATCTGACTCGGTAAAAGCTTGGTCCGGTAGCTCAACTGGATAGAGCTTCTGCCTTCTAAGCAGAAGGTTCCAGGTTCGAGTCCTGGCCGGATCACCTTGTTTGGGTCAGCCGTGGCCCAAACCGTTCGGGGCGTAGCGCAGCCCGGTTAGCGCACCTGCTTTGGGAGCAGGGGGTCGCAGGTTCGAATCCTGCCGCCCCGACGAAACAGTAAAAGCTGTCTCAATTATTTGAGACAGCTTTTTTTTATGTCCATACTTTATCTTTTTAATTAAAAAAAGTCGGCCCGAACAACTCGAACCGACTTCCATAAGTATTAATAGGACAACTTCTGTATCAACTCCTTAAAGCTTGCCAAGCCATATTCGGGTGCAGACATCAGATCCTGCATCCTCAAAACAGTCAACCCTTTATAGGATTTCTCTCTCGTCAAGGCTCTCTCTACTTGCTCCCACCCTTCTTTGATCAACAATTCATGAGGGGTTGCATTCTCTCCCATTACTTCCACTCCTAGTACATAGGCCGCTTCAGCCATCCAAATCACCAAATCTTCAGCTCTTGAATAACCTTTATAATCCATATTGTACTTTTCCAGACAAGTAAAATGAAGTTCTAACCTGTCTTTTATATCTGGTGTAACGATCTTACCCAAAAACTCCTTGTACTCTCCGTGGTTTTTGGCGCTTAGGTTTTCATGGGAAGCAATCAAACCTGCCGTAATCTCAGAGCTTCTTGGCATTTCTGGATCACTGATATTCCAATGTATACCTGGAATCTTGAATCCAATAGGCGTCTCCCTATACTCTGATGTTCCAAAAACATCTAATGCTTGCTGCAATACTCTACGACCGTGCTTCACCAAAGAACGGTTATACCATTCGATTACATTTCTGCCATAAACAGTATGGATGTAATCTTTACTAGTAAAGAAGGCATCAACATCTGCTGGCAAATGAATTTCCTCTTCATCCTTAATATGCGTACCCCAAGCCTTATTAACACTTTCAATATCCTGATAATAATCCACTACCCATTTCCTAAAGCTTTCTTTAGCCAACCTTGAGTAGCACTGCAAAGTACCCCGGTTAGGATAATCTCCCCAGTCATGGGCATTATAAGATGGGTAACGTAATTCCCCTGCAGGTCCTAAGCTGACATTAACTTCTTCTGTCATATCAGCAAACTCACTGTAGTGATCCCTGAAAGCCTCCATAAACTTGCGGTAATAAGGCATCACAAACCTGTCAGCCCAAAGGGACACATATTCTATACTGGCATCTCCAGTTTCTGAAACATACTGTAAGTCACTGATACACTTAATTTCTGGGTACTCCATTAATTTCCCCCAAACCCATAGCGGAATCAATTGCAAAAAGTCATCATTTACATTACCGCCTGCTTGATGGAATGAAAGTATTGGCACCCAGTTCAAGCCATTGGAGCGAATTTTCCTCACAATGGTGTCATAGTACCTCCAATCGTAACTATTTTCTCCATTTGCCTGCACCAGTCCCCACCAAACATCAATTGAAACGGCTGTTACACCTGTTTCTTTGATCAGTTTCAGTTGCCTATCAAACTCAAACCATTGCTCATCCTCCAGTAGTTTCCTATGCGAAGTAGCTTTCACATGCAAAGGTCCCATCACACGGAATACCCTTTTCCGCTTAGGAACCGTTGACAAGTCATTTTTCAGACCTTCTACCATACGGGTCAACCGCTGTCTTCCGATAGGGTTTTCCTCCATCAATGTCTGAATACTCTTCAAGTTGACTCCATGAAATGGCACTTCCCTGAAAAGCATCTTCTCCATCTGATCCCAAGACCTGTTATGATAAAGAGCATCCGACACGCCATTTTCTGCCACAAGACCAATTCCAAGCTTATTGGCTGCATCGGCTATCCAACCTGACAAGTCCCCTCCTCTACTGTAACCTTTATGATCCTTGTTCTCTTTTTCTACACAAGTGAAGTGAAGTACCGTTCGATCTCTATACTCCTCAGGTACAATCTTCTCTAAAGCAGTCACATACTCCCCTTGATCATAATAGCTTAGCTTTTCATGTGTATCAATAATCCCAGAAGTGATCTCAGCTACTCGCGGCTCCACAGGGTCACTGATTTTCCAATGCACACCAGCTATTCTAAAACCTACCTTCGCATGATTAAAGAAAAGGTTATCAAGCTCCTTGAATGATGCCGTTAGCATCCTGTTACCATGCTCCACCAAGCAGCTATGGTACCAATTGACAACATCCCGACCATATTGGGTATTGATATATGCCTTATCCTTGAAGATGTCATAATTTCGGTCCGGAAGCTCTACCTGACCAAAGTTATTCATAATACGGTCCCAAGCTTCGTTCACGGCTTCAATTGCTCCGTACTTATCCATTACATACTGTACAAATGACTTCTTTGCCAGTCTTGAATAACACTGCAAGGTACCTCTGTTCGGGTAGCCACCCCAGTCATGCAAATCAAATGAAGGATAACGGAGCTCACCACTTGGCCCCATACTGATGATAATTTTCCTCAGGTCTTCCTTATTGTACTGGAACAGCTTCAGAAACTCATGTATAAACTCCTGATACAATGGAACAACATATTCATCTGACCAAAGTGAAACATACTCCGAAGATTTCTCACCTGTCTCACTGACATACTTCAGGTCAGATATCTTCTCCACCTTACTCTGTGTAATCAGCAGTTCTCCCCACAGCCATTCAGGCAGTGTCTGAACCTGATTCAGTTGGGATGCATATATAAAATGGAAACACAACTCAGGGACAAAACCCATCCTGTGAGACTCCAAAATTCTTTTTACTCTCAGACAGTAAGACCAGTCAAAGTCTCTCCTGTCTTCCTCATTCACACGCCCCCAGAAGATCGGCACGACAACGTCTTGCACTCCCAGTTGCTTCATTTCTTTCACCCACTGTTCAAACTGCTTCCACTCTTGCTCACTTCTCTCCTGCAAATTGGAAAGGTTAACGCTGAGTGGAGCTGTTACTTCGACCAGTCTGTTAGATGTTTTCAGGCCCGTAAGCATAATAGTATTTTATTTATAGTAGTGACTCACAAAAGTCACTTCACACACACATTAATATGAAGTAAGTTACAGTTAACACCTACCTCCAGGTGCGGTCAAAATACGCTTTAAGGAACAAGTCTGCACACATTTGGAGTGGTATTTCTCATTATCCCCCATATTATTTTTCTGCAACCGTTTGAAATTCAAACGCTCTATCTGATTCAATTGTATAATTTGTCTAAAACAGGATTTTACCTTAATCGGTTTCACACCTTTCTTTGATCAGTATCCTTACTAGTATTGTAGAATAGTAAGTTTACACTACCTGCTATCTGCCCATATCCATTTCTTTTTTTGGGTATTTATCATTTATTTAGCCATATCTAATTGCTGACCAACATAAATTCAAAAACAGATGGAGAACGAGGAAAAAAAATTACCTGAAAACCAAATCAATATAGAACTAACGGAAGATGTAGCGGAAGGGGTTTATGCTAATCTGGCGATGATTGCCCACTCCAACAGTGAGTTTGTGCTGGATTTTATCAGAATGATGCCAGGTGTTCCAAAAGCGAAAGTAAAATCAAGAGTCATCCTGACTCCTGAACACGCTAAAAGGCTGATGCATGCCTTACAGGACAACCTTCAGAAATATGAGCAAAGTTTTGGACCGATTAAAAGAACAGAAGATGCCCCAAAATTCCCAATGGGATTCGGAGGTACAATGGGTGAAGCTTAATCCGGTTTATCTCATGAAATCATAACCATTACAAAGCGTCAATATCTGAGGTATACCACATCTCAGGGTTGACGCTTTTTTTATATCAATAAACACACAACCTATGGATTTCAATTTCAGTTGGGAAACCAAAGACAAAGTTGTATTGGAAGGCAAGGGATGGATGCCTGACAACCAACAACCGAAAGCCATTATCTGTATGGTACATGGATTTGGCGAACACATTGGTCGTTATGAACATGTTGCAAAATTCTTCAACACACATGGGTACGGTTTTATCGGATACGACCTACGTGGTCATGGCAAATCAGGAGGCAAACGGGGTGTCGTACCGAGCTATGACTCCCTAATGGAAAACATCACTGAATTCCTAGCACTGGTTCACAGTAAGTTTGAAGGTATTCCTATTATCCTATATGGACATAGCATGGGCGGAAATCTGGTAACTGTCTACACCCTTCGTGAACGTCCATCCATTGTAAAAGCTGTCATTGTTACGAGTCCTTGGTTACGATTGACCAATACACCAGCCAAGCCTGTGGTCATGGTCGGAAAAGTGATTGGTAACTTACTCCCATCCTTCACCCTTCCAACCAAGTTGGTTCCTGAAGACCTTTCCTCTGACCTAACCGTTGGCAGAAAATACCAGGATGACCCACTTGTTCATGGAAAAATCAGTTCAATGCTTTTCTCAGGAGTCAATGACGCTGGACAATGGGCGCTACTTAATGCAAACCTATTAAAACACCCACTATTGCTTATGCATGGCAACGCTGACAATATCACTTCTCACAAAGCAAGTGAAGAGTTTATCAGAAATGCTCCTTCTGACCTTGTCACATACAAAAGCTGGAACGGTATGCGCCATGAGCTACACAATGAAATGGTTAAAGACAAAGTCTTGGAAGAAGAACTTCAGTTTATACAACTACACCTCAAT
Organism: Limibacter armeniacum; assembly: GCF_036880985.1. Taxonomy (NCBI): domain Bacteria; kingdom Pseudomonadati; phylum Bacteroidota; class Cytophagia; order Cytophagales; family Flammeovirgaceae; genus Limibacter; species Limibacter armeniacum. Next base: position 783,504 of record NZ_JBAJNO010000009.1, read on the forward strand.
TAATATAAAAATGGACAGCACTTAAGGTACTGTCCATTTTTTTCGATCAGCTCAAAGGCACTGAACTGCTTACTATATGTAAATCCTGCTGTGGGAATGGCACTACAACTCCCCTTTCCCTAAACAATTCATCGATCCGAAACCTTAACTCACTACTGATCACTTCCATTCTCCAAACATCCTCTGACCAGAAATACAGCTCAAAATCCAAGGAAGAATTTCCAAAGTCAGAAAAGATCACTACAGGCTCCAAATGCTTTGTAACAGACTTATGCTCATAAGCACACTGCAACAACGTATCTCTTACCAACTTGAGATCTGATCCGTACGCCACCCCTACTTTGATCTTAAATCGGGTAGAGTTATTTCCTTCTGACCAGTTCACGACATTGTCAGTAATAAATTTTGAGTTAGGAATAATGATTACAATCTCATCCTTTGTCACTACCAATGATGTTCTGAAACCTATCTTCTGCACCCTACCTACAAGTCCATCTATCTCAACAACATCCCCATTATTCACCTGACCTTCAAAAAGAATAAATAGTCCTGCTGCCAAATCATAAAACACCTGTTGCAACCCTAACCCAACACCTACCAACAAGGCTGCCGAACCTGCCAGAAATAGACTTACATCGAGGTCTAGGATTTGCAGCACCAATATGACCAACACCACATAAGAGAGGTACTTCATTACCTGCAATAAGTTCCCTGCTCTTCGAATGTCAATACCAGATTGCATATGCATAAAGCGTTCAACTCTACCATAAACAATTCTCCCCACAAATTTGAAAAATACAACTAACAGCGCTATAATAACTAACTGAAATGGGGTAAAGGATTTTCCCTGAAATTCAAATAATGGGTAGTTCAGAAACTCCTGAAGCGACAAATTCATAGTTAAAGAAAGTTATTATTGATGCCTTACATCTCAACAAGATTAAAAAATGTCTTACAATTATCTAATTATACAATTATTTTATCACTATATTTCAGATAAATGTTCAATTTAGAAATGAACATATGATTCTGCTATCTTTAGTCAGCGCATAGCTGATTTCTGTTGACCCCTTTTTTTGAATAACCCAAAACCTAGAGTTTTATATGGAAGCATTGCTGATCGAACAAAAAGAGTTTATCCCACTAATCGACTTTAATACTGACTCAGACATTTTATCTATTTCTGGACAATCTTATCACGAATACACTACAGAGTTTTTCCAGCCGGTCTTTAAATGGCTTAGAGAGTACCTTTCCACTCCTAATCGGGAAGTTACGCTCAACTTTAAGATGACATACTTCAATACAGCCTCTTCAAAGTGTTTTTACCACATTATTGAGATGCTGTATGAATATGACATTTCAGGAGAAGGGAAGGCTATTGTCAACTGGTATTATCCAATCAACGATGAGGATATGATGGAAACTGGAGAGGACTACAAGTTTGACTCTGAATGGGAAAACATCACGCTTATCCCTTATTAGTAGGTAAACTCACCCAATTCAACAAGGCACAACACATCAAAAGAAAAGTCATCATGGACATTGCGTTCATGATGACTTTTCTTTTTCTCCCAAAAGCTAATACATGTCAGGTTTCAAGTCACAACAACCTTTTTCCACACATCGGGCTCTTGACAGACCTTATTCCTCTTTATTTCAAGTGTTTTCATCGAAATTGTCTAATAATTTTTCAATTAACACTTATTTATTTCATATAAATTTTCTTTCTTTTGCATAATAACAACAACATTCTTCAAGTTATTGAGACATCGTAAGGTTTGAATTGCAATTTTATTAACAACCTACAAACCTTATACGTCTTATACCACAACACCCTTTTGGTGTACATTTAAGGCAAGGATTACCCTTTAACCTAGTCGAATACATAGCTTTCATTTATTCAAACAAAAACAATGTTCTGGATTTATCATTCAATTCTCATCATTTACCTGCTATTGAGCAGCACTGCCATTATCATAAGAGTATACAGATCATTCCTTCAGTACATGCCTCCTATTAGAGGGTATGTTATAAGCGGCGCACTTATTACTGCACTGCTACTTGTGGATGTAATGGTATACAATCTTGGAAGTGATAAAATAAGCCAATACGCAGGACAGCAAAAATCAAATACGACAATACAGACACAAGGTGCTTACAGCCTTAGGTAATGCACTAACTGGCCATTAGCTAAAACCACTACTACAGAAAAGGATTTAAAACAAAAAAGCCTTGAAGATATAGAATCTTCAAGGCTTTTTTTGTTGGCGGAACGGACGGGACTCGAACCCGCGACCCCCTGCGTGACAGGCAGGTATTCTAACCAACTGAACTACCGCTCCAGTTTCTGATCTTTTAAGACTTTCAGACCGTCTTGTTGGCGGAACGGACGGGACTCGAACCCGCGACCCCCTGCGTGACAGGCAGGTATTCTAACCAACTGAACTACCGCTCCAGTTTCTGATCTTTTGGAAGACTTTCAGACCGTCTTGTTGGCGGAACGGACGGGACTCGAACCCGCGACCCCCTGCGTGACAGGCAGGTATTCTAACCAACTGAACTACCGCTCCAGTTTCTGATCTTTTAAGACTTTCAGACCGTCTTGTTGGCGGAACGGACGGGACTCGAACCCGCGACCCCCTGCGTGACAGGCAGGTATTCTAACCAACTGAACTACCGCTCCAGTTTCTGATCTTTTGGAAGACTTTCAGATCGTCTTGTTGGCGGAACGGACGGGACTCGAACCCGCGACCCCCTGCGTGACAGGCAGGTATTCTAACCAACTGAACTACCGCTCCAGTTTCTGATCTTTTAAGACTTTCAGATCGTCTTGTTGGCGGAACGGACGGGACTCGAACCCGCGACCCCCTGCGTGACAGGCAGGTATTCTAACCAACTGAACTACCGCTCCAGTTTCTGATCTTTTGGAAGACTTTCAGACCGTCTTGTTGGCGGAACGGACGGGACTCGAACCCGCGACCCCCTGCGTGACAGGCAGGTATTCTAACCAACTGAACTACCGCTCCAGTTTCTGATCTTTTGGAAGACTTTCAGACCGTCTTGTTGGCGGAACGGACGGGACTCGAACCCGCGACCCCCTGCGTGACAGGCAGGTATTCTAACCAACTGAACTACCGCTCCAGTTTCTGATCTTTTGGAAGACTTTCAGACCGTCTTGTTGGCGGAACGGACGGGACTCGAACCCGCGACCCCCTGCGTGACAGGCAGGTATTCTAACCAACTGAACTACCGCTCCAGTTTCTGATCTTTTAAGACTTTCAGACTGTCTTGTTGGCGGAACGGACGGGACTCGAACCCGCGACCCCCTGCGTGACAGGCAGGTATTCTAACCAACTGAACTACCGCTCCTGATATTGTCAGTGCCTTTACCGTGAAAAGCGATGCAAAGATGCACGGTACAATCGTTATTTGCAACTCTGTTCATGTAAAAAATCAAGACTTGAAAAGCCCAAAACGGCTAATTTACTGATTATCAAATTCAGGTCAAGCAAATATTTTTTCTATTTTTTTTCCTCAGCATAACAAACAACTCCTGCTTTACGCAAAATAATGTGGCAACGAGATGTGAAAAAAAATTTACGATTCAGTAAAAAATGATGCAACCTTTTTCAATTAAGTAGCATCTTATATACAATGATTGACAGTAAAATTTATCTTTGCTAGTACAATTGCTCAGATCAACTCCCAAAACAATTCACAAAATGAAACTCTCATTGCTATCGATGCTTCTATCTCTAATGCTTTTTGTCTCCAACATACCAACAAGACAGAACGCTGAATCCAACTTATTGGGAAAAGTAATCGGCAAAACTTGGGAGTATCAGAAATGCACAATTCTTGGCATCCCCTACCCAGCAGAACAACATGAGGTAAATGACCGGCTAAAATTATCTTCCAATCATGAATATATGCTTGTAGAAGATGGGAAAAAATCTACAGGAAGTTGGACATTTGACAGCAAGAATAAAAAAATCACTTTGATAGACATTACTTCGGGCAATACCCGTGAGCTTTTCCTGAAAGAGGTTTCTAAGGAAGAAATGGTATACCAGTTAAAAGAAAGCTGGAAGTTCAATGTGACTGTATTTATGCGAAGTGACACCCAACTTACACACCCAACCATCAGTATTCAACAAGCCCCTCATAGTACGTAAAAAGGGTGTACAGGAAACCCCAATACACCCTTCAAACATTATATAGTCAACTTAATATATTTTATTTTTTGCTCTTACTATTGATCATGCCAACCATATCCAAATAAGCCCCTGTTCCCTCACCTATAGAAACAGGCATTACACCATCCCATTTTTCAATACTCCTTAATTTCAACACCTTCTCCGTAATCGACTGGGATAGCATACGCTGCGCTTCGGCTTCGGCTTTTGCCATCGCAAGTTTAGCATTTGCTTCACCTTCTGCTTTGGCTTTGACTTGTTCCGCTTCGGTCTTGATCCTATTCAAATCATTCTTGGCTGTTAAAGCCCTTTGTTCTGCAATCTGCTTTGCCTCAATGGCACGGTTAAACTCCTCTGAAAAATTGAAATCAATAATGGAAAAATCCGTCACCATGATATTGTTGATTTCAAGTCGCTTCTTGATCACTTTGTACACTGCTTCCTTTACATCAGGTCGTTTTGTAATCAACTCCTCCGCCGTAAACATCGCTGTTACTGACTTGATTGACTCCTGAATAGTCGGTTCAATTATCGTCTGCTGATAATCCTTTCCTAATTCCTGAAAGACCGTATTTGCCTTATCTTTTGATAGAAAATAGTTCAACGCTACTCTTGAAGTCACATTCTGCAAATCCTTGGATGATGCTGCGGCATCTGCTTCTACTTTTTGGACACGTACATTGATAGGAATCACCTTTGTTCGAAACGGAACGACCATATGCATTCCTTCAGGAAGGATTTCATTCTGAACAGCTCCAAAATTTGTCTTGACCCCTACAAATCCTGAATCAACTACGACAAACGGATTTAGGACAAGTAACCCAACCATTGTCAATACTGACCCTACTACAATATTTCTGAGTTTCCGCCTATAAGGCTTACTCATACTGAAATCGCCAGGAGATTGTATCTTGTTCATAGTCTAAGGGTTTGGTAAACAATGTAGCAATGAAAGTGATTCATTACTGATGTAAGGTTATCGAACGGTAATTCACTTTTAAAGGTTTTTCTCGACTATTAATAACAATGCACTACAACACCCTACTCACTGCTGAAAAATAGAAAAGCGCTGTACTCTCCTGAAATCAAGAATACAGCGCTTTTTGATATAATACGAAGGCTTTTTACAACACTCCCTGCCAACTTGTGATACCTTCACCCAAGTAAACATTAGGGTCTTCTTCAAAAATTCCAAATACGGCAGAACCAGACCCCGTCATGCTCGCATAAAACGCCCCTTTCAGGTAAAAGTATTCTTTCAAATCAGCTACTTGCTTATACTTAACAAGAATACTATCCTCAAAGTCATTCTTGAGCTTATCTTTCCAAAGGTCATAAGGCTCATTTTCTAGTACCTGCTTGGCATTCAGCTGAGGTATTTGAGGTGTAATACCAGCGTAAGCCTCTCCTGTTGAAACATGCAAATTAGGATAAGCCAAAACAATATATTTACCTGACAAATCAAGGTTTATTGCTTCAAACACTTCTCCTCGCCCTGTGACCCATACAGGCTTGTTATCTATAAAAAATGGGCAATCGCTACCTAGTTTTGCTGCATATTCCTGCATTTGGACAGAAGTCAAGCCCAACTCAAACAGCTCATTCAAAAGTTTGAAGGTAAAAGCACAGTCAGAAGAACCGCCCCCCATTCCCGCACCAATTGGAACGACTTTATGCAGGTGAATTTTTACAGGCGGCAAGTCAAAATCTGCTTTCAGTAGCTCATAAGCTCTTACACACAAATTAGAAGCTGGGTCTCCTGGAATATCAATACCTGAAGAAGTAAAAGAAAACGCTTCAGCAGGAATAATTTCCAAGGCATCAGCCCATCCTACTGGATAGAAACAGGATTCAATATTATGAAACCCATCTGATCGCTTCTCTATGATATTAAGCCCTAAGTTTATCTTTGCGTTCGGAAATACAATCATTGTCTTATAAAACTGAATCCGTCTCCAAAACAGGGACGGATTCTCAATTTAATTAATCGTTCTGCAATACGGCAGTGCCTTTTGGCTTACCGTTTCCCATTAAATATTTATATAACCAACCATTCAATATAATTCCCAAAAGCAGGACAAGTCCCCATTGGGTAATAATGGTGGCATTAGAGTAGACGTCCATCATATTCCAAGTGCCGTCTTCCGTGAACCAAGGTGACTCACTGTAACCTCTAGACATCCACCACCAGATTAGCAATGCGCCAAGAGGAATATTCAACACTAAAGTAAAGATGTAGTACACATTTGGAACCTTAAAGTCTGAGTCCTTATCAATAAAGCGCTCCTTGTAAGTGAAAATATCATTCTTAAATGCCACAAAAATGATAAAGAGTCCAGAGACGATCAGACCGATACCCCATACCCAATCCTGATTGGAAAAGAAATCCAAAGACCAAGCTGAAGGGAATCCAAAGATTAGGCAAGCAACACCTGTAACCACGGTGGCTGATTTTCTCGTCAAGCCCATATCTGTCACTAACCTGATAAACAATTCCAGCATTGTCAGCAGTGAACTGAAGGCTGCCAATGTGAATGCAAGGAAGAATACAACTGACAGTATATTACCTCCTGCTATCTTCGTGTAGAGCTGAGGTATTACCGTAAATGTCAATGCCTGATTTCCACTTTGTAAAAAGCTGATGGCTTCCTGCTCATTGCCTGCCACTGCAAACACAGAAGGTAGAATTGCAATACCTGCAACCATTGATGCTACATTGTTACCAACTCCACTGATAAAGATATTCATGGTCACATCTTCCTTATCCCTTGAATAAGAAGAAATCGTAAGCATCAATCCCCATCCTGCACCTGTTGACCATGCAGACTGTGACAATGCTTCAATCCAGACCTGCGGATCCCTGAAAAGGGACATATCCACTGAGAACATATAATACAACCCTTTCACTCCATTCTCAGTATTGAGCGCCACAGCTGCTACCACCAACATTAGAATAAAAAGAGAAGGTATCAGGAACTTATTGACCTGCTCCAAACCTTTTTGAATTCCACGGAATAACACCAATATTCCAATACCGACAGCCAAAGCATGGAGTACTAGAGTCAGTATATTTCCATTGGATATTTGCTCCCAAAATGATTTAAGATATGAAGGATTTTGAGCTAGCTCACTGCCCAATGACTCCTGAGAAAACAGGAACGACAGAGACATCCCCAAATAACGCATTCCCCACGCAGTAACTACAGAATAGTAAAAAGTAATTCCCAAGGTACATAGGGCGATAAACACACCCATCCAAGTAAAGTTTTTGCCGACAGCTCCTGCAAAGGAAGCTATCACACCTTTCTTGAATCTTTTACCAATGGAAAATTCTGTCATCAAAATCGGAATAGACCATACAAAGAGAAATAGTGTCCAAAGAATAAGGAAAGTTCCTCCGTACTGTCCTGCAATCCTAGGAAAACGCCAAAGGTTTCCTGCTCCAATTGCCATTCCTAAAGAGGCTAGAATCAGCCCCCACCTGCTACTGAATTGTTCGTTATGAGTCGTCTTAGTCATAGTTACAGAAAATAGAAAGGCAGGTAACCTGTCAGTCACCTGCCAATATGATTAGTTTATCTACTTTGTTTCGCAATGTCTTTTTCAGATTTGCGAACCATTCTTCCAGAATTCACATCAATATATAAGTCCGTCTTTGGAAAATCCGCTGACGTCAACTCCTTCACTTCTCTAATTGCTGTTTTGCGTGGATCAACCACAGGAATACCTTCCCCGATTTGTTTGATTGGCACCAAGGTCCCATCAACAAAGCTTCCATCCTTTCTGACATTCAACCTAACAAGAGGCGCAACGCCTGCATGCCCTGTCAGGTTAAAACGGTGATAAGTGCAGAAGTTCCCCATACTATATGCCACAAAGCGATCTTTATAAAGTTCTACAGCCCGTGTCACATGAGGTCCGTGTCCAAAAACAATGTCTGCTCCATTATCAATCATCAGGTGAGCAAACTGAGACACATTGCCTCTATTCTCACCATAAAATTTTTCAATTTTGCCAGGTACATGTCTGTGCTTAGGTCCCTCAGCACCACCATGGAAAGATACAATCACAATATCTGTTGAGCGCTCCAACGCTTTCACTATTTCAACCGCCTTTTTATAGTCATTAATTCTGACAGTACCATTGTTTGGTGAAAACGCTGCAAAACCGTAGCGGACACCATCTTTCTCAAAGATCGCGTATTGCTTCTCCAACAGTCCTGCATACTCCATCCCAATTCTGTCCAATGTCATCATACAACGCGTCCTGCCTGTTTTACCAAAATCACTGACATGGTTGTTGGATACACTTACGACATCAAAACCATTGTTGACCAATATCTGTCCATAACTCTCAGGCATCCTGAAAGCATAACATTTTGTCGAGTCCTGACACTGTTTCATTTCCCCATCTACCTGAAAGTTGGAGAACGAGCCTTCCAAATTTCCAAAAGTCAGGTCCGCATCCTTCAAGTGATAGGAAACCTTATCCAATATATTGAAAGGATCCTCAGGCAAGTGCATTCCTGATTCAGGGTATATGGTTCCCATCATGATATCTCCCACACCTACAATGCTCAGGGTGTCTTTTGTAAACTCCTTGAACTGATGATTCCTCGGCAATGGTTGAGGTGTTATTTTCTTGAGTTCAGGAGTTGGCCACTGTGCGAATGCTGTCACAGAAGCAGCAAACACCAATAAGACCATTAGTTTTAATGACTTCATCTGTGTGTAATTTTATTGTATAGGCTGTTTTGATCTTAGTTTTCCACAAAAAAAACGGTTGAATGTACAAAAGTCTTGCAACATTCAATAGTTTGAAACCGTCAGATAATGGAATTGCTATCAAATTGAGACGCATGACGTGAAATGCCAAATTGCAATTGCTAATAATAAACAACAGCATTGTAATACTGCTCCCGCTTATACTCACCTATTTCACTTGTTCAGCCTTAATAAGGATAACACCACCTGTTCAAAAACAGCTTATTTGATTCATTAAAAAATCCAAATCAGGTAAATATAAAGAATAATCGTACACCCCCTGATGTGATTCGCTTCAGTAATTATATAAAATCAAAAAGGCCCTTGACAAAATGTCTTGGGCCTTATTTCAGCACACATAAGTATAGTTCACGAAGTTGGTCTTGGTTGTTTGGAGCGAGAAAGAAGATTATGCCGCCTAAAAGACGGCACATTCTTAACGCTATATGTAAACAACCTATCAGACAAATTTCTTTTATCTATTATCTAAGGATAAACTTACTTGTTTTCACATTGCCATCTATGACCGTTCTGATCAGGTAAAGCCCTGCTTCTTGATTTGTAAGGTTCACCTCTACCTCATAGCCACCTTCAATCTTTTTCTGGAAAACTGACTTTCCGCTTGCATCGAAGATGTCTACTTCTGCTGCCTGTCCATCAGGGAGACGTAATTTCAGGATACCATCTGTTGGGTTAGGATAAAATGATATCTCTCTAGCTGCATCCTGATAGGCACTTCTTGCATTTGGAGTCCTTGGAGGGTCTGTCATATAGTAAGTGAAGTAGGCACGACAACCATTCAAGTCAAATACTCTCAGTATATAAGTACCGGCTTTCATTCCTGTTGCATCTTTTCCTAGGAAGGTATAACCATCAGGTCCTGTCCAGATATAAACATAAGGCGCATTTCCACCAAACACATCCACAGATATCGAACCATCAGATGCGCCTATATAAGTAGGGTTTATGATCATTGGGTATGCCAATATCCTTTGTGAATCACATGGCTTCAAGTTCCTTCCATCCTTAGTCAGGATTTCAAACATAAATTCATGTTCACAATTGTTCGCATCACGAATAACCAGTTTATACTCCCCTCCTTTCATTCTTGTCGGATCCTGACTGTAGCTTTTATAACCATCAGGTCCTGTCCAGGTATAGAAGAACGGAGCCTTTCCTTTTAGCAGTTGAATGTCAATCTTGCCATCCTTAGCACCTTCATAAGACTCGTGTGTAATACGTCTTACATCAAGTTCTACATAACTGTTTCTGCAAACGTCTTCTTCTTTGACGGTTCTCACATTGTAGGTGAAAAAACCTTCACAACCATTTCGGTCTGTTACCCTAACTTGGTATTTACCTCCTTTAAGGTTACTTAAGTCTTCGGTGTTAGCTGTATAACCATCAGGCCCAGACCATGCACAACTGTAAGGAGCTTGCCCTCCATAAGGGCTTATATCAATTGCACCGTCCTTTGCATTTGTAACGGTTTCGCTGGTGACTCTAAATATTAGCCTGATACGGCCACAATCATTTCCTGTTCCGCCTCCACCATTATCGGTGTTGGTCGTTCTAATTTCATAGCTGTACGTTGACTCACACCCTCTTCTGTCCTTGATTTTGACACGATAGATTCCTGCTGTAATATTCATCAGGTCTTCATCGGTAGACGTAAAGCCATTTGGTCCAGTCCATTCACAAGAATAAGGGGAAAGTCCACCATAAGGGCGCAAGTTTATAGCACCATCATAGCCGCCTGTTACATTTTCATGGGAAAGGTCATAGATGACCCTGATACGGGATCTTTCACATTCATCTGTCGATTGTGCGTAACTGCTATTACCAAATAGCACGAACACAACAAAGAGTAGTAGATAAGTTGGTTTCATTCGTAGCTGAAGTTAGGTTGTTTTCGACGTAGGGTTTGTCGAAAAAACGGGGTAAAAGATTAAGTAATCAAATTATTTTAGGGAATAGCGTATATCACCTTACAGCACTGATCCATTACGATAGCTTGATTTTTAAGATAGGAAGTTGCAGATTTTGTCTAATGTTTGGTATTACAGGCTTCTAGGTGTGATTTAGCTAAATGGGATTAGTAAAACGCTGATAAGTAGAATATTGAGACTTGCAAGTTTTATTCTCTTTGATCTATTACAAATGTAAGGTTTAGATACAAATACGCAATGTTATAAGGGTTAACAATTGTGAGTCAAATACAACTTTTTAAGATCCTAAAACTTTCATTCAACCTTGTAAGCCAAAAAAAGTGGTTACCAAAAGGCAACCACTTGTTGATCAATGAATGACAATAAATTAGGAGCCGGTATAATCATCATCAATCAGATAGCTGACTGGTGACTGTCTTAAATATTATGGCAAGAGAATCAGTATTTCCCCCTACGATTACAGCACTGGGGATTGCTTCCAACCCATCATTTGTAGCGCCATACCAGTAGGGTGTATATATATCATAAGCTAGCTCAGCTGACTCGGCTTCCAATACAGAAAGAGGCTCGTTGTCGAGTCTTATTACTGCAAAGCGTAGTTTACCTTGCAAGAGTAGCTGTCCTGTCACATAAAGTGAGTCTTTATCTATGTTATCAGTTTTGACAGTAAGGTGTACATCTTTGGTTGGTCCTGAATATTCATCCGATGATTCTGAACAAGACGATGTCATGAATGCGACCAACATCATCATGGTCGTAAAAACCAAGAACCACTTATCAATTTTTTTCATTTCTGGTTGCTGTTAGTTAAATAATAGGCTCATCACATGCTAAAGACACTGACTCCAAGTTGGAGGTTGGATCACCCCTTATTTTTCTTCATTTCACCCGCCTTACACCATCGTATTTACGACCTCTTCCCTTATAAGAAACCGTCATTCAGAACTAGCTTACTTTCAAATAGGTTTATATGTCAAGGATCTTTAACAAAGCATCCAACTAACCCAATAATTTGACAATATGAAGCTTCTCAATCTTATACGGTTGGCACTTACACTGACTGCACTGATATTTATTTCCCACTTAGGATTTAGCCAAAATTGGCCCAAGGAGGTTTCGCTCCAGTCTGGTGGAGTTGTGACCATTTACCAGCCACAACCCGAAAGCCTTGAGGGTAATGTCCTATCATCACGAGCTGCTGTCTCTGTAAAAGAAACTGCCAACAGTGAACCCGCATTTGGGGCAATATGGGCAGAAGCCCAACTCCTCACTGATACAGACTCACGTACTGCTACACTAGAGTCTATCAAGATCAAGCAAGCCAAGTTTCCGAGCATTGAAGACCAAAGTAAAACGGACAAACTGGTAGCGCTACTGGAGAAGGAAGCCCCTTCATGGAACCTTGAGATACACTTGGATGAAATTGTTTCCACCTTGGAGACTCAGGGAAAGCATGCTTCTGACAACCTGAGTACAAGTCCTCCCAATATCATTTATACAAAAAAGCCAACTACATTGATTACAATTGATGGAGACCCGATTGTCAAGGAAGACAAAGACCTTGACACAGAGAGGGTGGTCAATACCCCATTCTTTATTATTAAAAGTAAGTCAGACAACAAGTTTTATATATATGGAGGTGGTTATTGGTACAATGGAACTTCAGTAAAAGACAATTGGCAATATGTATCCAAGCTGCCAAAAGACATCTCAAAAATAGACAAGGAAATAAAGAAACAAGAGAAGGAAAATAGTGAAAATGTACCTGAAAAAGCCGCCTCTCCACCTGCCATTATCATTACGACTACTCCTGCCGAACTGATTCAGTCGGAAGGGGAAGCGGACTTTGCGACTGTTGAAGGTTCTGGATTGCTTTACATGACCAACTCAAAAGAAGATATTTTTATGGATATCAACTCCCAGCAATACTATGTGCTACTTTCGGGAAGGTGGTATCGCAACAGTAGCCTCGAGACAGGAAATTGGGACTATATCTCTTCTGATCAATTACCTGAGTCCTTTAGTAAAATCCCTGAAGGTTCAGACAAGGATAATGTTTTGGCAAACGTAGCAGGAACAGATGCCGCCAATGAAGCCAAACTGGACGCACAGATTCCTCAGACTGCAAAGGTCGATAGAAACTCCACTGATTGTAATGTCACTTATGATGGCTCTCCTAAATTTGAGAAAATAGATGGAACCAGTATGGAAGTTGCGGTCAACACATCCAGTACTGTACTGAAAGCAAACGGAAAATACTACTGCGTGGAAAATGGGGTATGGTTTGTCAGCAAGAAAGCGACAGGCCCTTGGAAGGTATCTACGGAGCGTCCTTCAGAAGTAGAAAAGATTCCGCCCGAAAACCAGGCTTATAATACCAAATACGTTTATGTCTACGATGTAACACCTGAATATATCTATATGGGATATACGCCTGGGTACCTTGGAACGTACGTTTACGGTCCTACCGTAGTCTATGGAACAGGATACTACTACCGTCCTTGGTATGGCACTTACTATTACCCACGACCATGTACATGGGGGTTTGGCATGCACTACAACCCTTGGTCAGGATGGAGCATGAATTTCGGTTTCAGCTCTGGATGGTTCTCCTTTGGGATGAGCTTTGGAGGCAGTTCCTATTACCACAGACCTGGCGGATGGTGGGGGCCTCCAGTCTATAGACCACCATACCGACCTCCTTACCGTGGTGGTTACTATTCTCATGGTGGCAGACCGAATTACAACAGAGTGACCAACAATCGCATTTCGGGCAATCAAATCAATATTGACAATTCCAAAAATGTCAATATCAACGTCAATAACAATCAGACCAATAACCTCTATAACTTCAGAAAGGATGCTAAGACAAAAGACATCAACTTATCATCCAACAAAAACCTGAACCGAAATAACCTTTCGCAAAATCAGAAAAACCAAATCAACAATGCCCGCAACAAGGTTGACAATATGACTCCTGAGCAGAAACAGCAAGCTCAGAATAAAGCGAACAATACCAGAAATAAAATTGAAAACGCAACACCCCAACAAAAGCAACAGGCTCGAGACAAGGTCAATAATGCCTCCAAGAATATGTCTGCTGAACAAAAGGCACAACTCAACAATGCCAAACAAAGAGCCAATAATGTTTATACCGATAAGCAGGGTAATGTTTTCAAGCGGGAAAACAATGGAGATTGGAAAAGCAGGTCATCTGGCAACAATTGGCAATCTGCGGGAAACAACCAAAACCTCAACAATATAAAGCGGGAAGCACAACAAAGAAGCCGCAGTACGGAAAGGGTCAATAACTTTCAAAGATCCAACAATGGCTTTCGAGGCAGTGGTGGAGCAGGTAATTTCAGAGGAGGTGGCAACTTCCGAGGCAGACGATAACACAATAAAAAAGGAGGGCTTTGAACCCTCCTTTTTCTTTTCATATCAATCATACGTTACTTTTTCGCCCTCTTATCTTTTTCACTCCCCATACAATTAGCCAAATACCACCTGCCAAGACCAAAAAGGTAATCACCCCCAAGGCAATCATTAATGGGGGAGAAAATACAGCCCCTATCGCTGCCAATGCCATTCCCGTAGAAGAGCCATTTTCTATTGTAGAAACACCAATATTCCCCAATCCGCCAGTCATGGCAGTGGAAGCTCCTCTTGCCACAGTTGTGGCTGCCTGTGTAATACCTGCCGCACCACCTCCAGCAATTATTGCCAGCGTCCACTTAAAAAACGGACTGATATCACCAAGTGTGGAAGCTGTCAAGACAGTACCCGCCACCACTGCAGCAGGTCCTGCTATAGTATCTACTAGGTTATCTACTGCTGGGATATAATACACCAGCACCTCTACAATAGAAGCAGTCAAGAAACAGCCAAAAGCCAACCAGGTATCCATCCAGCTAAAACTCTCAGACAAGTCTATAATATTGAAATTGGCAGCTGCACTCACCGCCAACAATGGGAGAAATACCCGAAAGCCACTGGCGGCACTTAAACCAACTCCCGTAATGATACCGAATAAAAGGTCACTTACTTCCATAAAATACTATGAGTTAACTTATTGGATCAAAATCTAAAATAAACAAATCAGGCTGTTACCATAATGATTAAACTCACTGTATTAGTTCTCTTGATTTATGAGAAAGAAAAGAAATTGGCAAAACCTTATTCTTTGGCAATGAAAATAGCAATTAGAATAAAAACTACGCTTTTATCTTTATTTTAACATCCTTATTATTAAAACTAAGTTTACAGATAAGTGCCCCTGAATTATGAATAAATTAATCGGCTTGTCACTCTTATTCATCACATCATGTTCTGAACAGGAAATGAGAGAACAGACAACCAACCAAAAAGAAGAAATTGTGGAGCAGGACAAAACAGTCTCTATAGATGTTGCTAAAAGCAGTTTAACATTTGAAGAACTTCAAGACTCTTTAAGGCTTCAGCTTCTCAAATCAAAACCTAACAACAACCTAAAAGCTGGTTTCCTTCAGGAGTTTTACATTCGTGGACTTGTCAGACAAGAGGGAAATAAAATAGTATTTGAGTTACCATTCGATCTCCACAGCTTTGATTGTGGCGCTCCTGATTGCTATTTAACTGATATAACATTTAGTATTCCAGCAACAGAACCTATCTCCTTTCCTCAAAAAGTAGAGTTTTCGCTATCAGAATATGGATGTGGCATAGATCAAGAAACCTCAATCAATGGAATATTTGAACGAGTTGAAAGCACTTCCAACTATGTTAACTACTACACCAAGGAAACTAAGAGTAATTTGGCAATTGATGGGAATACAAGGCAAGTATATTATTTCACTGATGTAGAACCAAATTCAACCAAAGTGGACTCCATCGATAAAATACTTGAGAGGTACAATGAAGAAGATCCAAACGCCATTGTTCCTTACAGATCAACAGTAATGACTTCCAATGAATATGAACGGTTTCTAAAAACAGAATAAACTTACAACTACGTACATGTTAGTTTACAGCATTTATGCTATAACTTTTAGGTTGTATTTATTTTCAAAAAATAGATCTAAGAACTGTTTTACTAGCGCTCAATAAGCTTGTCCCTAATAGGAAAACAAAGAAGCTATAATATATTTAAAAATCAGCCCTTAACTTCATACAGTTCAATAAACAAACCTATCAAACCACACGACAAAATTACAACATAAGACACCCAATCAAATAATTCATTTTCATCCACAAACAAGATCATCTTTGAAATTGAATAAAATATCAATAAAAAATTTATTATATAAATAAATACTTTTTTAACCATACCAATAAAATCAGCAAAATATCGAACTCTAAAATTTAGACATCAACAGCATTCTAACCTCAGATTAAATTACTGCAAAAACTAAACATTCACAGCAATCTAACTACTAAAGTTTTATCAAAATAAAAATGTGAAACGAATATCCGTTTATGAAAAGTGTGTTAGAGCTTTCAAGAAGCATAGCCTTTTACAAAAAAATCTAATCCAGTTGATATAGAAAAGGCTGAATCTTTTAACAGTTCAGCCTTTATTATTTCTATTCTTCCTCCATCAACAGCTTCAACACTTTCTTCGCCGCTGCCGGAATCTTAGTTCCCGGACCAAAGATTTCTGCTACGCCTGCCTTATACAGGAAATCATAATCTTGCGGAGGGATGACACCACCTGCAAATACCACAATATCTTCCCTACCCAGTTTCTTGAGTTCTGCAATCAACTGCGGTACAAGGGTCTTGTGCCCTGCTGCCAAACTGGAAGCACCAACTGCATGGACATCGTTTTCCGCTGCCTGCAAGGCAATTTCCTGTGGGGTCTGGAACAATGCGCTGACATCCACATCAAAACCGAGGTCTGCAAAACTGGTCGCCACTACCTTAGCTCCTCGATCATGTCCGTCCTGTCCCATCTTGGCAATCATTACCCTTGGGCGTCTGCCTTCCAATTGGGCAAACTCATCTGCCAAGGCTTTGGCTTCTGTAAATTCCTTATCCTGCTTGGCTTCGTGAGAATATACTCCCGATACTGATCGGATAACAGCTTTGTGCCTGCCGAAGGCAGTTTCCATAGCATCTGATATTTCTCCCAAAGTGGCTCTGTTTCGGGCTGCTTCCACTGCCAATGCCAACAGGTTTCCTTCGCCTGTTTTGGCGGCTTCTTCTATGGCTTTTAGCGAAGCTATTACCGCTTCCTGATTTCTGTCTGCCTTCAGTTTTCTTAGTCGCTCTAGCTGCGCATTTCTTACAGCAGTGTTGTCCACTTCCAGTACATCAAAGTCAGGGACTTCATCTGTCTGGAATTTATTGACCCCTACAATGGTATCTTTCCCTGAATCGATTCTTGCCTGCTTACGTGCTGCCGCTTCCTCAATCCGCATCTTTGGCACACCAGTTTCTATGGCTTTTGCCATACCGCCCAGTTCTTCGACCTCCTGAATCAGTTTCCACGCTTTCTGCGCAATCTGGTCAGTCAGGTATTCCACATAATAAGAACCGGCCCAAGGGTCTACAACCTTGCAGACATTGGTTTCATCCTGTAAATAAAGTTGGGTATTACGAGCAATTCTTGCCGAGAAGTCTGTCGGCAGTGCGATTGCCTCATCCAAAGCATTGGTATGCAACGATTGGGTATGTCCCAAAGCAGCTGCCAATGCTTCCACACAGGTACGGGCTACGTTGTTGTAAGGATCCTGCTCACTCAAACTCCAACCGGAAGTTTGTGAGTGAGTACGCAGTGCCATGGATTTCGGGTTTTTCGGATCAAACTGTTTCACCAGTTTTGCCCAAAGCATCCTTCCTGCACGCATCTTGGCAATTTCCATAAAATGGTTCATGCCAATTCCCCAAAAGAAAGAAAGACGGGGTGCAAACTCATCGATTTTCAGTCCTGATTCCAGACCTGTACGGATATACTCCAAGCCATCTGCTAAGGTATAGGCAAGCTCAATATCAGCTGTAGCACCTGCTTCTTGCATATGGTAACCTGAGATGGAAATGGAGTTGAATTTCGGCATATGCTCCGCTGTATAGGCGAAGATATCCCCGATAATCCTCATGGAAGGTTTCGGTGGATAGATATAGGTATTACGAACCATAAATTCCTTCAGGATATCATTCTGGATAGTTCCGCTCAGTTTTTCTTTGGAAACACCCTGTTCTTCCGCTGCCACAATGTAGAAAGCCATAATCGGAATCACGGCACCATTCATGGTCATCGACACAGACATCTTGTCCAGTGGAATCTGGTCAAACAGGATTTTCATATCCAAAATGGAATCGATGGCCACGCCTGCCTTTCCGACATCCCCTTCTACCCTTGGATGATCTGAGTCATATCCACGGTGTGTTGCCAAGTCAAAGGCTACAGAAAGTCCTTTCTGCCCTGCCGCCAGATTTCGTCTGTAAAAAGCGTTGGATTCTTCTGCTGTCGAAAAACCCGCATACTGACGTATCGTCCAAGGACGTGAAGCGTACATGGTCGAGTAAGGACCTCTAAGGTATGGTGGCAAGCCTGCGGCAAAATGAAGGTGTTCCGCCTCTTTCAAATCCTCTGATGAGAAAGTCGGCTTTACTTCAATACCTTCTGCAGTTTGCCATGTATTAAGCTGTTTCAGGTCTGCATTTTCTGCCAGTTCCTGAATTCTGAATTTATCTGCTGATAGTGTTGAAAAATCGGGACGCATAGTTGAATCGGTTCTAGGTTAGAAAAGTTTACGCTGAAAGTCTGACAATACTGAGATGGCATCGGATTTCAGATGGACAAATTCATCCACGCCTGCCTCTTCCAACTTGCTCGCAAATGACTCGGCAAAACCTGCCACTACAACCTGCTTATCTGTAGCTTCACGCTTCAGTTGCTGTATAAATGACTCACTCTCTGCCTCATAATCCTCATCGGCAGCACACATGACTACAATATCCGCATCGGAGGTGATACTTTCTTTGGCGGCCTGTTCTGACGAATCAAACATCTTTTCTTCTACTGCAAAACCTGCAATACCAAAAAACTCTCCAGCAAATGCAGCCCTCGCTTTACGCATGGTGACATTACCAAAAAGTGCCAGCAATACTTTTGGTCTTTTCTTTCCTGCTTCTACATTGCGATCTGTCTCCAATCTCAACGTCTCAAAACAACTAGCAGCCCGCTGTGGCTTCAGCAACTCAAACGCTACATCTGACACTTCTGTTGATTGTGCTTTGTTTGAGGTGATAACTTCTCCTGTATTTGGATAGCGGTTGGTTCCTACCAAAACCTGCTTTCGTCTTTTGATCTGCGTTTCTTTTTGCTTTCTGATTACCGCAATCTGCTGCTGGATTTCGCCTGCTGTAAAGCTTTTGATAAACCCACCCGCTTCTTCAGTTTGCTTGAAAAGCGTCAAGGCTTTCTCTGCTAAGGTATGCGTCAGGTAATCCAAATAATAAGACCCTGCCGCAGGATCTACTACCTTATCCAGATATGATTCCTCTTTGAGCAGGTGAGAAATATTGAGGGCAATCCTTCTTGAGAAAGAAGAATCCTTTTCAAAAGAGCTATTATGTGGCGCAACATACAAGGCATTGACCCCACCCAAGATGGCTGCCATACTTTCAGTGGCATTGCGAAGCATATTCACATAAGGATCATAGAGTGTTTTTGACCATACAGATGATACGCCCATCAGGAAAATATCCTGAATTGGCAATGTCACCTGATATGCTCCCATCAACTCAAACAGTAATACCCTTGCTGCCCTAAACTTCGCCATCTCCTGAAAGTAGTCACTACCTACTCCCATCAAAACCGCTACATTTTCAAAAACATGTTGTGCTGTAAGTCCCTTGTCTGTCAGGTGATCAATATAGTCTGTAAGGCTATTCAGCATCAATGCCAACTCCTGTACATGGCTAGCACCCGCATCCGTAAAGTGCTGACTACTGATTGCCAATACTCTAAAACCTGCCAAGTCAGCCGTCAAGCGAATGGCTTCTGCCATATCACCCAGTTCACTTTCATCCCACTGTCCAGTAAGGGTCAATCTAGCAATTGGGTCCTGCATCAGGTAACCTTTTACCTGATCCAATGGCACTTGTGAATCTTTCAGGTAGGATAGGTATTCCTTCAACAGTACCAATGGGGCTTCACAATTCTCAAATGCAATTGAACAAATCGTCAGGTCTATGTCTTTCAACAAGGAGTTGAATTCTATATCCTGACCATTCAGGTTAAATATCACACCATCGGCACCTCTTTCGAGCGCTTCCAAGGCATCTGCATTTGCCTGAGATATTCCTGAGATATTTATTTTGGTATAATTCACCCATTCCCTTGCTCCCTCATTGTAAAAGGCGGGTTTGGGAAATGCCTCTTTCAGACGATCCAAATAAGGTGAGTTGATTTTATCTTCTTCCGTATAAAATGGCTTTACTGAAATGCCATTTTCTGTTTCCCACGTAAGCCTTGCCAGTTGCTCCTCCCCTTTCAGGTCTGCCACTGCCTTGCTTATCCACTCTTCTTTTGAGACGGATGAGAATTCATCAAAAAGTTTTTCTTTCATATTGAAAGCACGTTTGTTTAGGCAATACTGCCTTATATGGTTGGTTATTGGTTAGATATAATTTTATAGAGACAAGACATGTCTTGCATCAACTGGCTTGCTATTTCTGCTTGTCTTCACAGAATTCGGTTAGTACCCCAAAGGTTGATTTTGGGTGCAAAAAACCGATATGCAGCCCTTCAGCACCTTTTCTGGGTTGCTCATCTATCAGCCTGACGCCTTTATCATGGGCTTCCTCAGGCTTTTTTCTATGTCATTTACTGCAAATGCCAAATGGTGAATCCCTTCCCCTTTTTTCTCAATAAATTTACCGACAGGACCGTCGTCTGAAGTTGATTCGAGTAGTTCAATTTTGGTCTGACCAACCTGAAAAAAAGCTGTTTTCACTTGCTGGTCCTTCACTTCCTCAATGGCATAGCACTTCAATCCAAGCACCTCTTCGTAGTAGCGGATACTTTCTTCCAAGTTCTTTACAGCAATGCCAATGTGTTCGATATGTGAAATGTTCATGTTTATTGGTAGTTGTTGTTTATGCAAATTTTGCATTCGGTAATCGTAATACCAGATAAAGTGAATAGCAGATACCATCCTTCAATACTGATTTACTTTCAACGCCAATATATAAACTTCCTAAGATTGAATTAAAGGGTATGTAGATTATCTAACTTATTTTTGAGGCTTTTAGGGCTTTCTTACTAGTGGATTAACCTTTTTTCCATTATGACATAATCCAATCCCCCTTTACTGAACTGGTTTCTCGTTTCTTTCAAACCAAATCGATTGTAAAAAGTAGTTTTATTTGCCCTTGCATTGCACCAAACCCTTGTCACACCCAATTCAGCTACAGCATCCATCAAATGCGTCAACAGTTTTGAACCATAACCTTTCCCCTGCTCTTCCTCCAAAGTGGCAAACTTGCGGAATTGTGCTTCCCCGTTTTCTACAAAAAGCGACACAATGGAAACCAGCTTACCTTCCACCTCCAAACCAAAATGCATCCCTTTTTTATCCTCATCAAGCTTTACATAATCTATTGGTTTATCAGGCCACATTACTTGGTGCCTGATCTGCCAGGTTTGACTTGCCTCTATTTCCTTTAGAATAATTTGCTTCTCCATTGGTTTTCAAGTTTAAATTTTCACATCCAAAAACTTTTTCAGGACAGCTGAGTCTGCATTCTTTTTCCAGATAAAGAATACTTTCCGAGTAAATTTCCTGTCAGAAATAGGTACAAAGCTGATACCGGGGTAGTCCACTCCAATATCAGGCACCAGTGAAACTCCTATACTTGATGCAACCAATGCTTTTGTTGTCTCATCTCTTTTTGCACTGAAAACTACTTTAGGATTAATCCCCTCATCATCAAAAGCCTTTTTCACTTCATTATACAGCGAGCAACTTTTTCGCTCAATAAAGTCAATACCCTGAAGCTCCTTGAAGCAGACTTTACTTTTCTGTGCCATATGGTGGTTTTCAGGAACAGCCAACGCCAACTTATCCTGCCTAATAAGCTTATAGGCATATTGCTCTGTATCTGTAGGAGGCATTTTTTGGAAAAAGCCCTCTACCTCCTGTGTCCTTAGCTGCTGATACAGCTCTTTCTGAGGCAACTCAAATACCTGCACCTGACAGTTCGGGTAAAGCCCTTGAAAAGTTTTAAAATACGGCACAAGCGTCTGAAAGTCCACTTCATCACTGATCCCAATATGAAAAGGCTTTGCCTCATCAACTGAAAATGTGGATTCCATAGATGCCCAGATTGCCAACAATTGCTTGGCTTTAGGTAACAGGATCTTTCCTTCCTCTGTTAAATGCACAAGCTTATTATCCCGATAGAAAAGTTGACAATTCAGCTGTTCTTCCAGCTTTTTAATCCCAGTTGAGAAGGTCGACTGCACAACATGTACCTGCTGGGCTGCCTTAGTAAAGTTCCCTGTCTCAGATAGCGCCACGAAGTATTTGACAAACTGAAGGTTCATGCCATCTAAAATTACGATTAAACCTATTGAATTATTCTATTTTTACGATACAAAAATACCACTTTAATTTGCATCAACAAAAACGATTGATAAACAACCAACAATCGATTATCTACAATGCAATTTAATAATAGAGACATGAAGAAGGTATTAATCATCAATGGACATCAATACTACCCATTTTCTGAAGGCAAACTGAATGCTGCCCTAGTGGATATCACAAAAGAGGTACTCACAACAAAAGGGTATGAGATCAAAGAAGTCAATATGAAAGATGAGTACAATGTGGAAGAAGAAGTTGAAAAGCACCTTTGGGCTGACATTGTAATCCTTCAGACACCAATTAACTGGATGGGTATTACTTGGAGCTTCAAAAAATATATGGACGAGGTTTATACCACTGGCATGTTTGGACAACTTTGTAACGGTGATGGCAGAAGTGAGGCAGCTCCCAAAAAGAATTATGGTACAGGTGGATTGCTGACTGATTCTAAATATATGATGTCTGTCACATTCAATGCACCAAGTGAAGCATTCGACAATGAAGATGAGTACCTTTTTGGAGGTAAAGGAGTAGACAACCTGTTGTTTCCTCAACATATGAACTTCAGGTTCTTTGGGATGAAACCACTACCAACCTTTGCCTGTTTTGATGTTATGAAGAACCCTGACATTGAAAACGACTTCAAGCGATTCAGGGAGCACCTTGAACAAAACGTCTAATTCATGCTTACCAAAGTAAGATACTCTGTCAAAGATATGACACTCTGGACCCGATGGGAAACATCGGGTTTCATTGCTTATTCCTTTCTGGCAGTTTTCCTGTATGAAGAACTCGAACTAACCTTCCTTGCTGTTCCTTGGACACCCATTGCACTGGTCGGTACAGCAGTAGCTTTTATTCTGGGTTTCCAAAACAGTGCTGCCTACGGAAGAATCTGGGAAGCCCGCAAGGTATGGGGAGGGATCGTGAACACTTCCAGAACTTGGGGAATGAAAACCAAGGACATGGTCACGAATGAGTATGCCACTGAACCCGAAACAGAAGCTGAACTAAAAGAGCAAAAACGCATCTTGGTATATCGGCATATCGCTTGGCTGACAACTTTGAGATATGCCATGAGGCAGAGAAAAAAATGGGAAACCTTTGATAACCATTTCACCAACAGAGAATGGTCCAATGCTATTCACATTCCTGAAAAGGTTTTACCTATAGAAGAAGCCCTTTTCCCTTATCTCAGTCCTGAGGAACTTCGCTACACAATGGACAAAAACAATAAGTCCACTACACTTCTTTACCTGCAATCCAATCATCTTAGGGAGCTCAAAGAAAAAGGGCTGATCTGGGAATTCTCATTTCTCGAACTCGAAAACCTTTTGCAGGAATTCCTCACCTTTCAAGGGCAATCCGAAAGAATCAAAAACTTCCCATATCCCCGTCAATACGCTACGCTCTCGTATATCTTTGTAATGATTTTCATTATCCTTTTACCATTCGGCATTGTCCCTGAATTCTCAAAAATCGCTACATCACTGACAGATAATTTCCCTCGTATCAGCGAAGTATTCACATGGCTGGCAATCCCCTTCTGCACCATCGTTTCATGGGTTTTTCACACCATGCAAAGAATCGGAGTGGTGGGAGAAAACCCATTTGAAGGGACTGCCAATGACGTCCCTATCTCCACCATTTCAAGGGGAATTGAGATTGACCTCCGCCAACTGCTGGATGAAGAAAAAAGCAGCATTCCTAAACAGTTTCCTGAAAACAAAAATGTCCAGATGTAAAACTGCGTTTCAAAAGCTATGATAGTGATAAATAAGGGGCTATTTTTGAATGGAGTCCATATGGTTGACGAATTCGTTTTTTTAGCTAACCTATAAATTACACTAACACATAAATGAAACAAAGAAGAAGGAAAAGACTGACAGCAGACGAATATGCACAAGGGATACTTGCTGGTGACAGGATTATCCTGAGCAGGGCAATTACACTAATAGAAAGTGCTTTGCCCGAAGACAATGAACTGGCAGAAACAGTATTGGAGAAAGTGCTTCCACAAACAGGTAATTCCTTACGGATTGGTATCACAGGTGTTCCTGGAGTAGGTAAAAGTACCTTTATAGAGTCATTTGGCAAGCAGCTTACTTCAATAGGTAAAAAAGTGGCTGTACTGACAGTTGATCCTAGCAGCCAACTGTCCAAAGGAAGTATTCTGGGGGACAAAACCCGCATGGAAGAACTGGCTCATGACCCTTTGGCTTATATCCGCCCATCAGCTTCAGGCTCTGCATTGGGCGGTGTCAATGCGAAAACCCGAGAGAGTATGTTACTTTGCGAAGCTGCTGGTTTTGAGGCGATCATTATTGAGACTGTAGGGGTCGGGCAATCGGAAACAACAGTACATGGCTTGGTGGACTTCTTCCTCCTGCTGATGCTTGCAGGTGCTGGAGACGAGCTTCAAGGTATCAAAAGAGGCATTATGGAAATGGCAGACACGATTGCCATCACCAAAGCTGACGGTGACAACCTGAAGCAAAGCAAAATGGCACAAAGAGAATATAAAAATGCTTTACATCTCTTCCCTCCTTCTGAGACTGAGTGGTATCCAAAAGTTTTGACCTGCTCTTCCCTTGAAAAAACTGGGCTAGATAAAATATGGGAAACCATTGTTGAGTATGAAAGCCATATGAAAACAAAGGGCTTCTTTAATCGAAAAAGGCAAAAGCAGAACTTGAATTGGATGCATGAGACCATCCATCAGCAATTGGAACAGCGCTTTTATCATCACCCTGCCGTAAACAAACAAATGAGTACGATGGAGCAAGATGTGATGAATGGTGAGCAGGTTGCCATTAAAGCAGCCAAACAGCTTTTAGAACTATACTTCAAATCATAAAACAGAAAATCCCCTTGGCTTTATAACCAAGGGGATTTTGCTTGCTACTTCTTGTTTTCTTTTTTGGGTTCATTTTTTACTTTCTTGGCTCTTCTTACTCCAAAAGAACCATTGGCTATTTTGCCTCTTTTAGATTTTCTATCTCCTTTTCCCATAGTATAAGTCATGTTTAAAGTTTATAAAAAATTACAAAAGATATAATAATCAATTAACGATTAATTCAAAATAAAGAACCGAAAAATTAACAATTTTCAATATTTAAATTCTAAAAACGCTATGTAGACTATTGTTCAAATGGAATGAAGATATACCTTCCTGCGTTGATCTTGGGGTTAAAATCCTGAATTAGCTTATGGTTTTTAGGGTTTTTGTAATACAGCTTCCCGATACTGAATGCTGTTTCACCCTTCTTTACATAATGCACCCCTTTTACTGGCACAATAAACCAACGCTCATCCATTGCATCCTTATATTCGATAGCCGCAGGGTTATAAATGTTGAACTTTTCAGCGATCATGGTTCGAGTGTAAACTCGCTTTTTATCCCTTAACAGCCCATACATTCTGAAATGTTGACCATCATAAGGGTCAAACCCTGTCGCCTTTATTGAACCGACCTCTTTTGCTTGCAACTTCTTAAAAGCCTCCACTTCATCACTCAACAAAGTGACATCTTTTGACAAGCTGTCAAAAAGGGTTTTGTTCTCTTCCAACCTACTTTCCCATTTGGCTTCATTGTTTCTATGCAGCATCAGTACCAAAGCAGTAAATGCAACAAATACACTGAAAGTCAAGATGGCATTCCGACGTTCGTTTCGATATGTTTTTGAGTAATCTTCTTTTAGTTCTGCTACTTCCTGTACCTTCTGCATTGTATTTTCTAATTCTATTTTCTGACCTTTTGACGGCAACATTGCTGACTCAAGCACAACAATCATCATGGGGTCTTCTTCTTTTTTCACACCTGAAAGGTTGTAAAGTAAGTCAGACTTCCCTTGAGCAGTCAGCCCTCTGTCTGCCAGAATCTTGACCAACATACTTTCTTCCAAGTGGCTGGAAAACTTTTTATCCCCAATTAGTACCACGTCATCTTCGGAAAAGACAACGTTTTTTTTGATAGACACATTGTGTGCCACATTGAGTTGTTCTCCAACATGAATTCTCAACAGCTCTGTTCTTCCTCGAAGTACCCAAACATCCCATCCTCCTAATATAGACAGCGTCAGCTGCTCTCCTCTTACCCAAGCAGCCACACTTTCTGACAACCTATTGGACAAGACATTGGCTTTGACAGCACATTCGTCAAATGGCTTATCTAAACCTTCTGCATCTTTCAAGTAGCTAATGATTTCCTCCTTGGCGACAGATGTAACAGGTCCTGTCAGCAAAGCCAGAAAATCAAGGTCAGTTTCCTGTTCTGTCTTCAGCTGTACTTTTGGGTTCTTCCCAGAGGATACACCAAAAAAATTGTATCGAATCATATTCGGGATTTCGTGGATTTACTGTTTGTTTTCTCTTAACCCAACTTTTACTATTCCTCACACTCAATTGGGTCTGACAAATTTAATCAGCTTCATAAAGAATTAAATACTTCTTTCAGGTGATTGGGACTCTGTCAGGTTAAAGTATATCAAAATATTCATACTCTGTATGCTAAATTTACATACAGATTTTACAAAAACATATATAAAGGAAGGTTGTCAAAAACACAACGTGATCAACCTACCCATCCAACACTTAATACTTCACCTATAACACACTCACAACCAACATATTTACACACCTCATCAAATCTCATGCTATAGGAATTTAAAATTGTGAATTGTGGTTAATGTTAAAACAATGTATACAACACAATTACCTTCATCAAGCTATAAGCTTATTCAGAATATTTCAATTACTGCACTATACTATGCTCAACTCTATACTATTCCTTATTCCAGCAATGGCTGTTGTAGGGCTTCTTTATACCTATATGAAAGCCTCATGGGTAACCAGACAGGACCCTGGTGATCCGAACATGCAGGAACTAGCCCAACATATTGCCGACGGTGCAATGTCTTTCCTGAAAGCTGAGTGGAGGGTACTGGCTATATTTGCTGTCATAACGGCTTCGCTCCTTGCTTACTCAGGCACATTAGTAGAAAACTCATCACCACTGATTGCCATCTCATTTATCATAGGTGCCATTTTCTCTGCTACAGCAGGGTATATCGGTATGAGGATCGCTACCAAAGCCAATGTACGTACTACTCAAGCAGCACGTTCGAGCCTGTCCAAAGCCTTGATGGTTTCTTTCTCAGGAGGCACTGTCATGGGAATGGGGGTTGCAGGGCTTGCTGTATTGGGGTTGAGCAGTCTCTTTCTTTTATTTTATTACCTATATGTTGTACAGACAGGTGCTGGTGTAAATGGAATTGAGATGGAACGGGTAGTTGAAGTATTGGCAGGTTTTTCTTTGGGGGCTGAGTCTATCGCATTATTTGCACGTGTAGGTGGTGGTATCTATACAAAAGCAGCTGACGTAGGTGCAGACCTTGTAGGCAAAGTAGAAGCAGGAATACCAGAAGATGACCCCCGAAACCCTGCAACCATTGCTGACAATGTCGGGGATAACGTAGGTGATGTTGCCGGCATGGGCGCTGACCTTTTTGGGTCTTATGTTGCCACAATTTTAGGCTCAATGGTGTTAGGTCGTGAAATTGTCTCTAATGGCGATCCTGTTGGAGGAATTGGTCCTGTAGCCTTACCCATGTTTATCGCAAGTACCGGCTTACTGTTTTCCATCGCAGGAGTAGCTTTTGTTCGGATCAAAACGGATGATGGGGATGTCCAAAAGGCACTTAACTTGGGCAACTGGTCATCCATTTTACTGACCGCTATTTTTTCCTATTTCCTTGTTGGCTGGCTTTTACCGGAATCCCTTTCATTCAGAGGGCAAACATTTACACCAATGGGCGTTTTGGGCGCCATCATTACAGGACTAATAGTTGGAGCACTGATGTCTTACCTAACGGAGTTCTACACTTCCATGGGAAAACGTCCTGTCAACACAATTATTCAGCAGTCTTCCACCGGACATGCCACCAATATCATTGGAGGAATTTCTGTTGGCATGGAGTCTACCGCAGTACCAACCTTGGTGCTTGCCTGTGGCATTACAGCGGCTTATAGCTGTGCAGGACTTTATGGTGTTGCCATTTCTGCTGCTGGCATGATGGCAACTACTGCCATGCAACTTGCCATTGATGCTTTCGGTCCCATTGCAGATAACGCTGGTGGTATTGCCGAAATGTCAGGACTACCAGAAGATGTCCGAAAAAAGACGGACGTTCTGGATGCTGTTGGTAACACCACTGCTGCGACAGGTAAAGGATTTGCCATTGCCTCTGCTGCATTGACTGCCTTAGGACTTTTTGCCGCCTATGTTGGTATAGCTGGCATTGATTCCATAGATCTGTATAAAGCTCCCGTCTTAAGCTCTTTGTTTGTGGGCGCCATGATTCCATTTATCTTCTCTTCACTTGCCATAGCCGCTGTAGGTCGTGCTGCAATGGCAATGGTTCAAGAAGTTAGGCGACAGTTTCGTGAGATTCCCGGAATCATGGAGTATAAAGCCAAACCTGAATACGGAAAGTGTGTTGAGATTTCGACACAAGCTTCTATTCGGGAGATGATATTACCCGGTCTGATTGCGCTACTAGTCCCTGTTTTCTTTGGCTTTGCGTTTAAAGGTGTTTTTGAAAGTACTTCTTCAGCGGAAATGCTTGGCGGTTTATTGGCAGGTGTAACCGTTTCTGGAGTTCTTTTAGGGATGTTCCAAAACAATGCAGGTGGAGCTTGGGACAATGCCAAAAAGTCTTTTGAAAAAGGGGTCCTGATAGAAGGAAAAATGACTTTTAAAGGCTCTGATGCTCATAAGGCATCTGTAACAGGAGACACTGTTGGCGATCCTTTTAAAGACACTTCAGGTCCATCCATGAATATCCTGATCAAGCTGATGTCTATCGTATCACTAGTAATTGCTCCCTTTATCAGCATCAAGTCCAGTCATATCAATGAGAAGCCTAAACAAGAAAAAGTCTACAAGGCAAACTCTCCTTCCCCAATACTCAAGAAAGTAAACTAAGGAAGATTTCCTTCATGAAAAAAGCCCTTCAGAAATATATATTTCTGAAGGGCTTTCGCTTATGCAAGAAATGTATTTTTAAGTCTCTGGATATCTTCCTCTGTTACTCTGATATCGGCTTCAAGTTTTACAGCTTTTTCTCTCATCAAACTGAAAAACTCACGCCAATCTTCCAATACACACAAACCTCTCCTGACCTGTAATGCTTCCAGTTCTGCATGAAACTCAGGAAATGTCAACTCCCACCACCTTGATAACTGCGATGGCACATGTGCAATATTGTAATCCCTCTTTAGCGCCTGAAAAAACTGATTGGTTAATTGCTGTTTCTGTGACGACAGAAAAGCATGGAGTTGCATCGCTTCCTCCAACTTGGGGTTATGCGTAAATTTGTTCATAAGATTTTATTTTCTCGACCAAACGGTTGTGTTGTTTTAGCTTAATTAGGCTTCTGCATGGGTTTCCGTTCAATCAGGTTATCAACAATAATACTTCATAGCGTCAACGACAACGGATCTCACTCTATTTTAAAGTGATCCATATTGCAAAATAAAAACATTTATCCTTCTCTCATTATTCCCATAACCCTTTTTCCTCGACTTCTGTTTTTATTGCACAAAAAGGCATCAGGGATTTCATGACAGAACTGTCAGCCTTTCTGCTTTCAACAGATCGCGTATGTCATACTCTGCTGTCACACTGACAAGAGAGTCTGCAAATTTGTCAGTCCTTTTCACGATTCTGACCTAAATACAAGTTAAAAGTGGAATTGGCACAAGAAGTGATAAATCGTTAGGCGAAAAGGATAAATTTATCGCAAAAAATTAACAACGTTAAATCGTAAAATAAAATGTCAACAGTAAACATCAAACCACTTGCTGACAGGGTTCTGGTTGAACCTGCAGCAGCAGAAACTACTACAGCATCAGGCATTATCATCCCTGACAACGCAAAGGAGAAACCACAGAAAGGAACTGTTGTAGCTGTTGGTCCTGGTACTAAAGATGTTGAAATGACCGTGAAAATAGGTGACACTGTACTGTACGGTAAATATGCGGGTACTGAGCTCAACGTTGAAGGCAAGGACTTCCTGATCATGAGAGAGGCTGACATCTTCGCTATCATCTAATACCAAGTAGATAACTGATTTATCTAGTCGAACAATTTTTGATTTAAACACTAAAACACATATAAAAATGGCTAAAGAACTTTTCTTTGATGCAGACGCAAGAGAAGGTCTGAAAAGAGGCGTTGACGCATTGGCTAATGCAGTTAAAGTAACGCTAGGACCAAAAGGTAGAAACGTAATTTTGGACAAGTCTTTCGGTGCGCCACACGTAACAAAAGACGGTGTTTCTGTAGCTAAAGAAATCGAACTGGAAGAGCCAATTGAGAACATGGGTGCTCAGCTGGTAAAGGAAGTTGCTTCCAAAACTGCTGACCAAGCTGGTGATGGTACTACAACTGCAACAGTACTGGCACAAGCGATTTTCCACTCAGGTATCAAGTACGTTACAGCGGGTGCTAACCCAATGGACGTTAAACGTGGTATTGACAAAGCAGTAATTGCTTTGGTTGCTGAGCTGAAAAAGCAATCTCAAACAATCAACTCTAATAAAGAAATCGCTCAGGTTGCTTCTATCTCTGCAAACAACGACGCTGAGATCGGTAACATGATTGCTGAAGCGATGGAAAAAGTTGGTAAAGACGGCGTTATCACTGTTGAAGAAGCAAAAGGTACAGAAACTGAAGTAAAAACTGTAGAAGGTATGCAGTTTGACAGAGGTTACCTGTCTCCTTACTTCGTAACAAATACAGAGAAAATGCAGGCTGAAATGGAGTCTCCTTACATCCTGATCTATGACAAGAAGATCTCGACAATGAAGGAACTGTTGCCTGTATTGGAGCAAGTAGCTCAAACTGGTAAGCCATTGGTAATCATCGCTGAGGATGTTGATTCTGAAGCATTGGCTACATTGGTAGTAAACAAAATCCGTGGTGCGCTGAAAGTAGCAGCTGTAAAAGCTCCTGGTTTCGGTGACAGAAGAAAAGCAATGTTGCAAGACATCGCTGTATTGACTGGCGGTTCTGTAATCTCAGAAGAGACTGGCATGAAGCTGGAAGATGCTAGCCTTAACATGCTGGGTACTGCTGAAAAGCTGATCATCGACAAAGACAACACAACTGTTGTAAACGGTAGCGGTGAAAAAGCGGCAGTAGAAGCTCGTGTTGCTGAGATCAGAGTTCAGGTCGAGAACACAACTTCTGACTACGACAAAGAAAAACTGCAAGAGCGTCTGGCTAAATTGGCTGGTGGTGTTGCGATCATCTACATCGGTGCTGCTACTGAAGTAGAAATGAAAGAAAAGAAAGACCGTGTTGATGATGCTTTGGCTGCTACAAGAGCTGCAGTTGAAGAAGGTATCGTAACAGGTGGTGGTGTTGCTTTGTTGAGAGCTTCTGCTTCTCTGGACAACATTGAAACTGAGAACGACGACCAAGCTCACGGTGTTACTATCGTAAGAAACGCAATCGAAGCGCCACTGAGAACTATCTTAGAGAACGCTGGTGTTGAGCCTTCAATCGTTATCCACAACGTATTGGCTCACGAAGGTAACTACGGTTACAACGCACGTACTGACAAGTACGAGGACTTGGTTGAGGCTGGTGTAATCGACCCAACTAAAGTAACTCGTCTTGCACTGGAAAATGCTTCATCTATCTCTTCTCTGTTGCTGACTACAGAATGTGTAGTTTCTTCGAAGAAAGAAGAAGGTGGTGCTCCAGCAATGCCTCCAATGGGCGGCGGCATGCCAGGTATGATGTAATTCTAGATGCTAGACATCTTTATATAAAAAGAGGGTTCCTGATTTCGGGAACCCTCTTCTGTTTTCAAGAATACCTATATTAACCGATTTATAACTACATTTGTAGTAAAACTAAACAACAATATTTTTCAACTCATTAAATCTACTATGCCTTCTAAACGATTTTTTTTGGATGATACCAAAATAGACACAATAGATATTTCATCAGGCTTTAATTGGAAAAACACAACTGTTAAATTCAATGACAAAGAAATTGGGAAGTTGAATAATAAAAAAGCCTTAAAAGAAGGAGGTGAATTCCAATTGGATGCTAATAGAACCTTAAAAATCCAATTAAAAGGTAATTATCAACCCGCTTTAGAACTACTCGTGAATGGAGAGCCAATCAAAGGTTCCGCAACTGATCCAGCTGAACAGTTAAATCAAGTATCTAAAATGGCCTTTGTTATTGGTGGTCTGTCAGTAGTGGCAGGGTTGATATCTGAGTTCATGAACTTTCCCATCTTAAACCAACTCGGGATCAACTTTTTCTCATGTATCTACGGCTTAATCATGATAGGCCTTGGCTTTTGGGTAAAGAAAAGATCATATATAGCCTTAGCATTAATCATTGGACTATTTATTTTTGACATTATTGGCTTGTTTATGTTAGCTATAG
The DNA here is from genome assembly GCF_036880985.1 of Limibacter armeniacum. Lineage (NCBI taxonomy): Bacteria > Pseudomonadati > Bacteroidota > Cytophagia > Cytophagales > Flammeovirgaceae > Limibacter > Limibacter armeniacum. Next base: position 816,462 of record NZ_JBAJNO010000009.1, read on the forward strand.
AAAATGATCACAATCCAACAAATGGAATAATGATGAAAGTTTTCTTTATCTTCTTTTTTGCAAAAGGATTTCCCGCTATTAAAAAACTAAAAGAATCGGAAACCGAGCTTTTGAAAGCAGCATAAAAACACACTCCCATTAAGATTAAGATCTTAATGGGAGTGTTTCATTTCCTGTTATATATAGATTTTTCGCCCTAGGTATTTAGGCTGCACATTCAGTACATATAAATCCAACATTACTTTTACCCTTGCCAAATACTCTCTCAAATGAGTTTGCAAGTGGCTTCGAAAGCTTACGTTTTTAGCATTGTAAGCAACAGCACTAATCCCTTTATGCTTGGCTATATAAACTGCTCTCTCATTCTGGAATTTTTGGGAAATAATAGTAATCTCCTGCTGATTAAATATTTCCTTAGCCCTTACCACTGAGTCTAAAGTCCTGAAACCTGCAAAATCCATAATAATCCTTTCAGACGGCACCCCTCGCTTCATTAAGGCTGCTCTCATATCACGAGGCTCGTTATAATACCTGCTGCTATTATCACCACTTACAATGATATACTTGATCTTCCCTGCCCTGTATAGCTCGACTGCTGCATCAATACGATAGTGAAAGTACAAGTTCTTTTTACCTGACTTCACAAACTTACTCGTTCCCAAGATCAACCCAACCCTATTGGAAGGCACCTCAGTTACACTATCATAGGTCAGTGACTTACTGTAATTGGAAATAAATGTGTCGCAGGCAAAAATAACCCCAACCATAAGTATGGCAATCAAGACCACCATCTTTGAAATTTGGGATATTTGGTTTCTCCTTTCTGCCAGATAATCTCTCAACACACTCATTCTTCTAGCATTACAGATCTTGTATAATTCAGCGGGCATCTTCTCTTCTTTTCTTCAATTCAAACAACAGTAACCTTGTCATTTTTGGCAAACATTCCTTGGTTACTGATAGCCGGTTAAAATCTTCTGGGTAAGAACGTAACGTCAACAGTTCTTAACAGCTAGATTCAAAATTTGTGCAAACATTCCAATCACACAAAAAACAATGCATACGATTACACATTTGTTTTACAAAGGACAGCCTTTGGAATCAGTTAGGCAATAACACAACTCAACTTTAACAGACCTAAACAGACTAATAAGATCTGTTAACTAAATGAAAACCAACAACCTTCGCCTTTTCTCCTTCAAAACAGTATAAGTTTATAAGCAATCATAAAGCAAATACTGACTAAAATATTATTTCCACAAGCCTATCTTAGGTTTTAGAAAGGGTTATTTATAACTCTTTCAGGTATCCACTTGGGTAAGGTTTCTTACCCTTTGGATGTCCTTCTCAAACAGTTAATTTTATTGTTTATTAACCTGTTCATGCTTGTTAAGCCATTGTCCTTTGGGCAGTGGCTTTTTTTCATGCTATATTTCTAAACGTTATGGACAAATAAAGTGTTCAAATTGTATATTTTGAAGCTTGTCGCTAGATTTGACGATAGTTCAATCGATCTAAATTCAGAATAAATCACCTATGGCACAGGTCTCAATTAAAAAAGAGTTTTGGGGAAAGGTAGATGACCATGACGTTTACCTATTCACCTTAGAAAACAAACAAGGCACTAAAGCGCAATTCACCAATTTCGGAGCCCACTGGATCAGTTTATTTACAGCAGACAAAAACGGACAATTCACAGATGTTTTAGTAGGGAAAGACTCTTTAGAGGGTTTACTGAAAGAACATCCTTTTTTTGGCTCAATTGTCGGGCGTTATGCCAATAGAATAGCCAATGGTAAGTGTCAGATCGATGGAAAAGAATATGAGTTTGCAATCAATAACGGACCTAATCATTTGCATGGAGGGATCAAGGGCTTTGATAAGTATGTATGGCATGCTGAAGCTTTGGATGATGCTGTTCGCTTTAATATGATCAGCCCAGATGGCGATGAGGGATATCCAGGAACACTACAGGTTTCTGTTACCTATACGCTGACAGAAGAAAATGAAATCAAGATTGATTATCATGCCACCACAGATAAGGTAACGGTTATCAACCTGACCAACCATGCTTACTTCAACTTAAAAGGAGATGGCACAGCCCTCAACCACCTAGTTGAGCTAAATGCCAGCAAATATACACCCACTGGCGACACCTCTATCCCAACAGGTGAACTGGCTACTGTGGCAGGTACACCAATGGACTTTACCAAAAGTAAACCTTTAGGACAAGAAATTGACGTTGACTTCCAACAACTCCAATTTGGACATGGCTATGACCATAACTATATCATAGACAAACAACCCGATGAATTGGGGTTTGCGGCAAAAGTAATTGAGCCAGAGTCAGGACGAACGCTAGAAGTACTGACCACAGAACCTGGTGTACAATTGTACTCTGCCAACTGGATCGGTGGGTGTGAAGCAAAAGGTGGCAAAATTTTGAATGATCGTGATGCCTTTTGTCTTGAGGCTCAAAAATTCCCAAATAGCCCCAACCAACCGACATTCCCTTCTGCTACCTTGAAGCCAGGTGAAACTTACCGCCAGACGACTATCTATAAATTCGGCCATCAATAGTCAACCTACGATAGCTAGTATATAAATAGACCCCGAAAGTCCTGATCCGGCTTTCGGGGTTTTGCTTTATGTTAAATTCCATTTCCAGTCAACCATCCTTCCTTATATATTCACCAACAAATGTTCATTCATTGATGAATATTTATTATTTTATATAAATAAAACAAGGTTATGCATTTCAGGTCTTCACCTGCATATCTCTCTTAACCTTAAAAAAATCTATTTGGTGAAGGCTTCATTCAGCACGTAGAAGACCCATTTCGCTTGTGATCCTAAAAACATCCAAGACTTACACAACACAGCTATACTACCTCAATAAATATAACAATACTAACATGAGCCATGCACTTTTAATGAAATACACCAATGATTCATCTCGGTTCTTAACAATCGAAGGAAACCTTATCCATTATCAGATAGATGGACCTGAAGACGGCTACCCGCTTGTCATGCTCCATGGCTCGTTTTCATCACTCCATACTTTTGACAGCTGGACTGAAATCCTGAAAGATACTTTCCGAATCTACAGGTTTGATCTTCCTGGGTTAGGGCTCACTGGGGCGATTCAGTCACAAGACTATAGCATCAAGAACCTGATGCGATATCTCGATATTTTTCTGAGTCGGATGAACATCCACACTTGCTGTTTGATTGGCAGCTCACTAGGAGGCTGGATTGCTTGGGAATATGCCTTGCTCTGCCCCTCCAAAGTCAAGCAATTAGTCCTGATAAGTCCTGCTGGGTTTATAGACAGAGAGAGTATTCCACTACCCTTCAGAATGGCCCGCACTCCTTTTATTCATCATATTATCAAATATGCCATCAATCGCTCCATGTTGGAATCTTTCGTAAAGGAAGTTTTCTATAACCAGAATAAGATAACCAATGAGCTTGTCGACCGCTACTTTGACCTTTTTTCAAAGGAAGGTTCCGCAGAAGCCTTTTATATCTTTGTAAACCAAAACTTCCACGAAAACACCCGTTTTCTGAAAAACATCTTATGCCCTACCTTGATTATTTGGGGAAAAGAAGACAAATGGATTCCTGTCAAAAATGCCCATAAATTTCATCACCTGATTCCTAACAACCATTTGGTCATCTACGATTTTGCTGGGCACATCCCTATGGAGGAGATTCCTGAAGAAACTGCCGAGGACTTGCTTGAGTTTCTCTCCAAACACCTTTCCACCAAGGTTCGTCCCACATCAAAGCCTAAGAAAGTCTCCAGCACATTCAACCAATAAGTGCTATTAACAAGTCATTTATTTTAGTTTTAAGCCTCAATTTTAGACTAATTTTATAGATAAAATCACTTAAAATTGTGTAAAATTGACACCTTATTAGATGATTTCTTGAATAACTAAACTATTACCGCACTTGATACTAGCTTCCATTGATATTGGTTCCAATGCCATTCGACTACAAGTAGTCAACGCCCATGAAAACTATGGGGACAAGGACTACAAAAGAGTAGAATATATCCGTTTTCCTCTCAGGCTCGGACAAGATGTTTTTAAAGTTGGTAAAATTACCCGAGCCACCGAAGAAAAGTTTGTCAAACTGATGAAAGCTTTCACTACACTGATGGACATCTATGAAGTTGACGACTATATGGCTTGTGCAACTTCGGCCATGAGAGAGGCTGAAAATGGCAAACAAATTATCAAGCGAATCTACTACCAGCATGGTTTGAAAATTGACATCATTGACGGCTCATTAGAGGCAGAAATCATCAACATGTCACTCAAACCCTACCTCCCTGATGGCAATGCCCTTCACATAGATGTAGGAGGAGGTAGTACAGAATTGAACATTTATCACAACAGGGAGAAAATTGCAGGCAAATCCTTCAAGATAGGCTCCGTCCGGAGTGGAAACCTCACCGAAGAAGAACGGGCTGAAAAATTCAGCAGCATGGAAATGTGGGTACATGCGCAAGATATTGACCTCAAAGGTAACTTTAAGGCTATCGGTACAGGTGGTAATATCAATAAGCTATTCAGCATGAGTCCGCAATCACAGAATGTGGATAAAACAACCACGATCACCAATATTCAGGAGCTTCAGGAATATATTGGCGAGTTTACCTACGAAGAGCGAATTAAAGAACTCCAACTGAACAAGGACAGGGCAGACGTGATTATACCTGCTTCTGAGATCTATATCAATTGTATGGAAATGGTAAATGCGAAAGATATTATTGTTCCCGGAGTAGGAATGAAAGATGGTATTCTCAAGTATATGAAAGCTAAAATGGAGGGTTATTAAAAAAGGGATCCTTCAGGTAAGTCAATCCGTGTTAAACCACTGAATATTAACGCTTTTTAATCAAGTACTAAAAAAATAGAATTCTCATTTTAAAGGGTTGATTTTCATCAACTATTTTCTATTTTTGCGGCGAAAATTTAACACGTTCTATCTAGGATTTTTACTGGAAACTATGCAGAGTTCTTTTGCCGACTTTTTAGGGATCAGCCCTGAAATCTTTGGTTATGTGGTATTACCACTTATGATCTTTATGGCACGTATTTCTGATGTATCTATCAATACGTTGCGGATCATATTTATGCTTAACGATCGTCGTGGATTATCCACTGTATTGGGTTTCTTTGAAGCCTTTATTTGGCTTGTTGCCATTGGTCAGATATTTCAAAATATCGACAATATATTGAGTTACTTTGCTTATGCAGGTGGCTTTGCAACAGGTATTTGGGTTGGAATGCACATTGAAGGAAAATTAGCTATTGGTAATGTAATTCTTCGTGTAATCACACAACGTGATGGCGATGCAGTTGCTAACCGTCTTCGTTATGAGGGTTACCGAATGACTGAGGTAGATGCGACAGGGTCACAGGGAAATGTCAAGATTCTTTTTCTGGTTATGAAAAGAAGACAGATTCCAGACGTTACTCACTTGATTCAGGAAACTAACCCGAAAGCATTCTATACAATTGAATCTATAAAAAAAGTAAGTGAAGCTACAGCATTAAACAGGATCGTTCCGGGGGCACTACTTACTGGTGCAGAATAAAGATTCAACCGCCTGTGATAAACCATATACAACAAAGCACTTCTAACAATGAAGTGCTTTTTTCATTTATCAAACAACATTCTAGTTACTAGATTTGAACCAATTTCTTGGTAACCAATACCCACGCAGGACTCAAAAAGATTGTAATAGCGATAATCACAATGGTAAGTTGATAGGAGTAAGAGGATATAATATGATGGTTATACCCCAATGAAGCCAAAACAAAACTAAACTCTCCAATCTGAGCCAGCAATGAACCTCCGTAAATGCTTTCTTTCCAACTGTTTCCCAAAAACTTTAATGACAATGTATTGATGCCATGGTTGGACAAATAGACAAGCAATACCAACCCTGCTACAACCTTCCAGTTTTCCACCAAGAAATTAAGATCTATCAACATACCAATTGACAGAAAAAATATAGAAACCAATATTATCCTGAAAGAGTGTAAACTATCATGAAGCCACCTTGATGAAGAAGTAGCATTGACCAGCATACCTGAAGCCAACGCTCCCAAACTTGCCGAAAGCCCAAGAAGTGAGGTCAGCAAAGCAAATCCAAAACACATCAGCAATGCGGCAAATACCTGCAACTCATGGTCTTTTTCCAATAATTTCTCAAATGGCAACCTGATTATCTTCTTTCTCAGGATATAAACCAATAAGCCTATCACAAGTCCCCCTCCAATTACCTGCCTGATAATCTCATCCCTATCCAGTGATTCACCACCGAGTAGTGTCAGAATAATCATCATAGGAACAATCAGGATATCTTGTGTCAATAAAATGCTGATAACACTTTCACTGATAGCCTTTAAATTACCCTCACTGTTCTCCACTAGCTTAATTACCACCGCTGAGCTACTGATAGAAATAATAAAACCCAACAGGATGATTCGTCCCATACTCCACCCCAATAAAAAGCCTATTACCGCAACAGTCAGTAAACTGAAAATCACCTGCATACCCGTACCGAAAAAGGCTATCTTCCATTTTTTCAAAAAATCTGGCAACGATATTTCCATCCCAATAAAGAACATCAGAATAACCAACCCGATATCCCCTATCTTAGCTGTCATTTCATAGTCTGTCACAAACTGGAGTCCATAAGGACCTAACAACACACCTGACAGAATATAAGCCAATATATATGGCTGTTTCAGTTTTTTAAGCAATAATCCCATCAGCATCACAGCCGTGCTGATTGCCAGCAGGACGTTCACCTCTTGTGCAAAAGCAGTTAACAACATTTCCCTTTAGAATTAATTTTACCTTTTGAATATAGTTGATATAGGGATTTAAAAAATCTTATTTCAAATAGATTTCATTTTTGGGAAAAGACAAAAAAAGCAGATAAGAAATACTTATCTGCTCCTTATCCACGCTATTTAAAATTTGATTACTTGCTAGGTGGAGTCGTTGGACGTACTTCGATTTTACTTGGCAAGGTACGAGGATTCATCTTCAGAAGGTCGACTGTCATCTGTCCCAAATCTTCAGGTTGGATTTTCCATGCATCATCAGGATTTGGCTCATGACCATTGAAGTGACTTGTAACTGACCCTGGCATAATCGTCGTTACCTTAATTCCATACTTTCGCACATCCAGCATTACTGCTTGCGAAAAACCTACCACACCAAACTTACTGGCATTATAAGCTGAGCCGTTAGCAAAGAAGTTAGTACCTGCCAAACTTGCGATGGTGATCAGGTAGCCTTTTGACTGTTTCAGCGCCTCCAATGAAGCTTTAGTAGAGTTAAATACACCTGTCAAATTAGTATCAATTGTTTCCTGCCATTGTTCTGCTGTCAGGTCTTCAATTGAACCAAAGTGTCCAAGCCCTGCATTAGCGATTACGGCATCTAGCTTCCCCCACTCTTTTACAATTGCATCCACTACACGCTGCTGAGAACCCAAATCTCTAACATCTGCCTCAAAAGCTAAGACTTCAGCATCACTTACTTTACGTAATGATTCAGCTGCTTCATCAGCTGCCTGCTGCGTACGGCTTGTAATAGCTACATGTACACCATTTTTCAACAGTTCTACAGCAATTCCATAACCAATTCCTTTACTACCTCCTGTTACTAATGCTGTTTTACCTTTCAGTGATTCCATTTTTTCTTGGTTTAAATTTTGTCTCTATTAAACAACTAAAACCTCTTCAGCAGGTTTTCATTTTTTTTAAATCAATAAAAAAACGGGCAAGTCTCCTTTGCCCGTTCATCACTGTTAATCTTCATAAAGCTCCCTTAGCCAAGCACTTACTTCACTGGCATCAAAATAACTGGGATCGTAATCTTCCATCTCCATTTCTTTGAACCAGCGTTTTACTTCTTTGTGCTCATCATCTTTTGGATTCTTCAACGCTTCAAGAACTCTCATATACCCCCAAATTCCTCCAACATTCTCTAACGGGCCTGCACCCATTCCCATCTCACAATTTGGATAAAACTTGCCATCCTCAGGCTCTAAGATTTTTTCAAGCTTCAGTTCGTGCAACCAACTATCGCCGAAGTCATATTCGTACATTATAGTCGCCTTCTCTTCCTTGACCAAATCACTTAACACAGTTTCCTGCGGGTCTTTATCATCCGACTCTGCTTCTTCCAGATCAGGGGTAATCACTCCTTTGACACCAGGTATTGTAAATGCCCATAGATGATTGTCTCCCCACTCCATCACTGTTTGAATAATATAGTGTAGTTCTTCAAAAGTGATATCAGCATAAACCTGAAACCTACGCCAAATTGGAGGTTTTGCCTCTACAAGATTCATCTTGAATTGGTATACTTTACCAGACATATAGCATTGAATTTGAAAGCGGTATAATCCTTTTCCTTTTATTATTATACAAATATAACTTGATCCTTTGGATATGGTGTCACCAAACAAAAATCTTTTGCAAGTGATAAAGTTTTCTTCTCCACTCTAGAAAACGCATTTTTTAATAACAAAGCTTACATTCTCCATGTAACCTATAGAAAATAGATTAAGCCATTATTTTACACAAATAACTCATTTACAATTAGTAACATTCATTACTTTTTAAAACGCTTCTTTTTTAGCTCAAAATATTATACCATATTAATTACTTTTTTACTATATTTTCACTGTATTATACAAAATTATCGTGACGGAGTGACTTGATGTGAATATTAACCTGAAATGAGAAAATATTTCCTTTGTAGTTTTTTAACTGTACTTCTTCTGTGGATGAACACCCCTTCCCTTCTGGGACAGCAACACAATCTTGAGATCTATGATCTTGAGAATGGGCTGCCTCAGTCTGAAGTGACGTCTGTTCTTAAAGATAGCAGAGGATATATTTGGACATCTACTTACGGAGGAGGCTTATCTCGCTTTAATGGCACTTCATTCAAGACTTTCACCAAAAAAGATGGGCTAACCAGTATCAGAACCTGTAATATCATTGAGGATCATAATCAGAACATCTGGATTACAACACTCTATGGTGTATTTCGATATGATGGTGAGGAATTTTACAAAATCCATACTGACAAGTCATTTCTTCATGAATACGAACAGCGCTTCTTCATTGACAAGACCAATAGGTTGTGGCTAAACTCTTATGCTACAGTCCATAACTTTATCGGATATATTGAAGGGGACTCGCTAAAGGTTTATCAACCTGAAGATCCCTATTTGCAAGCACTTCTGAGTAAACATAAGATTACACCTTCTGCTGCATATTCTGAAGGAGCTATTGTCTCATTTCCTACACCAGAAGGATTATATGAGCTTTTTGAGGATGGCAGCTTAAGACTTTCTTCCCTACACAATTTACCGGAATTTAAGAATAGCGCCATAGCTTCAATCTCCAAGGTGGGGCACCAGTTCCTGATCGGAACAGTTGGAGAGCTATTCCCTTACTTTGGTCAGAGTGGTCAATTATTTTTATCAGCAGGGGATGGCCGTTTCCAAGAAGTTGTATTATCTCCTAAAAACAGGGAAATACTTGAGAAATCTTATGTTTATCAAGCCGAAAATGCTCCTGATGGTACTATGTGGCTATCCTGCTGGGCCAAAGGTTTAGCACAAATCTCGGATGGCTCTTTTTCTCATTTCATTACAAAGAAAAATGGTCTGCCTAGTAACGAGCTTTTCAACTTCTGTTTTGACCATGAAGGAAATCTTTGGGTAGCAACCATTAAAGGCTTAGTCAAATATTCAGGGGATTTGTTTACCTACTTTGATCAGCGATCAGGAATCAATGACACCGATATTTATAGTATCTACTGTGACAAGAAAGGCAATGAGTGGTTTGGTACTTGGGATGGCGAGCTATACTGTTATGATGGTAAAAAGTTAGCCCAAAAAATCACCATGAGCCAAGGGCTGAAAACAATTTTCAGCATACGAGAAGACAGTGTAGGCAACCTATTGCTAGCCTGTAGAACAGGAGCTTGGAGATACAATGGTAAACAAGTAAAGAATATCAATGCTGAAAAGAAGCTTGACGGAATCAACAAGAATAAAAATATCTGCCTAGATGTTTTGCTCGACGGTGAGAACGAGTGGTACTCCTTTTCAGGAGAAGGAATTGTATGCGTCAACGGGCAGGATACAACTTGGTATCGAAGTTATGATGCAAATTTGGCTGTCAATTATGAGCGGAATTTCTACAAAGATAATCACAACAACCTTTGGGTAAGTGGACGCAACTGCCTTTGGAAAATAAATCCAGAAGGCAAAACCACAGCTATGCATTGGGAAGATGGTTTTTCACACCCAAGGATAGTACAATCGACTCAGGACAAGCTAGGAAGGTTATGGGTAGCCACATTAGGTGGTGGTATCAATATACTGGATATATCTGCTGAAGAAGCTACCCACGTAAAAGTGATAGACAGTAATGAAGGACTTGCTTCAGATCAAGTATTCAGTCTCCTTACAGACAAGAGAGGTAATATATGGGCAGGAACTTCTTTAGGTGTTGATAAAATTATACTGGATGAAAATGGCGCAATAAAACGGATAAAACATTACGATAAAAATACTGGCTACAAGGGTATCCAAAGCAGATGGCGATCTTCCACAATTAACCAAAAAGGAGAATTGTTATTTGGTACCATTGATGGAGTCATGCGCTTCAATCCTGACAAGGAATACACCAATACCACACCTCCTAAGGTTTACATTACTGATGTGAAGCTGTTTCACCAGCAAATGGACTGGAAGGACGAATACAATATCCAGAAGTCAAAGTGGACGAATACGCCACAGGAGCTAACCCTATCTCATACGCAAAACCATGTTTCTTTTGCATTTGAAGGACTAAGCTTTAAAGTACCTGGCAAGGTTACTTATAGCTGGAAACTTTCTGGAGTAGATCAAGATTGGACACCTCCATCTGCTATCAACAACACTACTTATACACAGTTAGAGCCAGGAGACTATACCTTTGAAGTAAAGGCTGCCAATACAGATAATATTTGGAGTATTCACCCTGCCAAATTCACTTTTACGATTGAAGCCCCTTATTGGCAAAAATCAGGCTTCTACCTATTAGTGGGTACCATAGCTACTATAGTATGTATACTACTGGTTCGTACTCGGGTATATATCAACAGAAAGAAACAAAAGGAGTTGGAGGACTTGATTTTCGAGCAAACACGAAAGCTATTCAATGCCAATAAAAAACTTCAGGACTCCAATAAGCTGATTCAGGCCAAGCGGGATGAGATTATACAAAGTATTACTTATGCAGAGCAAATACAGAAGTCTACCTTGCCTCTTCAGCAACATATTGAGGCCCTGTTACCCAACCACTTCATTTTGTATAAACCAAAAGCAGTTGTTAGTGGTGACTTCTACTTTATTGAACAGGTAAAAGACAAAACCATTGTAGCTGCCGTAGACTGTACAGGACATGGTGTTCCTGGGGCTTTTATGTCCATCATTGGTAGCAACCTGCTGAACAGTATTATCAGGGATCGTAAAATAACGGATAGTGAAATCATTTTGGATGAGCTGAATAAAGGCGTAATGAGCACGCTCAAGCAGCATGACAACCACTCTTCTGATGGAATGGATATCTCACTATGTGTTATTGACCATCAAGAAAATGTTATTGAGTTTTCTGGGGCAAAAATGGGGCTTTGCTACTGGCAACATGAACATGCTTCATTTGAGTTTATAAGAGGTTCAAGAAGAACAATCGGTGGAGATGCCCATACTATAGAGGGCTGCTTCCAAAAGCATGTTATTCCACTGGAAGGCACAACAACTTTCTTCCTATACTCTGACGGTTATCAAGATCAATTTGGTGGCGAAAGAAATACCAAATTCTTGAGTAAACGATTTAGAAACCTGCTGATGAGTATTGCGCATTTACCATTATATGAGCAAAAAAACCGACTTGAAAATATCCTTCAAAAATGGATGGGAAAACAGGAACAAGTAGATGATGTAATGGTCCTTGGTTTCAGATTGAAAAAGTAAATTACAGATAAAAGAAAAGCCCGAAATACAATCATGTACTTCGGGCTTTGTCTATATGTATATTTGAATACTTATGCTTCCGCAGAAGTTCTCTCAACTGCCTTCTCGATCCAAGCCTCAAACTCTTCTCTTGATGGGTTCTTGATATCCTTCAGTTTCAGCTTTTTCTTCATACCGATAAAATCGTTCATGAATTTACCTGCCTGCTTTTCAGCAAGGTCTTCCACTCGGTAACAGCCCATCTTGTGCATTACAGGAACTAACCCTTTCTCTACTCCAATCTCAGTCCATTCTGCCTCTGAAGCCGCTACAGGCCACTTCTCAGGTTTCATTTGAGGGAAGAACAACACTTCCTGAATTGATGTATTATCTGTCATCAACATGGTCAGACGGTCGATACCAATACCCATACCTGAAGTAGGAGGCATACCGTATTCCAATGCACGTAGGAAATCCTGATCAATAAACATGGCCTCATCATCACCTTTCTCTGACAGTTTCAATTGTTCTTCGAAACGCTCACGCTGATCAACTGGGTCATTCAGCTCAGAGTATGCATTGGCAATCTCTTTACCATTCACCATCAGTTCAAAACGTTCTGTCAGTTCAGGGTTTTCTCGGTGACGCTTACACAGTGGAGACATCTCAACAGGATAATCTGTAATGAAAGTTGGCTGGATGTAGTTTCCTTCACACTTCTCACCAAAGATTTCGTCGATCAGTTTACCTTTACCCATTGAAGGGTCGTGCGCAACACCTACTTCATCACACACCTTGCGAAGCTCGTCCTCACTCATGCCTGTGATGTCAATGCCTGTAAAGTCATTGATCGCATCGATCATCGTTACACGCTTGAATGGTGCCTTGAAGTTGATTGTCTTATCACCAACTTTCACCTCTGTCGTTCCGTGTACAGCCAATGCCACACGCTCCAACATCTGTTCCGTAAATTCCATCATCCACTTGTAGTCTTTGTAAGCTACGTAGATTTCCATTACGGTAAACTCAGGGTTGTGTGTACGGTCCATTCCTTCGTTACGGAAGTCTTTTGCAAACTCGTAAACACCATCAAAACCACCAACGATCAGTCTTTTCAGGTAAAGTTCGTTAGCGATACGCAGATACAATGGCGTGTTCAGTGCATTGTGGTGTGTAATGAATGGTCTTGCAGAAGCACCACCTGGAATCGGCTGAAGGATTGGTGTTTCAACCTCAAGGTAACCTTGCTCATTAAACATCTCACGCATGGTATTGATAATCTTAGTACGCTTCAGGAACACATCCTTCACGCCTTTATTCACTACCATATCCACATAACGCTGACGGTATCTTAGCTCAGGGTCTGCAAAGCCATCATAGGTCTTTACGTTACCTTCTTCGTCAGTAGCAGTTTTCACAACTGGAAGAGGTTTCAGTGACTTTGAAAGTACCTTCAGTTCAGTCACGTTCACACTAGTTTCACCTACCTGAGTCTTGAAGACATTTCCTTTGATACCGATGTAGTCACCAAAGTCCAGCAATTTTTTGAAAACAGTATTGTAAAGCGTCTTGTCTTCATCAGGGCAAAGTTCATCACGATTGATGTAAATTTGAACCCTTCCTGTCGAATCCTGCAATTCTGCAAATGCGGCTTTACCCATCAGACGGACGTTCATCAAACGACCTGCCATGCTGACAGCCTCAAAATTAGATTCGTTGCCTTCAAAATTTGCTGTTACGTCATCCGCAGTGGTAGTCACGTCAAACTTCTCTGCCGGATAAGGCTCAATGCCCATATCCATCAGTTGTTGTCTTTTCTCCCTTCTGACGATTTCCTGTTCGCTAAGTATCTGCATTGTATAAAACAGTAATTTGTATTGAGTTTTTCAGGTCCCTTGTGGCCAGATATCCCAGCCGTAGCCAAGATAGTAAATGCCAATTGACCTGAATAAGTTTACCTTCTTTGTATTTGTTTGGATATTGATATAAAATCCTTTTTTCAAACAAGGCGCTAAGTTACAAAGAATGCTTGAATGGTTAAATGCTCCATTACATTATTTAACCAACTAATGATCAGTTTGGATATATTTTATTCAAAGCGATAAAAATTATCATCTATTTACATTCCTATGCACCTCTTATTTTACCTTTTTGAGATTATCAATAACGCAAAAAGCGATTGCCTGTAACGAATACAAACAACCGCTTTTCCATGCTATTTCAAGCAAATGTGACTAACGGTCAAAAGTCAAACGTTTACCTTTGATGCTTTCGTCAAACTTTCCGTCTTCATATGCCAGATGTCCGGACACTACTGTGTGCGTTATTGTAGCAGGGAAAGTGTGACCTTCAAATGGAGACCATTCACATTTATAAAGGATATTCGATTTCTCCACAGTTTGAGGCTGATCAAGATCAACCAAAACAAGGTCAGCCCAATAGCCTTCCCTTACAAAACCTCGCTTCTCTACCTCAAACATGATCGCAGGGTTGTGACACATTTTTTCCACAATTTTTTCAAAGGAAATTTTCCCCTGTTTATGGAAATCCAACATTACCTGAAGGCTATGTTGCACCAATGGTCCTCCTGAAGGAGCTGTCGTATAAGGATTGTCTTTTTCTTCCAAAGTATGAGGAGCATGGTCCGTAGCGATCACGTCAATACGGTCGTCCAATACTGCTTGCAGGATTGCCTCCCCATCTGACTTTTCTTTCACCGCTGGGTTCCACTTGATGTGCGTACCTTTTGTATCATAATCCTCTTTTGAGAACCACATATGGTGTACACAAGCTTCTGAAGTAATGCGCTTCTCTTCCAATGGAATAGAGTTGTCAAATAGTTCCAATTCTTTCTCTGTCGAGATATGCAGGATATGTAACCTTGCATTGTGCTTTTTAGCAAGCCTGACAGCTTTGGATGAAGAGGCATAACAAGCTTCTGCACTTCTGATTTCAGGGTGGCATTTTACAGGAATGTCATCTCCATACTTTTCCTTGTACTTGGCAAGGTTCTCCGCAATCATTCCATCATCTTCGCAGTGAGTTGCTATTAGCATATTCACATTTGAAAATACATTGTTAAGTGTTTCTTCATCGTCAACCAACATATTTCCTGTTGATGATCCCATAAACATCTTAACACCACAAACCTTTTTAGGATCTACTTTCAGAACCTCATCCAAGTTGTCATTGGTTGTTCCCATAAAGAACGAATAGTTTGCCAATGACACCTCTGAAGCTCTACTGTATTTAGCCTCCAAAGCCTCTACTGTAATGGCTGGCGGCTTAGTATTAGGCATCTCCATAAATGAAGTGACTCCACCTGCCACAGCTGCTTTTGCCTCTGTATATATCTCTCCTTTATGAGTCAAGCCTGGCTCACGGAAGTGTACTTGGTCATCAATAATACCTGGCATCAGGTACTTTCCTGTTGCATCGATTACCTTCTCTGCACTCTCCTCTGGGATGTTTTCAGCGATTTGACTGATAAAACCATCTCTAACCAGTACATCTGTTTTTTTTACTTGCCCTTCATTGACAAGGTTAGCATTCTTGATAAGTATCGAAAGCATATGTTTGGTATTTTTGATTAACTGCTTGCTGCTTGAATTTACCCTCATCATTACCACAGATGAGTAAAGTCGATGCGAAAGTACAAAAAAAAGCCTGTCCTTGCATTCAAGAACAGGCTTCATCTAAAGTCTTTGCAATGTTTTAGGGTTACTACTAGTATATATCAGCATTACTTCCTAGTAATCTTCTAAAGAAACTCATTACACCAACTTCCTCGTTGCGGTGCTGAGTAAGAACTGTCAATAGGGCACGACCTTTTGAGCTGGACTTCATGATCCATCCATATTCCTTGTTAGAAATTCGCTTATATGTCCTTACCTGCCCCTTTCTTTTACCTCTCTTATATTTTACCTGTAAAATTTCACTATCGAAGTCATAGACCATAAACTCAATCAAAGATGATTCAGGGGTCTGCACTTTCTCTTGCAGTATTTCTTTCATGCTAATAACAGTAGGTTTTTTGCACTTATAAAATGCTATTCTCAGTATGAAGTTTGTGCTAAGGTTAGGGATGAAATTATAATAATTAGAAGCAGTCGCATCCCTTAAAAAAAGAAACTTTATTTTTAGGTAACGAATTAAAAACACAAAATGAGATAAACCAACTTAAAAAATTCATATGTATGTAAGATGAAAGAAAAGTTGTACTATTTTATAATTATTAATCTCATCACCTGAAAAAGATAACCAATTATAGCATTTTATTTTGAAAATACGATCGAAACAAGCAATCTAGATTTATCCCTACTCAAAAAAAGTGAAAAAATATTCATTTTCACCCTTTATCTCCTGTTATCCTCATCTTCCAGAATACTTAAGTAACTGAAATATCGAGATTCTGCAATCTCACCACTGCGTACTTTATCCAGCACATGGCAGTCTGGCTCATGTGTATGTGAACAATTATAGAACTTGCATTCAGTCATCGCTTCACGAATCTCAGGAAAGTAATGTCCCAGCTCATTTTCCTCCACATTCATGATTCCCAACTCCTTAATACCTGGAGTATCAATCAGGAATGTTCCCTCCTCATCTGCAAGGAACATTTCCGCATATGTAGTCGTATGCTTCCCCTTGTTGGCATAGGTTGAAATATCATTGGTCTGTTGATGTACGTCTGGAATCAATCTGTTTATCAGAGTCGATTTCCCCACACCAGAATGTCCTGCAATCAGTGTTTTTTTACCTTTAAGCGTTTGCTCCAACTCATTGAGGTTATCACTGTTAAGTGCTGAAATAGACAGGCATTTATATCCTAATGGTTCATATAGATCCATCAGTTCTTGCTGTAATGCTTTTCCTTCCTCAGTCAACAGGTCTTCCTTGTTAAACAGAATGATAGCCGGAATCCTGAATGACTCCGCCGAAACCAAAAACCTATCAATAAAACCCAAAGAAGTCCTTGGCATCACCAATGTGGCTACAACCATTGCCTGATCAATATTGGCGGCAATGATGTGTCCATGCCATTTCTTACGGGTCGACTTTCTCAGAATATAATTCTCACGCTTCAGAATCTGGGTGATTACCACCGTCCCTTCTTCCACATTTTTTTCAGGCTCATAGGTGACATAGTCCCCTACCGCAATCGGGTTGGTTACTTTCAGTCCTTGTATCTTGAACTTTCCTCTCAGCCTTCCCTTCAAGACCTCATTAGTTTGCTCATCCAGAATTTCATACCACGACCCTGTAGAGCGTATCACTAATCCTTTTCTCTGTCTGTCATTCATTTAATACTGCCCAAATTTGTTCAGAAGATATTGATGGTATTTTACACCAATTATTTTCCATATGTGCTTTTTCAAGCAATTCACGTATGGAGTTGATAAATTAATTACAAATATGCTTAAAAGATCTAATTAATATACAATCTACTACATGTGTAAGAATGCATATCATTTTTATCTGATGATTTTATTTCAATAACCTTTTACAGAAATTCAATATTTCAGCTGTTGCTCCGGTATTTTCCTTGACATATTGCTTACAAATATCCCCTGCTTTTTGTCGCTCCGTTTCATTTTCAAATAGCTTTTCAAATTGCATATGAAACTCTTGCACATTATTTATTGAAAAAACACCTTTTAAAGCTACAAGATCCCTTGCCTCTTTGAACTTTGCATATTTGCTTCCAAAAATAACAGGCATACCGTACGTCGCTGCCTCCAAAATATTGTGCAACCCCTTTCCGAAAGCACCTCCTACATAAGCAAAATCACCATACTGGTACAGGGATGTCAACATTCCTATATTATCTATCAAAAGGATATCATATGTTGCCACTGTGTCAACACTTGCCTTGGAATAACGGATTATTTTCTTTCCTGAAAATGCTTCTTCAGTCTTTGTCAGGCTCGCATCTGCAATTTCATGAGGCGCTATAATGATTTTCAGCTCTTCGCCTATGTTCTCCAGTCCTTTGCTGATCACCTCAATATCTGGCTGCCAGCTGCTCC
This sequence comes from Limibacter armeniacum, assembly GCF_036880985.1. NCBI lineage: Bacteria > Pseudomonadati > Bacteroidota > Cytophagia > Cytophagales > Flammeovirgaceae > Limibacter > Limibacter armeniacum. The sequence goes on from NZ_JBAJNO010000009.1 coordinate 834,546, forward strand.
CTATCACTAGTGTTTTCTGATTATTCTTGAATGCTTGAGCAATAGGCAAGTCCTTTCGGCTGTCCACAACCTGTTTCACCCTATCAAAACGGGAGTCTCCAGCTACTGTCACATTCCGTAACCCAATACCTGTCAGCAAGTCAGCAGACGTTTGGTCCTGTACGAAAATATGAGTCAGATTTTTCAGAATATTACGGTAGAAGCCTCCATAAGGCTTAAAGAATGCTTGCCCCTGTCTGAAGATTGCAGAAACTGAAAGTGTTGGAATATTTCTTTTTTTAAGCTCTGCAAGGTAATAATGCCAAAATTCATATTTCACAAAAAAAGCAATTGCAGGATTTACGATATCCAGCAACTTTTTGGCATTTGCTGCAGTATCAAGAGGCAAATAACAAACAACATCTGCCTGATCGTAATTTTTCCTCACCTCATACCCACTTGGTGAGAAGAAGGTCACCAAAACTTTATAAGTTGGGTATTCCCTACGAAATTCCTCTATAATTGGTCTTCCCTGCTCAAACTCCCCCAATGAAGCACAGTGAAACCAAGCGACAGGAGAAGTATTCCCATCAAATGCTTTTTTAAGGTCTTCAAAAACGTTCTTCCTTCCTTTCAGAAATAGAGCCGCTTTCTCATTAAATGGTGCAGCCGCTTGCAGTGCCACCTTATAAAACCCGATACCCAGTTTATATCCAATCTTTGCCATAACGGCACAATATTAAAAAAAAACAGGACGCGATAGGCGACCTGCTTTCAAATAAGTAATAATTACTCTTTATAAAGTGCTATATTTTAAATCACTTTCAGTTTAAATCTCAAATAAGTACTGACCAGTAAAAGTGCTTTTCTAAAATCAGGAACCCTGATACGCTGATTCTTGACCTCCTTAGTTGAACACTTCCGTATTTTATCAAACAATTTGACATAATAAATATATGCGAGGTAAACACCACTTCTCGCTTCTGACGGAAGGTTCAGAATTCCATGATAGGCTTTCTCAAAATCCTGTTCAATATCCTTTTCAATTTGACTTTTATCTTCCTTCGTAAACCTTGTAAAATCTACACCAGGAAAGTACACCCTTCCTCTTTCCTCAAAGTCGCTTTTCATATCCCTCAAAAAGTTCACTTTCTGGAAAGCGGATCCTAATGCACAAGCAGCTTCTTTCAACTTATCGTATTGTGCTTGGTCTTTATTACAAAATACCTTGAGACACATCAACCCAACCACTTCAGCTGAACCATAGATGTACTTATGATAATGGCGTTCGTCATACTTATTATGGTCCAAATCCATTTCCATACTGTACAAGAAAGCATCAATCAGTTCCCTGTCAATATCATACTGGTTCACCACCGCCTGAAAGGAGTGAAGAATAGGGTTCATACTGATCCCTTCTTCTATTGCCTTATAAGCATCTTCTCTAAATCGGTTCAGTAGTGTAGCCTTATCATAATCATGGAAAGTATCCACAATTTCATCTGCATACCGAACAAATCCATATATAGCATAGATGGGTTCGTGCAGCTTTTTATCCAATGTCTGGATTCCTAAGGAAAAAGAAGTACTGTATGCTTTGGTGATAAGCTTACTGCACTCAAAAGACGTAGCGTCAAAAAGTTCTTTCATGTTTTTGGATTTTTTAGACAGTCTTTCCGAATCCTGCCAGTTGGTTATTTGGTCGTATTGAACGCTTTCTGAACTTCTTTGGCCACCACTTGTCCTGATATCAGGGAGGGAGGCACGCCTGGCCCTGGAGTTGTCAGCTGTCCTGTGTAGTAAAGATTGCTAACCTTCTTACTTTTCAGGCTGGGTTTCAGAATAGCCGTCTGTCTCAGCGTATTAGCCAAACCATATGCATTTCCTTTGAAAGCATTGTAGTCCTGCACAAAATCACGGTGTGCATAGGTTCTTTTTATGGTGATGGCATCCCGCACAGTATTACCTGTTAAGCGTTCAAACCTGTCCATTACGACATCAAAATATTTTTCTCTTACTTCTTCTGAATCTTCCAGCCCTGGAGCTGTCGGAATCAGCACAAACATTGTATCCTTACCTTCGGGAGCCACAGAAGGGTCCGTTACAGAAGGAACACTTGCATAAAACAACGGCTTAGTTGGCCATTGCGGTTTTTCATAAATCTCCTCTGCATGCTTACCAAAATCTTCATCGAAGAAGAGCATGTGATGAGACACTCCCTCTAACTTTTTGTTTAACCCTAGGTAAAAAAGTAATGATGACGGAGCCATCACCCTACTGTCCCAATATCCTTTACTATAGCTCTGAAATTCCTTCGGTAACAACTTGGTCTCCATATGATGGTAATCTGCTCCACCTATCACAATATCAGCATCATAACTCCCTTTTGAAGTTTGAACAGAGACAATACGATTCCCTTCCATTTGGTATCCGGAGACAGCATGATCGTACAAAAAATTAACTCCATTTTTTTTTGCCAAGGAAACCATTCCTTCAACAATCTTAAACATTCCACCCATTGGGTACCATGTACCAAGGCTTATATCAGCATAGTTCATCAAACTATACAATGCTGGAGTATTCTGTGGTGTAGCGCCGAGAAACAGAATAGGAAACTCCATCAGTTTCAACAACTTTTCATTGGAAAAGAACTTTCTGATATGCTTATGGAACGATTGGAAAATGTCCATTCTCAGCATATCCAACAGCAATGATGGACTCATAAATTCAGTAATAGAACGACCTGGCTTATAAACAAGGTCATTGATACCTACTTCATATTTGTAAGCTGCCTGCTTCAAAAATTCTTTCAGCCTTGCTCCGCTACCTTGCTCATATGATTCAAACAACTCGCAAAGGGCTTCCAGCTTTGCTGGTATATCCATTCGGTCTTGTTGTCCAAAAAAGACCGAATAAGAAGGGTCAAGTCGTTTCAGGTCATAATAGTCAGCCGTTTTCGCTCCAAACCTTTCAAAGTAGCGATCAAATACATCAGGCATCCAATACCAGCTTGGTCCCATATCAAATACATGCCCCTCTTCCTCAAAATAGCGAGCACGTCCGCCGGGTGTACTATTTTTCTCAAGAACTGTTACATCAAAACCTTCTACTGCCAATGATGTAGCTGCTGCTATGCCAGAAAAACCTGCTCCAATTACAATTGCTTTTTTCCTTTCCATATTTGAAAGCTTAAAAAATAGTTTTATGCGTTTTTTCTTATTTCATCACTTAATACAGTAAATATTAATATATCAATTTAAAAGATAGTATTAACTTTTATTTACCATAAATGCGAAAAGCGAACCATCATACTGACCTGTTTTGGTAAGTAATAGATGGTTCGCTAAAATGCTGTTTAATCTATGTCTATGCACTCTGTGGCGCATACACTTTTAGTTTATCCTTCAACTCCTTTCGAGCTATGTGAATTCTGTTTTTCACTGTTCCGATTGGAATACGTAATCTATCTGCTATCTCGTGATACTTAAAGCCTCTGAAGTGCATCATAAATGGCACTTTATATGGCTCATCCAACTCGTCTATCGCATGATTCATATCCTCCATGGCAAAATCCGAATAAGCTTTATTCTGAATAATATTGTCAGTGGAGTTAATGTAGTGCAAATTATCAGTCGTATCTATAAAGGTGTTTCTCCTTGCAATTCTCTGATAATTGGTAATGAAGGTGTTCTTCATAATTGTATAAAGCCACGCCTTCAGGTTTGTACCATCTGCAAACTTCTCCCTGTTCGTATATGCCTTGAGCATCGTTTCCTGAAGAAGATCATTTGCGTCTTCCATATCTTTCGTCAGTTTCAAAGCAAAAGGCTTTAACGAAGAGGACATTTGATTAAGTGCATAACTAAATTCCAGGGCTGTCATAACTGTAGTGTTTTTGTGATGGACTTAGTGATTTTGTTTAAGCAAATTTACTAATCATTAAACAAAATAACAAACCTGTTTAATTCATCAATTATGTACCAACATTGTCAAAACACGCTTTAAAGAGCATTACAGTATGTATTATCTTTACCTATACAATAACTAATTACGTGATAATCAATTAGTTAACTAATTAAAATTATAAGATTATATATTTTATTTATATAAAAATAAGTTTTAACTATATGATGTTTAAACATCATGTATTTAACAGCATTTAACCTATTTGTATAACCCGAAAGAGAAATGTTAAACAAAATCAGAATTCACATTAAACAAACACTACTTATTATATCTATCTATATAATAGCCTCTAATTCTTTACTAGGAACTACTGTATGGGGCTTTTATGCTCATAAGCTGATTAATAGGTCTGCCGTTTGGATCCTTCCTCCTGAAATGTTTGGGTTCTACAAAAAACATATTGCCCATATCACTGAATTGGCAGTAAAGCCCGATGAACGTAGGTATATGGTAAGAGGAGAAGCTCCTAAACACTTTATTGATTTGGATGCTTTTGGAGACAGTGCCTTAACGGTAATTCCTAAAAAGTGGTCAGATGCTAAAGAGGTTTATTCTGTCGACACATTGATGGCAAATGGAATCGCTCCCTGGAATATCAAGTGGACTGTCAAAAAGCTGACTGATGCATTCTACCATAGGGATGAGGAAGGCATACTTAAACACTCTGCCGAGTTGGGGCACTACATAGCGGATATACACGTACCACTTCACACAACCTCGAATTACAATGGACAACTGACTAACCAATATGGCATTCATGGTTTGTGGGAAAGCAGGGTTCCTGAACTGTATGCCACTTCCTATGACCTTCTACTAAAACCAGCCTATTATATAGAAGCACCATTACAAACCACTTGGAATATTATTCAATCATCCAACCAGTGCCTAGATTCCATTTTTCTTTTTGAAATAAAGGCTACACAACTTATAGGTGATGACAAAAAGTATAGCTATGAAGAACGAAATGGAAAAACGGTTCGAACCTATTCCCGAAAATTCACACACAAGTACCACCAACTGCTACAAGGGCAAGTAGAAAGAAGACTCAGAAATGCAATCCAAATGGTTGCCAACCTTTGGTACACCTGTTGGGTAGATGCAGGTCAACCTAACTTAGATTCTCTATCAAGTGATATATACTTCCTTCCTATCACCAATGACTCGTTGTCCCAACCTATCAAAACCCGTTTTCATGACTTCTAAGAGACTCCCTTTTCCCTAATATCCTTTTACAAGCGGAACTACCCAGCTCCTGAATCCATTATTATACTTGCTGCAAAGGTTACAGTAGAGGCAGTTTTTGGTCTGATGATATTCTCGTGGTAACTTTGCACTTCGGTCAATTAATAGAGACACATAAGATATGTTCAATAACTACTACTTTTTGAGGCAGCTTTCTAAAGCTATAGAACCCTACCTTGTTGGGCTTGAACTTGCCACTTGCTTTAGCCAAAGCAAAGACGAGCTTGTTTTGGGCTTTTGTGATAAGGCTAAAGAGTTCTGGATTCGTGCCTCACTGATTCCCAACTTCAACCTGCTTACTTTTCCTCAAGACTTCAAGCGAAGTAAAAGGAATAGTGTTGAACTGTTCAAGGAAGCTTTAGGCTTAACCGTTACGGGAGTCACACAATACGAAAATGAAAGGGCTTTCAGCATTGATCTGGAAAATGGCTTTCAACTTGTATTCAAGATGTTTGGCAACCGCTCCAACATTATCCTGACTTATAACGGTCAGAGCGCAGAGCTTTTCCAAAAAAGACATAAAGATGATGTCAATCTCATTGTTTCAGAACTAGATCGAGAAATTGACCAATCATTTGATGCATTTAAAGAAAAAGGACTACGTGGCACCTACCCCACTCTGGGCAAAGAGGCGCTAACCTACCTGAAGTCAAAAGGGTTTGAAGAGGCTTCTGCTGAAAAACAATGGGAAATGCTTAGTGAGCTTATTTCAGAAATCAGCGACCCTACCTACTACCTGACTGACATAGATGGCAGTAAGCAACTACTGCTTTTCAAAGAAGGTGATATCATCAAGAAATTGGACAATCCTTTGTTGGCTGCCAACGACTTTTATTATTCCTTTTCGAGAGAATTCTTCATTTATCAGGAAAAAGGCCCTGTACAAAAAGAGCTTTCAAAAAGAATTGAGAAAGCTGAGAATTACATTCTCAAGAATATGGAAAAGCTTGAGGAGCTGATGCACGGTGCCCGTTATGAAGAGATTGCCAATATTATTATGGCCAACCTCCATCAGATTCCTGCCAGATCAAAGAAAGTAAAGCTCTACGATTTCTATCAGGATAATGAGATCTCCATTAAGCTGAATGAGTTATTAACTCCTCAGAAGAATGCGGAGAACTATTACAGGAAAGCCAAGAATCAGAAAATTGAGATTGAAAAGATTCAGGAAAACATCCAGCTGAAGGAAGAAGAATTGGCACAATTCCGCAAACACCTTCAAGCAATTGAGCCTATTGAGATTGTCAAAGAGCTACGCAAATACCTAAAGGCAAACAACCTTGAGAACATTAAGGCGGAGCAAGAGATATTCCCATTCAGAAAGTTTGAGTTTATGAACTATGAGATATGGGTGGGAAGAAATGCGGTCAACAATGACTTGTTGACACAGCGGTATGCCCACAAAAATGACCTATGGCTCCATGCCAGAGATGTCAGTGGTTCACATGTCGTTATCAAGTACCAGGCAGGCAGGAATTTCCCTGTTCCTGTAATTGAAAAAGCCGCTTCGCTGGCAGCCTACTACTCTCAACGCAAAACGGACACGCTCTGCCCCGTGATCTATACCCCTAAGAAGTTTGTCAGAAAACGTAAGGGTGACCCTGCTGGAGCGGTTGTAGTAGATAAGGAACAAGTAATCATGATTGAGCCGGAAATGTTCTAGGCTTTCAAAATATCAAGCATAAAAAAACGGTACAGCCCATCATATCTAAGCCTGTACCGTTTTTTTATACAATTTATCCCATTCGATTATCTCGTCTTTACTGTTTGTCTTCTTTTAAAAATTCTTGTAATCCACCTTGGGATCACAAAAACACCTACTACCAGATATGCATAATAGGTGAACAATCTCCATAGCAGTGCTACAGCCAATACCAATCCTGCTCCCAAAAATTCCTCAAAAAACTCTCCGAAGAAATACTCTGCCGTACCCGAACTTCCCGGTGTTGGAGAGATCAACATCACGATCCACATGATAATCTGGCGAGCAAAGATCAAAAACTGTGTATAAACTTCATCAAAGGACATATCAAACAAGTTGACATGCAAGAAGGCATTGATAATACAATTCAGCATCAGGTAGCGTGCAGACCATATAAAGATGGTAGATACAATCGCTTTCACCCAATACCCTGCCGTATGCCCTTTAAGCTCTTTTGAAGCTATAATCATCTCATTACCACTTCTGATCGCACTTCTTCGCCATCTTCTCAACAGCTTGTTGGATGTGATTTTAGCCAATAGCCTTTTAAAGGAATGTGGTCCGAAAAACAAACCCCATGACATCAGCACTGTATAAACAGCAATCAGTCCTACACTCACCAAGAAAATCTGTTCAAGATTCAGTTCATAACCCATGATGACCAGACTTTTGGCATCATCTGGAAAGATATCCCCCTTGGCTAAAAATATTACGGCAAAGGATGCCAACACGAAAAACAGGTTATCCAGTACAGCGGTCAGCATTACGTAGGCAAGGGACTTACCAAAGGCCACCTTCTCCTGATTGATGATAAAAACAGCCACTGCCGTACCTCCCACTACAGAAGGCGTAATGGCTGATGCAAATTCCCAAAGAAGAATCACAAAAAAGCTGGAACTCCAGTCAAGTGCCTCACTTGTCAGGTGTCGGATACGGTACATGTATCCGGCATCACGAACAAACAAAACTAAAAATGCAGCAACCACCCACCAAATATTGATATTTTTGAAAGCCTCTATGACTTTGTCAAAATCCATCTTTTCGTCAGTTGCCATCAAGTAAATAATAGCGCCAAGCCCGACAACCATCGGAAGAAAAATCTTCTTGGGGCTCAAACTCTTAAGCATCTCTTGGGACTTGGTATCCATACGCCTGTTGCTGTGATTCTCTTTATTCATACAATTGCTCCACCTCTGCTGAACTCAAATTTGCATTCAGAAATGTCAAAATTAACAATCAGCGCCCAACTAGCAACCGACTTTTATCATTTATTGAAGATTTCATATGTTCTTGAATGAGCAGTCCTATTGTTAACAAAAATGCAATTGTTTTATGAACAAGGTCTTATCAAAATGTGACAAACTCTTTACAGCTTAGACTCCGACCATCACAAATGCCCCCCAGAATTTCGGATCAGGGAAATCTTTTCTCAATTGCTTTTTCGCTTCAATAAATGCCGCTCGCTTATCCATTTTTCTGTCTAGCCAGTTCTCATAGAAGTACAACATTAACTGTTGAGTAGCTTCATCTGACACTTCGAACAAACTCATTATAATAGCCTTAGCTCCTGCCACCAAGAAAGCTCTCTGCAAGCCATAAACCCCTTCCCCTACTTTGTTGTCTCCACGTCCTGTTTCGCAGGCACTCAACACAACCAATTCTGTTTCATCAAAGTTCAGGTTCATCGCTTCATAAGCTGTCAACACACCCTCAGCCTTGTTAAACTGATATACATTTTCGCTTTCCAACAGCTCTCCGCCATTTGTCAGCAATAATCCTGAACGTAACAATGGGTTTGTAGCCTTCTGTTCACTCATCAGACCTCCATCTTCTTGCTCCTCATCTTCCAAAAAGAAACCATGAGTGGCAATATGGAATACAGCAGGACTACTCAGCTCTTTCACTACTCCTTCTGTTGCATTCTGGTACAGGTAGGTGTGAGGGGCAAACGATACATTCTTTTTAGTAGAAATTAGTTCTTCAATTTTTTCCACTTCTTTTACAGAACCTGGCAGCTGTGTGATCACCCTAGCTGTATATTGGTTGTATTCATCTTCCTTAAGATCACTGTAGTAAACTGGATTTCCGAATAGCGCAACTTCTTCTTTTTTGTTGAAACCCCTCTTACGCTGATTCATATCCAACAAATCAAGTGTACTACCCAACAGGGTTATGTTCTTGTTGTCCAAAACATAATCATGCGTCTCCCAGTTTCTTGGAATTGATTCAATATTAATCTGACTATACACCCCGTCTGCTGACAGGTATATATGCGAATAGCCTTTTAACTCATCCTCAATCGGCTTCCAGAATCGTTTATAAGAGTGTTGATCAGGAATACCAAACTCTATACAGGTTCTGTAATATCCCAATCCATCAGTCTCCAATTCATTGCCATTTTCCAGCAATACTACTTTAGGTGCTTTTTTTGTTTTTGGTGTGATGATCATTGCCGCATACACCACCGAGTCAGTAAACACCTTGTCAAAATGTTTGTAGCGGACAATTTCTACAGCTGCCTCTCCCTCTTTCAAGGCTTCCTTCACACTTACCCAATCCTTTTGCTGTTCATTCATTCCTTGCTCAAACAACTTGGAACGTTGACTCAAGCTCTTTTCCAATTCTACAATGGACGCTTCCAAATCTTTTAGGTCTAGTCCCTGATCGTTTCGGTATTGCTCTGGCATAGCCAATACTTTTGTCAACACCTCCTTTTGGAGCAACCAATGCTCGTAATCGGCTTTCAGCAATGAATCATTACTACTCATAATCCTGTTTCTGATCTTAATCGAAGAATTCAGTAGCAATGACTTCGTAGACAATATGTTGGCAAACACCTGTCTCTCTAACTTTTTTCTACCTGTTTTGAATGCCAGGTTTGTATAAAACTCAAAGTCACCCCTGATCAAATGCCAGTAACGGGTTTTCTCATTGGTACTAAGTGCAGGGAAAAACTTACCTATGTAGTTGTAGTAATTATCCAAAGCCTCCTCGGTACGCAATCGGCTTTTCCAGTATCTTTTCTGCGAATAGAATGCTCGTCCCTGTCTGGCACTAGCCTTTACATATAGAGGGTGAAACTTGTCAAATACTTTCTTGTAAGTAGTACGTGCTTTCCCGTAATGGTCAGCTGCCACTTTGAAGTTCCCTGTTCTCATCTCAAGGTCCCCCAACAGCAAGTGTATTTCTCCTGAGTTGGTATTCAGTTCTGAACCCAATCTTTTCACCCAATTCTGCGCTACTGTATTCAGCATCCCTCTCGCCTCATCGTACTGTCCCTGTTCAACCCTCGCCATTGCCAGGTTTTTTAAGGCTGTATTATATGCTGGGTTATCTGTTCCTAACTCCCCTTTAATGATATCTACCGACTTACTCAACAAGCTCTCCGCCTCACTAGCATCATGGCCTGAATATATCCCCACCATAGCCAGCCTTGTATATACATTTGCCACTTCCAGATGGTTTTCTCCATATACCTTTGTCAGGAAGTCTAACAGCTGCATCAGTAATTTCTTTGAGCCTTCATAATCACCCATAGCTGAACGTACATCAGCCTTGATCTCTAAACTCTCTGCTGTTTGGAGGGAGTTATCACCAAATACTGCATATGCTATCTCATAAGCCTTACTTGCTGTTGAGTCTGCCTCCATATATTCACCTTTCAGGTAGTGCAGTCTTGCTTGCTGGTTAAGTGGCGTAATCAGGTAGCGGTTATTTTCACCAAATCTCTCCGTTCTGGTTTCAACCGATTTCCTGGTCATCTCTTCTGTTTCCCTGAATCTTTCTGTCTCCAGAAATATTTGTACAAGGTCATCAGCAGAAGAAGCATCCTCCACCGTTAATGGCAGCCGATAACTGATTCTTTGTGCACTATAAATCTTATCACGGGCATCGTTGTAGAGACCTATCAAGATATAGTACTTGGCAGCCGTTTGCAATGCCTTAATGTGTGCATTATCATACGCTCCCTTAGGGTTTTCCGTAGTCTTAAGCAGTTCCTCCAGTTGGTTTACATATGCATAAGCTTCTTTGTAATGCCCCTGTTGCATTTCGCTTCGTGCCATCTCTGCCAGACCTTCAGAGTACCCGAAATGAGATTCACCATAATTGATTTTACAGCTCTCCAACATTTCATCAGCCAATACCGCCACACTATCAAATTGCCCCTTGATTTCATAGAAGGCAATCAGTTCTGACAACATTTTCCGGTATTCGTAATGGGATGGGTGGAGCTGCTGCTTTATCTTCCCTTTCAGGTAAATGTTATACAGTGAGTCAGCTGTCTCAAAATTATTGGTGAAGCGAACCAAATATGCAGCCTCTTCAACTTTAGCTTTGTAATAAGGTAATGACTCCTCTCCATAAACCGAGGCTGTTGCAGCAACCCAACGATTAAGGTAGATATTAGCCATTGTAAAGTCTTTCTCAGCAAGGTTTACAGTATAAAGCTGCTTTACAATTGCCAAATGCTCCTCATTATTTTTAGGAACTGAAACTGTATCAAAATATACGTCCAGCAGGTCTTTCTCAGCACGTTCATAGTTTTGACGCTGATAATCGTAAACAGCATCTAGCCTCACTCCCTTACTATGCCAAATATTGTCACTTCCGAAGTAACGCTCCGTATTTCGTAGAAACTCCCATCTCGGAAACTCACTTTTCTGTCCATAACCATAGCGGATGTAGTACAGGATCATATCTGCCTGTATCTTCATAAACTCCTGATGAACTGGCCCAAACAAACGTTCTGCTGCAAAGATATTCTTCTCGATCATCTTACGACCTTCTTTCAGTTCAACACCTCTGTCCAGCTTTGTCAGCGTCTGTTCGTGACGATTCAGGACATAAGCTGGGTCATTCTTATGCAGAACATCCAGAATCCAAGCCTCAGCATCAGCCAGTTCTTTGCTTGCAGTGGTATAATCACCTTTCAATCTCTGAAGTCTTCCCTTCATTGTCAGCGCCTTGGCATATGCCTGCTGACGTCTTTTGCGGTCAGTCCTTTTCAGCTTAACCTGTTGGAATTTTTGCGTTCCTTCATCAAATATGATGTCCTCAGATACTATTCTGTCTTTTCTTATTGACTGTAAACGTTCTATCCATTGTGCCGCACTCTGGTATTCACCTCTTGAAAATGCTATTTCCATACGGGCTTCTGTCAAGTCTTCATCCAATGAGCTGTCCCACTTCTGGTTATCACTACCCTCTGAAGCCTTGTACTCATCCATCATTCGGCCTGCGTGATAGAAATACTGTTCGGCTGTATTGATATCAAAATAAGCCAAATAGATACGCCCAGCTTCCAACCAAGCTTTTGCCTGCGTCAGTATGGATGCATCCTGTTCCTGTAGAATCTCCAATGCCTGATTGAGTGATTGCTGACATTCTTCAAAGTGCCCTAAGGTTGCCTGATATCTGGCAAGGTGGGTAAGCGCCTTTGCATGTTGAAAAAACTGGTGTTGCCCTTCGGCAGCTTGCACTGCCAACGTTCCCCTTTCTAATGCTTTTATATATTCCCCATCATGGTAATAAATTTCACCTATTCGAAGGTCTTTATCTATTCGGCTTTGAGCTTTCAAGTTGCCGTTCCAGTTACATAGCAATAAGAAGGCAAGTATTACAGTGAACAAACAGTGGTTCATTTCTCTAATTGGTTTTAATAATCTCAGCTTTTATACCCTTCTAACGGCTGTTTTGGTCTCAGCTTATTCGTTGTTACAGATATTGTATAATTCGAAGGATAAAATTAGTAGTGTAAATTGTTAAACTCTTCTTTGATATACAAATAACGACTTACGCCTCTTTTAAAACAAAGCTCACAATAAGCTATTTTTGAAGTGGTTACAAGATTGGACAAAGTCATCTTTTTTAGTTCCGATACAAAAAAGTCCTTTCGCTACAGAAAGGACCCTTATAAATAATATTATTTCTATTTTCTGTTTTGACGCAACACCCGTTCTATGTCACGATTGAGTTCATTATCCAATAACTCATTTTTCCTCTCCATCACTTTCAGTTCCAGCTCCTTTATTTTCTCCTCTTTCTCCAACACTTTTAACCTGTCCTGCAAGTAATCCTTTTTATGTCTCCAATAACTTGTCAAGGGTTTACTTACGGCATCAGAAGCAAAGTTGCCTAAAATTAATGTCATGAGAATGGAGAACACAGGATGCTCCCCCATAAAATACAATACATCCATCATAGCTGTGAAGTTCGTGGGTTCTACATTGTTGGTCAATTGATATTCTGCTGATTGAATCAACTATAAGTTAAAACAATCTGATCAATACTTTCCACTTATGCCGAAAGGATTTCATTGAATTTAGAATTTTAAACAACAACCCTCTTTCTTCCATTTTACCTTAACAACTCTTCCTAAAAAACGTACAATAATATAGCTAGAGCAGTCTATTAACCACTAACTTTTAATTCTATGCTATTAAACTGGTTAGCCGAAAACAAGATTAAAGAAGCCATAGGAAATGGCAGCTTTGAACAATTGGAAGGAATGGGAAAACCCGTTGACAACTCAGTTTACTTCAGTTACCCCAAAGAAAGAAGGTTATCCATGCATCTGCTTCGTAATGCTAACGCACTTCCTGAAGAGGTTCAACTTATGAAAGAGATCAATGCCTTGAAAGATGCTATACGTCAGGAACAGAATGATACTGAAATCAACAAACTTACCCTTCTACTCTATCAGAAACAGGACCATCTGGCAGTATTGATGGAAAGAAATAAATAACGATTTTAACAGTTAACTTTCAGTGGTGCTGAAAGTTGCATTTGACTCGTCCGTCTCTTTGGCTGACGAGTTTCTTTTTGCTAAAAATGCTATTTTCAGAATCCAACTTTTCAGATTAACTTTACCAAGTATTTCCTAACTGAAAGTTCATGAATGTTAGGAGTAATTTGACAAGTAATTTCGATAGTGATGCTGTGGAGAATTCCCAGTACTGCTTGGACAGTAAACAGTCAGATATGGCACGAATCCTGTTCAATTTTGGAACAGAATTAACAGCAGGCTAAGAATTTACCAATGATAACTTATAAATATATATAGATATGGCATGTGGGTCATGTGCGACGGGCGCTTGTGGAGTAACTAGCGGAGGTTGCGGAAGCGGCGGATCCTGTAAGACTGGCGGCTGCCTCAAACTGAACGCTTACGACTGGTTAGGGGATATGGACTTACCCAGCACGCAGCGCTTCAACGTAGTGGAAGTCAAATTCAAAGGTGGTAGAAAAGGTTTCTACCGTAATGATAAATATCTAGAACTGTTTACAGGAGACCCTGTAGTAGTCGATGCTCAAAATGGTCATCATATTGGTTACGTATCCCTTCAAGGCGAAATCGTACGACTCCAAATGATGAAGAAAAAGGTAGAGGACAATGACGAGATCCTCGGTATCATGCGTAAAGCAACTGACAAAGACCTTGAGAAAATGGTATTTGTCAAAAACCGTGAGTTGCCGACCATGTACCGTACAAGGGAAATCATTCGTGAACTGAACCTGAAGATGAAGCTGTCTGATATAGAATTTCAGGCAGACAACTCAAAGGCTACATTTTACTACTCTGCGGACGATCGTGTCGATTTTAGAGAACTGATCAAGATCTTGGCTAGCGAATTCAAGATTCGTGTGGAAATGCGTCAGATCAGTCTCCGTCAGGAAGCGAGTAGATTAGGTGGCATTGGTTCTTGTGGACGTGAATTGTGCTGTTCTACTTGGCTATCTGATTTCAAGAGTGTTTCAACTGCTGCAGCCAGGTACCAGAACTTGTCTCTGAACCCCAGCAAACTATCTGGGCAATGTGGCAGGCTAAAGTGTTGTTTGAATTATGAGTTAGAAACTTATATTGATGCATTGGTTGACATTCCAATTGTGGAGAAGCCTATTCTGACCACAAAAGGAGAAGTTCAGTTACAAAAAGTGGACATCTTCAAGAAAGTACTTTGGTTCAGCTACGAAGGTGAAACAACTTGGCACAGTGTTCCTGCTCAACGTGTAAAGGATGTACTGGACATGAATGCCAAAGGCAAGAAGCCTAGTACCATTCAGGAAGAGGCTCCTGCCATTGAAGCTCCTAATACCAAGTTGGGATCGGCTATTGAAAAGCTGGAGAACAAAAGGCAACGCAGAGAGGGTGGTTCCAACAGGCCTCCTAGAAAAAAAGCAACGCCTTCTGCAACACCTGAACCTTCTTCAGAAAACAGACAACAGCAACGCAGAAAACGTAGAAACCGCAAAACCAGTGGCAGCGGACAAGGACAACAACAGGATAGCAGCAAGAATGCTAATGCTGCTGACAAACGTATCCAAGAGGCTGCCAAACTTGCTGCTAAAGCCAAGCAGAAAGCTCAACAAGAAGCTTCAGCCAAAAGAAAGAGTCGTTCTCGCAAAAGACGACCTGGAGGTGGCAACAGACCTAATAATAGCGGTGGTAACGATGCTTAATATGGATAAATCGGCGAGTACAAAACAGATTTGTACTCGCTTTTTATAAAGACTAACTGAACAAGCAATGTATATCAGGAAATTCCTGCTTTTTGCTGCAGCAATTCTGATGCTGGCAGCATGCGACGTAAACAGAGTAAAAGAAGAGTATGTCAATTATGATGACGGCAACTGGTATTTTGACTCAGTAGCTGTTTTTGACTTTGAGATATTGGACCCTTCGCAAGGTTACAATGTTGATTACAACCTGCGTAATTCTTTGGATTATCCATACCATAACATATTCTTGAGGTATGAACTTACTGACTCAACAGGCAATGTGATAAAGTCCGATTCAAGTATGGAGTTTATGCTAATGGACGCCAAAACGGGAGAACCATTTGGTGAAACAGCCAGTCCTAAGGGAACAGGCATTGGCGTAACCTACACTCATCAGATTCCTTTGTTGGAAAACTTTCATTTTGACAAACCTGGTAAGTACTACTTCAAGCTCAAGCAAGATATGCGCCTAGATACGCTTAGCGGTATTTATGGTGTTGGCTTCAGAGTAGAATACAATGACTAACCCATTTTAGTCTTAAAAGATAAAAAACCTGTAAGAACGCTTAAACACGTTTCCTTACAGGTTTTTTCTTTTTCAGGCTAGTCAATAAACAAGTCACCTGCTATCTTATCCGCCAACAGCTTTCCTTTTTCGGTCAGTTTCATCATATTCTGATGAACTGTCAGCCAACCATATTTTTCCATCTCTGCCAGTTCTTTTGCAAAGACTGCCTTTAAATCTACATTATACCGCTCTTTCAAGTAAGATAAGTCACACCCCCACATCGTTCTAAGCCTCACCATCATGTACTCATTTACCTGATCAGCGACAGACAGCACTTCCTTTTCAAAAGGAAGTGTTCCTTCTTTCAATGCATGAATATACTTGGGGTTATTACTGACATTGTATTGCCTTGAGTTTCCATTGTAGGAGTGAGCTCCAGGGCCAATACCTATGTATGGTTGCTGTTGCCAATAAGCCGTATTATGCTTGGAGTACAAACCTGGCTTTGCAAAATTGGATATTTCATAGTGTTCATACCCTGCCCCTGTCAATCCATTCACCAACATCTCGAACTGCTCAGCGGCAAACTCCTCTCCTGCTGGCTTAATTTTTCCTTTCTTTGCCCAATTACCAAAGGCTGTTTTCTCCTCAATAGTCAAGCAATAAGATGAAATATGTGGAACATTCAAGCTGATAGCTTTATTGAGGTCACGTTCCCATATACTGTGATCATCAGCAGGAACGGCATAAATCAAGTCGATTGTCATATTCTCAAAACCAGCATCCTGTGCCAATTTCACACATTGCTCCGCTTCTTTCGCATTATGAGCGCGGTTCATAAACTTCAGGTGTGGCCCATGAAACGACTGAATACCAATGCTCAATCTATTGATGCCTGCATTTCTGAGCTCCTTAAGTTTCTGCGGTTTCAAATCATCGGGATTGGCCTCCAATGTTATCTCCTCGACACCTGACGTATCATAATACTGATTGACTGTATCGATAATGGCATTAAGCTCCGTTTCAGAAAGCAAAGACGGGGTTCCTCCTCCAAAATAAAGGGTCCTAATCGGTTCCTGAACATAATCCTTCTGCATTTCCAACTCCTTCCTGATTGCCTCTACCATATCCGTTTTCAGTTGCATATTGGTACTGAAGTGGAAATCACAGTAGTGGCAAGCCTGTTTACAAAAAGGAATATGGATGTATATACCCGCCATATTTTTATTTTCTTATTTTAGTGCAAAATCGACACACAAAGGTACAACTGTTTTCACTACCTTGTTAGCAAACACCCTTTAATAAACTAACAAAGAATGGCAAAGTTAGAGAGACGAAACTTTATCAAGAAGATTGCTACTGCTGCCGGGTCATTCGCTGCAGGCGCTACACTGACCTCCTGCAACCAAAACCCTTCCGACAAACCTGTCAATATACAAACTTCAACAAAAACCTATAAATGGCGATGTGTCACAGTATGGCCTCCAAACTTCCCTGTTTTGGGCACGGCCGTCGTAGACATGGCTAAAGAGTTGGAACACTTGTCTTCCGGCAGGTTAAAAATTCAAGTCTATGGAGCTGGGGAACTGGTTCCTGCTTTAGAGGTTTTTGATGCTGTACAGCTTGGTGCTGTTCAAATGGGACACAGTGCTTCCTACTATTGGGCAGGTAAGATGCCTTCATCCGTTTTCTTCACCAGTATTCCATTTGGAATGGTTGCCGAACAAATGAATGCTTGGTTGTTTTACGGCGGCGGCTGGGAACTTTGGCGTGAACTATACGAACCACTTGGTATCGTACCATTCCCTTGTGGAAACACTGGGGTACAAATGGGTGGATGGTTCAATAAGGAAATCAACTCCATTCAGGATATCCAAGGTCTAAAAATGAGAATGCCTGGACTAGGAGGAAAAGTGATTGCCAAATCAGGAGGCTCTGCTGTAACAGTACCTGGTGGTGAGATTTACACTAACCTGGAACGGGGAGTGATTGACGCTACCGAGTGGATAGGCCCTTACCATGACTACCTGATGGGTTTTCATAAAATTGCACAGTACTATTACTACCCCGGTTGGCATGAGCCTGGATCTGTCTTGGAACTGATCTGTAACAAGAAAGCCCTAGAGGAACTACCTAGTGAATTACAGGAAATGGTTAAAACCGTAGCCATCAAATACAATAACCTGATTTTATCTGAGTTCGAGGCTAAAAACAACGAATACCTTCAGAGGATCTTCAGAGAAAGTGATGTTGAATTGAGAGCATTCCCTGAAGAGGTAATGAAAGCACTAAAGAAGAACACAGAAGACGTCCTCCAAGGCTTGACTACCTCTGACCCTTTTGCGAAAAAGGTCTATGATAACTTCAATAAATTCAAAGGTGAAATAAAGTCATGGGGAAATATTTCTTCCAAAGCCATGACCGAATACTTATAACCATTTGCGCAAGGCTTACCACCTTGCGTTTTTACTTAAAATAGATATGAACAAGGTTAGCAAACCAAAAACTTTTTTATCTGCAGAATGGCGTAAACTGGTCATGGCCAACTACGCTGTTGACCCCACTTCTTTACAGCCTTACCTTCCTCCCAATACAGAACTGGACACTTGGAACGGCACCTGCTATGTCAGTCTTGTAGGTTTTATGTTTTGCGACACCAAAGTACTGGGAGTGAAAATTCCTTGGCATATCAACTTTGAGGAAGTCAATCTAAGGTTTTATGTCCGTTATAAGGCTGGCAATGAATGGAAACGAGGTGTTGTCTTTATCAAAGAGATTGTACCTAAAGCTGCGATTACGTTAGTTGCCAATACACTTTACAATGAAAAGTATGCTACCATGCCAATGCAACATGAATGGAGAGAAGAAGAGGATCACTTATCCGTTGCTTACAGATGGAAGTTTGAAGGTGAATGGAACCACATCAACGTACAAACGGCACTACAACCTGTTAATATTGCAAAAGGAAGTGAGGAGGAATTTATCACAGAACACTATTGGGGTTACACCAAAACAGGTGCTAACCAGACCTCTGAATATGCAGTGGAACACCCTGTATGGGATGTCTACCCAGTACAGCAATATGATATCCACTGCAACGCATCAGCACTTTATGGACCTGAATTTGGAGAAGCAATGAGCAGCGAACCTGTATCAGTATTAATGGCTGAAGGCTCCCCAATTTTGGTTCGCCGTGGTATTATCATTTAGCTTTTATTAAAAATTCAGCAGCATTTTTTTTTCTAATATGCAATTACGACAAACAAAGTAGGCTAAATAACGTATAGCGCCCTCTTGTTATCGAGTCCCTTCTTTTCCTATAAGAGTCTGCTCCTATAGGAAATCCTTTATGCCCCGAATTTGTTATTCGCTATAACAAGGCAGCCACCTCTGCCATGTACTCAACCCAAATCAACATGACTCCAAACTCAGCTTTCAACATGAAACAACTGACGTCACTTCTATTTTTGCTGCTATTCAATTCCATGTCGCTTTTCAGCCAATATGAAGCTCCGGAGTTTGCAGCAGCACTGGACCTTTATGAGAGACAGCAATACTCAGAAGCCATCCCTCACCTAGCTAAATATATCGCAAAAGACCAATCGAATGCAGAGGCTTACAAGATAAGAGGCAACTGCTATTGGGAGCTAAACAAACCAGACAGTGCACAGTCAGACTATTTGAGCGCATTGAATATAGATAGCAATTTTTCCGATGTCCACTTTAACCTAAGCGGAATCTATGAAATCGGTGCACAATATGACAGGGCTCTTAAACACCTTCGAACATATACCGTTCTGGAGCCAGAAGATCCCAACGGTTATGCCCGAATTGGTGTCATTCAACATATGCTCAACAACAATGACTCCGCCCTTTACTATTTAGACAAAGCCCACAACCTTGATATGGAAAACCTGATGGTTCACTATTATCAAGCATGGATCAATTACTATGAGCAAAACTTTGAGGAGGCAATCGAATGGGCCAATAATGGTAAAGCACTTGATCCACTCAACAGTGACCTTTACCTGATTACAGGTTTGGCACACTTCAGAAACGGGACTTTTGAAGCATCTGCCCGAGAATTTGACCAATCCTACAAATTGACCGACGACATCGGTAACCTTGTACTAAGAGCAAAATCAGAAGTATTTGCCTCTACTGACTCCGCCCTTCTGGTACATATAGAAATGTCGGAATATAGGTTCAAGCATATCAATACCGATGCGTTAGCCTCCTTAACCCGAAATGCGGCTGACGTTTCCAACAAGTACCATTACAGTAAACTAATCGAGCGGTTTGAGGAAAAAGAGTGTGACTTCGGGCTTGATGAGTACTTTATGCTTTATCTAGGATTCAGCATGCAAGGTGAATATGCCCCATATGGTCTCGAACATAAAGAGCTGTATAAACTTTTTGAAAAGGAACAATACGATCAGGTTATTGAATTGGGACAAACGATGTTAGAAAAAGCTCCTTTCAATGGCATCAGAATATATGAAATGTTGGCTATCGCTTACCTGCATCAGGAAAATGAAGAAGCATTTTACTCCTACATAAAAAAGTATCAAGGCATTGTCAATGCGATTCTGGCAACAGGAGAAGGCAGTTCTTTCGAAAATGCATTTATCGTCACCTCTCCTGGAGATGAATACGATATACTCAAAATGCTAGGCTATTCTTCCACCAGCCAATCACTTCATTTCAAAGACGGTCACAGCTACGATTTACTGGAAGCCAAAGATCAGTTTGGAGATAGCCGCAAGTTCTATTTCAACATTGACCAGCCTTACTCTTCACTTGCCAATCAGTGGGGACTTGAAAAAGGAAAGAAGGAAAAAAGAAACAAACGTAAAAAGGACTAACAGAACCTTTACAATCTACCCCCTGAAAACTTGTGAAGACCTCCGTAAGTTTTATCTTTGCTCAGACTTCTGAGCCTGCAAGACAGCTTTAAAATCCATCCGCCTAGCGGACATGTCTTTACAGAACCTCGAGGTTATATTTACACATTAAATACAAATTTACTTTGATGAATAAGGCTGAAGAAATTGCAAAAGTCAAAGCGGAAATGAGCAAACAAGGCCGCTCATTTATCTACCGTCAGGATGCTGAAAACGACGAAATGCAGAAAAACGTAGTTTTTGTCACTGAGATCGACGGTGAAGAAATCTTGTTCGACGCATTCTTCTACACTTTGGAGATGGAATTCTTCTCCAATATTTATGAAGAAGCGGTTGAAATGGCTATTGAGAAAAAGCCTGAATACAAAGACAAAGATTTCAACGCCATCGAGGGAGAGCATGTAGACTTGATGGAGTCTATTGCGGAAGAGCTGGCTAAAGATGAAGATTATCAGGTACAGGAGTTCTACGATCTGGAAGATGATGTAGAAGCTTATGGCGTTGCACTGGACGTTTGCCTGAACAGAGCAGAAATCACTGAAAAAGACATCGAAGAGTTTATCAAGAAATTCAAAGAAGGAGAAGGGGATGTTGAATTAGACGAGACATTCTACTCTTTCTCAGAAGAATAAAATAAAAAGGCTGAACAGTCAATTGCTGTTCAGCCTTTTTTATGTTGTATCTATCTCTAACCAGATTCAAGCCCTGTACTACAGCAATGCTTCTGCGGTTGCCTCCTCAGCTTGTCGCTCATATTCTGCTACTTGCTGCCATGTAGTTCTGATCAAACAGCCTGGTTTACCTGTATCCTTGTGCTTGATAACAGTAGTCATATACACATCACTTGCTACCTGCTTCTCTTCTGTCTCCACTTCCAGTGACTGACCATATAATGTTTCTGCCAAAAAGTTGATTTCAAACCCCTTAAACTGATGCGCCTTGTGAAAAGCAATCGGATAGCTGTTCAAAGCCCATGAAAGGTATTTCACGTTATTGGCATGCAATGCGGGATCAAGATCCGAATACTTCACTTTTACCTCATCTACATAGTCAACATGCTTTGGAAGGGGTAACTTTTCCAGACTATCACGGTCAATAGCTGAAAGGTCTGAACGTATTGTTACCTTTTTTGCCATATCTTCCAGCGACGTAGGTCTTCTTTTCTTGATATCAACCGCATACCATAGCGAAGAACCTCTCAGAATAACCTCTCCTGCTGTATTACGGATAATAAAGTCTCTCAAAGACGTTACTCCCTCTGCACTTTTCACCCAAGTTTCTACAGTTACTTCATCTCCCCAAACTGGCAGTTTTTCAGCCTCTACCTTGAGACGACTCAAAACCCATATCCTACCTGTGGCAATCATTTCCTTGATTCCAAACTCGTTGAAATTAGAATGATTTCCTCCAGCTTCCTGTAGCAGTTCAGAAATAGTAGAAATGTTCATCTGAAAGTTTGGTCCCATCTGAAAAGACTTGATCGTCTGTTTCTCCTTCCAAACACCTTCCTGTATCATGCGCTAAGTCTGTTAGTAAAGTTAAATTCGATTATGAAATAGCTTGCTAATTAATAAAACAATGTCTTATAAACTCTCTTTTAGTCAAGTTAGGTTTCTGAATTACCCCAAATATTTGTTAAGAGTTTGATACTGAATTCCTCTTTTTATTCATTTTTTTTCCCTAAAAAGAGATTTTTTTTCAAAAATCGTTCACCCACACTCATAACTAATTGATTTTCAATACCAAACACCAAATTCATTCTTATTACTTTGAATATTTATATTTAACATTGATTTAAAATAACTTAGAATAGTACAATTTTATATTATTTTATTCATTTGAAATAGCCTTAAAACAACATTTAAAAGCCATTCATAAAAAAATAATATTGCAATAATGCAAAATATCACTACCTTTGACTTATAAGATTTAGCTAAAAACTACAATTTACTTTTTCAGCTGAACGACATTATTATTTAAAAGTGATTTAACCAATTTTTTGACTCATATAGTCCATTGTCGGAAATGGACACCTTATTTTCGGCTTTAAGCTAAAAAGCAACAAAAGGCTCTTACCGTAATGGAAAGAGCCTTTTTTTATGGCTTTGCATTACCTTTCTGTAAATTATAGCACTGAAGATGTTACAAGTCCTCTGTACGAGGTATTTCTTCTCAACACCACATAAATCAAACAATTACAACTATCTCTACTGATGTTTGCGCTCATTGATTGCAATAGTTTCTATGCTTCCTGTGAAAAGGTTTTCAGACCAGACTTAACACATAGTCCAGTTATTGTACTTTCCAATAATGATGGTTGCGTCATTGCCCGAAGTCAAGAAGCTAAAGCGCTTGGTATTCCAATGGGTATTCCTTTTTTCAAGATCAAGCACTTGATTAAGCGCCACAATGTGGCTGTATTCTCAGCTAACTTTCGTTTATATGGAAGCCTTTCAGCACGTGTAATGGAGACATTGGCACATTTCTCTCCACACATGGAGATCTACAGCATTGATGAGGCATTTTTAGATTTAAGTGGAATCGATGATATAGAAGGGTATGCCCAAACTCTCCGTCACACAGTCCAACAATGGACCAATATCCCTGTATCTGTAGGTGTTGCTCCTACAAAAACACTTGCCAAACTGGCTAACCATGCAGCAAAAACAAAAAGTGGCATGAATGGCGTTTGTATCTTCCACCCCGATCAGGATTTTAGAAAAATAATTAACCCTATGTCTATCAATGAAATATGGGGAATTGGAAAACAATACACCAAGCAACTACAAAAAATAGGCGTCACTTCTGTTGAAGACTTTATAAGCCTTCCTTCAGGATGGGTCAAGCGTAATATGCATGTAACGGGATTGCGTACACAACGAGAGTTACTAGGAGAACCTCATCTGTCTTTAGAGGAACAATATACCCCTAAACAAGGTATATGCACAGCCCGTACATTCAGCAAGGCGATTAATACAAGGGTAGGTGTACAAGAAGCTGTCAGCTCATTTGCTGCCAATGTCTGCCGAAAGCTCCGCAAGCAACATAGTTGTGCCTATAAGATCACCGTTTTTGTACAGACTGACTCGTTCCGGGAGCAGCATCCTTATTATGGCTATATTTCAGATGTCTTGAACACGCCAAGCAACGACACGGTCACTATTACAAAAAAAGCACTGGAGTTACTAGACAAAGTCATCAAGCCCAGACATAACTACCGAAAAGCTGGTGTACTTGTAACGAACCTTGTCCCTGAAAAGCAACTACAGTTACCCCTATTCCCACCTTCCTCCATTGATGAAGACGACAAACGGCAAACTCTTATGCAAGTCATTGACAAATTGAACCATAAATGGGGAAAGGGTAGTATCCACCTTGCTACACAAGGCATAAAGCCTGCTTTCCAAATGAAACAGGCTTACCGTTCTCCAAACTATACTACCAACTTATGGGAAGTACCAGTTGCTACCATCTAACTACCTGCCTGAAACTCCTCAAAAACCTCTTGAAATGGCTTCAGGTTGCCTTCAGGATTGTGTTTGCGGAATGTATTTTTGTCTTCCCTAATGGCAAAAACAATATGGGAAAACACTCCCTGAAACTCTTCCTCTGCAAAAACTTCCTGAAAAAGCCTGGCAATATGCTTAGGTGGGTTACAAAAAGCACCACATCCGAATGCACTCAAAACCAACGAATCGTGTCCATGTTTGGCTGCGATACGCAGTACTGTGCGGATTTTTTGCTTGGTTGGCGCGATAAAATCAGGACGCAATAAATAATGACTTCCTTGTTTGATCAATGCTGGACGGTTAATGGCAGGCACTGTTACCACTGACACCTGATAAGGGGTGTCTAGCAATCCATACCCCGTTTCTTCTGAAGAGCGAAAAACAGTCACTCCAGGTGAATAAATGCCTCCTGAAGCTCGATTTATAGGATACTTAAACCGATGATGCGGTCTTACGCCATATACAGCTGCATACTCTATAAACTGATAAAGAGAGACAAAAAGATTACTCCTTCTAAAGATATTTTCTTCTTGAGCACCTGCTCCCTGCAGCACTCCTCCTCCAGGGTTCCGGCGGCTTGCCATATTGAGCAAGGCAGGATTGAATCCTTTTGCCAGCATGTTTTGAACCGTATCAAGGCAGTCTGCATTCAGCACCTCGATCTTAAGATCATGTTTATTTTTTTGGGTATCCAATGGATGGAACTCATCTGTTTCGTTATAAAAAACAGTATCAGCAGTCAACTTATCTTTAAGTGCTGTATCCATCTCCACCTCACTTTCCTTTGTAGTATAATGCCCGTCCTTTACAATTCTCACGGTATGCTCAAATACCTGACTTCTTAATTCCTTATAACCATGATTTTTACGGATTGCTTCCTCAAAATCTTTCAACCACCGCACAGGATTCCACGAAAGTGGCAAACGGTTAACACGATTGTCTATCATCTAAAACTATTTTTGGGTATTTGTCTTTGTGTTAGTAATTGAGATGTCTGAAAAAGTAGTTATGACATTTGGATTCCAGACTGTAAATCTTTGAATTAATTTATAAAAGAAAGCCTATATAAACCCATTTTCAATCAAATAATTCTTCCATTTTTTATAGAAAAGGTAAATTTACCCTGTTAGCATATGCATACCGCTCAGTTAGCTATACTTAATTCTATACAGTTTCAACAGTCCTGTTTTATATTTTAAGTAAAACCACATCGACTCATTTTATACTTTGTTATGAATTGAATTAATCTTTAATCTAAAAATTGACCTTGAATTGAAATCAATATTGCGATGTACAAAAAAAGAGTTTGTCAGGTTTATATCGCTGACAAACTCTTTTATCTCCTTTATAGGAAAAGATCAAGACCTCTCTACCTGAACGCTACCAAACTGTTGACGCTGTTCATACTTCAGTTTTCTAATAGCTTCCTTATCTTCCTTGTTCTTCTTATAAGCAGCCTGATAATCCGACTTGGATGGCAAAGCCGCTTCTCCTTCTTTGTTTACAGCATGGTACTTCTTCAACAAAGCATCGTAGCCATTTCTACCCTCCTTCTCACTGATATAATTATCCAAAAGTTTGGAAAGCAGGTTATCTGCCTCACGGGCAATTTCAATATAAAGGTTGCCGATCTTTCGGTGGTTTTCTATATCCTTTGAGAAATTAAAAAAGGTCTGAATTGCCGCAATAGCTGCCGCCACAAAAGAAATGACAGAAACCAATCCCTTCCTGAAAGCCTCTTCCCTCAATAATTCTATCAAGCTTGAGCCAATTATCACATTGATCAACACAATGGTAATACCCATATACTTATTGGAGTTATGCTTCCGTTGGGCTGCATTAAAGTGCATATCCTTATTTAGACGAGAATCGCACTGAAGTTCTTTGAGTAGTATTTCCAGGTTTACTGACATATTGAAAAAGTTAGTTGTAGCTAATGAGAAAATTCGGGTCAAATATAAGCATGTGGGTAATAGGTATCAGCAAATTTTTGAAGTCTTTCAAAGAAAATACCCGCCCTCAAAAAGAGCGGATACAACATCCATATCTAATAATCCAGCTATTTTGATAATTGGCTTACAATTGTCGGATCTGTAATCTTATCATCCTCAGCCAACAACATAGCTTTACTTAATACCAAGGACAGTCCCCTGTCTCCTTCGAATGGCAAGAATACTTTATCGGTATTTACATCCTTACCTCTTGAAGGCACAATACATAGGTATTGGTCATTTGGCTCCATCAGGATGTTACTACTACCAATATGGATCTTGTAAGTTCTGATTTTTCCTTCTACCCTCAGGAACTTACCATCTATCTTTGCCACATTCCTGATCTTAAGTCTTGGCACAAGTCGCTCTAGTATTTCCTTACGGTTCTTGGCAACCTCCGTCAAGTCACCAAATGAGTAAGAGGTCCAATAATCACGGAATTGTGACAAGCCACCATTGTCTCTCCATTCAGGGTCATTCCCCACACTACCTACTCCCACAAACAAGTCTACATCCCGCATCACTTCCGAGAATACAATTTTAGGAACATCAACCAGTTCTACCACGTCCCCTTTCGTATCTACAAAACGCACTTGATCTGTAGAAACATATAACCAAATCCCTGCTTCATTAAATGAATCACTTGCACTTAACTCATTGATCCAATATTCAGCCCTCAAGCCACGTCGAGACAGGTCAATATAAGCGATCTCACCATCACGCCCATCATCATAGGACCCCAACAGCGAATAGTTCCAACCTCGGATTGCTGTCAAAGCATTCAATTGATGCTGTTTGAGCAAGTGAGCTGCCATACGATTACTGTAAGTACGTGTATTCAACTCGGCTTCCGTAAGTAGATAAATCTCCCTGTAAGCCTGCTTGATTGGCTGCTGAAGGCTCAACGTTTCCATTCTTTCCCGCCAAGCCAATACGGTATCTGTATCGGAATGTACTGGATGCCAAAGGGAAACAACTGTTTCATTATCAACCCACGCTAATGTAGTTCCTGTTACATCCTGCCACTGATCTCCCTGCCAAAGCGCTTGTACCTCCTGCTCTCCCTTACGCATCGTCCAAATCAGCTTTTGGGCTACAAATCCCGTCAAACCATGATTCAGGTAATACTTCTCAAAATTTTCGTAAGACAGTTCTCTTTCCAATACAAACGAACGGTCAATGCGGTCACGCTGTGCGGACAGGGTCTTCTGTATCTGCTTTACTTCCGCTTTCAGCTGTTTTAACTTCGTTGCTAACTTGGTACTTTGCTTGACAAATGCAGGATCTGACTTCTGCAAAGTACCATCCGGCTTGACCCATTGTGTGGTGATCTTGCCTACTTTCTCAATACTTACTTTTAGCGTATAATCCTCGAAAGCTACTTCCTTTACTCCTTGCTCCAAACCATAGGTTGGTACCGATAAGTCTTCAATTTCCTCCTCCGAAATATTGAGCTTGGCAGCTGCTTCCTGCACATATTTCCCTATAAGCTTTTGTACGTTATTTTGCTTTACACGAAGCTTCAATCGTGAAAGGTGGCTGATTCCTTCCAGTCCTTTTGAATGTCCCAAAACATAGACGGCAGCATTTCCAACACTGGCAGCAGCAGGTCCAACACTTGGTATTTTACGGTAACACCTTTCAGCCAATGCAGCCAACGAACTCAAGGTTTTACTATCATGGAACTGTAGCAGTGACCATACCATCCCTTTCAGGATCGTATTATTCTCTCCTTCCAAGAAAATGTAATAACTCCAGCCGTGCTCTCCCTTTTCTTTATCCGCAAGGGTTGATGCAAAAGCGATCCATTCCTGCATCTGCTTCCTGAAGCGATCTCCCTTAAACTGAGCCACCAATTCCTTGGAGGCTTTCAGGTATTTTTGAGCAGGTTTACTTCCATTCGCTGTTGCGGTATGTTTTAGAAATAAGAACCAAAGGTCTCTTTCTGCCTGAGGTAATTCGGCTACAGTAGCATTGACTGTTTTTCCAAAATTGTCCTCTTCTATTAGTTTAAAAGGCTGTACGATTAATTCCCCATCTGCACCTTGCGACAGTATATCTAATAATTTCAGTTTAACTTTTGACAAAACACTTCCCCAACGAATTGAATATCTACCAGCGATGTCACTAAACTCTTCCCAGGTCAACATTTCCTGAAGGTATGCTCGAAGCTTCTCTGAGAATCCTTCTTCTTTAATCATTCTTTCAATTTGCTTAAGGGCAAAACCCATAAAACCATAGAATTGAACATCAGTACTCCCATTCTGATACTTGAACTTATTCATCAAGTCTATCCACTGCTCTACACTATATGTAATCTTGGTACGCAGTATCGCCCGAAGAAAGCTTTCAAAGAACTGAGTGATATAATAGATTTCCACCTTTCCATACTTACCCACCCCATAATACTCTTTGATTATTTTCCTTCTTACTTTCTCATCGTCAGATCCTTCATAGTAACCACTGGCGTGAATCAACTGATCAGCGGCGAACAGCACCGCATCTCTTTTCACCTCATCCGACTCCTTTTTCAACAAGTCATATGTAGGTAAAATAGCAAAAGGCACCTCCCTGTAAGCAGTAAGTTCATCTTCTTTGTCTGCCTCCCTTAAAATAGTCATCACTAGGTTTACAGCCGTTTGAGAAAGATTTCCAGTGTCAATCATAGTCTTCATATTCTGGTTGTTATTAATATATTCGCTTTGAAAGCCACATAAATCACCCGCTCACCTATTGATGAGAGTTATTTCATAAAGCTATTCAATAGTCTATTTCTCTATTATTTATAATTGCAAAGGCTGTTTATTTAATACCTTCCCATTTCTCTCACCCTGTTGCTCATGCTAATCATGAAGGGATTGATCATAATACAAACCTAAACAGGCAGACCGTAAATCAGATGTGGTCTAAAAAATCACCTAATACCTGTCAGGTTTAAATAACAGCATGCCTTCTGTTAAGTCTGTGAGTTGTATTCTCAAAAAAAGCATCCACCCTTTCACTTAGGATGGATGTCAATCTTATTACCTTTTCAATTGCCTAACAATTGTCGAGTCTGTGATCTTATCATCCTCTGCCAGCAACATCGCCTTACTCAATATTAATGACAGCATTTTATCTCCTTCAAATGGCAGAAACACTTTATCTGTATTTACATCTTTCCCCCTTGCTGCCACAATGCACAGGTATTGGTCATTAGGCTCCATCAGAATATTGCTGCTACCGATGTGAATCTTATAATCTCTGATCTTGCCTTCTACACGCAGAAACCTATTCTCCACTTTGGCTACATCCCTGATCTTGAGTCTTGGTATCAGACGCTCCAGTATTTCTTTTCGGTTCTTGGCTATCTCTGTCAAGTCACCGAATGAGTAAGACGTCCAATAATCACGGAATTGCGGCAATCCTCCATTATCTCTCCACTCAGGGTCATTCCCCACACTGCTTACCCCCACAAAAAGGTCTACATCACGCATTACTTCTGAGAATACGACTTGGGGAATATCTGTCAGCTCCACTACTTTCATTTTCCCTTTCATATTGATAAAGCGCACCTGATCTGTGGATACATACAGCCAAATACCAGTATCATTGAACGCATCGTCCGATTCCACGGCATTGACCCAAAACTCTGCTCTTAAGCCCCATTTTGGCAATTCAATTGAAACGGTCTCATCATGTCGCCCATCATCATAATATCCAAGCAAAGAGTATTTCCACCCTCTTACACTTGCCAAGGCATTCAACTGATGCTGCTTAAGGATATGGGCAGCCATACGGTTACTGTATACATTGGTATTAAGCTCTGCATCCGTCAACAGGTAAACTTCCCTGAATGCCTGCTTGATTGGTTGCTGTAAGTTCAGTTCCTCCAACCTCGTTCTCCAAGCCAAGACTGTATCTGCATCAGCATATACAGGGTACCAAAGTGAAACCTCTGCTTCACTATTTACCCAATCCACTTCAGTACCGTTTACATCCTGCCATTTGTTGTCTATCCAAAGCGCCTGCACTGATTGGTCTCCAACCTGCAACGTCCAAATCAGCTTTTGGGCGATAAAACCTGTCAAGCCATGGTTGAGGTAATACTTCTCAAAGTTTTTATAGGTCCATACCCTTTCCTGTACAAACATGCTATCCAAGCGGTCACGCTGGGTTGAGAGCGTATGTTGTAGCTGCTTCACTTCACCCTTAAGTTCCTTCAGCTTCTCAGCCAGCTTCTCGTCTTGCTTTACAAAAGCAGGAACAGTCTTCTGAAGGGCTCCATCAGGCTTGATCCATTGCATAGCAACCTTACCTACCTTTTCGATACTCACTTGTAAGATATAATCCTCAAATGCGACTTCCCTTACTCCATTTTCCAAACCAAAAGACGGTACAGACATGTCCTCAATCTCTTCCTCTGATATATTGAGTTTTAAGGCTGCTTCAGCCATGTACTTCCCTATCAAAGTCCTTGTATTGTTCTGCTTAACACGGACTCTCAATTGAGACAGGTAACCGATACCTTCCATTCCTTCACTACTTGCCAGTACATAAAGGCATGCATTTCCTACACTAGCAGCAACAGGCCCAATACCTGGTATTTTTTTATGGCACTTCTCTGCTACAACTGAAAGTAAGTTCAGGGTTTTGCTGTCATAAAACAGAGCAAGGGACCATATGAGTCCTTTTAGCACAGTTACATTATAAGCGTTCAAAAAGGAATGGTACCGCCAGCCATGGTTAGTGGTCTCTACAGTGACAGGCATACGTGATACGACGGTCAACCACTCCTGCACCTGCTTCATGAAGCTATCCCCTTCAAACTTCCCAACCAGTTCTTTAGCAGTTTCCACAAACTTCTTGGAAGGTTTACCGCCATCTGCTGTAGAGGCATGCATAAAAAGCGTATACCAAAGGCTTTTCTCCTCTTCTGACAGGCCTGCCACAGTTTCATTTACTGCCTTCCCAAAGTCATCCTCTTCAGAGAGTAGGTAAGGTTTTACCTGATCACCCTCATCTGAGAGCAATGCCATTAGTTCCAGCTTTAATTTTGTAAAATTCATCCCCCAACGGTATCCTCCATCAGTACCGTCAAACTCCCTCCATGTTATCATTTCCTTCAGAAATTCACACAGTTCCTCAGAAAGCCCTTCCTCCTTAATGGTTCTTTCAATTTGCTTAATTGCATACCCTATAGGCCACCTTTCCAAACCATGTGTTTCTGTATCGACCTTATTGTCATAATACTTAAACTTTAACACCAAGGCTTTCCATTGCTCAACACTGTAAGCAATTTTAGATTTCATCATGACATTCATAAGGTCATAATAATAATCGTAGAGGTGAATGTAATAATAGCTGTGATTTCTAAACTTATCTTTCTGTCCAAAAAACGTCTCTAGCAGCAGTTTCTGGGTTTCTTCCTCTTTGTCTGAAAAACATATCCTCATCGCAATCAGCTGATCCGCCAAATGGATAACAATATCCCTTTTTACCTCATCTGATTCTTTCTTTATTTTCTTATAGGTAGGCGACTCGGAGAACAAAAAACTCTCACCTCTTCTATGCTCATAGTTTTCACTGAGGAGCTGGTCTACTAAGTCTATAGCTTTTTGGGATATATTGGTTACTTCAACAGGGTTACTCATGGTATGGTTGGTTTATGTTTTAGAAAAAATCTGGTTTATCATCCTCCCACCAGGGGCGTAAGTTTAATAAAACTGATAACTGTTTGGTCTGTCACCAAAACCTCCTGCTCCAGATCTTCTGCCTGTACATCATCTACCAGCACAAAAAATCCATTTTGCTGAAATGCCTCCAAAGCTACATACAATTGCTTTTCGACATCTACAGGCTCGAAAATTCTCTTACTCCGGTCACTGTTCAAACGTTGCTCTACTTCTGTAGGCAACACTAATCTTTTATAATATTCAGGTTTACTGTTATGTCCTTCCACTTCTGTCTTTACCCTCGCCTCAATAATGTCTTTAACGGTTACATATTCCTTTGCAATTTGCAAAGTCAGTTCATGAAGAACCTTACCTGTTGCCGTTTCATCTTTTATTGTAATCGTTTTCATATTAGGGTTGTTAAGTGATTGATTATAAAACTAATCTAGAGAGACAGACCGTAAATGAGGTATGGTGTAAAAAAATCACTACAAAAAAACGGTCTATAAATACTTTTCTGACCAAATATAAACAAAAAGGCAAAGGGAATGGAAATAGGTAATTTTCCAATAATGAAAATACCCACTCTTCTGCCATAAAAAAGAGTGGGTACTAACTTCATATTATCAATCCTGCTATTTTGTCAATTGACTAACAATAGTCGGATCTTTAATCTTATCATCTTCCGCCAACAACATGGCTTTGCTCAATATTAATGACAGTACTGTATCACCTTCAAATGGCAGGAATACTTTACCTGTATTCACTTCTTTGCCCCTTGCTGCTACAATACACAGGTACTGGTCATTAGGCTCCATCAAGATATTACCACTACCGATATGGATCTTGTAGTTTCTGATCTTGCCTTTTACATGCAAGAACTTATCCTCCACTTTGGCTACGCTCTTGATTTTAAGCCTTGGCACCAAACGCTCCAACACTCCCTTACGGTTCTTGGCTATCTCCGTCAGATCACCAAATGAATAAGATGACCAATAGTTATGGTATTGAGGCAACTCTCCACTGTCTCTCCATTCAGGGTCATTTCCTACACTACATACCCCCACAAAAAGGTCAACATCACGCATCACCTCTGAGAATACAACTGTCGGTATATCCGCCAACGGCACCACAGTTCCATCTTTATCTTTAAAGCGTAATTGATCCGTTGATACATATAGCCACATTCCTATCGTATTGTGTGCATCGCCCACTGCTACGGCATTCACCCAAAATTCAGCGACCAATCCCCACTTCGGCAATTCAATGAAAACTCTCTCATCATCGTTTCCGCCATCGTAGTATCCCATCAGGCTGTATTTCCACCCTCTTACACTTGCCAATGCATTCAGCTGATGTTGCTTAAGAATATGGGCAGCCATACGGTTACTATATGTATTGGTATTGCGTTCCGCATCTGTCAGAATATAAATCTCTCTAAATGCCTGCTTAATTGGTTGCTGTAAATTCAACTCTTCCAATCGTGTTCTCCAAGCCAAGACTGTATCTGCATCCACATGTATTGGGTGCCACAGTGAAACTTTTGTCTCATTGTTCACCCAATCTATTACAATACCATTCACATCCTGCCACTTCTCATCTAGCCAAAGGACCTGTACCGATTGGTCTCCATGCTCCAAAGTCCAGATCATTTTTTGGGTGAGAAAACCTGTCAGGGCATGATTGAGATAATATTTTTCAAAATTCTCATACAACCATGACCTCTCCTGTATAAACAAACTGTCAAAGCGGTCACGTTGCGTAGACAGCATATTTTGCAATTGCTTTACGTCTTCCTTCAGCACCTTCAGTTTCTCCTTCAGTTTTTCGTCCTGCTTGACGAAAACCGGTACAGACTTCTGAAGCGCACCATCAGGCTTGACCCATTGCATGGAGACTTTACCCACTTTTTCGATGCTTACCCTTAAAGTATAATCCTTAAAAGCTTCTTCTTTAACCCAATTCTGTAGACCATAAGTGGGTACTGACAAATCCTCAATCTCCTCCTCTGAAATATTGAGCTTAGCCGCCGCTTCAGTCACATATTTATCAATCAGCGATTGGGTATTGCTTTGCTTTACACGTACTCTCAAACGTGACAGGTGGCTAATGCCTTCTATACCTCTGCTGTTAGCCAGTGTATAAAGGCTTGCATTTCCTACACCTGCTGCGGCTGGACCTACGCCTGGTATTTTCTTATAACACTTCTCTGCTACAATTGCCAGCAGGTTCAGGGTCTTGCTATCATGAAACTGAACCAGTGACCATACAAGTCCTTTTAAGACTTTTCCATTCTCAGTATCCAACATGATGTATTGCGGCCAATACTCATTTGTCGAGATATTAGTAGTAGACATATTCGAAACAAAAGTCAACCACTCCTGCATCTGCTTTCTGAAACGGTCGCGTTTAAACTGACCTACAAGTTCTTTGGCTGTTGTGGAGAACTTTTTTGAAGGGGTTGCACCACTGGAGGTCGCCGCAAGCATAAAAAGCTTATACCAAAGTTCTTTCTCATCCGCTTCCAATCCTGACACTACCTGATTGACGGTTTTTCCAAAATCTTCTTTCTCAGACAGGACAAAAGGCTCTATTCCTTCTTCTTTACCTGATGACAAGAAATCAACTAACCTAACTCTCAATTTCTTCCAATTAGAGCCATATTCTGTCAGCTCTTTCCATGTAAGCATTTCTCTCAGGTATGCCTCCAACTCAGGTGTAAGCCCTTCCTCCTTGATCATATGACCAAGTTGCTTTACTGCATGTCCCAAAGGCCAGTAGTTGAAGCCATCTTGCCTAAACTGGTTGATCAGTGTTATCCATTGCGATTGTTTAAACACAATTTTAACCTTCATAAGCACCTCGACAAAGCCTTGAGAAAACCAATTAAGGCGGGAATAATAATCAGCCTCTCCTTTATGGTGATCTTGTTTCCCAACAAGCTCCCTCAACTTTTCTCGTCTGACTTTAAGATCTACCTCTACTAAACAGGCTTGTATGGTCAGTGATTGATTGACCATATAAAACACAATTTCTGCCTTTATCTCATCTGTTTCGTTTTTGATCTGCTGGTAGGTAGAAAAGTCCTTAATATAGCGATAATCGTCACGTTCAAAATATTCATCGATTAATTGGTTCACTAAATCAATGGTTCTTTGAGATACGCTAGTTGCTTCAATAGCATTATTCATAACACGGTTGATATAAGTTATTTGACAAAAAAAATCTGGTTCAATAGACAGTATTACCGATAGTTTTTTCTTTGTGATAGAAACTCAAAAAATTTGCAATAAAAAAGCCTCTGTAGTTAACACTAAATCATCCTCCTACCAAAGGAGTCAGTTTGATAAAGCTGATACTTGTATGGTCTGTCACCAATACTTCCTCATCCAGCTCATCTGCCTGCACATCATCTACCAATACAAAAAATCCATTCTGCTGAAATGCCTGTAACGCTATATATAGTTGCTTTTCAGCGTCCACTGGTTTAAAATTTCTCTTGTTACGGTCAATGTTCAAGCGCTGTTCTACCTCACTAGGCTGTACCAGCCCATTAAATTTTTCAGGTGCTTTTCGGTTATACTCCTCAACTTCAGCCTTTACTCTCGCCTCAATAATGTCTTTTACAGTTATCAGTTCATTGGCTACTTGCAAAGTTAATTCATGAAGAATCTTACCTGTTGCTGTCTCGTCTTTGATTGTAATCGTTTTCATTTTGGGACTATTAAGTGAATGTTGATATGACAAATCTAATAAAGGAGACCGTAAATGAAGTGTGGAGTAAAATAGATTTATAAAAAAACCTTTACCCTCATGCTATTGGGTAAAGGTTTAAAAACAGATAAGATCAATATTGGGTTCTTATATTTCTTTCTGGACTCCTATATCTTTTTTCAGAAGCCATCTTTTTGCCTCTTCTTCAGTAGGAAAAAAGTGTGTCAGAAGGTTCATGCTCGCAATTGGTTCATCAAAAATCTGCTCGACAGAAAGTTGGATAACCAATTCACTACTGACAGAAAAAGCCGCTTTTTTGACTCCTACCTGTACCATCTTAGCTATGATTTCATTATCAACCCATGACTGCAGTTCTGGAGAAACTGTAAAGAAGAAGTCAATTGTTCGTACATAAACACAAGATGGTTTCACTTTACGAATATCATTCAGGTACATTTTCAGAGATTCTTTGAATAACTCATCTGTCAATGTATTTGATGTTTTCTGCCAATATGCTTCCACCATATTATATGCTGGCACATAGAAATCTTTCAAAAATTCATTGGAAGATAATTCTTGTTTCATCATAGTTAATTCATTAGGTAAAAAACAAGGAAATCAAACTGAGCACAAACTACTTAATAGACTTTTATATATGGCATTTTGATACAAATAAAAAGTAACATTTCACCTCTATAAAGCCAAACTGCATACCCTCATTCACAGATGTAAATAAGCATATATAGTACAACTGTATGAAATAGTCTCTATTCCCTACTGAAGTGTAATAAAAAATAAACCCGCATGGGGAAAAGGCGCTTTATCTTTCTATCACCCATTCGAAACATTTATAACACATAACGACTAAATATAAACTACACTTCTACACTTCCATCAACCATTTGCGAGCCTTTTTCTCGTCTACAAAATAATGTGTTTGCAAGTAAGTTTTTGCCGAAGGGCTATCCATCGTTTGCTCAATAGACAGTTGCGTGATCAAGTCCGGATTTAAGGTAAAAGCCATCTTTTCTGCACCTGTATCGATCAATACGGAAATCACCTCATTATTTACCCATTGTTGTACTTCGGGATCAATCACGTAAACAAAATCAGTGGCTTTGACCAAGATGAATCTAGGCTTTGTCGCTGTCACATTTTCAACAAACCCCAGCATTGTTTTTTTGTAATCAGCATCCTTCATTCTACGGGTTTCTGGTTTCCATTCGGCTTCCAGTAACCTTAATGATGGATAATAGTAGCACATCAGAAAAGATGTATCAAGCAGCTTTTTCCTCATAATTAGTCACTTGAATGCGTTTTATTGTCTAAACATTAAAGAATTTACACAAAAAAGTATCACTTATTCAAGCCATATCCCTGACTCTTATTATCATATGAATAAAAAAAACCACCCTGCTATAGCAGGGTGGTTACACTAATCGGAACTGTATAAGTAAAATTAAGATATACTACTTTTGCTAGAGTCTTGCTTCCCACTGATCAAAGACGGTGGTATGTTTTGTCAAGGATTCCTTTTCACGGACTGCCTGTAAAAATGCCTGATAAGTATTTTTGGATTTCCCTTTAGCCTTATCTGCATATTCCAAAAACGCTGCATTAAACTGCTCGACTCTTTCTTCCAAACGGTAAATCAGTACAGGAAGTACTTCGTCTCTCACTTTTCGTTTCGGATGACCGAAAAATTCCAGTAACTGCGGTGTCATGGACAGATCATCCTGAATCTGCCTGATGCCAAATATGACCAAATTGGCAGGCAAGCTTTCCATTAACTCAAATAGGTGGACTTTCGAATAGATATTGTGGTAGTGTTGTGCAAAGCTGTTATCCTCAAAGTCACAGCTCTGATGGATTGCCTGATAGTTTTTAAGGATAAAATGCATTGCATAGGATTCTCCTGCACCAATTTCAATCAGCAGGTTATAGAACTCTGCAGTGATATCCTTATCCATTCTTCTGGACAGGTCATCCCAATGTGACCAATAGTCATACACTCGGTTCATATGCCCAAAGCGCACCAACATATATAAGGCCCGATGTTTCACCTTATCCTCATATGCCCAGATCTGAGCATCCAGAGAACTTGGAATATAAGCAACGAGCTTAGGCATTAGCTTCTCTTCTATTTCTGTAAAGTCACCAGTATTGAAAAGGTAATCTTTGATCCACTCAGCAGCTTCCTCAACTTCTTTCTGAGCCAAGAGGTTTTCTTCCTCATTTCGAGCCCATCCGGGTTTTTCAAAGTTGATTATTCGTTTACAGAAATCGTCTAGTGCTTCTTGAAGCCTTTCCTCGTTTTCTTGATGGATGAAATCCTCAAATTCCTTTCTTGAGTTAAGCTTGTTAGCTGCCGATATAAACCTTAATCTTCGATTCATATCCAGATATTGGATAGCACCTTTTAGTGCTGCCTTTTCTTTTTCTTCCTGACGTTTCCACAAACCCGGTTGATCCTCATCTATCTTATCATAATAGGCATAAGCTTCCTCCAATGTATGCAAACGATCAATGGCAGCCTGCTCTGGATCTGTATAATGGTCTATTTTCTTTTGTAAAAAGACAATCTCCCAAGCTTTTACCTGACTCAATGGAACTCCAAGTTTATCCATAAGCTCGATAAAATCATTCAGGTTCATCGGATCGATTAACTTCTGGTCATTATGAAAATTCTTATAAACCAAATCCAATGCTTTTACTGGATCCACAGACACCAACAGGTTGAAAACCTTCTTTAGTGACGGTTCAAAACTCATAGGCAATCCTCTGGCTCCATAAGCAGCAGCAGCCAGTAGCATCCCTATATTTTCAGAACGTCGGAAAAGGTGAACATAAGGAGTTCCCTTATGGTTTTCTTCAGTAGCAAAAAGATCCTGCAAGATCGCCTCCACCTCTTCCAAAGGCATTGGTGCTGCCTGCTTCTTGGCAGCCTCAAATATTTGAAGTTCTTCCTCTGTCAAGGCAGCAGGTCCTCCCTGCATCAATTTCATTATGATCTCTCTTGGGGGTGGTGTTGCTTGCTTCCCGATACAGTATTCTTTTACTGCTTTGACCTTGGCTTCCAACACCTCTACATCCGAGACTTCACTAGCCCCTCTATAGCGTGAGTACTCCAACATTTCATACATCAAGGTATCCCAAAAGTGATTGGCAAAGAAATCCACCAATACCTGCAGGTTTTCGTCAGGTCTAAGTCCTCCCTCCTTATTGCAAACATAAGCGACGGAGAGCAATTGGCTACCGTATACCACAGAACGGTCGGTTACTTTTGGCAATACAGCCAGCATACTCTCATCCATATACTCACGATGATATTCTTTCGCATTGTCCAACACCTCTTTCCAAACAGTAGGATCTTGCTTATAGAGCAGATAAATCCTGTCCAAAGAATTGAGAGGCATGTGTTCTATAAAAAACGATGAAATTAAAGATGCCACCTTCTTCGCAAGCACCTCTTTATTGTCAACCTTATATCGCTCTTGCAGGTCCTCCATGTTGCACAGCTCATAGGTATCTACAATCGCTTCTATTGTATCATCATCAAGTAGCTCTTTCCCTCCCAAATGAAAGAATACATCCACAACTCTCAATGCTATTTCCTTATTCGGAGATGGTTTATAGCTTTTACCACCAATAGCATTAACAACGTATTCATCGTCATCATCATCACTATATTCATCAAAGTAGTAGCGCAATATAGGCTCCAACTCACTGCCCATATATTTCAAGCGTGGCAGGATTTTCAATCCTCTATCTTCAGCAAGTGACAGTAGTTCGGCTGGTACTATTGTATCCAGTACTTCAGGGTTTTCTCCATGCTGAACATATGCCCAAATCTCCTCCCCATTATCAAACCCATTAATAAGGAAATCCTTATTTACAGCATATTCACCACCCTGCTCTTCTTCATGGTCCACTAAATCGTCCCAAACATCTATTGCACTTTTTTCATTTTTCTGGAAAAAATAAGCTGAAGGTGAAACTCCTTCAAGGACACTGTTGACCTTGCTACGCAGTTGTGAAATTGTTCCCGCATAAGTGTTATGAACAAAGACCTCCTTTTCCATCTCTTCCTCAGTCATGGATGGCAAAATGCTGCTCATGATCAGTTCCACAATATGCCTACCTTCGTCATCCTCCTTCTCAATAGGGAATAAACGGACATGTTCCACTACCTCATCACAGAAATACACAAAATCGTCAGGGTTTTCCTGAAAATGGTCATGCAATTCACAATCCCCATTATAGTCATTCTTCGCTACCCGTTCGATCTGCTCATCATTATATGAGTTGGCTATAGCCTTCAGTATGTGCTGGCCATATCCCTGCTTTTTCTTCAAAGCCTTCAGGTAATTGAAAACATAATCAGCATGTTCAGAGTCCCAGTAAGGAGTAATATATTGTCCTATCAAGTAAGTGTACTCAGGATAAAACAAGGCTAGTGTATAAATGATATCCAAACCAAATACGTGGCAATCATCAATCCACAGGGAATCTGTATCATTTTTATCAATTGAAAATGCTACAATCGCCTCTGCAATCTCCACCACTAATTGCTTTAACTCAGGGTGCTCCAACGCTGCTACAAACACAACCGCTTCCGCAAAGCGGGGATCATTAACCCAAACCTCTTTCCGTGATTTTTTAAAAGAAAATGCACCTTCCCCATTTGCCAAAACAGCTTCAACCATTTCAGGGTTGACCACATCGCCATAATCAAAATATCGAGGCTCACCATTTTCTTCTGCATAAAATAGAGGAGTATATTTTTCCTCAAAATCCAAGTTCTCTACATCAAAACCTATCTTGAGTGCTGAGTTTCTTAATTTTGATAAAAATGTTTCAAGTGCTTGCTGCAAAGAGTCTTTGCTCTGTAAGTCAACTACAATCAGATCAGATTTTTCCTTCATCTTAGATTAAAAAAATTAAGGGTGAAAGTTTATAATCGAGGAGCTAAACAAGTAGTACAATTGATGGCAAAAAGCTAAGAAACATAGGTTTCTTACAGGAAAGATGATTGCTTACCATAGGCTTTAGAATACCAAAGACTAATAAAAAAGTAGTCCCTCAAAAGATAAAAAAACACCTCCATTAATTATGGTTTCAGTTCTTGTTGCAAAAGTGCAAAACCGAGTGATTTGAATTTCGGTCACCACTAATATGCCAACAAACTTACTAACGAAATGACTAAGCCTTCAGGAAAAAAATGTGAATATCTGTTACTAAAAAAACGACTAGCATTACACCTGAGTCACCATTTCAAGATAACACCATAACTGTCAACAGCTAACAAAACCAATGTCTCAACACCAAAAAGTTTTCACAAAAAAAAGTCTCCCATTTACGAGAGACTTTCTTTTAAAACAGGTTTAGTATTTCATTAACTTCAACGTTTCTTGTTTACTTTTTGAAATGACCTGTAAGATTAGCATATCTGAGGTTACCTTTTCAATATCAATGGTAAGCAACGTTGAACCTACATCCACTTGCTTTTCTTCTGCATAATGGACCACACCGTTCATTCCTACAAGCTTAAATATTACGCTTTGTGCTATAGGACTGTGAACTTGCAGTTTCAGCTTATTGGTTGCTATTGGGTTACCACTTAAATTCTGAACCGTAAAATCTCCCTCAGACTGATCCCTTACAATCAATGGAAAATATTCAAACCTTCCGTTGTAGTCCACCTGCTTCAAACGGTAATAGGTTGTTAGTCCTTGGAAAGGAGCTTCATCCAAAAATTCATAATCCACTCTTGACTCACTAAATCCGTACCCTTGAACAGTACCAATTCGTTCATAGTTTTTACCATCCGAAGACCGCTCTATTTCAAAATGGCTATTACTGATCTCAAATGCTGTTGCCCAATAAAGTAGTGTACCATCTGATTGGTTCTTGGTAGAGAAAAAGATTAAATCTACAGGAAGTGGAGCATATGCCATACCTGAGACAGCTTCACCGGAGGCTATACTAACTTCACATGGTACACAACCACTTCCTCCGCCAGCTTCAACACTTGCTCCTCCATTTCCAATTAATGTTAGAGAAATGATATAGTATCTGGTATCAGGATCTCCAATATTATTGTCGGTAAAAGTAATGGCTCCAGCTGCTATTTGGTTAAGACTTAAACTAGTAGTGATTACATCATAAGTACTGCCATTATCTGGATCATAAATATCAATATTGTTGGTACCATGAATAGCCACTGCATCAACACTAAAATTTGTAATATCATTGATACCTGTCGCATTCCAAGAAAAATTCACAGAACTAGAACCTGAACGTTCTGCAGCAAAGTTTTTTAGAATTGAAATACCTTCTTTATTTCGACCACCAGCACATGCTATATCATCAAACTCACTAGACCAAGCTGTATAATCAGAACTTCCAATAGCAGCTAAACTCCAATCAATGCTTTCCAACTCGCTCTCAATAAAGAAAAAAGCCCCTATCGACCCAAATAACCAATGTTTTGCATCATTCACCAAACCCACTCCCACTCTAGGACAACCATTGGTATCGTACTCAACCACAAGCTCCGCAATATAACTTAAGGCTATTCCAGCATAATTATTAACTTCCAGTGTACCTGTTGCAGAGATCACGAAATTTGTTGGCACCATATCATTCCTCAAATCCCAGATATCTAAAAAAATTAAATTTCCAGATGGGGAATCAATCGTACCATCTAAAATCACATTAATTTCCGAACAGCCATTTGCCTCAAGTTGAGCAATTTCATCTGAAACATCTGGCCAAGTACCATTAAAATTCCCAGTAATATGGATATCACATCCATCAATTGTTCCATCTTGCGCATAAGTGTTTAAAGGAAACACTAAAAAAAATCCACCCATTACTACTACTGTAGTAATAGTTAAAACATTAAGCAGGAAGTTTCGCATGTTAGTGTCAGGTTTTCGTAATATCTCAAAGAGATACATGTAGTTTTAAAAAGTAAATTACTAAATCATTCATCATCATTACACAAGTATAATATCAGTAAAAAGTAAAATTATTCTCAAATAAATGAATGAACACTCACGAAAATCCCCTAATTAAGTTGACCAATGTCATTTTTTTTCAATGAAACTGATAAACAAGACTATAAATCAACCAAACCAATGTCATTACTCAGCTTAAACTATATAATACACAAGCCTATAACATATTATAAGAGTAATACTAAAGCCTAAAAAGTAAAATAGATCAATGTTTAAATTTTGATGTTTAAACACTCCAATTACACGCTACAAAACAAGCACGACACCTCTAAAAAAAGAGTAAATGCTTTGTTTACACTTTACTCAAAAAAGCACAAACAAAAACCCCTTCAGTATAACTAAAGGGGTTTTCCAGAAACCTATTAAACTAACTAATCGGAATAACAGTTTTAGGAAAACTGTCTAGCGATTATTCTTTTGCCATAGTATGCTAGTTTTTCCAGCATCTATTTTTTAAGCAATAACTTTTTCAGATATATCTTCTGTATTTTTTTCTGATGTCTTTCTCAGTTTTAGCGTTACCAATATCAAGCAAACAACACCTGTAATAACTGCGGTAATTGCCAAATTGTTAAGCTCAGGAATAATTTCATTTACCCCACTTCCATAAAACATTACTTTCCTAAATGCTGACAGGAAATGTGTCAGTGGTATTGCCTGTGCCAATGCTTGAAGTGGTACTGGCATCTCACTCAAGGGCCATGTAAATCCGCTCAAGACAAAACTAGGTGTCGCTATTACCATCAGTATTTCTGTGGCTCTCAGTTGGTCTGGAATTACCCAGCTTACCAAAACTCCCAAGTTGGTCAATGCCAACATAAACATGGCTACCAGCACAAACAAAGCCCATTGGTCATGTATTACAGGCATTTTAAACAATGGGAAAAAACCCCATTGGATTGCACCCCATAACAAAACACCCATCACCCAATATGGTAGTGACTTTGCTGTCAGCACCGAGAATGGATTGTCTGAGATTTGCTTCAGTGAGCTGAAACTTCCTGTCTCAAATTCCCTTGCAAAACTTAAAGCCATCACCAACAGAAATACCTGCTGCATCAATGTCCCCATCATACCTGGCCACATAAAGCGCAAGTAGTTGGAGTTGGTATTGAAATACCGGTTAACATTGATCTTAAATGCCTCAAACTGTTCCTTCGCAATTGCTGTAGGAATTCCTTTCTTGTTCAATGACTTTATTTCAATTCCAGCATTGAACGTTCCCAACACTGTTCTAATACCCAGATTAGCATAATTAGCAGTTACGATATTGGCACCATTTACATCAACCTGTATCTCGGGGTGACGTTTCTGCTGTATATCTCCCTCAAAACCTTTCGGTATGGATATAACCGCTACAATATTATTGAGGAGGTCTTCTCGAATCTCTGACTCGTTATGTCGGATATGTTCAACCCTCACATATTCGTTATCCTCAAGCATATCGATCAGTGTATGACTCAATGGTGTTTCGTCCAGATCAAGTACACTGATAGGTACGTTATTTACTTTTGCATTATTGTATACAAATCCGAAAATCAGTCCGTACAGCAATGGTGCTCCTATAAAGATGGCTACGGCTACAGAGTTGGTTTTAAACAACTTAAACTCCCGAACAATCAGCTTAGCCAGTGCTTTTATCTCTTTCATTTTTTTCAGCTTGGTTAAATGGTTTGAAAATCCGCTTATCCCTTGCTGATCACCATTGTGATATTGGTCAGCAACTCGCTTGCAGCTTTGCTGTCCACCGGTACCAGTTTCACCTCATACAGTGACTGGCTTGGTTTATAATCAGGGTTCATACTTGAACGATTGGCATACCCAGGCAGCTCTCTAATGCTTGAGATCTTAGCCTTTACTTTCACCTTTTCGTCAAATGGTGAGTATGCCTCTAACTCATCCCCCACTTTGTA
Source organism: Limibacter armeniacum (assembly GCF_036880985.1). Taxonomy (NCBI): domain Bacteria; kingdom Pseudomonadati; phylum Bacteroidota; class Cytophagia; order Cytophagales; family Flammeovirgaceae; genus Limibacter; species Limibacter armeniacum. Next base: position 879,149 of record NZ_JBAJNO010000009.1, read on the forward strand.
TTTCAGTACTTCTTCTTCCTGTACCGTAAACCTTAAGTAAGTAATGTCTTGTGCATAGCCAACAAAGATATTGTAACCTGGCAATGCCAATTCCCCAGCTTTTTGAGCTACTGTCTCAATTCTCATATCAGCAGGCGCCAACAGGTAACGCTCATTCAAAGCTACATTTACTTCTTCCAAAGCACCTTCTGCACGTTTGAGCTGTCCCAATGCCATACGCTGCTTTTCTGATCTTGCGCCGCTTTCTACTTCCTTCTTCTTGGCTGCTGTACCTTCCAACTGGCTGGAAGCCATCTGGAACTTGGTGTAAACCTCATCGTATTTCTGGTCAGAAATCAGCTTTTCATCGTGCATCTTCTTTACACGCTCATAGCTTTTCCTTGCTAACTCAAACTGTTCTTTCGCTGCTGTATAAGCGGCATTCACTTGCTCCAACTGTTCTTTGGTAGCACCATTGAATGCCATTTCATATTGTGCTTTTGCAGCAGCTACTGCACCTTGTGCCTGATGTAACTTTGCTTCAGCTTCAGGAACACTGATGATGGCCAATGTGTCTCCCGCCTTCACATTCTGTCCTTCATTCACTCTGATTTCAACAATACGTCCCGGTACTTTTGAGGCTACAGAAAGTGCTTCACGTTTAAGCTTGCCTTTCAGTACATTTTCCATCGTAGTTTTGGGCTGACTGCATGCCGCCAAACCAATCAGGACAAGAGCTGCTGTATATCTCATTTTCATAGCGATTTTAATCTCTTCTAGCTTTTGGTTAACTGTTGTAATGATTACTGAATATGTGTGACATCAAGCGTTCCCATTGCTTGCAAAAAGTCTGCTGCTGCTTTGCGCTGACGATGCAAGGCCTGAATGTAATCAAGCTCAGCTTTCTCATAGTCACTGCTAGCTTCTAGGCGATCATTGATCCCTACAAGTCCGTTCTCATGCTCACGAACCCTGATTTTCATCGCCTGCTCAGCATTCTTGGCTTTTTCCTTGGCTACTTCAACCAACTGTGTAGCCACCTGCCATTCCATATATTTTTTCTCGTAATCCAGTGCAATCAGCTCCTCTGCTTCCTTTCTCCTTTCCACCATGCTCTCCACTTCCAATTGAGATTTTTGCACATCACGGTTACGCTGAAGACCGTCAAATATTTCCCATTTCATTCCTACCCCTACAAACCACGTTGGGTCAATATCAATATTGTCAGAACCACCTTGCATCAGGTGAGCAAAAGCTTTTGCTTTAGGTAGAATATCCAACTCCTCTGCCTTATGCTTGTGTTGTAATGCTTGAATCGAATGGTCCAATGCTTTTAGTTCTGCCCTATTCGCTGTATTCGCTTCTTCTACAGATACCCACCAAATATTGAGTTCAGGACTCAGGCTATCCAGCTCCGACCTTTCCATTCCTGTCAACTGCTGTAGTTTTGAGAACAACAGTTCTCTGCTTGCATTCAACTCTATTCGTTTTGCTTTCAGCTCCTGTTCTGCAATTCGAATTTTATTTAGGTCAAAATCTGTAGCCAAACCTGCTTCCATTGCTTTATTGGCAAACTTTGTCTGTTTATCCAATCTTTCCTGAGACTTGTCAAGTACCTTGATTGATTGCTCAACTACCGCCATACGGTCATAGTAATCGAGTGTTTCCAAAATCACGACTTGCTCCTCTCTCTCCACCAAAGCACTCTGTGCCATCATTTTTTCCTGAGCAGCTTTCGCCATTGTTGGCACTTTCATACCCGAAAAGATGACCATTTCGGCATGTACATCGTAAAACCACAGGTTGTTTTCAGCCAATGCCAAAGTCAACTCCGATGGTATGCTGCTTAATGCCTGCCCCAAATATTGCTGCGTTGCACCCAATAGTGCTTGTGTGCCTGGGTTTTGGAGTGCTCCTGCCAATGCCAAATCCCCATTGGCTGCATTTGCCTGAGCTGTTTGCTGAAGGTACTGCTGGAAACCACTTCCTAGCCCTTCTGCTGCTTGTCCAATTCCTTTTGTATAATCTGAAATATCTGCATGAATCGTAGGTTCGTTACCTAAGCGGATATAAGCTGATGTCACTCCTACCTTTGGCATATAAGTCAACCAAGCTTTTTCCTTGTCCAGCTTTGCCTCCTCCACTTTATGCTGCTGAATCGCAACTTTATGGCTGTTCACCAAAGCCTTCTCAACCAAAATCCGCCTTTCTGAATCTTGTGCCCATACCGAAGTGGCATACAAACCCAGTATCAGTAATAATAGCGACCTTCTTTTCATCAATTCTTTAAATCTTTACCTAAAACCTTTAAGTGAATAAACATTCACTTATTGATTACAAAAAAATCCTTTTTCAAGCTGGTCTTGAGTCAAAGGAATAAAAATCTGTTGTTTATGAATTCACTCGTTTAGTGAATAACCGTTCACTCACAAATATATGTGATAAAAATATTCAAATGCAAGATTTAGTATTAAATTTTATCGGGTTAGTTAGAATTGTTAAGAAATAGGCTTTTTTTGGCATATTTTATGACGACAAAAAGAAGCAACTTGTACAGCATTAATAGTCATTATGAAAATGACCAATTATAGGTGAATATCTTTTTCTGATTCACCTTTAATTAAGATTACTTTTTTTACTGAGCGAATCGAAAGATGCTCAAAACTATAACCAGATGTCTTCTTTGAATCCAACTAGTGGGACACTAGGCACTAAAAGTGCCAAGCACTTACTGAATAGGCTTACGTTTGGGGTAACCAAACAAGCCATTGATGAATTTGCCCCCTTAAGCATATCGCAAGCGCTTGACTTGTTGATGCAAGTACCAACTGAAACGCTCCCTCCCATTGATCCAGATACCAACAGTACATGGGTCAGTGATCCGACTGCCGGAGAGACTGAGGGACTCCGCAAAGGGTATATTAAAAGTTGGTGGCTAGGCCTTATGCATAACAATGGGCACTCCTTAGCCGAGAAAATGGCGTATTTCTATCATACGCATTTCACTACCATCGAATCAAGGGTTCCTTACAGCAAGATGATTTATTGGCAGATTTCCCTTTTCAGGTACTATGCCTTGGGAAACTTCAAGGAACTTGCCAAGAAGATCTGTCTTGATAATGCCATGATGTTTCACCTTGATGCTCACCTCAATGAGGATAACCGTCCCAATGAAAACTTTGCCAGAGAATTTCTTGAGCTATATACCATTGGAAAAGGTGAACAGGTAGGTGATGGTGATTACACCAACTATACAGAACAGGATGTAAGAGCAGCTGCTCAGGTCTTGTCCGGCTTTTATTTTGACGAAACTGGCGCATCCATTGATATTGACTCCAATATTGAACAAGGCAAAATCAATTCAAGTGACGGACAAGTAGCCATCAGACATTTTGCTAAGGAGGATAAAAAATTCAGTGCTGCTTTTGGCAATACCATTATTGCTCCACCTGAAGTTACAAATGGAAAAACGACTGTAGAAGGAGTCTTGGATGAACTTGATCAACTGATTGAAATGATCTTTGCTCAAGAAGCGACAGCCAAGCATATCTGCCGAAAACTCTACAGGTTCTTTGTCTACTATCAAATCTCTGAAGAAGTAGAAAACACCATCATCAGTGGACTTGCCAATACAATGATTGCCAACAATTATGAGATGGAACCTGTTCTGAGACAACTCTTCAGCAGTCAGCATTTCTTTGATACTGATAATTCGTTGGCTGAAGACAATAGCCGTGGAGCGATCATCAAGTCACCTTTAGAGATTGCTTTAGGTGGAATGAAATATTTTGGTATAACGCTCCCTGACCCACAAACAGATGCTGCCAGTTTCTACGAAATCATGGAGAATGTTTTAGGAATGGTCGGAGATCAAGGCATGAACTTTTATGAGCCGTTTGAGGTGGCTGGGTACACTTCTTATCATCAAGCCCCTGCCTATAACCGAAACTGGATTACTCCAAACTACTTGGCTTACCGCTACCTGTTTGGTGAGTACCTTGTTTTTGACAAAGGCACAAAACTGGGACTTGAGTGGGATACTGTTGCTTTCATTGTAAACAATGTCAGTGAACCGGGTGATGCCACCTTGCTTGTCAAAACCCTTACGGACACCTTACTCCCTGAGATCATCACTGACGAACGCTTCAATTACTTCCTGTACAGCAAGATGCTGGACAATTTTTCACTGATGGACTGGGAAAATGAGTGGAGAGCCTATCAGATTACAGGCAATGACGAAACTGTTAGACCACTGCTTGAGACACTGCTGATTGGACTATTGCAATCGCCTGAGTATCAACTCTGCTAGTCACTTTTTTAATCAAACCAACATGTTCCTTTACCAATCTTCAGTATCATGAAAAGAAGAAACTTCATTAAAAACCTGTCCTCTTTGGCAGGAGCTGCACCTTTTGTATTGAATGGATTGCCGATGCAAGCATTTGCAGCCAACAGTGAACTACAAAGAGCTGCTGCTAACAGTACCAATGATCGGGTAATTGTCCTTATACAGCTTCATGGAGGTAACGATGGACTGAATACCATCATCCCAATCAATCAATACAGTGAATACTATAACTTAAGAGCCAATATAGCGATTCCTGAATCAGGGAACCGCAAGATGATTCAGCTAGACAGTTTCTTACCTGATGAGCAACAGGTTGGCCTTCACCCTGACATGCAGGATTTCAAATGGCTTTATGACCAAGGCAAAGCTGCCGTTGTACAGAACGTTGCCTACGAAAACATCAACGGATCACACTTCCGTAGCCGTGACATTTGGTTTATGGGTGGCGACTATGATGACCATTACGGATCAGGATGGATTGGGCGATACCTCAATCACTATGACCCTGCCTACCCTGAAGGTTATCCAAGTGAACAAAACCCTGATCCACTGGCCTTGGAAATCGGGAACGACATGTCTTTAGCTTTCCATAGGGATTCAGGTATACCTGTTTCTATCTCAATCAACAATCCGGAACAGTTTTACAATCTGATTACCAATGTAGGAGGTGCCCCGCCAGAGTCTGTTAAGGACACATTCTACGGACATGAACTGCAATGGATTATGGACCTGGAAGAAAAGTCCAACCAATATGCAGGAAGACTTAAAGAGCTGTTTGATAAAGGACGCAACAGTAGTACTGTATATCCAGAGCGTTATCCGCTAAGTGCTCCAGACGGAGATGTAAGGAATCCGCTTTCAGCACAGCTGCGAATGATTGCAAGGCTTTTAAGTGGAGGTGCTCAAACCAAGATTTTCCTTGCTAAAATTGGCGGTTTTGATACCCATGCCAATCAGGTTGAAGATTATGATGCGACCATGGGAGGACATGCAGCCAAGCTGTATCACATCACTTCTGCCGTAAGGGCTTTTCAGGATGATTTGAAAGCTTTAGGGCTTGAAGATAAAGTCCTGACGGTCACTTTCTCTGAATTTGGAAGAAGGGCAATTTCCAATGGTAGTTATGGCACTGACCACGGGAAGGCAGCCCCAATGATGATCTTTGGCAAAAATGTTCATCCAGGTGTGGTTGGTAACACTCCTGACTTGAAAAACCTCGATCGAGGAGACATCCGCTATGAGATTGATTACCGTCAAGTATTCACCACGCTTCTTGAAGACTGGATGGGGGCAACTCCTGAGGCTATTCAGGATACAAGGTTCGAAGACTTTTCAGATAAAAAGCTCCCATTGATTGCAGGTAGTTCCACTGTTACAAGTATCAAGGACGATTTCATCAATGAGCGATACAGGTTAGACAACTGCTACCCGAATCCAGCTCGAAATAAAACCATTTTCAGTTATCGGATCAATGCAAACATGCATGTCAGTCTCAACCTCTATGATATGAATGGACAATTGGTCAAGCGAATTGTAGATGAGGTTCAAAAGCCCGGCACTTACCAATATCCTGTTACGCTTTACAATGTTCCGGCAGGTACTTACATATACAGAATAGAGGCAGGTCTGCTGAAAGCAGCAAAAAGGCTAATCATTGCCAAATAAATAAAATAATGAGATTCATTTTTTAAAGAGAATATATATGAAAAGGATTCTATGGATAGGGATTCTTTGTAGCACACTGATGATTTTGTCTAATCAGACATTTGCACAAAGGTATCTTAAGAGCAAGCGACTCTCAGATGAAGCAAATATTTCCGCTAAAATTTTAGATGATTCCCATTGGATGATCGGTTTTAAGGTTGGCATGAATGCCACTATGGTACAACAGGATGGATTTCATAGTGTACTGTCTTCTGTTGGTCAAAACAATGAGGAAGAAAAGGCTTATACCACAGTAACGAATAACATCAGCCCAAACTTGGCTGCGCAGTTCTTCTACTACCCTGTCAGGTTTATGGCTATTTCTGTACAGCCAACATTTGCCAACTACCGATATGGTTATGAAACGTCTCACAAATGGCTTCCTGCAGAATCCGGTTTAGAGACAGTGAGAACCAACTACAAGCATCAACATTCTCTCAATTACTTTGAGGCTCCAATGCTGCTACATTTTTCACTGTCAAAATACCCATTCAGGTTTTTTGTTCAAGGTGGAATGTACTACAGCAAGCTGTTGAATGCGAACAAAACCATCACAGGTGATAAAAGCATTACCGAAGGCGGACTGACAACAGTAACAGAAGAGAAAAAGAAGTTTGGTATTGACAACCAATACTATGACAGCTTTTGGGGATACACAGCAGGTGGAGGTATTGGTTTTGACCTTTACACGACACGACTGTCTTTGGAGGTTAACTACAAGCAGCCAATGATGGGTATTACAGCTCCTGATGGAAAATACGACAACCTTGAGCTGGTTTCTAGCTATTATGATATATCTGATGACCTAAGCATGCGCAACATTGAAGTTTCAATCAGCATGGCTGTCCCACTTGACCATATTGGACAGGTTTACAACAGGAATTCATACAAAGGCAAAAAGAAGAGAAAATAACCAGCACACATTATGTGTGATATGATAAAAGAATTTAACATGAAATACCATTACATATTTTACATGCTGCTATTGCTGGTGATCTCATTCAGCAACTGCACCGAAGAGCAGGAAGTTCCACTGCCGGAAGACCGTTTTCTAAAAGTATTTCAAAGAGCTACAGACACCCCTGTTTTCCCTATTGCGCATGCGCAGACTGCTGACAATGGCTACCTGATACTGGCCCGTGTGTCTCCAAGAAGTACTTCCAGTTCACCTGATGAGACCATTTCCAGTTTTTATGGTGGGTACTTACTGAAAACAAATGCATCAGGCGAAATGGAATGGGAGAAATTCCTTCCTCAACAATATGTAAACCCCGTAGGTAAAATCTTGATTAATGGTTCAGATGCAAACTTTATCTGTATGGATGCTGCATCACTGGGCACATACATACTTTCAGTGGACCTACTATCTGGAGACCTTACCACAAACCAATATTTCAGTGATTACCAATACCCTTTGGCAACAACATTGACAACTGATGGAGGTATAGTACTTCAGCACTACAATCGAACAAACCGAAGCACAAGGATTGTGAAAATGAATGCAAATGGACAAGAGGTATGGAGTGAAGATATGTCTGTTGAAGAAGATGTAGAAGACGCTCTTTTCAGTCAGTTGGTAGGCAATACTGATATACTCCCATTTTTTGTTGAAGAAGCTAATGGTATGTATCTCGTCAATGGTTTCTATAACTTCTCATTTTCGTTGATGTTCGTCAACGCTGCTGATGGCGTCCGTAAAGGAAGCGTAATTGGCAACCGTTTGAGTAGTGGTATTCGCTCAGCAATCGAGGTGAGTGGCGATGAGTTTGCTATTGCTGTATTTGATCCCTTAGAAACAAACATTAGTCCGTCTATCAATATTGCAACAGTTCAAGACAACAGTATTGCCAGTCTAGAAACAAGTCGATTGCCAGAAATCAGCAACTCCCAAGTAGCTATCTGCAAGACGACACTACAAGGCAAAGATGTTATCTGCTATGCAGTCACGACCAATAGTCAGCAAGTCAAGTTGCTCATCTTTGATCCGGAAAGTCAAACTTTACTAGGGGAGCAATATTATGGTGAAGGGTATGACTTCAATGTACAAGACATCGCAACTACCGAAGATGGAGGCATTAGCATTTTGGCTTCTACCTATGCAATGGGAAGGTTCAACAGTCCTGTCTTAATTAAAATGAGTAAAGAGGATTTGGAAGAACTTACTTCTCAATAAGATTGATATCACTACACTGTTATATAGAAAAAGTCTCAGAAGTCCGTAATTGCTTCTGAGGCTTTTTTGGCTGAAGAGAAACTCGAATTACCCCTTCAATGCCTTTACACAAAGTGTGGTTACTTTATGGGCATCATCACTTGTCAACTTTTCATCTGAAAAGATTCTTTTTACTCGTGACGAAGCATATTCAATTGGAATTGCAGGGAATACTGCCGTAAACTCTTCTATTGAAATGCCAGCGTCTACTTCTTTTGTCTCCTTTCCTTTATCCAACAGCTTCTCAAAAGATTCAGGAATTCGCAAACGCATATCCTTTGACATCAAGAATGTATAATCATTCATCAACATATTGATGAACATCGCTTTTGATGGATTTTCATTCGTCAATTCAAAGATTGCATTAATGAAGTTGAACAGAATCTCTTCCAACGTATTGTAGGTATTCATCATTTCATACACCAGTTGACGGAATTCGTCAATATGGGATGCATAAAGTGACTGCACCAATGCCTGCTTACTTGGAAAGTGTCTATATAGGTAACCGTCTGCTACCTGTGCCCTTTTGGCGATAGACGAAACGGAAGCACCTCCGTATCCCTTGGTTACAACCATTTCTATCGTTGCCTGCTTAATTCTTTCTAACTTTGTTTCGTCTATACTTTTAGCCATAATAAAAAATCAAAAATCAACGTGAATATGTGTTTTGGCGATGATTACGCAATACTCGATTAGAACAAATCTATAAAAATTAACATTTTAACAAAATAGTAAACAAAAAACCCCATGTGATTTTACACGGGACTGTACTATGTTCCTTTTGTATAAAGCTTGTAAGTTAGATAAAAATCATACCAATTTTTATTGATTCGGACATCTAACGAGCGATTCACCCGCTATATAAAAAAGCCTACCATTCGCTTTAAAGGAATGGCAGGCTTTTAATATTATTTTGTCCTCTCAGAGGAGAAGATTACTTGTTGAAGCTAAATTTTTGCTTGAAAGCAGCGAAACCCGGGTATTTTGCTACTTCGCCCAAAGACTCCTCAATTCTAAGCAGTTGGTTGTATTTAGCCATACGGTCAGATCTTGATGCTGAACCTGTCTTGATTTGTCCACAGTTCAAAGCAACTGCAAGGTCTGCAATTGTAGTATCCTCAGTTTCACCTGATCTGTGAGACATTACAGAAGTATAACCAGCTCTGTGAGCCATATCTACTGCTGCAATTGTTTCCGTAAGTGTACCAATCTGGTTTACTTTAATCAGGATTGAGTTACCAATACCTTTCTCGATACCTTCAGACAGACGCTTCACGTTTGTTACAAACAAGTCATCACCTACCAACTGGCACTTGTCACCGACTTTGTCAGTCAGGATTTTCCAACCTTCCCAGTCGTTTTCATCCATACCGTCTTCGATTGAAGTGATAGGGTATTTGTCTACCAACTGTGCCAAGAACTCAGCTTGCTCAGCTGGAGTTTTCACACCACCTTTAGTATCGTTGAATTTAGTGTAGTCGTACTTACCATCAACGTAGAACTCAGCTGATGCACAGTCCAGCGCGATAGTAATGTCTTTACCTGGCTCGTAACCAGCGTTTCTGATAGCCAAAAGAACACTGTCAAGTGCATCCTCTGTAGAATCAAATGCAGGAGCGAAACCACCTTCGTCACCTACAGCAGTGCTCAAGCCTCTATCGTGGATTACTTTTTTCAGGTGATGGAATACCTCACAACCCATTTGGATTGCTTTTGTGAAGTTTGGTGCATTTACAGGCTGTACCATAAACTCTTGGAAAGCAATAGGAGCATCCGAGTGAGAACCACCGTTAATGATGTTCATCATTGGTACAGGAAGCGTGTTTGCTGAAACTCCACCTACGTATCTGTAAAGAGGAAGACCCAACTCTGCTGCTGCTGCATGTGCTACTGCCAGTGAAACACCCAAAATGGCGTTAGCACCCAGCTTTGATTTATTTTCAGTGCCGTCAATCTTGATCATGATATCGTCGATCAGGTTCTGCTCGAATACAGAGTAACCGATCAACTCCTCAGCGATGATGCTATTTACATTGTCAACCGCTTTAGTAACGGCTTTACCCAAGTAAGCATCGCCTTTGTCTCTCAGCTCAACTGCTTCGTGCTCACCAGTTGAAGCACCAGAAGGTACTGCAGCACGGCCGATTTTACCATTATCAGTCATTACCTCAACTTCTACAGTAGGATTACCTCTAGAGTCAAGAATTTGTCTTGCATGAATGTTTTGGATAAAGCTCATTTGTAAGAACTATTATTTGGTTATAAAAATAGATACGACACAATATAGGGCTGAGTATGAGAGAAAAACATGATATATATCAGCATATCTTAATGTCGTTAGGAGCAAAATGGAAAGCTATAAGAGTAGTTATGCCACCAAACACAGCATTGACCTGATTTTCAAACCACAATATAAGTGTTAAAAAACACTTTAATCAGTCAACAAAGCGAAACTATAAGTGTGAAAAATAGTTAAAATTCAATTTCACAACCAACTTCACCCGATTTACTCTGCTATATACAACTGTATCTCTACATAATTTAAAAGAGGATTTCACCCTAAAAAATAAGAGCAGCTCCCTTATGAAAGAGAGCTGCTCAAATATGAAAAGTGCAAATGCACCTTGTGTCTTAATTGTATTGCAGGTAATTATCCCACTTCTCCAAGACAGTTGTCAAATCCTCTGGCAATTCGGTATCAAACTGCATCCATTTCCCTGTTCTTGGATGGACGAATCCTAAAGACTTTGCGTGAAGTCCTTGTCTTGGTAAAATACTAAAACAATTTTCAACAAACTGCTTGTACTTACCTGTATTCACCCCTTTAAGGATTCTGTTACCTCCATACATCACATCTCCAAAAAGTGGATGCCCAAGGTACTTCATATGAACACGGATTTGGTGCGTACGTCCTGTCTCAAGGTTACATTGCACTAACGATACATATCTTAATCGTTTCAGCACCTTGTAATGAGTAACAGCAAACTTACCATAGTTTCCTTCTTCATGGACTGTACTAACACGACGATCCGAAAAACTACGTCCTATAAAATTCTTGACTGTTCCTTGCTCCTCATCTGGCTCTCCCCAAACCAAGGCATAGTAGGTACGCTCAATTGAGTGATCATAAAACTGTCTCGCCAAGTGATTCATAGCCTGCTCAGTCTTGGCAACTACCAGCAGCCCTGAAGTGTCTTTGTCAATACGGTGAACCAACCCTGGCTTATCATCAGCATTGAACGCAGTTGGCAACTGCCCAAAATGATAAACCAATGCATTGACCAAGGTACCATCCCAGTTGTTAAACCCAGGGTGTACGACCATGCCCGGCTCCTTGTTCACCACAAGCAAATCATCATCTTCATATACAACATTAAGAGGGATATTCTGAGGTACTACTTCTGTATCTCCTCTTTGCTGAGGCATTATTACCATTACAACATCTCCAGCCCTAACCTTATAATTAGGTTTAACTGGAAATCCATTTACCAGTACATCTCCATCGCGGATTCCATCCTGAATTCTGTTTCTAGACAGATTTGGGATTCGATTTACCAAAAACTTGTCAATGCGAAGCAGCGCCTGTCCCATATCCACATCGATACGCATTTCGTCGAACTTTACTTCTTCGCCGTCCTGCATATCTCCATCCATGTCAATCTCATTCTGGAACTTATCTACACTGACACCTCCGTACTGGTCATCGGCAGCAACAGGTCTATTCCCCTCGGTCTTTTTGTCTTCAAACTTACCGTTTTCCATAAGGTTGTAAGCAGTTAATTATCAGTTACCTGAAAAATAATATAGTAGTCAGTCTTCAACAGTTGGTATTAATTGCTATTGAGTCATTATTCAGATTACTGACCTTGTATTGAAATTATTCTTGGTTCAATTTAAATGCTAATATCAGCTTTAGAATTTCATCAATTCTACTAAGCTGATTTATTACTGCTGACTCCATCTTAATAGAATAGCCAAAACAGCAAGCACAAACGATTACAAAGATATAGATTATTATCCTTATTTCTACTCTCAGCATTATCACAGCACTCGTTATGCAGAAACGTTATGAAAAACACTTTATAATTCAATCAATCAACAGAAAAGTTGTAAAAAAGAAAGGACAGCCAAACGGCTGCCCTTCTTAATTATACATATAGAAATAATCATGGTGTTGGTACTATTTATGAAAAAGCTTCAGCACTTGTTTCTGGTTACCAGAAATCACTTGTATGACTATAAATCCTTTATATGGTTTATCATTTCCCAATTGAATCACCGTAGCCCCTCTTGACAGTTGAACCTCTTTTTGAGATAAAATCCTCCCTTGCTGATCGATTACCCTAAAGTAAAACCTATCACCTTTAGGGGTAAACAACTCTATGTTAAACCCTCCTGAAGTAGGGTTTGAGATATTACCTATCTCCCATTTAGTAGTTGATACATCTTGATATACCAAAGGGAAATATTCATACTGCCCATTATAATCTACCTGTTTCAGTCTATAGAATACATCTCCAGAAGGTGTATTACTATCTATAAACTCATAATCAACCCTCATTTGCGTATACCCACTCCCTTTGACCTCTCCCAACTTTTCGTAGGTAATACCGTCTGTTGATCTTTCAATTTCAAAATGGCTATTATTTTCTTCTGAAGCTGTAGCCCATGAAAGTTGGACACCTTCACTTACTCCATTGGCTGAAAAATATATCAGCTCAACTGGCAATACAGTATTTCCATCTTTATTGATAAGCAATGGCCCTCCTATTGGGGCAGGATCTGATATTAAGCCACTGTAAAGTAAATTGTCACTACCTGCCTGAATACCTGAGCCAAAAATACTGAACTCAACATCCAATTCTCCACTAGATAATATCAAAATGGCAGAACCTTCAGGCAAATAAATGTCATTACCATCCTCTATGTTCATTTGGTCATTCAGAATAAACAACACGGGGTCTGAGCCTTCATAAACAAATTCAAAACCCAACACAGGGTAAGAACTAAATACCAAAGGGTTTTCAACAAAAACAACATCCCCTTCCCATGTATCCAGTACCTCTTGAAGGTATACCATATCTTCTGAAGGAATGGTACTGCTTGATAGATCGGCAATATCCCACTTCCCGTCTCCCCCTTGGTTTAAATCACTCCAGTTGCTACTTCCCTGCATATATTCATCTAAGGAGTCATTTCCAAAAACACCATTCTTTGGAGAGGAAACTGTTTCACTACTTATATTGATAAAACCATTCTGAGCATTGGCAATACTGACCAAGCATACCAAAGCGGTACACATTAAAACTGAGTAAAGTGTTTTCATGCGGGAGATGAGTTTATAAATCAGGTTGGAATAGAAATCTGGCTTCAATCGCAAATACCATAAAATAACTCCAATAACTTGTCAGAGCTGCTGGTCAATTAGAAACCATAAATGATAAAGAGGAGGTTGCCTGATCAAATAAGAGGGGCTTTTGGTTTAAAACCAGTTTTATAGGATTGATCAGGACACAATTTGAGAGAGTGTTTTTTAAAAGTTAGGCTTTTCATAGTGGTAATAAATGGGTTAATAATTCAGGTTAGTGAATCGAGAGTTAATCTAACAATGTTATATACTGATCGTGTTCTAAAACTGTGGGTATTGATTCAAAACAGATTCTTCAGTATAAAGTACATGGTTGATTTTTGTTAGTAATTTTAAGTAAAGTGAGTTAGGTCTTTACTTAGATGGTTGGTTTCGTTATTTGATAATGTATTAATCTTAATCTGAATATAGGTCGTTGACACCAATTTGTAAATTTTACGTAAGGAAAAAGCCTTTTTTCGATTTATCTCTCAGCTGTAATGTTGCCACAATTACCTTAGTTCTTCTACCAATACAGTCTTCTGAAACCCTATAAAGTACATTAGCTATATCTGGCATTGAAATAAAAAAACCACACCCTGTTAAGATGTGGTTTCTATAGTTTTTAAAGCTTCTTATATCTGAATTCCTTTTTTCCAGACAGTTACAGGCTTCAGTCTCCCCTGCTGGTAAAGTATCTCACGGAAATCACTTACAGGGTAAGCTTGTAAGTCTGCCAACTGGTTTTCTATTATTCTTCCTCTGTCTGATACGCCCAAAGCTTTAGCAGCACGGAAAGTCAACCCTGCAAATACCTCAGCGGTACTCAACTTTTCTGCGGCACTCAATACAGCAGCTTGCATCAGCAAATCTCCCATCGGTGCTGAACCTGGATTCCAGTCGCTTGCAATTGCTACACTTGCTCCTTTATCCAATAATTTTCGAGCAGGTGTATAAGCCATTCCCAATCCCAAGGATGCTCCTGGCAAGGCTACAGCCACCATATCTGCATTGGCCATCAACTCAATTTCCTTGTCAGTACTGCTTTCGAGGTGCTCGGCAGACAATGCACCTACTTCCTTCGCTACAGCACTGCCACCTGTAGAAAACTGGTCTGCATGTACCGTAATCTCAAACCCCATTTCTTTTGCCTTCTGCAAATAGGCCTTGGACTCGTCTTCACCAAATGCTGTCTCTTCTATAAAGATATCTACACGGTTTGCCAACTCCTGCTTTTTAACCTCAGGTAAAAGGTCATTTAGAATATGGTTAAGGTATTCTTCTTGAGTACCTTCAAAATCTTTAGGTTTTATATGCGCAGCCAAGCATGTAGCAACCAAGTCTGCGATTACTTGACGGTTTGCCTCTTTGATTGCCTTCAACATCTTCAGCTCACCTTCAAGACTCAAGGCATATCCACTCTTCACTTCAATCGTAGTGATACCATCTGCCAAATGTCTCTCCGCTCTGTTAACTGTATTTTCAACCAACTCTTCCAATGAGGCATTTCTTGTTTTGGTTACAGAATCCCAGATACCACCACCAGCTTTAGCTATTTCAAGATATGGCTTTCCTGCAATTCGCATCGCATAATCTCGTGCACGGCTTCCAGCCCAACAAATATGCGTATGACAGTCAATAAAACCTGGCAATAAAACCTGCTCCTCCTCTATGACTTCTTTTTCAATATTGGGATATTCTGAAAGCAAAGTATCATAATCGCCCACTGTGACAACCTTGCCATTGGCTACTACTACGCCCCCATTTTCCAGCACATCCAATTCCTCATCAGCAATAGCACCTTTTTCCGGTAGACTTGCCAAAGTGAGAATCTGAGCAAATGGTCCTATCAGTTTCATAATATTTTTATAAATAAATGGGTATTACCCACCATATAAATATGGCAGGCAATACCCTGAATCTATTAAACCTATAATTAAATCAACATTCCAAAGTTGTCGCCAACTTCTTTTGCCTTATCATACCCTGCATCCGCATGACGGAAAATGCCCATCGCTGGATCATTGTACAATACACGACGGATACACTCATCTGCACGATCAGTACCGTCAGCTAGAATTACCTGACCTGCGTGCTGAGAGTATCCCATACCTACACCTCCACCATGGTGGAATGATACCCAAGTAGCACCACCTGCCGTATTCGACATCAGGTTCAGCAATGGCCAATCTGATACAGCATCTGAGCCATCAAGCATTGACTCAGTCTCTCTGTTAGGGGACGCTACTGAACCACAATCCAAATGGTCACGACCGATAATGATAGGTGCTTTCACTTTTCCAGTTCTTACAAGGTCATTGAAGATCAAGCCAGCTTTCTCACGCTCACCCATTCCCAACCAACAGATTCGGGACGGCAACCCTTGGAAAGCTACTTTTTCTCTTGCCTCATCCAACCACTTGATCAGGTGATCATTCTCAGGGAATGCTTCTTTCAGTGCCTGATCTGTTGTATAGATATCTTCAGGATCACCTGAAAGTGCTACCCAACGGAAAGGTCCTTTGCCTTCACAGAACAATGGACGGATATATGCCGGTGTAAAACCTGGGAAGTTAAATGCATTTTCACAACCACCCTGTCTTGCAAATTCACGAAGGTTGTTACCATAATCAAACGTGACAGCACCTTTCTCCTGAAGTTTCAGCATTAACTCTACGTGGCGAGCCATACTCTTGATAGACTTCTCCTTGTAAAGTTCAGGGTTGTCTTTACGCAACTGAAGTGCTTCTTCAAGTGACATACCGTTTGGAACATAGCCATTCAGTGGGTCATGAGCAGAAGTCTGGTCAGTCAGAACATCTGGCGTGATACCATCCTGAATCAAGCGCTCCAGCACATCTCCAATATCCCCTACCAAACCAACAGAAAGGTTTTCACCTTTTTCCTTTGCTTCCATTACCCATTGGATGGCTTCCTCATATGAGTAAGTCATCTTGTCGATGTAGCGCGTATCAATACGTTTCTGGATTCTTGTAGGGTCAATATCCACGCCAAGGAATGTTGCTCCTGCCAATGTTGCAGCTAGTGGCTGAGCGCCACCCATTCCACCAAGACCACCTGTTACCAGTAGCTTGTGACGCAAGTCTCCATCAAAATGCTTGTTACCACAAGAAACAAACGTCTCGTAAGTACCTTGCAGGATACCTTGTGTTCCAATATATATCCAAGAGCCAGCAGTCATCTGACCGTACATCATCAGACCTCGCTCTCTCAGTTCTTCAAAGTGTTTCCAATCAGCCCAAGCAGGTACCAAGTTAGAGTTTGCAATCATTACTCTTGGTGCTTGAGGGTGTGTTCTTACCACACCAACAGGTTTACCTGACTGTACCAATAAAGAGTGGTTCTCATCAAGCTCCAGCAGTACTTGAATGATTTTTTCCAGAGACTCACGGTTTCTTGCAGCCTGACCGATACCGCCATACACGACCAGTTCGTCAGGGTTTTCAGCTACTTCCGCGTCCAGGTTATTCAGGAACATACGTAGAGCAGCTTCAGTCTGCCATGATTTAGCATGAAGTTTATTTCCTCTAGGAGCCTTATAGTGCGGGTGTGCCGCAAACTCCTTAATAAAGTCCGAATAGTTCGTTGTGTTCTCCATTGAAGTTTATTCCGTTTTCTTCAGCTATACGGTTAGCTGTGGTTACTAATGATTTATTTGAGATGATTTGCTGTAATGCTGACAAGTCTTTGGCAAAAATCCTGTCCTCATCTGCGAATGGTACATACTCCCTCACAAATTTGTGGCAAGCCTCAATCACAGGTGTAGACTTTAATGGTCTGCGGAAATCAAGTCCCTGTGCAGCATTCAACAACTCAACTGCTAATATTTTTTCAAGATTGGAAATCACCTGATTGGTTTTTCTTCCACTTACAGATCCCATCGATACATGGTCTTCCTGACCTAGAGAAGTCGGAACACTATCTGCACTTGCAGGGAAACAAAGTGTTTTGTTTTCAGTCACCAATGCCGCTGAAGTATACTGAGGAATCATCATACCTGAGTTCAGTCCCGTATCTTTCATCAACAGTTTTGGCAAACCGTAACGTCCTTCAATAATCAGGTAAGACCTTCTGTCTGAGATATTACCGACTTCTGCTGCCGCAATTGTAGCATAATCTAATGGCAATGCCATTGGCTGACCATGGAAGTTACCACCACTGATAGTATTATCTGCATCCAGAATAATTGGATTATCTGTTACGGCATTCAGCTCGATCTCTGTCATTTCCTTCAGGTGCAACCAAGCATTTCTAGAAGCTCCATGAACCTGAGGCATACAACGTAGTGAATATGGATCCTGTACCCGATCACAATTAAGGTGTGAATTCAAGATTTCAGATCCATTAAGCAAGGTATCCAACCTATGTGCAACCAGCTGATTTCCCTTATAAGGTCTGATTTCGTGCAGTTCCTTTTCAAATGGCCTTGCAGACCCCATCATTGCTTCCAATGACATAGCACCGATCAGGTCAGCTGCTTCCAAAGCATTGTGAAGTCGCTCAACAGCTTTCACTGCAAAAGACAAGATGAACTGCGTACCATTGATCAAAGCCAAACCTTCTTTAGGACCTAGTTCCAAAGGCGCCAAACCTCGCTGTTGTATCACTTCTGCCATTGGCTTGAGGTTGCCGTCTACGAAGACTTCTCCCATACCAATCAAAGGAAGGAAAAGGTGAGACAAAGGCGCCAAGTCTCCTGATGCACCTACAGATCCTTGTTCAGGAACAGCAGGTACTACATCATTGTCAATATGCCATATGATACGCTCAAGGGTCTCTAGAGCAATACCTGAAAAGCCTTGAGCCAAAGCATGAACTTTGGTAATCATCATCAGCTTAGAGACTTCTTCAGGAATATTATCTCCCATTCCTACACTGTGGCTTTGCAGGATTTTATGTTGAAGCGTCTTGGTATCCTCCTCTGAAATCTTGGTTGTACACAAAGGACCAAAACCTGTATTTACACCATATACAGTTCTTTGGCTAGCTACAATTTGTGCTACATCTGCATGGCTTTTACTTACTTTCTGGCGTACTTCATCTGACAATACACCTTGTGTACGACCTGCTGCGATATCAAGTGCAATCCCGACAGTTAGCCTGTCGTGACCGTATCTGAAAAGTGTGTTCATGTGTTTAGTAGGTTAGTATATTTTTCACTGGTCAAAATCTTCCCTTCCGTTTGAGATATTCATTATTGGGAAGACACTCCGATTTTTTCCAGCACTCTTTCTTTCAAATCTTTTTGGTCCAAGTTGTTTTCCAACTCATCAAAACCTTTCAACAAGTGTTGACTGTGTGTACCTTCCATCAGCAATTCGCCCATTGCCCCTTGTAAGGCATCCCATACAGCCTTTGCCTTATTTTTCACTTCAAGACCTTCATTAGTCAGCGTAATCAGTCTCTTCCTACCATCTTCAGGGTCTTTCTCTGTCTTGACCAGTTTTTTCCTTTCTAGGTTTGTCACTAATTGACTGATAGCAGAGTGACTCACCTCCAGTTTGTCTGAAACCTCAATCAATGAGATTCGCTCTTCTTTATCCAACAGGTAGAACACAGGAAACCAACTTGCATCAAATGGTATTTCCAATTGCGTATAGACCTTGTTTACATCAGAAAGAAAACGGTCACTGATTCTTTTAAGTCGGCTACCAAATATTAAGGCACCTAATTCTTTGTAGAAGTCCATCTTTGTCCCAGGTTATTGATTCAAATGCAATTTAAATAAAAAAATATATAAGCACTTATATTTATTAAGTATTTCTTCAGATTGTTTTATTAAACAGTTTTTTTTCATTTTTTCTATGTGTTTTAATAATAATAATGTGACTCTCTATCGTTACCAAAGAAATCAATAACCGAAAAACAGCTTTATTAGCTATTAATAAAAACCCAAGGGGCAGTCATCGTCATACTAATTTAGCACGACTCCGTACTATACATTATTCACAAACAACTACAACATCAAAAAATGACTACAGCTATTACAAATGGCATCAAGGTAAGTATAGAAACACACTTTCAAGAAGATTATTCCGATGTTAAAGAATCACACTTTGTCTTTACTTATAGAGTATTGATTGAGAACATGAGTGACTACACCGTACAACTCATCAGCCGCAAGTGGCACGTTTGCAACGCCTTCGGGTTTAGAGAAAAAATTGAAGGTGATGGAGTTGTTGGTAAACAGCCAATCTTGGAACCAGGTGAGAAACATCAATATGTTTCGGGTTGTAACCTCCAAACTGAGATAGGAAAAATGAGTGGTTCTTACATCATGGAAAGACTACTTGATGGTTCAAATATTGAAGTTGAAATACCTGAATTTGTACTTTCAACTCCCTATCGTCTCAATTGAACTTATAATTATTTTATTTTTATCTACTAGCACTAACTAAAATCTACTTCTATCCTAATTTTTATTACCTATAAGGGAGAATATTGGGTGTATTCTTATAACATCAACTTACACCCTAACACTCATCTTCCACTTTAACTTTTTGAGCTTTTTTCCTAAATTATTTTCAGTCAAATACTGTACTGTCACCTTTACTCTACACGCAAAGAACTTGTTTCTACTATAACTGAAAGTTGAAACCAGTCCAATACCTAACTTAACACCAAAAGACTTATGCTACTCCAACTACTACTGTTGCCTATCAATTCTTCAATAACCCCTTATTTACTTTTTCCGCCGCCCAACGTATCCTTTTCACTTCCTAATCCTACCAGTTAGATTCCCTGTAGGAAAATCAAGTTTTACCTGATTCTTAGACTCATTTGACCTGAAGTTCTTGTGGATACACGCGCCATTCATAATATACCTTCCAGACTAAGTGCTGAAAAAATCCAATTGCTTACCACTCATACGCACTCAGCCTATTGGGAATACGATTTCACTACAGAAAAAATCGCTTTCAGCAGTAACCTATTCACCATGATAGGACAACCTGAAGTTCAAGGTTATACCCCTATTCGTAAGTTTAAAAAAGTGATTGAGAAAGAATCATCCGAGAGGTTATTGTATTTTCTGCACATGCTCAAGAAAGGAGATCATACCGCATTCTCTATGAGGTTTAACTGCCTATATGGAAATGGTGAACTTATCAACTTTGAAATGAAAGCCCATCGCCTCAATACCAAACAAGTATTTGGCACCTTACTACTTATATCCAAAGCAGGTGACGCCACGGAAAAGCAGACAGAAAGTGCTATTGAATCGGAAAGGAAAAGAATTGGAAGGGAATTGCATGACCATCTAGGTCAATACCTGACAGCTATCAGTATTGCCTTAGATAAACTGACAATAGAAAATGACCAGCTTACTGAAAAAAGTCTTCCTGCACTTTATAAGAGTCAGCAACTGATCAAGGACTCCATTAATGTATGCAGAGAACTGTCCCACCAATTGACAGCTGAAAACCAGCTGCCACTTGCAACTGAATTACAGAGAATTGCTGCAATCCCCGAGAATATATTTGATGGAGAAATCACCTTTCACCATAATATTGAAGGAATGGTATTCAGCGATATTTTAACCCACAATATTTGCAATATCGTCCAAGAGTCCATAAATAATTGTCTAAAACACGCCCAAGCCACTCAAATAACTATTCAGCTGATCAACCATAAAGCTGAAAATCTCATTACACTAACAATTGAAGATAACGGTCTAGGTTTTCAAACCACCCCAAACTCACCAGTAACTCAGGGCATAGGCCTGTCCAACATCAAGCAGTATACAGGACAGTTAGGTGGCATCTGTGATATTGAAAGTGCCTCCCAGAAAGGCACTGCTATCATCATACAGATTCCTCTCTCGCCTAATGAGCCACAACTTATCTCAAGCTATGGAAAAAACTAGAATCATGTTGGTGGATGACCATAAGGTCATTCGTGATGGAATCCGCTCTTACTTTGACGATGACCCTAACTACGTTGTTGTTATTGAGGCAGGGAGCGGAGAAGAAGCCTTACGCTTACTCAAACAAGTTCAGGTAGATATTGTCATTATTGACATCAATATGGAAGAAATGGATGGCATTACCTGTACCAAACAAATTGTTGATAATTATGAGCATATCAATGTCATCGCACTAACCATGCTCAATGAGCCTCAAGTCATTAAGCAAATGATGGACGCTGGTGCACATGCATTCTTGTTAAAGGACTGTGGAAAAAAGGAGCTTATATCTGCCTTAGATACTGTCCGGAATGGTGACATCTATTACAGTAATACAGCTACGCACACCATAATGAGTAGTATAGGCAAAAAAAGAGCCTCTCAAACCAATACTTCAAAAGACATCCCTCTTACTCCCCGAGAAAAAGAAGTCCTTATGCTAATCACCAATGAGTTTTCCAATAAAGAAATAGCAGACACATTATTCATCAGTATGAGAACCGTAGATGCCCACAAACGGAATCTTTTGGAAAAAACAGGCTCAAAAAATATTGCAGGACTTGTCAAGTATGCTTTAAGCTTGGGTATTCATGAGAATACTTGAGTTGACTTACTAAATGCAGGCAAAGTCCAATTAATCATAAACTTTGAAATAGGCGAAATACCTAAATAATCCAAATAGGCAAATCCCCAATGTATATGATATAAAACATCTCTACTTTTAAAATAAGAAATCACTCTGATGCAAAGACATTTATAATAAAAGCCGAGTAGCACACAGAGTAGTTCATCAGTTACAGATTGCATGGAAAGGGCAACACCTATGGAGTTGTCCTTTTTTTATATCCAAAACTCTCATCTCCCTCCCCCTCTTGGCTCTGATAAAGCGCCAACCACATTCTCTAAATATCCGTTTACTTATATTTCCACTTCCAATAATTATTCATTATCATCTGAAAAATTTTATAAAATCAGACAAATAAGGATGCACTCTCCTAGTAAGTACTATTGGCTGTTGATAACCTTCAAAAGGTTGCTTAATGATGTCAGCAATCAAAAACAATATATCCGCACCCATTTGAAGCCTCAACTTGAATCGTTTTTGGTTAGTAATGACGGAAGTATTGACGAAGCTGATATCACGAAGATGTTACACTATTATGCTTTTGGTGTGCCATCTATCGTAGGAGAAGGATTCTGTACGCTGAGAGGTTTCCCTATGTCACCTACAGAAAGAGCGTGTACCACTCTCCAAGGAGCACTTACGGGTATTTATGATGACCTTTTTGATCGATATACACATTTAGATCCTGCTGTATTCCACAAGGCTTTACACAACTTGAACCTACTTCCTAAGCGTAGTTCTTTCTATCAGTTATGTCATGCCTTAATAGAGCAAATGTTGGATGCCGTACCTGACATAAATTACTTCCATTGGGCAGCAGACAAAGTCTACCAAGCTCAAGTAGAAAGTTTAAAACAACATAACTGGAACTTAACAGAAAAAGAACTGCTTGAAATCACACTTAAGAAAGGTGGGGATTCTTTACTTTTTTATAGGAGTGCCTTCGGTCATCCACTCAGTCCTGAAGAGAGAGAAGCTATTTATAGTTTAGGAGGATTGATGCAATTAGGTAATGACATTTTTGATACATATAAAGACCTGCAAGAAAGTGTTCAAACACTGATGACTAGCAATTGCGACATCCAAAAAATACGCAAGGAATTCTCATCACAACTTGATACATGTGTACAAATGTTGAATAGCCTTCCATATCCAGTAAAAAATAAGCATCAATTTATCAGAAAGCTCCTACTGGGAATCAGCAGGTGCTTTGTTTGCCTTGATCAGTTTGAAACACTTCAAAGAAAAAATAACGGCAAATTCATACCTCAAAAATTCAGCAGAAAACAACTGATTTGTGATATGGAAAAACCTCAAAACCTACTAAAATCCATGAGATATTATTTGCAATATTGTAACTTGTGACAATTTGTTTACCTATCCAAAAAGCAAACTACAAAATAACATTTGGTGGTAGTTTTTCAGCTTATCAATCATATGTATTACGCAAAGAAAATAAACAACTGTATACTGCTTCTTTTGGCGCTACTCTTACCTGCTTTGACATTGGCACAACGGAATCCTGCCATTGACAGCCTGTATTTGAAGCTTCATTATGCAGAGAAGGACTCTAATAGAGTCGAACTACTTCTTCAGATTGCCAAGTCATATGGTACCTCCAACCCTGATTCAGCACTTCATATTGCTGATGAGGCCTTAAAAGAGAGTAGTCGAATTGGCTTCCAGGGTGGTATTGCTAGAGCTTACCGTACCAGGGGTAATTGTTATTTCTTTAAAGCTGATTACCCTGAAGCATTACAGGACTATCATGAGTCCAAGCATATTTTTGAGCAGCTGAATGATACTGTAGGAATAGCGGGTTCTTTGCAGAATATTGGCAAAACCCATGAAAGGCAAAATGATATCCCAAAAGCGGAGAATGCCTACAGAACTGCCTTGCATCTACTTGACGTTAGCGGTAACAAATACGCCAAATCGTTTGCTTTTGGAAATATGGCGAACCTCTGCTTCTTTCTTCAAAAATACGACTCTGCTCTATACTACCACGACAAAGCCTTAGCCCTAAGAAAACAACTCAAAGCTAAAAACCTCATCGGGTATAGTTACAACGATATAGCCATCGTTTACTCAGCGAAAGGTGATATCGAAAAAGGCTTAGAGTATTATAGAAAAGCACACAACCTGATGGTCAAAGCCAATGAAAAATGGGGACTCGCATCTGTAAAAGAATCGATTGCGGAAACCCTTTATCGGTTAAACAACCCTGACAGTGCTCTATACTATAGCCAAGAAGCCTATAAGATAGCCAATACAATTGGTGCTAAAGACATCTTGATGAGGACTAGTGGTTTGCTATCATTCCTTTATGAAGAAAATAAGGACTACAAGAAAGCCTTAATGTTTTCTCAAATTTATCAGGAACAAAAAGACAGTATTTTCAATAGAGAAAGAGTCCGTCAGGTAGCTGAAATTACTTCAAAACTAGCAGTTGAAAAACGTGATGCAGAAAACCAACTTTTGAAAGAGCAACAACTGCATCAGAAAGCTAAACTTGCTCGACAGCACACCATGATTGTTTCAGTTGCCTGCTGCCTACTCCTGACCATTGTTTTCATGTTCTATTTCTACAAGCAAAGAAACACACAAAAGCAGGTCAATAAACTCTTATTGGAAACCAACGAAGAAATTTCGACTCAAAATCATATTCTGGAGCAGCAAAGCCTTACGATTCAACAGAAAAACAGTCAGTTGAGCAAGCTCAATGAAGATAAGAACCATCTGATCGGAATTGTAGCCCATGACTTACGAAACCCTTTAACCAGTGCACTTTCTCTCTCGGAACTCCTGAAGGATGAAGATCAAGCACTGAATGAGGAACAGCAAATCTGTATCAATAGCATCTCTCATTCGCTTAAAAGAATGGATTTCATGATTCGAAGAATTCTTGATATCAAAGCGATTGATTCGGGACATTTGAATATCAAAATGCAAAAATGTGAGATTGATTTGTTGTTAGAGGAAATTGTGGCGGGTATGGAAGTAAGAGCTACCAATAAAGCCTCTATATTACAACTTTCACTTAAGCCTGTAGAAGTTGAGATAGACAAAAACTACTTCAGGCAAGTAATGGAAAACCTGATCAGCAACGCAATCAAGTTCTCCCCTAAAAACTCTACCATTACCATTGGCATTGAATTAAATATGGAGAAGGCTCAGGTTTATGTCCAAGATCAAGGACCGGGGCTTTCTGAAGCTGACCAGCAAAAACTCTTCGGTCAATACCAAAAACTCTCGGCAAGACCAACAGGAGGAGAAGATTCTACAGGTTTAGGTTTGTCCATCGCCAAAAAATTTACTGAAGCCATGAACGGCAGTATTTGGTGTGAAAGTACACCAAACAATGGTGCTAAGTTCGTGGTTGCATTTGATGTGTTATAAATATTATTCACTAACCTAAAAACATATCTGATTTTATGAAAATCACTTATTATGGTCATTCATGTGTAGGAGTTGAAGTAGCAGGTAAACATTTGCTTTTTGACCCATTTATCACGCCAAATGAATTAGCCAAACACATTGATGTAAACAAAGTCCCTGCAGATTACATCTTGCTTTCACATGGGCATCAGGATCATGTTGCAGACGTTGAGCTGATTGCTAAAAATACAGGAGCTAAAGTCGTAGGTGTATTCGAAGTAGTGTCTTGGTTTACTGAAAAAGGCATCAAAAACGGAATGGGGATGAATACAGGAGGTATTGCAGCACTTGAAAGTGGAATCACTATCAAGATGGTAAATGCAGTCCACTCAAGCAGCCTTCCTGATGGTTCATATGGAGGTAATCCTGTTGGTTTTGTAGTGACTACTCCTGAAGGAAACTTTTATTTTGCAGGTGATACGGCATTGACTATGGACATGCAACTGATTCCGGACTATGCCAAAATTGATATTGCAATGCTGCCTATTGGTGACTTCTTTACAATGGGAGTACAGGATGCCATAACAGCTGCAAAATTCGTAAAAACAGATAAGGTGATAGGGCTACATTACAATACCTTTCCTCCTATCTCCATTGACACTGAGGCTGCTATTTCAAACTTCAAGGACGCTGACATTACACTTTCACTTCCTCAAATCGGCTTAGCTAAATCTTATTAAAAAAATGTCCCTTGGGCATTAGCATCAAGGGACATTTTTTGACTTTCTCTAAAAAAAGTTTTCTGTATTTTCTTCCGACAGTGAAAAGAAGAATGTACTACCAACTCCCTCTCTACTTTCCACCCAAATCTTGCCTTTATGTTTCCGAATAAGGTCATAACAAATAGCCAGGCCTAATCCAGTTCCATTTTCGCCATTGGTGCCATCATAACTGACTTTTTCACCCAGTTTAAAGAGCTTTTGCACAATATCATCACTCATTCCCACACCTGTGTCTTTCACATAAATACAATCACCTCCAAAACATTCACATACTCCTAGTTCAATCCTTCCTCCTTTTCTAGTAAACTTCAGTGCATTTGACACTAAATTGCGTAATACGGTTTCTACTACATCAAAATCAGCCACAATACTCTTCCCCTTTTCGAAACCATTATAAAACTGGATTTCTTTTTCACTCGCAGTCCCTTGATAAATTTCCAAAACAAATGTTGCGACATCATAAAGCACCACAGGTTTATAGACCAACCGTTCATGTTCCATCTGAAGCTTGGACCAGTTCAGAAGGTTATCTACCAAACGGTGCATTTTACGGGTAGAGTTCAGAAAATACCTCAACACGGAAGTCAACTCCTCCTTGGACATACGGTGCTCGTCCAAATCCAAAACCTCAGCCATCCCAACCATACTATTGAATGGTGATTTCAGGTCATGCGCAATAATAGAAAAGAACCTATCTTTTGATCTGTTGATCTCATGCAGTGATTCTGCCACCATTTTATGATGGGTTATATCATTGAGAATAATCGTAATACTACCCCTTGAGAAGGAAATCCTTATGTCATACCATTTATTCATTTCAGGATAGTAAAAATCAAACTTTTCACCAGTCCTTGTTTTGATAACCTGTAATAGCTTTTGATATATTGTGGTATTCACCATCTCAGGAAAACACTCCCAAATAACTTTCCCTATAAGGTCTTTACGCATTCTGCTAAATACCCTTTCCGCTACATGGTTTATATACTGAATATTCCCCTCCATATCTACCGTAAAAAAGGCTTCCGATATGCTCTCCAAGATCTGATGGAGTTTATCATTCATCTCTTCCACTACCAATTGCTGCATTAC
Organism: Limibacter armeniacum; assembly: GCF_036880985.1. NCBI lineage: Bacteria > Pseudomonadati > Bacteroidota > Cytophagia > Cytophagales > Flammeovirgaceae > Limibacter > Limibacter armeniacum. Next base: position 906,537 of record NZ_JBAJNO010000009.1, read on the forward strand.
CTGCTGTGTCTCATCCACAAATACAGCAAACACTTTTTCCATTATACCATCCTCCCCCTTGATGGCTTCCAAACGACAATGGACGAACTTTCTGTTTTGCTTAGCAGTACAGATGGCATGATGTAACTCCAAACAATCTTCCTCATCTAGCTTCAGTAGATAATCAGAAAGTCTCGCTACATCATCAAGTAACAACATACTACCTAAAGTCCCCAATTCCACTTTCCCTCTCGGAACTTCAAATAACTTATAAGCCTCACTGTTCATGGAAACACGATGGTTAGACAAATCAATATCTACAATGGCTGTACGACTGATTGCAACTGCCTTGTTAAGCTGACTAGAAGTAATCATACCTTTAGTCTTATCCATTTCTTCCTCCGTAGCAATCAAAAAAAGCCATACCACATCCCCAACTGCATTGATTACCGGCTTACAACAAACCTTATAACAATCACGCCCCTCTGTCACAGTACAAGATGATGCTTCTCCTTTTAATCCAAGAGAAATACAGGCAAGCAAACTAGGAATATGCCCAAAAGCCTCAGTTGCTGACAATGCTGTCCCTTGATCTTTCAGCAAAGCTTCTCCTTGTCTAAAAATAAGCTGACCGTCCGCTTTCAGCACTGCCAATAAGCCAGTTGTGGATTGAAAAATTTCTTGAGAATGGAAAAGTATGTGTAACCCATCAAGTAAGGGCTTTAACTCGGTCTCTAGCTGTCCGGCTTTTTCGATTGGAGTTGAATGTGAAGGGGTGAATGCTTCCAATGGGTTTAAAGTGTTTAATAAATACATATTGGTATTTTAGCTTTCAAACAGCCAAACCCTTTTTATCTCCCCCTATTTTTCTGATACCTTTCGGATTCGGCAGTCTTAATAAGTTTTTTTACAAATACGCTATTAAAATATATTGATTAAGGTGTTTGTTTGAAGTATGTATTATTTTCAATGCTTTTCCTCAAGTGAGGAATTGGGTCAAATTGTAATTCTATAGCTCAAAAAACTCATTAACTGTTAATGCATTACACTCCGTTATTAGTAATTCTAAAAAGTTTTAAATAATTAAATATAAATAGTACCAAAACCCACACCCCTAAAAAGGGGTAACACTAAAGTAAACAGATATACACAAGTCCCTAACCGAATATCACTTCCCTAATAAATGAGTTAACAACCCGTTTCTATCTCGATGTAAGAAAGTGGGCATTTGTCAAACTTTATTCACCTGCTAAAAGCTCCATTTTAACCTCCAAAACAAAAGTAGCCCCGCTTCACCAAACTGACTCCCGACGTCCCCTTCAAAAGACTGTACTACTAAAAGTAAATATAGATTATCTGTAAGAGAAATATCTGTACTACCTCCCAAGTAAAAGGAATTGTCATTCAAGTTAAAAATGCTACTACCGCTTACGGTGACCAAAGGTGTTAAAGGATAACTGACTTGAGCAAAAACAGACCACTTATTGAAAGTAAGTGTACGGGGCGTCAGTGGTTCCAACAAACTAAAATCAGGCAAAAAATCCGTTGCCCCATCGGTATTCAGGATCACTTCTCCACCTATGTAAAATGAGTTTGGGAAAGTATAATCCACTCCCGTGGATGCCACAAGTGCAGGGTTCTTGTCAGCGTCTTTCATTGGATAAAAATAACTCGCTTCTCCTTTAAACCCAGCCCCACCTATCTGCCCTGACCATCCTGCTCCCATTACCCAGTCTTTTTTCATTTTACCTGCCAAAACCTGAAAATCATAAGCCCATTTGTTGAAACGGTACATCCCTGCCATTGTCATCTCATCAAACGAATCTTGGAGCGCAATTGCAAACTCTACAGAAGAAAGCATTCCTGTATATTTTCTTACTAAAATTCCATCTACGCCAGGGCGTTCTTCATAATCAAAATCAAAGAAAGTGTATGTATTGAAGATATCATTAGGGTTCCAGACCATCGTTTTACCCCAATTGATCCGTTGCCTACCCACTCTCAACTGCCATGTACCATGTGTCCAATCAAGGTAAGCCCTATCCAATATACTGTATGCAAATACAGATTCACCTACAAGATAGGTGGCATCCATATCAAGCCAATAGTCATTTTCTGTTACCAACATTTGATAATTCGGAATATCCTTGACCCCTTCTCCATAAAATATACGGTTCCGCATTTCCACTACGGCTGTCAATTCATCCGTAGCATACCACTTAAAGTTCAGTCGGTTATGGATTAAGTTATCAGTAGTCCACTCTTCCTGAACCTCCTGAAATGTAATATTCTGAAGATACTTGAGGTAACCTCCAAATGACACTTTTGGTAAACCTTCTTCCAACTCCTGTTCCTGCGCCAGTACAGAAACAGGAAACAAAAGAAGTATCCATAAAAAAGTTCGTTTCAGCATTTTAGCAAATTGTTTAGCAAACCCTTTGGGACTCTTGCAGTCTATTTCTGTTAGTGATTTATTGGACTGACATAGCCTTGATATCTTCCACTACTTTCCCGTCTTCCAGTTTGACAATTCTATGTGCCTTGTCAATCACTCTTTGGTCATGAGTAGAAAATATAAAGGTGATACCTTCTTCCTTGTTCAGCCTTTCCATAATATCAAGCAAGTCCGCTGTCGATTTGGAATCCAGATTGGCCGTTGGTTCATCAGCCAATACAAATTTCGGTTTTGGCGCCAATGCCCTTGCCACTGCCACACGCTGCTGCTGTCCGCCAGAAAGTTTGGATGGTCGACTATCCAGTTTTTCTCCCAATCCAACTTCCTGCAACAGACTGGTAGCTCTAGCTTCGCATTCCTTATCACTTCTGCCCTGTAGTTGCATCACGAACTCTACATTTTCCTTGGCAGTTAAGACTGGTAGCAAGGAATAATCCTGAAACACAAATCCAATATTATCTCTTCGGAAAGCAATCAACTCACTGGAAGGTAATTCTGTCAGGCTGATACCATCCACTTCGATCTTTCCTGAGCTTGGACTGTCAATTCCGCCCAACATATTGAGCAATGTTGTCTTGCCACAACCTGAAGGTCCTACAATAGCTGTAAACTCTCCTTTCTTGAACTCAAGATTTACTCCATTTACTGCATGTACAGGTACCTGACCTTGCATATAGGTTTTATATAAGTCTGTTACTTTTATCATCTGATTAAACTTTTAGGTTATGGTTGAATTGATTCCACTTTATAAAGTGAGCCCCACTAGGCGTGTCCCACTAGGCGTGCCCCACTAGGCGTGCCCCACTAGGCGTGCCCTCGAATAGCTTCATTGGGTTTTAAAGACAATGCCTTTCGTGCAGGGTAAATTGATGCCAGCAATGCTGTAATCACAACAAGGAAACCTATGACGATATAAAGATCATTTCCTACTTCAGGATACACCATACTGCCAAAACCGATCGCGTTGAAACCTTGTGAAAACTGAGAAAGGTCTATTCCCTTATGGTTATAGAAAGTGACCAACAAGTAACTGACTACACTACCAACCACACCACCTACTATCCCCAAGTAGACAGTCTCCAAGACAATCATCAGGAAGATACGCCAACGCGCCATGCCCACTGCCATCAATACTCCAATCTCCTGCACCCGCTCAAAAATCGCCATCAGCATGGTATTTAGAATACCGAATGCCAAAGCCACCATAATGATTCCCAATACAATCATGTTGGTGAGGACCGTTGATTCACTGAAGTAAGCCAGCTCGGGTTGCACTTCTTTCCAGCTCTGTACTTTCAGGCTTGGCAATTCCGCTTTCAGTTGTGAGACAAGCATAGGCACCTGCTCCACATCGCTGACCTTGATAGCTACTTCATGAATTTCAGGCAATACAACCAATCTTTGAAGGTCATTTCTCAGCACAAATACATTTCCCTTATCATAAGCCGTATTATTCGTCTTGAATATGCCAACAACCCTGAAAGCACCTCCCACCAATTCCCCATTGATATCCTGCATAGTCAGCACCACCTTTGAGCGAAGCTTCAACTTCATTTTTCGGGCTGTTTCGGCACTGATCAATACAGAATTCTTTTTGTGTTTTTTGAAATAATCTCCTTCCAATAACTTTTGGTGGATAATGGTCACCTTTACTTCATCCTCTGGTACTATACCATTGATCTGCACACCGGCATTCCCATTGGCAGATGCCAACATCCCTGACACGACAGTACGCTCTGAGAATGCTTCCACCTTGTTTTTCTCCAATACACCTGTCACCTGACTTTCATTAGGCAGAAAAGCCTTCAGACGTTGTTCTTCTATAAAATCAGGCGTATGAATCTGAATGTGGGAAGTTTCTGTTTCAATGGCTTCCCGAAGCCGCTGCTGAACAATTCCGTTGGACATGGCAAGCGCAAAAACACCTGCCGCTATTCCAAAGGCAATACCAAACATGATCAGAATGCTTCTTGGCTTATTACGCCATACATTCCGCCATGAGAGTTTTGCCAGCATATCTGTATTCTTAAACATAGTTATGTGTTTTAATTATAGCCTAACGGCATCTGCGGGTTTAATAAGGGTTATCTTGAAAAGTGGGTAAGCCAGACATAGCAGCATAATTGCTATCACGATAATTGCCTGCATTAGAAAGATCCCATTATCCATAGAGAAGGGTAAGATCGGTTCTACCCCCATTTTAAGCATGGCTTCTGCCGTATCTCCTGAAAGTGGTATTGGGTGGTTATGCAAGTACCATAGGAGTGGCAAACTGAAGAGAAACCCAGCAACCAATCCCAAGAAACCAATTAACAACGATTCCAATGCTACCAAGATGCCCAAAGAGGTTTTGTACATACCGACAGCCACCAATACACCAAATTCCCGTTTACGTTCCAGTGTCATCATCATGATGGTTCCGAAAATGCCAAATGCGATAACGGTATAAAGAATAAAAAGCATAATGATACCTCCGCTGCTATCAGACTCAATCATCTGTACCAGTTCTGGCTGCATATCATCCCAAGACATTACCTCAAACTCACCTCCCAATGATGCGGACAGTTCTTGCCTGATCTTACTGATCTCTCCCCTGTCATGAATATTCAATACATAAGAAGTTGCCATATTCGGCGCACCTACAAACTGCTGTGCTAAACTGATAGGCATATAAATCAACCCTTTGTCCATTTGGGGATTAGGATGCGATATAATGCCTGAGATAGGATATTTGGCAGCCGCATTCACTCCGTGATATCCTTGTCCGATCAGTACAATGGTATCCTGAAGTCCCAGTTCCAAGTAGTCTGAAAGCCCTTTTGAAATCATGACTCCCTTAGATGAATCCGTCAGGTACTGACCTTTGCTGACCTTTTCCTTTAAGTTACTGAAAGCATTTTCTGCATCTGCCGCTATTCCCATTACCATCGCTCCTCTAGTCTTGTCGATAGATGCCGTAAGTGCATAGGTTTCCAATCTTGGAAAAAGGCTTTCTACACCTTCAGCTGACTGTATCTTGTTCCTAAGCGCTGGTGTATCTTCCAGTAACCTGTTGATCGACTTATTCTCCCAATAGCCACTATCATGTACCTGCATATAGCCAGAATAGAAGTGTACAGCATTGTCAATCATCAAATCATAACTTCCCAACTGCATGGAACGCATCAGTACCGCCATCAGCACTGCAAAAAATATGGACATGGCTGTAATAATGGTTCTGCGCTTGCTGCGCCATATATTTCTCCAAGCCAGTATGATAATATGTTTGTTCATGGTTTTGGGTTTAGCGTACACGCTTCATGTTTTGCATAGAGAAAAAGCTGTCTGGAATTGGGGTATCAAACTCTGCCTCCTGATAAATCAGCACTGTCTTGTTGCCTTCCTCATCAGCAGGAATCATCTCCATCCTTGAAGGAATTTTTCGATCACCCAACTGCTTGATATCATATGCATTCATGGTATTGACCAGATAATCATCCTCATCATAATTTTCGGATTTCAGCTGCCAGTAGCCCTCCTTGCTGATCCACATAAATACCTTACTCCAAACCACGGCTGCATCCTCCTTTGGTGTCAGTTGAATTTTCCAGCAGTCATAGCCGTTCACTTTTTCTTCAGCCACAATATCATGCGTATAGTCATCCACAATAGAGGAAGCATTCAATAGGTCATCATTGGTAAAGTCAGACCCCATCCAAGACTGTGACATCATAGAAGGAGAAACCTTGATGGTCCGCTCAATGGAAGGCATCCAATTCCAAAGCTCATTACCACGTTTTAATGAACTTGTCCCCCGATCTTTGGCAGGAGCCGTAACCAATACCAAGAAGTACTCTGTTCCCTTTGACCAGCTTTTCATGGTCATGGAGCGTTTCCATTCAGGGCGGACAATGTTCATGGTCATGGTTACTTTGCTGGTCTTGCCATTCAGAAGGTCATTGGATTTTCTGATAATTTCCTTGGCATCCTGAGCATGTAACGAAATACTCAAACACAAAAGGAAGCAAATGATTAAGCTTTGTTTTTTCATATTCACTGTCTCATTAATTGGTTATATATGATCAATATCTTGAAATCAATTGGTTCAGGACCGATTCCATCGGATAAGGATTTCCCCTTTCCCAAGCCATAATGTAGTGAAACAGGATACCGTCAATAGCCCCAGCCAACACATAAGCCTCTTCCTTCGGATTTTCTATTCCCAATTCGGAAAGCATAATAACAAAGAGTTCTGTTCCCTTTTGCTCCATAGGCTTCACCAATGCTGTCACCAATGGCGACTGATGGGTTTGTAACATCAGTGAAGACAACAGCTTCCATAGTCTTGGCTGCTCTTCCACCATCTTTACTGTCATCCTGATCACCTTCTCCAGTTTTTCCTTGGCTGGCATTGGCATTTCCAAGACTGCCATCATTTCTCCCATTTCAGCCATTCCCATTTCAATGATACTCTTCAAAAGCTCATCCTTGCTCTCAAAGTAGTGATACATGGCACCTTTCGCCATTCCAGCCTCTTTGGCTATTTTACTGATTGACGTACTGTAAAAACCCTGTTCAGCAAACAGCTCCAACCCTACTTCCATCAGACGTTTTTTAGTCTGTTCTCTCATCTCTGCAAACTGCTCTTTTGTTTTCGGCATATCCTGTAATTACTTGGTTTTATACAATTATACGAATCAATTGACCAATCGGTCAATAAAAAAGAAAAAAAATAACCGTCCCTTTCGGAACGGTTGAAAATCTTAAGCTTTTTCTTCTCTGAAAATATAATAGGAATACCCCACAGGTATAAAAGCCACCACCAGTAAGACGACTATACAAAACTGCATGGCATAATTTGGAGGCAATAAAAAGCTAATGCCTAAACCTAAAACCCCTGCCCAAAACCATAATTTACCAGCCAGTCTGTGTGTTTTCTTCCAAACAGTATCACTTGCCAACGTCCAAGGCGTTCTGATGCCAATAAAAAAGTTAGGACGAATAGTGCCCATATAATTTCCCATAAGTGCTATCATCACAAACAAGACCTTACTTAAAATTCCAGCAGGACTTTTCTCTCCTATTGCAGCGTAAATAATCACACAGCAAATTACCGACATAGTCAACCCCATCAGAAGGCGGATTTTCTCATAAGTCAGCTTGAATATCTCATAGTTCTTTTTCCTTGGGTCAATCTTCCTGACAACCATCATCAACACATAAATAAATGTTGGTAGTCCTATCACCAAATAGAAAAGTTCCATTCTGTCACCATACCGATCAGCCTCTCCACTAAGGTTCCAATGTAAAGGCACTTTATCTGGAATTAACTCCCATACACCCAACAAATACAAAAGTGGGAAGATGGCTATCATTATCAATAGCAGCTCATTCTTTAATTCAGATTTCATGTCATTCTTGGGGTTTTATGTAGCAACAATATTTTTATTTTTTAAAGCCTAACAACCAGCTCATCAACTCATCCAGCACTGTCATATTCAGTGAGTAATGGATAAACTGACCATTCCTGTAGTTAACCACCAAGCCAGCCTGCTTCAACAGGGAAAGGTGGTGAGAGATACTTGGTTTGCTGATATGGAAGTGATTAGCAATTTCTCCTGCCGTCATATCTTGCTCCTTCAGCAGTTCCAAAATTTCCCTTCTTGTTTCATCATTTAAAGCCCTGAATAAATCTTTCATTATTTAGATGTTTATCTAATTGTCTAATTACGAAACTAAATCATTATAGTTATAGTTAAAAGAGATATTTTTGGTATTTTTTCAATATCTACGAACAATTATCTTAACCACTTTAGTGTAAAATGGGGGAAATCAATGTCATACTGGTCAACGATCAGGACGAAGTGATTGGCTACAAAGAAAAACTGAAAGCACACAAGGATGGAGATCTTCACAGGGCATTTTCTGTGATGGTTTTCAACAGCCAAAAACAATTGCTGCTACAAAAAAGAGCCAAAGACAAATATCATTCAGGTGGTTTATGGACCAATACCTGTTGCAGTCATCCGTCACCTGATGAGGAAAATATGGTAGTATCAGCTCAGCAAAGACTTCAGGAAGAAATGGGGTTTTCCTGTGACTTGGAGCTACTTTATCATTTTATTTACAGAACCGAGTTCAACAACGGATTGGTTGAGTATGAATTGGATCATGTTCTTTGGGGAACTTATGACAAGGAGCCAAAGCCTAATCCATCTGAAGCCGAAACCTATGAGTGGGTTACGTGGGATAAGCTTATAGCAAGAATAGCAGACCAACCTGAGACTTTTACCAGTTGGTTCAAGATTATTGTTGGCAAGATAGAAGAAGACACTGTCCTTAAAAGACGGATTTTTGGATAAAATAAAAGCGGAAGATTTTTAAGGTCTTCCGCTTTTTTATTAGATCAGCTCGTAATTCAAACGTGCTGCAATAATCTTCTCAATGTAGCTCTTCAGTGCCGGCACCTTGATTTTCTCAAGTACATCACCAGCGAAGGCAAACATCAGCAAAGCTCTCGCTTTCTCTTCTGATATACCTCTAGCTCTCAGGTAGAACAAAGGATCTTCATCCAAAGCACCAACTGTACAGCCATGAGAACAACTCACATCATCTGCCCAAATTTCCAGCTGTGGTTTAGTGTCCACATTGGCATGCTCTGAAAGCAGAATGTTTTTGTTTGATTGGAAGGCATTTGTTTTCTGCGCTCCTTCTCTCACGTAGATCTTACCGTTGAATACACCAGTAGAATTCCCATCCAACAAGCCCTTGTAAAGCTCGTTTGAGTATGAGTTAGGCTTTTGGTGGTCAACAGTAGTATGATTATCTGCATGTGACTTACCATCCAAGAAGTAAAGACCATTCATGTAAGCTTCACAGTGCTCACCCAAATCGATATTCAGGTTATTGCGAATCATCTTACCTCCTGTAGTGATTGTCGTATTGCTGTAATTGCTATTGTCAGCCTGCTTTGTATGAGAAGTCGATACATGGAATGCATTTTCTCCTTCAGTCTGAATCTTGTAATGATCGACAACGGCACGTGTCTCCACTACGATCTCAGTTACTGCATTTACAAAGCCAGTATTTTCACCAATTGTAATGCTGTTTTCAATCAACGTAGCTTGTGCATTTTCCTCCACCACAATCAGGTTACGAGGTTGTGCAATTACATCGCCAGCTGTTGTATCTACCACATTCAGGATAAATACAGGCAACTCCAGCACCTTACTTCTTGGTACGTGAACAAAAACCCCATCAGCAGCCAAAGCTGTGTTCAGCGCTGTGAAAGGCTGCTCTTCCTGAACTGCGTACTTGCCAAAGTGAGTTGCTACCAGCTGAGCATTGTTTTCAGCAGCTGCACTCAATGTGCTAACTACAACCTTATCCTGCTCAACAATATTTGACAGCGCCTCGTTGTATTGACCATTTACAAATACAAGCTTGTTCGCTTCAAGACCTTCAATCTGTGCTTCAGCAAGCTGTGCTTCTGTGACAGTGCCTTGCAGGTCAAAATTGAACGCCTTTGATACCAGTTTCTTTACGTTGGTATATTTCCACTCCTCGTCTTTAGTAGAAGGGAAATCAACAGAAGCCAACACTTCTGCAGCTGCCTTTCTAGCTGCTTGCAAAGGTGACTGCCCTTCCGCTGATGTTATTTCAAAATGCTTAAGTGCATCACTTTTCAGTGCTGCATCGGCATATACTTTATTCATGCTTATTGAGTAGTTTATTCGAGTGATGCTCTACGCCGAACGGTCCATCCGAACGACCACGTATCCAGTCTGCTGCTTACTTAGACTCTTGCTCTTCTACTTCCTTGATAATCCAGTCGTAGCCTTTTTCTTCCAGTTCAAGAGCCAATTCTTTCGTACCAGACTTCACGATACGACCTTTGTAAAGTACGTGAACAAAATCAGGAACGATATAGTCAAGCAGACGCTGATAGTGTGTCACTACCACAAACGATCTTTCTTTGTCTCTCAGTGAGTTTACACCGTTCGCAACCACTTTAAGGGCATCAATGTCAAGACCTGAGTCAGTCTCATCAAGGATCGCCAGCTTAGGCTGAAGCATTGCCATGTGGAAGATCTCATTTCTCTTCTTCTCACCACCAGAGAAACCTTCGTTCAATGAACGGTTCATCAGAGAAGGGTCGATGTTTACAATCTTCATCTTCTCTTTCATTTCCTTCAGGAAAGTTACCGCATCGTAAGGCTCTTCACCTCTAGCTTTTCTTACTTCATTAACAGCAGTTCTCAGGAAGTTTGTGTTGCTCACACCTGGGATTTCCACTGGGTACTGGAATGCCAGGAACAAGCCATTCTGTGCTCTTTCCTCAGGTGCCATATCCAAAAGGTCCTCACCAAGGAAATCAACATCGCCCCCAGTTACTTCGTATTCCTCTCTGCCAGCTAGCACAGAAGCCAGAGTACTTTTACCTGAACCGTTAGGGCCCATGATTGCGTGTACTTCTCCTGGTTTTACTTCAAGGTTAATACCTCTCAAAATCTCCTTGTCCTCGATAGACGCCTGTAAGTTATTTATCTTAAGCATTCTGTATGTGAAAGTTTTATTATTTCTAATAAGAATGGTGGTAATTCTAGAAACTAACCTCTAAGAATCTTACCATAAACTATTCGAATAACCCACAAACACAGTGGGTTGTTTTTCGACCCGCAAATTTATTTAGATTTTTTTCAAATAGAAAGAAGATTAAAGGATTGTTCTCGCTTTCTGCCTGTAAGGGTACGATAGCCTAGGTACAGTTTGCATTTATTCACGACTATACAGCCTTTCATGTCTACTATAGAACAAAATTCACATGACGATACTCTCAATAAATTGTATAAAAATAAGTTCAACCGTTAGCAAATTGGCACAGTATTGTATTTTTCAATAAGGAAAGAGTATTTTGCTATCTTTAATACAGAATTTTCTTAGAACAAAACCAATTATCAACTCATGTAAAACAACCTTCACCCTTACCTAAACAAAACACAGGGACACTAGTAACCTATTCGTGTCTCGCAAATGAAAAGTCGCCTTGAATACTATAAAAAACTGTATTTCGTATAAGAAATAGAGTCCCTTAATAAGCTAAAAAGATATAATCTATATAGAAATGAGAACAAAAGGTACATTCTTACTACTGATAGCACTATTGTGCTCTCAACAACTTCTTGCACAGGAAACGATAAGCATGGACTGGTGGAACGGACTTTCTTCGCAATGGAAAGAATGTTTCAAAAACCAACTGATGTGGCAGGAAGGTGACATGACTGAAGCTGGTCTTGACTCTATACAAACACTTACAGCCATCAATTGCGCTGGCATTGATGATTTTGGAGACGAGCGATTTATCAACTCGCTAGAGCCGCTACGCCCTCTTTCCAATCTTGAAGAAATTGACTGTTCTTACACTTATGTAAAAGACTTGGAGCCAATTGCAGGTCATTCAATAAAAAAACTAGTGCTTTCATATAGCAAAGTGAAAGACCTGACCCCTCTTGTCCAATCTCCAACATTGAAAGAACTATACCTGTCAGGAACAAGTATCAATTCTTTGGCACCGATTAAGTCTCTTAGTGATTTGACTTTGATTGACCTATTTGAAAACACAGCATTTACTGATTGGGAATCAATTAATCATTTCTCCAAACTGGAAGTCTTATCGCTGGAAAACACTAAAATTGAATCTCTGGAAGCTTTCTCAAAACTAAAAAAGCTGAAGGTTCTAAAGTTTTCATTCACTAAGGTAGCAGACCTGAGCCCAATCAAGAAGCTAAAATCTATGGAACAGCTTCATATTCAGAAAACTGCTGTAACAGACCTTTCTCCAATTAGAAAGATGAAGTACCTTCAGTATTTAAATATCAGTGAGAATAAAATTGAAGATCTTTCTTCTTTGGCTAAACTCAATGCACTGACTACACTTTATCTTTCAAATACTGGAATTGAAAACCTTGGGCCACTCCAAGGAAAGGAACAACTTTATGAACTGACATTCTCAGGCACTCCTGTTGAAGACATTTCAGCTTTAAAGAATCTTCCAAAGCTTAGTATTCTGATTTTCACAGAGTCTAAAGTAAAATCACTGAAACCAATTGAGCAGCTTCCTTCCCTGACTGTTTTGTATTTCCGTGATTCAAACATCGATAAACAAGAAATCAAATCGTATCAGGACAGCCATCCTGATATCGAAACTGATTTTTTCTAGACCAGTTGGAAGGAAAAAATCACCCATTTACAACATCCATTAATCAAAAGTTATATTTTTGCAGCAAAATAGGGTCTGACACAAGACGTCAGACCTTTTTTTCATTTCTGCAAATCAAAAAAACTTTCGGGAAATGTTGTTGAATGAACTGACAGCCGTATCGCCCATTGATGGCCGATACAGAAGCAAAACCGCCAAACTGGCTGAATACTACTCTGAATATGCTCTGATCCGCTACAGGGTTTGGGTAGAAGTTGAATACTTTATTGCATTGTGTGAGCTGCCGCTTCCACAATTGGAAGGATTTGACAAATCTCTCTACTTGAAACTGAAGGACATTTACGAAAACTTTACTGAAGCTGACGCTCAGAAAGTGAAGGAATTTGAAAAAGTAACCAACCACGATGTAAAATCTGTGGAATACTTTATCAAAGAAAAATTTGATGAGTTGGGTATCGGACAGTACAAAGAATTCATTCACTTCGGTCTGACTTCTCAGGACATCAATAACACTTCTATCCCTCTTTCATTGAAAAACGGTAACGTGATGACCGTATTCCCAATGATTGAAGAAGTAATCAACAAACTGAATGCGCTTGCTGAAGAATGGAAAAACATTCCAATGCTGGCACTGACTCACGGACAACCTGCCTCTCCTACTCGCCTTGGCAAAGAAATCAAAGTATTTGTTTACCGCTTGCAAGAGCAATTCAAGCAATTGAAAGAAGTTCCTTACGCGGCTAAGTTCGGCGGTGCTACAGGTAACTTCAACGCTCACAAAGTAGCATACCCTGAGCAAGACTGGAGAGCATTCGGTAACCATTTTGTGGAAGGTATCCTGAACCTAAAACGTTCACAATATACTACACAGATTGAGAACTACGACAACCTTGCTGCCATGTTTGATGCATACAAGCGCATCAATACAATCCTGATCGATATGTCAAGAGATATTTGGCAGTATGTATCTATGAAATATTTCAAGCAGAAGATCAACAAGAACGAAGTTGGTTCATCTGCCATGCCACACAAAGTCAATCCAATTGATTTTGAGAATGCAGAAGGGAACTTGGGTATTGCCAACGCGATCTTTGAGCACCTATCAGCTAAACTGCCTATTTCAAGGCTTCAGAGAGACCTTACAGACTCTACTGTACTAAGAAACGTAGGCGTACCTGTAGGCCACACAGTGATTGCCCTTCAGTCACTTATGAAAGGCTTGAATAAGCTTCAACTGGACGAGTCACAAGTAAGACAAGACCTGGAAGATAACTGGGCAGTAACTGCTGAAGCTATTCAGACGGTACTTAGAAGAGAAAACTATCCTAAGCCTTATGAAGCACTGAAAGCGCTTACTCGTACAAACGAAGCAATCACAGAGCAGTCTATTAAAGCTTTTATTGAGACGCTTGATGTTTCGGAAGAAATAAAAGAAGAATTGCGTCAGATTACTCCTTACAACTACACAGGTATCTGATTCAAATTCTGACCTTAAAACCAAAAGCCGACAGTTTAATACTGTCGGCTTTTTTTGTTTTCACATTTATGCTTTCAATTAAAAATCCCTCAAATCAGTTTTATGTCTGATAAGAGGGATTCTATATACTTTGTTAATTGCTTATAAATAAGCAATCACCAGTAGATTGCAGGAAAGTAGAAATTAGCTTTCCAATAGCTTAAACATAAAGTAAAGTGTTTGCTGTCTTGGTGTACTGATTCCTTTGTCTACGTCCTCATACATCTTCTTCCATTGTGTCGTATTCATACTAAGAATCTTCGCAATGTCTTTTACAGGATCCAGAGAGTTTTTCTCACACTGTGTGTCTACCCAGTTTTTATCTACTACGCTGTAGTCAACAGCAAAGATCCACTTAGAAGCAATCATATCATTGATTGCTTTAATTTTAGTTTTCATTGCTGACTTTTCGTCATTCGACATGAGTGCCATGGCCTTTGATAAAGCATCCTTGTGTTCTTCAAGTTGCTCTACACTCATTCCTTTTAATGTTTCTTTTAATTCCTCTTGTACCATTTTAGCTAATTGGTTTAATAGAAAACAATTTGATGTATAAATGAAAATTTGAATGAAGTGCGATAATAACAATATTCTATGTGTTATCCGCAATCCCTTCATATACAATTTATCTATATTTTTTTAAATGCAATTATATCAGCGACTTTTTTTTATTAAAATGAAATTCACTAGCCAGTACTGAGCACACTTTTAGTGAAACTAATTATCCTCTAGTGGATTACATTTCTTATTCCATCTTATACATGTATCAAGCTCGTCCTCTAGTCATTTTGAATTAATGATTTCACAATTACACAACACCAAACACACTACTTTAATGTGGGTGAAATGTTATTCACTTATCCCATAAGACCATTAACAATTCAAGAATGACAATAAATTCTCAAAGAAATAGAACGGATTATGTCAATATTTTCTAAAAATTATTTAAAAAACTAAATTAAGTGACACAAGACATCTCACTTTGTAAAATCTCAAAAAATAATCTACATAACATTTCACATACGACTAACACTTCTACACACAACAAAACCACCTACTATTCAACAAGTTATATGAAATAACAAATCCCATACATCAAAATAAAAAACAGCAACGCCAGCAATCTTTCAAAGCTTCTATCTTCCTTGTGACGACAAGGCCTATACATTTGAAGTCTCAACATTGCTTTAATGGTCCCTATATCTCAAGTGAATGACCTTTTCTATTATTGGGTACTTTTCAAAACACAGTACCTATCGCTAATTATCAAACTAACAAGACACAAAAAAGTCACTGCCTTTCTAAAAAGACAGTGACCTTTTTGAGGATATTTAAAAACTCTATACAGTTAATAATTTGCTTCTTCTAAACCTTGTAACCAATATACAGCACTGATTAGCATAAATTTCCCTCCAGTAGCATGAGAATCACCCTCCGTTACCTCAAAGCTTACATCCGTTGCTCCATTTGCCTGCATCTTCAAAACTGTCTGTTCTGAGTTTTCCCAAGGTAAGATCTCATCTGCTTTACAATGGTATATTTTTAAAGGTGCCTTAGGGGCCCAATCGTCAATACTATTATCTTGTAAAGCAGTAACAAATTCCGACTCTGCTCCCACAGCCAACTCAGTAAGAAATGATTCTGTAAATAACTCATTGACTACTTTTGGTAAAGCTGCATTCACATCAGACTGCCCACTAGTACCATTCAACAGTGTAGAGATCTGCGCATCGTAAGGTGTATTAAAGTATTGGCTCGTATTATTTCCTCCCCAAAGAGTTTCATTATATGACTGTACCACAAATGCCAAATAAGCAGGAGAAGAATACGTTTCTTCCTGCAATACATCTTGCATAACTCCTTTAATATTAAAACCTCCGGCACCTGCTGCTACCCTAGCGATCTCAATATCAAAATCTTCAGGATGTGTTTCAATCCATTTCATTGTAGCAACTGTCGAATATCCACCTTGAGAGTAACCTGTGATATATAGCTGTTTTGTATAATTCACTTCCAATTCTCTCATCATCTCTTCTACAGCCAT
This sequence comes from Limibacter armeniacum, assembly GCF_036880985.1. Taxonomy (NCBI): domain Bacteria; kingdom Pseudomonadati; phylum Bacteroidota; class Cytophagia; order Cytophagales; family Flammeovirgaceae; genus Limibacter; species Limibacter armeniacum. The sequence goes on from NZ_JBAJNO010000009.1 coordinate 922,729, forward strand.
CATCATATCTGTAGAAGCTTTTGCTGTATATTCGTAATTGTAATATGGATGCAGAATATCTTTTGAGGTTCCGAATCCGATCAAATCTGGTGCCATAGCGATATAGCCCATTGTACCTAGAATAGCATAAGCTGAAAGTGGATTTTTACTTGGAGCATCTGCATTATTAAAAATTGTACCTCTGTGTACAAAAGCCAATGGAACTTCATCATCTGTTTCAGGTACTGTTACCAGTCCAGATGCTGTAATTTCTTTTCCTTTATAAGTGGTTTTATAATTTACCACATATACTTTCACAGAGTATTTAGCTAAATCGACAAACTCACCGTATCCTGCCTGAATAGCAAGCGATTGTGCTAAGGACAAAGATAAGGCAGTACTTTCTTCGAAGTTTACCAGATATTTATTTTCAACAACTGGTTGTGGATCAGGATCACTTTCACTATCGGAACATGACTGAATAAATGGCATGAACAATAACAGTACAAGCCAGAAGCGGATTGATGTTTTCATAGTTGAATGAAATTACAAGCGATTTTAATTGATTTTACCAGGCAACAACCACTGACAGTGGTATTTACCATTTTAGAACATAGCTGATTATACTTTATGTATCAGTACCCTTGATACATTTCAATGTTAGAAGCACCATCTTAGACACACTCCTCTCCTTAAGTTTTAGAGAGGTAAGGTTTAAACGCCATTCTGAATATTCCAGTAAGTAATTTTTAAACAGTGTATATAGAACGGAAAAAATAACCCTTTATGAGATTTAAAAAGTATGAAGATTGTATTTATACAATATGTTAGCTGTATGTAAGACTTTATTCAATTGAGCATTATTTTAGTTTGAAAGCAAATGAAAATATTTTTTTTCATTACATGCTTTACACAAAGACTATGCTTGATTGGACTTCAGAGAGCTGCTTGCTGTTATTTTGATAGTAAATTCTTCAAGAAAGTTTGTCTTTTTCTATTATCGATATTCCTGACAGCCAAGGAGAGTGCTTTCCGAGTACCTACAAAAATTGCCATCTTTTTAGCCCTCGTCAAGCCCGTATAAATCAGGTTACGGTAAAGCATGGTAAAGTGCTGTGTAACGATTGGAATCACTACTACATCAAACTCACTGCCCTGTGACTTATGAATAGTAATGGCATACGCCAAATCCAGTTCTATTAGGCTATCTTTCTGATACATCACATGACGGTGTTCATCTCCTTTTCCAAATTCTACCAAAACCGACATATCCTGCGTATCTACGCCAATTACTTTTCCGATGTCACCGTTAAACACTTCCAAGTCATAATTGTTCCTTCGCTGAATGACTCTATCACCTTCCCTGAAGATTCTATCACCAATTTGTAATTGCCTTTTTCCTTCGCTTGGTGGATTGTGAGTGGCCTGAATCTGTATATTCAAGTTCTTGGTACCCAAACTACCTCTTGTCATGGGAGATAGAATTTGAATTTCCTTATCTGTTCCCAATTTTGAAGGAATTGACTGGTCGTATAAATGCAACATCATATCAGAGGCTGTAAAGCCATAATGTAAAGACGACCATGGGTGGATCTTACCCAATAAAGTTTTTAGTGCCGCAGCTTCATGCTTTGAACGGATAAGTGCTTGGATATCTGCCTCGACAAAGTGTTTAGGAATTGTAAAAGTGTATGCCCTCGCCCCCAAAGCCTTTATTTCCGAAAGTTCCTTTTCTGAAATTTCTTCAAGGTAATAATCTCGTTCAGCGTCTACTGTTTTATAAGCGCCAGGAGCTTCTTGTAAGATGGCAGTAGCTCCAGAATCCGCAGTCTCCTTCATCACTTTGCTTACCTTACGTATAAACTTTGTTTGTTCTGCACTAGCTTCCTCAGCGTCTATAAACAGACAGTCAATTTTATCTTCCCAAACTGTAGGTTGATGTATGGGTGATTCCACTTTGGGTGTCACACCTTTATTGATGGCATGTGCATACGAGATAATTAAACTTTCCTGTGCCTGCCTGAACACCTTAGTCAGTGCATAACATGGAACTGTACCACTATCAATAAGGTCTTTCAACACATTCCCTGCTCCAACTGAAGGTAACTGATCTACATCTCCTATCATTAAGACCTGAGCTTTCGCAGGTATCGCCTTCAACAGTGATGCTGTCAATGAAATATCCAGCATAGAACACTCGTCCACTATGATGAAATCTGCATGGAGTGTATTTTCCTCGTCCTTGGTAAATGCGCCTTTTGATGGGTTCCATTCCAGTAAACGATGTATCGTTTTAGCTTCACGTCCAATCACTTCTCCCATCCTTTGAGCTGCTCTACCTGTTGGAGCTGCCAAAAGCACCTCTTTACCCATTGCCAACAATAACTTGACAATCGTCTTCGTAGTTGTAGTCTTGCCACAGCCTGGCCCACCGGTCAAAATTGAAAAAGCCTGTTGTACTACTCCTACAACACTTTCATACTGCTCATCACTTAAAGGGAATTCCTGTTGTGTATTAAAGCGTTGAAGCCAATTGCGTATTCTATTCTCATCTGCAATGACCTTTCGGCTTACCATTTCCTTTACTTTCACTCCTACTATTTCCTCATCATAATAAAGTGACTTGGAGTAATAGCACTTGACCTCAGTATCATCAGCGTTATCCAAACGAGTCCGCAATTCATTGTCCTTTTCAAGTTTGATCAGTAACTCTGCAATCTGAATGGTGAAATCATCTTTGAGCAAGCTATTTACGTTTTCGATAATTTGTTCCAATGTCAGATAGCAATGCCCCTCTTCACGACTTGCAGCCAATACATGCTTTATAGCAGCGGAAACCCGCTCTACACTATCTTTGGCGAACCCCATACTCAAAGCCACCTTGTCTGCGGAAAAAAAGCCTATCCCATAAATATCTTTTGACAACCTGTAAGGATTGTCAGAAACAACTTGAATGGCTTCATCCCCATACTGCTGATATATCTTAACCGCAAACAAGGTACTGATACCGTACTGCTGCAAGAACATCATTACATCCCTAATCTTGCGGTGTTCCTGCCAAGCTTCTTTTATCTGATCCAGTTTGGCGTGTGCAATACCACTTACCTCTGTCAGTCGTTCAATCTCACTCTCAAAAATATGAAGTGTATCTTGCCCAAAGTATTTGACGATTTTCTTAGCTGTTTTAGGCCCTACCCCAAATATCAAACCTGACCCTAAATACTTTTCCAACGCTGAAGCAGAAGCGGGCTTTCGTTCAAGTTGCTTATGAGCCTTAAACTGCTCACCATATTTCGGATGGGTAACCCAATCCCCCTCAAATTCCATTGTAGCACCTGCAAAGACCTTTGCCTGATGCACAGTTACAGTTACCTGTTCATTTGGACGCCCTACAGGGTTTACCCTCAAAACTGACCAGCCTGTCTCTTCACTATGAAACGTGACACGCTGAATAATACCTACCAACTTCTCCATACTTGGGTCAGATTGCACTTAAAAAATAATATGGTTCCTTTTCTAAGCTAAAAGGAACTTTTTATTGAACTTTATAAGTAAAAATAATAAAAAAATACAATGCAACTGTCAGGTTACCCCTTTAAGGTTACACCCATTGCTTATCGATTAGCCAAATTCTTGCTTGAATTTCATTATTAAAGAAATTGGTACTAAATGATTGTTGAGAGTCTGAGGTTTCAAAAATCTGCTCAATGGAAAGCTTAGTCACAAATTCGGAACAGTTTACAATTGCTATTTTTTTCACTCCTCCCTTAACCAACATAGGGAAAATGACCTGATCGTGCCACTCCTGAAGATCTACACCAATGATAAATTCGAAGAATGTAGCCAATACATATATGGCTCCTACTTCATGTTGGGTTATTAACTCTGCCAGCTGAAAAAATGACTCTTTGTAAACTTCATCCGTAAACCCTTTTGTCTCCTCTTTCCAATAGATCTCGACAATACATAGCTTCTTGTTTAGGACTGCTATAAAATACGGGGTTTCAACCAATCGTACTTTCATTGTTTTATCAGGTTAAATTAGGTATAGGTATTCGCTAGTTGTTATTCTTCCTCCTTAACATATGCTAGCCTCTGCTGCAGTTTTATTGGTAGTGTTACTGTTTCACTCTAAGCTTTACTTCATCAAACGTTCCAAGGTTTTTTTCGTGGTATGTTCCCATCCATTTATCCCAAAAAGTGAAGTACAAACCATAGTTGCCCTTACAATATTTATGATGCAGGTTATGGTAAACCGAAGTATTGACCAACCTTCCGATTTTGGTATTGTTCAGTGCTTTTGGCATCAGTTCGTACCCTAAATGTCCATAAACATTATGAAGGAAGTTAAATAAAAGAAAGACTAACATCACCGATATATGGACTGGAACTGTAAAAAAAATAACAAAAAATGCCATTCCCTCCAAGACACTTTCGAGTGGGTGAAATGCATATGCAGCCCAAGGAGATGGATTGGTTGACCTGTGATGCACCAAATGAACCCATTTAAAAACCCGAGGGTGATGCATAAACCTGTGAGTCCAATAAAAATAGGTGTCGTGTATCAAGATTACCAATGGGAAAGAAAGTATATAATACCACATTGGATAAGCTTCCAAATCCTTATAAAGCATAGAATAAGGCTTTACCCACGGACTCATACTTATGGCTGCGATTATGGCAAAAACCAGTACTGTCAGTACAGAATAAAGCAACTCACGCTGATAGTCTTTCCTTTTTGGAAAAGCCATTTGAATCTTCTTGAAGCTCCATTTCTTTTTGAAAATCACATACCAAACCAGAAATGCCACACCTGAAATCACCAGATAACGTGAAAACAGCATGGTAGTTACTCTTGTCATTCGATCCAGTATTTCTTCCATTTGTTTTGGGTTTAAAAGGTCAAAAACTGTTGATCAAGGGTTTCTTTTTACAAGAAGTCATGTAAAAGGCTCAAATATTTTATATTCGCCTTGATGATTCTCTATCAGAATATAAAAAGCTAAACTATCATGACACAAGAGAGATTGAACTTTCTTCGCAACCAAATCGGAAAAGATTTTTTTGAAGGCCCATCTCAGCTGGGAAACTGGATGCAAGGTAAATTGCAAAAGGTTGAGCAAGGTGAGATCGCTATGGAATATGTTGTAAAAAAAGAGATGACTAACCCTGTTGGCATGCTGCATGGAGGCATTATCTGTGCTATGCTGGATGAGGCTATCGGTCTGACTTCATATACTTTGGACATTACACACTTTTATCCAACTGTTAACTTAAATGTAGACTACCTATCTTCTGTAAAAGAAGGAGATAAAGTTGTTGTAAGTACAAAAGTTATCCGTCAGGGTAGACATGTCATACATATCGAAGGGAAACTTTTCAGCGATGAGGGTAAGCTTCTAGCCAAAGCCAGCAGCAACCTTATTAAAAGCCATATTGAGATCAAATAAGGAATTTTCACTTTCCTATAAACAATTAATGCAGAGACACTACCAACTGTCTCTGCATTAATTTAAGAAAAGGTGGAATACTTGAATCCTAAGCCCATTACTGGTAGCGCTTGCCTGTCCTAAAGTCATAATAATCTGCATTGCTGTAATGTATACCAGCCGAAACGAACAAGTCATCTCCTTGCATATAAGCGGTATAGTAGCCGTAACAACCCAATTTTTCGGTACAATGATCCGTCAGCTCAGAGTTTACTCCTTCTCCGAAAAAAGGAATTGCCTTTACTGATGCACCACTGACTATAGCATCTATCTCAGCAATACTCAGTCCATCTGCCACATAGTACAACACACTTTCCCCATCAAGTGTCCCTGTCATACTTTTGTCATCAACCCTATCAGCTTTCAGGTTTAAAGCCAGTTCTTTCAATACGCTTTCTCTATCCATAATTCCACTATCAAGGTTTTGGTCTTTTTCTGCTTTCTAAATACGATATTACTAGATTTTCTTGAAATAGAAAAAGCGGATGCCTGCTATAAAAGCTGACATCCGCCTGAATCAGATAGGATAAACAAGTTGATTACAACCTGTGGAAAATCTGAGTAAAGTAGTAACGACCTGTAGAAGGGTCATACTTTGCAGTAATTCCAATATGCGTTGCATTACTACTTTCAATATTTGCTCTATGACCTGAACTGTTTAACCATTGGTTCATTACATACTTCGCTCTTTCTTCATCAGAAAGACCTCTGTTGGTATGATAGGCAACGTTTTCAGCAGTCCAATATCCACCAATTTCGGAACGTAGTGATGCTGCTCTTGATGAGAAGTTATCATGGCTGATCGCTCGTTGTTCAATCTGGTAGTCTGTATGCTCCAATGCATAACGGTCAATTACTGAGTGTCTGGACAATGCAGCTAATCCAATCGACTTTCTGTGTGCATTGACAATTTGAAGGATTTCAGCCTCTACTGCTGCCAACTGGTTTTCGGAAGTAGATGTATTGTCGCCAGTATCAGTATTATCACCTGTATTACCAGAACCTGTATTTCCTCCAGTGTTTGTGTTATCACCAAAATCAGTCGTATCGTCTGTGTTATCTTCCCCTGTATCAGTATTGTCACCAGTATCAGTGTTATCTCCTGAGTCCGTGTTATCACCAGTATTGTCACCAGACCCTGTATTAGTATTGTCTCCAGTGTTTGTGTTATCACCAGAGTCAGTTGTATCGTCTGTATTGTCTTCAGTATTGTCAGGAGGTGTTACTTCAAAGCCCCTTACCCTAACAAATACCTGTACAAAGTAATACCTTCCAGTAGCTGGATCCTTGATGGCAGAGATACCAATATGCGTAAAGTTACTGTTCATGATATTGGCACGGTGCCCTGAACTCTGCATCCATTGGTTGTCCATTACATAAGCGGCATGGTCAATTTCGTAAGGGAAATTGTGGTAGGCTACGTTTTCACCAAAAGCATTGCCATTCAGCTCTGACATCAGCTCGCTTCCACGAGTACTTGCATAGTCATGGCTGATCTTTCCTTGAGAGATTTGATACAGGTTATGCTCTTTCGCATATTTATTGGCAATATCATCCAGTACCAAAGAGTGAAGACCAGCTTGGTTTCTGTAGTAGTTTACTTTTTCCAGAATACCATTTACAACAGATTCATTATCCTGCAAATCCTGTGATGTAGAACCGTTGTCTGTCTCTGTATTATCAGAACCGCCATTATTTCCTCCGGTTGATCCACCGTTATCTGTACTACCTCCTGAAGAGTCACCTCCGTTGTCTGTATTGTTATCAGTATCTGTATCACCACCTGAAGAACCATTAACAGTTGTTGAATCTCCTCCAGAAGTATTATCAGAACCGCCATTGTCTGTACCAGTATCACCTCCTCCTGAAGAATCTGATCCTCCATTGTCAGTTCCGGTACTATCACCCGAATCGCCGTTGTCTGTACTTGAATCTCCGCCTGATGATGTATTATCAGAACCACCATTGTCTGTTTCAGAACCACTGTTGTCACTGCCACCAGCAACACCATCCTCTTCTGTTACGGCATCACCTGTATCAGCTTCTGATCCATCTTCTGGAGTAGTTAGTTCTGTTGAAGGTCCTTTTTCTGTTTCATCATTTTCTGAACACGAAGGGAATGCCATCAGCATGGCACAAACGCACGAAATCGATAATAGAGTTTTCTTCATTGTATTTTGTTTGTTGGCTGTTTAGCGACGCTGAGTTTAATTAGGTATCAATGCTGGCTACTCAACGGGTTAAACGCTGGTTATAATTGTAATTATTTAAGTTAAGTATGGCTAGAAGCCACCTATCTAATGTTCAATGTTATGAAGCAATATTAATAAACAGGATCTAGATATTGGATTTATTTATTTAATGATTGCATGATTCCACTTTTTCAAAGTCTGTGCCACAATGTTGTTAACCAAACAAATAAAATGTTAACAGAATTATAAAATAATTAAACACAGTCCTCTGATTATCAATAAGAAGTTCAAACAACAATCATAACTTCTGATCAGTAGTCCTCTCATGAAGAGCAATAAGCTATATCAGTTCCTCCATGTACTTTTTTCGTATTCCATCTAAATTCTGTTAACTTAAGCTCGCTTTAGGGGTGTTCCACATCGTCATGATGTCGGAACTGAGAACTTACCCTTTGAACCTGACGCAGTTAGTACTGCCGTAGGGAAAAGCTGGAAGTGTACTGATATGGAAAATCCCATATCTGGCTTCCTGTCTATTCATTCCTCTAAAGCTTATCGTTTATCTTTTTTTCATCGACTTGTATGGTTGCGGTAGCTATTGGCAAAAGCTATTCCTTCATGCCACACTTTGGCCCCTCATACAGTCCAAAACCAAAAACAATGAGCAAAGATCGTATCCCGTCTTCTCAGACGATTACACGTGATCCATTCCCAGCTTCCAAAAAAGTGTATGTAAAAGGCACAATACATGACATCAAGGTGGCCATGAGAGAGATTTCTTTGGAAGATTCTGTGACATTCTTAGCAAATGGAAAGAAAAAAACCGAACCCAACCCTGCTGTTACAGTATACGACACAAGCGGCCCTTACACAGACCCAAATATCTCCATAGATGTAAGAAAAGGGCTGAACAAGTTACGTAAAGCATGGATCACAGACAGAGAAGATGTGGAGGAATTACAGGGTATCTCTTCCCGTTACGGAAAAGAACGTTTGGATGATTCTTCTCTTGACAGTTTAAGGTTTGAGTACCTTTCCAAACCGCTAAGAGCCAAGCAAGGAGTTAACGTAACCCAAATGCATTATGCAAAAAAAGGCATTATTACTCCTGAAATGGAATATGTAGCCATCAGAGAAAACCAGCGTCTGGAAGAAATCAAGGAAATCAGCCAACAACATCAAGGAAACAGTTTTGGGGCATTTACACCAAGAGGACCTATTACCCCTGAGTTTGTCAGAAACGAGATTGCTGCCGGAAGGGCCATTATTCCAAACAATATCAACCACCCTGAAACAGAGCCTATGATCATTGGCAGAAACTTTTTGGTCAAGATCAATGCAAACATTGGTAACTCTGTCACGACTTCAAGCATTGAGGAAGAAGTTGAAAAGGCCGTTTGGGCAACTAGATGGGGCGCAGATACTATTATGGATTTGTCTACAGGAAAAAATATCCACGAGACAAGGGAATGGGTCATTCGAAATGCTTCCGTTCCTGTTGGAACAGTGCCTATCTATCAGGCACTTGAAAAGGTTAACGGCAAAGCTGAAGACCTGACTTGGGAGCTGTTCAGAGATACACTGATAGAGCAGGCTGAGCAAGGTGTAGATTATTTCACCATCCACGCAGGAGTCCGTCTGGCTTACATTCCTCTGACAGCCAAGAGAGTTACAGGCATTGTATCACGTGGTGGCTCCATCATGGCAAAGTGGTGTTTGGCACACCATAAAGAGAACTTCCTGTATACCCACTTTGAGGAAATTTGTGAGATCATGAAAGCTTACGATGTGGCATTCTCTTTAGGTGATGGCTTACGTCCAGGGTCAATCGCTGATGCCAATGATGCTGCCCAATTTGCAGAACTTGAGACCTTAGGTGAACTAACCAAAATTGCATGGAAACATGACATTCAGGTTATGATTGAAGGTCCTGGTCACGTACCGATGCATATGATTAAAGAGAATATGGACAAACAATTGGCAGATTGTTTTGAAGCGCCATTCTATACGTTAGGTCCTTTGACAACCGATATAGCACCAGGATACGACCATATCACTTCAGCTATTGGCGCAGCCCAAATTGGTTGGTACGGCACTGCCATGCTTTGCTATGTAACTCCTAAAGAGCATCTAGGTTTGCCTAACAAAGAAGATGTAAAAGTTGGGGTAATTACTTATAAGATCGCTGCCCATGCTGCCGACCTAGCCAAAGGACATCCGGGAACTCAGTACCGTGATGATGCATTGAGCAAAGCACGCTTTGAATTCCGTTGGAGAGATCAGTTCAACCTGTCACTAGATCCAACGACAGCAGCATCATACCATGATGAAACACTTCCTGCCGAAGGTGCCAAACTGGCTCACTTCTGTTCTATGTGTGGTCCCCACTTTTGTTCGATGAAAATCACGCAGGAGGTAAGGGATTATGCAGAACAAAATAACCTCAACACGCAAGAGGCTATTGAAAAAGGAATGCAGGATAAGTCCGAAGAGTTTATTGACCAAGGAGGGAAAATTTATTCCTGAGTGTAAATAAAAAAACGGTAGTGTATAGCACACTACCGTTTTGATTTATTGCATTTCTTAGATATCCCCTAACTGTGGACGTATCACAATATCTTCTACCACTGACCTTTCAGAAAGAATATAGGAAGCAAATACAATATCTGCGATATCTTCTGACTTACTGAAACGCTCTTCAGGAAGGTCTACCCCATCCCAGCTTGCCGTACGGGTAGCACCCGGCATTACTGTTGTCACCTTTACATCATACGGTTTCATCTCTTCTCTCAAACAACGGGACATTCCCAACATGGCATGTTTGGAAATTGCATATGTACCTCCATTGGTATAAGCCATAAAGCTTGCCACTGATGCAATATTGAAGACATGACCTTTCTTTCTTTCCATCATTTCCTTGACAAAACCTTTCGTAATGTAATAAGCACTGAAAAGGTTCGTATGCATCATCAGCTCAAAAGTACTGTCTTCTTCTTCATGAATGGAACCGGGAATAAAAACACCCGTATTGTTAACCAATACGTCAACCGGTTGTCCAATACGATGCACAAACTCTATAAACTTTTTTGCATCTTCCTTTACAGACAGGTCTGAGGATTGTACATATACTTCAACGCCATAAGTTTCCTCCACCTCTTTCTTCAGTGCCATCAAGGTATCAAGTGAACGGGAGCATACCGCTATATTATGTCCTTCTTTGGCAAATCTGTGAACGATGGCTTTACCAATACCTTTTGAACCTCCGGTTACGACAATCATAATAAAAATATTCTATGTTAATTTTATCCGTGAAACTTCAGTGTTTGAAAACTCTACTATCTTTGTGAGAGTTGCGTTATAGGAAAGATACAAAACTGCATGCATTTCATGCAGTTGTTTGAACAAAGGTAAAATAAAAACAATCCAATTTGAATGAAAACCTTAGGGAGATATATGCTCTTTATGGGAAAGCTGTTTGTCAACAGGGAACCCATCAAAGTTTATTGGCAAAGATTTGTGGATGAATGTATCCAAGTCGGAAACAACTCTATTTTTATCGTATCTATTATCTCGTTATTCGTAGGTGCGGTGATCGTGGTTCAGATGCTTAACGCACTCGACAACCCACTGATTCCTATCACAATCGTTGGTTTTGCAGAAAGGGAAATGGTCGTACTGGAGTTTGCTCCAACCGTTACTGCCATTATTTTGGCAGGTAAAGTAGGCTCCAACATTGCCAGTGAATTAGGTACCATGCGCATCTCAGAACAGATTGATGCCTTGGAGGTAATGGGTATCAATTCAGCTTCGTACTTGGTGCTACCTAAGATTATTGCAGGTATTGTAATGTTCCCTCCTCTTGTCATTCTTTCAGCATCTTTAAGTGTTGCTGGTGGTTACATTCTGATCATCCTGACCAAGCTGATGACACTGGAAGACTACATTAATGGTCTCAGAATGCAATTTGACCCTTTCACAGTTCCTTTTGCCCTGATTAAGGCATTTGTATTCGGGTTTATTGTTACTTCGGTTTCTGCATTTGAAGGATACCATACCAAAGGCGGTGCATTGGAAGTAGGACAATCTTCAACCAAAGCCTTCAACAATAGCAGCATCCTGATTCTGTTTGCTGACTTGTTGCTTGCCAACCTACTTCTCTAACTAACCAGATTATCGAGCTATGATTGAGATCAAAAACATAAAGAAATCATTCAACGGGAAAGAAATTCTGAAAGGTATCAATGCAACCTTTGAACAAGGTAGAACCAACATGATTATCGGTGCCAGTGGTACAGGTAAAAGTGTGTTGCTAAAATGCATTGTTGGACTAATAGAACCTGATGAAGGAGCCGTTGAATTCAATGGCAGAAATTTCTACAAATCCGATCGGGAAACCAAGAAGCAAATACGCCGTGAGATTGGGATGCTTTTCCAAGGTGGAGCCTTGTTTGACTCCAAAACGGTAGCTGAGAATGTCCGCTTTCCGCTAGACATGCTGACTACAATGCCCTTGGATGAAAAGTTGGACAGAGTAAATACCTGCCTGAAACGTGTTGGCCTTGACCATGCAATGGAAAGAATGCCATCCGAGATCAGTGGTGGTATGCAGAAACGTGTCGGCATTGCCCGTGCTATTGTGATGAACTCACAATACCTTTTCTGTGATGAACCAAACTCAGGACTCGACCCCAACACTTCCCTGATGATTGATAACCTGATCCATGAGATCACGCACGAATATAACCTGACAACCATTGTCGTATCACACGATATGAACTCTGTAATGGAAATTGGTGAATATATCATGTTTATGCATGAAGGGCATAAGCTATGGGAAGGAAACAATGACAATATCCTGGATGCAGATTGTCCAGAACTTCAGAAGTTCCTGTTCTCCAATAAATTGGTTAGAAAATTCAAGGAAGAGCACTAATCAATTCTCAGCTAACATTTAGCACTAAACCCCTTGTTCTAATCTGTAGAACAAGGGGTTTTTTAATGTTAACACCCCTGCCGCAGGAATATCAAAAACAATGATTTTGTTAATAATGGAAGAAAACACATAAAATTTACCCGTTTATTTAGATCATTTTTAAATAAAAAATTGTACGTTTGGGACATGATTTATTTAGATTAAGTCTAATCAAGGAACACACACTAGCTTATTATCTCTAATACTCATGGACGTTACAAGAAACTTTTGCAACACAACTAGCCAACAACTTCTGGAGATGCTTAATATGGACACGGCTTTTGATACTGCCGAATGTTCTTGTGAAGGAAAAAAGAAGTGCTGTAAGAAATACAAAAAGAAAGGCAAACACTGTAAGAGTTGCCCTATCAAGTAATAAGATATTGAAGAAGCTGAAAGAATCTGTCAGGTTTGACTAACATCCTCTTTCAGCTTTTTTATGCATTATTATGAACGTGTACATCCATTTGTGGGAATGGGATATTGATACCCTGCTCATTAAATGCGTTGTAAACTTTTTTGTTCATATCAAAAAACACTGGCCAAAGGTCTCCACTCTTTGTCCATACCCTCACCACTAGGTTTACAGAGCTATCTGCCAATGCAGAAACAGCTATAAAAGGCTCAGGTGTTTCGTGTATCCGCTCATCCTGAGCGATCAATCCTCTCAGAATCTCCTGTGCTTTATCCACATTATCACCGTATCCTATACCAAACGTCCACTCTACCCGTCGATTTGGCTCAACAGAGTAATTCGTTAGTGTGCCTGTAGAAAGCGGTCCATTGGGAATATAGATCGTTTTGTTATCCCCTGTCTTCAAGATTGTCACAAAAATCTGAATCTCTTTCACCACTCCCATAAATCCCTGAGCCTCCACAAAATCCCCTACCTTAAAAGGCTTGAATATCAAGATCATGACACCACCTGCAAAGTTCTGCAAGGTTCCCGATAACGCCATTCCAATTGCTAAGCCTGCTGCACCTAAAATAGCAACAAAGGACGTCATCTCGATACCCATTGTACTTAATACAGCAATGACTAGCAGCACCTTCATCAGCATATTGAAAAGGCCACCCAGAAAAGGCTTCAGGCTTGGGTCAAGGTTTCGCTTATCCAGTTGTCGCTTAATCATGGCAGTGAGTGCTTTCACAACCCAAAGACCAATAATCAGGACAATAATGGCGGCCACCAGTTTTGGACCATATTCAAAAATCAGGTCCTTCAGTTTTTCAGAGTAGTTATAAAGGTTATCTCCCATTATGGAATTGATTTAATTGATTGAAGTATTTTGATATAAAAAGGTTCAAGCGGGAGGGGTTTCTAGCTTTTCCTATTAAAAAGATAGAACATTTCAATGAAATGTTAAATAACTGAAGGTAAAATTGATAGGCTGATTCTAGAAATGATCCCTACCCATGAATAGGACATTTCCCCTTTGGAAAAGTTCCTAGTGACTCAATAGCATAACCAGCAGGATAGGTTGGTCGCTTACGAGTAGTAGTCAGTACCGGCGTTTTCCGTTTTGGCAACATCCTCAATATGCCAGCCCTTAATTGCATCCCTTTTCCCACCATTTTTCGCAGCCATTTAGGCGGATGGGGAAACTTCATTGCATCAAGCAACGGATTGTCCATCATGGCATACACCACATACCTACCTAAAGGAAAAAATACCTTAGGCATATAAAAACCCAAAAGCAGGTTTACTGTAATATTTCCGATTACCTGATTGGAAGACTCAAAGCGAAAGTGCTTCTCTTCAAAACGTCTATTGAAGTCTTCAAAAGCGTCATACGTCTCAGGCATACCTTTGATGTTCATGCGCCTGCCTACCTCACACCAAAAATAGAAAGAAGCCATTTTTTCCTTTTCTGACAATGGTCTCCATCCATACTTTGCATTCCATCTAATAGGCTCAAATATAAAGGTACTCAGGACATAGAGCATATCCTCATTACCGATATTGTAATAATTATGCATAGCATTCATTCTCCTGAATGCTTTTTTTCCTCGCTCACTGTTATAGCCGTTTTCTGAGATTTCAGCCAAAATCAGTTCCGTATCATCATAACGTTTCATCGGATGCTGCTGAAACTCTCCGGTCTCTTCCAATAACTTTGAAATGGACGGTACCGCAAAAGTTCGGAAAAGTGCAAATTCCAATGCCTTCTCAGTGTCCCACCAAAACACCTGAGTTCCTAAATAGAATACAATTCTCTGATGGTCTTTTACAGGGTCTAATTGCTCAATTAGTTTGGTAGGACTAAGTTTTTTCATTGATATAATTGCTTTAGTAAAATGCTACTTACCTGATTAGATACAGTTTAATCTACATAATTTCACATTGAGCTACGAATTTATTTTCCTTAAATAGTAAAAAGCCACCCCAAAAGGCTTGAGGCGGCTTTTTACTATATTTTCGATCAACCTATCGGTTATAATGCTTTTGATATTTTTAAGTCAATCGTCTCTTTCAGGTTTTTGCTACCCAAAACTCTTTTCACATGCAACAGCCTATTGAGGTTATACTCATCATAGTTTTCAGCAGTAGAGTCTACACTGCTGATTCTTACATGTCCTGAAGAGTGAATAAACGATTGGTTCCCTATCCACATACCTACATGTGTCACTTTCTCAGTAGTGGAATCCGTTGCTCCTCTTCCGAAAAACAGCAGGTCTCCATCCTGAAGATTAGCAAAATTATTAAGAGTATCAATCTCATCTCCAATACGTACCTGTTGCGATGCATCTCTTGGTAGAAGCAAACCATTAGCAAAGTATACTCCTCCAGTAAAACCGCTACAGTCTACACCTTTATAAGAATTCCCCCCCCAGTTGTATGGCAGCCCCAAATATGTCTTGGCTGTATTGACCAGATTTTCTTGTGTAAGTACTCTTGTCTGTTTCCATTCCTCGATTGGCATTGCCTCACTTTTCAGGACGAAGCCTTCACGGCCATCTGGGAATTCTACTTTATATCGGTGTGTCTGTGTTTCTTTCAGTGCCAACAAGTTACCATATACAATATCAGAGACCGTCTTTTCCTTATCAAAAGTATTTTCATACACAAAGCCAGTAGGTTTGGTATAAATTACTTTAGGCCTGCTATCCCAACTTTGTTTTGCCTCACTTGTAGCCAACTCAATTGAACCGTTACTGATCCACCCAATATAATGGTCTGTTGTCTGGACACGGTACCAACTTCCCTCCTTTTCCAATACTTTCAGGACTTCTCCCATCGTAGCCTGCTTGGCCATTCCAGCTGAGTGACTACCCCTTACCCGCATATTGGCAACCGAGATATTGACTACAGCAAAATGATTATCTCCTAGTTCTGCCTCAGGAAGTAACTCCATTCTGTCAATCACTTCACCTTTTTCTGAAAGTGCCTTCAATACAGCCTCCTTTACTTCTGGCATATCCGTTTTACCCAACAGCACCAACTTTCCTTCCTCCAGTTTCAAAACAGGTTCTGCAACAGCCAAGCGCTTATCAGATACATGCTCATTAATTACTTGGTCTGTCAATTCTTCCAAGCTTTTAAGACGCTCTTCCGCTTGTCCATTACAGCTATACAAGGCAACAGCCAATACCACACTGCTAGTCCACTTTAAAAATTTCATCTTACTATCTGTTTATATTATTCAGAATGTATTTTGGTTTTAGCTTCTACATTCATTTGGTTTATTTCCAATGAGCACCGTTTCCGTATCTCTCAGGGTAAATCACCTTGCCAAAATCCAACCTAACTCCTTCAGCGGGGTCTTCCTTTAGCAGGATACTCCCATCCATATCCACATAATCCAACATAGGCAACAGTTGTGCTATTGCGGAGATTCCCACAGAAGATTCTGTCATACAACCTACCATCACCTTCATATCATGTTGCCTTGCCTTCTCTATCATTCTACGGGCTACCGTTGGACCACCACATTTGGTCAACTTGATATTGATACCATGAAAATGTCCTACACACTTCTCAACATCTTCTTCCCTGATACAAGATTCATCAGCTACCAAAGGCAATACAGATTGTGCATACACCTTTTTCATCCCTTCCCAGTTCTCTGGCTCCATAGGCTGTTCCACAAATGAAACTCCCATTTCCCTAAATGCGGCTGCATTCTTGACCGTTTCCTCTACTCCCCAAGCACAATTGGCATCTACACGAAAGTCTGCATCAGAATGCTTACGTAACTCACGGACAATATCGATATCTTCTTTTGTACCTAGCTTGATTTTATAAACAGGCCAAGGCATTTCTTCCATCTTTGCCACCATATTGGCGATGGTATCTATCCCTATAGTATAATTGGAGAGTGGTAAATTGTGAGGTTTCAATCCCCAGTATTGATAAGTCGACTGACCATTCAGCTTCCCATAAAGGTCATAAGCAGCCTCATCCAGTGCACATAACGGAAAAGTGTTCCCTTTCAGTTCCGCACTAAGCAAAGCATGAAGCTCTTCGGGCGTTCCCCACTCAAAGTACTCCACAATGGCACGTACCGACTCAATCCCTTGTAGAATCTGTGTTTCTGTTACACCAAAGTAAGTGTTAACCGTAGCTTCTCCATATCCCATATGTCCTCGTTCCTCAATTGACACAATGATTGAGCGCTGAACATCTCGCTGGCTGTGTGCTGTCTTAAAAGTATGTTTCAGTGGCAGATCCACTGATTTCATATGTAATTTTCTCATCCTCACCTATAAATTTCACTTTAAGGCTTCTCTCTTATTTAAAAAAACGGAGCCATTTTGACTCCGTTCCATTTATCCATACAATTGTATGTTTTATATAATCCTCACTTGTTCTGATTACATATCTCCATCCACCAATGTAGGCTTCAGTTTTTCAAAGATGGCTCTTGTCAGGTCCTCCTCTACTGTATAAAGTCCGGTTTTACCTTCTGCCACCAAAGAGCTGTTGACTATATATACAATTCCAAAGTTATGCTCCTTATTGAAGAACATCAGGCTATGCAAACCATAGGCATCCCCAGTATGCCCAAACAAACGGTAATCTGGTAACAGCTCGTCTTCTATATGAGCACAAAGTCCTACCATTTCAAAAACCTTGTCTCCATCTGTCTTGAAATGAATCGAGTTCATCAGCTCTACCGTTTCAGGTTTCAGGATCTCTTTGCCTTTGTAAGTTCCTTTGTTCATATGCAGTTGCATGATTTTACTCAACTCCTCTGCACTTGCCCTAAAGCTTCCTTGAGGTCCAAAAGCTACACCATTCCAACCTGCTTTATAATCTTTCAAATCTTCACGCGCATTAGGCTTTTCCCCTTTATGGTTATCCGTTTGTGGCTCCCATTTCTTTTTCGGGTCAAGGTCTTCACGGCGGTACAATACTGACAACTCATTGATATCAGGAAGGTCATTCACATTAAAACTTCCCGAAATCTCCAAAGGTCTCAGAATATGGTCACGCAAGTAAATATCAAAACGCTCACCTGACAGCTTTTCAATCAGGTTACCAATTACCCCAAAGCCCAGATTGGAATACTCGAAGTGAACACCAGGCTTGTTATCGCTCCAAGTGGAGTCGCTGTAATACTTACCTTCTTTCTTAAATACTTCTTCAATGGATGGGTTGCGCTCCTTATATGTATCCATTAGAAAATCAAAATAGGCATCGCTGTCAGATAACCCCGAAGAGTGTGTCAGGATATGCTTGATTGTGATCACTTCTGCTGGATGTTTTGGGTTGCGCAACTCAAAGCCCAAGTACTTGCTAACATCTGTATCAAGGTCAAACTTGCCTTCCTCATACAGTTTCATCAAGCCTGTTGTCACCACATATTTGGAAATGGAAGCAACTCTGTATTTTGTTTTTGCAGTTACGGGCTGCTGACGTTCAACATCTGCCATACCATTATAGTAACTGAATACTTCCTTCCCATCCTTGATGGCAAGTGCACTCATTCCCAAAATATCATATTGCTTCTGAAGCCCATTCAAGGTTTCTTCCAATGTTTCTTCTTTTACAGATTCACCCATAGTCTGTTGTTGTGGGGATTTTTGACAGGACAATGTCCCGAAGGATAGTAATAGCAAAAAGTAATAGTGTTTCATTTTGGATTTATAGTTTTGGTCATTCAATGCTTATGCTGTAGCTAAAACCTGTTTATTTCTGCTGCTTACGTTTACCTTCCCCATATTTTCAAAACATGTTTAAAGCAATTTTAAAATAATTTTTTGCATTATTCTACTTAATAAAGGATTAATACAACAAATCACGGGAATCAGTGAGTCGATACCATATTCCATGAGTCTACTTTTGACACATCCTAATTAACCTCCTAATAATCAACATCCTTATTAAGGACACAATAAATTGTTCTTGCTACAATGACAGAAAAGGTAAAGGGTACTTCATTACGATAACTGGATTAAGCGAAAAGAGGCAGTGGGAAATAAGATTAGAAGTAACTATCAAAAAATTTTGCCTCTGGTACAGGCTAAAGGTCTTTTAGATACAGATAAAAATCAAAACACTGATAATTAAAAGATTACAAAACCTACCATTCAAAAATGGTAAAGACCTCTCCGAAGCATTAGAAGAACAAAGACTTGAGAACAAATCAGTTACACAAAAACATTTTCTTTGTTTAATCTTCTCACCTCAATATGGCTCAAATACCTGATTTTAGGGCCTAAATGGGGGTAAATGAAAAATTTCTTCAGATTTAATGGTTATTAAATGTAAAATCTCTTCGATATTTAAATAGAACCGTTACCTTTGACGAAATTAATAATACTAATACAATGAATAAGGGAACTGTTAAATTCTTTAATGAAGAGAAAGGTTATGGCTTCATTAAAGACGAAGAATCAAACAAAGAATACTTTGTACACGTGTCAGGTCTGATCGACGAGATCAAAGAAGATGACAGAGTAGTTTTTGAACTTCAAGAAGGAAGAAAAGGACTTAACGCCGTTAATGTTAGAATCTCAGAAGACTAAGATCTAGCAAACGCTTAATGATAATTTTCGGGCCTTACCATATTGGTAAGGCTTTTTTTTGTTTTACACTTTCCTGTTATCAGCAAGAAAAATTTGACCAATAAAAAAGTCCGGCTCTAAGAGTCGGACTTTTCTTTGTTTGTCAGTTTAGTCTATTAAATGCTGTATAATGACTTTTGATACGATATAATGTTTTTGATAATAAAGGTTTGTTAGGTAAACAGGAGAGAGCATGAAGTTTGATTGCTCTTTCAGTTCAATCTGTTTCGTTTGTTTGTTCACTTACTAATACACTCAACTGTACTTATCCCCTACTTTATTGCACTATAATTTTATGCTTATTAACAAAAAGCAGCCCTAAATACATTCAAAGCTGCTTTTTGTTAATACAATTACTCTTTACTGTCACTGAACATGTCTATTATGCTCTTGACATTCTCTCCAAAGTCCTGTACACCATCAATGGCTTTTTCAATCTTGTCTGCCATCTCAGGGCCTTTCTCCTTAGCGATACAGTCCTTGATCTCATGTCGGCTATTCTGCAAACTTTTTCTAAGCTCCTTTTTGAACAGTTCAGGATTTGCTTCAACTTCTGTAAGTCGTTCTCCTGTCAGCCTTTGGCTCATGTCATTGTAGATCGGCTCCACAATACAATCACACTTCACTTCTTTCAAGCCTTCACTCTCGGCACACAGACGTTGCAGGTCAGAAAGTTTTTCCGCTTTCTTAAAGAATACATCTAGTCCACTGTCTGGTATCATCTTATACCAGAAGAAGAAGGCTGCTACCAAAAGCAGAATTGCCCCAACTTTCAGAATCATTTTGGCGGCCTTAATGACAATCCATCCTAGGATTATGACGCCGACAATCAGTAAAATTTGTTCCAGTCCCATAATTAATTGATCTATTTACAAGCAATGAAAAAATGCTGTTCACATACAGTTGTTCAGGCTGCAAGGATAAAGTCTATACCTTCCCGATAACCTCTATCAACCAGAAATGCCCTTATCTTATCCCTGATTCCTCTGTTTCCTACATAAGAGACGACAAAGAGATTTCCCGGGTCAGGTAAGTCTTCAAAATAAATACACGCCGCAAGTGTCGTCTTTTCGGGTACTATATCAATATAACCCTCAACAGTTACCTGATGGTTTTCCAACATGGCAACCCGTTTCCGAGAACGCTTTCCTGCTCCCCATACCCATACCTTTGGATGATACCGATTATTGTCCCGTAGCCATTTAGCCAAGTAAGCAGCCTTGACCCTGTAAAAAGCATCATCCGTATAGCGGCTATCTGTTCTGGTCAGGCGAGTGTCGGAATCATACCAGATCAGCACCTCTTCAGGTACCTTCTCCATCTTGACTCCTTTACCTGCCCAACGAAGAAGCAGTTCATAATCTTCAGGAAAGTCTCCATCTCGATAACTGCCCAATTCATCAAACAGGCTTTTACGAGCCATCACTGTTGGGTTTACAATTGGCGACTCCACAAAAAGACTCGTTTGAATCGCTTCCCAATTGACCAATGAATTGACCCAGTTGACATACTTCTGAAAACCTTTTGTCCCTTTACGATGGGCTTCATAACGGACAAGTCCAGCAACCAGTCCTGTTTCCGGATGGTCATCCAACCAATCAGCCTGGCTTTTCAACCTGTTTGGCAATGCTACATCATCAGCATCCATCCGTGCTATGTATCTTCCTTGTGCTTTTTCCAGCCCACAGTTAAAGGCATGCATCACACCTTGTTCTGCTGCTTCCATCAACTGAATACGGCTATCATCTGAGACAAAACTCAGAGCAACTTTTTTACTGTCATCTGATGAATTGTTATCCACCAGCAGTAGCTCAAAATCGCTCATTTCCTGTTTCTGAATACTCTCAATAGCCCTTGCAAGGGTTGATTCGGCATTGTAAAAAGGCAATACCACCGACACTTTGCACATAGGATTCGCTTAGACGTTATGCTATTTATCAGGAATTTAAACTTTCCGTTATATCTAAATAATTCTTAAAAAAATCCAATAGTACATTTTCTGACTCAATTAACAAAATCTCTTCCTTAACATTATGTGCAATTTTCAGGTTATGCTACCAGAGCTTTCTAGCATTACAGAAAGCTCTTCAGACAATGTATTATTCATAAGCAGGGCTTATTATTAAAGATTTCTTAAATTTGCCCGCATGTTAATTCAAAATCATATTCACTGACGAATAACTGGTTATGCTTACAGAAGAAATCAAGGCATCCGCTGACGAGTTGGGTTATGTAGACACGCCTACAAACGGCATTGACCTGAAAGAGGAAATCATCAGGCTGAAGAAAGAGAAAAATGCTGTTTTCCTGGCGCACTACTACCAGATTCCGGAAATACAGGACCTTGCAGACTTTGTTGGCGACAGCCTTGCGCTCTCCCAAAAAGCTGCTGAGGTCGATGCAGACATTATCTTGTTTGCAGGTGTACACTTTATGGCTGAAACTGCCAAAATCATCAATCCTGAAAAAAAAGTGATTCTGCCGGACTTCAAGGCTGGCTGTTCACTGGCTGAATCTGCTCCGGTAGAAAAATTCAGGGAGTTTGTGGAGGCACACCCTGACCATACGGTCATTACTTATATCAACTCTTCGGCTGAAGTGAAGGCTTATACTGATATCACAGTCACTTCTACCAATGCCTTGAAGATTGTCAACAGCTTGCCTAAAGATGAAAAAATCATCTTTGCCCCAGACAAAAACCTTGGCAAGTATATCATGAAAGAAACAGGTAGAGACATGCTGCTTTGGGATGGAGCCTGTATTGTACATGAAGCTTTTGCTGTTGACAGGCTGTTGGAACTTCACAAAAAGTACCCGAACGCCAAAATTATTGCTCACCCTGAATCAGAGATGCCGGTACTGAAAACTGCCTCTTATGTAGGTTCTACAGCCGGACTCCTGAAATATGTACAGGAAGACGACAATGAGGAGTACATTGTAGCGACAGAAGCAGGTATCCTGCACAAGATGGCGCAAGCAGTACCTCACAAGACGCTGATTCCTGCACCAACGAATGAGGACAATACTTGTGCTTGCAGTGAGTGTCATTTCATGAAAATGAATACACTGCAAAAGGTCTACAACTGTCTGAAATACGAATACCCTGAGGTACATGTATCTGAGGATATCCGTCTAAAGGCAATCGGTTCAATCCAAAGAATGTTTGAACTGTCTTAAGTAGCCATCAAATATGCAGAAGGCATTCGGTCTTTTAAGACTTGAATACCTTCTGCCTTTTCTTTTTTTCGCTTTGTGATCCTATGAAAAAAGTTGACTTTCTGATAATCGGGTCAGGCATTGCAGGAATGAGTTATGCGCTCAAACTGGCAGAACATTACGAGAATGAGCCTGAACAGCCTACCATCTGTATTCTGACCAAAGACCAACCTCAAGAGAGTAATACACAATATGCTCAAGGGGGAATTGCGGCTGTCATCAATGATTCAGACTCCTATGAAAAGCATGTACAGGATACGCTGAATGCAGGTTCTTATATCAATAATGAGGACAGTGTCAGACTGGTGGTGGAAAAAGGTCCCGAAAGGATTAAGGAATTGATCAAGTGGGGTACCAATTTCGATAAGAACGATAAAGGTGAATACAGCCTAGCCAAGGAAGGTGGACACTCCGATTTCAGAATTCTACACTACAAGGATATTACAGGAAAAGAAATTCAGCGGGCTTTGCTCGAAAGGGTAAAACGTTACGACAACGTCACACTCTATGACCATTACTTTGCTGTAGACCTGATTACGCAACACCATTTGGGCGAAAAGGTCACCCGACGCGATCAGAACATCAACTGCTACGGGGTATATGCACTCAATGAAAAGTCTGGTGAGGTAGAAACAATCCTTGCCAAAGTGACACTGCTTGCTACAGGTGGTATTGGACAGGTTTATCGTACAACCACCAACCCTGCGGTAGCTACAGGAGATGGCATTGCCATGACTTACCGTGCCAAGGGACATGTCAAAGGAATGGAGTTCGTACAGTTTCACCCTACTGCCTTGTACCATCAAGGTGAAGAACCTGCATTCCTTATCACAGAAGCATTGAGAGGTGCCGGAGCCATACTTCGCAACCATAAGCATGAGTCTTTTATGGAGAGGTATGATGAACGTGGCTCATTGGCACCTCGAGACATTGTAGCCCGTGCTATTGACTCTGAAATGAAGAAAAGCGGTCATGAGCATATATGGCTTGATGCCACGCATATTGACAAGAAAGAATTGCTTGGACACTTCCCGTCCATCTATGCCAAATGCCTCAGCCTTGGTATAGACATTAGTAAAGACCTGATTCCTGTTGCTCCTGCCGCTCATTACCTTTGTGGCGGTATTGTTGTGGATGAGAAAGCACAAACTTCCATCAACCATCTATTGGCTTGTGGTGAATGTACCCACACAGGACTACATGGCGCTAACAGACTGGCATCCAACTCCCTGCTGGAGGCGGCCGTTTATGCACACGAGGCATACCTGACAGCCCTTGAGCAAGTAAAAGGAGTTGCTTTCCAAGACAATATACCTGCATGGAACAAGGATGGTACTACCGTAGCGGAAGAGATGGTACTGATCTCTCAGAGCCGCTCAGACTTAAGAGCTGTAATGAGTAACTATGTAGGTATCGTCCGATCAGATGAACGATTGAAAAGAGCATTCAGACGTACAGCCCTGATCTATGAGGAAACAGAAGATCTTTACAAAAAAACCACCCTGTCGGTTCAGTTATGTGAATTACGTAACCTGATCAATATCACATACCTGATCATTAGTGCTGCCATGGAAAGAACCGAAAACATTGGTTTGCATTATTCCATCAGCAATGAGCAGGAAGGCTAACGACTCAATACTAACAGGGGACTATTGATTATCATACTATGACAAAGGGAGTGATTACTACTTACCACTCTCTTCTCTTTTGATGTGACTTTACAAACAACACTGCTTTTTTTAGGAAGTGTATTGACAAACAATCTGATAACAAATTGTATTTTTGTCGCTCACTTTTCAAAAAAGGACTGAAGTTCCAAAAAGCGTGACCTATTATCATTAGGAAAGACTATGAATAAAAATATTGGAAAATATTCTGTGGGTTATGCCCTTTTGAAATTGTATTTGCAGACTGCCCACAACAAATTGTACTATCGAAAAGTGACCGTTACAGGAGAAGAAAATATTCCAAAAGACGGTCCTGTTATCTTTGCTGCTAATCACCCAAACCACTTGATGGACCCGTTGGCGATACTTTTTACGCTCCCAGGGCAACCCGTATTTATGGCAAGAGCTGACATCTTTCAAAGTAAGTTCCTTGCCAAGATCCTGAACGGATTTAAAATTTTACCTATCTACAGACAAAGAGATGGCTTCAAGACTGTACAGAACCGTAACGAAGCCATTGCGGAGATAGTGGTAGACCATTTACTCAAAAAGCGTAAACTGGTTATTCATCCTGAAGGTAGCACCGTACAATCACGAAAAGTTAGACCACTGAAGAAAGGACTTGCCCGTTTAGCATTTCAAACCGCTGAAGCTGGCAACTTCGACCTTGACCTCAAGATTGTTCCGGCAGGTATTCATTATGGCAATTTCAGTAAACATGGTAGTGAACTGTTGGTACAATATGGAGAGCCAATCATGTTGAAAGATTACTTTGCCTCATACCACGAAAACAGTGTTGTGACGATCAATCAACTGACAAAGGACATACACATCCGTATGATGGAATTGACTCCTCATTTCAAAGATCAGGATGTCTCTGACCTAACAATGATTGAGGAACAACAACTGATGGATACTCCACAATCTGAGCGATTCCTATATATGCAGGATTATGCAAACCGATTGGCTGAACTGAAAGAGAGTGATCCAGCAGCATGGACTGAAGTGCAGGAATCCTATAAGCACTATAGAAACACTTTGGCTAAAGGAGGTGTCAAGGAGAGAAACCTTCATAACTTCTCTTACCCTGTTAGCAACTTCAATATGGTAGCTGCGGTATTGGCATCACCTCTTGCCTTATGGGGAACTTTACACCATATGCCGTCACTCTTTTTATCCCATAAGTTAGCTTCAATTGATAAGGATCCTGAGAGTTACAGCATGATGAGATATGCTTCATCAGCCCTGACGTTACCGATCTTCTACGGCACTTATATGGGCGCTATGGCTTACTTTACAGATTGGCAAACTTCATTGGTGTACGGAGTATCCCTCCCTCTGACAGCATTTATCGCTACAAGAATGCGTAACACTTACGAACATGTGTATTTCAGGGGAAAATTCCATTGGCTAAAAAGTACCAAGAAAAAGCTCTTTGAGCAGATCAAGGCTTCAGGAAAAAGCTTACAGGAGAAAATCAAAGACATGGATAAAGCAAAAGCAACCTCTTAAAGGTTGCTTTTTTTCTTTCTGATACCTTCTATTTAAACGGGTAACGAGTAAAAACCTCTTTTCCCATTGCATCCTTCTCAAATCGAGCCAAACAGGATGCCTGATACACCCTATCAAAATTATCGTCTTCCAACTTTAAATCGTTCGGAGCCTCCCCTTTTTCAAAGAAATACACCTTGGTATTCCCATACTTATTATGCGGCATCATTTTGCCATACTGCTCCATTGCTGCCCATAAAGTATCTGAAACAGATACGGCATACACCCGAACCACTGGCCCTGTATTATTCTCATTTCTCAAGAATGCATCTTCCTTAAAGTCCCCCTCAAGATCGGAAACACCCGGTTGAGAAAAGGTTGTCCAAGTAAAATAAGCCATCAATCCTACAATGGCTGCTATAATGATATTTTTAACGGTCATATTGCTTTCTACTGATTACTAATCAAAAATTGTGTTTCTCCTTCTACCACCTTGGCATGCAGCTTTTCCCACCTGACATTACCTGCCAAAATACAGTCACGCACCTGTTTTTCTCTTGCTGGCAGTGCGGCACTTT
This sequence comes from Limibacter armeniacum, assembly GCF_036880985.1. Taxonomy (NCBI): domain Bacteria; kingdom Pseudomonadati; phylum Bacteroidota; class Cytophagia; order Cytophagales; family Flammeovirgaceae; genus Limibacter; species Limibacter armeniacum. The sequence continues at coordinate 949,324 of NZ_JBAJNO010000009.1, forward strand.
TACCTGTTTTCACCTCTACAAAAACCACCTCTCTCAAATCTCCCTCACTAAGTCCATCAAATACCACCAAGTCAATTGGAGAACCTAAAAATCGTACATCACTCGGGTTGTACTCAAACTCAGGAAAATAAGGAATAATCTGCTCCATTGACTTTCCCATGGTAGAAGCTTTACTCGCTCTTACTGCCCTATCAATATCATCCTTATTACGAACCTGCAAGGCTTTTCCCCTTTTGTTGAGTAAGATGATCAGATACACAATTACAATTAACAGTAAAATGATAATGATGTTTTGCATTTTCTTGGTTTTAAGTTTTGGGGATTGAAGGTAATTGATAAATCATGAAAATTCTCTGAATTATTAAAAAATCAAAAACAGGATAATGGAAATGCCAAATGACCAATCTAGGCTGAGCAGCATATTAATTGATACTGTTTTAAAAGACTTTTTGTAAGTTAAAGCTAACCTTGTCAGGTAATACCTCATCATCTACTCTCACCAAACTCCCAACTTATGAAAAACAAGAATCGGGCGCCTATAGAACGCATCAAGCTAAAATTCAAAAAAGGCATTGACAACCTTGATGAACTTCGGAATGAAATCTCCACTTGTATCATTTGCGACAACACATTGTTTCTGGCATATGATGAAAGTTCAGCGATTGAACGACTGGTTTGGAAAGATGGCGAATATAAAAAGCATAAAACATTTGAGCTTGAGGAGTTTTTTGACCTTCCTGATGGCAAAGAGGGAGAAATGGATATAGAAGGGTTAGCATGGGAAGCTCCTTTTCTTTGGGTTACAGGAAGCATGTCACTGAAGCGAAGCACCCCTGATGAAGAGGATGGCCATAAAGCTGGTGGCAAAAAACTGGCGAAGGTAAAGGTAGACAAGAACCGTTTTTCTTTAGGGAAAATCCCCTGCCAATTCGATAAGAAAAAAGGAATCTGGACACCTGTCAAAAAACTGAAAGTCAAGCAGGGCAAAAAAGCCGTTAAACAATTCAAGCCTTTAATGCTTGAGAGAGGAAAAAGCAGTACCATATTAACGGAGTTGCTTTGTACAGACCCACATCTAGGTCCGTTTATGAATATTCCTTGCAAGGAAAATGGGTTTGACATAGAAGGGTTAGCCATATATGGCAAACGGATATTTGTTGGGCTTCGGGGACCAGTACTGGCTGGCTGGGCAGTGATCATTGAATTCAAGTTGCATGAATGGGATGGTTGGCTACAAATGGAAGGCAGAAGCAGCAAGGAGAAGCCTTACAACAAACATTTTGTCAATATGGCTGGCATGGGGTTTCGTGAAATCAACATCGATGCTAAAAGTGGTGACCTATATATATTGGCAGGTCCTACAATGGACCTTGACGGAACAATTGGGGCTTGGCGTATCAAGGGTGGACTGAAAGACAAACCTGTAACTGTGACCCAAAACCCTGAACGGCTTTTCGACATAGTGCATGGCAATGATAAAGAGCATGGCAAAGACAAGGCTGAAGGAATGGCCATCACCAATGAGGGTAATTACCTGATCGTCTATGACAATCCTTCTAAAGACAAGTTATTCAAGAAGCGAAGTGTCTGGGCGGATGTATTCAAAAGGGTAAAATAGTCGTGGCAAAGAGATGTTTAATCCTCGCATTTCTAAAAAGAACCTAAAAAATCTTATATCTCAAGCCTTTTGCCTTTTGTCTGCTACTTTAGTTCCGTAGTTTCGCAAAGTTGAACTTTACAAAGACAAAAATTATACAGCCATAAATTTTTCACTTTTTATATCGCAAAAAATCCGTAATCACGAAAAAGGCAGTTTTTCGTCCCTGATTGTACGGATCGCTATCGGCAGTGTCGCACTCGGTATTGCATCACTGATTGTTTCTTTCTCCATTTATTATGGATTTAGGGATGCTATCAAAGAAAAAATATTCACGCACTCTGCTCACCTACTGGTGGAGAAATTCTCCTTGAACAACTCTCAGGAAGAACATCCTATGGCCTATAAGGATTTACATATCTATAAGGATGCAGATTCCATTTCTGAGATCCAGCATATTCAGCGTTACGCACACAAATGGGGCTTACTAAAAACGGATTCAGAAGTGACAGGTGCCTTAATCAAGGGTGTTGGCAGTGAGTATGACACTACCTTGATATGGAAAAGTCTGGTGGCAGGCACCTTACCTGACCTCAATAATGAGAAAGTCAGCCGTGATATTGCAGTCAGCAAACGCATGGCTGACAAAATGGAGCTGTCTGTCGGAGACAAAGTAACCATGTACTTTATTCAGGACCCTCCAAGGGCTAGAAGGTTGACGGTATCAGGTATTTACAATACAGGTTTGGAAGAGTTTGACGATATCATTGCTTTAGGTGATATCAGAATGGTACAAAAACTCAACAACTGGGGCGACTCACTGGTTGGAGGTCTGGAAATTTATGTAGATGACTTCGAGCAACTGGACCACACTGCTGAGTCCCTGTTTGAGGAAGTAGATATGCACCTTTACCTTGAAAAAGTGACAGACCGTTATGCGCACTTTTTTGACTGGTTTAAGATGCTTCACCAAAATGTCATCCTGTTTTTGGTCATCATCACCTTTGTCGCAGTTTTCAATATCGTGTCGATCATGCTGATTTTGATTATGGAGCGTACACGAATGATTGGATCATTGAAGGCGATGGGAAGTAACAACAGACTGGTACAGCGCATATTTATATTCAATGGTATCCGTATGACATTAAAAGGATTGCTGATTGGCAACTTGGTTGCTATTGGTTTGGGATTTTTACAGCAATACTTCCACCTAATTCCATTGGAAGCTGAGACTTACTATATCAGTTATGTCCCTGTTTATTTTGACTGGATGACTGTACTGGTTCTGAATCTTATGTTGTTTGCCTTGATCTCTCTTTCGCTATTTATTCCTACATCCATTGTTTCCGGAGTAGAGCCTATCAAATCTATTAAGTTTAACTAATCTGTCATATGACAAACAAGAAACCCCTAACTATTTTAACCCTAACTCTGGCAATGCTTTTTTGGATGGCCATCGTATTCCTTAATGTAGGATTAGATTCAGGAATTCACCATTGGAAGTTTTATGCCTCATTAATTCCGTGCCTTACTTTTTTGGTTTTTGCAACCATGGTTTTCAAGAGAGTCATAAGCCATCCTTAATTAGAACAGTAAACAAAGTCTACCCTAGATAAATTAAAAGGTACATCATCACGAGATGTACCTTTTTTATGCCTCATCAAGTCCTGAATTAGCCTTGTAGGCATGAATTTTTCTTAATATCACCCAGAAATTAGAGCCATTTAGATAAAAAAGTTCCCTTTGAAGAATGATTTTTCTAAATTCGCTGCTCTTTGAATTACACTTCTCTTTATAAACTGACGAAATAAGATGGAGAAAGAACTAACTTTTGACGCACTAATTGAAATTCCAAAAGGGAGTCGCAATAAATACGAGTACGACAAAGACTTGAAAATGATGAGATTTGACCGCATGATCTTCTCATCTATGCACTACCCTGCTGACTACGGATTTATTCCTGATACTTTGGCTGAGGACGGTGATCCTACTGACGTTTTGGTACTTTTCTCAATCCCAACCTTCCCTGGTTGTGTAGTTGAGGTTAGACCTGTAGGTGTTTTGAACATGGCTGACGAAAAAGGTCAGGATTCAAAAGTGCTTTGTGTTCCTGTTACAGATCCTATCTGGAACAAGTACACTAAACTTGACGAGATCAACGATCACCTGAAAGCTGAGATCGAGCACTTCTTCAGAGTATACAAAGACTTGGAGAAAGGCAAGACTGTTGATATTCAGGGATGGGCTGATGAGAAAGTTGCGATCCAACAAATCATCGCTGACAGAGAGCGTTATGCTGAATCAAGCAGCGTTGAGGCTTAATCTCATCTTGATATAACAAAAAAGCATTGTAACACTATTTATGAGTTACAATGCTTTTTTTATTGCTACTTAATTGACTTCTGGTACTGCAATACCATTCTTCTGATTGAATCCAACCCAATATCATTTAAGTCTATTTTTTCAGGACGAATAAAAATGGCATCTGCTACATCATCATTTACCTGCATCCCTTCAAATGTTTTCACTTTACAGACAAAAGCAAGATCCAGTGTATGATAAGTCATCCCTTTATAAAGGTATTCATTCGGAAATGAGCCAAAATATTCAAGATGCGTAACCTCTAGGTTTAACTCTTCCATAATTTCCCTTTTGACGGCATCTTCGGCAGGCTCCATCACCTCCACAAAGCCTCCTGGCAAATCCAATGTCCCTGCCTGAGGATCATGCTTGCGTTTAGCCATTAACAACTCCCCTTCTTCATTTAGAATAAAGGCAGCTACTGCTGCTGAAGCATTGATGAAAAGCTGAAAATGACATTCTTCACATTCGAAGGCGCCATAATTCTGAAAAAAAATAGTCGGCTTGCTACAGCTAGGACAGTACTTGAAATGATGTTTTGGGTGCATTTTTACAATCTTTTTATGGTTTTGACCAATTGAAGCAAAAAATATTTACACCAAAAAGGCACTACCTTTTTAAAGTAGTGCCTTTCTGACAATATGAGAATCAGTCTTTACTGCCTTTATACATTTCGTAGTGCTGATAGCGGCATTCCATACCACCATTGAACACAGTCAGCTTTTTGGCAGGACGTAAACCTACATGTTTCAGTGCTTCTCTATTTGAACTGATAATCCAAGCATCGAAACCGTCAAAATCCTTTTTCAGCTTATCCCCTACCTGCTCATAGAGGTCTTCGACATTATCTCCAATTCTTTCTCCATAAGGAGGGTTTATAATCATTGTACCATTCCCTTCAGGGCGCTTACAGTTCCAGATACTTGATTCGTCATAAACGACCTTATCCATCACTCCTGCTCTTCTGGTATTCTGCTCAGCTACATATATCGCATCTTCTGAAATATCTGAAGCATAAATCTTATGGCTGAAAGGCTTTCGTTTCATAAATGCTTCTCCAAGCAATCTTGTCCAAAGCTCCACATCATAGTCTTTCCACTTCTGGAAACCAAAGGTACGTTTCATACCCGGAGCAATGTTCATGGCAATCATGGCGGCCTCAATTGGCAAAGTTCCAGAACCACACATAGGATCTACAAAATTGGACTGCCCATGCCAGCCAGCCATCTTGATAAGTCCAGCTGCCAGTATCTCGTTGAGTGGCGCCTCCTTTTGCAGCTTACGGTAACCTCGGCGGTGAAGGCTCTCTCCTGAGCTGTCCAATGAAAGGATACAGTCAATCCCCATCATATGAATATGCAGTCTCAGGTCAGGATTTTCTACATCCACAGAAGGGCGAACACCTGTTCTGCCCCTAAACTGGTCCACAATTGCATCCTTGGCTTTCAATGCCACATACTTGGAGTGTGTAAATACATCAGAGCGAACAGTGGTATCGATTGCCAATGTACCGTCATTGTCCATGTACTTGCTCCAGCCAATTCTCTTAATCTGGCTGTACAACTCCTCCTCATCTTTAGCCTTAAACTTGGCAATAGGTTTGAGTATCTTCAATGCCGTTCGAAGCCACAGGTTTGCCCTGTACAGTACCTCATCGTTGCCTTTAAAAGTCACGACACGGTTTCCTTTCTTAATGTCCTTAGCGCCAATCTCTTTGAGCTCTTCGACCAGCAAATCTTCCAATCCAAAGAAGGTTTTGGCTGTCAGCTCGTAATATCCTTTATCCAATTTTTTTAATCATTTATTCCATCAACATACTACCCACGGAAAACTGCCGTAAGCATTGCTGTTGCAAATTTATTTCAAATGCAGCGAAATTCTCACATCAGTGATTAAAATCACCAGAATTAGGTTGAATTAAGTCAACTATTCAGCTCTCATTATTTAGTAAATTCAATTATCAGGTTCCGAATAACAGCTTAAATCTATTTGGAATCTTACTGATCAGCTATCGAAGAATTGTAAGGAGAAACCATAAAATTTCTCTAACCATAAATGCACGTGTACATATTTGGTTATGCCTTCATATGGAAAGAAAAAGTTCAATCTGGTAGGGTGTAGGCAAGTGCCAAAACAAGGAACTTTAATACACTTCATTTGTTATGAAATAGGAACCAATAATCACCTTAAAACTGCTCAGACTACTATGATCATTTTCAGAAATTCAAGCTGCGTAACAGAATGGTTACCTGAGAAAAATGCCTTAATCAACCGTTGGAAAGGGGTTGTAAGAGAAGAAGAATTTGTAGGCACCATGAAAGCCTGCATGTGGTTTGCCGCTGAAAACCCAGTGAAACACTACGTATCAGACAGAACCGATTTGGAATACCTTTGGGATGGATGGGAAGATTGGTCAGTAAAGAACTTGGCTAACAACCCTAGAAGTTCAAAAACTGTCGATTTTATATTAATTGACCCGAACCGTAATTTTGCTCCGTTTCTTCAAGAGGACTTTGAAATGCGTTTCCGTGAAAACGGCAGTGAATTGAGAGTTAAGATTGCTCATGACAATGAAGAATTGAAAGACATTCTTTCTAAGAAAAAATCAAAAAGCTCAGTCTGACAAGCATCCACTAACTTATCTGAAGGCGGAGACTCACACATGAAATAACACATAATAAAAGCGCAGTTCCTACTAAAAGGGACTGCGCTTTATTTTTATATCAGGAGGTAATAATTACCAGATTTTCACTCTTTCACCCTCAGGCAAATACAGTGAATCTCCTTCACTGATTGCAAATGCCTCATAGAACTCAGGAATGTTTCTTACAACACCGTTTACACGGAACAAAGCAGGTGAGTGTGGGTCTGTTTTTACTTGTGTACGCAGTGCTTCTTCTCTGTATTTGGCTTTCCAGCATTGTGCCCAGCCCATAAATACACGTTGCGTACCAGTAAAGCCATCCATCACTGGTGCTTCTTTGTCTCCCAAGCTCATTTGGTAAGCTTTCAAGGCAATACTCAAACCACCCAAGTCACCAATGTTTTCACCCAAAGTGAATTCACCGTTTACATGCAGGTCATCCATTACTTCAAAGCTGTTGTACTGGCTCACCAATGAACCTGTTCTCTTCTTAAACTCTTCCATATCGTGTTCGGTCCACCAGTTTCTCAGCACACCGTCACCATCAAAAGTGCTACCCTGATCGTCAAAGCCGTGACCAATTTCATGACCGATTACACCGCCAATTGCACCATAGTTAACAGCATCATCAGCATTCATATCAAAGAAAGGAGGCTGAAGAATAGCCGCAGGGAATACGATCTCGTTCATTGTTGGGTTGTAGTAAGCATTCACAGTCTGAGGTGTCATGCCCCACTCTGCTCTGTCTACTTTCTCACCAATTTTCGCCATGTCCTTGTCATACTCCACAAGACCTGCTCTCTGAAGGTTACCATAAAGGTCGTCACGTTCAATTTCCAAAGCAGAGTAATCTTTCCACTTGTCAGGATAACCGATTTTAGGAGTGAATTTCTTCAACTTGTCCAATGCCTGCATCTTGGTTTCTGCACTCATCCATTCCAGGTCATTGATACTTGCCTCGTACGCACCCAACAGGTTTTGTACCAGTTCCAGCATTCTTTCTTTTGCCTCAGGAGAGAAATGCTTTGACACATATACTCTACCAATCACTTCACCCAATGAACCGTTTACTGCACTAACAGCTCTTCTCCACATTGGTCTCTGCTCTTTAACACCACTAAGTGTCTTAGAGTAGAAGTTAAAGTTTTGCTCATCCAGTTCAGATGTCAATCTTGAAGCTACCTCGTTCAGAGCTTTCCACTTCAGGTAGTTTTTAATAGTTGCCAGCTCTGTATTTGAGATTACATCGCTCACCCCAATTACAGCTGAAGGAGTTGTTACGATGATATCTTCTACAGGTTTTGCTTTTGCTTCTGCCAGGAACTGCTTGAAATCCACATCACTCATCAGCTGATCCAATGAGTCGATCGAGAACTTGTTATACAGTTTCTGCATATTTCTAGTATCCTCTTTCTTCCAATGTATTTTCGCCAATGCTGTCTCCAGCTCCATGATACCTTCGGCTGTTTGCCCATCAGCAGGTAGCTGCGCCAATTCAAACATTTTGGCAATGTGCGCTACATATTCTGAACGGATTTCAGCCATTTTTGGAGAGTCCTCCAGATAATATTCACGGTCTGGCAGACCCAATCCGCTCTGACCAGCATACAGTGAGTAAACATTAGGGTCCTTAAAGTCAGAATAAACAAACAGACCTAATGGCATAGAAAAGCCTTTTCTGTTAGCGTACCCAAAGTAAGCTGATAGTTCACTCTTATCTTTGATGGCATCGATTTTAGCAAACTCTGCTTGAACAGGTGAAATACCTACCTCATTTCGCTTCTCCATATTCATGTAAGAAGCGTACAGGTCTCCAATCTTCTGCTCATCTGAGCCTTTTGCATTCTCACTTTTGGCAGCTTCTTCAATGATGTTTTTCACAGCTTCCTGAGATTGATCTCTCAGTTGTTGGAATACACCATAGCTTGACTTGTCTGATGGAATTTCAGTCTTGTCAAGCCAAGAGCCATTTACATACATCTGAAAGTTGTCGCCAGGGCTTACAGTCGTGTCCATGTTTTCTAGAACAAGACCTGAAGTCAATACTTTTGCTTCCTCTTGCTTAGGGGCCTCTGTATTACAGGCACTGATTGCCGCTCCTGCAAACAGGACAGAAAGTACCTTTGCGTAATTGGATTTCATAATTGAACTGTTTTAACTAAAAATTTTAATTGACACTTTAAGCGATTGCTTCTAAGTTAAATTGTAAAAATCCAATATAATATTTAATTATGAATATCCTATTCACAATGAATCCTTTGATAATAGAATAAATCAAAAAATAAAAGCGCAAGTCAACCTAATGACTTTGCGCTTTTCTGATATGATAGTTGGTTGAAAGAAATTACTTTTTAATGACCCGTAAATGATCTACCAATGCAGTGTTAATTTCTACATTCATATTTTCATTGTAATCTTCAAAATTAAGAGAAACTGTATTCTTCCCTTTCTTCAATGTTATAGCCCAAGCATTGGAATATGCCCAACTTGACCATTCATCTGTCCCCCTCTGAGCCATTACGACTGTTCCTACTGCTTCTCCATTTACCCCCAATGTCCGAAGGGCACACATATTATCTGTATTCCATGCTCCACTGCCATTCGCATATCGAAAGTCGATAAAGTATTCACCTGCTTTGGGTGCATTGATTGTCCAGCTAAGGTTTTTATTCGCTTCTTTAGAGGTTTCGACAGCCCCCTTGCCCGTAAATCCTGTAACTTTTCGTTTGGTTGGCACCACCACTGATTCTGCTTCAATTAGCTGTTGAACTGACGGTAAGAAAACCTTAACAGGCTCAGCTATAAATGACCAATACCCTGCCTGATCTTTGGCTGCCACTGTATATTCAGCATAAGTCCCTGATGCTTTTACCTCAAGACTTGTTTTCTCAGTTTGCTCTACTTCTTCCCCATTTTTGAAAACATGGTAACTGGCAGCTCCTTCAATGGCTTTCCATTTGAGTATTCCATTTTCATATGTTACTTCAGGAGTTGTCAACGCAAACTTATTTTTAACCAAAGTAAACTTGCTGTCGGCAGAAAAGTCATTATTGACTAATTCAATATCAATAGTATGTTCTCCACTAAGGTTGGCCAGAAACTCAGGTTTGGCTTCTTTACCATCCAGCCTAAACGACTTGATCTTAGAACCAAAGCCCTTCAACGAAATATTCAGAACAGCATTTCTGTATTTGAAATTGGTTAGTGTTTTAGCACCATCATAAGCTTTAGGTACTGCGGGCGTAAATGTAATTCTGTCTGGGTGGTAGTGTATTCCAAACAACACCTTATATACCATTCCCAAATGTCCGGCTACACTCCACAACTGATAATCCGAATTCAATTCTGTAGCAAAATCGCCATCCTCTGCTACCATATTCTCTTTATTGGTTAAGAAGAGTGCTGAAGCACGATAAACACTTGCCAATCCATGTTCCAAAGCTTTTCCATTTTCTACCTTTGCAGCTGCCATATTATAGAATGACTGTACAAATGGCCAAATCCCATTGTTATGGTATGGACGGATGCCATCAATCTGCGGATAAAAACATGGTGTTCCATAAGGTACATTGGGCACATTACTGACAATTTCCGCTTGCTTATCCCGAGGTGCCACATCATACAACACAGCCAAGGCTTCTCCCAAAGCTTCAGCTCTTGGCAAAGTGATCATGTAATTTCCCCCATATTTATACATGGCATAAAAGCCTTTATCCTCTTGCCACAGCTCCTTATTGATGGCTTGTTTTAGATCTACAGCTGCCTTTCTGTACTGATCCGCAGGCTCACCCAACTCTTTTGCCATTTTAGCGAGGATGTTCCATGTCGCATAATGTACCACATTTGTTCCTAATGCTTCTGTTTGGGAAATGCCGACATTATCCATCCAACGAGGGTATTCCTGCTTTCGCCAATCAAGAAAAGAGGTTTCTCCCTTAACTAGCCCATCTTTAGCCATTACATTCTTGAAATCATCCTCTACAGTATTTCGGATTATTTCAAAAGCTTCTTTCAGCCATTGCTTATCACCTGTAATACAGTAAAGTTCCCAAGCAGCCAATGACCAAGTGGTTCGGTCTGTAGAAACAGGCCAAGCCCCACCTGAACCTGTATCTTGCACAATACGATTACGCTTTACTTTCTTACGCAATGAGGTGATACTTCTTTGAGGTTCTACAGCTCCCATACCCAACACAATCGCATAGCTTACATCTCTGGTCCAGACACCATCCCACTTTTTACCTGTACGGAAAGTGCCGTCTGCTTCAGATAATTTGATAACCTCATCCAAAGTCAGGTTGTAGAGAGCGTCTTGCAACGGCATTCCACTTTTGTACTGCGGGTATCCACTGATATCGTTTTCCAACTTCCAACTACTGTCAGTATGGGCATCAGGATTTTCGGCATTCATGACTAAAGTAATCTCATAAATGCCATCACCGTCAGGATCTTTCAGTTCATTGCTTAAGTTTTCAAAATCCCAATTCAAAGGGGCACTTCCACCTGCGATAAACACTCCCTGAAAATCAGACTTCGCCACCTTATCTCCTTGACTATCCTCATAGTAACCCTTTTCCTCAAAGGCTTTCAAGACATCTCGCATGTCCAAACGGAAGGTCACTTTTGTGTTTTTTTCTAAGTAATCTCCCTCTGAAACCTTATTCTGATCAGCATGATGTTTCCCAAACTTGATAATAGGAGTCTGATAACTACCGCCTTCAGGAATGATAATTACACTGTGATTTTTTCCATAAGGCAATTCATTGTCCTTACGGTTTAAGCTAAACTTGAACTCCACTTTTCGGTCATACGCTTCAGCAGTAGGACTGATATAATTAGAGACCATTTCTGTACCTGACTTTGCAGAAGCAGTGAAATCACCCTGAGTAACCTTATTGGGATAGATAGAGAATGCTTCGCTACTAAATAGAGCGTCTGATGAGTTTTTGGTTTGTGAACCGCAAGCAGCAAGCAAAATGGCAGAGAGATAAACAAGTGCCTTGGGCTTGAAGGAAATCATGTTGAAGTAATATTTTGTTGAAGTGTGTTATTAGAATAATTCTATTTACAAGATCTTTTTTCAAAACCAAATAAGCAATGACTTAAGGCAGGAGTAACAAAATTGACGTGTAAACTGTAGAATTGATGGTGTGAATGGTCTTTTGACCTTTTCTTACCAATTAAAAAAATTGAAAGCTTGACTTTTGTTTTAAGGGGAAATGCCCAATCAGTTTCGTATTATTTCATAGCGATAGAAAGGTGTTGTATCCAAGTTTAAGATCACGGTATAATTTCCTTCTTCTGTAACAGGAATAGCCTGTCCGCCAGCTTCCAAAATGCTATCCGGCTGATTATCACCAAACCTCAAATTATCAGAATCATTTCCCCTAAACTGAAAACTTCCTGATGTCAACATTACACCTTCAGCTTTCCAAACCCTTTCTTCCCTGTTGAACTCCATAGAAATATCCTCTCCTATTGCTGTCCCTACTATTACCCAATCTGTTTTCAACATTTCATACGTCAAGGAATTTAAGTCTACATTCAATCGGTAATATCCCGCTCCTTCACTTACAGGAATCGCTACTTCATTATCACTAATAAGTGCACCTATCATTCCATCTGGATCCTGACCATATTCATATTCCAATACAGGGGCAGGAGTCATCTTAAAAGAGTCTACCAAGTACAGGTAGCCTTCATATATATTATCTCCATTCACAGACTTAATGACATCGTTATCATTAAACGCTGTTCCATTATGAGTCCCGATTACCCATAATGTCATATAAGGAACCTTAAAAGAATAAGGCTCTACAATAAAGCTTTCGGTTGTTGAATAGAGTGTATCTATTTTTGGTAAATCTCCTCTTGACACAACCCTTAGGTCTAAGTTATGAGCAAACTCCCCTGACAAGCCCATAGAAAGTAGTGTACTATTTAGGGTACTAACCATTATGTCTATACTGTCTGCGATTGTCTCCGCCAATTCTGTGGATGTACTAAAACCATCATTAGACAACTCTAGAGTATAGATAACCGGAAAGCCTGCATTATAATCAGCCTCATCCCATGAAACTGTTTCCCAAATCTGATCCGCGTTTTCTACAGAAAGTTGATAACTCGTTTCAAATATTGTGTTAAGTGCAGGTGCGGTAGGTTCACTTGAGAGTTTGACTATATCATCATCACTACAGGCAAAAAAAAGCAAGGCGATCATCATCAAATATTGCTTGCTTATAAAATGTTTCATCTTATCACCAATAAATCAGTAAGCGATCCATAAGAATCGCTTACTGTTTTCCTTATATAATTCAAGCTTTACATTATGTTATAATATTAATAGCCTGGGTTCTGAATCAACCTTGGATTGGCTGTAATATCCGTTGTAGGAATTGGCATCAGGTCATATCGCTCAGGAACATCAGACCCTTCCAATACACCACCCTTTAAAGGCCAATCATAGCCGGACACAAACTGTCCAAAACGGATTAAGTCTGTTCTTCTATGACATTCCCAGTACAACTCTCTTGCTCTCTCATCCAAAATAAACTGTAAGTCTACATTGGAAACTGGTGCCACTCCTGCTCTATCCCGAATTTCGTTGAGATAATCCAAGTGAGCACCTGAAACGGCTTCTCCTAGTCTCAAGTCTACTTCAGCTGCCATCAGGTAAGCATCTGCTAATCGGAAAACTGGAGCATTCACATCTGAAAAACCTTGGTTTCCACCTCCTCCAGCTACACCTTCACGGGTTTTATTTTTAAACTTAATTACCGCATACCCTTGAGTAAACTGGTCTTGTTGCTGTATCTCCAATGTCTGACCATCTGTATAAAACAACGCTCGGGCATCACCTGCACTAAATTTCTCAACCAATGCAGAAGTAGTTCTGTTACCACCCCAACCTGAGTTGGTACCGTAATCAGAAGGGATCATACTACCTCCAATAGAAGCATTGACGATATAGGTAGTACCTCCAAAAGATTGAGAATTCAATCCATCAAAGTTTATTGAGAAGATAATCTCATCATTGCTTCTATAGTTGTCTGCAAGGAATAGAAATTCATAAGGATGATAAACATCTCCTGCTGCGGCAGTGGTAATCAATGAAAAACCGCCTTCATCAATCACTTTATCTAAATAAGTTCTCGCACTCTCATACATTGTCGCATTTTCACTTCCAAGATAAACTGCATGATTCAAGTACAATTTTGCTAAAAGCATCCAACCTGCAGCCTTGTCTGCACGACCAATTTGAAGTGTTCTTGGGTCTCCCAATTGTGGTGACTCTGCATTACCATCTCCAACAATATCCAGTAGTTCACTTTCAAGATAATTGAATAGCTCAGGTCCTCTTTCATCTTCACCTGCTGGTAGAGGCAAATCTCCTCCTATAGCTGTCTCTTCTGTTGTAAATGGTATTCTGTTTCCAAAAAGATCCAATGCATGCCAATAAGCAAATGCTCTCAGAAAACGTGCTTCTGCAATATATGTATCGGCATTTTCCCAATCTTCTTGAACTACATTATTGGCTTGTCTCAAATACTCATTAGCGACAGATACCTGATACAGTGCCCTGTAATAGAATGAACGGATAAACTCATTGGCAGAAGTCCAAGTCACTTGACTCATTCGTGGCAGGTTACCATCATTCCAACCATTTACCGCTTCATCCGTAGGCAGTTCCTGACAAACAAAGAAACCTCTCCAATACTGGCTATTACCTTCGTCAAATCCTTCAAGGTCTCCGTTTCCTGCAGGTCCTTCCTGTCCTGAAACTGCAAATCCTGCATATATTTTCATTAGCCCACTCAAGAAAGCATCTTCATCTTCATATACCTGTTCTGCTGCTTTTTGATCAGGGTCCACTGGATCAATATCCAAATCATTTACACATGCCGAAAACGACATGACCAAGACCAGAAAAATGGCCTTCCAAATTATATTAATGTGTTTGTTGTTCATGGTGTCTGGGTTTAGAATGATAGATTAACGCCTAGCAAGTAAGTTCTCGGACGTGGATAAAAGTTGTTGTCAATACCTATAGTAGAAACACCATCTTCATCAATGTTGTTAACTTCTGGGTCGATTCCATCATAATCCGTAATGACAAACAGGTTATTGACAGTTGCATAAACCCTTGCATAAGAAGTCTCTCCAAAAATCTTATCGAAGCTATAACCTAAAGAGATATTATCCAGACGGAAGAAAGAGGCATCTTGTACATAATAGTCAGAGAAGTATTGTGGAGCTTGGAAACGGGTATCATAAATATCAGAGGTCACATTTCTCAAGTACTGACCAGAAGTCTGTAACTTATTAAGATAGGCACCTTCCGAATCCACATTGTTGTAAACATAGTTTCCAAAGTTTGCACGTCCTGTTGCACTAAAGTCCCAGCTTCTATATGTAAGACGTGTCGTTAAACCAAATAATGCTTTTGGTGCAGGCTGCTTGTATTGTCTTTTATCTGCATCGTTTATTGCGCCATCATTATTTCGGTCCACATACACTCCTTCAACAGGTTTGCCATCATCATCATATACTTGTTCAAATACAAAGAAAGAGAAGGCTGGATGTCCTACACTATGTATCTGTATTGTGTTACCTGTACCTCCGGCAATATCACCTGTCAATACGCCCAAGTAATTTGGATCGTCCACATTGGTCAGCTTTGTGATCTCATTTTTGTTATAAGTGAAGTTCACTCCAATTTCCCAGAACCAATCCTCATTTTGAATGGCATTATAATTCAGCGCGAACTCGATACCTTTGTTTTCCAGACTACCCACATTAGTGATCAACTCATTACTCAGGTTTGAACCCGAAGCCACAGGAATCTGGTTAAGCAAGTCATCAGTTTTCCGGTAATAGAAGTCTAACAAACCATTCACCCTATCGTTGAAGAAACCGTAATCAATACCAACGTTCCATGTTGTGGTTTCTTCCCATTTCAAGTTAGGGTCAAACTCTTCTGGTCGCAGTGTAGCAAATTGAACCTTCTCAAAAGTTCCATCATTGTTGTATAAAACATAATTGGCTGTAGGCTGGCTTCTGGTGTATACACTTCGGTAACCAAAGTCCTGCCCAATATCCTGCTGTCCTGTTACACCATAACCTGCTCTAAGCTTCAGTGTACTTACTTTTTCAGAATCGTTCAGGAATGGCTCATTACTGATATTCCAAGCTAAAGCTAGAGATGGAAACAACCCCCATCTTTCATCGTCTCCAAAGCGTGAAGAACCATCATTACGCAAGGTGAAAGTTAACAGGTATTTGCTTTTCCATGTATAATTCAATCGACCAAAGAAAGATACCAGTCTGTACTTTGTTTTATCAATTGCCAAAGGGCTTCGCACTCTTGGTTCTAAGACTCCTTGGTCATTCAGTACTGAGTCTCCAAAAACCTCCATAGACCTATCAGACACATCAAACTCCTGCCAAGAGTAACCTGCCAACACTGACAAGTTCGACTCTATATCTGGGAACTCTTTTTCATAAGCCAAGTAGAATTCCAACAGCTTGTTTCTCTTATACTGTGAGTAGTCTTGGAATGAGCCCGTTTCATAAGCTGCCGCATCATAAGAAGCTCCAGGCAGATTATCTACTTCGCCATCTGAATCAGACCAGTCATACCCAAGGTTCAGGTTAGCACGAAGAGCAGGTAAAAAGTGGAAGCGGTAATCCAACTGAATATTACCCAGTGAACGCCAAACCTCTGATCTATCGTCCTTGAAGGTTCTGTAGGCTACAGGGTTAAATGGAGCAATCGGATTGGGGTTTCCTGCTGCATCTGCCCAAAAGAACAACTCACCATCTTCATCTCTGACAGGTTGTGTAGGGTCCATATTGATTGCATTACCAATAGACGCCTGATCTGCAAACCGGTTCTTAATATACATCCCTTTAATCGACAGGTTGATTTTCAAGTGACTGTCAAACAGTTGAGGATTAAGGTTGATATTACCAGTCCAACGCTCCAAGTTAGTTGGTCTTAAGGTACCGTCTGCATTGTTATAACCTATGGATACCCTATAAGGCAATACTCCTTGGTTGATTGAACCAGACACCGCTACATTGTGCTCCGTTGCCCAAGCTTTCTTAAATATTTCATCCTGCCAATCAGTATCGGCATCTCCCATCAAGCCAATTATATTGGGGTCGTTTGCAAATTGTTCGTTGATTAAGGCTCTGTACTCCGTACCATTCAAGACATCTATATCTTTTGTCGGTACTGCCAAAGAAACATTACCTGAGTAATCTACCGTTATCTTGTCACCTCGTCCTTTTTTGGTGGTGATGATAATAACCCCATTGGAAGCCCTTGAACCATAAATTGCTGTCGAAGAGGCATCCTTTAGCACTGTAAAAGTCTCAATATCATTTGGGTTAATGGTATTCAAAGGGTTACGCATACCTGCTACATTGTCATTATCAATTGGCACACCATCGATAATGATTAGGGGGTCATTGGTAGCTGTAAGCGATGAACCACCCCTGATACGAATAATGGCTCCTGATCCTGGTGCACCACCCGCTGTCGTAATCTGAACGCCGGGTATTTTACCATTCACAAGCTCTTGAGGGGATGCTACAGCACCTTTGTTAAACTCATCTGTAGAAACCGATTGAACGGCACCTGTCAAATCTTCTTTCTTAGCAGTACCGTAACCAATCACCACCACTTCTTCAAGCTGTTCGGCATCCACTTCCATCTGCATATTAATATTCGTTTGAGTCCCTATCTGGACCTCCTTAGGCAAGTAACCTACATAGGAAAAAACCAAAACACCATCACTGGGCAGGTTAAGTGTATATTTACCATCAAAATCTGTAATGGTACCATACTGGGTATTCTTGAGCTGAATAGAGACACCTGGTAAAGGCTGTCCATTTTCATCTACTACCTCTCCACTAACAGTCCGTTCTTGTGCCAATACCATCAGGGGCATCATCAGCACGAGTAACATTGTTGCGAGGCAATGAAATAAGTAGCAATTCTTCTTCATAGCTGTTTGGGTAACTTTATTCTGTTCTCGTTATCAGATTTTTAACACAATCTTATGTAAGGAAATCTAAGTATAAGCCGCTCGTTATAGGTTGAAAGCAATTCATTTATCAAATCTTACATTCCATCTTTATTAATAGTGTTATACACACTTTTCAAAAATGTTTATGAATTTACATATTCTAACCAAAATCTTCAAGATTTAACCCATCTAATAACACTGTGTATAACATTTATATGTTAAATTCAACAAATCCTTACATTTGTTCATTTTTCATTATTTAATCATTGATTTTCAATCCAATAAACTCAACACTATTTTCACAAGCCCTTTCTAAAAGAACAAAAAAAGCCCCTTCTCTTATGGAGAGAAGGGACTTCTTATACTGTCATCAGGTTACCAAAAAGCAAACTGCTTTCTGGATCTCTAAATACTATATTTGGTTTAGCTTACTGCTTAATAATTCTTTTAAGTGTTCTACCTTCTTCTGTTACTATTTCCATCATATACATTCCACTATGGAAAGATGCGGTACTGAACACTACAGGATAACCAGCTTCTTCAATAGTTTGCCATACAAGTCTTCCGGTCAGGTCAAAAATCCGGACATTGATATCTCCTTTCAGTCCGACCGTCTTCATATTAAAGGATTCACCAAACGGATTGGGATATATCAACACCTGCGCAGATAAGGCATTACCATCCAATCCATTTGCCTCTGACTGAACTGTAACAGTCCATTCTTGTGATGTACCATCTTCTGCTACTACTGTAAAGACGACAGGAGAAGAATAGTCTCTAGCTACTCCAGGGT
Organism: Limibacter armeniacum; assembly: GCF_036880985.1. NCBI lineage: Bacteria > Pseudomonadati > Bacteroidota > Cytophagia > Cytophagales > Flammeovirgaceae > Limibacter > Limibacter armeniacum. Next base: position 967,752 of record NZ_JBAJNO010000009.1, read on the forward strand.
CTGGGGTGATGGTAGCAAACTGAGATATCTCATAGACTGCAGACTGACTCTTAATGTCATTTCCTGTAGGTAACAGCAACTGTACGGTGTGAGCCTCTCCATCAATTGCACCTGCAACATCCGCCATCGTGAATGATAGCAAGTCATTGGCAGTACTCTTACCTGCAGAAATAGTCACTACCCATTCTTGTGTACTTCCATCTTCTGCGGTTACGGTATATACCACAGGAGAGGTATAGTCACGTGCTGCTGAAGGATCAGGTGAAATCGTCGCATTTGTGGAGATCCTTACTACTGCCGCCAAATTTGTCAGGTCAGTACCGTCAGGCATTACCAACCGTATTGATGAAGCCCCTTGATCAATCAAGGCATCAAAACCATCAACATTATAGGACAATATATTCTTGGCAGTACTTAACACTTGAGGGTCTTGGAACGAGACTGTCATCTCATTGAGGTTCACCACTACCTTATATGTTCCGGTAGGCTTTCCTTCAGGCAAGGAGATATCTCCTCCTTCACCGTCAGCAATCCTGAGGTCTACATTGTTATCAGAGCCGTATTCCGTACCAGCACTATAATCTAAAGCGTCAATAAACTTAAAGGAATCACCAGGCTGTAAATCCATTATTACAGAATACTCTCCATTGCCATTGGTCTGAAGTTCTTGTGCATTTGTCAAACTCCAATCCATCATTGAACCTATCAACCATACCTGCTCAGGGAAAAGCTTAAAGTTCGCATAGTAATATTCTCCAAGAGGTGATTTCTGTTCTTCAGTCCCTTCTGCATTTCGGAAATACATCCCAATCCTGTAAGGCAATTCATTTTCCCCTATATCAAAATAATCGCTTGGTGTAATGATTATTTGCCAAGAACCATCAGGTTGTTTCACCATCTTCCCCTTCTCATTGTCATCATTGACCAAATCTACCACCTTACTGCTCTCAGGACCTTCCAAAACAATTCCAGATGCCATATGCACCTCTTCTGCATCTGAAAGAGCTGAACCGGCTTTGGCAGGATCAAAATATATCTTGATAACTGTATTGGCATCAAACTCTGTTGGGAATACCGCCACTGTAGTATTATCCTCTTTTATCATGCCTTGCTTAGGGAATGTAATAGGCTTACTCACCAATAACTTGAACTCTCCAGGTCCCAATATGAATGCGCCGTTTACAGGAACATTTTTTCCTCCAGCAAAATAATCGAACCAAGCATTTCCAACTTCTGTCAAGTCATACTCTACTCTAGCTGCTGACATGCCAAAGTTGCCAATCATCTTCACATTGAGATCAGCTCCTGTCAACAATATTTCTTTCAAACGCAATGATCCTCCCATCTTCATTGTGACATTCTCACTCATCAATGCATTCAAGTTATATGTCTCCCTTAACGCCAGCAGTGTCTTGTACAACTCATAAAGCTCTTTACGCTCAGCCTCATCAGCATAACTCCATAAAACAGGCTTAGGCGCATCCATATTATCTTCACTCAAAGCTCCATTCACTTCATTTTGCATCAATGATACATCATAACCCAATTCACCGAACTGCCAAAGCATTTTAGGACCAGGGGTCATTAGAAAGAATGCAGCACTCTGCTTCAGTCGCTGGAAAGCTGTCGACATATCTGTAATATTATAGTCTCCTCTCATTCTTCCCTTAAATAAAGCTTCATACGCCAGACGTTCCTGATCGTGACTTTCCATAAAGCTGATCAGGTTCAGGTTTTCAAATTCATAAAAGCCTGCATACTGAAACTCCAGATTTGCGTAACCTCCTTTGGACGTTTCCCTGAATACTGGGTTCTCATTTCCTTGAACCAGCAATCCATAAGCTGCTAATGTCTTTCTTTCCTCATAATCTGTATCATGGTCCAACACAACCAATGCTTCCTGATTTACCTTCCATATTTCATCAGCCATTCGCTCAATAAGCTGTACACGTGAAGCGTCAGGCTGCCAGCCATTTCCAGCCACGTTCGTAAAACCATTTGAGAAGTCGAAACGTAACCCATCTACCTTGAATTCATTAAGCCAATAAGCATTGACCCTATCTACAAACTGCTGAGCCAATGGGTTAGCATGGTCCAAATCGTACCCTTTTGTAAAACCTACATGGGGTTGGTTTCCATTGTACCAAGGGTTTATCGCTGTTGGCACTCCTGAGGCAGAGCTATACAACTTTACTAATGGTGATTCAGCCATTGTATGATTTAATACAATATCCAATACAACAGCCATTCCTTTTCCATGAATTGCATCAATCAGTGCTTTCAAGTCTTCAGCTGTTCCATATGACTTATCTGGGGCAAAATAGAACAAGGGGTTATAGCCTTGACTGCTGTTTCCTTCAAACTCCATAACAGGCATAATCAAAACTGTATTAACGCCTAGGTCTTTGAGATAATCTAGTCTGCTTATTGCGGCCTTAAAGCTTCCTTCTGACGTAAAATCTCGAATATGCATTTCATATATCACCAAGTCCTCATTATCAGAGATTGTTACCGCATTGGATTGCCATGTATAAGCTGCTGCGCCAGTCTCCAAAACAGCTACGGCTCCCTCTGTCTTTCCTTCTGGATATAACTTTAAGTCTGGATATACAGTTGTTGCTATCTCACTATCCTCTTCATTAAGCACCTTCTCTGCATAAGGATCTGCCAACTTTAAACCACCGTCAATCCAATACTGAAAAGCATACTCCTGCCCTGCCTGCAATCCATTCAACTCTAACCAAAAGTAATTTCCATCTGCCTCTTCTGACTTTTTCATCAGGTAAGCACTTTTCTCTTCCCAATCTGTAAAGTCTCCTACTACATAAGCAAATGCTTTTACCTTCGCCGGATCATGCAATACAAGAACAGCCTTTGACGTATTTCCTCCTATATAATTAACCCCAGGCACAGTACCTGCCGGTCTTTGGGCAGTCTGAACTGCTGGCATAACCTGATAGGTCAGTGTTAAGGACTCTGTATCAGCTCCAGCTGTTGCAGTAGCTACTACATTTACAAAACCTCCATCTTCTGTGACAACATGTGTATAGGTAAGCTGGGTAGCATTGGCAACCGTCTTCACTTCCTCCCCTCCAATTGTCAGGGTAATGGTTGATGATGTTTCAGTAGACAGTTCAAAATATATTGACTGGGCCTTTTCAACAAAACCCAATCCACCAGGAGACACGAACTTGAGTCCCAAAGCGACATCTTCCACTTTTTTATTGGGTGTATTGGAATACGCATAACGGGCTACTACTGCCAAAAGGCAAAGCCACACGAACATGTAAAGTCTGTGTTTTATCATAGCTAAATAGATAGTTGAGGTATTAATTCAAAATCGAGTTTGGGATGAGGCAATACAGGTATGCGAATGAACTGCCATATTACCAGAGATGTGCAATTTTAGACAAGTGTTTTTTCTTCTAATCAAAGCGAATAATGACACAAATTCGTCTTCAAATAATTATAGAAAGGATCAAATACTAGATAACAGAATAAGCCAATTCATTCGACTATTAAAGCAGGTAAGCTGAATTGGACCTGATTATTATTTCCTGTATCTGAATTCAATTGAAACCAAGAACTTGCATGGGATAGCTGTGCAAGTGTGAACATAAGTAATAGCCAAATCAAGAAAAAAAGGGCTAGTTTTTTCATAGCGAGTAAGCATAAGTTTTCTCTCTGAGGAGTCATGTAAGTTTGTCATGGAAAAAGCATTGCTTCCTGACGAGGTTATATTAGGGTGTTTTTCTTGAAAATAGGTGAATTTATTACCTAACGGGTTTTATATACAATTTACATTGTTACACGAATCAATATACAAAAAATGGCCTAACCGAAAAATGTATACCTGCCTACTTTCCATACTATACACAACTCTTAACATTTCATGCTCAACAGGGCAATGTTAGTTATGGCAAAAAACCTTATATTACAATAAGTTAACTTAAATGACCTTAAGGGTTATTTCAATTTTGTAATTGCCTACCTACCCCTACCTTCCCCATTCTATCATACTACCTTATAGACGACTTATTTACTGAGGCGGCTGCTTTCTTCACTGTACTATATACCTATTTAGTTAATAGGTAACCATTCGACATACCCCTAGCTCAAACTCAGGGCTACATCAATGAAGAATGCCCCCCTCTCAGTTTGCCAATAAAGAATCTGTAACACCAAACTCTAACCGCTATGAAAACACATCTACGAAGTTTCTTCCTGTTACTTCTTCTGATGTTTGCCGTCACTACGGTGTTCGGCCAAACTACTAGAGGTAAGTATACTGTGAAGGGAAAGCTCATCGACAAGACTAGTGGTGAGCCAATCATTGGTGCAAGTATTAAGGTCAAGGATGAAAATAGAGGTACAGTAACTGACGTAGACGGTAATTTTTCAATAGAACTTAGCGAAGAAGATGCAGCTTTGATTCTGTCTTCTGTTGGCTACTTACCAGAGGAGATTACTGTCACACCTGAAACACAACCACTTCAGATTGAACTAGAACAAGACATTGCCAATTTGGAAGAGGTTGTCGTCACGGGACTCGCCAGTAGCGTAAAACGATCCAACCTTGCGAATGCCGTATCTACAGTCTCCGGTGCTGAGCTGATGGGTACTACCGTACCACAAACCTTGGACGGAGCACTTTACGGAAAACTGCCTGGTATCAATATCACCTCCAACTCAGGTGCGCCAGGTGGTGGGGTTTCCATTAAGCTAAGAGGTATTACGACCATCAACGGTACTTCAGAACCACTTTATATAGTGGATGGTGTATATATGAACAATGCATCTTTCTCTGCTGGTACGAACAGCGCCACGATTGCTGATACTGATGGCGAAATCACCAGTCCGCAAGATAACCCTTCAAACAGGATTGCTGATATCAACCCTGAAGATATCGAAAGTGTCGAGGTACTCAAAGGACCTTCCACTTCTGCTATATATGGTACCCGAGCCAATGCAGGGGTAATCATTATTAAAACCAAGAGAGGACAACCAGGTAAAACCAAAATTACACTTTCTCAGGATGTAGGTGGTACCTCAATTCTAAACAAGCTAGGTACCAGAACTTTTACTGAAGAAAATGTTGCTGCTGAACTTCCCTCTCAACTTGACGCTTTTACAGAAGCCTTGGACAATGGAAGACTTGTTGACTATGAGGAAGAGTTATATGGGGAAACCGGTTTGCTATTAAGAACACACCTTTCTCTTAGTGGAGGCAATGAAAATACCCGCTTTTACCTATCAGGCTTATGGCAAGATGAAGAAGGTATTATCAAAGGCACAGGGTATGAAAGGAAGTCCATGAGAGCCAATATTGAGCACAACTTTAATAAAGACATCAAGATCGGGCTAAACCTGAATTACTTGAATACTAAAGCTGACCGTACGGTCACCAACAATGATAATGCAGGTGTTTCGGTCGGAATCTCACTCGTAAATACTTACCCTTGGGCAGACCTTTTCCCAAATGAAAATGGTGTCTATCCGGACAACCCATTTGCGTCCTCTAATTTCCTTCAAACAAGGGATCTTTCAGAAGTGGAAGAACAAACTGACCGTTTTATTATAGGCTTGAATTTAGACTTCAACCTATTAGTCAGAAAGCGATCTTCACTGAAGTTCATTGTGTATGGAGGACTTGATATTATCAACCACGATTCCAAAGCCTACTTCCCAGAAACACTGCAGTGGCAACAGTCAGGTTTAACTGCCACCAACGGTTTCTTCGCTAGAGGAAATAACTCTAATACGAACTTTAATGGTACGGTAGCTTTGCTCCATAACCTCACTACTGACAATGGTGCCTTTAATTTCAACACACAATTAGGGGCCAACAGGTTTGAGGTAGACCAAATGAGAAATATTGTCACAGCTACGGACTTGATTGGTGGACAGAAAAACCTGGAGCAAGCGGGAGCTATCAATGTATTTGACAGAATACTTGAAACGACTGACATAGGCTACTTCGCTCAAGAAGAGGTCAACTGGAAGGATCGGGTTATTCTGACTGCTGGTGTAAGATTAGATAAGACCTCTCTAAACGGAGACCCTGATGAGATATTCTTCTACCCAAAAGCTTCTGCTGCGGTAAACGTTGCCAACTTTGACTTCTTTGACAAGGACCTCTTCAATCAAGTAAAGATAAGGGCAGCCTACGGTGAAGCTGGTGGTGTACCTTCTGCCAACTCCGTAACACTTCGACAACCTGCCTTTACCATATTTAATGGCTCTAATATCTCTTCCAATGCGGGTTCATTAATATCAGAAATTCAAGGTAATGAAGATATCCAACCTGAAAGGGCTAAAGAGTTTGAGGCAGGGATTGATTTAGGTATTCTCAATAACAGAGTATATCTGGAAGCGACTTGGTATAACAAGAAAGTGGAAGACCTGATTCTTCAGGCTGATGTACCACAGTCATCTGGTTTCGAAGATAAATTTATCAATGGAGGTGAACTGCGTAACAGAGGAGTTGAAATCACATTAGGAGCTGCTCCATTACAAAAAACAAATGTTACCTGGGACACCCGCTTTATCTTCTGGAGAAACCGTTCTAAAATCTTAAGCCTTGATGTTCCTTCATTTGATGCCCCTAATGGTGGATTCTCTAGTTTCCTTGGTATTTACAGGGTAGAAGAAGGCTCTTCAGCTACTCAAATAGTAGGACCTGTTCCAGGCTCTGATGGTGATGTGAAAATTGGTGATGCTGAACCTGACTTCCAGCTTTCGTGGTACAATACGGTGACCTTCCTGAAGAACTTCCAATTCAATATGCTTTGGCACTGGAAAAAAGGAGGCGATAATATCAACCTTACAAACCTGTTGGCTGACTTTGCGGGTACTACTCACGATTTTGATGATGATGACAATGGAAACGGTATTGCAAATGGTCCTGAGCGTATTCAGGCATTTATTGATAGAGACAATGCAACGGTATTTATAGAAGATGCAGGCTACCTGAAGCTAAGAGAAATTTCACTTTTCTATAAAATTCCGCTTCAAAGAGAGTGGTTGGATTATATACGCTTAGGTGTATCAGGCTATAACCTGGTTATGTTTACAGACTACAACAGCTACGACCCTGAGGTATCTAACTTTGGTAATAATGGTATCTCCACAGGTGTAGAAGTAGCTCCATTCCCATCATCAAGGAGGTATTTCTTCCATGTTCAGTTAGGAATATGATCTGTCAGAAATTTCCAATCAAAAAAACGTCATCACTATGTTGAAAAAATATATTCATACAATAGGCTTGGGAATCTGTATGGTCGCTGCACTCAGTTGTGAAATTGGCGATCAGGTAGATCCTAATAGCCCAAGTCTAGGTAGCTTCCAGAGCGAGGCTTTACCTTCACAGCTCAATAACCTTGTAACAGGCACAGTTTCAAATATGCGTTCAGATCTTGATAATTTCTACGATGATGTAGGTATTGTAGGCAGGGAGTACTACCGATTCTCAGGATCAGACCCTCGCTTTACATCAGATTTATTGGGACAAGGTGGTGGTATGCTGGACAACAATGCATTCTACGTTACCCGTCCATATACTGAGCGATACCAAACAATCAAGAATGCCAATATCCTGATTGAGGCTACCAATAATACCAATCAAGTTACAGAAGAAGAAAAACAAGCATACTTGGGATTTGCTCGAACCATACAGGCTCACCAACTTTTGATGGTGCTTAACCTACAAAATGAAAATGGTATCAGGGTCGATGTAGAAGACCCTAACAATTTGGGTCCTTTTGTATCCAGAGATGATGCATTGACCAGAATTGCCAGTCTACTTGATAGTGGTGATACCCACTTAAGCAATGCAGTTGAGGAACTTCCATTTCCATTGTCTGATGGGTTTGAAGGATTTGAAACTGCCTCGACATTCCGCCAATTCAACCGTGGCTTAGCAGCACGTGTAGCGGTATACCGAGAGCTGTATGGAGACGCACTAGGCTACTTGGATGAGTCTTTTATGGATTTAGAAGGTGACCTCACGACTGGCACCTACTACGCTTTCCAGCAAGGTGGCGGTGATCGGATCAATCCTATATTCATCGCTCCAAATGCTTCAGGAGATATACGTGTTGCGCACCCAGATTGGGTTGAAGAAGCTGAAGCTGGTGATACGAGAGTAACTGAGAAAACTGCTATCAGGGATGTAGTTGCTGAGCAGGCAGATCTTAGCAGCCCTTATGATGTTACGGTATATACAAGCATTGAAAGTCCAATCTCAATTATTCGAAATGAGGAACTTATTTTATTATATGCTGAAGCTAATATTCAGGAAGGCAACCTTGCAGAAGGAGTACAAGCTTTGGATATTATTCGAGAAGCAGCAGGACTTAATCCGTTACTAGTTGCTAAGCCATCGGTTATTTTAAGTCAGGATGCATTGATTGAGGAGATGTTGAATCAACGTAGATATTCCTTATTCTACGAAGGTCACAGATGGGTAGATATGAGACGCTATGACATGCTTGATGAACTACCAATTGACCGTCCGGGAGATATCGTACATGAAAGCTTCCCTATTCCTTTTGATGAAATCAATTTTGAAGAAAATAGAGGCAATTAATATTTAGCAATTCCTATTAAAAGGAGAAGGCACCGCTCAACTTTGAGACGGTGCCTTATTTACTTATTTATCAACTAACAATTAATGCTTAATAAGTTTTTTCACCTCCCTGCCTTTCTCCGAAAAGATTTGCATCAAATACATTCCACTTCTCAATTGGGAAGTATTCAGTTCTACAGGTTGCGTTGCTTGCACTTCATAAGTTGTAATTACTTTCCCTGACATGTCTGTCAGTACAACATTGACGGTTCCCTGAACCGCTTCTGCTGTAACTACCAACCAATCTGAAAATGGGTTGGGAGCAACTTTGAAACTGCCAACACCTAAGTTATCCTCAATGCCTGTCACCTGATCTTCTCTTTCAAAGGCGACAGTTTTAGCAGACAAGTTTGCAGTTACCTCATATGTTCCTGCTGTCAATCCTGAAGGTAGTTTTATGTCATCTCCCTCATAGTTAGCTTCAACCAAAACTTGGCTGTCTTTAGAACCATATTGTGTAACATTTGCCCAATCATCAGCCGCTGTAATAAACTTAAAGCCTTCACTTGCTGATCCGGTAAGCTCCAAGGTAATGGTATAAATCCCATCGCCTTGATTCTCCATTTTCTCCGCTTTAAATGGATCCCAACCTCCTTCAGTCATTGAGCCTACTACAAACAAGTCACCACTGAACTGCTGAAAATCCTTGAAGAATGGTTTTCCTTCAGCTGCTGTCACTGAAACACTGCTATCTGCATTACGGAACTGGATAGCCAACCTGAAAGGTTGATCTTCTGCACTCAGCCCAAAGTACGTTGCAGGTGTAAGCGTTATTTCCCATAAACCATCTGCTGTTTTGGTCATTTTGCCCTTGGTGTTGTTATCAACTGTATTGGCCAATGTTTCACTGTCCGCTCCATCCATCACCAAGCTAGCCACCATATACACTTCAGCAGCCTCTGCAAGCTCTGCCCCACCAACGGTTGGATCAAAAATTACGGTAATCTCTGTAGATGGTGTAAACTCAGCAGGCGTTACAGTCATCTGCTCACCGCCAACAGCCACTAGACCTGTTTCAGGATAAGTCACTGCCTCATTTACCAATACCATAAATGCTCCGGGAGCCATCAACATAGTACTGGAAGCTGGAACTTCTTTTCCATTTTCAAAATAGCTATACCAAGTACTACCATCTGCTGAATAATCATAGGCAACCTTTTCGGCTGTAACTCCAAAATTACCAATCACCTTTACAGTAAAGCTGCCATTTGTCAGTGAGTATTCTTTTACTACTTTATCAGCTCCTATTGACAGTGAGACATCACTGCCTGAAAGGCTGTATAACTCCTTTTCATTTCTTAGGCTAATCAATGCCTGATACACTTTATAAAGGCTCGCACGGTCAGCGTCTTCGGTATACGACCACAGTACTGGTTTACGGGATGTTCTATTACCGTCATTTACCTCTCCTCCTAACGCTGTCTGATTGATGGATACATCATATCCCAGTTCTCCAAATTGCCAGATCATTTTTGGCCCTGGTATTGGCAGGAAAAAAGCTGTGTTCAGTTTCATTCGCTGAATTGCGGTCTGCTTATCCTGTAAGTCGTATTCACTTGTCTGTTTACCGAAGTTCAGTGCGTCATACAGCATTCGCTCTTCATCATGGCTTTCCATATAACTCAACACACCATGCTGTGTCATACCTCTTGTGCCATGATATTGCCAATCAAGGTTAGCATTACCTCCTTTGGCATTGGTACGGAAATCATGATTGATATTTCCCCAAAGCAAGATTCCTTCAGCTGCCAGTACCTGTTCCTCACTATTGTCAGCTAAATGCTCAAAGATTACATAAGCATCTTCCTGTCCAGCATTGTTCCATATTTCACCAGCCATTCTTGTCAAGATTGCAATACGGGAATCGTCCCTGCCATGACCTTCTCCAGGTGTTTGTGTAAAACCTTTTGTAAAGTCAAATCTGTAACCGTCAATATTGTATTCTTCTAGCCAGAACGTGTTCACTGAATCTATGAATGCCTGCGTATATAGGCTTTCATGGTTAAAGTCAGCACCCCAGCTATAAGTAGGGTTTGGAGAATCTACATTGAACCAAGGGTTGGCTGCTGTTGGCTTTCCATAATCCCCTTCATTGTACATTCTAACCAGTGGAGCTGAATTATAAGAGTGGTTCAATACCATATCAATCACCACTGCAATCCCTTTTCCATGTGCTGCGTCAATAAATGCCTTCAAATCATCTTTGGTACCATAATACTTATCAGGCGCAAAGTAGAAGTTAGGGTTATAACCCCAGCTATCATTGCCCTCAAACTCATTTACTGGCATCAGGTGGATACAATTGGCTCCCAGTTCCTTGATATAGTCTAAACGATCAGTTGCTGCTTCGTAAGTTGATTCTTCCGTAAAGTCTCTAACATGCATTTCATACACCACCAGACTTTCTTTGGCCGGACGCTGAAAATCTGTAATGCTCCATACATACTCAGGTTGGTTTGTTTGGAATACTGATGCCCTGTATGAAGTGCTGTTTTCAGGATATGCAATCAGGTTAGGATATCTAGTTTCCTCTATATATTTATCATCAAAATCAGATACCTTTTCCGTATATGGATCAGCAATCTTAAGACTTCCATCGATCAGGTATTGATAGATATATTCCTTTCCAGCCTCTACTGTCATCTCCAACCAGAAATAGTTGGCATCAGCCTCTTCTGACTTTTTCATCAGGTAAGTTTCGCTTGACACCCAGTCGGAAAACTCTCCAATCACATTGACAAATTCTTTTTCCTTTGCGGGGTCCTGCAATACCAATGTGACTTTTGTAGGATTGCTTTCATTGTAGTTAGCTCCCAAATGAAGTCCTTCAGGACGTGGAGCCAGTACTACTTCCGGCTTTACATAAAATGATACTGTTTCTTCTAAAGAAACCTCATCACTATTTGCCTTCACGACAACATCGACTGATCCAGAAACAGTTGCTGTATATGAATAAGACAGCTCTGAAACCGCTGTAGCTGCCTTTACTTCACTGCCATTTACCCAAATACTCAGGTCAGCAGCAGAGGAAGCTGTTGCCGTAATATTTACGGACTCTCCAATTGAATAAACCTCCTTTGCAGGGGCTACCGAAACATCTAAAGTTAAACTGAGTTCAGAAAATGTAATTGATGCATCACCAGTCTTGGTATTACCGTCATCACTTCTCAATAGATAGCCCACACTTTCAATCTGGTTAGGTGCTACTCCTATTAGCTCAGCAAGATTATTAGCTGTTTTCTCAGTATTATTTCTGTCTGTAAAAGTTAAGGGAAGTTTAAAAGTATATTTGTTTGACTGTCCTTCAACAGGTGCCAACTTAGCGCCATTCAGCATTGACGTAGTCCAACTACCCCCGTTAGTTTGCCAATCTCCTACGTTTGACCATCCCCAAATATAAATATCACTTAGTCCCTCAACGTTAGTCCCTGACACATCAAAAGTAATGGTTACTTCATCCAAAACTGTCGCATTTGCTGGTTCAAGCGACACCTTTGGTGTTTGAGCAAATGCTGTAATACTTACCCCTAGTAGGAATAAGAGTATCCGTAATTGTTTCAAGATCATAGTTTAAATTGTTAGTTCAGTAATAATTACAAGTGGAATAGAAAAAGCGGAAGCGAAAATCACTTCGCTTCCGCTCAAATTTATTACTCTATCGTTTATACTACTATTTAGCAGTCAGTTCATATGTCATGGCACCAGGTGTCAAATCCATTTTCACAGTATAGGTTCCTACTGTAACATCAATGTTAGCACCTTTGTAATCCAATGATCCATCTGCACCATCATCACCAAAATCATGTACCCAATCATCATTTGCTCGGAACTTGATTTGACCATCAGTCAATGTAATATCAACAGACCATACAAAGCTTAACCCTCCTTCGTGTGTCATATCTTGATCAGCATCCCAACCATTAGCTGTCGCATGACCAATTACACCAAAAGTCATAGGTGTTACAGTATAGATATTATCTACAAAGTTTACTTCGATCATATAGAAGCCATCTTCTGCAACAGTCACATTTTGTTCTCCATCCTGCTCCAATACACCTGAAGCGCCATCAAGCATTCCCCAGTCTCCATCCCAAGCGCCAAGCGTTGGTAAAAACTTGAAGCCAAATCCATCTACTGTGATTGGTGTGAAAATTCTAAATTTACCTTCATCAGTTTTAGTAAATGGCAATGCATTACCCTCATTCCAATCAGCTGGAGTTGAACCTCCTACCAAGTACAATTCATCAGGAAGAGTACTTGTCACAACAGGTTTGATAGCATAAGTTTCTGTTACAAAGTTAACCGCAATTTGATATTTGCCATCACTCTCAATTGTAACATTGGCTTCACCTTCTTGTACTAATGAGCCAGGCTCACCTTCCTTCATTCCCCAATCGCCATCCCAAGAACCAAGAGTTGGTAAGAACTTGACGCCATCACCACTTACTGTGAGGTCTGCAATAATACTGAAAACTCCTTCCGAAACTTGAGTAAATGGCAATGCACTCTCAGGTGCCCAACCAGCAGCACTTGATCCACCTACCAAGTATAATTCTTGTGGGTACGGCGTTAATAGTTCCATTTCAAATGAATAAGTATCAAATGAAACTGTGTATTTACCTGACTTTTCTACTGTAAACTGCTCCCCACTACCTAATACGGTTCCCTCAGCACTATTGCTCCAAACTAGTCCACTTTCATCCATCGTAGTCGACACAATAAAGCGAGTACCTTCAGGTATTTCCTGTACTACAACCCACAAGTTAGGATTTGCTTCATCCTGAATCAGCTCGATTGGATCCCCTCCTTCAACAAGCATATAAAGAGAAGCAATTTCTGGGCGCTGGAAGAAAACTTTTACTTCCTGTGTAATATGATTTTCATCAGCATCCACTACTGAAACCAACACTTTTCCACTGCCATTATCCAAGTTTTTAGCAAATGGGACATTGACTGTATATGAAAGGTTTTTAGCTGTTGCATTAATTGGCTCTTCCTGTTTCAACAATACTTCTGACAGTGGGGATACAACTGATACCGTCGCCTCACTAAGCATGCCATTATCAGCAAGATCAATATCAATTACCATTTCCTGTCCATAAGTAATTGTGTCACTTGATAGAACAAGTTCATTAACTATTGGTGACTCTGTATCAGGTACTACTTCTTCAAGTGGGTTACCTGTAAAAGTCGGTTGAGTTTCGAATTCACATGCAGAGAACAGTATTGCTAATGCCATTACCGCTTTGCTGATGCTATATAATTTTTTCATGTTGATTCTTCTTTAAAAACTTCAGAAAAGCTGGGGTTTAACCCCAGACAACCGTTTTTATTTTACGAGACCTAACGTGAAGTTCTGCTCGATGCCGTCAGCGGTTACTACCCTCACAGTGGAAGTCTTATTCTCATTTGTGAAATAATATTCCAGTGAAGATGGTACTGTATCAAACGCTTTAGATGGAATGAATGCCAACCTGTACTTACCTCCATATAATGCTTGCATTTCCTTTGGCATCTCAAAATCAGTCCCATCTACTACGAACTGTACATATACCTGACTTTCAACAGCAAGAGGGGTCTTTCCACCAAACTCTTCAAATACATCAAAGTAGATTAATACCGCATCGTTTTCTGTAAACTGTACAGGAAAGGCTTTTGTAAACGACTTCAGTACAACATCCTCTTTGGTTCTCAAGAAAAAGTCTGTATCTCCGTCTTTGAACTCGTTGTCCCATGCACCATTATTGGCTACCATTGATACACCTTTAAAGCTCGCTGCATCTTCTTCCGACAAACCGTAGTATTCAAATGGGATAATGTCCTTTTTCCAAACACCTGAATCATTCACCTTTACCATGCTCGCATCTCTTTTCTCTAAAGAAGAAGCCTCAGCAGCAGGGTTACCCTGATAATCAACAGTGTACTTCCATCCATCTTTACCCAAAATAGCACCTGTGTGAATGTAAACAGGTCCTTCATCTGGAATATTTGGCTTACCATCAGCCACTGCATTTCTTACATTGATGATAATCGAAACTGGAGTATAAGCATCAAACTTCTCAGGAAAGATTACTGCTTTTTCATTTTCCATAATTGAAAAATCAAATGTTTTGATAGCATCGTCTCCATCAATATTATCCGTCTGTGCTGAACCATCTCTGTTTTTGACTAGGAAGTTGATTGCATTGTCTGTCAAACCTGTTGGGTACCATTCAGAAGCTACAAACTTGATCATATACAAAGCTCCTTCCACTTGTGTCAATTTCATCCTGTCATCTGAGCCACCCCACTGACCATTATAAGCAGCGTCACCATTGGACCAAGACCAGATAAATAGATCTTCAGCTAAATTTTCAACAGCTGTACCTGTAAGGTCTACATAGAGAGTAGCTTCCTCATCCATTGTAAAAGCTGCTGGGCTTACATAAGCATTAGCAGGTTTTTGTGCCATCGCCACTCCTGCAAAAAGCATTAGGATGGCTACCAGGCTTAATTTTATATTCTTCATTATTGAAAGTCTTTTTTTGTCAATAACCTTTTGGACAGCGATCTTAACTGTCCTTCTAAGCAGTTTTAGTTTCTAGTCAACTCGTAAGTATACGTCAAGATAGGAGTACCACCTACTACCCTATCGTATGCTACTGCCAAGTCATGTCCTGGTCTTGGCATTGAAGCCAATTTCAGAGTTTGATTACCATCCTGCGTAAGGATAACCATAGTAGGATAGTCACCTTCTTCTTCATTGAATGACCATTCACCACCTGTAAGACCTATAAAATTAGGAGCCTCAGCACCCTCTGCTGACTTTATTTCAAAAGTCCCATCGCTATTGAATACAAAAACAAGCTTGTCCGTTGACAATAATGATGTCAGATCCTGCTCCCTTTCTGGGTCATTGATATCTTTTATTCCAAGATCTGTCATTGTCACAGCTTCTACTGTCCATGTGCCTACCATTCCCTCCATTCTTTGAGTAGTGAATGGTTCTTCCAGTGCTACAAATTCGTCAGGGGTACAAGCAATAAACAGAAGTAACCCTAACAGATATATTGAAAGTTTTTTCATTGTGATTGTCATTTCTTTTGGTTATCAGATTAGTTACAGCCACCTTCCTCATTTGGTACGAAACCTTCTCTGTTTGAGTCAATTTCTGATTTTGGGAATTGCAACAGCATACCTGGACAGTTCCATGGTGCACCTTTTACATAGGAAGTTTCACCTTTTGCTCCAATTCTCTTTACTTGATGGATTCTATCTCCTTCAGCGACCAACTCTAACCTTCTTTCTTGTCTTACCTGACTGATTAGTTCATCTTGATCAGTAGGCGCTGTCTTTACAGCAGCTCCATAAGCTCTGTCCAAAATCACTTGAAGATCTTGTTGAGCATTCACTAATTTATCTCCTCCCAACTCTGCCGCTGCTTCTGCTCTTGTTAGGTACATTTCGGTCATATGTACAAGTGGCACTTGCACATAATCCTTCTCATTGAACTTAGTCAGCACGATAAAACCTGGGTAAGTAACATCATCGTATAATGCTGCGCGCTTATCTGTTTCAGCTGCTGTAGCCAAGTCATAGAGGTTAGTTGAAATTCTGAACCCTGGCAGGTTTTTATCAGAACGATATTTCCCACTTAATTCACCTCCGTTATTGTTCTGAGCACTCATACTAACAAGACCGAACAGTTCTTCTACTGATGCTTCAGCAGTAAAACGATCCATATAGTAGGTATCACTCATATCCAATGACTTGCCACTATTGCTGATTACATCATTGGCATAATCAAATGCCTCTTGAAACATATTCATTTGGAAATAAACCCTTGCCAAATAAGCTTTTGCTGACCACTTATTTGCATATCGGTCCGTTTCAAAACGAGATACTACTTCTGGTAAGTTACTTTCTGCAAACTCCAGATCACCTATTACCTGAGCATACACCTCAGTCGCAGTTGCTCTAACTGGTGCTAATTTTGGATCAGAGTCCAACCTAATTGGAACAGATAGATCTGAATCAGCAGTGGACTGAACATAAGGTTTACCAAACAACCTTGAAACCTCAAAAAGTGATATTGCTCTAATGAACCTCGCTTCCGCTTCGAACTGGGTCTTTTTACCTTCGCTAACTAGCGACATATACTCAAGTACTAGATTTGCTCTTCTTATTGCTGTATATGGCTGAGCATAAACCTGATTTTTATAGTCATCAAAGATGTTGCTTTGGAATGTATATATACCCAACTCTCCTTCTGTCAATGACGAACCATCGATATTCTCGCCCATCAGTTCTGCAATATTCTGGACTCTTCCTCCATAGAAGTTGCCACTTGCCAATTCTTTATAAGCACCATTCAGTAGCATTTCAACAGATGCTTCATCCACTATTGCATCCTCTGTTATTACCTCATTCCCATTTGGGGTATATTCCAAGTAGTCATCACAACCCGACAGCACTACTGCTGCACAAGCCATTGCTACGATATATCTTTTGAAATTCATTTTCATTCCGTTTTAGTCGGTTCGTTTAATTTAGAATGTTACGTTAAGTCCAAACATGATTGACTTTTCCTGAGGAGCTGTCAGGAATGTCACGTTTGACGACATGTTACGGTCTGCTGGGTTATCAAAGTCCCTTGCAATCTCAGGGTCACCTCCAGGATACTTTGTAAATGTCAACAGGTTAGTTCCTGTTACATATACTCTAGCTGACTGTAATCTCAATGCCGCTAACTGTGTAGGTTTGAATCTGTAACCTAAAGTGATGTTTCTCAGTCTAGCGAAAGAAGCATCGTACAACCACATGGTTGAGTTAAACTGCCAAGCATCTGTCACTCCAGGATAGCCGACTAATGTAGGTTTAGGGTATTTTGCATCATCTCCAGGTTGTCTCCAGTAATCTCCAACATCTTTTCTTACGTTCCAGTCTGACAAGAATGTACCTTGTCTCTTATCTGAGTTACCGTAAATATTACCTCCTTTACTGAACGTAAACAGGACATCCAGATCAAACCCTTTATATTCAAAAGTATTGCTCAAACCACCGGTGAAATCAGGTAATACATCTCCTGCAAACACCCTATCATCCAGTGAGAATGTTTTGGTTTCATTACCGTCTTTATCAATCCAGATAGGCAAACCATCTGCAGGATCTACCCCAGCATACCTAACCAAAAAGTTAGAACCAACAGGTTGTCCTACTTCTACCCTTGTATCGTTAGTACCACCAGCAATCTGGTCTGGAGCAAGTCCTCCTAGGTCAAGTACTTCGTTTTCGTTGATGGCAATATTGAAGTTTGTACTCCACTTGAATTCTCCAACTAGGTTTCTTGTATTCAAGTTAATTTCCCATCCCTTGTTTTGAATTTCACCAATATTCTGAAGGAAGTTCTCACCTTGGCCACTGGATCCCGCTGGAATTGTTTCAATAATTACATCCTTTGACAGCTTGTGATAGAAAGCAACCTCTGTTTGAATTCGGTCTTCAAAGAAGTTAAGTTCAATACCTGCATCAAAGTTGTTCAGTGTTTCCCATCTCAAATCAGGGTTATCCAATCTTACTGGATGAATAGCATTACCAAATCCACCATAACCATAACTTCCATCACCTTCAACACTTACAGTACCGAAACGTTTGTAAGAGCCAATGTTAGCATTACCTGTTACACCGTAAGATGTTCTTAACTTCAGTAAGCTGATGATTTCATTATTTTGCAGGAAGTTTTCTTCTGATACAATCCAAGCAGCTGAAGCTGAAGGGAAGAAGCCCCATCTATAGTTTGCACCAAACTTAGAAGATGCATCAGAACGAGCTAATGCTTGGAAAATGTAACGGTTGTTGAGGGTATAATTGATACGGCCAAAATAACTGAAGAATGCCCACTCATCATCTGGGTCTGTGAATGATGTTTCGACAAAATTCTCTCCTCTATCAGGGCTAGAATAGTAAGCGCCATTAACATCAGTAGCTGTAGAACCTTCTCTTTGAGTAAGTGCTTTTTGTGTTTCAGTACCTACAAGGAATGTGAAGTTATGCTTATCGTTGAGATTCAGGTTATACGTTGCTGTAAGCGTCCCTGTATAATTCAAAATTGTTTTAGGGCTTTGGAATGCTTCCCCCATATGGCTTACATTACCCAATAAAGCTTGTGGCTTATAACGCTCTTCAGTGAGTCTACTCCAATCAACACCACCCATAGCCTGAACAGTCAGGTTCTTAATTGGCGTTAGCGTAAGGTTCACATTATTGATGGAGCGAAGCTCTTCAGTTCTCCAATCCAAAAGGTCATTTACCCTAGTTGGGTTTCCTCCATTGACAAAATATTCACCACTCTCTGTTTTGATAGGATAAATTGGAAGCGCACCAGACATTGCACCACCTAGACCAGCTCCCCACTGATAATCCCAAGGAGCCGCAACCAGCTTTACCAAACCACGCCCGAATGATGATGTAAGAGAAGCCTTAAAAAAAGTAGATGGAGCATAATCAAGGTTCAAACGACCTGTCAAACGATTAAACCCACTACCCTCTATATATGATTTACTATCCTTATAAGATACACCTACATAAGACTTGAATTTGTCAGAACCCTGTGTCATGGACAGGTTATGCTCTTGATTAAATCCGGTTCTTACCATCTGATCTATCCAATCAGTATTGATAGCAGCTGCTTTATTAATAGCTACAATTCTTTCATCTACAGATGACTGTGCACTTGAGTAACCACCTGGCAACCATACAGGTCCTACATTGCCATCATTCTCCCAAGCTTCTTGTCTCATTTGAATCCAATCTTCTGAATCCATAAACTCAGGCATCATCGTAGGAGATGTTACCCCTACTCTTGCATTGTAATTAATGGAGGGCTTTCCTGACTTACCACGCTTTGTTGTAATTAGAATTACACCGTTAGCACCTCTTGAACCATAAATACCTGCAGAACCTGCATCTTTCAGCACTTCCACCGACTCAATATCATTTGGGTTAAGAGTGGAGAGTGGGTTTGTATTCATAAAACCGATTCTTGATCCATTGTCTTGGGTAATAGGCACACCATCAACAACATAAAGTGGATCACCTCCCGCAGAAACTGAGGCCACACCACGAATTCTGACAACAGAACCTGAACCAGCCATACCCGAACCTTGGATAATCTGAACACCAGCTGCTTTACCTTGCAATGCCTGCTCAAATGATGGGGTTGGTGTATCTGTCAGTTTTGCAGACTCTACTTTAGCAATTGAACCTGCGATGTCTCGCTTTCGCTGTACACCATAACCAATTACCACTACCTCTTCCAATTGCTCAGCATCTATTTCTAACTGAAGGTTTATGGTTGATTGGGTTCCTAATTCGATTTCTTTTGACAGATAACCAACATAACTAAACACCAATACATTATCATTGGCATCCAGCATCAGCTTAAACTTTCCATCAAAATCTGTAATACCACCTTTGGTTGTTCCTTTTACCTTTACTGATACACCAGGCAGCGGCTGTCCTGCCTCATCAGATATTGTCCCGCTGACAACCCGTTCCTGAGCCCAGGCTAATACGGGAGTAAGTAGCAGTACAAGGGCTAATGAAAGCCAATGCAGCTTGAAGTAGTTATTCATTCTCATATTGTAGTTAGATAAACAAGTTGAAGTTGATATATAAAAAGCTATTAGCGCTATTTTCAGTTAAGTATTCTCCTATTTTGGGTTAGAAGGCTTATGTAAAAATCACCTTCACAAAAACTTGGTTTAGTTATATATACAAATCACACTCCTTATTTCCATCAATAAAATTAGTGCAAATTCAACACTGATTACTGAAAACTAACATTAAAACACTTCCTTCAAAAGATCCTAAAAGGATAAATAGGACCATTCAACATTTCATTACAAAAATCAACTATTAAAAGAATAAATTAATGCGTTTTCATGATACATAGTAAGTCATTTTCTAGATTAAACGCAACCCCTTATATATAAGTGTACAAAAAACACACATAACTACAACAATGAACTCACCACCCTAAAAATCTACGTTTAAGCCAACACTCAACCGATTGCATAACGTTTCATTTACACTTATTTTGTTAATTTCACATTTATTAAAATTATTAGAATAGTACAATTATTTTTCACAACCTCACCCCTACCTGAACTGTATTTGCTTCATTTATTGTAGGATTTAACGTAGATTTACTCAAAGAATAAACAGGCAGCTATACAACTATCATTGTCGTAACAAGCATACTAATATGAAGAAAGGACAATTGACGATGCAGGACATTGCTGACAAGCTCGGCATTTCCAAATCCACCGTCTCGAGAGCACTTAAAGATCATCCAGATATTAGCGAAAAAACGAAGAAGGCTGTTATGCAGCTGGCCAATGAACTGGACTTTCAACCAAATTCACTTGCCTTAAGTCTGAGACACAACCGCTCGAATATTATTGGCGTTATTGTTCCTGAAATTGTACATCATTTTTTTGCTAATGTGATTAGTGGCATACAGGCTGTAGCTTACCGTGAAGGATACAATGTCATGATCTGTCTTTCAAATGAAGATTTTGACCAGGAAGTGAAAGATGCTTTTGCCCTTCAGACAAGCCGTGTAGATGGAATCCTGATGTCAATCTCCAAAGAAACTACTGACTTCGAACACCTTAAAAAAATACACCGTAAAGGAACGCCAATTGTATTTTTTGACCGTGCTTGCGACGAAATGGATGTTAGCAAGGTTATATCTGATGATTTTGGAGGAGCATTCAGTGCCACACAACATTTGATTGAACAAGGTTGTAAACAGGTTGTACACCTTGCTGGCCCTGCTACATTAGCGCTGAGTAAAAGCAGAAAAGATGGGTACTTGGCTGCTTTGAAAGAAAATGGTATCGCTCCTGATGATAATTTGATTGTAGAGTGTCCTGCCGGAACAATGGAAGACGGTGAAGACAAAGTGAACCAACTGCTTGCAAGTGGACTCAAGATAGATGGCATCTTTGCTAATAACGACATAGCAGCTATTGGCGCTATGAAAGCTGCCAAAAAGCATGGTCTCCGAATTCCTGAAGACATTGCAGTCGTTGGTTTTAGTGATTGGCAAATTGCCTCAATTGTGGATCCGGCACTTTCATCAGTAGCACAACCAGGCTATGAAATGGGACGAATTGCTGCTGAAAAGCTACTTAAAGAAATCAATGCTGATGAAGATGAAGTGGTTCCATCTATGACCAGTACAATACGGTCAGAGTTGGTTGTAAGAGATTCTTCTCTCAGAAAAAAATAAACTGTTTCAGGGACATTTCAGCATGTCCCTTTTTTTATTCCTATTCCTCTAAAAACACTTCTCCTTATTGATTGTTTATACTGTACAGTCAGAAATAGTACAGCAATATTAACATATCAAATCAAAATTAGTCTCTCAAATAGTGGCGGTTTCTTAGGATTAACTTTATATTTATTTAGTATCAAACACTAAGAGCCGTTTCCGGCATTGGTACTTCCCTGAAAGTGGGAAGGTTTAAAATTCTATATTAAAAGCCTGTAACTCGTTATATATATTGGTTAAACCCAATAAAACAACAAACCAAATAATCAGGACTTCAGGAGATATCACCATGATCTAATGATGGACAACAGAGCGGGAATCTTGACAGCGTTAGGAGATGATCGTTACTCGCTTTCCAACCCAAATTCAGTCATAACTGGTAACATTCGGTGACATGTCATCCCCTTGGTGTTAAATCCATCCTTCATGTACACTTTGGTTCTCATTTATCTTATGGCATTCAGTATAAGGCAGGCTGCACCATGGTAAGTTTAAGTACTACCAGCACAGTCAAGCTTATGTATCTAATTGTTATGTGTAAAGAAATGTAACTCGATTTCCCCTACACTACTCAACACAGCATTCAACAACCTATTTATAGATTTACTTAACTCGAATAATCCTAGCTACGCTTCGATTCTTAGTTAGAAATTTCATTCCCAAAACTAATTCATCATGAGCAGGAGCGAATTCAAAAAATTAATAGAACAGTACCATCAGAACAAAGAGCAAGAGAAAAGAATTATTCCTTTCCTAGAGTACTTGGAGATGGTAAAAAAAGACCCAAGCTTGGCCGATTTGGCTCACAAGCGCATGTATAAGGCTATCACAGGAGAAGGCTATGAACTGCTGGATACTGAGAAAGATGTCAGGTTAAGGAGGGTTTTTGGTGCCAATGCCAAAATCAAAAGCTACAACTTCTTCAGACATGAATTCTTCGGTATCGAACAAGTACTACAAAAGCTTGCTCGCTATTTTCACTCAGCATCCTTGAAAGGGGAAGAAAGCCGTCAGGTTTTGTTTCTTGTAGGTCCTGTAGGTGCCGGTAAGTCTTCCTTGATTGAAAAGCTGAAAAACGGATTGGAACGTACTTCCCCTATTTATTATCTGGAAGGATCTCCAATGCGAGTAAACCCGCTATGTGCAATTCCTCCTCAGCTAAGACCTGAAATGGAAAGGCTTTTAGGTGTTGAAATTGAAGGAGAACTAGATCCTATCAGTCAATACAAACTGGATGTTGAATTTGAAGGAGACTTCACTAGATTCAATGTCATTCCTTCTAGGTTCAGTGTAAAAAACAGACAAGGGATTGGCATGGTACCGCCAGTTGACCCTAATAACCAAGACACTTCAGTGCTGATCGGTTCAGAGGACATCTCTAAACTTGATAAATATTCTGAAGATGACCCTAGAGCCTTGACATTAAATGGTGCATTCAATGCAGGAAACAGAGGTCTGGTAGAATTTATTGAGGTATTCAAGAATGAAATTGAGTACCTGCATGTCATGCTGACTGCCACTCAGGAAAAAAGGATACCTGCTCCAGGCAAACACGGCATGATCTATTTTGATGGTGTTATTCTAGCACACTCCAATGAAGCTGAGTGGAACAAATTCAAAGCAGACCATACCAATGAAGCAATCCTTGACCGTATTGTAAAAATAGAGGTCCCTTATGTATTGGAGCTTTCAGAAGAGATCAAAATCTATCAGAAGATTATCAACAGATCAGACTTCAATGCCCATATAGCACCGCATACATTGGAGATTGCCTCGATGTTTGCCATCCTGACTCGCTTGAAGCCAACTGCCAAATGTGACTTGCTTACCAAATTGAAGCTTTACAATGGCGATGAGGTCACTGAAAGAGGTCAAACCAAGCACATCAACGTTCAAGAACTGAAAGATGAGCATCCAGATGAAGGTATGAGTGGTATCTCTACCCGTTTTATTATGAAAGCACTGGACAATGCGCTTTCTGATAGTGAAACCAATACCATTCATCCGATTTCTATTCTTGATTCACTTCAGAACAAGCTGAAAGAAGAGCCACTACCAGAAGACCTGAAAGAACATTATATGCATATCCTGAAGGATATACTATATAAAGAGTTCCTGAAAATGCTTGAAACAGATATTACAAAAGCTTTTGTCCACGCCTACGAAGAGCAGGCAGAGACATTGTTCCACAACTATCTGGATCATGTTGAGGCTTACGTACTCAAGCGTAAAGTAATCAACTCCAAAAAGGAAGAAATGAACCCAGACACAAAGTTCCTTTCTTCTATTGAAGAGCAAATTGGTATTACTGGCAGTGCTGCTGATGGTTTCCGTCAAGATGTGATGAGCTATATTTCTCACATTTTGCGTAGAAACGGTGAATTGCACTATAACAGCTATGAACCTTTGAAAGAAGCTATTGAGAAGAAATTGATGGCTTCAGTGAAGGATATCACACGCATCATCCTGAAATCTAAAACAAGAGATGCGGAACAGAGGAAAAAATACAATGCAATGGTGAAGCAAATGATCTCTAGCGGCTACAATGAAGAAAGCTGTGAGGCAGTTCTGAGCTTTGCCGCCAACAACTTGTGGAAAGATTAAAGTATAGGCTTTGGGTGCCAAGACAAGCAGCGCTTTCTTGGCATACCTCGCCTTACATCTTCACACACCCATTAGACCCAAATAATCCATGGCTATATTTAGAGATTTCAGCAGTCAAAAAAGGGACAGGTCGGCTTCAGACAGGCAACGCCATAAGGAGCTTGTGAAGAAGAAGATCAAGGAAGGTATTGCTGATATAATTGCGGAGGAGGCCATAATTGGCAAAAATAAGAACAAGGTAATCAAGGTACCTATCAAAGGCATCAAAGAGTACCGTTTTATATATGGCAAAAACAGTAAAGGAGCGGCACAAGGAACTGGCAACGAAGAAAAAGGACAGGTAATTCAGGATGGAAGAGGACAGCCCGGACAGGGAGTCGGACAGGCTGGCAACAGACCCGGTGAAGATATTTACGAAACAGAAATCACAATTGAGGAAGCGGTAAACATGATGTTTGAAGACATGGAGCTTCCTGATCTTGACCGTAAAAAATACTTTCAGACTGAAGCCGAAACATACCGTAAATACCTTGGCTATCAGAAGAAAGGGGTACGTGCCCGTCTATCCAAAAGGAAGACCATGAAAAACCGCCTGAAAAGGAAAAAGATTTTAGGCAGCAACCTTCAGGAGGGTGAAAGTTTTCCTTTCCATAATGATGACCTTGTGTACAAGCGTCTAGTTGTGGACATCCAAGAACATTCCAATGCTGTTGTATTCTGCTTGATGGATACTAGTGCCTCAATGGATCAGATCAAGAAATACTTGGCAAGAAGCTTCTACTTCCTGCTTTACTCCTTCTTAAAAAACCGTTACCGCAATACAGAAATTGTGTTTGTAGCACACCATACAGAGGCTAAGGAAGTGACAGAAAACGAGTTCTTCCACAAGGTGGAGTCTGGAGGTACCATGATTTCTTCAGGATACAAAAAAGTGCTTGAAATAATTGAGCAGCGGTATAATCCTGCTATCTGGAACATCTACGCTTTCCATTGCTCTGATGGAGACAACTTTAGCAGTGATAACCGCGCGGCTGTCGAATATGCAAAACAACTGACAGAAGTTTGTAACCTGTTCGGTTATGGTGAGATCAAGCCTAACACCAGTTATTCATGGTCTAGTATGATTGATGAGTTCAGGAAGATCGAGGCTGAGAACTTTATCAGCCTAAAAATCAGAAACAAGGAAAACATCTGGCCTGCACTTAAAAAATTCCTGACCCTTGACCATAGCAATAGTCTGCTAGAGGATTAATAAATCTCTCACATTACTTAGAACCCAAACAACCAACTATCAATAATATGGACTGGACAATTTCTGAACTTGACAAATGGAATGACAAGATTGAAGAGCTTGCCCAAAAACTTGGACTGGATTACTTCCCTCAAGAATTTGAGGTTTGCGATTACCACGACATGCTCGGGTACCAGTCCTATGTAGGTATGCCATCAAGGTATCCGCATTGGAGTTTTGGGAAATCATTTGAAAAGCAGCGTACGATGTACAAACACGGTGTAGGAGGTTTGGCTTATGAAATGGTCATCAATACCAACCCATGTCTGGCTTACCTGATGATCGACAACCCGCTTTCTATGCAGGTGCTGACCATGGCACACGTGTACGGACACAATGACTTCTTTAAAAACAATATCAACTTCTCTCATACAAGACCCGAATTCGCACTGGAAATGTTCAAGCGTCATGCTGAAAGGGTTCGGTCATATGTAGAGATGCCTAGTATTGGATATTCACGTGTCGAAAATATTCTGGATGCAGCACACTCTATTAGTTTCCACACAGATCGGAACCTCAGAGTCAAACGCTTAACCGAAGAGGAACAAAAAGATGAATACTACCGAAACCTTAACCGCTCTCCTGACCCTTGGTCTCACCTGAAAAGCAAAGACTTCAGACATGAGCAGGAGTTTATGCCTGAACCTACTGAAGACCTTCTTGGCTTTATAGCGGACAACAATAAGAGGCTTGAACCTTGGGAAAAAGACTTGCTCAATATTGTAAAGGAAGAAACCCTTTACTTTATGCCACAGATGGAAACCAAAATCATGAATGAGGGTTGGGCTAGTTTCTGGCACTTCACAATTCTGAATAGGTTAAACCTACCTGCCAATATGCATATGGATTTTATCCGTGCGCATAATCAGGTCATCAGACCTCATATTGGCGGCTTAAACCCTTACCATATTGGCTACTGCATTTTCACAAAACTGGCAGGCAGTGACGGTCACACAATTGAATATGATATCAACCAACAAATTTTCGATGTCAGAACAATTGACAGAGACGTTTCATTCCTAAGAAGATTCTTGACCGAAGACTTGGCAAGGGAACTCCACCTTTTTGAATACCAACAAAAAGGAAGCAGGGTTACGGTCAGTGAGGTTTCAGATGAAGAAGGATGGGAAAGTGTACGTGATACTTTGCTTAAAAATATCGGCATGAACGGTATCCCTTGCATCAAGGTTAAGGATATTAATTCTCGTACCAACACACTCCAGCTGATCCATAGTTATGATGACAGAGAGTTAGAACTAAACTATGTTCGTAAAACTATGGAACATGTCTATAACCTATGGAGCAGAAACCCTGTCACATTGGATACGACTATTGACGGAAGAGATGTGAAGTGTACTTATAGAGATGAAAATTTCACCGTAGAAGAGAATTAGAATTAAAACTTTAAAGTTGAAAAGCTCACAATAAGTAAAATGACTTATTGTGAGCTTTTTTTATAATCGGAGGGCTCAAATGCAATCAGTAAATTATTTCCTTTTCAAAATCACCTTTCTGCTGACCATAAAGTGTCCAGTAATTTTCAGCTATTGAATCTGGATTATAACGTGGGTCTTTTTTATTGACCATGCCACATACCGTCACAGAAGCGACATGTATTCCCTCATCACGAAGCGCATTGTAGAGCTGTTCATTTAAACTTCTAATCCCTGCTTTCCCCAATGACAGGGAGCCAAACTCATGGGAAGGTTGAATGGCAAACCCACCACCTGTCAAAAAAATCTTACCTTCTTTGCGCTCCCTCATATAAGGCAGCACAACCTTAACCGCACTCAGCGCTCCACAGACATTTACCTTGAAATCATCTACCAAAGTATCTGTAGTCTCATGCAAGATATTTCCCATCTTCAATGCCGCAGCATTGTAAACCAGAATTTCAGCATAACCTACTTGTGCATGTATCAACTCAAACGCTTCCAGCAAGGACGCTTCATTTGTAGCATCTGCCAAAAAATAATGACTCGTGATCCCCTCTTCTTCTAGGCTTTCTTTACAAAGTTTCAGCTTCGCTTCATTTCGGGCGACCATCACTACTACAAAACCTTCTTTGCCGAACCTCCTTGCAATGCCAAGTCCTATCCCCTGCCCCATTCCTACAATGGTAATTATTTTCGTTTCCATCCTATTTTGAATAAATCAAATCCTTATACTAAACTGTTTTGAAGGGCATTCTAAAATGGATCGGTATCACTCTGCCAGATCATTCAGCTTTGAAATATTAAACTTTCTAAGCCAAGCCATTCGGTAAGGCTCCGTAAACTCAGGATCTATTGAGCGCACCTGCACCTGAAACCTATTGGCTACCAAGACTGCGGTTCCTTTATTTCCTTTAGGAATCATCGGGAGTCCATCAAGACTACCAACGGCACCCTCATACTTTTCAAACATATTTGGTTTGTTATGCAGGTCTACAATGGTGATCGTAGCTTTTACTCTTCCATCTTTTTCTATTTTCCCTTGGGCAAGACCTGGTTTATCACTTGTGACTATCACATCATAACCATCATCCGACTCAGGAAAGTAAGCGTTGAAAACACTGCCTGTGTAGAGACTATTATCTTCTCCTCTAAACGTAATGCTTTCCTTATCAAGTAATGACAGGTCATCATTGGAATTTTCATCACTCAAACAGGATGGGATAAAAAGGATCATCACTATGATAAGAGGTAAAATTGCTAACCGGTCAAAAGGAGGAGAAACTTGCATAAGATTTTAGATATAGTAATAAAAGGTTTCAGCACAAGCGACTAGCCTGAACAACGAAGTCGCATCTGCCCAACTCATCTAACAACAGTCTGTGAATGTTTTATCTTAATATGAACACTAGAGTAGCAAATGGAAGTTTCAATTCATTTACGTATTAAAAATCATTTGTACTTTTAATTGAAATTATTCTATCCAGTATTTTGACAGTCCAATTAGAAACCTTTTCTCTGCTCTTTTTACGACACATAACTTTCCAATAGAAAAGCATTACATTTGCTACCCTGAAAATTCACTTTAAGCGATCGATCAATCCATGAAACAACCTCTTTCAGAAAGGGTACGCCCTCAGCAATTAGAAGACATTATTGGTCAGAAACACCTTGTTGGAAAGGATGGAGTCATCACAAGAATGGTTGCCAGCAAAAGGCTTCCTTCCATGATACTTTGGGGACCTCCAGGCGTAGGCAAAACAACGATGGCACAAATTCTTGCCAAAGAAATGGACAGGCCATTCAAAACATTGAGTGCGATCAGTTCTGGCGTAAAAGAGGTAAGGGAGGTAATCCAGCAAGCTGCGCACACTTACAATACCATATTGTTTATCGACGAGATTCACCGTTTCAATAAGTCACAGCAAGATGCTCTGCTTGGAGCTGTAGAACGGGGCATCATTACGTTGATTGGCGCAACAACAGAAAACCCTTCTTTTGAGGTCAACTCCGCACTACTTTCAAGATGTCAGGTCTATACACTAAAAGCCTTGACAAAGGAAGATTGCATTGACCTGATAAAGCAAGCGATCGGCAAGGACACGCATCTCCAAAAAAAGCAGATTGAGCTAAAGGAAACGGAAGCACTGCTAAATATTTCAGGCGGAGATGCACGAAAGCTGTTAAACCTGCTGGACCTAATCGCTGATTCGGAAGGAGATGAAGTCATGGTCACCAACGACAAAGTGATGCAGGTTGCACAGCAGAAGACGGTGATATACGACAAGAGCGGCGAATCCCATTACGATATCGTCTCGGCATTTATCAAATCTATCAGGGGCAGTGATCCGAACGGTGCGATCTACTGGCTTGCCCGAATGCTGGAAGGAGGCGAAGACGTCAAGTTTATTGCTCGTAGGCTGATTATTTCTGCATCAGAAGATATAGGCAACGCCAACCCAACAGCTTTGGTCATTGCTAATAACTGCTTTACCTCCGTAAACACAGTCGGCATGCCTGAAGCTCGAATTATTTTGGCTCAAGCCACTACCTATCTGGCTTGTTCACCAAAAAGCAATGCCTCCTATATGGCCATCAACGAAGCGATGAGACTGGTAAAAGAAACTGGCAACCTGCCCGTTCCGATGCACCTTCGCAATGCGCCAACAAAATTAATGAGGGAACAGGGCTACGGCAAAGGTTATAAGTACTCACACAGTTACCCTGGCAACTTTGCTCCACAGGAGTACTTGCCGAATGAAATTAGCGGAACTCCTTTCTATAATCCTGGAGACAACGCACGCGAAAAACATATGAGAGAGCAATTGAAACAGTGGTGGGGAAATAAATATAAATACTAAGTCAACATGCACTATGGGTTACACCTCCCTTTTAGGGCTGAAAAAATCATTTGCATGACGAAGGACTATAGTCCATCGCTGATATACTCAGTCCCTTCAGGACTTTTGTACTGAAAGGGCTTTATATATTAGCGATGGATTTATGAAGATTGATTTTTATTCAGCAGTATACACTGGCTCCGAATGGCTAAACACACCAGCGATGGCCGTTGCACGCGCGATTAACCCATCGAGACGAGCAACAATATAATACCGATTAATTTGAACAACTTAATCAATCCATTTTATTAAAGACATCCTCTATTCCTCATCTGTCATCTTTACCTCAGCTCCGTTAGGTGCGACATCTTTTATGGCAATTCATCTAACCAACAAAAGCTTACAGCGACAACCTTATCAAGAATAAAAAACTGTCTAAACTTTTTATACTTTTAAGCTAAGACACAAAAACGATTTCAATCCCAGCAATCTGGCTTAAAACAAAAAGCAACACTCTTGATTGAACAGGGCATTGCTTTTTGTTTTTTTACAGCACACCTCAACGATAACATCTCGGAAGCACTTTGAATTTCAACTTCACAACCTAATAAAAAATTAAAACTGCCTGCTTTAAGCAATTTTACAATCCGATTGAACAGCCGACGCCCTATTTAGAAACATCCAGACACACGTCTCCTTGCTCCCGATATAAGGGAAAGAAAAGTCTTGTTTCACCTCCACTCCCACACTTTTAACCTCCTGTTCACATTTTTTTTCAACTGTGTAAGTTTCCAATATGGATTGCATCTCGATCAAGCTGCTGTAGCGCCACCTTCTTCTTCCCCAACGCCTATCGGTCTTATCCCATCTCCAGACATTGCCTTTCCATAACTCCCCCCATCTGGAAATTTTTTCATCGTACCGCTTTCGCAAAAACCTTCGGCGCGGATCAAAAAAATAATAGCGGCTCCCCACAAAATTTTTATCCCACTGAAACATCAAGCTACTGCCACGTCTCCTTCCTTTACCTTTTGGATTTCGAAGTAACCTACTAGCAAGACGCTGGGTTTGTGTGGCAATACGTTGTGCCAAACGGAAATCATACGACTCCCTATCGCCACCATTTCTCCTAAGCTCCCTACCCACCGTTGAGCGGTGCACACCTAGCTCACGGGCAATAGCAGCATTGCTTTTACCCTGACGGATGCCTTCCTGAATTTTTTGGCGTTGGGAAGAATTGAGATGAGACATTGAGTTTGATTTTATTTTTTGTTGAAAGGCAGAATAAAAAAATAGGATGGTGAAAAAAAACTTGGACGTTAGGTGCTGTGTAAAAAATAAGTTGAACATTCAATACTATTGTAAATAGTGTTTTTACTGTTATCTTTATTCAATATTTTTGAACTACGCTAAGACTAAGTATTTTGAAATAAAACAATTTCTCAAAGCTGCAAGCCATAACACTGCGTCTTTACTCGGAAGGTAACGAGAATTACAAGGCAGCAGAAGCTACTCATATCATTACAGTTCTAAAAGGCGCTGACAATATCTCCGAAACAATTTCAGTAACGGAAGCTAGTGTGAACGAAAAGTAAGCGTTCTGCTGCAAGCTGCTACTACGGTTTCCATTACCGTACGCAATGCTGTAGGACAGGTAATGTTTGCCAAGGAATTTACCTGATTTCCATCACTACAGCGCAGGGCACTGCTGTAAAAAAAGTGGTGAAGAAATAAACTTAAGGTCTGAGGCTTGAGTATGGAAAAAATATAAACCGCTGGATCGAGAGGCTCAGCGGTTTATTTATTTTACAAAATGAGAATTAAGCAGATGTATCATTGAAATCGAAAGTTTTAAACGCTTCAATGATTCATTGGTTCAACTCCTTTGGAGTTGGATAAATGGATTTACTTATACCGTAGGCTTTTGCCTACGGCTACTATTATTGAATCCCTTTTGGATTTTTTTCTCTCACCTCAAACCCTGTTTCCGAAGGAAAAAAACCATATTAGTTCCGGATGGCAATCCGGATTTTACAGCATTCATTATCTCATAACCCTGAAAGGGTTGAACAGGATAACAGCATCATTTAGGATATCATAATATGTGAAAGGATAGACTACTGGACATGGATATATTTCTTCCAAAATCGTCGCTTCTTGCTTAGTAGTCATATATCGATTATATACTCAAGGAATAATACAATATTCCGAATCGTTTGACTAATCGTATTCACCCCTTTTCTAAAGATGGGTTCACA
Source organism: Limibacter armeniacum (assembly GCF_036880985.1). Classification (NCBI taxonomy): domain Bacteria; kingdom Pseudomonadati; phylum Bacteroidota; class Cytophagia; order Cytophagales; family Flammeovirgaceae; genus Limibacter; species Limibacter armeniacum. Next base: position 1,000,122 of record NZ_JBAJNO010000009.1, read on the forward strand.
CCTTCTTTTTGAATTTGTTCAGGTTCACTATTTCCTGATCCAAGATCAAATAATTAATCAGCAAAATATTTTTAACCATATGGCTTCTGTATTTGAAAATCTACCCTTAAATTTATCCAATAGTGAGTTTAGCATATCTTTTCAAGTTTGGTCGCTTTAAAAATACGCTTTTCTCACTATTTTTTTAACTCACATCCAGTAGCCTACATTTATAGATACATGTAAAAACAAAAAAACTTTTTTAAAGCTATTTTTAAAGCTTATAACAACACCTCAGTTCTACATATTTCTAAATATCATTAAATAACATTGACATTTGTTTTTTTATAATTAGAATTATGTTAACATTAAAGTGCTATAACAATTAGTTATTTATTTTAGTTTGACAATTTAAAAAGCTGACTAGTTAAATTCTTTTAAGAAGATCTTATTTTGTTTAGCTAATTAAATTCAAACTATGACACTATCTTTAATTACCTTAAAACACGATAACACAAACTACTTTTAATAAGTATGATAGCACTTGGACAGAAAGTGCATCTATTGGAGTAACGTCAGGTGTTTTTAAGTAAGCATTAATTAGAATTTCAGACCCTCTGTTCTCATTTTTTTATATTAAGTGAGATTTATTTAACTTTTGATTATTGAAAAAATATATAAAACTCATGAAACAGTTTGTAAAATCTCTCATTTCTTTCTTTTTACTTTGCACAACAATAACCGTTTGGGGACAATCAAAAAAAGTTGAAATAGTAAAAGTGACATATACTAGCTCTCCCATAAGTCAATATAGAATGACTGAAGACCAAATGATTTCCACCCCATCAAAAGCTTCTACCTATGATTTTATGAAAGGCATTACTGACTATTATAGTTTGTATATTAATTTAGAAGACCATTCTTCTGTATATATATTGGACTCTACAGTACAGGTAAGACCTTTAGGATGGGAAAACCCAAGGGTGAGAGCGGCTTTGGCAGATACTGTTTTATTTACGCTAAAAACCCCTTTGCAAAAAACACTAAAACACGAATGGATTATGAATCAAACGTTCTTTTCGGAAGGGGAAGTAGGGAATATAGAATGGGAACTGACTAATGAAGAAAAAAAAATAAATGGTTTAAATTGTAAAAAAGCAAAAGGTAAATTTAAAAATTACCCTATGCTAATTGTTTGGTACACTAAAGACATCCCTATATCCAATGGCCCTTCAGTTTATCAAGGATTGCCTGGATTAGTAGTGCTTGCTGAAGATTATTTTCGGACTATAAAGTTGCATAGTATAGAGTACACAGAAGATAGAGAAGCTTTCAAAGCACTATATTCAAGAAAGTTAGAACAGTTTGAAAGAGAGAAAGAACGAGGGAAACACTTTGACAAAGAACCTTTATTACTATTAAAGAAAGGTGATTTGGCAAGATCACTTTATAAGCACAATCATAAGAAACCTTATAAAGAAAATAATTGATTTCACACTGTCACAAATTCATTTAGCTATCGCATACTGTTTGTCTGGTGTAGCAAAAGCATTGGATATTGGTTGGTGGAATGGTAATCCTGTTTGGAAAGCTATCGTTTCTGTAGATAATTTTTTTTTCTACCACACCATTAATTTTAACCTTTGTAGGGATAGCCACAGTGATGTTGGGTTTTTTATATCCTTTTTTGGTTTCAAGAAAATATACTCTTACTGCTATAATCTTAATGCATGTTAGTATTGCCTTTATAATGGAATTATATGCCTTTTCAGCTATAATGATTGTATGGAATATTGCAGCATATAGTACCCTTAAAGAAAACTCAAAACATGTGGAAACAGTATAGCATTATTGTTCTTATTTTTTACTCTTTTAATCTATTTGGACAAGAGAAAAGTGTTTCAGGTAATATAAAAAGTGTTTCAGGTGATGTTGTCCCTTTTGCAAATATCATTGCTTATCCTAAAGATGATACATCAAAACCAATAACCTATGATATCAGTAATGCACAGGGGGAATTTTCTTTAAAAATACCTTCTGCTTTGCAAGCAATAACCATTAATGTTACCTCCATTGGTTTTGAAGAAAAAATAATCTCATTGCAACTAAATGGGCAATCAGTGGAAATTACTTTAGAAGAAAGTATCATAGAACTTAAAGAAGTGGTAGTTGAGGTTCGAGAAGTAACGGACACACTAGACTTGGACACCGAACATATGAATTTAAGTAAAGAAAGTACTTTACGTGAAATGCTTGATAAAACTGAAGGCGTAATAATCGGTGAAGAAGGCACTATTTCATATCAAGGGAAACAAATAAATAAAGTTTTAATAAATGGAAAAGAAGTTTTTATAAACCAAAATAAAGTGGCATTGGACAATTTGAATTATGAGATAATGAAAAATGTCCAGATTATCGATAATTATAAGGATAAGTTCACTTTAGACTTCAAGCGCATTCAGGACCCTGTGATCAACATAGAGACAAAAGAAGAGTTTAAGGGAGTTATTAAAACACAGGTAGATGCGGGGGGTGGGTATAATGAAAAATTTGCTGTAAAAGGGAAAGGTTTCTTTTTTTCTGAAACGCTAAATGCTTTTGCAACCACAAACACTAATAATGTGGGAGAAAAGGCATTAGGACAAAAAGATGTGTCTCCATCAGTTTTAAAATATGCTACAGGAGCATTGAAAAACACATTACGCCCATTGTTCATGGAGGATACACATACTTTTAAAGACTTTGTAAGTAATAGCAATTTAACTACTCGTTGGCAAGGTCTCAATAGTAAAACAGGTGTAGTGTTCTATTATGGAAATATACAAACGGAAAGAAAAATAGATTACAATACATTTGTAGCTGATACTTTAACACAAAATAAGCAAACGGAGAACATCCATAAAGGAAATTTAATTTCAGTTACGGCAAATCACAGCAGAATACTTTCTAAGAAAACCGTATTACAAAATGTATTGAGTGCAATGACTATAGATCAACAGGGGTATAATAAAAGTCTTAACACGTTGTACATACCTGAGGTGACTACTTTTACTGAATTAAACAAAAATAGACCAAAGAACTTAACATTCTCCAATGCATTGCAACTTACCCATCTATTGGGTGATAACATTGCTTTTGACCTAAATGTCGATTATTTCAACGAGAGAAACACCCGTGATTTTGGTACTCTTATTACTGACATAAATTTTTCAGATCTCTCTCAAGAAGAGTTGACTTCAAAACAACTTTTTTCCACTCTCGCTAATCTGCAATTTAGACTTAAAAAGACATTTATTAAAACGGGTCTACACCTTTCTAAAAACCTTGAAAAAGGCAATTTGACATTTAACAATGAAACCCCAACAACTACAAGCCTAGAGCGAGATCTCACTATTTTGGATGTTCCATTATCATTAAGTGGAAGTATAAATAAACTGGATTATACATTTTCAACGACACCAACATTTATTCACACTAAAAAAACAAAGTATAGTAATCTTTTAAAGATGCATCATTCACTTACCTATAATTTTGAAACACAGAACACCTTGGGTATGAGTGTCAGCCATGATTACCGCTTTTATGATTTGAATGTACTATTCGATACTACGATGCGTTCTTATAACCAAATTGTTATCAATAATAGGGAATTCGTTAACCAATATGCTACAAGAGATGAGGCGTCATTGAGTTGGTTTAATAACAACGTTGCTCGATCCAAAAGTAATCATATCATATATAGGTACACTCGTGAACAGGATTTTTTACAGAATGTACTTGATTCTATTTCTAATAATGTTTTTTACTACTCCCATAAAGTATTTGATAAAAAAGAGACTCATTCCCTTAGTTCTGGCTACCAAAAAGGTTTCTATCTCGGAAAATCCTACCATCTCCTTCAATTAGGCGGTAATTTGGATTATACCCATAACAATTATACAACCTCTGTAAATAGTGTAAATACCCCTTTCAAGTCTGATGCTTGGGTTCCTTCATTCAAAATAAGTTTCTTACCCCGAAACTTTTTCATAAAGGATGTGTCAAATAAACTGGATTACAATCATTTGAAATTTTGGTTAGATAATGAAGAGATCAACAGGCAATCGGTAATCACCAATACTTTTTCCGTAAAAGGTCACGGAACCAAGGCTACCTGGGATGTAAATTTTATTTTCACAAAATATAGTATTGAAAATGATGAATTCAACGTACCAGACCTCCATTTTTCCTATAAATATGATCTATCAGATAGATTATCATTCTCATTGGTTGGTCGATCTTTACTTACTCTTTTCAAACTGAATAATTACAATTATGTCAATACAATTTCGTCCGGAAATACGTTGACACAAATTGCAACGAATAACAATTTGGGTTATTTACTTTTATATACTTCAATAAAATTGTAAAGTAAAATGGATCAAAAAACATATTATTTTATTTGATGGGGTTTGTAACCTTTGCGATTCAACGATACAATATATCATTAAGCATGATAGCAATAACCTCTTTTATTTTGCACCTCTCAAGAAAAAACCGCTAACCAACTATTGTACAACAACAAATTCGAAACTTTTCAACCAAATAATCCCATAGTATATTACACTCTTTAGTCCTCCGTTATGCAAATGATATTTTCGGTCCTAAAAGGGAGGTACAGTCCATAATTCACGTTAAATAATTATGACCGACTTCCCCCAAAACTTTCACCTTGCCCACCCCCCAACAAGTACCTTACGTTCTCCCTTTACCTTTCGAACCTCTAAGTAACCTACTAGCAAGGCGTTGATTTTGTGTGGCAATACGTTGTACCAAACGGAAATCAGACAACTCCTTATCGCCACCCTTTCTCCTCATCTCTCTACCCTCCGTTGAGTGGTGCACACCTAGCTCACGGGCAATAGCAGCATTGCTTTTACCCATCCGAACTCCTTCATATATTTTTTGTCGTTTTATGATATTAAGGTGAGACATAAGTATTGATGACAACAAAAACAACCTCATAACATAGATCACTTACCGCAATCAATGTAAAAAAACAAAATAAACAGATGATTACCACACGGCACTAAAGGTCACAAAATGCTTATTTTATGATTTACTTTACTATTTAGAATCATACCTTTCAAAAGCACAAATTCCACCAAAACTAAAAATAGAATTGCATTAACAATACTACCTTTTTTTTAAAAAAAGCACTAAACAAGCAGTACAAGCCCTCTGTTTAACAATAAATTAATTGCAGCAACACAGCAAATAATTATATTTGTTTATTATTTCTCACAACAACAGGCTAGGCATTTTTTTAACAAATACTCCAAAGCTGTCAAACATCACTTTTTTTTAGCCTTACACAATGCCAACGGATGAAGCAGCATATTTTTAAAATCTCACTTATTACAATGACAAGACCAATACTATTTCTCGTTTGTGTTTGGTTACTGACAGGGTTTCCCTCCCTCCATGCCCAAACTGAAATTATTATGAGCGAAGGCACAGTAACTGTTTGTGATGTTACTTTTAAAGATCCAGGAGGGGACAGCAACTATGGCGACAACCTTGACATCACCCAAACCCTATTGCCAGAGACAGCAGGCAAAATCATCTCGGTCACTGTACCTGCTATAGATATTCAAGATAACAAGGACTACCTATATGTGTATGACGGAACAGATACCAGTGCCCCACTCATCCAAACGATAACAGGCATTGACACACGCTATGGTACCATCATCAGTGCGACAAATGCCGAAGGAGCCCTAACTTTCAGGTTTACATCAAACGCATCCCTCAACCTTACTGGCTGGCAAGCTACGGCTTCATGCGTCTACCCTGATGCCCCAACAGACTTGGCTATTGCCAATGTGATGACCGACCGTTTTACACTATCTTGGGAAGATACCTCAAGCCGTCCCATAGAGCTTGACATAGCCACTGACCGGAACTTCTCCAACATCGTAGCGGAAGTATCACTGCCGGCTGGCACAGACAGTTATCAAGTAACTGGGTTGGCATCAGCTACCAACTATTTTGCAAGGGTCCGCAATACTGACACAAGTGGCGTAAGTGCTTATGCTACTGCCCTTCAAATGACTACCATAGCAGGAGATGAAGACTATATCTTTAATATTCCGACTGAAGAGTTTTTGGCACTCAAAGCACTTTATGAAGCCACAGGTGGCGACAGCTGGACAAGTAACAAAGGTTGGTTTGAAGACGACATCTCAAACTGGGAAGGGATATATACCCAACCTATTTCAGGCACATCCTATGAGACTGTTACAAGTATAAACCTAAACAAAAACAACCTTAAGGGAACGATCCCGGCGGAAATTGGCAATATCCCCAAACTGGGATACTTGGCTTGTAACAATAACGAGATCACTGCCTTCCCAGCAGAAATCGGGAACCTCTCCAGATTAGCAACCTTGGACATGAACAACAACCTAATCACCGCCATACCAGCGGAAATCGGGAACCTCTCCAGATTGGTAACCTTGGACATGAACAACAACCTAATCACTGCCTTCCCAGCGGAGATCAGCAACATTCCTAATCTGAATCACTTGGACCTGAGCAAAAACCAAATCACTACCATTCCGGCAGAAATCGGGAACCTGACAAGCTTGTCTCGCCTGTATTTGCAATACAACCAGATCTCTACCATCCCGGCAGAAATCGGGAACCTGACAAACTTATCCTACCTGTATTTGCAATACAACCAGATCACTACCATCCCAGCAGAAATCGGGAACCTGACAAACTTATCCTACTTGTATTTGTACAACAATCAGGTCAACACCATCCCAGCGGAGATTGGCAACCTGACAAACTTATCCTACCTGCATTTGTACAGCAACCAGATCTCCACCATTCCTCCTGAGGTTGGTGACTTGACAAACTTGGCTCACCTATATTTGCACTACAACCAAATCACCTCCATCCCGGCAGAAATTGGCAACCTGACAAACTTGTCTCGCTTGTATTTGTACAACAACCAGATCTCCACCATTCCTCCTGAGATTGGTAACTTGACGAACTTGGTTGAATTATTTTTGTTCCTAAATCAAATAAACAGCATTCCGACAGAAATTGGCAACCTGACCAACCTGAAAACGCTGCATTTGAGCAATAACCAAGTCTCCACCATTCCAGCAGAATTTGGCAACCTGATCAATATGAAATCGCTGTATTTGGACAATAACCAAATCACCTCTGTTCCAGCGGAATTCGGAAACTTAACGAGTTTGCTATACCTGTTCCTGTTTAACAATCAGCTCTCAAGCATTCCAACAGAATTTGATAACCTTACCAGCTTAACTTACCTGGACCTGAAGTACAACCAGCTCACCTTTACCCAACTGATTCCGCTACTTGACAATGGGATCAACCAATTCTACTACAACTCACAAGACAATCTGCCTATGACCTCCAGTTTTGAGGCAGAAACCTTTACACTGACTGTTACCATTGACACACCACATGTTGACAATCACTACCAATGGTATAAGAGTGGTACTGCTATTGAAGGTGCTACCTCTCACTCTTACACGGCTACCATTGCTGACAATATGAACAGGGAGTTTTACTGCAAAGTAACCAACCCCAACGTAGCAAACATGAGCTTATGGACGGATCACTACTTGATGAAAGGAAAGTTGATGATATTGAAGGTGCCAAACATACCTATAGACACCCCTTCTGATGAAAAAATATACCTACTGGGCGACCTGAATGACTGGGGAGAAGATAAGCCCACTTTGATACTGGAAAAACAGGCTGATGATACCTATCAGGTTGCTGTCCCTCTAAGTTATGAAAGTTTTGAGTTTAAGTTTGCACTCAAAAACCATCTAGCATATCAGGAAGTTGATTTAGGCGGAGATGAGATAGCCAATAGATATATCGATCTCTCAATTGCCAATGACACCACTACGTTGGCTCCCATTCTGGCATGGAAACAGACCGAAGGCAAAGTAACCAACCACCTTTCCATTTCAAGTATAGCGGACATCGTTGTAAACGGGGCTGGCACTTCAATAGAAGTCACCACTAATAGTGATGCAGACGTTACTTTGACAATAACCGAGGGGGCTGAATTAATCTCGCTTGAAGGGACTAGCATTGTACCATCATATAGTGGTGCTGGGCAAGTAACAATTAATGCACAACAAGTAGAAAATGAGATATACTTAGGAGGAGAAGCAAGCGTAACGTTCAATATCCTGAAATTTGCACCTACCTTCTCCAATGCCCCTGACATTACCAAGACTTATGGGGACTATGCATTTAACCTGGCAGTTACGACAGACGCTGAAGCCAATATTTCCTATACATCAGACAGTGTTGAGGTGATCAGTATCAGTGGCAGCATTGCGACAGTAGATAATGCAGGTACAGCCACCATTACCGCCTCAGTACCGGAGACGGATTGGAACCTGGCGGCAGACACTACATTTGTTATCACGGTAGCACAACGTACCGATGCGATTAGCACGATCTTTTTACCTGAGACCGCAACAGTAGATGACGTCCTGACGCTACCAGCCACTTACTCCAACCAAGGGTTTGAGGTGTTCTTTGAAGTTACAGCAGGTAATGCAGTCATATCTGACACCTCTCAACTGACTGTAAACGGAATTGGAGACATTACACTACGTCTCTTCTCGGAAGGGGATCAAAATTACACTCCTGCCGAAACCACACATACTATTACAGTAGCTAAAGCGGCTGACAATATCTCCGAAACAATTTCAGTAACGGAAGCTAGCGTAGGTGAATCCATCACACTGCCGACCCTAACAACTGACAAAGGAGTTGCAGTAAACTACGAGCTGACAGCTGGCAATGCCACGCTTGACAGAAATATGCTGACCGTAAATGCTATCGAAGACATCACCCTACGTCTCTTCTCGGATGGAAACGAGAACTACTATGAGACGGAGACTTCTCACACCATTACTGTTGCTAAAAATACAGATAATATCTCCGAAACAATTTCAGTAACAGAAGCCATTATATTTGAAGTTATCACACTGCCGACCCTAACGACGGATGCCGATTTACCTGTATCGTATGAAGTAACGGAAGGAGATGCTTCACTTGATGGAAATACCCTGACTGTAAACGGCGTTGGGGACATCGTGCTACGTCTCTTCTCAGAAGGAAGCGAAAGCTACATGGCAACAGAAACCACACACACAATCGTAGTGCTAAAAGCTGATGACAATATTTCAGAGACAATCGAGATTACAGAAGCCAAAGCAGGCGAAACCATCACACTGCCGACCCTAACGACTGATGCCGGTTTGCCTGTATCGTATGAAGTAACGGAAGGAAATGCTTCACTTGATGGAAATACCCTGACTGTAAACGGCGTTGGAGACATCACCCTACGTCTCTTCTCAGAAGGAAGCGAAAGCTACATGGCAACAGAAACCACACACACAATCGTAGTGCTAAAAGCTGATGACAATATTTCAGAGACAATCGAGATTACAGAAGCCAAAGCAGGCGAAACCATCACACTGCCTACCCTAACGACTGATGCCGGTTTGCCTGTATCGTATGAAGTAACGGAAGGAGATGCTTCACTTGATGGAAATACCCTGACTGTAAACAGCGTTGGAGACATCGTGCTACGTCTCTTCTCAGAAGGAAGCGAAAGCTACATGGCAACAGAAACCACACACACAATCGTAGTGCTAAAAGCTGATGACAATATTTCAGAGACAATCGAGATTACAGAAGCCAAGGCAGGCGAAACCATCACACTGCCTACCCTATTGACTGACGCAGGTTTGCCTGTATTGTATGAGGTAACAGAAGGTGATGCTTCTCTTAGTGGCAATGAGTTAACCATTCATTCGATTGGAAATATAACACTGCGTCTCTTCTCGGAAGGAAATGACAGCTACAAGGCTACCGAGGCTAGCCATACCATCACGGTCGAAACAATCCTGAGCATTGCTGATGATCTGCTTGAAAAAGCAACGGTGATCTACCCGAACCCGACAAGTGACAAGGCGACCGTAAGTGTTCAGCTGCAAGCCGCTACTACGGTTTCCATCACCGTACGCAATGCTGTAGGACAGGTAATGTTTGCCAAGGAATTCGGTAAACAGTCTGGCAACTTTGTTCAGACGGTGGACTTTGGTACATACAGCCAAGGCATTTACCTGATTTCCATCACGACAGCAGAGGGCACTGCGGTGAAAAAAGTGGTGAAGAAATAAACTTGAGACTGAATATTTTAGACTTGAGTATTGAGAAAAATATAAACCGCTGGGTCGAGAGGCTCAGCGGTTTTTTATATTTAAAAACGAGAATTTTAATATAGCATAGATGACTATTCCACTCTAGTATGGATTTAGGTAATGGGATACTAAAAACCTTATCTCTGAGGTATTCAACCTATCAGGACTGTTGCCCTACAGAGGTAGATTTCAGCTTGTCAAATAATCTTGTTTTTTCGTTTCCAATCCGGATTTACCAAAACCAGTACCTAGAGAGTTAGAGATATTCAAACAGTTATATAAACTATAAAAAATCACTGGTTCTGTTACATGAAAAATCCTGTCCATCCTTTTGATCCTTAAGATCAAGGTTCAGACAGGGTCGCTCTAGACAGGGTCGCTCTAGACAGAGTCGCTTCAGACAGGATCGCTTCAAATCAAGAAAGGCTAAAACAAAAAAGCCGAACCAACGTAATTGCCGGTCCGACTCTCTTATAGCTAATTGCTTGATTCCATATACAAATTAATTCGCTGGTGTAGAATCATCTACAGCATCTTTCAGGTCATTGATCAGTTCTGTTAGCTCCACAATTTCAATCTCGTCTTCCGCAATTTCCTTTCTGATCTTTTCCAGCTCTTTCTGAACAGTACGGTTGGTCACTGGAATACTTTGCAAATCCTGTTCAATATCCTTATTGGAATTGATGCGGTCTTGAAGCAAGAGTAATCTGTCTTCAAAAGACCTGATCTTTTTTTGTCTATAAGTAGCCATTGGCTATGCGAATTAGGTTTATAATAATAACTAGTCTTGATGACCTTGATATAAAGTTACCAACTCCTAACTTGATCGCTACTTCACAATACCATTTACCTTACATCTGACAGTTTTGCATAGAATTCCTAGATTGACATATTCACTTAATATTCCGCTTACTTGTTCATCAACGCTTCAATCTCATCTGCTTCAATTGGGATATTAGCCATCAGGTCAACAACTTTTCCCTCTTTCTGTACTACCACATCATTTTCCAGACGGATACCAATGCTTTCACCAGGAATATAAATACCAGGCTCTACTGTAAACACCATCCCTGCTTCCATCTTCATATACTTATTACCATAGTCATGAACATCCAGTCCTAGGTGGTGAGAAGTACCGTGCATAAAATACTTCTTGTAAGCTGGCCAAGCTGGGTTCTGGTTCTGAACATCAGTCTTGTCGATCAGTTTCAGGTCCAGCAATTCCTTGGTCATCAACTCCCCTACTTCCTTATGGTACTCATCAATCGTATTACCAGGCACCAACATATCCATTGCTCCTTTCATCACTCGCAACACGGCATTGTACACAGCCTTCTGGCGGTCTGTAAAACGTCCGCTTACAGGAATGGTACGGGTCATATCTGCTGCATAGTTGGCATATTCAGCTCCCACATCCATCAGCAACAAGTCACCGTCCTTACATTCCTTGTTGTTTTCTACATAGTGCAAAACACATGCATTGTAACCGGAAGCGATAATTGGCTCATAGGCAAAACCCTTTGAGCGGTTGTAAAGGAACTCATGTACCAGTTCAGCTTCTACTTGATATTCCCAAACACCCGGCTTTACAAAGTCCAAAAGCCTTCTAAAGCCTTTCTCTGTAATGTCACAAGCCTGTTGAAGCAGGTCAATCTCAAACTGTGATTTTACAGCACGCAGGTGGTGCATAATCGGAGACAGACGCTCATACTTATGCAATGGAAACTGCTTCATGCAACGTTCCCTAAATCGGTCATCCCTTGTTTCTACAGTTGTATCGGCACGCAGGTGTTCATTGGTATTCAGGTAAATGTATTCTGCCTCAAACACTAATGCTGTAAATACCCTGTCAAATTCTGACAGCCAGTAAACCGTCTGGATTCCTGAAATGTCCCTTGCCTGTTCTTTGGTCAGTTTGGCCCCTTCCCAAATCGCAATTTCTTCGTTGGTTTCCCTTACAAACAACACTTCCTTATGAGCTTTGTCTTTTGCATCTGGGTTGATCAACAGAATTGTTTCTTCCTGATCAATGCCACTCAAATACAAAATATCCGAATGCTGCTTGAAAGGTCTGGTACCATCTGCATTAGTTGGCTGGATATCCGATGAATTGAATACAGCAATGCTATTTGGCTTCAGTTTCTTGATAAACCTTTCACGGTTTTCTACAAAAAGTCTCTGATCAATTTTGTCGTACCTCATGTTTGTGTTGCTACTGTTTCAATGAATAGTTCTAAATGTTATAACAGAAAATAATCTGCATCTTTCCTTGAAGCGATATTTTTAGTACTTGTAAAGGAATTTTTCACTTATAGCCTTGTTAAAAGCAATTTAAATGTAAATTTATTAATACAATCTATAAACCGGTAAGTAAACATATTTTCTTTCATCATTCAGAAGTTAACATTTTACATCTTTGAATATATTAGCAGGCACACTACCTTTTTTTTGGCTTGAAAACTGTTCTAATAACACCAACACATATAATAACCTTGACAAGGGAAAACACTATTACATGAAAAATCTAGTATACCTTTTGGCAGGCTTACTGTTTATGGCAGCCAACCCTGCATTTAGTCAGACCAAGTATTGGATTTATTTTACAGACAAAAACACGGTTACCACTGATGAAATTGCCAAGACATCTCCAAGCATGGAAAACTGGCGTGATCTGCCTATTGACCAAAACTACACCCAATCCCTGACCAAAATCGGTATTGATCCCATCTGCAAATCAAAATGGTTTAATGCTGTAACTGCTGTCCTTACCGAAGAAGAACTCAAAGAAGTCAAACACCTGCCTTTCGTAGAGAAAATTCAGGCAGTTGACGGTCGCATAAAACTTCAGCCCTTGGCTGCCGATTTCTTTCGTGAGATACAGTATGGAACGGCCCTAGAGCAGATGGATGCTTCCGCTTTTGAGCAGCACAACTTGAATGGCGAAGGTGTTACCATTGGTATTATTGATGCTGGTTTCTGGCAAGCCCCCGAAAATGATTACCTGATAGATATATTCGAGGAAGGTCGGGTGCTAGGTTACAAGGACTGGGTAGACGATGCTGATCCTGATGCATTTTTCAATGATAAAATGACCTCTTCAGATGGTCATGGTACTACTGTCATGCGCATGATTGCTGGTAAAAAGCAAGGCAAGATGCGATATGGGTTGGCTGATAAAGCCAAGTTTTTCCTAGCAAGAACCGATCACGGTGACAAGGAATTCAGAGGAGAAGAAGACTATTGGATAGAAGCACTGGAATGGATGGACAGCCTTGGTGTCAGGCTGGTCAATACGTCATTGGGTTATGCACTTGGGTTCGATGACCCAAATGAGAATTACAAGCCTAAGCAAATGGATGGCAAGACTACCATGATCACCCAAGCGGCTGATATTGCAGCCAAGGAAAAAGGAATGCTCATCGTTGTTTCTGCTGGAAATGAGGGTAATGACCCACGCTGGGAAGTACTTTCAGCCCCTGCGGATGCCCAACATGTATTGTCAGTAGGTGCTACAAATGAAATGGGACTTAAAGCCGGTTACAGCAGTACAGGACCTTCTTTCTTACCTTATATCAAACCAAATGTCTCTTGTTTCTCACTTTTCGGCACTTCCTTTTCAGCGCCAGTTATCACAGGGTTTGCTGCCTGCCTGATGCAATACAAGCCTGAAGCAGATGCTGCCGAAATATTCAGGGTAATCGAAGAATCATCACAGCTCTACCCTTACGGCAACAACTATGTCGGTTATGGTGTACCGCAAGCGAGCAGGGCTTTATCACTTTTGGATGGTGAAGAAGCAAACAATCACAATGAAATCAAGGTTTCAAAGGGAAGTGAATCTGTAACGATACAAACGGGCAATATGGAAGACGTGTCAGCAGTCTTATTCCACAAGAAGTCATCTTCCAACGTCTTCAGGCAAGAAACCTTAAGAACACACGATGGGAAAATGAAAGTCAACAAACCAAGAAAAGCACAACGGACGACTGTCTATATAGCAGGAAAGGTGACTGAAATAATTTGGAATTAAGCTGCTTTTGCTCCTCGCATTTTCAACGGATTTCAAGACATTTGCCCCTTGAACATTCAACAACGAAGATATATGAAGCATCTGCATTTTTATTTTTTGGTATTTATCGCAGCTATAGCTGGAGGCTGTACCAATCCTGAAAGCACTACTTATCAGGAAACCAACTACTTTGACATTGTAAAGCTGGTACAGTCACAGATCGATTACCTTGAAAGCAACAAAGCGACGGTCAATAAGGAAGTTTGGCTGGATGGCCAACATGAGACTACTCAGGTTAAGCAAGTTGACTGGCAGAAAGAATTAACCCTTTTTGTGGAAACCGACCTGAACAAGCCGGTACTAAGAGGAAGTTATCAGGTAGAAAAGTCATCAAATAAAACTACTTATTCCGCTATTGAAAAGAATCTTGAAATTCAACAAGTTGATGTTATCAGAGATGGTGACCAACTGAAAGAGGTAAGGATAAAGCTTTTGGAAGACAATATGCTCTTTACCTTCGAGAAGAACCTTGTTATGACATTTGACCAAGCGTCACACTTAAACTCTTATAAAGTAGAAGGTCTTAAAAAAGTGATATTTCTATCTCCAAGTAATTTCACAATTGAAGGCTCGATTGCACAAATTCCCTAACTGATATCATTTTTTTTTGATGACTTTGGTAGGGTAAAGTGTTAGGAACTTGTATAAAGAGTAAAACATTGAATCTTAAACGATTCTGTAAAAGATAGTTATTTGTGGAGAATAAAAAGCAGGTCTTTTAGACCTGCTTTTTTTGTTTGAACTTTTTTGTGTTTTAATGGCTGTCGGAAGAGATGCTAATGGTTACATATAGATAGTAACCAATACTACTTTTACAATTAACAGCGCCAGCAGGACATACATTCTATTTTTCATGGCCTTTCTGTTTAAAGTTGATAATTGATTGGGGTAACACTAGTAACAGGAGCCCACTTTCCTCACACTTTATAGCGGGTTGTTATCCAATATCTAAAATACGTACAGATCAGAATAACGGTATTAGCTGAATGTGAATTCTCAACGAAGCTTTGATGAACGAGATTTTTTTTCGGGCATGTTCAAACACTTTTAATCAATGAGTGTTATTGTTTACATGTAAAGTATTAGGATTTTTATACATTTGCATACCAAACACAACATCACTACCCTTTAGGCTTCCGTGATGGAGTATTTTTGAAGACCACACAACAAGACAAACTGACATGAACGTAATTGAAAAACTTAACTGGAGATACGCTACAAAGAAATTCAGCACTGAAAAGCTTCCACAAGATAAAGTAGATACAATCCTTGAAGCTGCAACACTGACAGCCTCATCTTACGGCCTACAGCCTTGGAGCATCGTAGTTGTAAACGATCCTGCGGTACGTGAACAACTGGTGGAGCACTCATGGGGACAAATGCAAGTCAAAGATGCTTCTCACCTACTGGTAATTGCTCGTCAGTCAGATATGACGCCTGCACACGTTGAAGCTTATATTGACAATATTGTAAATACAAGAAACATTCCTGCTGATGCAGTAGCAGGTTTCAAGGACACAATGCTAGGTACTGTCAACAGCCTGTCAGCTGAGGACAAAGCACTATGGATGTCTAAGCAAGCTTATATCGTATTGGGTAACTTACTGACTGTTTGTGCTACGCTTGACGTAGATGCTTGCCCAATGGAAGGCTTCATTCCTGAAAAATATGATGAGATTTTGGGACTGAAAGAAAAAGGTCTGGCTTCTGTATTGGTACTGCCTATCGGCATCCGTGCTGAAGATGACAGCTTCCAGCATATGAAGAAGGTTAGAAAATCTTTGGAAGACACAATCGTAACGATCTAAGAACTATACTTAGTTAAGTTAGCAGATATTGAAAAAGCCCTCAACAGCATTTGTTGAGGGCTTTGTTTTTATCTTCAGTCTAGTTTGAGGAGTCCTCCCTATTGAGCTTGTCATAACCCATCGCAGCAGTGATAACAGAAATAACAGGCGCTGTAAAAGTACCTAGTATCGGAATGGCAAACAGTAACATAAAGCCCGCTCCATTTCCCAATACATATCCGAAGTGACGTCCTGCTTCTTTCTTTCGTTCCTCAAAATCCACTTCCAACGTTTCATTCACCAAATCAAGACTTGATGCTCCCAAGAAATAACTTGAGACAACAAACATCAGCGGGCCTGCCACAATTGTCAGCAAAGGCACCCATCCTACTACAAACAAAACACCTAGCAGCAGCAACTCCTTAAACACATTGGGCAATGCGATCTTCCAAAATCCCTTCAGGCTATTCCCTACACTAATGGACGGCTTGATTTCCCTTCCCGTTTTAACGGAAAGTACCTTCTCTACCACTTTTCCTAACATCGGTGCGAGTACCGCCTGAAATACTGACTTATACAGCAATAAGGTCACAAACACCAACGGCAACATGATAAGCAAGTAAGTCACCCAATACAGAATGGTATTCAGCAATTCATTCTCAAAATGTACTGCATCAATCTCTCCAACCATACCATGTAATGCGTTCCCTGCTACAACAGCCCCTACCAGAATAATTGAAAAAGTCAGGAATGCCATCAAGGCTGCTTTAAGAATATATCCTGAAAGCTGATTTTTTCCGATGAACCCTAAAACCGTCAAATATTGCTTCACAGCGATAAAAAACTCCCTAAAAACCCTTCCTAAGGCCGATATTTGTGTCATAATTTCAATATCAAATATTATTAAAAAATGATAATAAGATTAAAAATAACATTTCTAAGAAAAAATATAGTAGGGTAAAGATAATGTTAACTGTATAAGTTAGTGAAAGCAGCAATGAGAAATAGTTTTTGGGTTATTAAAGAATAGAAACCTTACTGACTTTGTCGGTAAGGTTTTTTGTTTTTAGTCACTATTGCCCTTAAATGACAAATCCCTCAAGGAACTCGGATTCCTTGAGGGATTTTTTATGAATGCCATCCAAAAGCTTATCAATCAATACAAGGCTGCTTATAGAGTTTCCATCCGTCTATTTCCAGACAAAGCAGGTTGCCGAAATAAATCTTTTTACCTGCCAGCGTACAACCATTATCCAATGGAATCACCTTTCGCTGTAAGGCTACAGCCTCCTCAATATGGCCCATGTAGGTTGGTGTATGGCCTACCAGCACGTGTTTCGATTTTAAGGCGTCCAGCGTCAAATATCTTTTATTTTCAAGGTTACGTACCGTCGTCATAGACTCGAAGTCTCTGAGCGGCGTGGAGGCATTCAAGTTAAAGCCTGCATGTACCAAAAAGAAATCGTCCAGTTCTATATAGTAAGGCATGCTATAGAAAAACTTCAGGTAACGCCTCTTCAGCTTTTTGTCTTTATCCAGCAGTTTGAATAAATGACTGTACCGAAATGAAAGGCTACCATTCATCTGGATGATATCATTTATCAGTGCTTCCTCATGATTACCCCGTACACAATACACCTGAAAGCCTTTTTCTCTCAACTTCACAACATGCTTGACCACTCCTTTGCTTCTGGGACCTTTATTGATCAGGTCTCCCAACAGAAACAGTTGATCGTTATGATTGAGATCGATTCTTTTCAGAAGTTGCTTGAACGACTTAGAGCAACCGTGTATATCTCCAACCACAAAACGCCGTCCCTCTTCGGGTTTTGGAACCCAAATAGCTGGCTTGTAATTGAATTTGGTTATCTGCTCCAAGCGCTTTCTTCCCATTTTCCTAAACCAATTCATATGACGTTACTTTTTTGCTCGATCTAAGTCTTAAAAGAAGGTCTGTGATCAACTTCTTCAACATTAGTTTCCTGATTGAAACAAGATCTTCTTACTGAGTTTCAGCTTTGTTACAATTCGTAACTTATTTAATAGATCTTTTTCAATATTTTATTATTGCGAAATTAATTCTAGGTAAACAATCTCCTAATAGATATATAATTTTTTTGATATTTTTTTCAATTATATCAATGTTGGCACGGTAACAACAAAAAAATCCCTGCAACCATTCGGCTACAGGGATTTATTAAGGATTCCGTTATTAACGGAAAATTAAGCTTCTGACCCTGAGAAGGCTGCTCTTCTGAATTCTCTGTTCAGTCTTGCAATGTGCGTGATCGAAATTTCCTTCGGACATTCCGCCTCACAAGCACCAGTGTTGGTACATGCACCGAAGCCTTCTTCGTCGTGTTGCTCGATCATTGCCAAAGCACGTCTCTTACGCTCAGCCTCACCTTGTGGAAGCAGTGCCAATTGAGATACTTTCGCTGAAGTGAACAGCATTGCTGATGCGTTCTTACAAGCAGCCACACAAGCACCACAACCGATACACTGAGCTGCATCCATTGCCTCATCTGCGATCGGCTTAGCAATTGCAATCTCGTTGGCATCTGGCACACCACCTGTATTCACTGATACGTAACCACCTGCCTGCATGATGCGGTCAAATGAAGAACGGTCAACAGCCACGTCCTTGATCACAGGGAAAGCTGCTGCTCTCCAAGGCTCAATTACGATGATGTCACCATCCTTGAACGAACGCATATGCAACTGACATGTCGTAATCGCATCTTTAGGTCCGTGAGGCTTGCCGTTGATATACAGCGAGCACATACCACAGATACCTTCACGGCAATCGTGGTCAAAATGTACAGGATCCTTACCTGATTCGAGCAATTGCTCGTTCAGTACGTCCAACATTTCCAAGAAAGACATGTGCTCAGAAATGCCTTCTACTTTATATTCCTCGAATTTACCCTTTGCGTTGTTGCTAGCCTGACGCCAGATCTTCAGGGTAAGGTTCATCAATTTTTCAGACATAATTCCTCCTTCCTAGATTATTTGTAGCTTCTTTGAGTCAGTTTAACGTTCTCGAATACGAGATCTTCTTTGTTCAGCTTAGAAGGCTGGTCATCACCAGTGTATTCCCAAGCTGCCACGTAAGCGTAATCATCATCGTTACGGAGTGCCTCACCTTCTTCAGTTTGGTACTCTTCACGGAAGTGACCACCACATGACTCATTACGGTTGTAAGCATCGTCGATCATCAACTCTGCCAGCTCCATAAAGTCTGCCACACGAAGCGCTTTCTCAAGCGTCATGTTCATTTCTTCATTGGCACCGATTACTTTCACATCTGTCCAGAATTGCTTACGCAGCTCTTGAACAAGACCTTTTGCTTTCTGAAGACCTTCAGCATTACGAGACATACCACAGTACTCCCACATGATCTTACCAAGTTCTTTGTGCAGATCATCAGGTGTACGGTTACCGTTGATGCTCAACAGCTTGTTGATACGCTCCTGTACTTCTTGCTCAGTTTGCTTAAATGCAGGATCGCTTACGTCCACTTTCTTACCCAATGGCAATGAAGCGATGTAGTCACCAATTGTGTAAGGAATCACAAAGTATCCGTCAGCAAGACCTTGCATCAATGCAGAAGCTCCCAAACGGTTAGCACCGTGATCGGAGAAGTTAGCCTCACCCAAAGCAAACAGACCAGGAACAGTCGTCATCAGGTTATAATCCACCCAAAGACCACCCATCGTGTAGTGTACCGCAGGATAGATCATCATCGGAACCTTGTAAGGATCATCATCCGTGATCTGCATGTACATGTCAAATAGGTTACCGTATTTCTGAGAGATAGTCTCTTTGCCGTCACGCTTGATAGCGTCGGCAAAATCCAAGAATACAGCCAAACCAGTTGAACCGACACCTCTTCCTTCGTCACATACGTACTTCGCGTTACGTGCTGCCACGTCACGAGGTACCAAGTTACCGAATGAAGGGTATCTTCTTTCCAGGTAGTAATCTCTTTCTGACTCAGGAAGCTTAGCCGCTTCTTTTGCTGTAAGACCTTTTGCCTTAGCAGCGTCTTTTGGTACCCAAACTCTACCGTCGTTACGAAGTGACTCTGACATCAGTGTCAGTTTCGACTGGTGATCACCCGATACAGGAATACAAGTAGGGTGAATCTGAACGTAACAAGGGTTTGCGAAGTAAGCACCTCTTCTGTATGCTCTCCAAGCAGCTGAACCGTTAGAGCCCATTGCGTTGGTTGACAGGAAGAATACGTTACCGTAACCACCCGTACAAAGCAGTACAGCATGACCTGCATGAGATTCGATCTCACCTGTAACCAAGTTACGCGTGATGATACCTTTTGCATGTCCGTCGATTTTCACAACGTCCAGCATCTCAGTTCTTGAGTAAAGTTTTACTTTACCTGTGCTTACCTGTCTTGAAAGTGCCGAGTAAGCACCCAACAGCAACTGCTGCCCTGTTTGACCTCTTGCATAGAACGTACGGGATACCTGAGCACCACCGAATGAACGGTTTGCCAAAAGTCCACCATACTCACGAGCGAAAGGAACACCTTGCGCTACACATTGGTCAATGATGTTTACAGATACCTGAGCCAAACGGTAAACGTTTGCTTCACGTGCTCTGTAGTCACCACCTTTAATTGTATCGTAGAAAAGACGGAATACTGAGTCACCGTCATTCTGATAGTTTTTTGCAGCGTTGATACCACCCTGTGCCGCAATTGAGTGGGCACGGCGTGGAGAATCCTGGAAGCAGAAAGCTTTTACATTGTAACCAAGTTCAGCCAGAGAAGCTGCTGCCGAAGCACCAGCCAAACCAGTACCTACTACAATAATGTCAAACTTTCTCTTGTTTGCAGGGTTCACAAGCTTAGTCTCAAACTTGTGCTTGTCCCATTTTTCTGCCAATGGGCCTGCAGGTATTTTTGAGTTCAGCGTCATATCTTATTTGTAATTAGAGACAATACTTTTAACCACCTATTTTCTGTGTCATTATTTTCCCATTGCCATCATCACCACCGGGATGATGGCAAAAAGTGCAGGAACTACGATTGAATAACCGTAACCCAACAGCTTCACGATTGGTGTGTACTTGCTGTTGTTTACACCCAACGTTTGGAAAGCACTAGCGAAGCCATGCCACAGGTGGTAAGCCAATACTGCCATAGAGATTACATACAGCGCCACCCACATTGGGCTTTGGTATGCTTCCATTACAACCAAGTAAAGGTCTTTTACTGGGCTACCTCCATTGAAGCCTGCGTAAGATACTTCTGGCATTGAGCCATAGTGTACTCTACCCCAGAACTGCGCCAGGTGGATTACCAGAAATACAAAGATCAGTGATCCAAGCAGACCCATATTTGCAGATGCCCACGAGCTAGCACTGTTCTTTGACTTTGCATACGCGTGAGGTCCTCTCGCCTTACGGTTGTTGATTGTCAGAATTACTGCCCAAATGATATGGACGGCGAAAAACAGCTTAAATGCCCAAGCAGTAATCTGCACTCCACCGTTCGTAGACATGAAGTGCGCATACTTATTGAAAGCCTCTCCTCCATCATTCATCAGAAGCTGTAAGTTACCCGCCAAATGTCCGATCAAAAATACGATCAGCAGGATTCCCGACGTAGCCATCAGTAATTTTTTACCGACTGAACTACTTAGCGTCCTTGTTAGCCAACTCATACAGTTTTTTGCGTTGTTTTAAGTTTTTAAAAAAAATTATTAGCAATCTCAATTTTGTGGCCCAAAATTATATCCGGAATTAGCATCATACAATAATATTGCTCATAAATCACTTATTTTGAACTATTCTAAATAGCATTGGTACTTTATCAACCAAAATACACTTACTAAATCATCTCTCAATAAAGCACTCTTATATAGCAACATTCTTCTATTTCCTTATAAATGTAGAGTTCACACACCATGCAAAAAGCCATATTTTTGGTAGGTCTGTTCGTTAGTTTAAAGGCACGAGATCAATCATAAAAAAGTGATAACCTTAATAATTGTTTACGTGGATAATCTTTTGTACCAAAGAAAGGTTTCAGAATTGCACATTTTTTATTCAAATCATTAACACCTACAAATCAACCACTTAACCATAAAAAAAGGTGATTTTTAGATGTTTTATGGTAATTACTTGCCCTGCTTTTGGCATGAAGATCCCTTCACTATTTGACCATTTTGCGAATCAATTTAACTTTGCATAGATAAGTGTGGTCCGTCCTGTCCATTGGACAGTTTCGGAGTGGAGAAAAGAAATCATCAACAAGCTCAATAAAAGCAACAGGGAAATGCCCTGCCACAGTCAAGAGCTTAATACAAACACGGTTACTATGTATCATGTACCAGTTA
The DNA here is from genome assembly GCF_036880985.1 of Limibacter armeniacum. Taxonomy (NCBI): domain Bacteria; kingdom Pseudomonadati; phylum Bacteroidota; class Cytophagia; order Cytophagales; family Flammeovirgaceae; genus Limibacter; species Limibacter armeniacum. The sequence continues at coordinate 1,022,575 of NZ_JBAJNO010000009.1, forward strand.
TGCTTCAGGAGTGCCTGGAGGGACTAAATATATCACCAGAAAAAGTTTATGTGGATGTCACTTTTGGGGGAGGCGGTCACTCAAAAGCTATTTTGGACAAACTTACTACAGGCAAGCTGATTGCTTTTGATCAGGATCAGGATGCGAAACTGAATGCAGATGCCATGAATGATGAGAATCTCATTTTTGTGGCTTCCAACTTCCGAAACCTGAAGCGATACCTTAAGTTGCACGGTCACCCACAAGTAGATGGCATTCTTGCAGACTTAGGAATTTCTTCCCATCAAATTGACAAGGTGGAAAGAGGCTTCTCTACCAGAGGTGATTTTGAGTTGGATATGCGAATGAATCAAGGTACAGGCATCAGTGCCAAAGATGTGATCAACGATTATGACGAAACACAACTACGCAAGATTTTCAAGCTCTATGGAGAACTGAAAAACTTTGGCAAGGTAGCTGCAACCATCGTCAGAGAACGTAACAACAGGGATATCAACACAACTGGTGACCTAATGAATGTGCTATCCAACTGCGCTCCACGTGGCAAGGAAAATAAATATTTTGCACAGCTGTTTCAGGCTATCAGGATTGAAGTCAATGATGAGCTAACGGTATTGGAAGAAATGCTGCAACAAGCTTCTGATGTACTACGTCCGAGTGGCAGATTGGTGGTCATGTCTTACCATTCACTGGAAGATCGTCTTGTCAAGAACTTTATCAAGACTGGTAATTTTGAAGGCAAACAAGAAAAAGACTTCTATGGCAACCTGATACGCCCTCTAAAACCTGTTACTGGCAAGCCGGTGATCGCTACGGAAGAAGAAATCGGAACCAACCGCCGTGCTAGAAGTGCCAAATTACGTATCGCGGAAAAAATATAACCTATTCTGTAGCAGTGAAGCGAAAACCTTTGCTGCTACAAATCCTTTTCAGGAGTTGGCAATAAACTATACTTGACCCTTTTTGGACCATGAAAACAAACACCTACAAGCAACCACCCAAGGAACCGAAAGTCAGTAAACTCACCCAAATGGTAGAAAAAATGGGTTTGGGTGTACGTGTAGATAATATCTCTGCCTTCAAGTACATGCCCTACCTCATTTTCATCACATTTTTGGGCATTATCTATATTGCCAATACTTTCAGGGCCGAAAAGCTCCATCACCGCATCAACAAGATGCAAAAGGAAGTAGAACTGATGCGGGTGGATTACCAAACACTCAAGTATGACTTCATTAATGCCAGCAAGCGCTCAAAAATTGCTGAGAAGGTCAAGAAGATGGGACTGATAGACAGCAACAAACCTCCTGTTGTCATTGAAGTTGACGACCTTGAACAATAAACCAGAAGGCTTGATTTAAACATCCATCATTTTTAAAACTAAAACTGACAAGAGACATTGGCTGGAATAAGAAACTCCATATTAACTCGGGTAAGGATCGCCTTCTTGGGCGTCATTGTAGTGGCTGCTGCCATCGTCGTCAAGATGGTGGACATTCAGTTTGTGAATGGAGACAAGTGGCGTAAAATTGCCGAAGAGAGTGGTTTACAGTTCAGAAAAGTAAAAGCCACCCGAGGCAATATCCTTTCAGATGACGGAAGCTTATTGGCTACTTCCATCCCTTTCTACAAGCTGGCAATTGACCCTACTGTAGCTGAAGACAGTGTATTCAACCAAGGCATTGACTCACTCAGTATATTGCTTGCCAACTTCTTTAGAGAAAAAAGCGCAGCTGAATATAAACGCACTATCTCTGAAGCCCGTAGCAACAAGCGTCAGTACAAGATTATAAGTGGAAAGCTAATTAAGCACCAAGACAAAAAAATCATTTCTACTTGGCCTATCTTCAGGGAAGGTAGAATTGACGGAGGGGTGATTTTTGAAAAGACAGAGAAACGTTTCAGACCTTTTGAAGACTTGGCCAGAAGAACAATCGGTTTCCTCCATCAAGATGACGAAGGACAAAAGACAGGTCGTGGACTGGAAATCACATACAACGCTGAACTGGCAGGAATAGATGGTCAGGCACTTTACCAGAGAATTTCGGGTGGCAGATGGAAACCTCTCAACGATGACGACCCACTACAATCCGAGAATGGATTGGATCTACAGACAACCATCAATATAGAATACCAAGAGTTTTGTAATAACGTATTGTTGCAAACACTCAAGGAAAATCAGGCCAACTATGGTTGCTTGATTCTGATGGAAGTAGAAACGGGTGAAATCAAAGCCATGGTCAACCTTGGCAGAAGCGGTACAGGCGAATACCTTGAGGACTTCAATTATGCCGTACAAGGAAAAGTGGAACCTGGTTCTACCTTTAAGGTAGCCTCTATGATGGCGCTACTGGAAGAAGCCGAATCCTCTATCAGCCTTTTTGACTCAATCAGTACAGGTGATGGCAGTTACGAGTTCTATGAAGACTGTATCATGCGAGACTCCTCTCCTTACGGCTACGGAAAGCTATCCGTTCAACAGGCATTTGAAAAATCATCCAACATCGGTATCTCAAAACTGATCTTCAGGTATTTTCAGGACAATCCTGACCAATTTATCAAATACCTTGACAGATTTAGGCTAACGGAACCTCTAAACTTCCAGATGGCTGGCGAAGGAAAACCTTTTATCGGTAGACCAGGTGACCCGAACTGGAGTGGTTGCTCCCTGCCTTGGATGTCGATTGGATATGAGCTTCAGCTTTCGCCTTTACAAATGCTGACGTTTATTAATGGCGTAGCCAACAAGGGTAAAATGATTGAGCCTATCATCTTGAAGAAAATTCTGGAAGGACATAAACCAACCAAAGAGTTTGAATCAAAGACACTGAACAAACAGCTTTGTTCTGACCGCACACTACAACTGATCCAAAAAATGATGGAAGGGGTTGTAGAACGTGGTACAGCCAAAAACATCTATACAGACGAATATCGCATTGCAGGAAAAACAGGTACTACTCAAAAGGTAATCAACGGTAAGTACACCAAAAATTACTACACCTCATTTGTGGGGTACTTCCCTGCTGACAAGCCTCGTTACACTTGTTTCGTCGCTATTGATGAGCCGGGTGGTTCAGCTCACTACGGTGGAGATGTTTGTGCTCCTGTATTCCGTAAAATATCGGATATGGTTATTGCCCGCACCATGACACAGTCATTGCAGTACAATGCCCGTCAGCCGGAGTCATTGCCATATATTCAGGCAGGCAACTATCAGGATCTTGCCCTGATTACAGAAGCCTTTAACCTGACTCAAGAAGCCCAAAACACCAAACATTGGGTACGTACACGCGTTAGTGGAGACACTATCAGATGGGAAGACAATTATACAGGTGAAGGGATCATGCCTGATGTCAAAGGTATGAGCCTTCGAGATGCATTGTACTTGCTCGAAAATAAAGGTCTTGTGGTTACAGCCAATGGCAAAGGGCGTGTCAAGCAGCAGTCCATTGCTCCAGGCGTACGAATCGGAAAAGGTAACCGTGTTTACCTGCAACTGGATTAAGGTTTACATTCTTGACTATAACAGAAATACCAAGCACTCGGAACTTTGGGTGCTTGGTATTTTATTGTATGGGAAAGAGATTTTATGATTTTTTTAAAAACTTTGGCAAGGATTTACGTACAGGTAGACCTATTATTGCAACAATTGTAAAAAAGTTTGGGTTACTCCCTTACAAGAGAGAAAGAAACTGGCACACACAATGAACAAAAGATTTAAAAGACTGATCTATATTTTTATTGGTATTTCTGCCTTGGCTATTACTGTGATTGTTTACGGGTATCAAACCATGTTTACCCCCAATATTATGACGACACAGGACGAAGGCATATTATTTATCCCTGAAAACGCAACCATTCAGGATGTAACCGACTCACTGGTAAAGCACGAATATGTAAACGACATCGTTTCATTTCGCTTTGTCAGCAAGCTCATGCATTACAATGACAATGTTAAGCCTGGTCGTTATCTGCTGAAAAGAGATATGACCAACCGTGAAGCGGTAAGTGTTTTACGCTCTGGCTTGCAACAACCTGTTAAAGTGACCTTCAGTCATGCCCGTACGCTAGAAGACCTAGCTCCAGTAATTACCAAAAACATTAGATGTACACCTGAAGCATTTATGGCAGCGGTAACCAACCCTGAAGTAGTTCAAAAACTAGGGTTTGATACAGTTTCTGTCAGAAGTATGTTTATCCCTAACACCTATGAGCTGTATTGGAACACTGATGTAAACGGACTGTTGGAGCGTATGAAGTATGAGTACGAGCAGTTCTGGACAAAAGACAGAAAAGCAAAGGCTGAAAAGTTAGGCCTGTCTCCACTTCAGGTTACGACGCTTGCATCTATTGTACAAGCAGAAACAATCAAGGGTGACGAAAAGCCAAGAGTAGCTGGTCTGTATATGAACCGCCTGAACCGTAACATGCTGTTGCAATCTGACCCTACCGTAGTCTATGCTCTTGGAGATTTCACTAAAAAACGAATCCTGACAAAAGACCTTGAGGTAGATTCACCTTACAATACTTACAAGCACACTGGATTGCCTCCTGGCCCAATCAACATTGCCAATATCCAGTCTATTGATGCAGTACTGAATATGGAGAAGCACAAATATATCTACATGTGCGCCAAGGAGGATTTCTCAGGTTACCATAACTTTGCTGAATCTCACCGTGAGCATATCAACAATGCCAACCGCTACCAGAGAGCACTTAGCAAGGCTAAGATTTACAAGTAAGAGAATTGATGTCTGAAGCCAGATGCTCTAGACATTAGATATAAAACAAAAAAGGCTTGGCACTACGTTAACTCCGTAGGCCAAGCCTTTTTTTCTATGTGCTTGTCTCTAGCGACTAAAAATCAAAATTATCAGGATCAGGACCAATTCTTCTGCCACGATCCAACAAATTGATCTGCTCCATATCCGCTTCTGTAAGTTCAAAGTCAAATATGGCTGCATTACTGATAATCCTTTCTTCTTTCACCGATTTTGGTATCGTCACAATACCACGCTGCAGGTTCCATCTCAATACGATCTGAGGCACTGTTTTCTTGTACTTGTCAGCCAATGCCACCAATTCTTTCACCTCAAAAGCAGCCCCCTGCATCAGAGGTGCCCAAGCTTCCAGCTGGATACGGTGATGCTCACAAAACTCGACCAACCTAGGTGACTGCAAGTATGGATGGAACTCGATCTGGTTAACCATTGGTATCACTTGGGCATTATCCATGACCTCTTCCAATTGGTGCCTTAGAAAGTTACTGACCCCTATGGCACGAATTCTTCCGTCCTTGTAAAGTGACTCCATAGCCCTCCAGGTCTCCGTAAACTTTCCTTTTACGGGCCAGTGTACCAGATAAAGGTCAAGGTAATCTGTCCCCAATCGCTCAAGACTCTCATCAAAAGCGGTCAAGGTAGAATTGTATCCCTGATCTGCATTCCAAACTTTTGAAGTCAGGAAAATTTCTTCACGTTTCACACCACTTTGGCGCATTCCTTCCCCTACCCCTTCTTCGTTTTGGTAAATGGATGCTGTATCAATACTTCTGTAACCATGTTCCAATGCCCACTTGACAGATTGGATCACCTCTTCTCCATCTTCCGCCTTAAAGACTCCCAGACCAAGTGCAGGCATCTCAATACCATTGTGCAGTGTAAATGTTCCTCTTAGGTTATGGACTTTCATTTGGTTTAATTTTAATGATCTATCAATAATCACGTGGCTATGACCTACGGTTCTTACATGCTAACAGATATCTCCTTGATCTGTTTACACTGTTTCTGTAACAGGTAGTATATCAGTGTAATAAAATTCCGTCTGCCACTCCTTATGTATCTCGTCTCCTTCTTCTTTTTTGTAAGACTTATGTACCGTCTCCCCAATTTCATAAGGAATAGGATTATTGAAGATAGGTCCATCAAATACGAACGAATGGTATTCTCCATTTTCACCACATACATCGACATCCTTCGGCAAGTCCTTCACAAAATCACGGTCGATTACCCTGCCTGCAAAAGATTTGTCCAGCTTGCTGCCATTGATACAAACCACCACCGCTTTAAAGCCTAAGTCCAGAAACTCATCCATCAGCTTGTCAGTCGGGATTTTCCAGAGCGGGAAATCACCTTTCATATCAACCAGTGCCAGTTTGTCTTCACGGTACTGCCTGAGGTCTTCCAAAAAGATATCACCAAAGACAGAGTGGGTAAAACCATCGTCCCTAAAGCCCTGCATTTTTTTCGCCAACTGCTTGTCGTATTCTTCCATACTCAATGTTGTAGGCAATTGCAAAGTAGCCAGCGGCAGTCCGATTTGCGCCACCTGTTGCCTGAGCAGGCTTCCCCTGACACCATGCATAGAAATACGTTCATATTCTTCACTCATAGCAGTGAGCATCATCAGCGCTTCGTATTTCTTGCTTTGCAATGTCTTGTACAGTGCCAAAGATGAGTCCTTGCCTCCGCTCCAGTTAAATATCGCCTTCATATTATTTTCCTGTCTTTGATTTTTGTTGATAGGTAAAGGTACAAACTGACAAACGCTAAGAAATGATCTTTGCTATAAAGTGAGATATTTTGAAAATGACCCTTCGGGTTTACCTCTACATTTTCATTATCTTTCCAATTCTAACAAACGGAAATCACCCATAAACATGCATAGTTACACTGAAGAACAATTCACACCAGCTAATTTTCCAGAACATGAATTCTCAGGGTCCGAATTTGAAGACTGTACATTCAGCAACTGTGACCTGACAGAAATGGATCTTTCCAAAGCTACATTTATTGACTGCCTGTTTGAAGACTGCAATCTCAGCATGGTAAAACTCACACAAACCATCCTGAACCAGGTAAACTTCAACCGCTGCAAGATGATTGGCATACACTTTACAGTGTGTAATCCTTTTCTGCTCTCCTTTTCCTTTGCCGAATGCGATCTTAACTACTCCAACTTCGAAAGGCTAAAGATCAAGAAGACACGCTTCCTCAACTGTAAGCTGCAAGAGACTAACTTTTCGGACGCTGAACTCACAAGGTCAAGTTTCAATGGGTCTGATTTTGAGAAGGCGACCTTCTCCTATACCAACCTAAGTGAGACGGACTTCAGGAATGCGCTCAACTACAGCATTGATCCTGAACAAAACAATATCAAAAAAGCCCGTTTCTCGCTAGATGGCGTGAAAGGGCTGTTAGAAAAGTATCAGATCTCGGTAGACTAAAACATAAGGCAACAGAGATACCACGGCTGGTCTCTCTGTTGCCCTAAATCAGCTTATCTTCAGAACAACACGGAACCTTGCCTTGTTTTCGAGCATTTTCTTATAAGCTTCTTCTGCTTTCTCCAAAGGGTAAGTCTCAATCATTGCCTTGGCACCTGTGAGCGCACTGAAGTTCAGCGTATCCTCAGAGTCCTTGGCATGCCCGCTTGGCCAACCACCCACAGACTTCCTACCCATAATCAGTTGCAATGGAGAAATCTCCATCGGTTCCATACCAGCTCCTACCACCACAATCTTACCATTGATTCCCAAACCGTCTACCAAAGGAGAGATGGATTTTCCATTAGGGGCTGTCGCAAGGATTACAGCAGCGCCTCCCAATTTCTGTAACACCTCCGCAGGGTTTTCCTTTCCAGCATTGATATAGACAGCTGCCCCTAAATCCTTAGCCAAATCTTTTTTGCTGTCGCTGCCGGAGATTGCCACCGTCTTGAACCCCATCTTATGGGCAAACTGAATAGCCAGATGCCCCAAGCCTCCAATTCCTTGTACAGCCACTACATCACCTCCTTTTGCCCCTGAGTTACGTAAGGCATTGAAGGTGGTAATCCCTGCACAAAGTAAAGGTGCCGCTTCCATCGCATCCAGTTCATCAGGTACTGAAGCAACTGCCTCCTGAGGAGCAGTCATATACTCAGCATACCCACCATCAAAGGAAATTCCGGTTACCTTACCATTCTGACAATTGATAAAGTCACCACTACGGCATGGCTCACACTCATGGCAATGACCGCCGTGCCAACCCACACCCACTCGCTGTCCTTTCTTCCATAGGTTTACACCTTCTCCAACACTTTCGACCGTACCGATTACCTCATGTCCGGGAATACGAGGATACTCCAGACCAGGAAACCCTCCTTCCTTGACAAACATATCACTGTGGCAGATGCCACATGCCTGTACCTTAATCAGCACTTCACCAGCTTTGGGTTTAGGAATTTCACGGTCTACCAGTTCAAAAGGTCCACCAGCTTTGGATACTTGAATCGCTTTCATGATTGTTTAGAGGTTATTTATTTGGGTAAAAGAAATGATTAATTGCAAAGTGAGGCTACTCATATTGAGTGCATTGAAGGTCTAGTGAAAATAAGTAATGCCTTAGTAGGAGAAAAGAAAAAACAGGGATGATTGTGGGATAAATCCTTTTACTGACCAGCTGCGATATGGGTAAAAGAAATGATTAATTGCAAAGTGAGGCTACTCATATTGAGTGCATTGAAGGTCTAGTGAAAATAAGTAATGCCTTAGTAGGAGAAAAGAAAAAACAGGGATGATTGTGGGATAAATCCTTTTACTGACCAGCTGCGATAAAAGCAAAGTTTGTATCCTTTCTTACAAGCCTCTGTACTTGGATAGCAACAGTTATTAACTTCTAAATAATTTCGGATAGGATATGGAAACCGACACCTATCCTAACCACTATAGGTAACAACAATTTATTTAACCTTAAAAAACTAACTTATGGCAATTGCCCCAAGTGAATACAGCCTAGCTGAGATTTTCAAAACAGAAAACTACAGCCTGTTTGCATCCAACATCACAGGAGCCCAGAAATTTGCAGATGATGTATCCTTATGGATCCGTGGACTAAGCGTAAAAGCTGACGCATCGGACATTCAGGAACTCAAAGACCTAAAGCGAAAACAAGAGCTGGAAGACCGTAAAAAGCTTTTGCTGAACCAACAGGAAACATTGCAAGAAGACATTGCTACTGAACAGGATGCACAAAAGAAGGAAGACCTTGAGCACGAACTGATGGGTGTAACCTACAAAATTGGAGAGGTAAACAGATTGCTGACTCGCAGCATTGGTGGCTTGGACTTTATCAGGGACAATGCTGAACTAAAAGCCAATGAGGCTATTGTAGCACAGGTAAAGCAGGGCGTCCTGACCTACCTCAACGATTATGTGGTAACAGGAAATCTGGGCAGCGGCACAGTGACCTTTGACGGTCAAGCATTTGTTGCTCCATAAACTTTAGCTACCTACTCCAATTCGATTGCCTTGATACGGGACACACCCATATGTATCAAGGCTTTTTTGTGCCCAAACCTCACATCTGCTAAAATATATTTCAGCAGGAAGATTTAGCATAAATCAGAGATGTCTATAAATGAGCTAAATATTTAGGGAAATTCTAACTCGCATTAATTATGGAGATGGATTAATTAAGATGTACTAAATAACCGGAGTTATCTCGTTGCCCGTTTCGATGCTGTTGCACGCGCGGTAAAACCCATCGCTATTATATTTTACCCTTTCAAGGCAAAAGTCCCGAAGGGACAATATATATCAGCGATGGACTTTTAGTCCATCGTCATGGGAAACTATTTTTTAAGCCCTGAAAGGGCGACATAATCCATCGTTCACGTTACATTTTGGGTGTTACATTATTAAACACCAAATCATTAGAATTGAAGGAGTAGCTTATCTTTTGATATCCACAGCTTTCTGCCTATTTTAATGTAAACCCATTATTTTCACTCCTAAAAAATGTACCGCCACCTCAGCCAGTCCCAACGTTTTGCTATTGCCTTGCTGTTAAAAGCCGGACACTCCTTCTCTGCCATTGCCAAACAATTGGGGGTACATCGTTCTACGATAAGCCGTGAGGTCAAGCGAAATATATACAAGGGAGAGTACCATCCTGTTCAGGCACAACAACTTTATCAGGGAAGACTTTTTGTAAAGGCATCCTGCCGCAGGGCGATTGCCATTCCCGACCTTCACCCAAGAAAAAATCAGCTACCCTACTGGAGAGGCTATATTGCGTGGCATTCAGATTGGCAAGACCATTATTTTCGTAGAAAACAAGAAAGGATCCACTTATTCCGACTCCGTCAAAAAAGCCTCTATTCACTATACGACAAACCTATTCAGCCTACTCGGCATGCCCATTGTGTCAAGCTGCTAAAAGAGAAGTGGCGCGATTTGCTTCACCTTTCTCCTTCCCTTCCTCAAAAATTCACTCCAGAGATACGCTCCTCAAAGCAAGCGTGTGTATTTCTGCGTGCCTAAAACTGCCAAGCGTCATTTTATTTCACCATTATCTACGCTAAGATAGGCTATGCCCCCCTTATGGCATCACCGTATTTCACGAACGGTGATTCTTTTGCCTTAAATTCGGCATCATTAGGATACTCTTTTCTTTCAATCACACATTCAAAATTCTTGTTGCACTTACTCACGTAATTATCTTCAGTTCGACAAAAGGTCATACAAGATATACCTCTTCCTAAAAGCCTTTAGAAAATCAAAATCTTCTTACCTTTGGATGTTATTTTTTGAAGGGATACTAAAACCAACTTAACTATGTCTACAACCTATTTTATTAAAGCTACTTTGGGCTTTATGCTACTCTTATTATGTTTAACTGCCCATACTTTTGCTACCCATATTAGAGCCGGGTATCTCACTGCTAGCAAAAAAGACAACAGCACTAATTTGACTTACCTAGTAAGTGTCACCTTATATAGAGATGTCACTGGAATCCCTGCTGGTGAAGGGCTTATTAGTTTTGGAGATGGATCTGACCCTACCTACGTGATGCCTCAATCATTAGGGTTTATTGATAGCAGACATACTGAAGTTTTAAAGTATGAAGTGGAACACACCTTCACCAATGAAGGGAGTTTTGGCATATCCTATTTTGAAAGAAATCGAAACAACTTTATAAAAAATATGGATAAGTCTGGAAATGTTCCCTTTTATATAGAGTCCACTTTTGAAATAAATCACCTAATTGAAACAAACTCTTCCCCAATATTATTGGTTCCACCTACTATTAAAGCAAGGATAAATCAAACCTATCGATATAACCCTGGTGCATTTGATACCGATGGTGACAGTCTTTCATACAGACTAACAGTATGTAAACAGGGAAAAGACCTACCTGTCCAAAATTACCGTTTCCTGAATGACGCTAGCGAAAACTGGATAGGTAAACAAGAAGACTGTACTTCCGAGGGACAATTTTATATTGACCCAATAATTGGTGACTTGGTATGGGATACACCAAATGAAGTAGGCGAATACAATGTTGCTTTCTTTGTGGATGAATGGCGGGAAGGAGTCAAGATTGGTTCTGTAAATATGGATATGCAAATTATTGTTACTGACCATCTAAATATCCGACCTGAAATCACCATTCCTAATGACACTTGCATTGTTGCAGGACAAATATTGGAAGGGTTGATAGTAGGCAAAGACAATAATCAAGACTGTTCTAGTACGTTTACCCCTTCTTTGGATGCTGTTGATGTCTCATTAGTTGCTAACCCAATTGTTGGAGGAGCGACAATGGAAGTTCAACAAACTACTGTTTATCATCAACAAAACGCTATTTTCAATGCACAGATAAACATTGAGAATATCCGGTCTCAACCATACCAATTTTCATTTCAGGTACTCGACTATCCTTACCTTAACAATTTTGAACAAAACTGGCAATTGCAGTTAGGAAGCACAAAATCATGGCGAGTAAAAGTACTGGCTCCAGCACCTGAAGCACTTACAGCCAAGACGGATCAGGTTACAGGTAGCGTTCAACTCGATTGGAATGCCTATGACTTAACCAATGCTGATAAAATTCATATCTACCGCAGAAAAGGCGCTGTACAATTTGATCACCAATGCAAGGGTGGGATTCCAGAGAGTAGCGGTTACGAGAAGATAGCAGAGGTCAATGCCAATCAAGCCACTTATACAGACCTAACTACTTACAAAAGCGCAGAGTACAGCTACCGGATTTATGCCACCTTTAAAAAACCCAAAGGGGGAATCAGTGTCGCTTCTGAACCTGCCTCTGCTTTTGTTCCTCCCCATACTATTATTCAACAGGTTAGTACCTTAGAGCCTGCTTCTGAAAATGGAAAGGTGCAAGTAACTTGGACAAAAACAAATGATGGAAGTTTGGCTAAACCTATTACCTATACTTTATACCGTGGAGAAGGTTTAAATGGCAAGCAAAACCCGACAGCAATTGCCAGCAACCTACAGGAAAACGACACACTATTTGTAGACCAATCCAATACGGAAGAACAGCTATCCCATTACTGGGTTGAGGTATATGCCAATGGCACCTTGGCTTTGACCACCCCTACCGCCTCACAGGTAAATCTGAAGTCCGTTCCAGCTCAAGATGGCATTGAGCTGCTTTGGGAAATGGATGTACCTTGGAGCATTACTGATACCACACTGACACATTATATATACCGACAACAGCAAGGAGTGGATAATGGCTTTGTCCTGATGGATAGTGTAAAAGGAAGTATCTCCAACCATTACTTCGATAATGGCAGTGCACTCAACCAGCCATTGGCAGAAGGTCAGGTATATAATTATTACTTATCTATACAGGGCAATTATAATCAACAGCCTATTATGCTTCCCAACCACTCGTTGGTGATAGCCGACACCATACTGGAAGCGGTACCTCCCTGCCCTCCTGTGATTGAGTCCACTCGGGATGGGGATATTATTTCTTTTATTGCCAATACTGAAATTGCTCAAGGCTGTGACGATGAAGTGGTTGCCTACCGCCTGTATTACTCCCCTATTGCTAATGCTGTAGCACAAGACTATACCTTGGCAGGTGAGTACAATTCCACTAGCTTTTCCTATTCCAATAATATAAAGGGGTATATCAACTTTGCTGTGACAGCGGTTGATGCATCGGGCAATGAGAGTCCTTTTAGCAATACCATTATTGTCGACTATGTAACTGGAGGGCTTGACGAACTGGATTTCCTGCAACCGCTCCTTTACCCAAATCCTTCCAAAGGGAGTGTTACTTTGCAAGTCAGCTTATCCAAAGGCACACAGCTATCTTGGCAGGTAATCTCCAGTCAGGCAAAAGTGGTACAGACCAATAGTCAGTTCTTTGTATCAGGAACACATCGGATACCTGTGAGCCGAAAGCAACTTCCTGTAGGTATCTACTTGATCAAGATCTGGACAGCAGAAGGTGCTCACTTTATCAAGTGGATTGCTGAATAATATACAAATCACAGGGTGTTACAACCCACTGATATTCGGAGACCTAAACAAACGACACTAAACTTCAATAGGTCATTGAAAACCTGACTCTAAATTAAAGCATAAAAAAAAGCCCTGTTCCAATCTCTTGGTAACAGGGCTTGAAGCACTTAAAAGCCGGTTATTTCATCACACTAAGTCGGGAATGTTGACATTCATATAAACTCCTTCCATATTAAAAGGTTTTTCTTTTAGCTTTTTTTGACAGTTTATATTGTAATCTCAATTCTGTTCTGCTCAGGATCAAGTACCACACTTTCGTAATAGCCATCTCCAGTAGTACGCGGTGCGCCTACTACCTGATAGCCATCCGACTCCAGTTGTGCTGTCAGCCGATCTACTTTTTCCTTGCTCCCAACTGAAATAGCAAAATGAATAATGCCTATATATTCAGCCAAAGCATCGTTTAGGTTAGCAGGAATGTCCGGCTTTGCCATTAACTCCAGTCGGGCACCTTCTTCAAAAGAAAGGAAGTAGGACTTGAACTGTTTTTTAGGGTTGACATACAATTCCCCTGCCTTGGCTCCGAAATATTTCTCATAAAATGCTCGACATCCCTCCAAATCTTTTACCCAAATGGCTAAGTGCTCTATTTTCATTACTGATTCGATTTATAGATTCTTTAAGCAAGAATTGGAATAGAGATTCTCTATTCTAACCCTTTCAGGATTATGATATAATGAATGCTGTAAAATCCTGATTACCATCCGGAGCTAATATGGTTTGTTTCCTTCGGTAACAGGGTTTACTGTAAGAGAAAAAATCCCAAAGGGATTCAATAATAGTAGCCGTAGGCAAAAGCCTACGGTATAAGTAATTCCATTTATCCAACTCCAAAGGAGTTGAACCTATAAACCGTTGTAGCGTTTAAAACTTCCGATTTCAATGACACATCTGCTTAATTAACATCAACTCCGCTCAGGGAAAAAAATAGTGTTTATAAATACGGTAAATATTGATTGTGATAACATTTACTGCCCCAAACGATAGACTCAACAAAATCAATATCCTCTTGCATCATCATCAGGATTACGAGGGTCAGCAGCTCCTGAGAGTTTTCCATCTGCCAAAACCTGAATGGCTTTAATTACCGCCATCCGGTCAACCTCCGTTATTGTATGTCCCATTGCTTTCAGGGAGTCGAGAGTCTGCTCACCTAAAGTTCCCTTCTCTACCATTATGGCATCTGGCAACCACTGATGGTGGAAGCGCCCTACATTTACGGCTTCCGCTACAGGTAAACCAAATTCGGCTACATTCAAAAATACCTGATAGACTGCTGTGATAATGGTAGAACCTCCCGGTGCCCCGATCACCATAAACAGCTTACCTTCCTTTTCGATAATCGTTGGAGTCATAGAGCTGAGCATCCTCTTTTGAGGATGGATGGCATTTGCTTCTGCCCCTACCAACCCAAACTGATTGGGCACACCCGGTTTGGCACTGAAGTCATCCATCTCGTTGTTCAGGAAGAAGCCTGCATTTCCTACTACTACTTTATTACCAAAGTTTGAATTGAGGGTTGTGGTTACTGATACGGCATTCCCTGCTGCATCTACCACTGAGGTGTGGGTTGTCTCAAAACTTTCCTTCACCAATTCTACCTTCTCTGCATCTATCTCTTCGCTAGGCGTTGCTTTGTCTGGATGGAAGCTTGCCATTTTAACTGCCAAATAATCATCCTGCATAATGGAGTCTTGCGGAACAGGGAAAAAATCTGCGTCACCCAAATACTTGGCTCTGTCCGCATAAGCACGCTTGCTTGCTTCCGCCATTAGATGTACCGACTCAACTGTATGTAATCCATAGTCTGCCAACGGGAAAGGCTCCACCATTTTCAGCATCTGGCTCAGGACGACACCTCCACTTGAAGGTGGTGCCATCGAAATGATTTTATACTGCTTATAATCTGTAGTGACTGGTGTACGCCATTGTGCCTGATAGGAAGCCAAGTCCTCTTTGGTAATAATCCCGTTACCACGTTGCATCTCTGCTACAATCTTATCAGCTGTCAGGCCCTTATAAAAACCATCCCTTCCCTGATCACGAATCAGTTTCAGTGTCGCTGCCAATTCTTTCTGTACTAGCCTGTCTCCTTTTTGCCATTCCTGATTGGTAAAGGCATGCGCCACTGTATTCTGTTTATCGAAGTCTTCCTGGTACTTGTTCAGCCTGCTTGCCTCCGTTTCAGAGAGCAAATATCCAGCTTCTGCCAAATGGATGGCAGGCTCCACCAGTTGCTTAAATGGTAGGTTGCCATAGCGGCTATGCGCTTCTTCCAAGCCTGCTACAGATCCTGGCACACCTGCTGCCAGATGTCCGTTACGACTCAATCCATCCACCACATTTCCGAGGCTATCCAAGTACATATTACGGTCTGCAGCCATCGGGGCTTTCTCCCTGTAATCAATAGAAGCTATTTCACCATCATGGTTTCGGATTACCATAAATCCTCCACCTCCAATATTCCCTGCCCTAGGATATACGACAGCCAAAGCAAACTGTACCGCTACCGTGGCATCCATGGCATTACCACCTTGGCGCAAGATGTCCAGTCCTACCTGTGTAGCAAGCGGGTGGGCAGCAGCTACCATTACCGAATCGGCAACAGCAGTCTTATGGGCGGTGTAAGGGAGTTCTTTTTTACAGGAGAAAAATAGCGTCACAAATGCCAGCGTCAGCAGCCATGCGTTGTTTCGAAGTCCAGTCATCAGTTTTATACTATTGAAGTTTGATACAAAAAATTTGAATCGGCAAAGCTGAATATACAAAATCTGTTATCAACTCGGATATTTATCCTGAAAGTGGACAGTAATAAGGATATTGGTTTAACTTGTGGCAATTATTCAGGACTGATGATTTTTACCACAAAATCTTTCATCCCATAACTAAATAACCAGCTGTTGGAGCGTTCCTTCCAGCAGCCTTTCTGTTTGATTTTTTCGAAAACGAAATCCTTAGACTATGCACAAACAAATTGCCCTATGGCTAACAGGACTTTTACTAGCAGGACTTTTTCAACAGTGTTCTTCTCCTTCACAAAAGGAAACCAAGGAGACTGAAACCAACACCAAAGTTGCCACTAACGACTATCATTTACTGATTGGCACTTACACGGCTGGAAAAAGTGAAGGAATTTATGTTTATCGTTTCAACAACGATAGCGGCACCTTACATCATGAGTTTACAGCAAAAGGTGTAGAGAACCCATCTTTCCTGACAGTAAGCAACGACGACAAGTACGTATATGCTGCCAATGAAAACGGAGAAGGTGAGGTTAGCGCATTCCAGTTTGACAACAAGACTGGTGCTTTGACATTTATCAATAAGCAGCCATCCAACGGTCAGCACCCATGCTACCTGACTACTGACAGCAAGGGTAAGTTTGTGATCGCAGGCAACTACTCAAGCGGAAACTTGTCCGTATTGCCAATCGGTCAGAACGGAGCATTGGAAGCTCCAGTACAAACCATCCAACATACGGGAAATGGTTTCGACAAAAAAAGACAGGAAGCCCCTCATGTACACTCTACCGTTTTGGGTCCGGATGAGCATTACCTTTTTGTGGGTGACTTGGGTACAGACAAAGTAAATATCTATCCATTTGACCCAAGCAATGAAAAGCACCCGCTTGCTGAAGAGAAAGCCTCTTTTGCAAAAGTAACTGACGGCTCAGGTCCAAGACATTTCACATTTGGTAAGAATGGAAAGTTCGCTTACCTGATTGAAGAGATGACAGGAAAAGTAGCTGTATTTGCGCACAACAATGATTCGCTTACGCTGATCGAAGAGGTTGCCATGACCGACAGTACTTTTACGGGAGAGTCCGGAGCGGCAGAAGTTCGCATCTCCCCTGACGGCAAGTTCCTTTATGCTTCCAACAGACTTGATGCAAACACTATCACTGTTTTTGAGATCAATCAAGAAAACGGAACGCTGAAACAAGTAGATATCGTCTCAGAAGGTATCGATACTCCTCGCAACTTTATGATTGATCCAAGCGGCAAGTTCTTATTGGCTGCTAACCAGAAAACGGATGAGGTAATTGTATTCAGAAGAGATATAGAAACAGGCAAACTAACGCCTACAGGCACACGCATTGAAGTAGGCTCACCTGTTTACCTGAAAATGGTAGAAGCGGTAAAATAATCGCTGCCTCACAAAATGAAAAAAGGTTCTTGGGTGTACGACATTCAAGAACCTTTTTTTGTGCCCATCATTTTAAGCAAGTATTGAAATAGAGATTTTCTATGCTAACCCTTTCACATAATGATGTACTAAATGATGATGTCATCCTGTTCAACCCTTTCAGGGTTATGAGATAATGAATACTGTAAAATCCGGATTGCCATCCGGGGCTAATATGGTTTACCTCCTTCGGAAACAGTGTTTGCTGTAAGAGAAAAAAAACAAAGGGATTCAATAATAGTAGCCGTAGACAAAAGCCTACAGTATTAGTAAACCCATTTATCCAACTCTAAAGGAGTTGAACCTATAAATCCTTGAAGCGTTTAAAACTTCCGATTTCAATAATACATCTGCTTAATGCTTTACCTAACACACACAAAAAATCACCGAAGCAAAAGCTTCGGTGATAAAAAAAGGATTCAGGTAAAGAAAGTATAGCTACACGGGACTACGTGTATCTTTTTACATTCTAAAATGCCAAATAGGCGCGAATTAAGGTTAACGGTCAATACTTTTTGTACTACCCATTTATTAGCTGAAAAAAAATAGGAGTAAACTAATTGGTCTAGAAAATGTTTAAACCTTTCTATGTTCTATACCATTATTACAACTCAAACGAGAAAAATACCCCTAAAGGGGTATAAAAAAAGTGTTACTAAATGTAAATACTCATAAATAACACTAAAGCAAGAGCCAAGAAGCCAACCCGAAGTAAATCATTAAGCCTGTGATATCTACTATGGTGGTAATAGCAGGTGATGCAACAACAGCAGGATCACCCCCCAACCGCTTGACTGTAAGCGGCAATAAGGCACCAATAATTGATGAGCTAATCACCTGCAATGAGATCGCCACTGCAATCACAAAAGCAACGTAGGAAAGTGAAAGCTCACTTGGAAGCTCTGTGGCTGAAGAGAGAAATGCTACTTTAGCAAATGCCAACACCCCCAGACATATAGCCAACATTGTTGAGATACTTGCTTCCTTCAGCATCACCTTGAACCAATGAGAGAACTTGACTTCCCCAACCGAAAGCGCCTGAATCACGACGGTTGAAGACTGGCTACCCGCATTCCCTCCCGTATCAGCCAGCATCGGCATGTAAACGGCTAGCACGACCAATTTATTCAGCAACCCTTCATACTGATGCAGCACCAACCCCGATATAATTCCAAAGGCAGCCAACGCAACCAGCCAAACTATTCGCTTCGAAAAATGCCTCATCACAGGTGTTTCCAAATAACCAGCCTCTTCGTCTGCCACCCTGATGCCCATAATCTTCTGCAAATCCTCTGACTGCTCCTTCCGTAACACATCCATTGCATCATCATGACTTACAATTCCTACCAACTGGTCATACTCATTGAGAATGGGAATTGCCACCAAGTCATACTTCTCAATCAACCTTGCCACTTCCTCACGGTCATCCGTAATCATCGAATGGATATATTCTGTATGCAATATCTCAGATACATTTTGAGTCGGCTCAGCCAACACCAACCTTTTCAAGGTGACAAACCCAACCAAATGCTTCTGCTCATCCACGACATAGATATAGTAAAGCATTTTGCCGGATGGAGCATCTCTTCTTACTTTTTCCAAAGCCTGCGAAACCGTCATCTTCAGCCTGATGGTCGCAAAGTCTGTATTCATAATTCCCCCTGCCGTATCATGTGGATAGGCAGACAGTTCCAATACATTCTCCCTGATAGCTTTACTCAGGAAAGGCATCAAGGCGGCCTGTTCTGTCGCTGTAAGACTCTGGTAAAAATCCGCCCGCTTATCTGAAGGCATCTCCTGAAAGATCTTGGAGAAACGTCTTTTATCAAGGAGATTGAAGAGTTCTTCCTGTTTCTTGGCAGGCAAATCAACAAATACACTTGCCTGTGCTTCCATCTTGAAAACAGAAAGTACCCTGAGTGCCTTTCGTGGTTCGAGTGCCTGCAAGGCTTCAGCTACTTCTATGGCAGGCATTTTACTGAGCAAGGCTTCCAGTTTATCCCATGCCTTGTCCTGAATCATGGTGGCGATCAACGACTGTCTGTCTTGGATTGCTGTTGTCATTCGGATGGAAACAGTTTAAGTGAGTGAAAGGAACTTAGTGCTGTAGGTATAAGTAGTTTTTTCCTAAACAATAAATTGGGTCAAGGAGGTTGGTCTGGCGTGTATCAATTCTTCCTTAAATTTGAATTTAAGTATCGTTCTGTCGTTATGGTGACCATATAAATTGAAAAAAAGCACCATTATGTCGTCGGGTTATGCTTGAAACACCCGCATTTATATTTTCTTCTGATAGTTTATCGTCATCTTTCCTGACAATTCAAGGTATATCAAATTAAATTGCTGCCAATATGCACATCGTCATTATAGGCAATGGTATCTCGGGCATTACTGCCGCCCGCCATATTCGAAAAAGAAGTAATCATCGAATCACCGTTATTTCTGCCGAAACAACACATTTCTTTTCCAGAACTGCGCTCATGTATATTTACATGGGGCATATGACCTATGAGCAGACCAAGCCTTATGAAGATTGGTTTTGGGAGAAAAACAGGATTGAATTGCTCAACAAGTTTGTAGACAGAGTTGACACTGGCCACAAGAAGCTCCTTTGCTCTGACGGCAGCAATATTACCTATGACAAACTCATCTTGGCGGTTGGGTCCAAGTCCAGAAAGTTTGGATGGAAAGGAGAAAACCTACAGCATGTACAAGGACTGTACAGCTATCAGGATCTTGAAGCAATGGAAACAGCTTCTGAAAACTTGAAGCATGCTGTAATTGTTGGCGGAGGTCTGATTGGTATTGAGATGGCTGAGATGTTTCATACCAGAAAAATTCCCGTGACGATGCTGGTAAGAGAAGAGAGCTATTGGCGCTCTGTACTCCCCAAACAGGAAGCCGAGATCGTTAAGCGGGAGATCGCTTTTTTTGGTATAGAAGTCAGGTACAATACAGAACTGAAAGAAATCTTGGATGATGGAAATGGCAAGGTAAAAGGTATTGTAACCAGTCAGGGAAAAGAAATAGCCTGTGGTTTTGTGGGACTTACTATCGGTGTACAGCCTAATATTGACTTCCTGCAAGGTTCTGGAGTAGAAACAGACAGAGGTATCTTGGTCAATGAATTTTTGGAAACCAATATTTTGGATGTCTACGCAATTGGAGATTGTACCCAATTCAAAATTCCTATAAATGATCGAAAACCAATAGAACAGGTTTGGTATACAGGAAGGATGCAGGGAGAAACACTGGCTGCTACCATTTGTGGAAAAAGAACAGCCTACCAACCTGGTCCTTGGTTCAACTCAGCCAAGTTTTTCCATATTGAGTACCAGACCTACGGTAAAGCTCCTGCCAATATGAATGAGCTGCAAGAAGAGCTGTACTGGGAACATCCATCGGGCAAAAAATGCATCCATATTTTCTATGAAAAAGATACCCACCAACTTTTAGGTATCAACCTATTAGGGATAAGGTATAAACACGAGGTTTGTAATGAGTGGCTTGAGAAACGAAGTGATATGCAGGAAGTCCTCATTAACCTGCATAAAGCCAACTTTGATCCTGAGTTTTTCAGAACCTATGAGCATAAAATTGTAGAACTGTACAACAAGAAACATCCTGACAGGGCGATTGCCTATAAGCGTAAAAAAGGGTGGCTTGAAAAAATATTTGGCTAAACAAAAGGAGGTGCATAGTAAATGCACCTCCTTTTGTTTGATATCATAAAACCTCATTTAGATAACCATATTAGGGAAGCTGAACTCCCAACAGCAGGATATCTGAAGTTTGTGACAAATCCTGTCTCCACTCATCCAATACCTGCGCCAAATACACCTGCTGTTCAGCCATCGAAAGGTTGTGTATATCCAATAACACTTCCTGAAAACGTTGCTCTCCGAATACAGCACCATCTTCACCTTCTTGGTCTACAATCCCTCCTATTGACAGGTAGAAGCTATCGGTACTTGTCCTACTGATAGGCACCAAGTGGTTTGTATAACGAACCAGTCCATTCTCCACATCACCTCCTGCCGCAATTTCATCTCCATTGATGACTGTCAGTTTACCATCCTTGATATAATAGAGAGGACGGTCAGCGCCTGCATATTCCAGAATCCCTTTCTGAAAGTCAAACACACATAGGCTTACTGCCAGCGGATCCACATCACTGAAAACCTGCCTTACAGCATAAAGCCTTTTGTGTAACTCATCCAAAATCCTGTCTGCTGTTGAGATACGATTTACACTGACAATATCATACAACAGCTGGCTGAGAGTTACTGTCATAAAAGCTCCTTTTACACCATCGCCCAATTTATCTGCCACCAAAAGGAATGAACGTGTTCCTCTCTCTTCAAACCAATAGTATGACTGGCTGATGACATCCTTTTGCCTATGGAATACAAAAGTATTTGGCAAGTTGCGTTGTACTCGTTCCAACTCTGGAAAACAGGTACTCTGCTGCTGCTTAGCAAAATTCTCATTTGTCAAGAGCTGTTTTCTTAATGCCTCAAGCTTCTCAGAAAGTGTACTTACTTTTTTGAGTTGTCGAACCAAGTGCAGTTCCTGCTCATCCAGTTTCTCTTCCAAGCCTTTCTTGGTATCCGTCAATTGTTGCGCTACAGCTTCCTTTGCAGCAGCTTCAGACTCGATTTGCTGCGCTTGCTGTCGGATATTACTTTCCTGCTCCTGAATCTTTTCCTGCTGCTTATTAATATAAGTTGCTACCTGAGCTGTTTCATCAGCACCTTTGATTTCCAACTTGAAGTTTCCTGTTTCTGCTACTTTAATGGCTTTCATTAATTTGGCAAAAGGCGTGGATAACAAACCAGCAATCAGCATGGCTAAAAATGCGCCTGCCACAACTACAGCCAAGGACATCAATAATATATAACTTCGAGCAGCCACAACACCTGCCATCGCTTCTGACTTATGTATCTCCGTCACAATTCCCCATTTCAAGCCATTGGCCTCAAGCGGAGCATACGCTGACAACACATCCTTCTGTTGGTAGTTTTGTCCAAACATAACGCCTGTTTTTCCTGCCAATGCCATTCTGGTAGCTTCGGCATTGACCGCCAAACTCAATACAGGTGTTTCATTCTGTTTAATCCTATCCAACATCTCTTCACTTGCCCCTTTCACTTTCATGCTCAGCAAAAACTCAGAAGCACCTTGTTCCCATGCACGTGGAACAGTACGTATACCGTTTACAGCAAACAAATAAGTCTCACCTGTTTCTCCTAATCCAGCATCACTCCACTGTCCTCCATTGTTAATTCGGTGACTTAACCCGTCTGCCTCTACCTTGGCTACCAATATACCAAGAGGTTTTCCATCCTGATAGAATGGTGCTCCTACAAACATGACAGGAATATTTTGAGATGGGCTATGTGCTACAAAATCAGAGATCGCCACTGTCCCTTGTTTTCCATCCCGAACTTTTTCATATACTTTTTTAAGCGGAGACGATGCATACAGTCCATGTTTGATATTGGCAGCCAAATCTGCCTCTCTACGGGATGAGTAAAGTATATATCCAGTATGGAAATCCAACAACATCAGGTCTCGGCACTGAAGCAGCTGACGAAGTCCGCTTAACTGCTGATCTGCCTGCTCGAGTAGCGCATTATAGTTATAGTATTTGTTTTTCTGATTTGCTAAAAGGTATGCCTGATGGTAAAGCGTCAAGGCATCATTTGACACGCACTTATCAACAAAAGCACTTTTCTTGTCTTCCGGTAACTTTAACTGCTCTGCCAACACCTGTGTAAAGTAATCTCTTACATCGGTATCATGACTTTCCAATGCCGCAGCTCTATTGTAAGAGAAAAAAGCTTTGCGTAGCCTTGAAAATGCTGTAGGTGTCACATCCGATGAAGCGGCAGCCAACACCTGTCCCTGAAGCTGATTCAGGTAATCTACGGCTACTGCTTTGCTAGCATTCCTTATTTGCTCCAGCTTTCCTGCTGCCTTCTCTTTTTCAATTGATATAGTATAGAAATATGAAAAAGTAGCTACCGTCAACGCTGGTACTACTCCTGCCAGCAAAAAATAAAAAATTAATTTGCTTCTGATCGTCCTGAACATGCTCCTGCTAGTTTAAATCTAAATCTCTCTATTGTTAAGGTTTTAGCATCGGTGGTTCGATTCTCTCCGAATGATGCTATAATTTTAGGTTTAAGTCAATAAGTGATTGATAATCTAATGTTTACTAGTATACATATGGAAATCACGTGGAAATTCTACATATAGTACAGGTATCACTAAACAGCAACAACATCAGAAAAACACACACTTCAGTAAAAGTGGGAAGTTTTGAGTATAAAGCCTTTCCGGTAACATTTCACAATGTCTTAGTAGCTCTATCATAAACCTCCTAGGTACTACAATCTATAAAAATTATGCAATTATGAACATATAGTTCCTTTTTTCACAAACAAATTGACTCCTTGATCCCATTTTTGATTTTAACAACATGTATATAACCTAAAAGTAGCGGTTTCCTTATAAGTATTTTTAAATACTACCTCTTCAAAAAGTCCATCACCATCACAAATGAACTAAAGTAGCTACTTCAGACCGATGTATTGGCAGAATTCAAGAGGGATCTTTATAGTCTAGATTTGTCCAAATGGATGTACAACGGAAGGGAGAATCTCTGATAGACCAAGTAATTTAATACGATGGGCTACCTGATTTGCAAATCATATTACCAGAACAACACTGATAAAAAACAAGCGATATACAAATTGTTAAACACGAATAATTCTGAGAAGATGATCGAAGGGGTTGACTTTCAGGACATTTTACAAAACGACATACATCACCATAAATATCCTTTTTGATAAAGAGATAAAAAAGCTTTTCTGCAATACCTCCAAACTATTTTAGCCATATAACATCAAGAAAACGTCTAATAGTTAAGCTCCTCCCTACTGCCAACCTTCCCTATGAATTTACATCCTGATAACAACTACGTGTCTGAAAAAGTAATTTTCTCTAGAGATATGGTAACTAAGTCCATATAATATTAAGAAAAATGTAACTTGCGGCCTCAAAACATAAACATATTAAACTATATATATAAATCATTATTTAATACTATGAGATACTTTTTGAAGCCACTTTTTGTATTCCTATTCACTTTTGTCGCCATTACAGCACAAGGCCAGCTATTTAAGAATAACATCCGTCAATATAAAGTACAATTGGCAGGCAAATCTGCCGACCTGATCGATGGTGGTGGTGTGATATCGGCAGACTCCATGAACACCACATTTAAAGACAAAGGTTATGGTCCTGTGACTGTTAACCTTGAGTCCATGAAAAAGAAAAAACTGCAACCTGGTGAGATATATAACCATGTTTCTGAAGCCACAGTCATCGTCTCTTCAGCAGGTAGATGTGGTGAAGTAAACGATCGTGGAACGGAGTGTAAACGGATACATACTTACCCAGCTTCCGGCTATGTCATCGATTCAGAAGGGATCATCGTAACCAACTATCACGTAGTGAATGGATACGTTACGAAGTATAATAAAATCTCGAGAGATGTTTTGGTCGTCATGCTTAAGGATGGGACAACCTTTCCAGTGACAGAAATATTAAGTGCCGATAAATCCAATGACTTGGCTATCATCAAAATTGATCCTAAGGGTGTAAAACTTCCAGCATTAAGGGTAGCTACGAAAGACGCTGAAATTGGCGACCCAGTGTATATTGTAAGTCACCCCAAGGGATATTTCTATACATTCTCTTCTGGAATGGTCACTGATAAATTTAGTGAAATCAATGCGGGACAGTACAGAAACCTAATGGCCATTTCTGCAGACTATGCGGCTGGCTCCAGTGGTGCTGCGATCATTGATCAATTTGGCAATGTGATTGGGACCGTTTCTTACACTAAGACTTTGCTACACTCAGATGATGATGCCAAAACTCAGATGGTACTGAAAGCAACGATTCCATCTTCTTGTCTTTTAAAATTAATCAAGGAAGGAAACTAAAAAATTCAGTCTACAGGAAAGGCTCATTATATAAAGTATGTTCTGTTAGATAAAAGTTACCTGTTAAATACAAAGCATTGAACTAGTCATAAATTTAGTTTGTGCTGATATTAAAAGCTGATAGTGTACAAAGATATTTTTTGTATGCCATCAGCTTTTATTATTTCTGCCTCGCTATAACTATTGAGATTACCTTTCTGAATACCATTTAGACTTATTCGAATGACTAAAGGTATACTCAACTTCTACTGGCACATTGTTTATACCATACAATCCGGCAACAAAATATTTGAACAAAATCAAGAATCAACTAGATTAAAGAGTTTTTGAAAAGGAGAGACAATTACACACATTAACTTATTACATTTCAACAAATTACACCATTACTCAATTATTAATAACAAAACCATAAAACACAAATAATGGAAAACACAGATGCTAAAAAAAATCCAGCATTTCTGGAGTATGTATTAAAGCTAAATGGAGATATTGAACTGACAGAAGCTTTAAAATTAAGTTTAGAAAGAATCAATGAAATTGATATTGATCAGTTGAAGAGAATTGGTTTGAAGACTTATGAAAAAGATAAGTGGAGTATTCATAAAATACTACAACACCTTATAGATTGGGAAAGAATCTGGTGTTACAGAGCGATACTTTTTGCTCGTGGAGAAGGGACTATTCCAGATGGACTTGATCAAGAAATAATGGGTAGTAATTCGAATGCGGATGAACTATCAATTGAACATCTCATCAATGAACTTCGAATTGTACGCCAATCCACCATATTGATGTTTGAATCTTTTAATAAAAAAATACTTGACACAAATTGTGAATTTTTTGAATACGAGATGCCTCTTTTTGCAATTGGCTTTACTATTACAGCACATCAAATACATCATTTCAATGTATTAAAAGAGAAATACTTTCCTTTAGACAAATAAATGACAAGTCAACTTTAATTCTTAAGCACTGATTTGAGCAATGGATTAAGCCCAGACCTTGAAAAGTGCTTATCAAGCAGCTCAATATATTTAATAAGTAAAATATGCCTCATTGTATCGTTGAGCATTCGTCTTTCATTAATGCGAGTGAATTGAACAACAAAGTATTTCTAGGTGCTTTAGAGTCAAATCTATTTGAGCCAGATGGTAAAGATATAAAAGTCCGCAGTATCGCATACGAACATTACCAAACGGGTTCAGAGCGAGAAGACTTTATCCATATTACTGTACGTATACTTTCTGGTCGTACGGAAGAGGATAAACTTAAACTGTCCAAAGCAATTATGTGTCAATTGGAATCTCTTCAATTAGTTGGTATGTCTTTAACTGTAGAGATTGTCGATATAGAGAGAAGTAGTTACTCAAAACGAGTGGTTTAAATAAGAATTTTAAGTACGGTTTATAACTTATGCCAAAAAAATAAATGAAATCAAAAGTCCTCATATTAGAATTAGATGGAGTACTGATCACAACACCACCTTGGAAACCTGACGAAATTCACCCTGATGGGTATTCTAAATTCAATGATGACTGTGTAAAGAATCTTAATGAGCTACTAACAATTAAAGACCATGATATTTGACTTAGTTCAACACGCAGAACCGTCAAGACTTTGGATGAGTTTAATAAGATTTTCTCCAATAGGAATATCAATAAACCAATCACAGGGTTTCTTCCAAAGTATGCAGATTGCAAGAATCGAAAAGAGGAAATCACACGATTTATCAGTAAGTCTGAGATAAAAGAGTTTTTAATCATTGATGATGACAAATCCTTAAATGGAATTTCAGGTGAATATAAAGAGCGATTAGTTTTAACTGAATTAACCAAAGGCTTTAACAGTGAACGGTTGAAATTAGCGAAGGAAATAATCAAAAAAGATTCTACTAAGATGTAGAAATACGTTTAAACGTATATTTCATTTAGTTTTAAAAGAGAGTACCATAAGGTGGTTTTAAAGCTAACATAAAACTTAGGTTTTCTCTACACATACCTTCGTTGACTCCTTTTGTTTTTGTAGCGAAAGAGCTATAGCAATACCCTCAGGCTTCAAAAGCCCAAGAAAATAAAAAACCGTCTCCTTAAATGAGACGGTTAATCATTTTATATCAACACTAAAATAAGCCTAACGTTTACTCAGGTTTTTTAAAAGCCATTTGTCAAACAACACCAAAATCCACCATCCTACTCCCGCTACAGCAATCAGTAAGCTCATTTCATGTGAAGGCTTGAAATAGAAGACCATATCCTTCAGAATTTCCGAAAACCTTTCTCCCATCATCAATATCAGGTAATGGTCGTTCGATGGCGCTATCCAAATGGTACTAATTCCCATTACAACTGCTAAAAACAGCAGGAACCATTTGAGGTGGTTTCCAAAAATTGGTTTTACTTCCAATACCTTTGACTGCTCCTGAGCACGCACTTTTTGCACTACATTTTCGCTAAAACCCTCGGGGGCTTTCTCAGCTGATGTCCTAAAGTAGTGCTGATACAATTTGTCAGTCACCTGAATATCACCTCTATTTTTCATAACAGTTCCTTTGCTTCTTCTTTTAGTAAAGTAACCAGTTGCTTTTGCAGCTTCTTTCGGATTCGGTGTATTTTCACCTTGACATTACTAATTGTAAGTCCAGTAATACCTGACACCTCCTCCATCGACTTTTCTTGCAAATAAAACAAGGTAATCAATACCCGCTCCGGTTCATTAAGGCTATCCAATGCTTTTGCCAAATAAACATTTCTGTCTTCCTGATTCAGCACTTCCAGTGATGAGCCAAAATCAGCCCCTGTTACTGGCAAGTCA
This sequence comes from Limibacter armeniacum, assembly GCF_036880985.1. Taxonomy (NCBI): domain Bacteria; kingdom Pseudomonadati; phylum Bacteroidota; class Cytophagia; order Cytophagales; family Flammeovirgaceae; genus Limibacter; species Limibacter armeniacum. The sequence continues at coordinate 1,050,910 of NZ_JBAJNO010000009.1, forward strand.
GAAGCTTCATGAAGCGGACGCTGTTGCAACTGCTTTTTCCGCAGCTTGGATAGTGACGCATTGTACACAATACGGTATAACCATGTAGAAAACTTTGCTTGACGATTAAAGGAGGACAAATGATTGAATGCCTTTAGGAAGCTATCTTGCGCCACCTCTTCAGCATCTTCACGGTTTTTCAACAGCTGATATGCCAAATTGTAGGCATAGTCCTGATATTTATCTACCAGAAACCTACAAGCCGACATATTGCCTTCCTGAATTTGGTCAAGTACAATTTCTTCTATCTCATTTTCCATTGTGTAGCAGCACCAAGAGAATCAATGTAAATCAAATGCTAATTCACCCTTAATATTTGGGTTCGGTCATTTGACTACATAACATCCAATCAGGTTACAGATATGAACGACAAAATCGAAAATGCATATTAAAAAAAAAAATTGGTATGGTGTAACCACTTAACCAAAAGCGTAGTCAAAGGGGTAAATAAAGTAAGCAAACAAAACCAATAAAGATATGGAAGTATTGATAACAATGATTGTGTTCGGAACATTTGGAGGCATTATCTATATGTTTATTTCCACCCGTCACAAAGAGCGAATGGCTCTGATCAATCAAGGCATTAATCCGCTAGAATCGAAGAAGTCAGGAGGAAAGTTGCTTTCAAGACTTACCTTAAAGATTGGACTGATGCTGGCTGGTGTCGGTGCGGGTATCACAATGGGGAGTATACTGCATAAAATGCACCTGATGTATGAAGAGCCTGCTTACTTCTCCATGATATTGCTGTTTGGCGGACTTTCTCTGCTGTTTTACTATAACAAAATCAAAAAGGAAGAACAAGATGAGCCTATTGATTTCGATGATATCATCTAAATACTCCTACACAAAAAAATCAAAAATCCCTTGATTGCTTCCTGCATTTTCAAGGGATTTTTTTATGCTGCTTTTATGATAACTTTCTTACATGTATTTATTTAAGATTTACTTTAAATATTCTCAACACATATCACATCCCCCTCCCAAACACTCTTTAAATATTTATATTTTAATCCCTCCCAATAATTTCTCATATCATTTTACTAAAAAGTACAATAGACCTACAAAATTACACCCAACACACTAAATACACCATGTTACACACCTTGAAAGCATTCAGTAACATACCTTTGCAAGTATTAACAACATACACGCAACATTATTCATATCTTAGATATAGATAAAAAAATAAGTAAGACAGCAATTGAATCACTTTATCATTTCAAAACTTTGAACTCTCTATATGATATAATTATTACACTACATTAAAACTTAATCACCAGCCAATCCCGCACACTCACTACTCCCTATAGTGAGATTATTCTCCTTCCCTTGTTTCTCTATTAAATTTCTCTATCCAAATTAAGTGGGGTGGATTTTTCCACCCCACCCTTCCTTTATACCTACTGCACCTATAGTTTCATCTCAGGTACTTCCCCATTATAAATTACTTTTCCTTCAGTAGCAGCTACAATCTCTTCCACACTTACTCCCGGAGCCCTTTCCAAAATCTTAAAGCCGCCACCCGGTACAACTTCCATCACGGCTAAGTTGGTTACGATCTTTTTCACACACTTCACTCCTGTAATAGGAAGTGTGCACTCTTTCAGCAGTTTTGATTTTCCTGACCTATCAGTATGTTGCATAGCAACAATAATATTTTCGGCTGAGGCTACAAGATCCATTGCACCCCCCATTCCTTTTACCATCTTTCCCGGAACCTTCCAGTTGGCTATATCTCCATTTTCTGATACTTCCATAGCCCCAAGAATGGTTAAGTTGATATGTCCTCCTCTGATCATGGCAAAACTCTCCGCTGAACTAAAAAGCGAGGAGCCTGCAAGCATCGTAACAGTTTGTTTGCCTGCATTGATTAGGTCTGGGTCAACATTTTCTTCAGTTGGAAAAGGACCGATTCCCAAAAGTCCATTCTCAGATTGAAGTACCACATCCATTCCTTCTGGAATATAGTTTGCCACCAAAGTAGGTATCCCAATACCAAGGTTAACATAATAGCCATCCTTTACCTCTTTGGCTATTCTTTTTGCTATTCCATGTTTATCCAGCATATGTGTTTTATTAATCGGTTATTATTATGTGTTTGTATATGTCAAGGGGCTAGTAGATTATTCTTTTCCCCTGATGAGTTTGGTTATTGAATTATATTCAAAATATATCTTATTATCAGTAAAGTACAAAACCTCACATTTAGCCACTGTCAGTGTTTCTTATCCCTAAACATAGCCTATACTGTACCATTACCTAACAAAAGTGACCTTTACCTTATCGTTCTAAAGATGATAATTGTAACTTTAGGCGTACATACAGATGTTCTCAAGGCAGTTCGTTGTAAGTATGCAACTTTTAACCTGCCACTATGTATCTAAATTGTCATATTTTTTTCACTTTAAAAACTCACAACGCATAGATGAAATATAAAAGAATCTTGATCGCCTGCGATGGCTCCGCAATAGATGACAGGTTATTTGAGTTTGTCAGATTCTTTAACAGACAAACTGATGTAGACCATATGCTGTACGTGGTACAGATCACAAAGTCTCTTGAGTTGCCCGAAGAGGTTGAAAAAAAATACCCTGGACTATTGGCTCCTGTTGATGAAGGGCTTGAGTACAGACTCAGACAAAAGTTTGAGAAGCATCTTGGTCAAGAAAATATTGCTTTTGATGTCATTATCAGAGAGGGCAAAGTTGCCAAGCAACTCCTGCAAATCATCAAGGAGAAAGATATTGACCTGATCGTAATGGGTAAGAAAAAGCACTTAAAGGGCAACGGTACGGCTACACACCCTGTATCTCTACTTGCTCAATGCTCAACGGCATACGTACCTGAAACCCTGCCTACTAATTTCAGCGAGATTGTTGTACCTGTTGATTTCTCTGAAACTTCAAAAGTTGCATTAGAAGCAGCTGTTCAACTGGGTAAAACATTTCATTTCAAAGTTGTTTGTCAACACGTATACGATGTACCATCAGGCTACTCATCTATTGGCAAGACGTATGAGGAATTTGCCGAGATCATGTGTAAAAATGCCGAACATGCATACGAGGTATTCACAAAGGATATCAATACAGAGGGGGTAGAGCTTGTTGTAGAAATGGAGCTTTTGGACGAAGGACAAGAAACTTCGGATAAACTATGCAACATGGCTCTCAAGCATCCTGAAAGCATCATGATCATGGGCTCACAAGGACGCACCAAAGCTGCTGCTTTCTTCTTTGGTAGTAATGCTGACAGAATTCTGAGACATGAAGAAATCAGTTTACCAACTTTTGTGGTAAAAGACCCTTCAAACCAGATTGACTTCTTTGAAGCTATCCAACAGCTATAATTTTATAGAATAGCGTCCTAATGATACAATGCAAATCCTTCTATATTTATTGATAGAAGGATTTTTTTGTAAAATGTTGCCGATAGATGAAAAAAGTCATTTAAAAGAAGGACATAAATTCATTTATATTCCTTCTCTCTACTTTTCCTTTGCAAACCTAAAGCAAGAAAATGACTTCAGTTACAAGTTGCAGCGGGAAAATTAATCATAACTAAGGTATGGAATCACTTCTAAGTTTTTTAAGTATTGACTACGTTGCCCTTTTTCTTATTATCGGAGTGGGTATCCTATTAGGAAATCTAGAGTTTAAAGGAATTTCATTCGGATCCTCAGCCGTAATTTTTGTGGCAATGTTTTATGGCTATTACCTGAATGCACATGGCGTGGATTCATTTGAAATGCCAACCATCATCAATAAGATTGGACTTGTACTTTTCATCTTCACGATTGGTATGCAAGCAGGGCCATCTTTCTTTGAGACATTCAAGTCACAAGGAGCTAAACTTATCGTTTTGGCTGTATTGGCTGTTGTTACCGGGTCGGTTTGTACTTACATCCTATCCATTGCTTTTGATGTAGACTTCAAAATCTCTGTAGGGCTTTTGACAGGTGCATTGACCAGTACACCAGGTCTTGCAGCTGCTATTGATGCTTCCAAATCTCCATTAGCTTCTATTGGATATGGTATCGCCTATCCTTTTGGCGTAGTTGGAGTAATTCTTTTCGTCAAGTTTATCCCAAAAGTATTTGGTGTTAAGATTGCCGCTGCCGAAAAGGAATACGCTGAAAGCTCATCCACCAATATTCCTCCTGTTATCAACAAAAATTTTATCATTACAAATGCCAATGTAGATGGTAAAACCTTGAAGGAAATGGATGTTCGCTTTATGACTAAAGCCAATATTTCCAGAATTATGCGACCTGATCAAGAATCCATTCCTCCTACAGCCGAAACCAAGCTTCACTTAGGAGATCTTGTAAAGGCTGTTGGTACAGAAGAAGCGCTCAAGAAGGTAGAAATCCTGTTAGGTCATACTACAGAGCAGGAAATACCTAGAAGTGGGCAACATGAAATTAGGTGGTATGTTGTCTCTCGCAGGGATATTGTCAGCAAATCACTTGGTGAATTAGACCTGATCAATAACTACTTTGCAACAGTGACACGTGTTCGACGTGCCGGTGTGGATCTTCCTGCAAGACCCGCTGTAAAACTGCGTTTTGGTGATAAGCTATTAATTTCATCCACAAAAGGTAACGTCGGAGGGCTTTCTGAGCTATTTGGTGACAGTCTTAAGACCGTAGAAACGACCAGCTTTTTGCCGGTTGCCCTTGGTATTGTGATTGGAGTATTGGTTGGAAAAGTTGCCATTCCAGTTCCAGGCGGGACTACCTTCTCACTAGGTTTGACAGGTGGTGTCCTGATGGCTGCACTTATACTCAGCAGACTTGGCAAAACAGGACCGATCATTTGGAACTTGCCTGGTTCAGGAAACCAGTTGCTTCGTCAGTTTGGACTATTGCTGTTCCTGACGCCTGTTGGACTAGGAGCCGGCACAAAAATAGTAGCTACCGTTCAAGAATATGGGCTCTCCTTATTTGGGATTGGTGCCTTGATTACCCTAATTCCAATGATTGTTGTCGTAATTGTAGGAAGGCTGTTCCTGAAAGTCAATTTCCTTTCAATTCTTGGTGCACTTACGGGTGGTATGACCAGTACACCTGGCTTAAGTGCTGTTGACTCCATGACAGAAAGCGAAGCGCCTCAAGTAGCCTATGCTGCTGTCTATTCTTTTGCACTAGTAGCCATTATTATTTGTGCCCAAGTAATTGCCAGTCTTTAGAAAAAAACAGACTCTAAATTAAGAAGCCGACCTTTTTTGGTCGGCTTTTATCATTTACAGCACAAGAAGAATATCGAAAGTTGAAATACTTTTTCGTAGCTTTGAAGCTTACGCTAAAATAAGATTAATCACTCATTTTTCACTTTACTGTCAGGCCCTCCTGACAAACAAACACCTACAATAATGACGAGCAGAAAATACTTTCTGACACCAGGGCCTAGCGAACTTTACTTTACAGTTCCTGACCATATGCAAGCCGCTATGCGAGATGGAATAGGCTCTATTTCTCACAGAAGCAGTCAGTTTCAAGAGATTTTCTCCCACACAGTCAATCAACTGAAACAACTCCTGAATGTACCCGAAAATTTCCAAATTGCTTTTACAGGTTCTGCTACTGAGGTTTGGCAGCTACTAATCCAAAACTGTACAGCTTCCCAAACTTACCATTTGGTAAATGGATCATTCTCTTCAAGGTTTTATGAATTTTCATCCCAACTGGGCAGAAATGCAATTAAACATGAAGTCCCTTTTGGAGAGGGGTTTGACATTAACGCTGTAGACGTTCCGGAAGGAACTGAAATGATCTGCGTAACACAAAATGAAACTAGCTCAGGTGTAATGCTTCCTGTTGAGGACATTTATACGCTTCGTGAAAAGTACCCTGAAATGTTGATTTCTGTGGATGCAGTATCATCAGTACCATATCTTGACATTGACTTCAGTAAGATAGACTCCCTGTTCTTTTCGGTACAAAAAGGGATGGGACTACCTGCCGGACTAGGAGTTTGGATCTTCAATGAAAGGTGCATTGAGCGTTGCAAGCAACTGACAGACGCAGGAAAAGTAATTGGTGCTTACCACAACATCCCTGAGCTTGTAAAGAACTCAGAAAAAAGTCAGACACAAGCTACACCAAACGTAATCGGCATCTATATACTTGGAAAAGTAGCAGAAGATATGCTAAGAAAAGGTTTAGAGACAATCAGACAAGAAACTGCTTACAAGGCATCTACATTGTATGGTCTTTTGGAAAATCATCCAAAATTTAAACCTTTTGTGGTAAACCCTGCTCACAGATCCAAAACTGTGATTGTTGCAGATTTGTTGGAAGGACTGACGTCTGATAAAGTAATCAACGCCATGGCTGAGCATGGACTAGAAATCGGAAAAGGATACGGTCAGCATAAAGCCACTCAGGTTAGAATTGCCAACTTCCCGACAAGTTCCAAGGAGATTATATTCAAATTGGCTGACTTGCTGGAAAAGCTTTAAATAAAAAAGCATGGGCATTATTATATAAATGCCCATGCTTCTCTATTCACTTGTTGAATGCCTTTAGCTCTTATGAGAGTCTTCTTCTTCACTGCTTGTTTTGGTTTCCTCCTCTGATGGTGCCGTTACGCCTCCTTCAATTATAACTCCCTTCGCTACAAAAACGATTTTTTCCTGAGGCTCTGTAATTGCATTGATTTCATCTTCAGATTTACCTGCATCTTCTGCATAGTGTCTCAAAACATCTACAGATACTACCTCTTTCTTTACAACACCTTCTACTGTAGCTGTTCCTGACTCTAACCCTTTTGGCACAAAGAAACCATAGTCCTTGAACTTTACCATCATCTCATGAGAGTTATCAAGTTTCAGCTTCATCCAACAGCCCTTCACTTCACATGATGAAGTTACTTCCCCTGTCACCTTTACGGCAGCCAAAGAGTCAGCCTGCTCCAACTGTCTTATAAGTGCAGTCCCACTAATACTATTCAATGTTGTTATCTTTTCACCATAATGCTTTAAGTCTCCATGTGGTTGCTGTGGTGAGCTACAGCCCAAAAACAAAGCTGTTGCGATAATAATCAGAAGTTTCTTTTTCATGTTTTGGTGAATTCAGGTCTCTTAAGTTTTAGCTAAAAATAAAGCCTTTAGCCTCATATACCCAATAAAGTCTGACTGATACTTTAAAAAGTACCTTGTACTATAGTAATATCATCATAAATCTCTTAGTAAGTCAACCTTATTGATATGTGTTTTCAACTTGTTCAATAAAAAAGGTTCATACATTTATATCATGCATGAACCTCTTAACATCCGCCTGTAGACGAATTTATATTTCTTCGAAATGACGCTTATTGAGCGCTATCAGCTTCTACAGCCTCAAGCTCAGGAGCAGCAACTGGTGCTACATCACTAGCGCTTTCGATTGTCGGTGATACTGGTCCTTCAGTTGCAACTTCAGTTCCACTAAACAAGTTGACACCAATACTCAAAACGAACATAGTTGCCGCCAAAATCCAAGTAGCTTTTTCAATCCAGTCTGTGGTTCTTCTTGCTCCCATCAATTGACTTGCGCTACTCACGTTTCCTGTCAGTCCCCCTCCTTTTGAATCCTGGGCCAATACCAGCAGTATCAGAAGTACTGCCACGATCATAATTACTACAATGAAAAAAGTTACCATTATTTTTCGGTCTTAATATTGATTTTTATCTAATAGTTCTATGCGAGACGCAAAATAAGACTTTTTATTTGGATTTTTCAACATCAGAGTCTTATAAATCTTAATAGCTTCCTGTGTCTTCCCTTGCTTCACCAAGAACTTGGCATAATTTTCAGCCAAAGGGCCGCTAAGCTCAGTTGCCTCCGTTGAAAGGTCTTCTTGTACCAGCTCTGGCTCTGTCTTTGCCGATGAAATTCTAGGTGATTTTGATATAAACTTTTCAATTACCTGCTGCTGATAATCTTTATCTAAAAGGCTCTTTCCTCCTACTTTCTTGAAAAGACTAAACGAGGAAGGAGAAATCAATTCAGACTGAGACAAAGCTGCAATACTTTTACGTGATACCTCCGAAGACAATGTTGCTCTTTTAGCTAATTCACCATAAAAAGGAAGTGATTCAGGTGGCACTACCCAAGGTTTATCTTCTCCAGGTTTTAAAACCTTCTTTGGAGTATTATCCCTCAACAATGCCAACTCTGCAGCAAACTCTGTATCCTCCTCCTCAGAAGAGTGGTCAAGTTTGTTTATTTCTTCCCTTGTTCTAGTAAAACGTTGGAATCTTGCCAACAGCTCTTCGTCTGTCGGAATAGTATCCTCAACCTTTTTAGCCTGTTGAGTTGACTGAACTGGTGCTTCTACTTTAGGCTCTGGTTTTACTTCTGGAACAGAAGTACGCTCCTCATCTTGCTCCTTACCTAATGGCTCGAACTTTGGCCAATTAAACTCTTCATCTTCAGTGATGTCTGACGCTTTCGTTGCCTCTGCTTCTAACTCAGATGACTTTTCAGATTCCTTTTCTAATGGCTCAAAGGTTGGCCAGTTAAACTCATGGTCTGCTGCAGATTCCGGTTCCTTCGTTACCTCTTCTTCTAACTCAGAAGACTTTTCTGACTCCTTTTCTAATGGCTCAAAAGTCGGCCAGTTAAACTCATGGTCTTCTGTAGATTCTGGTTCCTTTGTTGCCTCTACTTCTAACTCAGTAGACTTTTCTGACTCCTTTTCTAATGGTTCAAAAGTCGGCCAGTTAAACTCATGGTCTTCTGAAGGTTCCGATTCCTTTGTTTCCTCTACTGCTACCTCTGGTAACTTTTCTGACTCCTTTTCTAATGGTTCAAAAGTCGGCCAGTTAAACTCATGGTCTTCTGAAGGTTCCGATTCCTTTGTTTCCTCTACTGCTACCTCTGGTAACTTTTCTGACTCCTTTTCTAATGGTTCAAAAGTCGGCCAGTTAAACTCATGGTCTTCTGATCTATCAGTTTGAGGTTGTGGAGTAGAGACAACGTTAGCAGCTGCTGATTTTGCACTAGAAAGTTTTTCAAATGCATTTAGATCATGTTCGTAAGAAATGCTGAGTTTTGCAGCACTAGGAAGGTTTATATTAGCATCAAACTCACTGTTCATGATGCTCTTCAAGATACGTCTGTTTTGCGTATACGCAGCAGCAGTTTTCACCTCTTCAGACAAGCCTCCGGTTGCTTTAGCTAATAATACTCTAGCTGCCTGAAAAAATGGAAACCTTTCCGCTATCGCCCTCAAAACAGCCTCATCTGATGAGGTTATCAGGTTAGGGTTGCTTGCAAGTTGTATGAATTTATTTTTGTCCACTGTAATTGTAGTTCTTTAGCATTTAGTTTTAGCAGCTTATTTGTTAAGGTGTTTATCAAATTGGACCATATATATAATGGTCAAGATAGTCGGTCACAATGAATGCTTTTGGCTTCAGCCTTAAAATCAGTAAAACTGTTTAAAAGATTAATGCAAACTAATAAAGGGAAAGTTAATAAACCAACACTTATCAAGGCATTTTGTAGGTATTTGTTAATGCCCTATTATAAACAAACAAGACTGTTTTTGTACTACTACTTCACTTAGTCCAATTGCGAGTCTTATACTCACAACGACTATGGAAGAACAAACTTGTACAAAAACAGTCTTGGGTTGATATATTTTGATTACAGTCATTCTGGTAGCTTCTACCAATCTGCTACTGACTTATTGAAAATATCCAAAAGGATTTGTTCAAAAATCTCATCCAACGCCTCATTTTCAACATCTTGAACGTTTTGATCAGCAGGAAAGTCGTAGTAAAAAGAAAATGCTTGGTTAAAACTTTTCTCATCATCAAAGTTGTTAACAAAATTCACTTTAACCGTCACTGTCAAACGTTGCTGCTCAGCTACTTCCAAGTCGTTTGCACCAGGTGAAATAGGAGTCACTCTATATCCATTGATACTACCTTCAAATTCCAAATGTCCTTTTGTTCCACTATCAGCCATTTTCAAGGATGTATTTCTAAGGAAATAATCCTTTAGACGTTCCGTAAAGTCGATACCCATATTGGAAGGACCATCGGGAGCCTCATTGTAGAATGTCTCCACCGAAAAGGTTTTGATTCTCGGGTCAAGGTTTACTCCTGTAAAAGTGAAGTTTACGCCAGCACAACCATGTAAAAAAGGTAAAAGGCAAATCAGCATAACTGACACCCTTCTAAAAAGTTGTTTGTTTTGTATGTTCATTCTATTCTTCGATCTCGTACTGTTTAATTTTTCTATATAATGTACGTTCAGAGATTCCAAGGTCTCTGGCAGCATACTTTCTCTTATTGTTATTCTTTTGTAAAGCCTTAATAATCATCTCTTTTTCCTGCTTTTGCAGTGACAACGATTCTGAAGTTGGCTCTGTTACTTCTTCCACTTTTTCATACTCTATATGTTCATCTTCCTCATGATCATCCGGCACATAGAATGATGGGGGAAAATTAGACGGTGGAGTAGTTGTCGCAGGCAAATTAGGGCTTCTTGTTGCCAAGCTTGTTGAGCTTGCTTCATTTTGTGCAGCCCTTGGGTCATCATGGTTATAAGTATCAATATTATGGAACAAGTGCCTGTTCTCTGCTATCAGTTGAGGCGCTTCCGCATTGGTTCCATCCTTAGCCAACTGAAGAACCATTTTCTTCAGGTCATTCATGTCCTTTCTCATGTCAAAAAGGACTTTATAAAGTATATCCCTTTCTGAAAAGTTACGTTCCTCTCTTTCTCCTTGTGGTACTAATGCCGGAGGGAAACTGCCTGTTTCTGGCAAATAGTGCCTCAACCGTTGAGCATCCAATTGGCGATCCATCTCCAATACTGATATCTGCTCTACAATATTTTTAAGCTGACGGATATTCCCTGGAAAACGGTAACTCATCAATACTTGCTGAGCTTCTGGAGTCAGGGTAACTGGAGTTACTTTATATTTATCGGAAAAGTCTACCGCAAATTTTCTAAACAACAAATAGACATCATTACCACGCTCACGCAGCGGAGGCACTATAATAGGCACCGTATTAAGTCGGTAATAAAGGTCTTCTCTGAACTTACCTTTTTCTACAGCTTCCATCAGGTTCACATTCGTAGCGGCCACCACTCTCACATCCGTTTTTAGCACTTTCGAAGAACCAACACGAATAAACTCTTTATTCTCCAATACTCTTAATAGACGAGCTTGAGTACCTAAAGGCATTTCACCTATTTCATCCAAGAAAATGGTTCCTCCGTCTGTCACCTCAAAATACCCTTTACGCGCCTCTGTAGCACCTGTAAAAGATCCTTTTTCGTGACCAAACAACTCTGAGTCAATCGTTCCTTCAGGAATAGCTCCTGTGTTGATTGCTATAAATTTACCGTGCTTCCGGTGACTCAGATGGTGAATAATCTTAGAGAATGACTCCTTACCACTACCACTTTCACCAGTAATCAATACAGACAAATCTGTAGGCGCAACCTGTGCAGCTACTTGAATAGCGTAGTTTAACTTGGGGGAGTTACCAATTATTCCGAATCGCTGTTTGATTGATTGATTTTCTTGTACATCCATTACAGACATCTGTTTTAACCCTTTTTTTGCTGACTTTTTGACACTGTCAAAATTACAGATTCACTTGAAGATTTAAAAATAGACCAATGGTCTTTATCATTTTTTAATCAGAAAAGCCGCTCTAGTCTTCACTAGAACGGCTTCTTATTATATTAGCTATATCTTTATGCTTATTTCAAGCAGACTCTTTCAAAGATAGGCTCAATCTCCACTCCCATTTCTTTTGCTTCTTTCAACAACTTACAACCTTGTCCTACATCACCCTGCTTTAACAATGCTTTCCCTCTCAGGTATATCCATCTTCCTTTTTCAGCAACAGGCTCTTCTACTGTTTCCAGTTTTGCCAAAGCAATTTCAGACTCAAGTTGGGCACTCTGAAACTGTCCTATTTCATAAAGTAGTTCAGCCCTTTTAAACATCACATCCATCAGGGCATCCATCGCATAAGGACTATCCTCATAATTTTTGATGTATTGTGTGTAACCATTTATAGCTAACATCACATTTTGCTTACGCTTATAGATATCACCTTTCACCTCATAAGCCATCAGGTTTAACTTTCCTCCTCCTGACTTTTCAATATCCTGTAAATAAGCACCAAGGAAATCTAACGCCAAATCAGTAGGGTCCGCTTCCCCTGTACCGCCTTTTGATATCAAATAATACCGAGACATTCTCAATTTAGCCTCAGGCAATCCCGCAGCTAACGCCTTGTCATAAAATCTCAATGCTTCAGCCTCATTCGGAATTACATCACATTTACCTTCCAGATAAATATCTCCCAAAAGGACAACAGCTTCCATACTATTTTGTTCTTCGGCTTTTCTCAACCATCCCAACGCCTCACTGCCATTCAGCATTATATAATACTTTGCTATGCTCAATTGGGCTGACACATTCCCCAAATTTGCCTGATAAGTGACATACTCTACATCATTTTGATCAATATATTTAAGTACATCCAACCTAGTAAGCTTGAATTGGGCAATCTGTACACCGTTATTGGCTGCTTGCAAATACCATTTCACAGCACTTGCTGTATCTGCGTCTATAGCTTCTCCTGTTTCATAAAACTCCCCTACCACATACTTAGCAGTATCGATATCCGCAAAGGCTGCTTTACTATACCATTTGAAAGCCGCCAAAGCGTTCTTTTTCAAAGGTAGAAGTCCCTTTCGATACATTGTTGCTAACTCTAGCATAGCTTGGCCATGATCTTGAAGTGCTGCACGCTGACAAAACTCTAGTGCCTTATTTAAATCTTGCTTCACTAGCACACCCTCTCTATACATATGATAAAGACGGTACTGATCATTCTTATCATTGAGCAACAAGGCACTATAATGTAAGTAATCCACACTATTATGATCGGCCAATGCCTGAATATCCATTTGATCCAATAACTCGATGGCTTGCTCACTTCCTAAGTTTGCAGCTTTCAATAGGTACAAAACGGCTTTCTTACTATCCGGATTTAAGCCGTCACCATTTTTATAGGCTGTACCTATTAATAATGCAGCGTCAGCACTACCTTCTGCAAGAGCTGATTCCAAATAAGTTAGTGCTTTCTTAGCATCCTTTTCAACTCCTTCTCCCAAAAGATAACTACGGCCTATTTCATACTGATTTTCAGGAGTACCATCTTTTGCTAAAAAGCGCTTATAAATAATATTATCCGATTGGGGAAAATCAGAAAGAGGCAATGCTCTTAATACTGCTTCTGCATCAGGGTTTTCAAGCTCCCACGCTTTCAAAAAATTCTCAATGGCCTTAACAGTATCAATCGCTACATTGACTCCATTCAGATAAAAATCTCCTACATGGTAAAAACCTTCACCATCTTTTGCTTCTGCTGCTTTACTGTAATAATAAAAAGACTGAGCTAGATCTGGCTTAGTACCAATTCCCACTTGATAACATCTACCTAATGCCAATAAAGCCGGCACATAACCTGATTGTGATGCCTGCTTATAATACTCGAAGCTCTTCTTTAGATTTTGTTTCTGGTATCTCCCTTCCTCATATACTTGACCTAGTGTAAATAATGCTTCAGGCTTCCCGCTTCTTGAGGCTACTTTTAATTCCTCAAATTCCTGTTCACTACCGATATGCTGGGCAGCCACAATGTTTGTAATACAAAACAACAAGAGTATTCCTACTACTTTAAGCATTCTCATGTTTTGCTGGGTGGTTATCATCGGCACTTATTAAAGAAAAACAATATACAAGTACACTTATTTGTAAGTATACAAGTAATGATAATTTGAATTCAACGATCTCTGAATAATGTAATCAGGCTTTTAAGACCTCTTTGCCTCATTATTTGGTTAGCTTGAAATAAAACACACAAACACTTGAATATCAATAACAAACAAACCAACGAATCACAAAGGAAACTTTTCAGCCTTAATTGAATTTATAGAAAAGATTTCATTCAGCATGATCTACAAACGCTGAATCAGGGAAAACTCGAGGAATGGGGTATATTCTTCGATAAGTGACATGATTTTCACTGTAAACTCTAATTCCTTTCGCATAAAAAAACAGCTTGAATCTCTTCAAGCTGTTTTTCAACCAGTAAGTCACTCTATGTCTTTTATTTATGCTTATTCGTTCAGAAGTAATCTTACTTCATTTAAGGCATTTTCAGACAAAGGTTTGGTGATATATTTTATTACAAATTCGTTATCGACTATACGGTCAATATCCCTTTTATTATCAGAACTAGAAAGAACTGCTATTTTGCACTTTTGCTTAATGGTATCATTAAAACTTCCAAACTCATACAAAAAGACAAACCCATCAACAATTGGCATGTTGATATCCAAAAAAATAAGATTAGGCAATTTTACAGGGTTATCTTTATTCTCTTCCAAATACTCCAAAGCACTTTTACCTGAATTCTTAACAACAATATTTCCTGCAAAGCCGGTCAGTTCAATTACCCTTTTATTGATAAAGTTATCAGTGTCATTGTCATCGATCAGCAGTACCAATTCTACAGCCTGATTATTCATAATATGATAGTTTATTTACTTTAAGTGTCAGCCTTTTGTCAAGAGTTACTAAACAAAAACTATTTAAAACACAGCAATGCTGTAAATAACGCTAACATGTAAAGCTTTGGTTTTGACTATATGGTATAGTTTCTAAAAAAGAATTCAAATTGAGATCTGAATAAATTTAAAGAAAAGTTTGGTAAAAGGAAGGCGAATCTCTGAAACTTAAGGTTACAATTTGGGTATTACTAGTTTAATCCTGTAAAAAACAAAAAGCCGAAACCCCTTTCTATACAGAAGTTTCAGCTTATCATATACTATACGGTTATCAGCTTTTATTTATGACGCTCTTTTAATACGTCGATAACATCCTTAAGGTCATAACCTTTTGCCTGCAACAATATCAGATAGTGAAAAAGCAGGTCTGCTGCCTCATTCAGGAACAGGTCTTTGTCATTGTCCTTTGCTTCAATGACTAACTCAACTGCTTCTTCTCCAACTTTCTGCGCTACCTTATTTATACCTTTAGCGAAAAGGCTGCTTGTATAAGATGCCTCAGTTGGGTTTTGCTTTCTTTCTTTGATAATTCCCTCCAAGTAGGACAGGAACTCTTCATTTGTTTTATTTTCCATTTATTTCACTTTTTCAATTACCAAATCATTGGCAATCCATCAAAACCTTTAAGCATTTATGCTCAGGTCATCCATGTTTAAGAAATAGAGCCTCTTACCATTTGTGTATATGCTCTCAATGCGGTCTTAAAGTCATCCCCATTGTCTTCCATTTGCTGCCTTATCCACATCGCTGCAAATGCATGTGTCAGTTGCTCGCCCTCATCATCACCAGGAATTTCAATAGCAGGAGTCTCTTCCTCTGCAATTGATGCTTCCGCCAAGGTTAGCTCCTCCAATGAATAGGTTTCTACAAGCTTCTTGATTACAGGTACTTTCATGATGTTATCAATTCAATTACTTCAGCTTTCCAAGCAATTCAACAACAGCATCTTCTTTACTAGTAGAAACTCCTTCTACCAATTGACCATCTTTGAATACGGCAAAGAATGGAAGGTTATCAACGCCTGCCAACTTTCTTGCCTCTGGGCTTTCTTCTGCATTTACATCAAGGAAAGCGACTCCTTCAAAGCGCTCATCACCTGAAAGCCTCTTATATTTTGGCTTGAAAAGTCTACAGCTTCCGCACCATCCTGCATAGTATTTTACAATTGCTGTATGATTCTCAGCTAAAAGCTGATTGAAATTGCTATCATTTGCATCAATTACTGCCATGGATTTCTATGATTTAATCTATAAAAGAATCTCACAATTCATTTTGTTAAGCCTCAAAAGTAACAAACTCTAGATTACTTTGTTCAGTAACTGCAAATATAGAGTGGATTTTGGTGATCTACCATTCAGAATTATTATCTCTTCACAAAGCTCTTAAAGAGATAAGGCTTATTTATAAACTTGATTATCTAATGGTTCTTTATGATTTTTGCGGGACTGGCAAAAGCCTGTATCATAAAGAAGAGAATAAAACACAAAATAATGGCACTGAAGACAAGGGTTAAAGTAAGTGAGGTCAATAACCTTCACGATGGCAGATACTGCGCTGGAATGGGCGTTGAGATGATAGGTTTCCCATTGGATGCTTCTCATCCGAACTTCGTTGATGCTGACAAATTCAAGGAAATCGCAAGCTGGTTGGCTGGTATTTCGTTTGTCGCTGAGGTGAATGAGTCTGCTGATATTGACTTTGGTACATATGAGGCAATTGACTATATCCAAACTTCCAATGTATCTCTGTTGTCTACCTTGAAAGCGCAAGATCTTCCATTAATCTTCAAAGTTGATGTGAGTGCATCTGCTACTAAAGAAGAATTGGAGGCTCAAATGCGTACGATATCAACAGATGTATCTTTCTTTTTGCTGGAATCTTCAGATAGAAGCTTGGATAGTGAAACAATTGAGATGCTTTCTGCGCTTGCGAAAGAATACGATATATTTGTTGGTTTTGGTCTCGACAAGGATAATGTTTCAGAAATTATTGATCAGATTAACCCTGCTGGCATTGGGCTTATCGGTGGAGGTGAAATCAAGGTAGGGCTGAACGACTTTGATGAATTGGCTGATATTCTGGAAGAAATTGACACTGACGAATTCGCTTAAAAATATAAACCCGTGGTACTGTTAAGTATCACGGGTTTTGTTTTAAAGTAAAAATACCTTAGTTCATAAATCTCAGGTAATAATCATTGGCTTTTAACACATTGACTACTCGTGCATTATTAAAGCCAGGCTCCTGTCCTAACTCAATTAGCCTGCAGGATCCTCCAATTATTTCTAGTCTTGCCCCATCTCGTGGTGTAAACTCCCCACCTTCAACACTACCGACCTGACTCTCTATTGCATTCACCAAGTAAGTACCATCTGGCAAACTAAAAGTAAGGAAATCCTCCATAGTTGGTTCTTCTCCACAATCAGGTGTATTTTCTGGAGCTGCTCCAATCTCTCCCTCAGCTACCTTATCTTCTGTATCAAAATCTGAAATCAGGATCGTAATTATTCCACCACTCTGACCTGCACTTTCATCTGCATAGAAAGTTAACTCGCCATTTAAACCTGAATTGAAATCAGGATCAGAATCAGAGTCACAGGCAATAAATAAAGCGAAGCAAAACAGTAATAATCCAAGGAGTTTAAATAGATTCTTCATAAAGGTTTACGTTATAGTTATTTGGCTTATTTTAAGAAAAAGGTATAGTTCAAAGTCTATTTTTCACACAGTGAAACCATTAAAATATCACTGCAAAAACAAGACTGAAAACATGTTAAGAACCAAAAAACATGGTTGAAAGATTCCAAAACTTATTCAGTTATAGGTTAGCTGATTCGCTGAAAAAGGCGATTTGCACAGAAAATTAGTACTATCTATAAAAAACACCATGCTAATTGGATAATTCTTTTATTAAAGGACAAAAAAAGTAGTAGATTGGTCAAGAATTTTTCAACTGATTTTATCAGTAAGATGTCCGATACTTTCGCATACTTAACTGTGGGTTTACGGAGTTATTAATATTGGACTGAAACAGAGAATCGAGATGGAACTAAAACCTGAAGAACTGAAAGACAAACAATTCAGAAAACGCATCTTCGGCGGTTTTCAACCTCAAGAGGTGACAGAGGTACTGGACAAGGCTGCCCGTACTATTGAACAAAAAGAAAAGCAAATTTTATCCCTTGAAGCAGAATTAAGAGGGGCTAGGGAGCGTATTCGTCAACTCGAAGCCATGGGCAGTAAGCTTATGGATACCATTAAGGAGACTGAAAACAGCAAAGAACAGCGTATGCTTCAGGCTGACCAAGAAGCACAATTAAAAATCAGAGAGGCAGAGGAAGAAGCCCGCAGAATCATTTCTGAAACTGAAATGAAAGGGAAAAGACTTTTGCAGGAAGCTGACAGGCAATACAGGTCAAAAATGCAAAACCTTCATCAGAAAACGCAGCAAGCCAACGAGCATCTCGATATGCTGAATGAAAGGAGCAATGACATTTACCACCAATGGAAGTCACTGATAGACAGCACCCAAACTGAAATCAGCAAACTAAAGAAGCTACAAAAAGCCCCATTACCTGAAGGTTCGATTGAAAAAAACAACTCATCAACCACAAATTCAGTTGAGGTTTCAGAAGCTTCCAAAGCATAACTTGTACTTCTTTCCGTTATAATTATTGTAACATCTTCTGAACACTACCTGTAGTGGTAGCTTGTTGCGTCTAAAGATTTGCTTGTTAAACGCCAGTCAGGCTAAAACCAATTTTTGTGGCACTACGAACAATCGTAAATATGATAGGGATCAGTCCCAGTCAAAAAAACTTTGATAAGCTAGAACTTCACTTTTGGATTTTCTTAGCCAGCTTTATTCCAAGTATTAACATTTTTATCTCCCTGCCTTCTGTTGAGATCGTCTTCATCAGAATGTTTATAGCCTCTATCCTGTTAGGAGGTATTATTTATTGGAGACGACTTGCCTTTAAGGTTCCTCGAAAAACACTTGTTGAGCTACTTGTTGCAGGAGTTTTCACATCCATATATTGGATATTTTTCGTGATTGCAGCCAAAATAGGTAATGCCTCAGTTGCTTTGGTAGGAGTAGCCACTTCTCCTTTGTGGGTTAGTATACTATCACCGCTATTTGGAGGGTCAAAGCTAAGTTTCAATGAAGTAATGATGGGGCTAAATGCCATTTTTGGCGTTTACATGATCTTCAGCTCCAGTTTTGCTTACAGTGAAGGAATGATTATGGCGATTGCAGCTGCATTCTTTGCTGCACTAGTGACTATTATCGGTAGCAGACATTCATCAAAGTATGATCACAGAGTAGTGACATTCTATCAGATGATTGGAGGCTGGATAGGAACTATAGCTGTATTCCCTATTTTCTTCTACTACATTGACGAAGGTTCACTCACATTAAAAATTCCAACCTCTACTGACTGGCTCCTAATCTTTACGTTGGCTATTATCTTTTCAATTTTTGCCTTTTCTGCCATGATTAAGGTGATGAAAAGCCTATCTCCATTTACAGTCTCCTTGGCTAACAACCTGTCCCCTATTTATGGAGGTGTTGCTGCCTTATTGCTATTTGGGGAGCAAGAAATCATGGACGTTTACTTCTATGCCGGTGCAATGATCATTATCGCATCATTGGTTGCTCCAACCTTGGCTAAAGCATTATTCCAGCAAAAGATACAAAGAAAGAAACCTGAAAAGGTTTATGATTGACATTGACCTAAACAGGTAACAAATAAAAAGCGGGTATTCCATCTAAATGGAATGCCCGCTTTCATTTTATATCAATCTCTTTAGTCAATCAAAGAAACCTACTTGGCATAACTGCTTCTATGAATTAGGTTGAAGGATACACTCAACACTAGAAGAAGTACTACTGAAATAGTTGTGGCAGAAACGATTCCCATTCTAATTAAATCATAAAGTGAATCTTTTCTTCCACTTGCTTCCTCGTTGATTTGTGTAACCAATTCACTAATCTCCTCTGTCAATCTTACAAGGTCAGGTACAAGTCCTTTATTCATTTTATATCCAACCTTCATATCTTCTTCCACTACCTTCAGGAAAATCGAATTGTATCTGCGTAGGTCTTCTTTCAGTTCGAATTTTTCCTCCTCCGGAACCTGAGGATTGGCTTCCAACTTCATTTTAATTTCTCCACTTAACCTTCTCACTTCGTACAGGTAGGAAGTACCTCCTCGGATCATATAATCCTTTTCCTGATTTCTTAACTTCATCAACAGTTCCTTGTCTATATAACGGGAAGCTTCCAGAAGCTTTACTTGTTCATTCATATATCCAAGTAATCCGTAGTCCTTAAACCCTTTATACTTGATTGAACTAATGATCTCCTTGAATGTCTCGTCATAAGTATTGAGAAGAGAATCAAACCTTACAAGTTCTTTGGCATAGTACAGTTTCCAGTTTCCTTTAGCCTGTTGAATCTCATCAGACATTGCACGCACTTTTTTCAGGTGCTGAAACTGTTGATTAAGAATATCACTTTTACCTTTTGCAAAAAACTCCTCATTGGTGGTTTCATAAGCCAAAAACTGCTCTCCATATCTAGCCATGTTCAATGTTAGATTATAGAGCT
This sequence comes from Limibacter armeniacum, assembly GCF_036880985.1. Taxonomy (NCBI): domain Bacteria; kingdom Pseudomonadati; phylum Bacteroidota; class Cytophagia; order Cytophagales; family Flammeovirgaceae; genus Limibacter; species Limibacter armeniacum. The sequence continues at coordinate 1,071,156 of NZ_JBAJNO010000009.1, forward strand.
GATTAATCTTCATAACAGCCTTGTCTGTATCTTCCATTTCACGGAAAGTATTAAAACTGGTAAAAGCCACAAAGAAAGACAGAACTGAATAAATATAGAATCCTGAAAAGATTTTCTCTTTCAGGGTTCTTGGTTTCAATAACTTCTCGATTACCATTGGCTCGTAGTTTACAGCTCTAAAAGCGGCGTCATCTGACAATTTAGTTAGCTGTTTATTCGATAATGTTTTGGTTGATTTTACGGAAAAAGGTCTATCCCGTTTTTGTTCAGCAAATAGCTTTCAATAATAACGATAGAGAGAAAGTTTATTGAACTTTTCTTAGAAAAAATTGACACGATTTTCTGTTATCTATCAAATACATCTAAAAACTCAGGCACAAACACGAAAAAAAAAGAAAAACCACACCCTGATCAGATGTGGTTTTATGCAGACTCAGGCTATTCTAATATTAATGCTGCACAAGAAAAGCATTTCTCTCTCCTTCATTCCTTCCAATCTTGCGGAAGTTATCGCAATATACTTTAGCCTGATCTTTATATTTCAATGAGCCATACACTACACAGTACAATGGTTGACCATCTACATTTTTAACTTTAATATAAGTCTTGTACATATGATAATAACTTTCAAAATCTTTCGCTTTATCCTGTGCTTTACACAAGCTGTTAGAAGAATATACTTGTAAGCCCCAACCATGAGAAATCACTTGGCTGTTCAAGTCAACAAAGTATGATTTATCTGCCTGCAACTGACCTTGTCTTCTTGCACAAGTTCGGTTATCATTAGGACTTACCTTATATACCTGACCACCTGAAGTTCCCAATCTTTTTAATGAATCATACTCATCTTCCATTTCTCCCAATTGGTTATCCAGTGCTGTTTTCTCACCTTCAAGTCTTAACACTTTAGTGTTCAAGGCACTTACTTCGGAAGAAAGGCGCTGATTCTCACTCTCAAGTTCATTCGCTCGCTTCTCAAACTCATTTGCTCTTTCTTCTATTTGCAGTTTTGCCTTTCTCAGATCTTCATTCTCCGATTTCAGTGTTGCATTTTCCTGTTTCAACTTCTTTTTGGATTGAGCATTTGCCTCTGACAGACTTATATGTAGCATGAAACAGCCAATAATAAGCAGCAGGAGTTTCATATTTTTTTTCATGACAGTACAGTTATTTATAATGGTTTTAGTTTTTTGATTATTCTCTCTCCTCAAATACACTGACTTATTGTATGGTATCTCACAACCAGTCTTGTCAGTGAATCTTATTAGTAAGGCAAAATAGATGGAATGTGAATTTTATCCAAATATCATATGACTACCATACAATTTTAGAAATAACGCCTATATGATCTTAAACCAAAGAAATACACACCTAAAAATGCAAAGAGGTTATTATATTTGTAAAATGGAGAGCAAATAGCTTTAATAACCAACTATGCTAAAGAACATTCTGTGCTTAATATGCCTTTTAATCACAATAATATTGACAGGGTCAAACCTGAAGGCACAACAATCAGCACCAAGACTTACATACCGTTACTGGCTTGACTTAACCAATGTAAAAAATGATCGAGTAAATGTCACACTGATTACTCCCTCTGTTGTTTCAGACGAAGTAGTTTTTCAAATGCCAAGTATTGTTCCTGGCACCTACAGTGTTTACAATTTTGGACGATTCATTCATAAGTTTAAAGCATGCAACCAGAATGGCAAACCCCTAGAGGTTGAAAAGACAGATGAAAATTCATGGAAAATACTGAACGCCCAACAGCTCTACAAGATTGAATATCAAGTAGAAGACACATGGGACACCAATCAAAGTGATTTAGTATTTGAACCAGGTGGATCAAACATTGAAGCTGGTAAAAACTTCATTATCAACTCCCATGCTTTTATGGGCTTTCTTGATGGTATGAGAGATTTCCCATTTGAAGTCAATGTTTACCACCCTACAGACCTGTTTGGCTCAACAGCTTTAGTCAGCCGTAACTCGACAGAACAAACTGACCGTTACTTGACTAAGAACTATCAGGTATTGGCTGATTCCCCCATTATGTATACACAGGCTGACACAGCAACTATTACACTTGGCGATACAGACGTACTGATTTCACTCTACTCTCCAAATGATATGCTCAATGCGGAGGTTGTTGCTACGCACCTAAACCAAGTGTTATTCGCCCAGCAACGATACTTGGGAGGTAAACTACCTGTAGACCGGTATGCATTTCTGATTTACCTGTCAGACAAGCCATCACTTTCAGGTGCTATCGGTGCTCTGGAACACTCCTATTCTTCTGTATATTTTCTTCCGGAAGCTTCTGAGGACTTTCTAGCCAGTACCATTCGTGATATTGCAGCTCATGAGTTTTTCCATATTCTAACACCGTTAGGACTACACTCTGAAGAAATCAGCAGTTTTGATTTTGAACACCCAAGAATGTCTAAACACCTTTGGCTCTACGAAGGAGTCACTGAATACTTTGCCCACCATGTTCAGGTTCAAGAAGGGTTAATCTCTACAGACGTCTTTTTCAGAGTTATCAAAAACAAAATAGAAACGGCTGCCAACCACTACAATGACTCCATTCCGTTTACTGACTTGAGCAAGTATTGTCTTGATAAATATGCTGATCAGTATGGAAACGTCTATGAAAAAGGTGCCCTGATTGCCATGTCTCTTGACATATTACTTCTTCACAAATCTGATGGACATTATTCACTAAGAGACCTAGTATTGGACCTTATTGACAGATATGGTAAAGACAAGCCTTTTCAAGACGATGACCTCTTTGAAGAAATAGCTAAAATCAGTGGCATTCCTGAAACCCGACCATTTTTCGCAAACTATGTCGAAGACAACCAGCCTCTTCCCCTTTCCGAAATATTGGCTTTGGCAGGTGTGGACTACTACAAGGAAAGAGAGGTTGAAGTTTATACATTAGGAAATGTGGATATTGACCTAACTGAAGAAGGAAAACTGATAGTGACAGGTATAAATGAACTTGATAGGTTTGGTAAAAAGCTTGGCTACGAAAAAGATGATATCATATTATCATTCAATGGTATTGACATCGATGCAGACAACGCAGGTGAGATGATACAGGACTTTAAGCAAAATGCACGAAAAGGTTCTAAGCTCGTCCTTAAAGTTCAGCGGAATGGCAAGACTAAAAAACTCAAGTCCAAAGTTAAGCCAATCAAAAAAGTCAGGCATGATGTATTTGAGCCAATGGACCGTCCAAAAAGACATCAGCAACTGGTTTTTGACGCATGGATAAACGGACTTTCTGATGATCGGTAATTCTTAAATATTGCTAATCACAATGGTGATTTGTTTTCTGCCACTATAAAATACTATTTTCGTGCTTTGGGTTTAACTCCTCTCCAGTCTCTTCTAAATGTTTAGAATATTCTCAAATTTGAAGAGTTGTATGCTTTGTCTTCTTCCTCAATTGGGAAACTTGACTTTACTTAAAACAAATTTTTGAATGCCATTAAAGCTACAATGGCTATAAAATCGACAATATATGAATTTGAAGCTTCGTAACCCTCTTGCCGTATTTGACTTGGAAACAACAGGAACCAATATTGTCAAAGACAGGATTGTGGAAATTTCTGTAGTCAAAATTATGGTGGATGGTGAAAAGAAAATAAAAACACTGAGGATTAATCCTACTATCCCTATTCCATTGGAAAGCAGCCTTATCCATGGTATTTATGATGAGGATATCAAGGATGCTCCAACTTTCAAACAAGTCGCCAAGGAAATTGCCGAATTCATGAAAGGTGCTGATCTGGCTGGTTTCAATGTGATGCGCTTTGACATTCCTGTATTAGTTGAGGAATTTTTGAGAGCAGGAATCAACTTTGATATCAGTAACAGGAAAGTTGTGGATGCCCAACGTATTTTTCATATGATGGAGCCAAGAACACTGACTGCCGCATACAAGTTCTACTGCAAAAAAGACCTTGAAGATGCTCACTCTGCGGAAGCGGACACAATGGCTACTTTTGAGGTACTGGACGCACAGGTTAAACACTATGAAGGTGCTACTATCAAGGATAAGGATGGCAAGGAATACCAACCTATTCACAATGATGTAGAAGTACTGCATAAACTCACACTGAGTAATGCTGTTGACTTTGCCAACCGTATGGTCTACAACAATGATGGCGTGGCTGTATTCAATTTTGGTAAGTATAAAAACCAATCTGTTCTGGAAGTCCTGAAAAAGGATCCTGCATATTATGACTGGATTCAGAACAATGACTTCCCTCTGAACACCAAACAAAAACTTACAGAGATCAAGCTTAGCATGTTTAATAACCGCTAAATCAAAAAAGGGGCAGTAAAGTAATATTACTGTCCCTTTTTATCTATCGCTCAACTGTTGTATCCCTTCTACAATTTCAAGCATTTCACTCAAAATCATCGCTGTTGCCCCCCACACCACCTTTCCATCTATATCAAAAGATGGTGCATTGAAACGCATTCCTCTTACATCAATTGTTGACATTTTTTTTGTCTCTGGATTCAATAAATGCCCTAAAGTCGTTTCTATTACCTCATCCACTTCTACAGGATCTAGCGTATATTCATTTCTTTTATTTGAATAGGCGATAACGGGAGTTACCAACATATTACTTGGCGGTATATAAAGGTCACTCAAAGTACCAAGTACTTCCGTTGGACGAACTTCTATACCAATTTCCTCATAACACTCACGCAATGCTGTAACTATCAATGATGGATCTTCAGGGTCTCTTTTTCCTCCGGGCAATGCCATTTGTCCTCCGTGTACTCCATCATACATAGGTCGCTGAATCAATGGAAAGCTAAAGTCATCTTCTCCAAAGTCTGATAATAGAATCAATACGGCAGATGGTCTTGCATCTGTTGGAGGCATTAAAGCCCCCCTTCTTTTTCTATTATCAGAAGCCATCTTGACGTGTGCCTCCATTCCTGGAAGCTCATCTCCACGTAAATAGAGCTTTAGTTTATCTATAAATTTATTTTCCATGCCAGATTATTTGAATAAATAATAAGAATAGCTATCTCCATTATAGAGTGCTATTTTTTTCAGTATTTTCTTCAAAGTACAGCTCCTCATTGATCATTGGTATCATAGCTAAAGCCACCGCCTGTGTGTAATAAGCAGTTCGGTCTACTGCCCCATTAGTCAACAAACCAACAGAACCACCCTGCTGTTTGGAGTTTTCCTTTTTAAAAACCATATCATCAGCCACTCCTAACTCTATTCCTTGATCAACCAAGTTTGACACTAAAGCAGGTAAGTAGAATGTGCCTGTTCTTGCTTTGGCATTTCGTCCATACTTGTCAATAATATAGATCCATGCAAACACTTCCATTTCACCATCCAACTTATCTACACCACCTTCAATACCAAACCAAAAGTCTGCATTAGGATTAACATTTTTCGCATTTTCGGCCCTGCAACGTGCGCCTTTCAATGTTTCTTCAGAAGTCATCGGTTGATCTGAAACACCTGATGGAACCGAAATACCATCCACCTCCAATTCGTAAGAAGGCATAACCATCTGAACACCTGTCAATGCAGCGTTTACCTTAACTGGGTTTTTAGAAGCTACGATAAGCTTAACTTTAGTCATCAGTCTTTAAAATAAAAATTAAACAAAAAACTCCTGTCCCTTTAATCAAGGACAGGAGTCTAAAAATAGTACTCTAAAACTAAAATCAGTAGAACTTTTTGTTACTGATATTGAATATATTCTTTTTCCTTTCTGTTCAGGAACTTATTCAGATTTACCAACAACCCCAATACAACCATCACCATTCCTCCAATTGCTGCACCAATCAGGAGCTGATACGGGTCATTTTTAAATGATGCATTTTTTGATGTAAAGCCACTTACAACCTGTAAAGGCTCTAAATTGACTAGCTCAAGCTCTACCTCCTGCAACTGCTCTAAAAGCTCCTTCTTTTCCTTAACTACATTCAAGTAAGTCTCTCCAGATGTCTTCACCTTATCACTACTCATAGGCATCAAGTATTGACCACCCATCAATGTCCCGTCTACCTGACCACTATTATCAGCCTGATCAGCTATCACTCCTTGTAAGGATGACTGAAGAACATTTAAATTATTGATTTCTTTCTGAATCGACTCTTTCTTACTTTTCAGATTATTGCTAGACAACTCAAGGCTCTTTTTCACATAACCATTACTAGTTACATAAGATACAATCCCCTGCTCTATTTGACCCAACGAATAGTTTTCAATTCCTGATTTCAGCCTAACTGCAAACATATCTTCATTTACCAATGCGTTTAACTTCAAGGTATCTATACTAAATTGAAGGTTTTCATTCGCACCAACGGACTTTTCCAACTCCTCAAAATCCGTTGATGAAAAAGCTTCGATTGCTTTTATTTGACTTGCTTGCTCAACTGGAATATTCAGTTTATTGGCTAACATTTCTTTGGACTTTTGAGTATCAGATCCACACAAACCATCTAGCCAATTGATATAGTTGACAAAACTTTCTCCTTTCAAATATTCTGACTTTACAACCATTGTACTTTCAGTCAGTCCAAAAGAATGGTAGACTTGGAATCCAATTCCAATAAGTCCTCCTGCCAATACACCAATCCCAATCCCTTTATACCACTGTTTTAAAAAAGCCCTAAATGCGATCAAAAAGACAACTATACCTCGACCTATCCGTTTTAAACCTTTTCCAATCAGATGAAACAGCTGTACCAAATCGATTTCATCTGATGAGTTTTGGTTTGGTTGATAATAATCCCCTTTCGTTTCTTTTTTTTCTATTTCAAAATCAGTTTTAAACTGGTTCATTCGATGTTTTTTTTGATGAAAGGCTGCAAAGCTAAATGAAAATGCTAAATGTTACAGCTCTAATTATTATATATCAAAGCTTAATGCTTACCATATTACAAAATCAAGCACCTCTCATGTTGATAATTACCTGTGATTTCCTAAACCAACTTTAATAGCAATTACCAATCCTAAACACTTAAATAAATGAATATCAACTCATTCATTTTTTTGATCTTTTGCTCTAAAAAGAGGGTTAATGATTTACCTAAACTAATGACACAAGAAGCAGGAGAAAAAGTTGGAGTACTTTTGAAATAAAAAACTGTCATTGGAGAAAATTCAAAAAAAATCATCATTGCTAATAAAATAAACCAGCAATTGCTAAATTTGGTGCTGACAGAGGAATTTATTGACTTTTTTTAAGGACAATCAAGATTAGAACTATATTTAGGGCATTGACAGTTAATGATATGCCGCTGCTACATGTAAAGTCATGGTTATCATTATGTCTTGATCCAAACTGAACTATTCAACGTTATGCTGAAACATCTGCTGATTAAAAACTATACGCTGATTGAGCATACAGAAATCTCACCTGCTGAAGGTCTTAACATGATTACAGGTGAAACTGGTGCAGGTAAATCAATTATGCTGGGTGCTTTAGGGTTACTGAAAGGGACTAGAGCTGACTCAAAGGTACTCTTTGATGAAAGTATGAAGTGTGTGATTGAGGGGGCATTCAACATACAAGAATACCATATGCGTGACTTATTCACAGATTTGGAACTTGATTATGAGAAAATCACCATCTTAAGAAGAGAAATAACACCTGCTGGAAAGTCTCGTGCCTTTATTAATGATACTCCTGTAAAGTTGGATGTACTCCGAAAAGTAAGTGAAAAACTGATGGATATCCATTCACAGCACGACACGTTACAACTCGGTTCCAACGCCTACCAACTTGGACTTATAGATATCTATGCCCAGAATACTTCTTTACTTCAGAAGTACCAGCAGCAATATACCAGTTATAAAAAAGCAGAAAATGCTTACAATCAACTGCTAGCTGAACACAACCAGATCAAGAATGAGTTTGAGTTCAATAGCCATATGCTGCAGGAACTGACAGATATGAATCTGGATGACATTGAGCAAACCAGCATGGAAGAGGAGCTAGAAATGCTTGAGAATGCTGAGAACATTAAATCCAGCTTGAATACTGCTTTAGAGTTCTTGAGTCGTGCTGACTTCTCTGCTGAAAGCAGTCTAAAAAGCGTCATCGGTACCTTGGGGCATATTTCTTCTTTTTCATCTAAGTTAGAAGACCTTAAAAACAGAACTGACAGTTGCTTGATCGAACTGATGGATATTGTCTATGAAATCGAGAAAGAAGACAGTGACTTGTTTTTTGATTTTGAAAGAATCGAATCCATCAAAGATCAACTCAACACATTATATTCTTTACAGAAAAAACATCACGTCAACACGCTTGAAGAGTTGCGTGAAGTAAGGGATGAGCTTCAGCGAAAAGTAGACAAGGTCATCAGTTTTGATGATGAGTTACTTGAGGCTGAAACGCAAAAGAAAGCGCTTTGGGAGACTATGATGGAAGTTGGTAAAGAGCTATCTGCAGTCAGAATTCAAACGATCCCTAAAATTGAAACATCTCTCAATAGCCTGCTAGACAGTTTGGGTATGCCAAACGCTAAAGTAGTCGTTGAGCGTCGTGAACAAGAACCTACTGCTTCAGGTATTGATGAAGTCAGTGTTTTATTTAGTGCCAATAAGGGGCGTGAACCGCAGCCATTGAAAGAGGTGGCTTCTGGTGGTGAATTCTCTCGACTGATGTTAGCTGTCAAATACATCCTTGCCAGTAAAACTTCACTTCCTACCATCATTTTTGATGAGATCGATACAGGTATTTCGGGTGAAATTGCCATCAAGGTTGGTCAGATCATGAAAGATATGGGTAAATCCCATCAGGTAATTACCATCAGTCACTTACCTCAGATCGCAGCACTTGGTGAAAAGCATTACTATGTATACAAGGACAACTCATCAGAGAAAACCATTAGCCGTATGAGGGCTCTCAATGATGATGAGCGTCTTCATGAAATTGCGCAGATGATTGGAGGTGCCAATCCAAGCGAAATGGCACTCAACAGTGCACGTGAATTGATTGAAGCAGGAGCTTAACACTTGCATAAGTCAAATGAATGATAACAAAAGTCCTAATAACACCTCAGTTATTAGGGCTTTTTTTATGTTCCTGCTAAGCAAAATCAGAACTCTTTGTTACTTTTGCCTCCTGTAGTCTGAAGGCTAATATTCGGACATTACGACTTTATACAACGAACCAACCATTGGAAAGATGAAGGCTATCAAAAACACAGATTTCAATTTTGAAAATGCTACAGGTGTTTACCATGGAAAAGTAAGAGATGTTTATTCATTTGGCGATAAATTGGCTATGATTGCCAGTGACCGTATCTCTGCTTTTGATGTAGTGCTAAAAAGAGCAATCCCATATAAAGGTCAGGTGCTAAACCAAATTGCATCTAAATTTTTGGAAATGACTGCCGACATCGTTCCAAACTGGGTTGAAGCTGTTCCGCATCCAAATGTAACAGTAGGTGTTAAATGCGAAACTTACCCTGTGGAAATGGTGATCAGAGGATACTTGGCAGGTCACGCATGGAGAGAATACCGTGATGGCAAGCGTACCCTTTGTGGTGTAGCCCTTCCTGAAGGACTAAAAGAAAATGACAAACTTCCTGAGCCTATTATTACACCTACAACAAAAGCTCACGAAGGTCATGACGAAGATATTTCAAGAGAAGAGATTCTTTCACAAGGATTGGTTTCTGAAGAGGAATACACACAACTTGAAGCTTATACTCGCGCCCTATTCCAAAGAGGTTCGGAGCATGCTGCAAGTCGTGGACTTATATTGGTTGATACCAAATATGAATTTGGAAGTGCAGACGGCAAAATCTATCTGATAGACGAAATTCACACACCTGACTCTTCTCGTTATTTCTATGCAGAAGGCTACAGTGAAAGACAGGAAAAAGGTGAAGCCCAAAAGCAGTTATCCAAAGAATTTGTCAGACAATGGCTAATTGAAAATGGTTTTCAAGGAAAAGACGGACAGGTACAACCAGAAATGTCTGATGAATTTGTTGACTCTGTAACTAACCGTTATATTGAGTTATACGAACATATCATCGGAGAAGCTTTCGAACGCACTTCATATGAAAACCGTGAACAACAAATTGAAGCTTCTATCCGTAATTACTTTACCAAATAATTAGAAGGTAAGTCATTAAACAAGGATAAGGCAGTTTCGTTGTTTATTTGTATTTTTAGGGAATAGTTCCCTAACTTGTTTTCATGAACGGGCAACTTTGATAGCTTAGTTGCCAATCAAAACAGAAGAAAACGTAATCACATGAAATACTCAATTGATAAGGCGGAAAAGTATACAATCTTGACGCCAGAAGTAGAAAAACTAGATTCACTAAAAGCACCTCAGCTGAAGACTGAATTTATTACACTCTTTCAGGCTGGCACCCAAAACTTGATCTTGGATCTTTCCCAAGTAAAATACGTAGACTCATCTGGGTTGAGTGCCATTCTGGTTGCTAAAAGATTAGCTGATGAATCAGAAGGACACTTTGTACTAGCAGGCTTGAATGAGCACGTAGAAAAACTGGTAAAAATTTCCAAACTGGAAAGTGTCTTAAACATTTTGCCAACAAAACAGGAAGCAATTGATGCAATCTTCCTTTATGAGATAGAAAAAGACTTGGAGCAAGATGGGGAATAATCACCTGTAAAATAGGAGATTACATCTAAATCCTTAACAAAGCAACTCCGCTTATTTAGTGGGGTTGCTTTGCTTGTTTTTAAAGATTCTCTATATTCGCAAGGTTTTTGGAAAAAGAACAATTCATTCCAGAATAATGCAAAAGGCTTACTTCCTGAATTCCGCTTTTTGCTTCCTTAATTTTTGAATAACTAACAGGCAAACCACTTATAACGTAAACAGCTATCTTTTACAACGATGCTGTTCTTTTGTCTGAAAACAGATATTGACTTTGGCTTTTGAGGTAACGATACTGGGTTCTAGTGCTGCGACACCTGTGAGAGATAGATATATGACCTCACAGTACGTTGAAGTTGAGAACAATCATTTTCTGATTGACTGCGGGGAAGCTACACAGTTTCAGTTAATCCGTCATAATATTAGCCTACACAAAATTTCACGCATCTTTATCAGTCATTTGCATGGAGACCACTTTTTTGGCCTTCCAGGCTTACTCTCCACCATGCACCTTAACAAGCGTACAGCTGACCTCCATATTCACGGACCTAGAGGGCTTGACGAAGTATTGCTTGCCAACTTCAAGCACTCAAGAACTGTCCTGAACTTTCGTGTATTCATTTACGAAAACACCAATGAGTTTCCTGAGGTCATTTTTGAAAACGATGCCTTGACTGTAGAGACCATTCCTCTTTCGCATAGAGTACCTTGTACAGGTTTTCTGATTAAAGAAAAACCAAAGCAACGTCGTATCATTCCTGAAAAACTTCCATCAGGCATTTCATTTGACATGTTCAAAAAGCTGAAAGCTGGTGAGAATGTGAATTTTGAAGGGCAGTTACTTGTCAGTGAGAACGTGACATTGCCTCCCAAGAAAAGTCGTTCGTATGCTTTTTGCTCTGACACTCGTTTTCTGGAGTCAATTATTCCACAAGTTACCAATGCAGACTTGCTCTACCATGAAGCTACATTTGCTGAAAAACACAAAGAGCGAGCAGCTATTACCTTTCACAGTACTGCAAGGGAAGCCGGCATAATTGCAGCCAATGCCAATGTTGGCAAATTGCTGATTGGTCATTTCTCGGCCCGTTATAAGGACTTAGATCCACTGCTGGAAGAAGCCAGAGAAGTGTTTGAGGATACTGACCTTGCCATTGAAGGCTCTTCTTTCGAAATTGTTTGCTAAGCTAAGCACCAAATAGCGGTATAAATAAAAAAGTCTGTCACCTATTAAGAGACAGACCATTTTTATTTTTCATCCTTCATATATAGCCAATGTCCTGGCTATTTTCTCATATAGAATATTCTTGTTAAATGGCTTGGATATATAATCATCCATACCTGCCGCAATACACCTGTCGGCTTCTCCTTTGAGGGCTGATGCTGTCATGGCTATGATTGGCACTTCATTCTTTGGTGCTTTCATCATACTTCTGATTTTTCTGGTAGCACTATAACCATCCATCTCAGGCATATGTACATCCATCAAGATCAATCCATAGCTGTTATTTTCTAACATCTCTACGGCTACTTTTCCATTCTCTGCGACATCCACTTCGTATCCCCATTGATTCAAAAGCGTCACCACAAGCATCTGGTTTACATCATTGTCTTCCGCTAGTAGAATCTTGTGCTTTCCTGTAGCGTAAACTTCTTTTTCCTGCTCTACGGCAGCATGCTCATCTACCGAATCAATAGTTACCTCAGATTGCTTTTTAAACTTCAGTTCAAAAGAAAATACACTTCCCTTTCCAAGTTCACTTTCCAAAAACATTTTACCACCCTGAAGCTCTACCAGTTGTCTCGAAATTGACAAGCCTAATCCAGTACCTCCAAACTTCCGAGTAGTATCTGAAGTAGCCTGTGTAAAACTTGTAAAAATTGCCTCAAATTTATCTCTAGGAATACCAATACCTGTATCCTTGACATAAAACCTGAGTAACACATCGTCACTGGTCTCATCTTGAAGTTTATATCCAAGCGTTACATACCCCTTAATCGTAAACTTGATAGCATTTGAAAAGAGGTTCAGCAATATCTGATTTAACCTTACAGCATCTCCTATAATAGAAGCAGGTACATCTGGATCATGCTCCACATTCACTTGAAGCTTTTTAGCCTCCAGTTTAGGCATACACGAAGCAATTACAGTATCAATTACTCTTGAAAGTTGGATTACACCATCCTCAAACACCATCTTCCCTGACTCTATTTTTGACAGGTCCAGAATATCATTGATAATCACCAGAAGGTTATCTGCTGAGTTGCGAATGATATCCAAGTATTTCTTCTGCTGTGTATTCAGGTCTGTCTCACCCAGCAAATCTGCTACCCCGATTACACCATTCATTGGAGTTCGTATTTCGTGACTCATATTTGCCAAGAACTCCTGTTTTGCCTTAGCGGAAAGCTCTGCTTCTTCTTTTGCCCTTACCAAGCTCTCATTTTGTGTTCCAATCTCAGAGAGCATTCCATTGAAAGCACTAATCAATGTATCTATCTCATCATTACGGTCATAATCTATACGAATGGAGTAATCTTTATTAGATGAAATCCTCTTGGTTACCTGAGCCAAATCCAATATAGGCTTGGAAATAAAGGACTGTAATTTGATAGAGAGAATATAGGATACCAGTAATGTACAAGCGAAGAATATAATGTAAACCCCTAGGTATCTCAATAGCCTGTCATAAAAGACTTCCAGTTCTGAGCGTAAAAAAACGGTATTGATACGCCCATTATCATCATAGGTGCTAACGAAAATATCTAAATGGTTTGCAAAAAAATCGAAACGAACAGATTCTTCAGAAAAGGTAGGAGATGTATGGGTTTTCTCACTGTCTGTTGTCTCTTTGATAGTAACGTATTCCTCTTCACCACTTTCAGGATTTTGCAACAGGCGTACATCATAAAAGGCAAACAAACGCTGCCTCTTGTCAAAGATGGCTCCTTGAAGTATATGAGGATCTCTAGATAGGATTTCATACAGGTTTCGTTGGGCAGCCACCTGCTGATTCAGCTCCACCGATGCATCATTATTGTCTCCAATAATTTTTGCCAACTGGGAAACGTCCCGAATCATTTTATTCCTGTATGACACAAAATCATAGGTAAAGAAAAAAGCAGAGGCCAACACAAGAGAGACTGTACTCACCAACATGATGATCCATACTATCTTGCGTTGGATAGAAGCATTCTTAAATTTTTCAGTTATTGTCATAGGGTACAATATCACTTGCTAGGTTAAGTAGTTTGACATCGACTGTCAATTGGGCATTATTTGCAGCGGTTACATTTAGCTGATATAAGTTAGTAGTCAGGTTAATAATACCACCAAGCTCACAAAAGCCATCAATATTATCACCGATAGTCAGTACCATTGAGTTTTTCTTGCTGTAAATATCATCCAAGATAGACTTGAGTACATCTCTTGGATAACTGTTTCCAATAAAAATAATATGAGAACCTTTCAGCTCCTTGATAGAGGTTCCTCTCCGGATTTCCCAGTAACGACCATTTACAGGTCTGTTTTTTAATACATTGTCAATGATAGACCCAAATGGGTCATCCCCGAGCACTCCCAAAACCAGCTTATTCTTACTGTCAAATGCTTTACTTGGCCAAGTCACTAACTTACCAAAAGTATATATCATACCTGCTTTAGTCTCATACTCAGCATACTGAGCATTCGCTTGCTTAGGCATTGACATAATAAGCAGCAACACCACCATTATGGGTAAAGTCCTATAAAAAATTGCTTGTTTGATCTCCACAATACCTCTGTGATTAATTGTAACTAGGTTTGGCACAACTTCTAAATCTGTCATTTGAATTCTCCCCATCATTTAATTGGAAATTGTTCTGTACAGTCTAACAGTTACTTTATTGTCGACCAATCTTGTTTGTTCAGTTTCATCCAAAACTATGTTGGCTTTAGGCAGACCTAACTGCATAATTAAGTCTTTCAATGCTAATATTCTCTTCTGTACCAATTGTTTTTGCTGGTCAGAATCTGTTTTCGGCTCTACCAACTCAATCATTACTGAGTGGTTTTGTGTAAATGTTGCAATCTCTGCCAACTCCTTCACCTGCTTCTCCTTAAGCTCGGTTTCTCCTTTCTCAAACCAAAAATTATGGCTTAGTATCTCCTGTCTTCCCTGTTGCAGGCTATTGCCTTCAAATAGTAGTTTGGCGCCTACATCACCTCTGAGGCTATTCAAAGACATCAACTTTTCAGGGTCTGACTCATTGAATGCTTTCTCTATGATATCAATCAGTGGCGTGTAATATTCATCTGGGCCATTCTCTTTTATGACAGGTGCCGGCATATTATGGTCAAGTTCATTCAAAGAACTTAGGCCATCTTTGTCAGATCTATCTACAATCATCTCCATCAGCATAAGCAAAGCGTCATACCTCATATCGTCCATGGACTTCTTCTTCTCCACCTCACTTAATTTTGTGATCGAAAAAGAAGATTCTTCCGGTGTGACCTCTTCACCTATCTTATTCCCTAAAAGTTCAATATCATCGACTCTCAGCTTATGGTGCAATTCATAATTGTAAGTTCCTTCAGGTACATCAAGGTTTAACCTATACAACTCCTTTTCACCTTGCATGATCTGAATCAAGTAGTTTCGCTTCGGTGCAAGAATCATAAAAAAGCGTCCTGTCTCTACATCAGGGTTATAAATGTATCGCTCAACCTTGTTCTGGTACATATCCATCACCTTCAGTGAAAGAGGTAACATCTCTTCACCTTTTGAAGCTGTTATTGTACCTGTCACCATTGTTCTATCTACTTTCTTGACAGGTTTGAATACACTATAGATATCAAAACCACCAACCGCATTTTTCACCCTCCTATTAGAAGTCAAGTAAGAGTATTTTTTGCTTGGCACCTGAACAAAGTGGTCATCATCAAAGGTACTGTTAATCGGATATCCCATATTCTTGGGCATTGTCCAAATAGCACCTTGCTTTTCCGTTACAAAAATATCTTTACCTCCAATAGACTTATGGCCTTCAGAACTGAAGTAAAGTGTCTTATTGTCTGCATGGATAAATGGATTTACTTCGTCAAAAGGTGTGTTAACTGTCGGTCCCAAGTTAATTGGCTCTGACCAGTTATTCTTACCAATCCTCATTGACTTATATATGTCAAAACCCCCATAACCACCAGGACGATCACTTGAAAAGTAAATCACGTTTCCATTTGACCCTAAACAAGCACCATACTCCTGATACGTTGAGTTGATTACTTCACTTAACATATGTGGTTTCATCCACCTACCCTTCTTTATCCTACTTTCATAGATAGCACCCCTGAATCCATCTCCTTCTGCTTTCATGTAAAACAGCATGTTAGATCCATCTGAAGATAGAAAAAGTGGCTTTATTTCACTTCCTTCAAAATCTAGCTGCGGGTATGGATGAGACCAGTGAATCCCATTTCTATGAGTAAAATATATGTCCAAGCCTTCACTACCTCTCTCCTCTGGCAAGAAGACATAGTCGCTTCCAAAAACATAATCATAGCTATCCTTTCTACGTCCTGAGCTAAACAGCATGAGGTTTTCCATTGTAGAAATAACTGGGCTTGTCTCATCATAAGAAGTATTGACTGGCACCTCCATAGGGTTTACTGCAACCCCATCAAGTTCAGCTGCAACAAGCTCCAATCCATTTTCGCACATTTGGATTTTTTGTCTGGCTTGCTTCTGTAACACTGCTACTCCATTTGCAGACTCTATATACTCATTGTAGCTGTTGATTGCATTCACAAACTGGTAGTTCAAGTGAAGGCAATGCCCCAAATAAAAATATAGCTCATCAGGTACAAATTCGTTTTTGTACTTCCGAGCATATTCAAAATATGGAATTGCTTTCAGCTTATATGAAGGGGAGTTGTAATAACAAAGACCTATTTGATATTTCAGCAGTGGATCATTTAAGACTTTACTGTCTTCCCTGATCAAAAGAGGCAATGCAGCAGCATAATTACCTTCCTCCAGATACTGTGCAGCTGCTGGCTGTTGTTGACCTACTGCCACGGACACCTGAAAAAAGACAATGCCGCACACAAGAATATTCCTGAAATACATTAATAACTTATGCAATGCTTATAAAAAAGGTTAATCACTTATATGTCAATGAAATAAAATATGACAAATTTAAGTGTAATTTGAATGAATACCGTAAATATATGAAATCACTTAATAAGAAATGCCTCCGAACTCATATCTCCGGAGGCATTTCTTAATTCTTCATCATACTTGAACCAAAAATATTACTGAAGACCATTCTCTCCTACCTTCATCACAAGTATCGAATACTCGTTCTTTTCTCCAGATTTACTTGATCCAACTACGACAATTCCTTTATCCTTTGATTCAACAAGATCAAAAGCTCTTTGGTCTCCTAAACCTCCAAAAGACCTTTCCCAAGCTTTATTTCCACTGTCGTTGAACTTCACCATGTAAATGTTAAGTCCGTTCAGGCTAGTATTATCTCCATATTCGTCAGGCTTCCACTCCTCTGTATAACCAGCCAACACATATTGATCATCTGATGTCTTAATCACTGCATGCGCTTCATCAGTACTCAGTCCACCAAAAGATTTGTGCCATTGCTGTTCCCCTTGAGCATCGGTTCTGATAACCCAAGCATCCAAACTAGCCTCTGCAAAAGTATAGGAATAACCTGCTACCAAAAAGCCTCCATCAGCAGTTTGGATAATATCATTTGCCTTATCAGTATCTCCACCTCCAAAACTCTTTTCCCAAACTTTATTTCCTTCAAGGTCGATTCCCATTAGCATTACGTCCCACTTACCTTTGCTGTAAGACTCAGTATTTGATGCAAGAACATATCCACCTTCTGTTTTAAGAATTCCAACGCCTTCATCATTCTGGTCTCCTCCATACTTCTTCTCCCACTGAATCATGCCCTTGTCATCAGTCTTCACGATCATGACATTGCTCTTTGGGTTCTCTTTTGTGATATCAAAGCTACGTCCCAACAGTACAAATCCTCCATCATCAGCTACTACAACAGCGTTTCCTTCATCTATTGTTGTATCTGTTCCATAACTTTGCACCCACTGTTGCTGACCACTGGCACTTACCTTCAGCAACCACATATCTTTCATGTCAACTCCTCCTCCATATGAATCAGAGCTACCCATTACGATTATAGAGCCATCCTCTAGCTCAATAAGGTCGCCAACTTCTTCTGTTTCAGATTCGCCAAATTTGTAATCCCACTGCAAATCACCAGAAGTACTCAGCTTCCAAAGGCTTACATCTGTTTGGCCAGTACTACCCACAGATCTACCAGCCACAAGATAACCTCCATCCTGAGTTTGGATCACTTTTTTCCCCTCATCAAATTTTCCACCACCAAGCTCTTTACGGAAATTGTTCAATGGTGCCATACGTTTATCCGTATCCACACCACCTGACGTGACCTTATCTACTATACCTTCACTTGCCAATGCATTTGCTGCTATAAACAAACTACAAATGGCCGTGATCATTTTTATTCTTCTCATTCTAAAAACTGTTATGCTTTCTGTAGCTAAATTTCTGTTTAAGTTGTTGCCAGTTTGATAACGTTTGAAAAGTTTTTTTAGTCTTAGTTTTCTCCCCTCGATTTCCAGGCAAAAAATTGATTTCAAGGGAAATTAGATTGAAACATAATGATTATTTCAATAATAAACTAGACTTTTTCAAGATTGAACCCTACCTATCTTGCTCAATACCTGATAAATGAAAAGTAAAACCTATCACCAAAAACGTTCTACTTACTCCTATCGCACTTAATTTATATGACAATTCACATAAAAAAAGAGACAAACCTTACAAGGCTGTCTCTTTCAATATTTTATTCAGTAGGCTATTCTACTTTTTTCTTTCAATTACATAAGTAATCAAATCGTCCATAGAAGTTCTAAACTCTGACTCAGGAAATGTATTCAATATTTCTCTTGCTTCCTTTATATAGCGATTCATTACTTCAGTCGCATACTCCAGACCTCCTGAGTTTTTCACAAACTCAATCACCTCATTGACCTTTTTAGGATTCTCGTTCTGGTTCTTCACCATAAAGATAACCTTCTTCCTTTGCATCCAAGTTGCCTGATTTAAGGCAAAAATAAGTGGCAAGGTCATTTTCTTCTCCTTAATGTCAATTCCCAATGGCTTGCCTACCTCCGCAGTACCATAGTCAAACAAGTCATCTTTAATCTGAAATGCGATACCTATTTTTTCACCTAACAGATGCATACGAGCAATCGTATCCTTGGAAGATCCAACAGAAGCCGCCCCCACTGAACAGCAAGCAGAGATCAAGGTTGCTGTTTTTTGACGAATGATTTCATAGTAAACATCTTCTGTGATATCAAGCCTACGGGCTTTCTCTATTTGAAGAAGTTCCCCCTCACTCATTTCCTTAACGGCTGTCGAAACAATTTTCAACAACTGGAAATCGTCATTGTCAATCGAAAGTAGTAAACCTTTTGACAACAAGTAATCCCCTACCAATACAGCGATCTTGTTTTTCCACAGTGCATTGACAGAGAAAAAACCTCTTCTGTAATTGGCATCATCCACCACATCATCATGTACAAGTGTTGCGGTATGCAATAACTCAATAAGTGCTGCCCCACGGTGAGTTGACTCATTGATTTCCCCTGTAAGACCTGCTGAGAGGAATACCAGAATTGGGCGTAATTGCTTTCCTTTCCGCTTAACGATATATCCCATGATATTGTCAAGCAGGCGTACATTACTTTTCATAAATTGGCGGAACTTCTTTTCAAATTCCACCATTTCCCCGATAATCGGTTCCTGTATGTCTTGTATGTTTACCGACATCAAAAAGTCTAGATTTAGTTTATGTTAGTTCAGATGTTCCTCTCCCCCACTACTAATCTCATATAATACCAACCTTACTTGGCAGGAACATAGACTACTTTTTTAGTTTCAAAAAACTCTTCTTCATAAAAATCTGCCATATCATAAAAGCGGTAATTTCGCTTGAACTTGGCAAACTCTTCCTTCAAATCTCCACCTTTCAGGCAAATCAACCCGTTATGGAAATCGTGTTTATCCTCTTTTTTAATGATATCCTGTATCCAGCGGAACAGCACATTGATTCGGGTAACAGCACGGCTTACCACAAAGTCATACTTATCTTTGACTTTCTCAGCACGAACCTGCTCTGCTGTCACGTTCTTAAGCCCCAATGCTGCTGCCACCTCATTGACTACCCATATTTTCTTACCAATGGAGTCTACTAAATGAAACTGTACTTCAGGAAACATGATCGCCAATGGGATACCAGGAAAACCTCCTCCTGTTCCAACATCCAGAATTTTAGTACCTGGCTTGAACGAAAATTTTTGGGCAATACCTAACGAATGAAGCACATGACGTTCATATAAGTTTTGAATATCCTTTCTGGATACCACATTTACCTTTTCATTCAGGTCTGAATATAAGTCCTGCAATTTTGAAAATTGCTCCTTCTGCTGTTCTGTAAGATCGGGAAAGTATTTATTGATGATTTCCATCCGCTGCTGCTCAAAATTTATCCTATTCAATCAAAACGGCTAAATTACAATTATTACCCAATATATTAAATGTTTATGCTGCTAAAAGGAGAGGGTAAACGTCAATACTTTTACTTTCATCTATTTTTGGACATAAAAAAACCGGACTTGTCTGTGTCCGGTCAAATTCAATGTCGGTGATGATAATCAGGTTAAATCACATTCTTACTGTTTTTCACCAAATCAAACAGCAATTCTCTAGCACGGTGAAGTTGTGCTTTCACGGTACCCAAAGGTGCTTCAATTTCTTTGGCAATTTCATCATAAGAAAGCTCCTCAAAGTAACGTAGCTTCACCAAACGCTGATATTTTGGCGGCAACAATGCTACAAACTGTCTGATGATTTCAATCTTCTGGCTTTTGATAGCTTCTTCCTGAGGATTCAAGCGTTCATCCCTGATATTAAAACTCATGGTGTCCCCATCCTTATTGGTCACCTCTGCATCAATGCTGTAAGTGTCCAGTTTTTTCTTTCGGATAAAGTCAATTGCATTGTTTGTTGCAATACGGAACAGCCAAGTACTAAAAGTATAGTCTTTCTTGAATTTTGATAGGTTTTTAAAGGCTTTAGCAAACGCTTCGATGGTCAGGTCTTCGGCGTCATCCACATTTCGAACCATTTTAAGGATAGTATGATAAACAGACTTGCGGTAGCGGTTCATCAAAGACGCATACGCCTGTTCGTCACCCTCAATGGCACGGTCAATAAATGCGAAATCTTCCAGTGCTTTGTCTGAAAACTTTTTTTCTACTTCCATCTTATATGTTTTGAGATCAATGAGACGAACCCTACTGATATCTGGTAAACTATATATATAAGGTCCATGATGGGGGTTAACCACCACTTTACGGGACTAGCAAATTTACGGGCAGCTAAGCTCAGTACTAACATTAATATAACTACTCTGGAAATAAAAAGTATAAAAACATAAAGTACCTGTACATTGAGCCCCCACAGAATCAAAGATAAAAAATAAACTGAAATGTGTGAAAAAGTAATGAAACCTAACATCAACTTATTTCGTAAAGAATAAAATTTGCCTACTGATAAATGGCGCTTTTTCTGCACATACCAATCTGCAAAAGTTTCCTTAGGAGCTGATATTGTTTGACTTTCAGGTTGCAATACTACTGCCACATTCTTCCTGTCCGACATTTTATTAATCATCAGATCATCATCTCCACTCATGATCTTCATCTGGGCTCCGAACCCTCCACTCTTTTGAAATAAGGATTTTTTATATGACAGGTTCCTTCCTACACCCATAAAAGGAAGTCCAATCAAGGCAAATGAGGTGTATTGCAAGGCCGTTATTAAAGTCTCATACTGAATAAAACGGTTCAACCATCCTTTTCGTTGTTCGTAGAGACTTACCCCCAATACAATTTCCTTCTTGGAGTCATACCCTGCCGCCATGTTCCTCAGCCAGTCAAAAGTAAGCGGAATACAATCTGCATCTGTAAAAAGTAATACATCATGTTGTGCTAAAGCAATGGCTTTTTCCAATGCATTTTTTTTGGGAGATTTTCCAACTGGAACCTCATCAATCCTTACGTAACGAAGTTTTTTATTTAAAATGGCCTGCCTTTCCAAATAGACATCCGAACCATCTGAAGACCTGTCATCCGCTATGATAATTTCAAAATCCTTATGTTTTTGCTGCAAAAGGGCTGGTAGTAACTTCCTTAGATTGGGTAATTCATTATGTGCAGCTATGATCACAGAAACTGGCAATTCTGTTTCATACTTTATTGCTTTCCTATCATGGTAATACAGGGGTCGCGTATAAACCAGAATAATAATCAATATCTGTGCATGGATAAAGAAACAGTACAGCTCAAAAAAATACATAGTCATTATAGTTGTGCTTTCCTCCAAAGGTAAATGCACTTCTTTATGCTAGCAACTAGCAAAATGTTATAAATACAAAAAAAGCTATCCTTGCGGATAGCTTTTTCTGATAATCGTCTATTGAATTATAGTATCATTATACGTTGAAACGGAAGTGCATCACATCACCATCATTCACAACATACTCTTTACCTTCTACATTCAGCTTACCTGCTTCACGGCAGCCTGCCTCACTCTTGTACTCTACAAAGTCTGCATACTTGATCACTTCAGCACGGATAAAGCCACGCTCGAAGTCTGTATGGATTACACCAGCAGCTTGTGGTGCTTTCCAGCCTCTGTGAATTGTCCAAGCTCTTACTTCTTTTACACCTGCTGTAAAGTAAGTAATCAGGTTCAGCAGTGTATAAGAAGCTCTGATCAACTTGTGAAGACCTGACTCTTTTAAGCCGTACTCTTCCAAGAACATTTCCTTCTCTTCTTCCTCTTCGAACTGAGCAATTTGTTCCTCGATTGCTGCACAAACCAGAATCATCTGAGCACTTTCAGCATCAGCGATTTTCTTCAACTCAGCTGTATGCTCATTGCCTGTATGAATGCTGTCTTCCTCAACGTTCGCCAAATAGATCACTGGCTTAGCTGTCAACAGTTGTAAATCTGCTACTACTTCCCACTCTTCGTCTTCAGCTTCAATACTTCTTGCATTGTTACCACCTTCCAAATGTTTTTGGAATTTCTCCAGTACAACAAGTTCCTTTTTTGCCTCAGCAGAACCTGTCTTAGCCATTTTCACAACCTTCTGAATCTTTTTATCTACTGATTCAAGGTCTTTAAGCTGAAGTTCTGTATCAATGACTTCTTTGTCCTCAATAGGATCTACTTTGCCTGCTACGTGAACGATATTGTCATCCTTGAAACATCTTACCACGTGAATGATAGCATCTACCTCACGGATGTTAGCCAAGAATTGGTTACCAAGACCTTCACCTTTACTTGCACCTTTTACAAGTCCTGCAATGTCTACAAACTCAATAACGGTAGGCAATACCTTCTGTGGGTTTACCAGTTGCTCCAGAACTCTCAATCTTTCGTCAGGTACTGTTACAACACCTACGTTAGGTTCGATCGTACAAAACGGAAAGTTAGCAGATTCAGCATTGTTGGCGCTAGTCAGCGCATTGAACAGTGTTGACTTACCTACGTTAGGCAAACCAACGATACCGCATTTCAATCCCATTATTTATATTTTTGCTTAAATAATTAAAATCTTTATCCTTGAAGGAAGATTCACCAACTCTTAATCTATTACCATTAAAAGAAGTTATTTTCCATTAATCGGCAAAGATAAGGTTTTCAAGGAAAAAGCGCACAAGTATGCCATTAATATAGTTGAAGACCTTAAATTGCACATTACTTATAACATTACTCCTCACAGTTTGGTGAGAATTAACTAAGCAATTACCTTGATATTTATATGCTAACAGCAATCGACTTTTTACGTTATCAAATCAAAGCAGGCAACGCACACGGACTACATTCACCCTATGTATTCAAACTATTTACCGATGTCATTGAGCCATACAAACACTACTATGCATTTGATGAAATAGAGGCACTCCGTACTGCATTACTGGAAGATAACACGAAATTAAAAGTCACCGATTTTGGTGCTGGCTCCAAGAAGCTCAAATCCAAAGAACGTAAAGTAAAAGACATTGCCAAAAACTCTTTGAGTAGTCAAAAAGTAGGAGAATTACTCTTCAAGCTTGTAGCATACCTAAAGCCCAAAGAAGTGATTGAGTTAGGAACTTGCTTGGGTATTTCGACATTATATTTGGCTAAAGTTTCTCCCGATGTCCATATTACCACCTTCGAAGGGTGCCCCATTCAAATGGATGTTGCAGAAAGCATCTTCAAGTCAACTGGAGCAGACAACATCACCACTATTCAGGGTAACCTAGACGAAACATTGGGGCCGTTTCTTTCTCAAAAGAACAAGGTTGATTTCGTTTATTTTGATGCCAATCACCGCTACGAACCTACCGTCAGGTATTTTGAGACCTTTCTTCCTTACAAACATGAGGAGACTGTTTTTGTCTTTGATGATATTCATTGGTCTAATGGCATGCGCAAAGCTTGGGAGAAAATCAAATGTCACCCTGAAGTAAAAATCACAATTGACCTATTTCAAGTAGGGTTAGTCCTCTTTAGAGACAAGCAACCCAAGCAGGATTTCACATTACTTTTCTAAAAACAAAAAGCACTTCAGGACGCTACCTAAAGTGCTTTTTTTTACTGAAAGTAAATTGATCAGTAACTATTGTTTTGCAACTAGCTCTGCAATTTTCACAATCACTTCTGTTGCTTTCATCATCGTCTCTACAGGAACGAACTCATATCGAGAGTGCATATTATGACCACCAGCAAAGATGTTAGGACATGGAAGTCCCATATATGAAAGTCTGGCGCCATCCGTACCACCTCTAATAGGCTTAATATCAGGTGTAATACCCAACTCTTTCATGGCCTTTTCTGCCACATCAACAATATGCATTACAGGCTCTACCTTTTCACGCATATTAAAGTATTGATCGATCATTTCAATGGAAATGGACTTCTCTCCATATTTCTTTTTGAAATCCTCCACCAACGTCTCAATCAATTGCTTCTTGTCTTCATATTTTTGGCGATCATGGTCACGGATAATGTACTGTAATGTTGTATTCTCCGTTTCACCATGCATGCTCAACAAATGGAAAAAGCCTTCATACCCTGTTGTTTTTTCAGGAACTTCATCAGCTGGTAATGCTTGTATAAACTCAGCAGCCCTGTACATAGAATTAACCATCACATTTTTGGCAGTTCCAGGATGCACGTTATGTCCTACAAAATGAATTTTGGCAAAAGCTGCATTAAAGTTTTCAAACTCCAGCTCTCCCATTGGTCCACCATCCATGGTATAGGCCCACTCAGCACCAAACTTTTCCACATCGAACAAGTCAGCTCCTTTGCCTACTTCCTCATCAGGTGTGAAACAGATTCTGATTTTGCCATGCTTGATTTCAGGATGTTTGATCAAGTAATGCATCGCTGTCACAATCTCCGTTACTCCCGCCTTATCATCGGCACCGAGTAATGTTGTCCCATCGGAAGTAATAACAGTCTGTCCTTTATAACTTTTCAGCATTGGAAATTCCTCTGAAGAAAGAATTATTTCCTTTTCCTTATTCAATATCAGATCACCACCATCATAATTTTCCCAAACCTGAGGTTTTACATTATGACCCGTATAGTCAGGTGTTGTATCAATATGTGCAACAAAACCAATAGTAGGCAGCTGCTTATCAGTATTAGCAGGTAAGGTTGCCATTACATAAGCGTGTTCATCCACTGTAACGTCTTCCATACCAATTGACTTAAGTTCTTCGGCAAGGTCTTTTGCCAATATATGCTGGTTGGGAGTACTTGGAATATGCTCAACTTCTGGTTTTGCTTCAGTATCGTACTGTACATAGCGTGTGAAACGCTCAATCAATTCATTCTTGATTTCCTCCATTTTGTATATGTGTGTTAGTATTGTGGAATGATCTCTGACTTAGATTCAGGTTGGTTCTTTATAGCCCCAAAGATAGAGGTTCGGTTGTGTTTTTTTAGATTTTCGAGGCAATTGCAAACAAAAGATCAACTAAAAGGTAGTAAGATTGTATTTTGAAACGATAAATTTGTATCTCAATTTTACAGTCTGAATTTCTTCCAACATATGGAAGGTTAATACTTTGACTATTCTGATAGCATGTTAGCACTGATAATACTCTTACTTCTTATCCCTGTCTATGCACTTTATGGAGGTGTTTATGGGGAAAGAAAGATCTCAGCATTTATTCAAGACAGGTTAGGTCCGATGGAAACCGGTAAGTTTGGTTTACTCCAAACTGCTGCAGATATACTGAAACTCCTGATGAAAGAAGACACTGTTCCTGCCGCTGCCGATAAGTTTCTGTTTAAAGCTGCGCCTATGGTTATGTTTGCCGCTGTATTTGCTGGGTTTGCTGTAATACCTTTATCTCCTGACCTGATTGGTTCTGAAGCAGAAGTAGGTGTTTTCTTCTTGCTAGCCATTGTTGCCTTGGATATAATCGGTATTCTAATGGCTGGTTGGGGTTCCAATAACAAATACTCTCTTTATGGCGCTATGCGTGCCGCTGCCCAAATGATCAGCTATGAAATCCCTTTAGGTCTTGCAGTTTTGTGTGTTGTTATGATTTCACAAACGCTTAACCTTCAAGAAATAAGCATTCAGCAAAGTATCTATCTTCCAATGGTTTCAGATGAAGCCAACTACCTTTTTGGCATTAAGGCATTAGGAATAGATGTGACCAATATTGGTGGAATACTGACATGGAACATTATACGATCTCCATTTCTGCTGATTGCATTTGTCATTTATTATATAGCTTCGTTAGCTGAAGCTAACCGAGCTCCTTTTGATATTCCTGAAGCAGAATCTGAATTAATTGCAGGGTTTCACACAGAATACTCCGGAATTCGTTTTGCTTATATGTTTCTGGCAGAATATGGTACAATGCTATTAGTTAGCTTATTAGCCGCTGTACTGTTTTTAGGTAGCTGGAACACTCCTCTCCCTAACTTGGGACCCGTAAAACTGGCTGAATGGACAAGTGGGGCACCTGGCACCATTGCAGGAAATATTTGGGGAATGTTTTGGGTACTTTCAAAAGCCCTCTTACTTGTTTTCTCACAGATGTGGGTAAGATGGACATACCCTAGACTCAGGGTTGACCAACTAATGTCACTCTGCTGGAAATACCTGACACCCATTTCCCTTGTTCTGGTATTTATCTCTGGAATATGGAGGCTTTTAATGATCTAAATAAAAATCCCTTATGCTGCTTCTAGTCAACATAAGGGATTTTTTTATGCTATATCCTTTTTAGAAAGAACGCTTTCAAGGTCTGCCACAAGGCTTTCTTCTTCTCTACAGCTTCCTCTCCCACTAACATTTGTGTCAGGCTATCTGCTACGATGGCTTCTACCCCATTCAACTCCAATGGCTGATATTTCAACAACTGTCCTTCTATCAGGAAGCTTTCATCAGCACTGGAGAAATAAAGCATCTTGCTTGGCTCAAACTGCTTACACAGTTTTTCAAACGTAACATTATCATTTTTCAGGAGGTTGACCACCGCAAATTCATGTAAAGTCAAGTTGATTGAACCCATAATTTTCAGCAACAGGTCAAACTCTTTACTCTTCAGCAGGTCCCCTTGGCTGTATTCCAACAAGACCAGTATTTTTCGCTTATTCTCACCAAAGAACTTATACCCCTCAGCAGTACTTCGTTCAGCCTTTTTCTCCTCCACTTTAGGAACTTCCACCACTTCTTCAGGCTCAGTCTCTTCAACCTCATAGGCATCTTCCAACTCTTCTTCTGTCTCCTCAGGCAAGTCCAGATGAAAAGCTTCTTCTTCTCCGGGAAGAAGGTAAATCAGATCCTCCTCATCAAAGAGCATCTTTAAATATGATAGATTAAAATTTTCTTCACTCATGGTCATAAACTCAAAAAATGAATCAAGCTTAACAGCAAGGTCAAATACAAAAATCAGCTTTTTTTATCACTATGCCTAAAAACCTTTTACAATCACTCATTTTTGTTCTTTGCTAGCTCATTTATACTAAATCAAAGAAACCATTTACTGCTCGTACAATAAAAAAGCCTCTTGCATCACGTGCAAAAGGCTCCTTCAACTATTAAGAAAGAAGTAAGGTAAAGCTTATACAGCAAAGCTTTCGCCACAACCACAAGTACGTGAAGCATTCGGGTTGATAAACTGGAATCCTTTACCGTTAAGACCGTCTGAGAAGTCCAGTGTCGTCCCTAACAGGTAGAGCAAACTCTTCTTGTCTACGTAGATGCTTACGCCCTTATCCTCAAACACCTCATCTGATTCACGTGTCTCATTGTCGAATTCAAGATCGTACATCAGTCCAGAGCACCCTCCTCCTTTGACAGCCACTCGTACATTGAAGTCTTCTGTACGGCCTTCCGCCTTTCTTAATTTGATGATCTCTTCAGCGGCTTTATCAGTAACGTTAATCATTTTATATCTTTCAATTTAATTTTTCCTACTAAGTACATTTTCTGAAAAGTGTCTCCCACAAACCTTCTCTTTTTCCATTTGACACTTTCTACCTGACGTTAAGTCTAAATACAAAAGTGCATAAAAATTTTGTGAGATGCACTTTACTCCCCCTTGAACTGGGTTCACTATTAACAACTTAATTGAATAAAAGTTGTTTCAAGTCCAAAATTCTCTCACTAATTATCAACCTTTTATCAAATATTTTAAAAAAAATTAAAGGGTTCTGTCACAAATCTGTGCTTTCGCTATTATTAGTAGTAATGAAATCAAAGGGGAGAACCCAATTCACGTTTAATGAAATAGTAGAGAATGATTATTCTAGCATTTTTCGTACTGCACTGGTACACTTCGCTCTTTTTCCAGACATTTTTCCTGCACAGATATGCAGCACACAAGATGTTTACAATGTCTAAAACATGGGAAAAAATCTTTTTTATCCTGACTTATATCTTCCAGGGCTCTAACTACCTGAGTGCTTACGGTTATGGCATTATGCACAGGCTACACCACGCCCATGCTGATACTGAGCATGACCCACACTCACCATCTTATTCAACAAGTTTGTTTGATATGATGTGGAAGACTAAAAATATCTACACTGATATTTGCAAAGGTAAATTCAAAGTAGAAGAAAAATACACGAAAGATGTACCTGAATGGCATGCATTTGACAATTTTGCCAGCAGCTGGTACTCTAGAATTGGATGGGGTGTTGTATACTCTCTTTTCTATATCCAGTTTGCAACACACTGGTGGATGTTCCTACTACTGCCAATCCACTTCCTGATGTCTCCTGTACACGGAGCTATTATCAACTGGTTTGCACACAAAATCGGTTATATCAACTTCAAGACTAAGGACACTTCAACAAACCTGTTGCCTTTCGATTTTCTGATGATGGGTGAAGGTTACCACAATAACCACCACACATACGGCTCAAGAGCCAACTTTGGTGGTGTTAGATGGCACGAAATTGATGTGACCTACCTGATTATAAAGGTACTGAACTGGGTTGGTATCATTAAGATGAGAAAATCTGCTTCTGAAGTATCTCTGGAAAAGCGTAAGAAAGTTGCATAACATTCGATAGTTATATATAAAAAAGACCATCAAGGAATCGCTGTACAAAACCTTGATGGTCTTTTTATTTTAGGCAATTACTGGATATCAAATGCTTTCCCTTCTATAAACAGCATCCATATATACCTTCTGCCATTTCCCTTTCTTGTAAACACCTATTCTATATTGGTATGTATTGAGATCCTTATATACCCAACTCTCCCTTAGGCGTTCTTTCCCATACTCATATTCATAGTGGATATCTTTCCCCTCAACCAAACAAACCCCTTCTGTAATTCCTCCAAATACATCAAACTCCCAAAAGCGTATAGTACTATCGGTTTTACTCCATGTACGAATACCTTCATTTCTCAAACCAAATGACTTTGTTTCCATATTGGTTATACCAAAGGTTTTCACTTTTACCAATGTCTTACCCAATCCCCACTCAAAGGTCATTTCTTGTTTGAAAGGGGTTCCATTTTCCCACTTGCCTTCTGTCACCCATTTCCCATCCATCAGGTTATGAAAAGCTTGCAACTTTGTACCTTGTTCCTGCCCTAGTGTAATGATTGGCAGTAGCAGTATCCACAAGCTGAAAAAGTATTTGTTAAGCATAGGTTATCTTCTGATATTTTTGAGTTTTCATTTTCAATAAGCCATTAAAATTAGACAATATTGCAAACAGAAAACTACTATCGTTCATTTTTCTCCATGTATAGACAGAGTATATACATGGAGAAAAGTTACTCATACTTATTTATTAGAAAGTGAAATGAAAAACCATTTTTTTGCTATCATCATTGTACTAGTTTGTGCTATTATTTCATTGGTTATCACCAACCTTTTTGTACCATTCTTTGGTATGGCACTCCAGTCAGACACTCTCACAACTTACTGGCTACTGATCGCTGATTCTGCCATTACATATCCCACTATTGGACTGGTTACTTTGGCAGGTGGCTTTCACTTTTTGCATACCAAAAGATATCAAAGCCTGATATTCATTGTATTTTCATTATTAATGATGAAAGGCATAGCCACAATCAATGAGCATTTTCTGAAAGAGAATCTGGCAATCCCAAGACCGTCCATCTCTGCATTGGAAGCTAGAGGGTTATTGAATGCCAAGGATTTTTATCTGACAAATGCCACAAAAGAGGACAGGCGAACAGCACTGATGGAGATTTTAGCGACCCCCAATGCAAAAGCAAGTGTTGTAGATATACCCAACTCTTTACTCGAACACTGGGTACATGAGACGGGTTACTCGATGCCTTCTGGTCATGCACAGAATGCATTCTTGCTAGCGACGCTGTTGAGCTTAACCTTGTTAAGTATATACAGGGATAAAACATGGCTTACGGCACCATTTTTTGTGTGGGCTACACTTGTTGCTGCTTCTCGCATGGCCTTACATGTACATACAATGGAAGATGTCATTATGGGAGCTGTATCGGGGGTCATGTGGGGCATTATAGTTTGGATTATCAATAGAAAGCTTAAACTTATATAATCTGTTGATTGAACGTTTAGAGATATGAAAAAAATCATACTAACCTTTTTGGAATAGCAATTACAGCGGGCACGGTCATTAAGCTTTTACCTACTCCACAAAGATTTGAGCATAACCCTTTCAGACAAAAACAAAACAGGCCACTGATTATCGCTCATGGAGGAGCTAAGCTGCTTTATCCTGAAAATACTATGTTGGCTTTTGAAAGCTGTTTGCAATACGGGGTAGACATGCTGGAGATGGATGTTTGCCTGACCAAAGACCATATACTGGTCACTCACCACAACCTTACCATTGATGAAACCAGTGAGGCGACCGGTGCTGTTGCAGATTATACTTTTGAGCAACTTCAGCAGTTTAATTTTGGATACCGATTTACAGATCTGAAAGGTGATCAGCCCTATAAAACAACAAAAGTTCTTATTTCTTCTTTAGAGCAAGTACTCAAACGGTTTCCTGATATGGATATGATTGTTGAAATCAAGAACAATGGTGAAGCAGGGACAAAAGCAGCCGATTTGCTTTGGGAACTCATTGAGAAGTACCATGCAGAAAACCGATTGATTGTAGCATCCTTTTATGCCAAACCTCTTCAGTATTTCAGACAAATATCACAGGGAAAAGTTTATACATCCATGTCTAAACCAGAGATCACCAAGATGGTACTTCTGAATAAAGTAGGTCTAGAATACTTCCATCACCCAAAAGGGAGCAGTATTCAGGTACCGACACAATCTTCAGGTATCAGTTTGGCTGATGAGCGGTTTATCAACAAAATGAAACAGCAAGGAATTGCTACTCACTTCTGGACCATCAATGATTCTACCGAAATGCGTAAGTTGATTAACTTAAAAGCAGACGGAATCATAACAGACAGACCTGACTTATTGCAAGCGCTTTTAGGAGAGTATGGTCCAGTTACCCAGAATTGAATTAAAAACCACCAATTTACCATGCACATAGAAGTGCTATCATAAACCCCAAAAAATGAGTATAAAAGTAATTGGTGCCGGGTTCGGCAGGACTGGCACAAAATCATTGCAAGTAGCTTTGGAAAAACTTGGCTATGGTAAGTGTTACCATATGGAAGAGCTACTCAGAAATCCTGAAGGCGTAACCCATTGGCAAGATGCATTCAAAAAGAGACATGTCGATTGGGACAAGTTATTTGAAGGTTATAATGCTATTGTTGACTTTCCGGGAGCCATGTATTACAAAGAACTGGCAGCACATTACCCCAATGCCAAAGTCATTCTAAGTATGAGAGATCCTGAGAGTTGGTACAACAGTGCTTATACGACCATTTTCAAATTTGAACCCAGTCTTGGCAACAAACTCAAAATGATTCTATCTCTACCTTTTTCACAACTATCCAGAAACCTACTTAAGGTGATCATTCTCAATAAAAAATCAATATGGGGAGATCTTTTTGAAGGGCAATTCAAAAATAAGGAGTTTGCGATACAAAAATACAAAGCACACATTGAGGAAGTAAAAAGCACCATTCCAAAAGAAAGGCTATTAATTTTTGACCCAAAAGATGGTTGGGAACCACTGTGTTCTTTCCTTGGCAAGGAAGTCCCTTCTGAGCCATTTCCAAGAACCAACCTCAAAGAAGGTTTTCATGTTTGGGCTAACAATATTGTTACAGATATTTTGAAATAAAAGAAGCCCTCGTTTTAAAACGGGGGCTTCTTTACTTTTTTAAATTACGCCTCTAGCTTTCAGGGCTAAATACTTATTCAATGTATCTACTGTCAGGTTTTCAGGAGTGGTAAGCACTGCATGAATACCATGTTGATTCAGTGTTTTGGCGATAAGTCTTTTATCCATTGAAAATTGCTCGATCAGACCTTTTCGGTAAAGAGCAGACTTTGTATCCTCCTCCTCTTCCAAGAGGTCATTCAGCTCCGAATTCTCAAAAAGTACCACTACCAATACATGGCGCTTAGCCAACACTTGCAAGTAAGGGAGATTTCGTTCCAATGATTCCTTATGTTCAAAATTGGTATAAAGCATCAACAAACTCCTATGGGTAATTTTTTTTCTGACAAGCGTACTCATTTCCGCCATATTGCTTTCATGAAAACCTGTATCCAAATGGTAAAGTTGGTCGGATACCAACTTCATCTGCCTTGAGAGTCTACCAGCTTTCAAAAAAGTATTTACCTTCTTCTCGAAACTAACCACCCCTACAGAATCCTGTTTCTTATGAGCAATATGTAACAAAACCAAAGTGGCATTGATTGCATAATCCAACAGCGTCATTCCATTAAAAGGCATTTTCATGGAACGTCCCATATCTATCAATGAGTACACCTGCTGTGCCTTTTCATCCTGATAGTGATTTACCATCAGGTTTTGCTGACGGGCAGTAGCAGCCCAATTGATTGTACGGTAGTCATCTCCTGCCACATACTCTTTGATCTGGTCAAACTCTTTCTGCTGACCTATCTTTCTAGTTTTCTTGATTCCGCCTTCAAGGTGGCCTGTATGAAAAGCAATCAACTCAAACTTTTTCAGCTTCAAGTAGGAAGGGTAAACTTTCACTACCTGCTCCTGAGGAATAGAAACCTTTCGTCTTACTAATCTAAAAGAGGTGGACACCAACAACCTTAATTGTCCAAAGTGATACTCTCCTCTTGTTTTAGGAACCAAGGCATATTGAATTTGCTCCTGTTGACTTCCTTCCAACTTAAAATCAAAGGTCAAATCTCTACGTTGTAGCTGAGGAGGTACTTCATCAATCAGCGTACAGTAGACAGGGAAATCAACCAAACTATCAACCGAAATATGAACTGTATTGGCATCTCCATTAGACATCTTGTCATTTACTGTCCGATGAGCTGTCAGCACCTGTTTTTGTCTGTATAGGATAAAAATATCGATCATGATAATCAATGAAAATATCCCAAACAGCACTTTCATCGGCAACAGCAGCACTGGAAATATATACGAAAGCACGAAGCCACCCACCAACGCAAGACTGCTTATATAAAATCTATTTGAAAAAAACACGGTCGCTTGTTTTAGGTGTATGAAGCCAGCAACTGTTCTGCTCTGGCTTCCAATGCATTATCTTGGTACTTCTACGGTCTTGATAATTCTTTCCAGTACTCTATGAGGCTTCTCTCCTTCCATCTCTTTTTCTGCTGTCAGGATAATTCTATGTCCGAGTACATGGATTGCCATTGACGCAACATCATCTGGCGTTACAAAGTCCCTTCCTTGCAAGATGGCCCAAGCTTTTGATGCCGCCAGCAATGCGACACCTGCTCTAGGTGAAGCACCCAAATAAAGCTCCCCACATGTACGAGTTCCTCGAATTACTTGAAGGATATACTGCATAATTTCATCCTTCACGATCACCTGATGTGTCAGTTCTCGGAAATGAGCAATTTGAGCAGCATCCAGTAGCGTTTCAATCTCTTCTGGTTTCCAGATTTTCTGCTGTCCATTATTGGCTTTCAGAATCTCGAATTCATCTTCTGCCTCTGGATAGTCTACATTAATCTTAAAAAGAAAACGGTCTAACTGTGCTTCAGGTAAAGGATAGGTTCCTTCCTGCTCCACAGGGTTCTGCGTAGCCAACACCATAAACGGCTCGTCCATTGGATAAGTAGTTCCATCATAGGTGATTTGTCTCTCTTCCATCACTTCAAACAGTGATGACTGTGTTTTGGCAGGAGCACGGTTGATCTCATCCACCAACACGATATTTCCGAAAACAGGTCCCCTTCTGAATTCAAAAATATTTTTCTGTGCATTAAATACCGATGTACCTATAACATCAGATGGCATTAAGTCTGGTGTAAACTGAACCCGCTTATAATTACCTGAAATATGTGCGGCCAATACTTTCGCTGTCAATGTCTTCGCTACACCCGGCACGCCCTCTATCAAGACATGTCCGTTAGCCAACAAAGCAGTCAACAGCAAATCGATCATCTGTCTTTGTCCTTTGACTGTTTTACTTACTGATGCTCTTACAGCTTTAAGGCTTTCGTACAGTTCAGTAGTATCTATTCTATTTTCAAATCTGTCTATCGTATTTTCCATGTCTTATTTCAATCAGTTTAGATTAGCTATTGATATGCTGATAGAAGCTGTCCAACTGTCTATTTACGTCAAAAAAGAATTTATCATCTGTTGGATTGGTCGTTGCCATCTCCAAACTGTCAATTAACTTATTCAGTACCTTCACCCCCAATCCTGTCTTGATACTCAAAGCTTCTACCAACTGGTCTTGCTGTGTATTGATCGGATCAATAAAAAAACGTTTCCTTAGCACATCAAAAAAGTACACCTTTCTTTTTTCCAAGAGGTTACTATTTTCTCCTTTCTTAAGGTAAAGCTGCGTCAAGGTATTCAGGTGTGAAAGCGACATATTGGCTGGCGGCTCAATCACAGGTATAATCCGCTGTTTTCTACGAGACTCAAATATCATAAAGATCACCAAGGTCAACAGCAAAATATAGAATCCCCACTTGAGTGCATTTTGAGAAACCAAGTACCTGAATGGTGAACTTGAAAGCCCCCTTCCCAGTGTATAAAGTTCTGAGCGGACATATTCACCTTGAGGCAATTCTGATAAAATCTTGGCTACTAAATAGTGATTATCCTCATACAGCAAATTGATATTGGCAAACACCTTAGGAGTAGTCAACACATAGACATTTCCTTCTCCCACTTTGACCTTCACATAAATTGCTTGCCCCCTTTCATTGGTTGCCAGTACTGTAGAGGTTTCCTTATCATATTTGGCTATATAAAAGCTTAGATCAAAGTCTGAGTAATAGCCTTTCAGGTCTCCTGCTTGCAGATAAGTTGTATCAATATCCGAGATATTATTTTCGTTTATTTCCGGCACCCTATAAATATCACTGTACTCATATTCTAACTCCAATCCCAATGTATCCGCTGTGCGCGCATCTATCTTTTCAGCTGCCAAAAGTATATTCCCACCTAATTCAGCCACTTCAATAATTGAATTTCGATCTTCATCACCTGCAAAGAATTTATCAGCAATAACCATCAAATCCGTTACAGACTCTTCATTCCATATTTCATAGAATGTCTTGCGGGTATGGGTTACTCCTACTCCAAATGGTTTATCCTGAAGTAACTCAATCAGTGCTTTTGTACCATATGGTGAAGTGCTTTTGGAGTCATAATGCTCATTCCAATCAGTCTGTTTATTAGATGTAGACACCATAAAAAAATAAGCAACCACAGCCAACCCTAATATCAAATATCCTTTATATTTCTTCATGATGATGGTGCTTTATGCAATGCCTGTTCAAACTGCTGGAATGACTGTTCAACCTGTTCATACAGGTGTTCTTCGATATTAAAATTACCATACCAGACATACTGAAAAAAATACCCTAGCCTGTCAAATGGGTCATGAACCTGTTTGCCTTCTATTTTTCTTAAAATATCAGAGTGTTGCTTGATTCGGTTCAGGTTAACAAGCTTTTTCTCTTGCAAGTTCTCAATAGCCATGACATACCTCAGCCTTACAGCTTCCTTATAATCTTGTCTTGAAAAAGCATCCTGCCACTGATCAGATAGGGGTATATTACTTATGACTTCTTCACCTAATATAGTCCGTGAAAAGTTTCCTTTTTTCTGACTATAAAACATGAAACTGATTTGAGATTTAAACAGAAGGTAAAGTCCCCAGATGACTAGCCCAATTATTATTAGCCAAAATAAATTTTTAATAATAGATGCTATAGGGTTTAAAACAACTTGAGAAAACAATTCTAAAAAAAATGATTTAACACCATCGATTAACTTATCAATAATAGTCACCTGCATAAAAGGAAGTTGATATTGATAATCAGAACTTTCCTTTAGTTTGTGCACTTTTGATTCTGAAAAAGATGCTAGTAATTTCTCCTGTGCCTGTAAACATATAGGTAAGAGCAGTAAGGCACTTGCTTTGAAATATTTCTTCATATCTTACACCTATTCCATTGTCAAGATCTCATCTTTCAGACTAACGGCTTCCTTATCCTCAAGCAAGCTAAAATAATTAACAGCAAGAGCTACATAGTTTACAGTATTAATCATAAATGCGATGAGAGATGCAACCATTGTCAACAAGATAATTAACGGCTGAAAATAGAATGGTAATTCACCTCCATCTACTTGTTGACTTGCACCAAAAATCATAAACATATTTGGTACACTATTAACAACTACTCCAATTATACCAGCAACTGTTCCAATAGCAAAATAGAACCCAAAAGAAGACCACCAATTTTCTTTAATCAAAAACGATGACCTAGATAACGCATTGTTAAATGATTTTTTTTCAAACACCATTACAGGGAGCAAAAGAGAAAATACCACCGACATGTATACACCGGGAATGATAAGAAAAAGAAAACCGAAAAGTAATATCACACTCAACCCAAGCATACTTAAAAGCATATTCCCTAATCCTACCTCCTCTTTTCTTTCCCATAGTATTTTAAAAGTAGGCACCTCATTCGTCTCAAGAAACACTTTCACATACAACAAGGTATAATACAATACAAACATTCCTCCAATACTTGTAAATAATACTCCAATCAATGATGAGAATGTTGCTGTTATTTGATTAACACCAAATAATACTTCACTCGAAAAATAACCTGAAATACCTCCCCCTAGAAGGACAAATGGCCCCGCAATTACCAGTATTGCACTGATAAGAGATTTAAAGTGATTTCGCCAAAAAGAAAAAGTAAAGTCCACTTTTTCGCTCATTCTTCGAGCTCTTTTAAAGTCTAGATTTTGATTCATAATTGATAAATAATTAAATGACTTTTTACTCAACAAGTCACCCTCTACTAATGAGTTTGATTATTATAATTGGTTTTAATTCGATTTCACTAAAAATTCGATTGTAATTACTTTAACTATTATGTTCAGCTTCTAAAGCTGCCACTTTTTTCTCTGCTCGAATAGGTAGATAGATATAGTAATATAGAACGGCAACCAAAGAAAAAAGGATAATTCCCACCCTAATACTCCAATGCCAATCCGTCTGTCTGGTAACAAAAGACTCAAGGAATCCTGCTATAATAAATACAGGAATTAGGCCTATTATAATCTTAAGGCCACTACGGCCTCCTCTTATCAAAGACTCTTTTCTTGAATAAGTCCCCGGAAACAGAAACGAATTTCCCATCAGCATTCCTGCACCTCCCGCTATCACAATTGCTGAAATCTCTAGGGTACCATGTATCCAAATAGATAATAACGAATCTATCAATACGCCCTTTTCAAAGAAAAAATATTGAAAAGCGCCTAGCATAATTCCATTTCGTAAAAGAATGTACCCTGTACCTATACTACTTACGACCCCAGAAACAAATGCCAAAAATGATACCTTAATATTGTTGGTTGTAATGGCTAAAAACATTGAACCACTGTCCTGAGACTTATAAACAGCCATTGGATCTCCATTTTTAATGTTTTCCAATGTCATATCCACATAAGCATCACTCAAAATTAGGCGTACAAATGTCTCATCATGCGCTGCTGATAAAGCACCTATCAAACAGCTCAACGAAAAAATCAGTAATGCATACAGTAAATAACGGTGAGCTTTACGGGTTTCAAGTGGGATTTCTTCTGTCCAAAAAGTCTTAAACCTATCTTTATCCTGTTGCTTACTTTGGTAAATCTGCTTATGGTAAGATGCCGTTAAGGTATTGAGATAGACCGTCACATCACTTCCTGGATAGTAAGTTTGGGAATAGGATAAGTCTTCAGAAAGTGCTGTATAATAACTAGCCAATAGATCCGGAGATAATTGTTCAGGCCCAATTAACGCCTTTTCAATATTCTCCCATTTTTTTTGATTGTTGTGAATAAAAATTGGTTCTTTCATAAAAAAATACAATACTTTAAATCGAAATATATCTATTTTATTATCGCTTCAAAAAATATCTAACAGTTTTTATAAGTTGGAGCGTTATAACAGATACACAGAGTTGACACCTTAAAAGACTTAGATTTATCTCTAATTTTATTTTTTGAATAATGAAGCACGTTTCTTTCCAAAACAGTCAAAACGTTACACTTTCGTATACACCTGCAACTGTAACACGTCGTATTGGAGCCTATCTTATAGATAATCTTATTCTAGGAGCCCTATTCATTGTTTTGCTTTTAATAGTTAATTCAACACAATCAGAAGAAGCCCTTAAAACTCTAATTTACCTTGCCATATTTTTCTACCTACTTTACCCTGTCCTTTTTGAAATATTTAATAAAGGAAGAAGTTTGGGAAAAGTTGCCTTAAAAATTAAGGTTATAGCAATAGATGGCTCTCAGCCAAGTATTGGTCAATTCTTAATGCGATGGCTTTTTCGTCTTATTGACATCCCTCTTTACGGTATTGTTGCCATTCTTTCTATCATTATTGGTGGAAAAGGACAGCGTGTAGGTGATATTGTAGCTAAAACAACAGTTATTTCTGATGAAGAAAAAAATCGCTCTGTACAATTTAGACCAATAAAGTTTGATGAACACCATACTGTAACCTACCCACAAGCCATAAGTTTAACGGATAAGCAAGTAAAAATAATTGAAAAAACCCTTGCACTTCCTATTAACTCAAATAGTTATGAATTAGCAATGTTACTTAGTAACAAACTACAGGAAAAACTAGTCATTGACACCTACAAAAAAGGAAACCCATTCCTTAAAATTTTGCTAGATGATTACTATTACTTGACAATACACCAACATTCCAATTTATCAGAATAACGGTTTGGTATTACAACATAGATAAACAAAAAGCCCACTCTTGATAGAACAGTTTTCTACAAAGGGTGGGCTTTTTTCATCAGTCAGACCATCAAGAAGGATGGTGACCATGACCATGCATTCTTTGTTGAATACGCATCTGAAGATCTTCGTATTCGTGTTTTAGATCTTCAGGCACCTTGTTAGGAAGGTCATGGAGTTTTTTAAGCTTAAAGGAAAAGTAAATGCTGAAGCATCCTGTAACTGTTAATGCTAAAGCTGTCCAAAATACAATAGTCAACCCAGCAAACAGAGGATTCCATAGCAGAATAAAGGAGAATATGATTCCCAGTATTCCTACTCCCAATAAATTCCCCCAATCCAGCACTCCGTAATTTTTAAGATCCAAGGCAGTGCTTACAGCTCCAATTGAACGGAACAGGACAACAAATCCTACATAGAAAGGAAGTGTCGTCATTGAAATTTCAGGGTTCAGCAAGAGAAGCAAACCTATGATCAAAGTAAAGATTCCGAAACAAAGCATCCATCCCCAGTTTTCAAGATGGGTACGGTTTGCTATCGAAAATACAATTTCTGATACGCCTGAAAAAATAAATGAAAGACTAAAGATAAGCGCTAGCGCCAGATAAGCTTCAAGCTGAGAAGTGAAGGTCCAGATACCGGCTGCAATAAAGATAATCCCAACTATTAGCGGAACGTACCAATATTTCACCGTTTTTCTGACGGCTTTAAAGAAAGGGTTTGGCATAAGTGTAAGTTTTAAATTCCAATACAGATAAAACCAGTCATTACAATTCTTACTTAATAAACATTTTTCAATGAATATAATTCACTTATGACATAAAGCCGTATTCAGCTAATATACAACCTATATAAGGTAATTGAACATTATGGATTGACCTCTATATGAAATGGCCTTCATAGCCAATAAAGTATATTTCAAACCCTCAATCTCAAAAATCAATGTTTAAACTATATTTTTACAAACCAAATCTATCTGCTTTGGTTTACTAGTTGAAAACTTCAAAAATTGACAATAGATATGAGAACCATCAAAAAAATTCATATAGCTGAATATCGTCCTATTGCAGATCTGGAAACGTATTCACCTATGCCAACTCACAACTTGCCACACATTGATCCTTTCCTGTTTTTGAATCACCATGGCTTTCAAACTTATCCACCAAACAATAACGGACTGCCATTTGGACCACACCCACACAGGGGTATTGAAACAGTCACATTCATTGTTGATGGTGATATAGCACATGAAGACAACAATGGCTACAAAAGTGTGATCAATGGTGGAGGTATTCAATGGATGACCGCAGGCAAGGGATTGATACATGCCGAGACTTCTTCTGAGGAATTTTTAGAAAATGGTGGAGACCTTGAGATTCTTCAATTGTGGGTAAACCTGCCTGCCAAATATAAAATGACCGAGCCTAACTATACCGGCTTACAAGAGGAAGGTATCCCACATATAAAATCTGATGATGGAAAAGTGAGGATTAAAGCCATCAGCGGAAACTGGAATGGAGAAAAAGGCGCTTTTGATTCGCTAACTGATGTATATCTAAGTTCTTTAGAATTTAAAGCTGGAGGAAAGATTTCTTTCGAGGTAGAAGCGGAACGAAATATTCTATTTTATGTCGTAAGAGGGAAGGTATCGGTTAATGGGAAAGAAGTATCAATGCGTCATCTTGTTGAGTTTACAAATGATGGAAAAAATATTGATATTGAGGCAACTGAAGACAGCTTGATTATTTTCGGACATGCATTACCATACAATGAGCCAATCGTTGCTCATGGACCTTTTGTAATGAATTCGATGGAAGAAATCCAGCAAGCTTATCTAGATTATCAAAATGGCAAATTCGGTATCTGGAAAGGGTAAGTCTTCGGTTTAGTAACTCAACTTTTAACACTCTTTGCTATTACTAAACAAACATGAAAAAAAGAAACAAGATCACCTACTGGTCTGTAACGGGATTATTTTGTGCCATGATGCTGATGTCAGCTAGCATGTATGTGTTCA
Source organism: Limibacter armeniacum (assembly GCF_036880985.1). Lineage (NCBI taxonomy): Bacteria > Pseudomonadati > Bacteroidota > Cytophagia > Cytophagales > Flammeovirgaceae > Limibacter > Limibacter armeniacum. Next base: position 1,112,813 of record NZ_JBAJNO010000009.1, read on the forward strand.
AGTACGAAGAAATTGCTGTCAACTTTGCCGCACTAGGCTATCCCGTTTACTTACTTTACCCATTAGCGGCAGCCAAGGCTTTGGGTGCTATCACCATCCTGACCAAGCCTTCAAACTTCCTGAAAAACCTAGCTTATGCAGGTTTCTTCTACAATTTTGTCATGGCTTTCGGTGCACATATCATGGCTGGTGATGGTGAGTTTGAAGGTGCGCTTGTCGCCTTCTTACTTTTGGGAACTTCTTATTTCTTTGACAGAAAAGTATTTGGTACTTCGTCAGAACTAAAAATTGTTCACGAGCAGGTAGAGGCTTAAAACCAATGATTTCCCTTAGTTATTATTCAATTACTGAGGGAAATCACCTTTATCTTTTGTTAATTTTTCTTATTTAAAAACCTCCTCTATCCTATTGGCAACTGCCTTTATATATTACAATCCTCTATTAACCAATTGAATAATCATTCAATAATACGTTTTAGGTATTTTTAACCGTTATCTCTAGCTAAACTTTTTTAACCATATTTCGTTTCATTTTCGTTACAAAGAATTGATCTAATAAATCCATTGCGATCACGGTTATAGCGATCAGCTAAGTTTTCAATAAGTTTTAACCAACTTCAATGAAGATACAGAAATCCGTTTTTGCATTATTGGTACTACTGTTTTCTCGACATGTCTACGGACAGGATTTTTTGATAAAAGGTAAAGTATCAGATGCAGAGACTAAAGAAGGGATTCCTTTTGCGAACGTCTTCCTCAAAGGCAGCACAAAGGGAACCACTACCGACTTGGACGGTAATTACATCTTACAAACCACCCATACGGCAGACTCTCTAGTCGCCTCATATATTGGTTATCAATCAAAAAGCATAGCGCTTACAAAGGGAAAAAGCAACCAGACCATTGACTTTGAGCTGAATTCTACTGCTTTAAGCTTGAATGAGGTAGTTGTAACTCGCAAAGGGTATGAAAATCCTGCTTGGGATGTAATTGAGAATGTACTCAAGCACAGAAATGAAAATGACTTGAATAAGCTAAAGGCATTTCAGTTTCAGTCATATACCCGTAACGAAATTTACGTCAACAACCTGACGGATAAACTTCGGAATAACCGCACAATCAAACAGATGATTGAAGTGGCTGAACACCATACTGGTACCGACTCAGCTACATCCTTGCCTTTGTTTATTTCGGAGTCAGTTTCTGATATGTACTTTATCAATAATCCTAAAAAGCGGACTGAACACGTACAGAAAACCCGTATGTCAGGCTTGGGCGTAGAGGATGGTTCTGTACTCTCTCAACTTACAGGCGCTGCTTTTCAGGATTATAACTTTTACGATAACTGGGTAAGCATTCTCCAAAAAGGTTTTATTTCCCCAATTGCCTCTGGGTGGAAAGGTTTCTATGAATACGAGCTTGAACTCCAGATGCACGATCTGGATGGTATTCCATGTTATAAGATCACCTTTGAACCTAAAAGGAAAGAAGACCTGGCCTTTACAGGTACTATGTGGATCACGGATGAAGCACATGGTTATGCGCTAAAGAAAATTGATGCTAAAGTCAGTGAGTCTGCCAATATCAACTTTGTAGAAGGCATTGAGATTCAGCAGGAGCTGATACAACCTGAAAAAGGGAGTGCTTGGTTACCGAAAAACACAAGGATAAAAATACAAGCCAAAAACCTCAACGACAGATGGGGTGGGCTATTGGTTGATACCAAAGTGGCTAACCAAAACTTTATCGTCAACCAAGAAAAACCATCCACCTTCTACCTTCAGGATATCATCATTGAGAAAGATGCAAATGACCCTGCAGAAGAAACCTATTGGAGCAGCAGCAGACCTGATCCACTTACGGAAGAAGAACAACAGGTAATTAATACTGTTGAGTCTATCAAGACATTGCCAAGGGTAAAAAACCTAGTCAATGTACTTGATATTGCCTTTAATGGCTATATCAATGTTGGTAAGATCGATTTGGGTACATACACCCATGTTTATGCCAATAATGACATAGAAAAGCACCGTTTCAGACTTGGAGCCACTACCAACGTGGATTTCAGTACCAAATATGTACTGGCAGGTTATTTAGGGTATGGTACGGGAGACAACAAGCTCAAGTACAATATGACCTTCCGTTATATTGCCAACAGAATCAAGTGGACTCAATTTGGTTTTATGCATCAGTATGACCTACAGCGTGTCGGTATCTTTGATGATGACCTAAACCAGGACCCTGCTTTTATGGCTGCCACCAGATGGGGCGAACAAACACAAGCTTATTATAATGAGCTATCTAGGTTTTGGTTCCAAACCGACCTAACGAAAGGTGTTACAGCAAAAGTTACTTTAAGAAGAAGCTCTTTTGATCCTGCTTTTGACTTTGAATACAGCCTTGACCCTGAAAAACCAGAACTAAGTGGTAGCAACTATGTAAATGCAGAAGTAGTTGGTGAGCTAAAGATTGCTCCAGGTCATAAGATGTTTTATACAGAGTACAATACCCGCGCTGTATTCACTACAGATGACAGACCTGCGCTAACGTTACGTTATTCTTATGGAATCCCTAACCTATTGGGAAGTCAGTTTGAATACCAAAAATTCTATGCTGGTATTGACCACTCTTTCCGTATGGGGCGCTTTGGTAAAACCAGCTATCAGCTGTCTGGTACTTACATTCCTGATGTACTGCCTTATCCAATGCTTGGAGTACATTTGGGCAATGAGCTTCCTGTATTTTACAATGCATATGCCTTTAACCTGATGAACTTTATGGAATTTGTCAGTGACCAATATGCATCACTCAATCTGGAGCATCATTTTGAAGGTCTCATTGCCAACAGAATTCCAATATTAAATAAACTAAATGTTAGGTTATTTGCCACTTCCAGAATCCTATACGGTTCACTGAGTGACGAAAATAAAGCCGCTATTCTGTCTGACATTCCTGAAGACCACTTAAAAAGTCTGAATGGAGAGCCATATGCAGAAGTTGGTTATGGAATGGAAAATATCTTTAAGATTATACGGGTTGACTTTGTCCATAGACTTACCCACACTGATGGTCATGCCCCAGAGTTTGCTATCAAGATATCAGGTCAGCTAAGCCTATAATTTTTATTTAAAAACTATTTCAAAGCCCAATCATGATAAATGATTGGGCTTTGTTTTTATGGAAATAGCACTATTCTTTATTTTATTTGGATAATTATTGAGTTTACAGTGTAATCATTCAACAACTCTACTTTTCAACCAACATCAATTCTGATTAAATGAAACGAGTTTTACTTTTCTCATTCGTACTCTTTACATGTTTATCATGTCAAAAGAATACGTCTCAAATATCGCCTTCTGCCACATCGAGCCAGACAGATTATACACAGTATGTAAATCCTTTTATTGGAACAAGTAAGATGGGACATACCTTTCCAGGGGCAACAGCGCCATTCGGGATGGTTCAGCTAAGTCCTCAAACCAACTTTGAGGTAATGTTCAAGGAAGATGGCAGCTACAATTCCACAACCTACGAATACTGTGCGGGCTATCAGCATAAAGATTCGACCATTTTAGGATTTGCCCATACCAGCTTCAGTGGTACAGGACATTCAGACTTAGGTGATTTTCTGGTAATGCCTACCACAGGTGACCTGATTCTTGATCCACTGGAAACTGAAACAGGTAAAAAAGGATTCTACTCTACTTTCTCTCATGACAAAGAAGAAGCCTCACCAGGCTACTATAAAGTCAAACTGGACAGTTATGGCATTACTGCTGAGCTGACTTCCACTGAACGTGTCGGATATCACAGATATACCTTCCCACAATCCGATAATGCCCACATCCTATTGGATCTTGTATACAATATATACCATCACGACAACAAGAATGTATGGACATTTATCCGTGTAGAAAATGACTCAACCGTTACGGGTTACAGACAGACAAAAGGCTGGGCTCGTACCAGAAAAGTTTATTTTGCCATGCACTTCTCTAAACCATTCAAGAGTTATGGGCATAAGAAATATGATAAGGTAACTTACAACGGGTTCTACAGAAGGTTTAATGAAACGGAAAATTTCCCTGAAATGGCAGGAAAAGACATCCGAGCATATTTCAATTTTGATACAGAGCAAAATGAGGAAATTGAAGTAAAGTTTGCGCTTTCTTCAGTAAGTACAGAAGGTGCCTTGAAAAACCTGAATGCTGAAATACCTCACTGGGACTTTGAGAAAACAAGGGAAGAAACAAAACAGCAATGGAATAAAGAGCTATCCAAAATAGAAGCTGAAACCATCACAGAAAAAGAGAAGACAACTTTTTATACAGCTTTGTATCATACTATGCTTAGCCCCACTATTTACGAAGATGTCGATGGACAGTATATGGGACTGGATCAAAATGTCCACACTTCCGAAGGATTTACCAACTACACTACTTTTTCGCTATGGGATACTTACAGGGCATTACACCCACTGTTCAATGTGCTTCAACCAAAGCGTAACAATGATATGATCAAATCCATGTTGGCACACCATGACCAAAGTGTACACCATATGCTCCCTATTTGGAGTCATTATGCCAACGAAAACTGGTGTATGATCGGTTACCATGCTACTTCAGTAATTGCCGATGCCATCTCCAAAGATGTAGGAGATTTCGATAGACAAAAAGCCTTACAAGCTTCAGTCAATACGGCAAAGGTTCCATACTTTGATGGAGTAGGCGATTATATGGAATACCACTTTGTTCCTGATGATAAGAGCCATTCATCTGTATCCAAAACATTGGAATATGCCTATAATGATTGGTGTATTGCCCAAATGGCTAAGAGTGTAGGTGACAATAAGACAAAAGAGGAATTTTTGGGTCGATCAGAATATTACAATAATGTTTATGATCCAAAAATTGGGTATATGCGTCCAAAATTATCCAATGGACAATTCAAGGAAGGATTTGATCCGCTTGATACCTATGGACAGGGTTTTATAGAGGGAAATGCATGGAACTATGGACTGTACGTTCCTCATCAGCTCGACAAGATGGTTGCGATGATGGGTGGCAAAGCACAGCTTAGCCAACACTTGGACTCACTATTTTCAATGGAGCTTGCGGATAAGTACATTGAAAACCATGAGGACATTACCCGAGATGGCATAATTGGTATTTATGTACATGGCAATGAACCAGGACACCACATCCCATACCTATATAACTGGACTGGTGACACTCACAAGACGCAAGCACGTGTAAGGATGATTATGGATACCATGTATGGTCCGACAGTTGATGGACTTTGTGGCAATGATGATGCGGGACAAATGAGTGCTTGGTATATTTTCAGCAGCTTGGGTTTCTACCCAGTTACGCCAGGATCAGGTGAATATGCTGTAGGAAGTCCATCACTGAAGGCAGCTACAATACATTTGGAAAATGGAAAGGTGCTTAAAGTCAAAGCAACAAACCAAAGTAAGGACAATGTTTATGTAGATAAGGTTATAGTAAATGGTAAAACATTGGACGGATTCGTTTTGCCACATTCCGATATCAAACAAGGTGGTGAAATTGAATTTATCATGAGTAACTCACCTAAAAAAAGAGGTGCCTAAATTCTCAGAAAAAAATATACAAGAAAGCCTGCTAACTACTAGCAGGCTTTTTTATTATATCATTACACCGACCAAAGACAAGGCTGATACAGTCACCCACAATACTACCCCCATCAATATTGGCTTCCAGCCCGTCTCTCCTACTACTTTAGGAGATAGCCCCAATCCAATCAGAAAGAGTGAAACGACTAACCCTTTTTTAGCGATCATTACAATCAGAGGCGAGACAATATGAATAGAAGGAAAGAAAGTACTGACCAACATGGCAATGACAAAGAAGAATATAAAATAGGGTATACTCACCTTACGATTACTTTCCTTATTCCCTTTTACTATAAATGTCGAAATAAAAGCAACTGGAATAATCCATAAAGCCCTAGCCAACTTGACAGTAGTGGCGACTTTCAACGCCTCTTCCCCATAGATACTAGCTGCACCTACTACAGCACTTGTATCATGAATAGCGATCGCAGACCAAGTGCCAAACTGTTGTTGAGAAAGAGAGAATAAGTGTCCTATATAAGGAAAAACAAACAGTGCTATGGCATTCAGAATAAATACTGTACCCAACGCAATTGACATTTGCTCTTTCTTCGCATCTATACAAGGTCCTGTTGCGGCAATGGCACTACCTCCACATATAGCAGTACCAGCACTTATCAAGTACCCCACCTTGAAATCTACCTTCAACCATTTGGCTAGCAATATTCCAGAAAGCAACGTCAATACGACTGAAACCAAAATCATCACAAAACCTGATTGCCCTGCCTTTAAGGCCACAAAAAGGTTCTGACCAAACCCCAACCCCACAACTGAATACTGCAAAAGTTGCTTACTTAGTTTAGCTGAAAGCGATTCGAATGGATTACTGAAGAAAAAGGCAATCAACACACCCAAAAAAAGTGCAATAGGTGCAGAACCCCAAGGAGATAGGCAACAACAGATAGAAATCCCTATCATTAAGAATGAAACCGGACGGCTGGCAGTAATAGCTTTCATAAGATAGTTTGTCAGTTATTTGCATTAGCACTTATGACAAAACTAAGTCTATGAACTTCTATTACCAATAGTAATTATTCATAGTTTATAACTAAAAGTTATAATGCGACGATCAACCAAATTGATGATAATACTGTAAATACTTGAGTAACTGAGCAGCCATACCATGAGGAGCGGGTCCTTGTGGATAAATGACATAAAACATCCGGTTGATATCCAATCCTTCTACATCCAATATTTTTAAGCTTCCAGCCTTAATGTCCATCATAACAGAAGGAACAGAAAAGAACCCAATGCTATCAGTCGTCTTGACAAAAGTTTTGATAGCTTCTGTACTGTCAAGTTGCATGACAATATTCATATCAACAACCCTTAACCCTAATTGCTTTTCGAGCTCCTGCTCCAAAATATCCAAAGTTCCAGATCCCTTCTCCCTTAAGATTACAGGCATTGTTTTTAACTGATCAACATTCAGGGTATCTAGTTGTGCATATTTCCCTTCGGCATTTACCAACACAGCTATCTCATCTCTTATGATAGGTTCATAATGTAGGTTCCTGTTGTTAGGAAGACCTTCTACAATTCCGAAATCTATCTCTCCCCTTATCAGCTTTTCCTGCACCTGCTGGGTGTTGCCACTTTCCACTTTCACTTTTACATCAGGATGCTTTTTGTAAAAATGCGCCAATGCAAAAGGCAGGATATATTGGGCTATCGTGGTACTGGCCCCTACTCGCAATGAACCTGAAAAACGTTGTCGAATATCACTCAATTCCAACTCCAAAGACTGCTGAAGTGCAACTCCTTTATGATAATACGCCAACACCAACTTTCCAGCTTCTGTCAATGCTATAAATTGTCCTTTTCTGTCTACCAGTCTTACTTCTAATTCTTTTTCAAGCTCTTTTACCTGTTTAGTTACAGCAGGCTGTGAAATTTCCAGCTGCATGGCTGCCTTCGTAAAACTCCCATGTTCTGCCACAGCTGCAAAAACGACTATTCTGTGATGAAGCATTTGGTTGTCAATTATAAAAAATAGTTATCACCCAACTCTTAATCCATTTGGTACAGGTCGCTCCGGTTGCAACAATGTTACCTCTCCAGCTTCTCCAACAGCCCCCAATACAAGACATTCACTCATAATATTGGCAATCTGCTTAGGCGGAAAATTGACAACTGCAATCACCTGCTTACCTATCAGTTTTTCTGGTTGATAAAGCTTGGTGATTTGCGCTGAAGTTTTACGGATTCCCAATTCTTCTCCAAAATCTACCTGTAACTTCAGTGCTGGATTTCTGGCTTTTTCAAAAACCTCAGCTTCCATTACAGTTCCTACCCTCATTTCTACTCTAGCAAATTCACTCCAACTTAAATGCTCTTCCATGACCTTCATTTTTAAGTAAAAAAATATCCCGCTGGCCTCACCAACGGGATGATTTCTTGTATCAATATAAAAAGAGATGATTATACATCCCAAAGATTTTCCATAGAATAAGAGGAACCTTCCATCGCCCAAAATGAGCCATCAATAAAACGATAACCTTTATCCAAGGACGCTATCTGCTTCATGTCCTCTGCATCCAACTTTACATTGGCAGCCTCAAGATTCTGCTTCAGACGTTCTGGATTAACCGATTTTGGTATCACTGCTGTTCCTCTCTGTGCTGCCCAAGCAATCATTACTTGCGCTGCCGAACATTGGTGCTTATCTGCAATATTCAGCACCGTTTCATCTTTAAACAGGTTCGGTTCATTCTCTTTTTTCGCTTGTGCAGCTCTATCTTTAGACCCCAATGGAGAATAGGCTGTCATATGGATCTGGTTGCTTTTACAATAGTCAAAAAGCTCTAGCTGCTGCAAATAAGGGTGCGCTTCTACCTGATTCATCTCAGGCTTGACAGTAGCCTTACTCATAAGGTCTTCCAGCTTCTTCACACTAAAGTTGGACACGCCAATATGCCTTACCAACCCTGCTTCTACACATGCTTCCATCGCCTGCCAAGTCTCTATAATTGGCACCTGTTCCAGACTCAGGAAATCATCTGACTGACTTGGGAACTCAACTCCTTTCCGAAGTACAACAGGCCAGTGAATCAGGTAAAGGTTCAAATATTCCAGTTGTAGGTCATGCAAAGTCTTTTTCAAGGCAGGCATTACATCTTCTGGCTGATGTGCATTATTCCAGAGTTTGGAGGTAATCCAAAGCTCTTCCCTTTTGATGTTTCCTTCAGACAGCACCTTCAGAAATGCTTGCCCAATTTCAGTCTCATTCCCATAAATTGCTGCGCAATCGATATGCCTGTAACCGATTTTGAGTGCCTCCACTATTGCGTTGTAGACTTCTCCAGGTGAAGATTTCCACGTTCCCAATCCGATGGAAGGCATTTTGTCACCATTACTGAATTCTAGTTTTTCCATTTATATAGTTTAAATGTGATCGCTATGTTGAATTTCACACCAATTGATTTGACTAAAAAAAGTAATAACGCTCCATTTAAAGTTCCCTCACTGCCATAAGCTTCATTTAAATAAATTGTTATTAGACGATATTCAATCAATGTACACAAATTAGATAAAAATTGACACTGTTAGCGCCAATCCTATCACATGCCTTTTGTACTTACATATGGGTTTCTCTTCTCATATCAACCTCCGAAGTTTGACAATCATCTTTCATGTCACTAATGCTTCAACCTACAATTCATCTAAAGACAAATACTGAAACAGCACATTGACAGCTGTTAATGAGAAGAGAAATGATGAAGTAGTTAGTCAATTGCCATCAATTCTTGTTCAGAAAGTCCAAAGCCGTTTGTACAAACAAGGCTGTTCCCAATGGCATTGCATCTTCATTCAAAATCATCTTAGGGTGATGAAGCGAATAAATTTCTCCTTCACGTTCTATTTTGGTTCCAAGTAATGCAAAACAAGACGGTACTTGCCTAGCCATATAAGCAAAATCTTCACCTGCAAAAACAGGAGGAATCGCAATCACGCCTTGCTCTCCAAATACCTTTTGGGCTGACTGCCTAGTTTTAGCTGTCATCTCCACATGATTAAATGTTACAGGCACGCCATGTTTTATTGTAAAAATAGCTTCTGTATCGTGCATAGCTGCTGTCTGTTGGATAATTGCCTTTACCCTAGTGACTATCTTTTGATGGATTTCATCATCCAATGCCCTAATGGTTCCGGTCATCACTACTTCATCGGCAATGATATTGGGAGCAGAACCTCCATGAAATGTGGTCACACTTACCACACCACTTTCAGCAGGGTTTATATTTCTGGACACAACCGTTTGTAAGTTGTTGACAATCTGACTTGCTACTACAATGGCATCGATACCCAATTCTGGCGACGCTCCAGCGTGTGCCGATTTCCCTTTTACCCTGATTTCAAAAAAGTCAGCTGCAGCCAGTACAGGACCTTCTTTGATGCTTACGGCTCCCAAAGGCATTTGTGGAATCTGATGAATTGCCATCGCCGCATCTACGCCTTCAAGTACATTTTCCATCACCATTCGCTTTCCTCCTGACCACCCATCAGGGTCATCATAATTATGCTCTTCCGATGGTTGAAACAGAAACCTCACCTCACCTTGGAATGCTTCTTCTTTCAGGATTTTTGCGGCCCCCAACAACATTGCTGTATGACTGTCATGTCCACATGCATGCATTACCCCCTCTCTTTTTGAACTGTACTCCAAACCTGTTTCCTCTTCTATAGGAAGTGCATCAATATCGGCTCTTAAAGCGATACAAGGCCCATTTCCATTTTTTAGAGAGGCAACAATGCCTGTTTTGGCTTTCTCTTCAATTTGAGTAAACCCCATTGCTTCCAACTCTGATTTGATCAGTTTTTGGGTTTCAAACTCCTGATAACCTAATTCTGGATGCTGATGGATTCGTCTACGTATATCTGTGATATATTCCTTGATGGCAAATGCTTTATCTCTCATAGGATCGGGTTCTGTTATCTGTATTTTCCTGAATAAAAAAGTTATTGACTAACCTATAAAAAGGTTCTGATAAAATAAAACAGCTTCGCCTTTTAATAGACGAAGCTGCCATTGAAAATTTATGATATATCTATTCGACCAATTACAAAATCATATCTAAGATACCTAATTCTTCTCCTGCCAAAAATATTACGGTATTCAGGATTATACTCCAAGTAAAAGCACTTGCCAACATATACCAGAATATCTTGCTTTTCTTTTCACCAAAAGCAATAGCTACCAATGCTCCTCCAACTGGAGTCAACAGCACTGGCGTAAGAAATGCGACTCCCAACAACCCATGTTTTCTCCAAACAGTCACTATTTTTCTGTTACGTGGAGTAAACAACCTTCTACGTTTTTTCTTGTACATCCAAGCATAAAGCTTATTCCGGAACCGTGGTCCCAGAATTATCAGTAATAAGACGGTCATCATCATTCCAACTACTGTCAGGATGATTCCTTCCACCAAACTGAAACCTAATGTTAAACTGGTTATTGGACCGAAAATAAACTTGAACATACTCAATGAGATAACAAGCAGATACTTCGAAATCATTTGCATCATATTCTGGTTGACTGTTAGTAGCTAGGCTCTAGTTAAAGCCATACAATCACAACAAACTGATTGTGGATAAAAATTCATATCAAGCACTGACCAACGTGCTAAAGTTTGGTAAATTTACTTAGAGAGTTTAAAAAACTTACGGTTGATACTGGTACTTGCGAACAAAGAACTGAAAAGGTGTCGAATTATCAAAGGTCAATAAGAAACGTAAACACCTTAAAAAATAGGATTCCTACACCTCTTGGTACCATTCCAATATATCACTATAAAGATTCGCTCCTCCACCTTAAAAACCCCTTGGTTACCTATAGCATTTTACTCGCCCAATTATATCAACATTCTAATAAACAATTTAAACCTTAAAGAGTTATTTATAGTTGTTAAAATGTACATGCAGCCCCTCTTATACGAGCATATACATGACATAAAAAGCAGAACTAAGGTATTTTTGAGATATGGAGATTAAGGAGACGATTAACAAGGAATTAAAGCTTTTGGTGGCATTTAAAGAAAGTAAAAGAAACTGGCACATTCCTCTTCTAGCCGCCATATGTCTCGGAACTCCACTTCTCATAGGACTATATTTTGACAACCTACAAAATGGCCTGTTTGCCTGCCTTAGTGGTATGGTCATCCTATACCTTCCTACTTCCGGCTCTCTTACCAACCGAATGATCACCATATTGGTCAGCTCATTTGGTTTCATGGTGTCATTTACAATTGGTCTTATTTTCAGCTTCAACCCCATTGTATCTGCCTTGATATTTGGCTTGTACTCCATAACCATACACTGGATTGTTCTTTACTATAAGACCTCGCCTCCTGGTAGCTTTTTCTTTATCCTGATTGCAGCAATGTCGAGCTGTCAACCATTTGATCTTTCGGCTATCCCTGTAAAAGCTGGACTTATCGGGTTAGGCACCATGTATACATGCCTATTGGCACTTATTTATACCTTAGTCACCACCAAAAACACTTCTTCCACAAAAATCACCCCTGTACTCAAGAAAAATAATTATGCTGATTTTGTAGAAGCCCTAATTGTGGGTGGTTTTATGGCCATAGCTTTGTCTTTAGGACACCTATTGAAGTTTAGCAATCCTTACTGGATTCCAATCTCATGCGCAGCTGTTATGCAAGGCGCTTCATTGCACCATATTTGGCAAAGGACAATGCAACGTATTACAGGCACATTTATCGGATTAGCACTTTGCTGGGGATTATTAAGTCTAATAGACGCACCATTGAGTATATGCATTACCATTATAATTCTCCAGTTTATCATTGAGATGCTAGTCGTAAGGCAATATGCACTGGCTGTTATTTTTATTACACCTTTGACGGTTTTACTAGCAGAAGCAGCTAATCCATTGATTCAGGACTCCAATGCATTGATTGCTTTAAGATTTTGGGAGATAACAATTGGTAGTATCTTAGGTACTGTTGGCGGATGGGTCCTTTATAAAGAAAAGATTCGTTATGCCAGTATTCGTGGGGTTCAAAAACTACATCTTGGTGTAAAGAAAAAAATTAAGTAAGCAGCTCTAAATAATATAACCAGAGAAGCATTGGTAAATGCATATTTTAATTTCCTACATGGGTCAGAATTCCGTATCATGTAGTGAATCATCAATGAATACCGAAATCATATATGAAACTTACTACGCTTCTCACTGGACTTTTTTTATTACTCTCATTCGCGGCCTCCTCTCAAGAGATCAAAACCTATAAGGCTAAAGAAAACCTTTACCTTGTTGGAGACAGAACATTCTCACTTTTCTACATTACAGATGAAGGCGTTGTCGTAATTGATCCTATTGATGAACGACATGCCACTGCCACAATGGAGGCAATTAAAAAGGTTACTGACAAGCCTGTAACCCATTTGATTTACAGCCATAATCATTGGGATCATATTAGTGGTGGTGAAATTTTTAAAAGTCAAGGAGCTTCTATTATCAGCCATCAGAAAGCAGCAGAAGACATTCCTGAAAATGACAATGTTGTCATGCCTGATACTACATGGTCTGGTGAAAAATATACACTAAAGGCAGGTGAAAAAAGTATCGAATGCTACTACTTTGGGGCAAATCACGGCAGTGGAATGACCACATTCCGGTTTCCCGAACACAATGCTATTTTCAGTATTGATTTAGTTGTTCCTGACCGTGTTTTATATGCATACTTACCTGATGCCAAACCAAAAAAATGGGTTCAATCACTAGCTGAAATACAACAACTCGATTTCGATGAGGTTTATATGGCACACGTAAGACCAATTGGAAAAAGAGAAGACATCACGCTCTTGCAGCAGTACTTTACTGATTTATATTTAGCTGTAGATAAAGAATTGAGTAATGGTACTCCTTTTTTTGATATCCCGAAGACTGTTAGCTTACCTCAGTACAAGCACCTCAAAAATTATGATGAGTGGCTTCCTCTAAACGTATGGAGGATACTGATGGAAAAGTCTATCGGTCAATAGTTATTTTTTCACTATAAACTTTTCCATTTTAAACATGACTCCTATTCAAGTTGGCATCCTTCTTTTTGAAGAAATTGAAGTATTGGATTTTGCAGGTCCGTTCGAAGTTTTTTCCCTCGCTGAAAAAAATAACACTAAGCTTTTCAATGTCCACACAATTGGTGAATCAGAAAGTGTAATCCATGCAAGGAATGGCCTTAAAGTAGTCCCCAATTTCAACATACAAAATCATCCAAAACTCGACATTTTAATTATTCCGGGCGGATATGGAGCTGAAGAAATTACTATAAAAAACAATACTATACTGAATTGGATAAAAGACCAGTATCAAAAAGTTGAAATAATGGCATCTGTATGTACTGGTGCTCTTTTATTGGCAGAGTGTGGAATTTTGGATTACAAAAAGGCAACGACACATTGGATGGATATAGATAGGCTAGAAAATGAATACCCCAATGTTACAGCTGTACGAAACACAAAATTTGTAGATGAAGGAAACCTGATTACTTCAGGTGGAATTTCGGCCGGAATCAACATGTCCTTTCACTTAGTGAAAAAGCTATTCGACCATGAAACTGCTGAACTGCTGGCGAAGAGAATGGTGTATGATATTGAATTATAATTTCAGAGTCTCTTTATCTTCACATGTAAATAACTTAAAATTTAAAACTTCTGACTGAAAGTAGGTTACCTATCAAATCATCAAATAAACCCTAATTATTTTCAATACTTAAAAGTAAAATACCTAACTTTCTTGCCAGAAAGTTCTTTATGTAATTTCATCAAACGGAAAAGGTTACGCTTAGCTGTGTATTAATAGGGAATCTGGTGTAAATCCAGAACTGTCGCGCAACTGTAAGTAACATAAAAGGCTTTTGCCCTTGTGATCCACTGTTCATTTTATGAATGGGAAGGACGGTAAAAGCTGTTATAAGTCAGGAGACCTGCCTATTCCGCTATGACTTTGCTTTCGCGATTTGAAGCTTTAGGTCAGGTCTGGTGTATTTTTTAAGCAAGACATAGGATTACTGTGTTTTGTTGATACTTCAGCACGTCCTTTTCTCTCCTAATTTCTTCAATTTCGTGTTTTGCAAAGCAGAAATTCTGCAATGAGCTTTTAACTAAAATTCAATCCTTAAAAGTTAAAAGAAATGCAAACACACATTCTTGGCTATCCGCGCATTGGTAGCAAAAGAGAACTCAAAAAAGCCTGCGAACAATACTGGTCAGGCAAAATTTCAGCCACTGACCTTATCGAATCAGGTCATACGATCCGGAAACAAAACTGGCAGTTACAAAAGGAAGCTGGCATAGACCTTATCCCATCCAACGACTTCTCTTTTTATGATCAGGTTTTGGATATGACATTAACTGTCAATGCTATTCCTAACCGCTATAAAGAAGTGGTTGGAGCCAAACCTCTCGACCTCTATTTTGCCATGGCAAGAGGCTACCAAAAAGATGGGGTAGATATAACAGCGATGGAAATGACAAAATGGTTTGACACCAACTACCATTACATCGTTCCTGAATTCAAGAAAGACCAAGAATTTCAGTTGCTATCCACTAAAATCATTGATGAATTTTCGGAAGCAAAAAAAATCGGAATTTTAACCAAACCTGTACTGCTAGGACCAGTTTCATACCTGCTTCTCGGTAAAGAGAAAGAGGAAGGTTTTCACCGAATTGAACTTATTCATAAACTCCTGCCTGTTTACCTTGAGATACTCACTCAACTACAGACTCTCGGTGCTGAATGGGTACAATTTGATGAACCATTCTTGGCTTTGGACCTAAGCAATTATGAAAAAGAAGTGCTTTTGGGTACTTACCGTACAATTCAAAAAGAGTTTCCTCAGCTAAAAACAATCATTGCGACTTACTTTGACGGTCTCAAAGATAATTTAGCACTGGCTACATCACTACCTGCATGTGCTTTGCATATTGATTTGGTAAGAAGTCCTGAACAACTCACTGAAGTATTACAGCAAGCACCTAAAGACCTCAGCATTTCATTGGGGATAATTGATGGTAGAAATATTTGGAAAAACAACTTCCAAAACTCTTTAGAAAAGATACAGCTCGCTGTTGATAAGCTGGGCAGTGACCGAGTTATGATTGCTCCAAGCTGTTCTCTTCTACATTCCCCTTGTGATTTAGAATTGGAAACAAACGAAGCTGTTCTAACTTCTGAGATCAAGAATTGGCTGGCTTTTGCCAAACAAAAAGTAGATGAAGTTGCTACCCTTAAGCAACTGGCAGAAGGCAATAATGATGAATCAATCATTGCTAAGCTACAAGCTAATATCGCTGCCAATGCAAGTCGTAAGACATCTACTCTTATCCACAACAATGCTGTTAAGGAAAGGGTAAATGCCATCACAGAAGCAGATGCCAAAAGAATAAATCCATATTCTGTTCGCCAAAAGACACAAGACAAAATTTTAGGACTGCCACTTTACCCGACTACCACCATAGGTTCATTCCCTCAAACGAAAGAAGTCCGCACTTGGAGGTCTAAGTTCAAGAAAGGTGAGATTACTACAGAGGAATATAATGCACTACTCAAAGCTGAAACAGAGACCGCAATCCGTTGGCAAGAGGAGATTGATATGGATGTTTTGGTACATGGAGAGTTTGAGAGAAATGACATGGTTGAATACTTCGGTGAGCAACTGGATGGCTTTGCTTTCACTCAAAATGGTTGGGTGCAAAGTTACGGTAGCCGTTGTGTAAAACCCCCAATCATTTATGGAGATGTGCAGCGTCCAACTGCTATGACTGTCGAATGGAGTGCTTATGCTCAGAGCCTCACTGAAAAGCTAGTAAAAGGAATGTTGACAGGACCTGTAACCATACTTCAGTGGAGCTTTGTACGTGATGACCAGCCTAGATCTGTTACCTGTAACCAAATAGCCTTCGCTATTAGGGATGAAGTGAGTGACTTGGAAAAAGCGGGGATCAAGATCATACAAATTGATGAACCGGCAATCCGTGAAGGTCTTCCTCTTCGCAAGGATGATTGGCAAACGTACTTACAGTGGGCTATTAAAGCGTTCCGAATTTCTTCAACTGGCGTTGAAGACGAAACACAAATCCACACTCATATGTGTTATTCAGAATTCAATGATATCATACAGAATATTGCGGATATGGATGCTGATGTCATTACGATTGAGTGCTCCCGTTCTCAGATGGAGTTACTGGATGCTTTTGTTCAGTTCAACTATCCAAATGAGATTGGACCAGGAGTATATGATATACACTCGCCTCGTGTACCAAGTAAGGAGGAAATGGTAGCGCTGCTTGAAAAAGCCAAGGCGGTTATCCCTGAGAGAAACCTTTGGGTAAATCCTGATTGTGGACTAAAAACTCGTCATTGGGAAGAAACGAAAAAAGCATTGACCGAGATGGTTGAAGCTGCCAAAGTACTTAGAAGCAAGGTTAAGGAAAGTGTTGCCTAATAACACGTCTATTTTTAACCCAGATTGGAATATTGCCCTTCACCTGACGACTCCAATATGTCAGGTGGGGCAGTATTTTTTCAACCAACTAACATAACAAGCAAACTGTATAAACTTACTACTCCAATGACATTAGAACAACGCATAGCGCAATCTGAAACAAGAATTTTCAAAGCTGTATTTCCAAGTACCACAAATCATTATGATACGCTATTTGGCGGTACTGCCATGCAACTGATGGATGAAACAGCCTTTATTACAGCAACACGGTTTAGCCGTCAGCGAATGGTTACTGTCAGCAGTAACAGGATTGACTTCGAGAAACCAATTCCTTCAGGAACCATCATCGAGCTACATGGGAAGGTGGACTATATTGGTAATACCAGTTTAAAGGTACAGGTTGATATTTATATTGAACAGATGTATTCGGAATTCAGAGAAAAAGCTATCAGCGGTGAGTTTACATTTGTCGCAATTGATGAAAACAAGCAACCTGTAGCAATTTTAAAATAAAGGTTTCTTACTTACTTATACCTAACTCAAGGGTTATCTGTCCTCATTCGATGGATTATCTGTGTTAAGCTCTAAAAGTAAAAATCCACTGAAATGAAACCTCTATGGCTCACTTCAGTGGATTTAAATTATGATATGCTAACTAACTCCCTATGATTATTGAGGGAACAGTGTATATGTATAAACTAAGTATGCTGCCAAAAGTATAAAACCATCCAATCTGCTCAGTAACTTTCCTTTCAACATCAGAACCATTACAAGGAATGTTATTCCAAGCATCACAGGCATATCTGTAAAAGTAATCGCCTGACTGATATTGATATTGGTAACCATACTTGTAAAGCCCAAGATTGACAATACATTAAAGATGTTTGAACCAAGAAGGTTACCAACAGCCAGATCTGTATTGCGTTTTATGGCAGCCATCACCGAAGTTACCAACTCTGGCAAACTTGTTCCCAAAGCCAATACTACAATACCAATCACACGCTCATCAACACCTATATTAATAAAGATCTCTTTAGCCCCCCCTACAAACCAGTCAGAACCAAAGCTCAATGCACCAATACCAAATGCGATAAATGCGATATCCTTAACCCACGCAACTAAAGAGGTAGGGTCACTTTCATCTAAGCTGAATTCCTCCTCGGCTGCAAGCAGTGCTTTCTTATCATTATTGGCTTTTCTAAGAATAAAGACGAGGTAGATTATTAAAGCAGCTACCATCACCAGTCCCGTGAACTGATTGATACCACCAAACAAGACAGCGAAAACAAACAAGGTCAGCGAGCTCAACATGGTAACAGGCCAGTCGATCCTCATCGAATCCTTGTGTACCTCAATAGGATAAATCATTGCTGTCATGCCTAATACCAGTCCAAGGTTACAGATATTGGAACCTACTACATTACCAATAGCAAGGTCAGGACTGCCAGAGACAGCAGAATATAAGCTGATAAAAAGTTCAGGGGATGAAGTACCAAATGCAACAACAGTCAACCCGACAACCAAAGGTGAAATTTTCATTCTCAAGGCTATCTCCGTTGCACCTCTTACCAATAGTTCGCCTCCTAAGATCAGCGTGACTAAGCCTCCTAATAATTGAATAATACTCAGCATATTTAATGTTTATCCTTAAAATAAGGTACGGGGAATTTGTCTTTGAAAATCAAAAAAGCTTGCGCTTACAAGGTAGGGCTATGCATTTACCAAACTCTCAAAGACGACTCACATAACTTCTTAATTTACAATATTTCTTCAGCCCTTTATCTCTAATAAAAATACAAATCTGTCTTATTTTATTGTATACTGCAAGTAGCAATACCTCTGCACACAAAAAAAGTGCTGCTTGTAATGTCAACAAACAACACCTTTCAAACGTTGCAATACCCGTATTTGTTACATTTGAGCAGCAGGATATAAAGTAATAATTCAATTACCACTTTCTATAGCTTAATTGGGCCTTAGAGTTTAGGGCCAAAACATAAATCCCCTGCATCTCCCAAACCCGGAATAATGTATGCTTTGTCATTAAGTTCCGGATCTATTGCTCCTATCCACAAGGTAAATGGCACGTCATCCATATTCTCCATAATATAGTCTACTCCTTGCTGACTGGCTATTACTGCGGCTATATGAACATGCTTTGGTCGCCCGTTCTTACGTAGTCCTTTATAAGCCAACAGCAATGATTTACCTGTCGCAAGCATTGGATCAGCAAGAATCACCACTTTATCTGTCAAATCACCAGAAGCAACATACTCCATATTGATGGACACCTCTTCACCATGTACAGCTGGAGCTCTGTATGAAGCGACAAAAGCACTCTCCGCATTATCCAAAATTCTCACAAAGCCATCGTATAATGGCAATCCAGCCCTTAAAATTGTTGTCAACACCACCTGATCTTGCACCTCTTCAGACTTTGCGACTGCCAAAGGTGTTTGAATATCGACAGGTTTAAAAGCAAATGTCTTAGACATTTCATAAGCCATGATTTCACCAATACGCTTCAGGTTTTCCCTGAATCTCATGCTATCTTTCTGTACATCAATATTCCTTAACTCATTAAGATATTGAGTTACAATCGAGGGTTGCTGATCAAATACAACTAATTTTTCCGATTTCATATACCTAACCTTTGCTTTACGCTATATCCCTAATTTTTTGTGCATTATAGAAAAGAGTCCTAAGATAAAAAATGACCTCTCCCACTTTTAGCGCTTAAGGTCCCACTTATTAGGCTCAAGGCTCCTTTCCCTATTGTTCATCAGGCTGATTTTCCATATTTTAATATTCGTAACTGTAAAGAGAACTTTCTTGGCCAATTCCTTTCATTTCTCATTCACTTAATTGTTTTGACCTCTTTCAGTTTCCCTGAAAGCCTTTCAATAAAATTCTTCATTCACCTATAAATCTAAACTCATGGTTTTTCAAAAATTGAAGTATCTATTTGTGGCCTTACTCATTCTCGGTGTAAGCGTCTTACAAACAAGCTGCTATGGACCATTCAGACTAACCAACCAACTACACTCATGGAATGGTCAGGTCGGTACCAAGTTTGTCAATGCCCTAGTATTTTTGGCTTTTGTCATCATTCCTGTTTATGAAATCGCTTTGTTGGGTGATGGATTGATCTTTAACACAATAGAATTTTGGGGTGGAGAAAACCCAATATCAATGAAGGAAGGGGATAAAGAAATAAAGCAGGTGATGTCTAACGGTAAGTTTTTCGAAATTGAGAAAACGAAAAACAGGATTCTTATCACCCAACTCAACTCGCTTAAAAAAGAAAACTCTGTTGAATTCCTGTTTGACATTGAATCTTCTACCTGGATGTTGAATTCAGATGGAAAACTTAAAAAAGTTGTTTCTTTTGATGCTACCGACAAAGTTTTATTCCATTATCCTGATGGAAGTACCTCTATGTTTGATTCTTTATAAATAAAAAAAACGGCTCCGAATATCGGAGCCGCTTTCAACCAATTCAATTATTTACATCTATCTATCTTGATCACAGCTATCTCTGTAACCGTGACCAACATTGATTATTATAATAAAATTACCGTACCAACATTTTTAAGTTACTCATTTTCAAATATTTATTTTTTATTCAAGTGAAATTTATTTTTTAAAATGTTCAAATACGGACATAAAAGTCTCAATACGTACATTTACACCATAAACCTTCCCTTTTTATACTTTTTATTGGAACAACGTGCCTTTACATTCATTTCAACACAGGTGTTTCCTTTTTGAAACAAAAAAAATCCCGTTTTACACAAAAACACTTTCCATAGTCCTTAATTATATCCTACTTGCTTTCCAACAAATCACATTTTCTAGTGTCACCACAATAGTGTTGAAAACAAACAATCGCCTTATGGAGAACAATTACAGAACAAAGGGAGTGCTGCTCATTTTAGCAGTCCTATTATCATTGACTACAACTGCACAGGACAAAGCATTAATTTATGGCAAAGTGACCATGATTGACGGAAGTGTCTTTGAAGGACAGCTCCGCTGGGGAAAAGAAGAAGGTACATGGGAAGACCTCTTCAACAGTAACAAAACCTCCAATCCTTTTGCCCGCAAACTGGATATGTTTGACAAAGGAAAAGTCAAGGTAAAGTACAGGGTCAGTGAGAATGATAATAAGAACGTAGTATACAACCAATGGCAAGAAGATTTGCAGGAAATGGAAGAAGACCGTAAGGAGCTTTACCAAGACCGCATTGAAGAATTGCGTGACTATTACAGAGAAATAGAGGAAGAAGCTAGAGAAGCTAAGGAAAGAAATGACCGAGACTTTGCCAGAAGAATGGAAACCAGACTTCGTGAAGTTGAAGTAAAAATAAGAGAATCAGAAGTTCGAATTAGGGAAGCTGAAGAACGCATCAGAGAGGCACGAGACAAAGCCCATGAAGCTGCACTTCAACGAAACAGAAGTCAAACCTTGACTAACCAAGTCTCTAACCAAAGTAACTGGAACTTTATGAGTATCTGGTCTGACAGCAATATGCCTAGTTCTAACCACCAGTTTGTTTGCCAGTTTGGAGACATCAAGGAAATCATTGTTGACAATAAAAGTAAGGTTACTTTAACCTTCAAAAACAATGAAAATATCCAAGTACACAATGGTGGTGATATCGGAACTAAAATCACTGTATACGACAAAGAGTTAGGGGAAATAAACCTTGAGTGGGACAGAATTAAAAAGGTCACTTTCTTAAATACACCCAACAAGCTTGAGTACAAATCAGGAAGCCCACTGTATGGTACAGTCACAACCTTAAAAGGATCATTCAAAGGCGGCATCCAATGGGACAATGATGAATCTCTTACGGTTGATAAACTGGATGGCAGAAGCTCTAATGGTAAAATGTCTATCGAGTTCCGTAATATCAAGAAAATCACCAAAACAAGTCGAGACAGGTCTAGAGTTACCTTGAACTCAGGTAGAGAAATTGACCTCTTTGACTCCAATGACGTGGATGCTGGCAATAGAGGTATAGTGATCAAGGATCCTGACTACGGTCGAGTAAAAATTGACTGGAGTGACTTTGAATCACTGGAATTGGACAACTCAGGCAAGTTCCCAACATTAGGTTATAATGACTTTAAAACACCGAAAGCCATTCAGGGAACTGTCAAAACAATTGAGGGTGAATCCTATAAAGGAAGTTTGGCTTTTGACTTGGATGAGTTCTGGGATTTTGAAATGCTGGACGGCACAGACAACAGAATGGAATACAAGATTCCGTTCAGAAAGGTTAAAAAAGTACAGCCTAAAAACTATAACTTCTCTCTAATTACACTTAAAAATGGTGCATCCCTTCTATTAGGAGATTCTCAAGATGTAAGCAAGAACAATGACGGTATTCTGATCTTCACAGAAAACAAACTGGACGGTGAAAAACAGTATGTTTCATGGAGTGAGATTGATGAAATCATCTTGGACTAATACGGTAAAACTCATTATAAATTATTGTTAAAAACTAGGACTTAAGGAGTGGATTTCCTAGAATGGAGCTCTTCTTTTGAAAAGGGAGCTTCATTCTACTAATAATTGGATTTTCTACTCTTCCCAACCATTGACAGTTTATGGAACCCTTTCTGGATGACGACATACTTTCGCAGCCTGAACAAAAAAAGCAGCCCAGCATTACATCTATCATACTGAGTCTAGTCTCTATCCTATTTGTTGCAGCTATAGGGTATCTGCTATGGGATTTAAAAATAAATCAACTCTACTATGTAGCATTTATCTGGATCATCTGTGTAATCACAGCATTGTGGTGGGGCAATACAACGATCAGTAACTTATTGGATAAGGTGTTGCCTTGGATGAAGCATAGCCGTACCCGATTTCTGACTCAGATAGTTGGAAGCACAATCTATTCATTGTTTTGCATCAATATTACCTACTACCTGTTCAAGGTTAATTTCACCGATTATGCTCCTGATATAGATCAGGTTATCACACTTAATTTGTATGGTCTTTTGTTTATCATTCCAATCCTGACCATTCAATTGGGTTTTTATTTTATGGGAAAATGGAAACAGGTATTTGTTCAAACAGAGCACCTCAAAAGAGCTAATCTCAAATCTCAATTTGAAACTCTCAAAAACCATCTGGACCCTCATTTTCTCTTCAACAACCTGAATATCCTGTCCTCTCTTATCAAAGAGGACAACAAGGATGCACATGAGTTTCTTGACAGTTTCTCGGATGTTTACCGATATGTTTTACAGTCGAAGAAATGTGAAGTTGTCTCTCTAAATGAGGAGCTTCAATTTGCTGACAGTTACATTTTTATGCTTCAGAAACGGTTCAACTGGAATATCCATTTTGATATCAGAATTGACGAAGACCTCGAAAGAAACAAGTTTATTCCTCCACTGACACTCCAAATGCTGATCGAGAATATCATAAAGCATAACGTGATCAGTCAGGAAAGAGCCTTGTATATTGACCTCTACAATGATTATGATGATTGTCTGGTAATTCGAAACAACCTGCAAGAGAAAAAGGCATTACCTAACTATTCTTCCAAAAGTGGAC
Source organism: Limibacter armeniacum (assembly GCF_036880985.1). Taxonomy (NCBI): domain Bacteria; kingdom Pseudomonadati; phylum Bacteroidota; class Cytophagia; order Cytophagales; family Flammeovirgaceae; genus Limibacter; species Limibacter armeniacum. Next base: position 1,136,516 of record NZ_JBAJNO010000009.1, read on the forward strand.
TGGACAACATCCGTAAACGATACAATTACCTGTCTGACCGCAATATTGTGGTACAGAAAAATGATGACTATTTTACTGTCATTATCCCACTGCTAGACTATGAAATAGTCTAAATAATTTAGTGAGGTTACTGTTTTAGACTATACTAACTACCAATTTTTAAGAATGAATGTTGCTATTATTGAAGATGAACCTTTGGCTGCCCAAAAGCTACAACAACTGCTTTTGGATCAGGATCAAAATATAAAAGTCGTTGCTGTGTTGGATTCAGTTGAAAAAGCAATCAACTGGCTGGAAGAGAACGAGCACCCCGATTTACTTTTTGCAGATATACAAATTGCCGATGGGTTAAGTTTTCAGGTTTTTAATGAGGTTGAGCTGAACTGCCCAGTGATCTTTACTACCGCTTACGACCAATACGCAATCAATGCTTTTGAGGTCAATAGTTTGGATTATCTTCTAAAACCTGTCAGGGCAAAAAGGTTAGCCAACAGTCTGCAAAAGTTCAAACAGATGCGTCAATGGTTTGAACGTTCTCCGGAAAAAGAAAAGCTTGATGAGCTGATCAATATGATGCAGCATCGTGATGATGAATACAAGTCACGGTTCCTTGTCAAAAATGGTTCTAAGATTCAAGCTATCAAATGTCAATCTATTGCTTACTTCTACACCAAAGACAGGGTAAATGTCTTGGTCACCAAGTCAGGAGATATCTACCCTGTTGATTATACATTGGATGAACTGAGCAACCTATTGAACCCTAAGCTCTTTTTTAGGGTGAACCGCAAGTTTATCATCCATTTAGATGCTGCCTTTGCAATTCACACTTACTTCAAAGGAAGACTTAAGCTTGAGCTTACTCCCGCAATCGATGAGGATGTTGTAGTCAGCAGCGAACGTACTCCTTTATTTAAAGAATGGCTTGATCAGTAAAATATAAAGGGATGCTACTTTTCTATAGCATCCCTTTACATGTTGTTATTGGCTTTGAATTTTCAAAGTACAACTATAACATATCTTCCAGATCCTTTTTTGACAACTTGAATAAAGCCACACTACTATTGGTATCTACAGCACTGGTTGAAGCCAATAGAATAAGCCCTCCATCGTCTGTTGCCAGTATATCCACCGCATGAAATCCATAGCGCTCTCCCAAATAATGAGCTCCTGCCAAAAAGCCATTTTCCTTATTAAACGCAACTATCTTTACTTGTAAGCTTCTTGTTGTAGTGGCATACAAAAGGTAAGGCTTCCCATTGATTATCGCTTCACAGGTACTTACCGAAGAAGTAGGATCCAAATCCATAAACTGATCAGATAGCAGTCCTAAGGTATTGGAAAAATCTACATCCTGAATGGTAAACTTCGGCATCAACCCTGAGTTGTAATAATTGGTCAATGCGATCGCATATTTACGGTCTCCCAATGGATAAGCATTTCTTACCATCGCTGTTTCAGGGTTTCCATCTATTTCTGAAGAGACAACTCCATATGTCTTCGTCAATTCTATCAACGAGATAGAAGACCCCACCACCATATTGGACAATACTTCATTCTCATGGTTTACAACAAAAAAAGGAGGCGTACCTCTAGCAAAGGCATTTAGCAAACTTACCAACTGATCTCCATCTTCAGTGACATTAAAACGTTTATTCCATTGGATATAAAGATTACTACTCAGCAATGCAATTCCTGATTGCTTTTGAACTTCATCATAATACTGAATCAAGAACTCATCTTCACCTGTAGAACAAGCCGCTAACGGCACACCCAAGGAGCTAAAGTACTTTTTGAGTGTGACATCTCCTGTCGCTACATCCACCATCAGAAATTGAGTCACATTCTTTCTGGTGTCGATTCCAGCTATCAATATTTCACCACCCAGAGATATGATATCAGGCATTGGGTTGATAAAAAACTCATCAATCAGTAAATCCCATTCTGTAACTCCTTCGTTATCCACCTTCATCAAGTAGGTTCCGTAGCCTGTAGCTAGCTCTCGCTTCCACCTGTTCATAATAAGGAACCCACTGTCCGCAGTCTGGACAAAATCAATAGGTTCAACGCCTGACTTCACACCATGCTGGTAAACCCTTACAAACTGTTCAGAAGGCGCAAGTTCATCTGGTGATTGCGAGCAACCGAACAACAGTCCTACTATCAACCAGCACCAACCTTTTATATATGATTTTCTGATCTTATTCATTTGATTGTAATTTCACTATCACTTTCTATTGTCGTATACCTGATGAATATGATCCAAGGGTATAGCCAGACTTAAACCAAACTCAAGGTGTCCTAACTTCAGGTCATCCATTACATCATAATAATACAGCAACAGGTGCTGATCACTGTACCGCTCTTCAGGATTTATCAAAGGGTCAAATGATTTCTTGTAGTTGCACTCCAAAGAAAGCCTGACAGGGAAAAGGTCAAAACTGATACCTCCACCTATTTGATAGCACCATCTGTTTGGATTGATTTGAGACGAAAGGGACGCTTCTTCTGAAACAGGTTTTACAATCACACCATCACTATATGCTTTATGTTCACTACCATTGATGTACTTATAGCCTGTCAACAAGTGACCATATACCAACCCTCCTTGCAGAAAGAACCTTGTTTGTTCATTACCGACAGATAGCTGCGTGATAAGTGGCAACTCAAAATAATTTAGCCTATGGTCGTGCTCAAACTGCAACCTTGTATAATTGGGTCCATTTCCCAGTTCATCAATATTCCAACGCATTTCACTGGAATATGTAAAGCGATAATTGGCAAAACCAGGCTGCACAGAAAAACCAAGAAAGCGAACAGGGTAATAAAACAGTTGAATAGCAATTGCAGGGCTAACATTGCGAGAGGATAGATCATACTCTTTCTCATATCCATTGCCTAAACCACTGGCTGGAGTCACCACTGTATAAAACTTTTCGGGCAAAGCCGTGGTAAAGTTCACGCTTCCTTTTATGCCTACCACCCATTTTGAAGAGTGCATGATCAAAGAGGCTGTACTACTTGGTTCAAATTTTCGCTTGTTTCGGTAACGCTGAGCAAACAGTTTATTTTCAGTTAATTGAAACAGCAAACCAAGTAACAGTACATAAAAAAATGGTTTGTTATTTAGCATGATTATATCTCTGGATTCTCAATCGGCATTTTTGACCTCAGTTAATATTTCAACCGATTTATCAGGTTAATTCCCTTGTGAAATCCTATCTCACAATTGGTAACTTATAATAACTTTAGAATTCATCTTATCCAAACAAAGACCAAGCCTTTACAGATGTATAATCATATTTTTTTGTATTATTTTACTACAGACTTACTTTTGTATCGGCTTTTAGCATCAACATATCTGTTGGCTTTCCACCTGATTTGCTGACCTATAAGCCGATTTCAGTACCTTTCTATTTAAATCGCTGTAATTATTAAAAGCTGTTTACAATTGTCCCTTTTTCACTTTACCAAAATGATAAAATCATCTATTTCTAAGCTTCTTACTTTATCTCTCATCCTAAGTCTCGTTTGTACATTTTCATTGAGTGCACAACAAGCCAACAGTTTACTTTGGGAGATAAAAGGCAAGACCTCTGTTCAACCTTCATACCTATATGGAACTTTCCACATTAAGGACAAAAGGGTGTTCCAGTTCAATGACTCACTTATGAATAAGTTGGAGTCCTGTGAAGCCTATGCAGGAGAAGTATCCATTGAGCTGGACTCCATGCAACAGCTGATGCGAGCAATTCTTCTGCCTGAAGGAAAATCGCTAAAGGATTTCTACTCAGACAAAGAATATAAGATTATCAAGACCTACTTTGAGAAGCTGGAAAAGGAAGGTAAGTCAATAGCACCATTTGCTGCTCTTGAAAAAATGAAGCCTTTTGCATTGCTAGGGATAATCTCCTCAGAATATGGCAACAGTGAAATGGAGAGTGCCATGGATGAGTACCTTTGGAACCTTGCAAAAAGTAAAGGTAAAGAAATGAAAGGGGTGGAAAGTATCAGTGAACAGTTAAATGCATTTGAGAAACTACCTCCACAGATTGTAGTTGAAGCAATCGAAGAGCATGAGAAAAGTGGAAAGCAAATCGAGAAAATGATTGAATACTATTCTGATGAGAATATAGAAAAACTGCACGACCTGATTCAAAAAGACAAAACGGCTGCACTATACGCTGAAGAACTGCTCGATAAACGTAACGAGGTTATGGCTGAAAGGATTGCTAAAATGACTGATACCCAACCCACATTCATCACTATTGGCGCTGGGCACCTTGCCGGTAAAACCGGAGTCTTACAACTGCTTAAAAAGAAAGGGTATAAAGTAAGACCTATTATGAATAGTGGTAAAACAAACATTACCGATGACAAATATGCTCACTGGATAAAAGTAAGCCCAGAAAATGAGCCTTATAGTATCTTGATGCCGGGTAAACCTGAGCTAATTGAGCAAAAAATCAACTCTGAATTAGGTTCCATTACCATTAAAGGACACCAATACAAAAGTGCTGGTACTGCACAGAATCTCATTTATATGATGGTCTATACCAAGTACCCTTCCACATTGATACATTCTGATATGACGGACCAACATGATACCTTTTTTCAGAATGCCATCTCAGGAATACTCCAAAAGGTTTCTGACAGTGAACTACTTTCACAAGAAGCTTATCTCTATAAAACATACCCTGGCCGTAAAATCAAGGTGGCGATAAACAATGGACAGGCCATTATTTCAGCAAGGGTGGTTCTTATTGAAAACAGAGTCTATATGATGCAGGCAATCTCAACCAAAGAATTCGCGGGCAATGAAATGCAAGAATATTTCTTTGACAGCTTTCAAGCATCAGGACTAGGAGTTGCATCCAAACCGGAAACAGTTAATCTCGCATATAACGACAATAAACCAGAAGATTGGGTTTCTGTACAAATTGATGATGAACTGTCCATCAATATGCCTATCGTCCCTACAGAAGAAGTCAGAAATGTAGAAGAAGAAGGTCTTGGCAACATAGAAATCAAGACGATGATGGTTACATTAGACAGTGGAAGTCTCTTTGGTGTATTGAATATGACTTACCCTAAAGGAACCTTTGCAGATAGCACTCAACACCAATCTACCTTACATTCGACACTTTATGAGATGTTCAACTCATTTGGCAGTAGACCTGAATCAGAGGCTGGAATTACTTATGAAGGTCATAACGGTTTCCAAGGTACTTCAGTACTTGAAAACAATGTTCAAATGACCATGCGAAACTTTATTTTAGGTGACCGAATGTGTTTACTTTTCGCTTTAATTAAAGATAAAAACAAAAGCGAATCAGACATTGACCACTTTATGAATTCCCTCAACCTTAATAAGGTGAAGTAAGACATATACTCAAACCAAACGGGCTTCTCCAACAATGAAGAAGCCCGTTTTTTTATTTCAAATTAATTTGGTGACTCATAAAAAATATAGGAAGTCGAGTAATCACTAAACTCAAAATAGACTTTCTTCTCTCCTTCATCTTTTACACCATTGAAATTGGCATCCAACACACCATAACCAAAACGATATGGTCTCGCTCCTTGGCCTTTGGTTGCTGCTGCTGTTGAGAGTTTATCAATCTTGATGAATTTCTTCACCAATTTATCTCCAGCATAAACTTCCAATACTCCATCCGTACCTGTCCAGTTCTGAATACTGCGACTAATGTTATTCTGTGCTTCTTGTGTACAGCTAAATGCCGTAAATGACATCACCACCAACACAAGCAATTGATTTAGTTGCTTCATCGTTATTCCGATTTTCTAATTGATTTTAACCTACTGATAATGCTTGCTTTTAGGCAGCCTAAGTTAAACATATCAAAATCAAGTCAAAAATTTCTATTTAAAGCAAAACCCCGACAATCCTATGACTGACGGGGTTTACTGTAAACCGAAGGCTTACCCAATATTATTTAGATATGCAATGCACGGTCGTCTGTTGCTGCAAGACATGCTTCTTTGATAGCCTCAGTATATGTAGGGTGAGCATGAGACATACGAGAAATATCCTCTGCAGATGCTCTATACTCCATTGCAACTACCCCCTCAGCAATCATATCAGCCGCACGTGGCCCGATAATGTGCATACCCAGGATTTCGTCTGTCTCAGCATCTGCCAATACCTTTGCTACACCATCAATATCCATTGATGCCCTTGCACGGCCTGATGCTCTGAATGGGAATGAACCTGTTTTAAATGCACGTCCTTCCTCTTTCAACTCCTGCTCAGTGTAACCTACACTTGCCACTTCTGGCCAAGTATAAACAACACCAGGAATCAATTTGTAATTAATATGTGGTTTTTGGCCTGCAATAGTTTCAGCTACAAAAACGCCTTCTTCTTCCGCTTTGTGCGCAAGCATAGCACCTTTGATCACATCACCAATTGCATAGATACCCTCTACACTTGTCTGTAAGTGGTCATTCACGTCCACTCTGCCACGGTCATCCACCTTTACACCTGCGTTCTCCAGACCTAACTTGTCTGTATATGGACGACGACCAACTGCTACCAGACAGTAATCAGCTTTGATTTCAAGCTCTTTACCTTTCTTGTCTTCTGCTTTGATCATCACTTCTTCTCCTTCCACTTTTACAGAAGTTACCTTCGTCTTGAAGTGGAATTTGAAACCTTCTTTCTTCAATACACGCTGAAGTTCCTTACCCATCGTCACGTCCATCATTGGAATCAGACCGTCAAGGAATTCAACTACAGTTACTTCAGCTCCAAGGCGAGCATAAACAGATCCAAGCTCCAGACCGATTACACCACCACCAATGATCACAAGGTGCTTAGGCACTTCTTTCAACTGAAGTGCTTCTGTTGAAGTGATTACACGCTTCTTATCAAACTCGATAAAAGGAAGCATAATTGGCTTAGAACCTGTTGCGATGATTGTTTTCTCCGTCTTGAACTCTTCTGTTTCACCACCTTCTTTAGTTACCTTGATGGTATTTTTGTCAACAAAAGAACCAAAGCCGTGGAATACATCCACCTTGTTTTTCTTCATCAGAAAGTTGATACCGTCTGTAGTTTGACCTACAACGCCATCCTTGCGCGACATCATCTGCTCAAGGTTGATCTTTGGCTCACCAATCTCGATTCCGTGCTCAGCAAACTGGTGCTTTGCCTGATGGAAATGCTCAGAAGAGTCCAACAAAGCTTTGGAAGGGATACAGCCCACGTTAAGGCAAGTACCACCCAATGTATTATATTTTTCTACCAAGGCAGTTTTCATACCCAACTGTGCGCAACGAATTGCTGCCACATAACCACCCGGACCTGAACCAATAACTGTTACGTCGTACATATGCTGTATTGTGTATGGTTTTTAGAAAGAATTGAGATTCAAGACTTAAGATAGCTTAATTTTAAGCCCTCACATACAACTCAAAATTGGCTGATCTGTTTTGCCTGAAGTCTTGTCACTCGGATTTAGTTCGTATCAAAAAAAGTAGTCAGCTTAGGAATTTGACCCTTTTGCTGACTACCTTATTGTTTATTGCTTATACGTCAAGTAGTAATCTGATCGGATCTTCAAGCAACTCTTTTACCCTTTTCAGGAAGCTTACAGACTCACGGCCATCGATAATACGGTGGTCATAAGAAAGTGCTATGTACATCACTGGGCGAATCTCAACCTGACCGTTCACGGCTACAGGGCGCTCTACGATATTGTGCATACCCAGGATCGCTGACTGCGGTGCGTTGATGATCGGAGTTGAAAGCATTGAGCCAAATACACCACCATTAGTGATCGTAAATGTACCGCCTTCCATCTCAGGAATAGTCAACTTGTTGTCTCTTGCTCTTAGCGCCAAGCGTTTTACTTCTTGCTCGATTCCTGCCAACGACAGTTTCTCTGCATTACGGATAACCGGCACTACCAAACCTTTAGGTGCTGATACTGCAATTGAAACGTCACAGTAATCGTTGTAAACGATCTCATCACCATCGATCATAGCATTCACAGCTGGCCACTCCTTCAGTGCTACTGTTACTGCCTTTGTGAAGAATGACATGAATCCAAGTCCGATATCATGCTTCTCCTTAAACATATCCTTGTACTGCTTACGAACGTCCATCACTGGCTTCATGTCCACTTCGTTGAAAGTGGTCAGCATAGCCGTCTGGTTTTTCACTGACACCAAGCGCTTAGCAATCGTCTTTCTCAGCGGTGTCATCTTCTGATGACGTTGTTCTCTATCCCCTGCAGGTGCTGCTGGAGCAGTCTCCTTAGCAGCTACTGGAGCTTTTGGTGCAGCAGCGGCTGCCTTAGGTGCTGCTTTTTCAGCTCTCAAAGCATCTTCCTTAGTAACACGTCCATCTTTACCAGTACCGTTGATACTGTTAGGATCAATGCCTTTTTCTGAAAGAATTTTTGATGCAGCAGGAGATGCATGTCCTGTTGCATATGTCTGACTACCTGCTGCTGTTGCTGAAGGTGTGCTTTCAGCTTGTGCCGCTGCTGCAGTTTCTTTTACTGCTACAGGTGCGCCTTCGCTTACAGCAATCTTACAGATCAAAGCACCGATTTCCAATGTATCACCTTCACCTGCTACGATTTCCAAAGTACCGCTTGCTTCAGCAGTCAGTTCAAAAGTCGCTTTATCTGATTCAATCTCACAGATGATTTCATCCAACTCCACAAAGTCACCATCTTGTTTCACCCATGAAGCAATCGTTACTTCAGAGATAGACTCACCTACTGCAGGAACTTTCATTTCAAGCACCTCACCAGTAGCTTTTGGAGCTTCAGCTACTTGAGCTGTTCCACCAGTTGTTTTGGCTTCTGATGTTGTTTCAGCTGCGCCATCCCCTTCCTCAATTGTACAGATCAGGGCGCCGATTTCCAGCGTTTCACCATCTACCGCTGCAATTTTAAGCGTACCGCTTGCCTCTGCAGTCAATTCGAAAGTGGCTTTATCCGACTCAAGCTCACAGATGATCTCGTCCATTTCTACGTGGTCGCCATCTTGCTTCAGCCACTGAGCTATTGTAACCTCGGTGATCGACTCGCCCACCGCAGGGACTTTCATTTCCAGTGCCATAGTGTGTTGTTTTATCAAATGTATTTTTGCAGATGACGGAAGCAGGTTTCGTTACAGCTTCCGTCACCTTGAAAATTATTAACTGAGTTTTTTCTGAACCTTAAAGTGTGGTATGCCAATTTCCTCGAACTGCTCTCCTACTTTTTCATACCCCAACTTAAGGTAAAAATCCAAAGCAATTTCACGAGCATGAACAGTCATCAGCTCTGAGCCGTTGTCCATTGCGAAGAGTTCCGCAAAGCCGACAAGCAATTTGCCCAACCCTTTGCCCTGCTGACTTTCGTCAACAGCCACTTGCCTCATCTTCACTTCAGTGCCTGTTACGGGTTTGAGTACCAGACAAGCAAGCACTTCATCTTCCTCATTCAATGCAGCGATATGGTAACTGTCAAATTCATTAGAAAGCTCAGCTTCTGAGAACTCCATATTCAATGGTTTTCTCAACACCTTGTCTCTCAATGCGACAGTTTTCCTGTACTCATCTGAATCGAACTTCACCTCTTTGATGATCATAGCTATTGTGTTTTCGGCAGAAAGGTTAGGTGATCAAGCCCATACTTTCCACTTTAATGATTAATTTTCTTCTTTATTGAAAGCTACATTCACGATGCGATCCTGTTCAGCTTTGTGGATTTTAGGGAAACCTGTCGCAGGTGAAGCACTTGGCTTACGCGATACAAGTTTCAGCTGATAAAGGCGCTCTTCGTTTCTATATGCACGCAATAGGTACGTCCAGTAACCCATGTTAGCAGGCTCTTCTTGTACCCACATCAAGGTCTCCATGTTCTTGTAACTATCCAGAATAGCATCAAGCTGTTTCTGCGGGAATGGGTGCAGCTGCTCTACCCTTACAATGGCAACATCATCTCTCTTCTCATTCTCCTTGTACTCCAACAAGTCATAATAGATCTTACCAGTACAAAGCAGCACGCGTTTCACCTTGCCTTTGCTTCTTGGTTTTACAGTCTGGTCATCATAAACCTCCTGGAATTTTCCTGATACAAAGTCTTCCATTGGTGATACTACCCTTGGATGACGAAGCATAGACTTAGGAGTCATAACGATCAGTGGCTTACGGAATTCCCAAGTCAACTGACGACGCAATGCATGGAACAAGTTGGCAGGAGTTGTGAAATTCGCTACCACGATATTGTCTTGTGCAGCCAACTGCAAGTAACGCTCAGGTCTAGCATTTGAGTGCTCAGGTCCTTGACCTTCATAACCATGAGGTAACAGCATTACCAGGCCACTCATTCTGTTCCACTTAGACTCAGCACTTGTGATAAACTGGTCGATCATTGTTTGAGCACCGTTGGCAAAGTCACCAAACTGTGCTTCCCAGATCACCAATGCATTCGGGTTAGCCAATGAATAACCATATTCAAAACCCAATACCGCATACTCTGACAGCAATGAGTTGTAGATACTCATCTCTGACTGCAACTTGCTGATGTGGTTCAGGCTGTGGTATTTCTCGTTTGTCTCAGCATCATTCAATACTGCATGACGGTGAGAGAATGTACCACGCTGTACGTCCTGACCTGTCATACGAACAGTCTTGCCATCCAACAACAATGAACCATAAGCCAAAAGCTCTGCAGCAGCCCAGTTAAGTTCTTTCTTCTCAAAGAACATATCCTTACGCTCAGCGATCAGCTTTTCGATCTGTCTTAGAGGCTTGAAGCCTTCAGGCATGGATGTCAGTGCATGTCCAACTGCATCAAATGCAGTATCAGAGATTCCTGTCTTAGGAGACTCATCAAAGTCTTCAGGAGTAGAGAACCTCAGTTGTTTCCACTGGATTTCCAATTCTTGTGGTCTGTATGGAAGTGGGTTTTGACGCACTTCATTCAGACGGTCTTGCAACAGGTGGCGGAATTGCTCATCCATCTGCTTAGCAAGCTCAGCGTCCACATCACCTCTAGAAAGCAATTGCTTGTTGTAAAGCTCTCTTGGGTTGGCATGCTTTGAAATTATATTGTAAAGCTTCGGTTGTGTAAACTTCGGCTCATCACTCTCATTGTGTCCGTGACGACGGTAACATACCATATCGATGAAAACATCACGGTGGTAACGCTGACGGAACTCTACCGCCAATCTAACTGCGTAAGCTACAGCTTCAGGATCATCACCGTTTACATGCAATACAGGTGATTCGATCAACTGAGATACGTCTGTAGAGTAAATACTTGAACGAGCGTCCTCAAAGTCGGTCGTAAAACCAACTTGGTTATTGATTACGAAGTGAATAGTACCTCCTACATCATAACCATTCAGTGCAGACATCTGTACTGTCTCATATACCACACCTTGACCAGCCAAAGCTGCATCACCGTGGATTAAGATTGGCATGATACGAGAGTAATCATTTCCGTAAAGGCTATCTACTTTTGCTCTAACATTACCAACTACTACAGGATCAACTGCCTCAAGGTGAGATGGGTTTGGCACCAAGTTCAGACGTACTGATTTACCTTGTGCTGTAGTTACCTGAGATGAGAATCCAAGGTGGTATTTTACGTCACCATCTCCCATTGTTTCATCAGGCACAGCCTGTCCTTCAAACTCGTTGAATACCTCAGCGTAAGTCTTACCCATCACGTTGGTCAGTACGTTCAAACGACCACGGTGTGCCATACCTACTACTACTTCCTCAACACCCAACTCTGCAGCTTTTGTGAGGATATTGTCCAAGGCAGGAATTGTAGACTCACCACCTTCCAGTGAGAATCGCTTCTGTCCGATAAACTTCGTATGCAGGAAGTTTTCAAATACAACTGCCTCGTTCAGTTTTTCCAGAATTCTACGCTTCTGATCAGTTGAGAACTGGAATGAAGGATACTCATGCTCCACTTTGTGCTTGAACCACTCCAATACTTCAGGCTCACGGATAGCAGTATACTCAAATCCAATATGACCTTCGTACACTTGCTTCAACATGCTCAAAATATCGCGAAGCTTAGAAGGGCCCATGCCTACTTCTTCTCCAGCAGAAAATACTGTATCAAGATCCTTCTCGCTCAAGCCGTAGTCTTTCAGCTCCAGCAATGCCTTTCTGTCTTTTCTTTGTCTTACAGGGTTGGTCAGTGACTGCAAGTGACCTCTCTGACGGTAGCCGTCAATCAGTTTTCTTACTGCAATCTCTTTCTCCAGCACTTCTCTGCTTACACTTGTCGTGGTAGCAGGTGCTTTTCCATCCAACACTTCTTCTCCGTACTTCTGCAAAGAGAATTCAAACCCCTCAAAGAATCGTTGCCACGATTCATCTACTGAGTTTGGATCTGCTTTGTACGATTCGTACATCTGATCCAAGTAAGCCCCGTGCGCATTGGCTATATATGAGTATTTGTCCATGTGCTTTTTGGTTATGATCCTTATTTGTGTTCAAAGGTAAAATTTTATAGATAAACGCAAATATCGTGTAAGCGAATAGCCGAATATTTAGGTTATTTTTTACACTTATAACACAGCAATTGTATTTTTTACAACAAGGTTGAAAATTAATTAATCAGGTATTAAAACCGTGAAATACTTGATTTTACAGCATTTAGCACCTTCAGATATGACAAAATCTCCTCTAAAAAGGATTTTTTGAATAATCTGCGACAAATTAACGGAAGACTTTGGAGAAAAACCAACAAGAATGTAGAAGATCATTAGGCAAAAAATAACCCCGAAAGCTATTTTCTTTCGGGGTATATTTATTTAATAAAGTTTAATGAAGCCTTACAGCTCAACTTTCAGCACCTCTCCAATAGCTTTTTCCAATGTATGAAGCGGTAAAGCACCGTTCGCCATTTGAGGTTTTTCCTCTTGTGGAATAAACAATAATGACGGAATACTCCTAATTCCAAACATAGCCGAAAGTTCCTGTTCTGCCTCGGTATCAACTTTATAAATGTCAACTTTGCCTTTATACTTTTCAGCAATTTCCTCAAGCACAGGTTCCATCATTTTACAAGGTCCACACCAATCTGCATAAAAATCAATGATTGCGGGTTTATCTCCTTTGAAGGACCAATCCTTGTTTTGCTCAAAGTCAAATACTTTCTCTTTAAATGAGTTCAGCGTCAGATGTTCCATATCGTTAGTATTAATTTGATCTATTTATAAATTATTTAACACTTTTATATTAACGTATTTTCATATATAAAAGTTTTCATAAAACTTAATTATAATGAAGAAGGCAAAGATAACAGCTTATCTTTGCCTTCATATTTTTATGCAAATTTACTGATTATGCATCACCAATTGATCCTTTGGTTGCATCAGAAATGGCATCACCCAGATCGTCCTGCTTCTTCTTAAGTTTGGTCTTGTAGGATTCAAACTTTTCTCTTCCTGTTGCCCACTGAGAGTTCAAGTCTCCTTGAAGCCTTTTGGCTTCATCTGTCAACTTTCGCTGCATATTTTCTCCTGTATCAGGTGCCAGTAACAACCCTGCCAATGCACCAACTGCAATACCTCCCAAGAATGTAAAAAGCGTGTTATTTCTCATATCTAAATCTGATTTTTTGGGTTTAATAGAGTATATCTTTTGAAAGGAATGTGTTTCTTAAAATAAGAAACTGAATCGGGTGAGAAATGATTCGATTATCTGTAAAACATGTTAAATATAACAGAAATAGCCTCCTAACACAACCTGTCCGCAAAAGCAACCTGAAAAATTCCTGTACAGGATGTAAAGTTTTATCCCTTTTTAAAAACTGTGAGTTTCCAACTACTAATCAATTAGATACCGATAAAAGTATACCTCTATTGACTCTTTGAAAAAGTTAAATAATAGGGCTACTCTTTTTTAAACAACTTCTGCTTCATTCGTTCCCACAAGCTGCTTTTCTTTTCAAACAGAACAGGCGTAATATCTTTGGTAAGATTCAATTTTTTCTGCTCCTCAAAACTCAATGGTTCCTCCTCCATCGGTAACTCAAAATCTTTCAGTCTTTCCCTAACCGATTCAATCCCTTTATACATCAGCACACTTTGAAGTACTGGCAATACCTCTTCGGATTGTACGGCAGCTTTAAAATTTCTCAAAGCACGTTGATGATAAGCAGAAGCCTCTGCTGTAGCAACTCCAAACCGACGTACCGCAGCCTCTTCACCTATACGGTTCCAATAAATCAGTGTCAGAAGCTCTTGTGTATCGGACTCCAGGCTCTCAAAAGCTTGAAGTGCATGGTGCAGCTTTTCATTTTTACCCTGAGAAGTTACTTGAACAGCCACCAATGGCAAGTAGTGGTCAAAACCATCCTTAATCTCTCCCCATAAATCACATCCCAATGAATATAGCCAAGCATTTAGCTTCTCTCCCTTCAGTGCTTCCTCCTGAAACCTTATCTGACTGTAAGCTTCCAATACCACTTCTGCCCATAGGGTTGCGGCGTCCTCCTCTGAGCCTCCATTCCTTTTTACCATCCACCTAACAGGTGTATAGTAATCCCTATAAAGTCTGCTCAAAATACGGTCTTCTCCCTTCTTAACACCTTCAATTACACGAAAGTCATGCAACAGAACTCTTTTCATATTTTTGATTATTAAAAAAGGCGTACGATGCTGTACGCCTACCTTTTTCTAGTTTTTTAATGATTGCCAGCAAATACTGCCAAACCCAAATGCCAACATACTGTGAAACAAAACCAGTCCGAAGTCATTCAACTGTACACCCAAACCAATTCCAAAAAGGAAATAAAGGCATAGCATCCCTTCAATAACCGTTTGTGGACTGATGCGATGCTTGACATATATATTGCTTGTATAATTGTCTCCTGCTACTGTTACGTTAAATTTAGGGGTTCGGATAAATGGCGACTTAAACCCAAACCACCCTTCCAGTACGGCTATGGAGTTATGCAATGAAAGTCCCATTGAAATCATCAGGAATACAGGGAAGTTTTTCCAGTAATAGTTACTGTCTATCTCCGAGTTATATTGCTGCATTTGCTTTACAGATACCCAATAGAAATAAGCAATGGAAAAGAATCCAATCAGGAAGATATTCCCTATATGAAAAAGCTTGCTAATCTCTTCGTCATGTGCCTTTACCCAAAGCATAGGAACACTACACAGTGATGCCAACAGTAGGAAGATAAACACTGAGCTATTCAACAAATGAAAAACTGCATGCAGTTTGGTTGATAGTGGAAGTCTTTGCCTCAATACATTCAACAAATGTTTGCGGGCACATTCTGCGGCTCCTTTGTTCCACCTGAACTGTTGAGACTTGATAGCTTCCATCGTGACAGGTAACTCAGCAGGTGCTTCTATTTCCTCCATGAAGCGAAACTTCCACCCTTTTATTTGCGCCCTATAACTCAAATCAAGATCCTCAGTAAGTGTATCCGGTCGCCATCCTCCCGCATCTTCAATACAGGTTTTGCGCCATACTCCTGCCGTCCCATTAAAATTAATAAAGCTGTGTGCTGCATTTCTCCCACCTTGCTCAACCGTAAAATGTGCGTCCAAGCCAAATGCCTGTAATCTCGTAAAAAGAGAATAGTCCCTATTGATATGTCCCCATCTAGCCTGTACAACCCCTACCCCTTCCTCAAAATTGGGAACCATCTTTTTCAGGAAATCTCTGTCAGGAAGGAAATCCGCATCAAAAATGGCTAAAAACTCACCCTTACAGATTTTCATTCCATAATCAAGGGCTCCAGCCTTGAAGCCTTTTCTTTCAGGTCTTCGGATATGCTGAATGTCAACCCCTTGCTTCTGGTAGTAGTTTACCTTTTCTGCAATCCGCTCAACAGTCTGGTCTGTCGAATCATCTAAAACTTGAATTTCCAGTTTCGCTGATGGATAATCCAATGCAACTATCTTATCAATCAGACGATCTACCACATACAGTTCATTATAGATTGGCAACTGAACCGTTACCTTTGGCCAGCTATCAGTTTCAAACACTTGCTGGTTTATATTTTGTTTTTCCCTTTTTCTGTAATGCATTACCAGATGCAATTGTCCCAAACTGTAACAGAAAATGAAAGACAATACACCCAAGTAAAAAATCAATACAACCCATTCCATAGTGGTGGCATTTCAGTCACGGTTACCCTCATCAAAACTTAGTGCTGATTTTGTGAGTAACCTTTATATTTACAAGTACTTAAATATAGTCCAAAGAATCTTGTATCCAGCCATGACAGTACCTTTTACCGTACCAGACACCTTTGAAAACCCTATCCTCTCCCGATAATCAACAGGTACTTCCGTACATCTCATCTGTTGTTTTGCCGCTTTCAATTGCATTTCCACTGTCCAGCCATAAGTCTTGTCTGACATGTCCAAGGCCAATAGTTTCGGGTAAGCAATCGCCCTAAATGGACCCAAGTCCGTAAACCGAACTCCATAAAAGACCCTAAGCAGTGTTGTTGCCAACCAGTTCCCAAATACCTGTTGCGGTGTCATGGAGCCACGCTCTCTCTTGCCTAATGCTCTAGAGCCAATCACGAGATCCATGTTGTCTTTCAGAATAGGTGCTACCACTTCAGGCAATTGCTCGGGGTAATCCGAGTAATCTGCATCCAGAAAGACGATAATATCAGGCTTTAACTCATCCGGTTGTTGAGCGATATAATCCATCCCTTTCAAGCAAGCATAACCATACCCCTGTCTTTTCTCCGTCAGAACCGTTGCTCCTGCTAGCTTTGCTTCTCTTTCTGTTTGGTCAGTAGACGCATTATTGACTACTACTACCTCATCGACCCACTCTTTAGGAATATCACGCACTACTTTCCCCACTGAATTCTCCTCGTTAAACGCAGGTATTATCACCTTTATAATCGGTTTTTTCATTGATCTCTTATGCTTTCAGCTTTCTAGGGTTTCACTCGATTGGTTTTCTTGAAAAAAATTTCAACAAAAATACTGTTACATTTATGATTCCGAATCTTTTTCAAAGAAATAATGCAATTGACTATCTCCAATAAATCCCGTTAAAAGTAACAATACTGCGGATAGGTTACAGTCACTTTTCTGACCATTTACCATGATAAAAACAGTTATATCTCCAACTATCAAAGCTGCATGCCCCAATATCAAATTAGGTATCATTACAGCTGAAGTCCAAATTGAAGAAAGCTCTCTTGCTCTTAAGCAAGAAATTCAACAGACAACGTCTCTACTTAGTGAAATCACAGCCGAGGAAGTTCGCAACCATCCTGTTATAAAGGCCAGCAAGAGTGCTTACAAGAGTCTTGGAAAAGACCCTAACCGCTACCGCCTTTCTGCTGAAGCACTCATGAGGCGAATGGTAAAAAGTCAAGACTTGTACCTGATCAATAATATGGTAGACATCATCAACTTGACTTCCCTCAGAAGTGGTTTCTCTATTGGAGGGTATGACCTTGATATGATAAAAGGAGAAGTTGAGCTTGATCATGGAAAGGCTGATGTAGCATATCAAGCTATAGGCAGAGGAGTATTGAATATTGAGTTCCTTCCAGTTTTACATGATCATGAAGGGGCTTTTGGCTCTCCAACAAGTGATTCTGTCAGGACAAGTATTGGAGATGGTTGCCAACAAGTTGCCTTATTCTTTTTTGACTTTGAACCTGAAGGTCTGCTTGACGATGCTTTGTCTGAAATCACTCAGTTAATGACAGCATTCGCTGGAGCAAAAAACATCCAGCAGGTGATCATTTAAATGTAACAGTATTCTCCCAAAACAGGCTTTATACTTCTTTGGGAGAATACCGACTTTAATTTAAGACAAAATCACTGACAGGATATTGCCATTCTACCCAGTATGGAAACAACCAACCTTCCTCTTCCAAATAACGGATCAGCCCTTCCTCCATATCAAGTTTCAGCCAAGATAGGTTGATCATATGAGAACGACATTTCTTCGGATAAGACACTTGTGCCTTTATCTTATAATAGCCGTCCTCTACCCTAATATGTGCGACATTCAACGCTAATGCCACCCGAGCCTCTTCATTGGTGATATTATAGTGTCTCTGATACCAGCGCACCTGTTTTTCACCTTTCATAAATGCCTCCCTTACCATCGCTGACTTTCGCAGAAAAAAGTCTCCAGTAAATACTTTTTTGCCTCCATCATTCGGAATCATCATCGCCAATGTGTGCAATCCAGCTTCAGGATACCCAACCATAGGCGCTATCAGTCCCATTGAAATATTCAGCCCATAAATGTTCCACTTTTCCAATAGTCCTAATGGCTTACCCACCTCTATATCTGCCATATACCCATACTGTCGTTCATTGATTTGTGAACAAGTATATGGGGCTGCTAACATGTACATGGAAAATGCGATAAATGGTACCAGTACAAAAGCCATTACAAACCGTTGCCTGTAATACTGGTAGATAAACAAGATCAGAAAAATTAGGAGAGGCAGACCAAGGGTAAGTCTCATTGTAAGGTTCCAAACAACAAATGGAACAATTAGGAGCAAATATAGGGTCAGTAACAGGGTTAAAAACAATTGTTTCATCAGTCAAGTCAGTTAATTTGAAAATGGGTTATTTATTTACAATAAACTTTCATATACATTTTCATGCCAAACCTATCCCTGAAATATCACATGCTACCTAAGGCAAAAGAGCCTTTATCCCAGTGCTACATTTCTTTTGTTCTATTTTATACAAGCAATAAAAAAGAGCGTACCACTTTACAGCAGTACGCTCTTTCAATATTTTCAGATAAACAGTCTTAGTAAGCTCTGTTTTTCTTTCCTTCCATAAAGTTGACAAACGAACGGTTCGCTACCAGCATACCTCCTCTTGTTGGGAAGTCACCAGTAAAGTACCAGTCACCCAAATGTTCAGGACAAGCCTCATGAAGTCCGTCTACTGTTTGGTAAACTATCTCAATATCTGCCTTAATATGATCCTGTTTTACAATATTGGCGATCTCATTTGAGATTTGCTCATCTGTAAATGGCTCATAGATTTTCTTCGCATTGTTGAAGATTTCCTCGTCTGGACCTTTGCGAAGCTCACGCTTACAACGGTAATAGATCTCGTCAATCATATCCGTCATGCCATTACGCTGAAGCAGGTTCATTACAGCACGGAATGCTACAAACTCACTCATACGTGACATGTTGATACCATAACAGTCAGGGAATCGGATTTGTGGCGCTGAAGAAACAATGATAATTTTCTTCGGCTCCAGTCTGTCCAGCATGTTGATGATACTCTTCTCCAAGGTTGTTCCTCTTACGATAGAGTCATCAATCACGACCAAGGTATCTACACCTTTCTTGATTACCTCATAAGTGGTATCATATACGTGTGCTACCATGTCATTACGCATGTTGTCATCCGCAATGAAGGTACGTGCTTTCGCATCCTTGATAACCATTTTCTCAACCCTAGGTCTGAGAGAAAGCAGCTTGTCAAGCTCTTCGCCTTTGACTCCTTTGACAATGGCTTCTTTACGCTTCTCAACAAGGTACTTATCCAAACCTTCAATCATTCCAAGGAATGAAGTCTCGGCTGTATTAGGGATATATGAGAATACTGTATTCTCTAAATCGTAGTCGATCTTTTCCAGAATAGTAGGAATCAACAACTCACCTAGTTTCTTACGCTCCTGATAGATTGCAGGGTCTGAACCTCTTGAGAAGTAGATACGCTCAAAGCTACATGACTTTTTCTCAGCAGCGTCCAGGTATGGTACTTCACGGTAAGAGCCGTCCTTGTCAATAATCAGTGTATGACCTGGCTTGATCTCATGGATCTTGTCATAAGCCGTGTTGAAAGCGGTCTTGATGGCTGGCTTTTCAGATGCTACCACTACTACCTCATCGTCTGCGTAGTAATAAGCTGGTCTGATACCGTTAATGTCACGTGCCACAAATGAAGCACCGTAACCCGTCATACCCATCATGGCATAACCACCGTCAAAATCCTTACAGGCTCTAGCCAACACTTTCTGAAGATCCAGTGAATCCTCAATCTTCTCAGAAATCTCCTGATTGGTAAACCCTTCCGCCTTGTAAGCATCAAACAGGCTTTGTACCTCAAGGTCTAGGAAATGACCGATTTTTTCCATTACCGTTACGGTGTCAACCTTTTCCTTCGGGTGCTGACCTAGTTCTACAAGCTTGTCAAAAAGCTCCTCCACGTTGGTCATGTTGAAGTTACCCGCCATCACCAACTGGCGGCTTCTCCAGTTGTTGCGACGCATAAATGGGTGACACGTATCAATACTATTCTTTCCGTGTGTTCCGTAACGCAGGTGGCCCATGTAAACATCGCCCACAAATGGAACATTCTTTCTCAGATAGCTAGCATTCAAATATTTATCAGGATCATTACTGATCTTGTTCAGTTTCTTGCCTACTTTCTTGAAAACGTCCATGATCGGCTGCTGGTCCACTGATCGAACCCTGTCGATAAAAGGCGACCCTGGCTTCATGCCCATCTTCACTGTTGCGAAACCTACCCCGTCCTGTCCACGGTTATGCTGTTTCTCCATCAGCAAATACATCTTGCTGATACCATAAGCTGGTGTCTTGTACTTATCGATATAGTAAGAAAGTGGCTTGCGCAACCTTACCAACGCAATACCACACTCGTGTTTGATGAAATCGCTCATATTCGAGTATGAAGGTGATGTAGATGTAATTTCCTGCAAAAAAAAGTTTATTTTTTCAGCATCCCAAACTTCACCTACACTAATTTATTATACTTACTCCTTTCTTTGTACAATTACACCGTACGGGGTGTTTTTGTTAGTTCTGTTAACAAATTATTTCTGAACAACATTGAACAGATTTTTTCAGCTTGTTTCAAAAACGGACACCTCTTTGGTAAACATTTCATAGTTAAGATGTTGTTAAAGAAATGTTTGCAAAGCATGGCACACTTATATTTACAGATATTAAGTTTCACTACACTATTACACTAAACGCATAATAAACGGAGGATCATGAAAACCCGTCAGATCATTATTATTGTTCTCATCATCGCTGTTTCAGCTAGCTTATTTTACTTTTTAAGTTCACTGAAAGAAGAACCTAAGCAGGTCAAGCAGATTCAGGCTACAAAATATGTCAAAACCGCCTCTGTAGATTACACTGAAGTAAACACCGAAATTGTTGCTTACGGTCGTGTGGAATCTACTATGCCTCTTGATATCATTTCTGAAGTTCAAGGCAAGATGCTACCTGGAAGTATCCGACTGAAAGAAGGTGAGCGCTTCCAAAAAGGTCAAGTGCTATTCAGAATCGATGCTACTGAAGCTTACTACAAGCTGCAAGCAGATCGTGCAAGCTTTCTGAAAGATGTAGCCAGTGTGTTACCAACCTTCAAAATCGATTTCCCTGACAGTTTCCAGCAATGGCAGACATTCTTCGAGCAGATCAATGTTGCAAAAGCATTGCCCAAACTGCCAGAAGTCACTTCAGCTAAGGAGAAGACATTCCTTGCCACAAGAAATATTTTCTCTAATTACTACCGCATCAAAAGTGGTGAAGTAAACCTTTCGAAATACACCTACTATGCCCCTTTCAGTGGTTCCATTACAGAGGTAAACCTACACACAGGCTCTTTTGTAAATCCAGGTGGGCGTATTGGCAAGATCATTCAGGCAAACTCCTTAGAACTGAATATTGCTTTAGACCCAAGAGACGTACAGTGGGTTAAAAGAGGTACAGAAGTAAATATTGATACTGAAAATGGAGATCAGCGCTGGACAGGTGAAGTAACCCGCATCTCGGATGTACTCAACAAAAACACCCAGTCTTTGGACGTTTATGTACACATCAGCCCAAGTAAGGACTTCAAAGTATATGATGGTATGTATTTGCGTGCTACTATTTCTGGTGTAAAAATCAAGGATGCGATGACATTCCCTAGAAACGCTTTGGTAGATGACAAGATGGTATACATCGTAGAAGACAGCATCTTGAAGGTAAAGGATGTCAAAGTACATAAGATCACCAAAGAGACTGCCATCATTTCTGGTGTTGAAGAAGGGAAAGATGTTGTGACCGAACCACTGATCAATGCTTACGAAGACATGAAAGTCAAGAAGCTTGATGAAGAAAAAGACCAGTCAAACAACACGGTTACTAATGTAAAGGATAAGAAAAAGCAGAACCTTTCAAGTATCTAAGCACCGCTACGGACTACTATAAGTTGAAAAACCTGTAAACGATGAAAAACATATTAAAGGCATTTGTGAAATACGGTATTCTCTCCAATACCGTCATTGCACTAACGCTACTGATAGGGATCTTCTCCCTTGTAAACACCAAAAAATCCTTCTTCCCTGAACGGGAATCTAGGTTTATCTCTATCCAAGTATTTTACCCTGGTGCTTCCCCTGAAGAAATGGAAGAAGGGGTTACTCAACGAATTGAGGAGGCAATACGCAGCACGGTCGGTATTGAGGAAATCAATTCAACCTCTTCTGAAAATGCTGCCAACATTTCTGTAAAAGTCTATGAAAGCTATGACATTGATGAGGTATATACTGATGTCAAGAATGCAGTGGATGGTATTAGTGCTTTCCCTGTTGGAGCTGAACGTCCTACAATCTTCAAGCAGAAGAACAAGACACAGGTAATGTGGGTCGGACTGAGAGGGACAAATGATTATGTAACGCTGAATGACCTGAAGATTGCCATCCAGCGTGTTGAGGAAGACTTACTCAGCTCAGACGTAGTCTCTCAGGTACAGGTAATGGGATATCCTGACAGAGAGATCTCAATCGAAATTCCTGAAGAAACACTTTTGCGTTATGGCATTACCATGACACAGGTGGCCGACATTGTAAGACGCAACAACCGTGACGTATCGGGTGGTGCGATTAAGACTGAAGGAGAAGAAATCCTCTTGCGTTCAAGAGGTAAAAGGTCTGAAGCTGACAGAATCGGTCAGATAGTACTGCTCGCCAACGATGACGGTAGCAGTATTCGTGTAAAAGACATTGCGACAATCAACGAACAGTTTGCCGAAACGCCTAATGAATCACTGCTCAACGGTCAGGAAGCTGTTTATATGCGTGTAGATAAACTGATCAGTGAAGACTTGCAGGAAATCTCGGACTATGTGGATGAATATATCGCAGACTTCAACAAGCGAAACCCATCCATGCATATGGAAATCACCTTCAAGTTTATGGACATGCTTAGCCAGCGTCTGACCATGCTACTTGAAAACGGTGCCATTGGTTTGGTCTTGGTACTGATCTCCTTAGGGCTTTTCCTTAGCCTAAGGCTATCCTTGTGGGTAGCTTGGGGTATCCCGTCATCTTTCCTTGGTCTATTTATCTTCGGTTCGTTTGTAGGACTTACGATCAATATGATTTCCCTCTTCGGTATGATCCTCGTAGTGGGTATTCTAGTGGATGATGGTATCGTAATCGCTGAAAATATTTATGCTCATTTCGAGAAGGGCAAGTCTCCATACCGTGCAGCAGTAGAAGGTACTTTAGAAGTAATGCCAGCAGTATTTACTTCCGTTCTGACGACAATCGTAGCCTTTATTCCGCTGTTGCTACTTGAAGGTGGCTTAAGCTTCCTGCGTGACATGGGTATTGTCGTAATCTTTGCACTGAGCTTCTCTCTGATCGAGGCATTCTTTGTACTCCCTGCTCACTTAGCTAGCCCTGTGGTATTGAGAGCTAAAGACAGCACCTCATGGAGTGGACGCATCAGAACCAAGATCAATAACTTCCTTGATCATGTTCGTCTGAACCTTTACGGTAAGGCGCTACAATTTACCCTAAAATACAAATGGGTTTCTGTAGTAATACTATTGGCACTGTTCCCTATTACTGCCGGATTGCTTGGTGGAGGATTGATTAAAGCAACTTTCTTCCCTCGTATCCCATTCAACAGCTTGAATATTGACATTGCTTTCAAAGCAGGAACAAGGGAAACCGTTACCAAAGATTATGTGCATGAGTTTGATAGCCTTGTGTGGCAAATCAATGAGGAGTTGAAGACAGAATACAATGACACTACCAACTGGATCAACTATACATTCTCCAATGTAGGTAGCAGTAAGTTCGGAAGTGGTGGACATACAGGTAACGTCAATGTCTTTTTCAAAGAACTGGACGATGCCCCATTTAGAGACACTGACCTGATTGAAAAAATCAGGGATAAAATCGGTGAGATTCCTGAAGCCGACAAATTTTCGGTTGGCAATGAAGGACGTTGGGGGAAACCTGTTTCCATCAAGCTGATGAGTAAAAACCCAGCTGAACTGGATGCCGCTGCGGAATACTTGAAAAACCGTTTGGGAGAAATTCCTGCCTTGAAGGAAATTATTGACGACAAGAATATAGGTAAACGAGAACTGAAGATCGAACTCAAGCCACAAGCTCACTTCCTTGGCTTGACAAGGGATGCGATTGTGCAGCAAATACGTCAAGGTTTCTTCGGTGAACAGGTACAACGTCTGCAAAAAGGACGGGATGAAATTCGTGTTTGGGTACGCTATCCAAAACACGGCAGAAGTAGCCTAACACAGCTTGACAATATGAAAATCAAGGTACAAGGCAAAGAGTACCCTGTCCGTGAGCTAATTGACTATGAGATCATCAGGGGTATTTCTGATATCAAGCACTATATGGCCAGCCGTACAACAACGGTAGAAGCTGAACTGGTTGATCCGTTTGCAGAAGTTCCTCCAATTCTGGAGAAAATCAACAATGACATTATGCCTGAGGTATTTGCCCAATTCCCTAGTGTAAGAAAAGAAGAGGGCGGTCAGGCAAAAGAAAGTCAAAAGTCAGGACAAGAGATGATGAAACTGTTTATAGGGGCATTCCTAGCCATCTTTATCATCATTATGCTGACTTTCCGTTCATTCTATCAGGCTGTACTGATCATTTCCATGATTCCACTAGGCTGGATTGGTGCCGCTTGGGGACATGGCTTACATGGTGTACCAATCTCATTGTTGAGTGCATGGGGTATGATTGCCCTCTCAGGGGTAATTATTAACGATGCCGTGGTTTTCCTTGACAAGTACAACCGAAACCTGACAGAAGGAATGCTACCTAAAGCGGCTGCTTTTGATGCTGGTATTTCCCGTTTCAGACCTATTATGCTGACCACTATGACTACTGTGGCTGGATTATATCCTCTTATTATGGAAACCAGCTTCCAAGCTCAATTCCTGATTCCTATGGCAATTGCAGTGGCTTGGGGTGTGATGGTTGGTACAACAATTATCCTACTGTTCTTCCCTGTACTAATACTGATGTTCAATGACCTGAGAGTATATGCCAAGTGGGCATGGACAGGGTTCAGACCAGAGCCTCAAGAGGTTGAACGTGTTATCATTGATCAGGATAAGGATATTCTATTTGCTGATAAAGATGAAACGCCTTTAAGTCAGTCCAATGGACAGGCTTATAAGCAGCAAATTTCTGAGAAACACTAAATCAACAAAGCCCCCGATATATCGGGGGCTTTTACAAGAAATAATTACTACGAGACTGACAAACTTTTTTTATATGAAAAAGTATTTATTGATCCTTTCAGTACTATTAAGTAATGCCATGACATATGCTCAGGACGTAACTTCTGAAGTCCTATCGCTCAAACAGGCTATCCAGAAAGGGTTGGAAAACAACTACGACATCAGAATTGAGGAAAGTAAGGTTGAAGATGCCGTCCAACAAAACTCTTGGGGACAGGCGGGCAGGTTTCCCACTATTGACTTTCGCTCAACTTTTAATAACAGCCAACAGTACAACAAGCCAGCTAGTCCATTTGCCCTGCCAGGAACCAACATGAGTGATGTACTTTCTGGGAGTGTCAATGCCAATTGGGTACTCTTCAATGGGTTTAAAGTAAACCTTACCAAGGAGCAACTCGAAAAGCTGGAAGCTCAAACAGAAATGCAAGCTGCCATTACACTTGAAAGCACTGTTGAACAAATTATCCTTGCTTATTATAACGTACAGTTGCAGCAAGAAAACCTGAAGGTGTTTAAAACGATTCTTGGCTTGTCTAAGGATCGCGTTGAGTTTGCTAGACTGCAACGTGAAATGGGTAGTGGTTCAAGCTTTGAAGTATCACAAGAAGAAACCAACTTCTATAACGACTCCTCTAATTTTGTCAATCAAGAATTGGTGATGGCGAATGCCTTCAGGGATTTGAATGAACTGATGGCAGAAGAAAATCTTGACAAGGTCTACAACCTGACAGATGAATTAAGCATTACTCCTGAAAGCTTCATTTTTGATGATTTATTAGAGAAAATGAAAGCCAGTAACAGCACATTGCTTCGTCAGAATAGAAGCCTGGAACTAAGTGAAATAAACATCAGGATGCAACAAGTAAACAGACAGCCTCGTCTGGCGCTTGATGTTGGCTACAATGTATCCACGAACTGGTTTACAGCAGATTTCCCACAAACAACACCCAATACAGGAAATGATATTGGCAACTTCTTACCTCCTAACATAGACCCTAACGATCCTATTAATTGGGGTGCTCTTCCAGTTTTACAGGAGGCGTTTACTAGCTATCAGGCAAACAGTACAACTACTGAACTAGTAAGAGAAACGCGTAATGGCTACAGCTATGGTCCATATGCTAATCTAACACTGAATGTACCAATCTATGCAGGAAGTCAGCGTAAACGTGCTGTACAAAGTGCTAAGCTGAGTTATCAGCAACAGCAATTGATGACACAAAAAACGACACTATCCCTAACCAATCAGCTCAAGAAAACACATGAGCAATACAACAACAGGATTGAGTTGGTGGACCTGACAGAAAAGAGCCTTCAGGCTGCTGCATTAAACCTACGCTTGAGTCAAGAACAATATGAAATGGGTACTATCAATTCATTTGACTACAGACAAGTTCAAAACAGTTACCTGAATGCAGCATTCAGAGCGTTGAGAGCCAAATATGATTTGATACAAAGCAATGCTTCCTTACTTAGAATGACTGGCAGCATCATTAGTGACAGAGAGTAGGCGAAGTACCTTCTCTTGTGAATATTACTTAACTACGAAGGCGTAACAGGGCTTTATCCCCGTTACGCCTTTATTTTTCATTCCCTACCTCTTATTTTAAGGTGTAAGGATTAGCACATTTTTCAAACAATTGTAAACAACAACCCAAGTACCTAATTAATTACATCTATACCCGAAACTTCGCGCCCTCCTTACCAATGCTATCCGTCTTCTGCTACATGCCCAACGCATGGACTTCAGACAATAAAACCACTTACTGCATAACCACCAGCACTCACCAGCATGAAAAAAGTATTGTCAGTCTTGCAATATACCCTGTTGCTTGTATTCTTAACTTGCTTTCAGTTTACCAGCTATTCTCAGGATAAGGCTCCCATCAACTTTCAAGAATCATTTGATGAGCTATTTCTAGCCGTCTATCAGGAAAAGATTTTTGATAATCCCAAGACATTTGTGGACTGCGTACCACTTGACCACCCTGACAAGATCATGAACAAATATCATGAGCATAAAAGCAATGGATCTTTTGACCTGAAAGCCTTTGTCGGTGAAAATTTTGATATCCCTACCACTACTCAACTGGAACAACAATCTGTTGAGAACAGAGATATTCAACAACTCCAAAATCAATGGTCTGCTATCAATCCCATCAGCAGTACCCAACCATATACCGGAACTTATATTCACCTACCACACCCTTATGTTGTTGCCAAAGGCGGAGGAAAGGATTTTTATTACTGGGATGCCTATAGTATTGCATTGGGACTACATGCCTCCAACGAGGTAGAAATGCTTCGGAACATTGTAAAAAACTGTGCTTGGCTTATTGACCAGTATGGTTATGTTCCAGAAGGTAACCGTACCTATTACTTAGGCAGGACAAGTCCCCCATTTTTCAGTCAGATGGTCAATGAGTTGGTCTATGCAGAAGACAGTTGGGGAGTTCTAGAAGAGTTTCTCCCACAACTACAAGCGGAGTACGACTTTTGGATGAAAGGAAAAGAGTCTCTAACTGAAACTCAGCCTACCAATAACCGAACTGTACTAATGCCTAACGGGGCAATTCTAAACCGCTACTATAGTGAAAATACACAGCCAAGAGCTGAAGCTTATTTACACGACACACAATTGGCTGAAAGAATTCATAGTGTAACCAATAAGCCCAAAGCCGAAATATGCCGTGAAATTCAGTCTGCATGTGAGTCAGGTTGGGCTTTCAGTAGCCGATGGCTCGCTGACAACCACACACTTGAATCACTGGAAACTACCAGTATTGTTCCTGTTGACCTTAACAGCATGATTCTTCAGTTAGAAAAACTGTTGGGGGAAGCTTATTGGGTGGCAGGAGATAAGGATATGGCAAGGTATTACCACAAACTGGCAGTACTAAGGGCTAAAACAATCAATAAATATTTATGGGACAAGCATGCCGATTGTTACTCTGATTATCACATACTGCAAAATAAACCTACCAGGCGTTTTACCATTGCCAGCATGTTCCCTATGTATATCGGTTTTGCCACCAATATGCACTCTTCCCATATGGCTCACCACATCAAATCATTATTTATGAAACATGGAGGTGTCGCTACCTCATTACTTAATAATGGACAAACATGGGATGCCCCATACGGTTGGGCTCCTATGCAATGGGTCACCATTGTGGGCTTAAGAAATTACCAGTTTGACAACATTGCTGATGAAGTCAAAAAAAGGTGGGTACTTTTCAACCTCAGAGCATTTCAACTGAATGGAACGCTCCCTGACAAGTTTAATGTGGAGGCTTTTAATACTACTATTCCTAGCAAATACAACCATAGTCGCTCTGCATGGACCAATGCACTATTGCTCAAATTGCTTGTAGAAGATGGTAAATAAACATTTCGGAAAGCCCCTACCCTATTAAGTGGCTTTCCTTATTTTTCAAGTTGCCGCTGATACAACAAGTAGTTATCATCATCAAAACAGACAAAGATAACTTCTGAAGGATATTTGTGTTTGCTCATAAACTCCTTCACGATACTTATTGCAATCTTAGCTGCTTTTTCTTTCGGAAAGCCATATATCCCAGTACTGATATTGGGAAATGCTACTTTATCTAAACTTCCTTCTTCAGCTACTTCCAAACTACGTTGATAAGCAGACTTCAAAAGGTCTTCCTCACCATTATTACCTCCTCTCCAGACAGGGCCAACTGTATGAATTACATATCGGGCAGGTAAATTAAATCCCCCTGTGATTTTAGCATCTCCTGTTGAGCATCCATTCAACTTTTTACAGGCTTCCAATAATTGTGGTCCAGCCGTTCTGTGAATAGCCCCATCGACACCACCTCCTCCCAACAGAGATGTATTTGCAGCATTGACAATTGCATCCACTTCACATTTTGTAATATCTCCTTTTACTACCTTTACATTCTCCATATTTTCACTTTTTATCAACACTTCAATCATGACTAATTTTCCATATATCAATATACATACTCATCACCCAACAGGAAATAAAGATACTGTTGAAATACCTAACCTGTTTCTGCAAGAAGTTGATTTTGACATACTCAAACTGGCGAATAAAGAAGGTCGAAAAGTAAGTATTGGATTACATCCATGGCATATATCATCCCAGCAATTTGATATTGAGCAACTGAAGGGATACTGCTTGAATAATGCTGTTTTTGCAATTGGTGAAACTGGACTTGACAGGGTTATTAATTGCCCTTGGGAAACTCAACTATCCATATTTGAGCAACATTTACTGCTTGCAGAAGAGATCGGAAAGCCTGTGATCATACACGCTGTTCGCAGTTATCCTGATATTATTTCAGTCAAGAAAAAACTAAAGGTCAAAACCCCTTTTATTATCCACGGTTTCAATGGGAATTCGCAAACTGCTGATCAGCTTTTGAACAATGGCTGTTACCTTTCTTTCGGTCATGCTCTCCTGCAAAACAAGCCTAAACTTATTGAAGCATTTACCAAAACTCCTGTTGATAGGTTGTTCTTAGAAACCGATGATAATGCTGCATTACATATTCAAAGCGTGTATCAACAGGCAGCTGCATTAAGAAACTGTACCGAAGCAGAACTCAAATCACAGGTTTTCCGTAACTTTGCCCACCTTTCAGAGAAAGGATGAGTTGAATATTTAAAATTTCATGTTTTTATAAAATGTCTTGGCAAGAAAGAACATTACTCCTTTTAGGAGATGAAAAAGTAAAAAAACTGAACGATGCACACGTACTAGTAATTGGACTAGGTGGTGTAGGTGGTTTTGCAGCTGAAGCCATTGCTAGAGCAGGAGTTGGTAAAATGACCATTGTAGATGGTGACACTGTTGACCCTAGTAATCGTAACCGTCAGCTGATTGCCCTTTCAAGTACGCATGAGGAGTCCAAAGCGCAACTGTTTGAAAAGCGACTGAAAGACATCAACCCTGACCTCAATTTGGAGGTTATCAACATGTTTATGGATGAGCAGGAGATCGAAGATCTACTGAGTGCTGCTCCATATGACTATGTGGTAGAGTGTATTGATACACTCACACCAAAGCTTCATGTAATTGTGAAATCAATGGCTAAGAAATTACCGTTGATCAGCTCAATGGGTGCAGGAGGAAAAGTTGACCCTTCAAAAGCAAGGATTGCCGATATTTCCAAGTCATATAACTGTACACTTGCCAGACAGGTAAGAAAGCGACTGAAAGAATTTAAGATCAAGAAAGGTTTTAAAGTTGTTTTCTCTCCTGAGCATATAGACCACAGTAAAGTTAAAGTAGTAGAAGGCATGACGTATAAGAAGTCCGTTATTGGAACTATCTCTTACATGCCCGCCATCTTTGGCTTAAACTGTGCCTCTGTAGTGATTAGAGACCTTGTAGAAAGGGACTGAAATAAAAAACCACTTACTTAATGTAAGTGGTTTTTTTATTCTTATCTGACTCTAATCCGTCTCCCAAGTCTTAGAGTTGTATTTCTTGAAATCCCATTCAACTTACAGATTTTACTGATAGAGGTATGGTATCTTTTACTGATTGACCAAAGGCTGTCTCCGCTTCTGATTTTGTGGTATACACTACTTTTTGCAGACAGCAACAACCTGTAGTTATTCGGAGTCAGATCAAACTGAGCAATCAAAGGCTCTTTCTGATCTACGAAATCGAACATATCTCGAGGGTTAAAGCCATGTCCCTGATAACGAACCTCAAAGTGCAAGTGTGGCCCAGAACTTCTACCTGTATTACCACCAAGCCCGATCACTTCACCAGCCTTCACCATATCACCTGGTTTTACATGGTATTCCTTCATATGACCGTAAAGCGTTTCCAATCCATTCTTATGACGAATCAACACATAATAGCCATATCCTCTTCTGTTGTACTTCGCTATTCTGACAACACCATCAAAAACAGCTTTCACAGGATCACCAATGTTCAGTTTAAGATCGACTCCATGATGGAATCTCCATCTTCTGAAACCGTAATTGGAAGTAACCCTTACGCACTCATCCAATGGATAAGACCACGCTTCTTTTGCTTTTGCCTCATCAAATAGGTTAAGTCCTACCGTATCCTGAAAACTCTTGATGCTATAATCGTATGGATTAACTGAGTGCGTATCCCATGTACTGTAATAATCATGGGCAGTCAGGTAATCCATATCTATAAACACTCCATCACTAATCTCCACAGAGTCAGCGCACTGATCTGTTTTATTCAGATTGATCCTTCCTTTTGGTTCAGGAATCTTGCTGATCAGAGAGTCTTCAAGACATGCTTGGTTTCCATTCATAAACACAAACATGCTATTGGTTGCTTCCTCCTGCTCTTCTGCAGCCAAAACTTGTGCATCTTTCTTAGCTAAAAAAGCCTCTTTTTTTTGCTTTCCCCACCACCACTTTGGTTTCTGCATGTCTTGTGCATGCAGTTGTTGGAAAGCCATCAACGAGCAAAGAGCGCCCGTAATTAAAGTCACACGCATATTAGATATAAAGTATTGATTTTAAGGAATTCTCGTAAACGCTTTTCTCCCCTTCTGTTCGAAACCTCTGTTTCCGAACTCTTCATCACATCACTTGAGCTTACACTATCAGACTAGGTTTCTGACAGGAATACTTGCAAATGGATCGCAAGATAATGCATTAGAAATAAAAATACATAAATATAAACCAAAAATATCCTTGAAAGATGCTATAAATCATATAGATAACACCTTCTACGACAATAGAAATAATAGAGATAGCTCAATTGTCTTCAGATAAATAAAAGTTTGGACATAAAAAAACCCCTGCATCTTGCAGGGGCCTCTTTTTATATTTCTTAAATGACTGATTAAGAAAGTTCTACTTCTTTCGCAGCCAAATATCTTTCACTTTCCAGTGCTGCCATACAACCTGTACCAGCAGCAGTTACTGCCTGACGGTAAATATGGTCCTGAGCATCACCTGCTGCAAATACACCAGGGATATTTGTTGCAGTACTATCAGCAGCTGTAATCAGGTAACCATTTTCGTCCATATCCAACTGACCTTTGAAAATGTCTGTGTTTGGCTTGTGACCAATTGCCACGAAGAAACCAGTCGCATCGATTACAGACTCTTCACCTGTCACGTTGTTACGAACTTTTACACCTGTCACTTCTTCATCACCTACTACTTCAACCGTTTCAGTATTCCAAAGTACTTCTAGGTTAGCTGCATTATCAACACGCTTCTGCATGATCTTAGAAGCTCTCATCTCTTCTCTTCTTACCAACAAGTATACTTTATTAGCAAGGTTAGCCAAGTAAGTAGCCTCTTCAGCAGCTGTATCACCACCACCAACTACTACTACATCCTGCTTTCTGTAGAAGAAACCGTCACATACGGCACATGCAGATACGCCTTTACCGTTCAGTCTTTGCTCAGACTCCAGTCCCAACCACTTTGCAGAAGCACCAGTTGAGATAATCACAGTATCAGCCTCAACTTCATGCTTACCATCAACTACAGCCAAGTGTTTGCCTCCATTTTTGTCCAAAGTTACGCTAGTCACATACCCTGTTCTGATATCTGTACCAAAACGTGCAGCTTGCTTCTGAAGGTCCATCATCATTTGTGGTCCTACTACGCCCTCAGGATAACCAGGGAAGTTTTCTACATCATTAGTGATAGTCAACTGTCCGCCAGGTTGATCACCTTGGTACATTACAGGATTAAGGTTAGCTCTTGAAGCATAAATTGCAGCAGTATAACCTGCCGGTCCAGAACCGATGATCAAACACTTTACTTGTTCTCTAGCCATTGTATTTTTATGATTTTGTATGCGATTTTTTGATTCCGCAAAATTAAATGCTCTAGTCGTAAAAACTAAGAAACTATGATAAAGTTCAATTCGAGAATCGTTTTATACAAATATTAACGGTGTTCCAAATATACCACAAACACATTAACAAACTAACATATCTATATGTTTCAATTTTAAATCAGAATATTAAACAGTCAAATTTGCTACACATCCCTCTATAAAACGACTTCCCTAGAAATAATAGGAGTAATACTTTTTATCTCCTCTCTCAGTCATTACTTCCAAAATAACCCTACCTCTGATCCGTTCCAGAATTTCCGTAAAGTCTTCAGCACTGTTAACAGGATAACGGTTAATTGCCAATATCAACATCCCTTTTCTAAGGTCCATCCTATCCAGTAACCCACCTCTTTTCAAGGACATGACTCTAATACCACTCTCCAATCCTAGTTTTGTTTTCTCAAACTTTGGAACAGATTCGAAAGTAGCACCTATGCTTTCCGCATTGTACACTTCTCTTTTAGAAATCCCTGTTGTTCCATCAAGATTGGTCAGTACCAGATATGTATTCATCAGTTTTCCATTTCTGATATATTTCAACCTGATTTCATCACCTGGAACATAAAAACTTAATTGTTCTGCAAAATCAGCTTCAGTATTAATTTCAAAATTGTCAATCTCAACAATCACATCCCCAACTTCTACACCGCCTTTTTCAGCAGCACCACCAACATCAACTCTTGAGACAACAATGCCGTCCACATTATCCAAATTCAACTTATTGGAAATTTGCTCATCTACCTCTACCACTTCTGCACCAATAAAAGCCTTTTGGACTTCACCATACTTCTTTAGGTCATTGACTACCTTAGCTACAATATCTGAAGGTACTGCAAACCCATACCCCGCATATGAACCTGTTCGAGAAAGGATAGCTGTATTAATTCCCACCAAATCACCATCCACATTGACCAATGCTCCACCACTGTTCCCAGGGTTAATGGCAGCATCCGTCTGGATAAATGACTCAATTGGGAAAACATCTTTCAAAATGTTAATCTTCCTCCCTTTGGCGCTTACAATCCCTGCTGTAACAGTTGTTGCCAAATTGAACGGGTTACCAACTGCCAAAACCCAATCTCCTACCTGAAGCTCCCGTGAACTCGCTACTCTTATCGAAGGCAAATTCTCTGCTTCGATCTTTAACAAAGCCAAGTCTGTTGATGTATCCGTCCCTATCAGTTTAGCCTTGTAAGTACGCTTATTGTGTACTACCTCAATCTTATCCGAATTGGCTATAACGTGATTATTGGTTACAATATATCCATCATCAGAGAAGATCACTCCAGATCCAGACCCTAATGCAATACCGCCTTCACGACTGGGACTACGTTCAAAAAACAAGTCAAGCCATGTTGACCTTCTGCTATAAGCTCCTTGTGTATAAGTTTTGATGTACACCACAGACTGCGTAGCCACGCCAGAGGCTTCTGAAAAGCTGAGTATGTCACCACCTTCTCCTTTAGGTAGTCCATTTACATTGGTCGTTGCATAAGGAACTGGTCTATGAATCTCCAAGGATTCTGCCACTTCTCCTTGTCTTACCAGCTCAACAGCTTGTGTACCATTGGTATTACCATTATCCAATTTGCTGAATAGATATGCGCCAATGAATCCTGCTAACAAACTCAGTAATACTGTAAAAATATTGCGTTTCATATTTCTGAAGTTGCTTATTATATATTTGTCTATAATTGAATAGTCCAATCAAATCACTTTCATTTCATAAAAAAAGCAAACCTTAGACCATCGTCTAAAATTTGCTTTTCTGTGACAATTTGACAGCTTTAATCTGACAAGATTGAAGGTTCACTAGCTTGGTGGAAAATAGCTATCCCAAGTAAGGTTCACCAATTTATTCGTCAAGGCTTCCAAGTAATAGGACTCACTCCCACTGTAATAGTCTTCAAATACTGACTCTAACAACTTCTGCTCTGCTCCTGACACCTCATTGTTTTCCAATACGTCATGATCTGCAAGTAACGTAAGCAAGTTACATCCCCCCATAACCGCTGAAGCCAATTTCAATTGAGAACATTTTTCACCTTGATTACTTGAAGCAGTTTCTGAAGCAAAAGCATGAATTTTTATATCACTCAGAGAAAATTTTTCCACTTTAAAGTATTGAGACAACTTGAAAAGTAACACTCTCAGCGCCCTGATACCTGCTATTTCATAATAGTATTGGTCACTTATATTGAAGCATATAACCATGTTATCAAAAGCTTCTTTTTCAGACACCTCTCTCTCCGCAAGCTCTTTCATTCTCTTAACAACCACATCCATTGCGTCACTTAGCCGATCTGCTACTTTTTCTACACAATTCAGAATGATACTGTTCACCTTAAAATCAGGACTATTTTTAACTAAAAGCATTGCTTTGGATATATCGTCAACATGAGGTTCTCGTGACATTATATACCCTTTGAGCTTCTCTGCTTTCACTCCATTCATTTTTATAAATGAGAGATAACTTTCAAGATAAGATGTTATGTTTCGTTGCGTGATTAGTACAATTCCTTTTCTCTCCAAATCAACGCCTTTCAAAAGTACCTCCCAATCTACATTAGCAACATGCTGATTTGAAAAATCAAAAACGAGTGATCCAGCTCCTGCATCAATGGATTTAAGTACCCCTGCATTTTGTTCATTATCACTTACACCAACCACACTATGGCAACTTTCCCAGTGACGAACACCCAGTTCGGTAATTATTTTTCTATTTACTCCTTCTTTTAGATTGTTGTCTATCGGGGGAAAATCAAATGCGAAAGGTGAAGTACCAAGACTTCCTGACTGAATATTATGTTCAGTTGCGATATTGTTTTCAATCATGATAATAGGCTATTAAAGTAACTTAAAAAATTATTCAGAGTAGTTCACTTATAGGCGAGCACTATTGTGCTTCTTAATATAGTTTTTGGCTAATGTAATAAATTTGGCATGTTACAATCAGCTTTATGGAGAAACTAT
Organism: Limibacter armeniacum; assembly: GCF_036880985.1. Lineage (NCBI taxonomy): Bacteria > Pseudomonadati > Bacteroidota > Cytophagia > Cytophagales > Flammeovirgaceae > Limibacter > Limibacter armeniacum. Next base: position 1,172,844 of record NZ_JBAJNO010000009.1, read on the forward strand.
TGATTTTGATAAAAAACCAACACGTTCAGCACCTGCTTCTAATATACTTTCTATTGCTTTCAACTCAAAACTATAAGATTTCACACCTACTGTTTTGGGCAACAAGTCACGTACATATTGCACAGTACTTTGATCAGGAACCGTATGAACAAGTCCTGTACCAAGACTTACAAAATCGGCTCCTCCATCTACACTGATCTTACATGCTTTTTGAATTTCAGTTGGCATAAGATAAGCAGTTTCAATTATTATTTTCATAAACACATTACTTACATGCGCTATTTTAGAAAATTGTGCGACTTCAACCTTAGCCCAACCTGTACTATCTGATTTAAATGCAGTAAAGTTCATCGTAATGTCCAATTCATCTACACCTTCATCAATTGCTTTTTCAATTTCAATGCGTTTTGGTTCTGATCGGCTATAACCAAAAGGGTAACCTACTACCGTTATGAGCTTGGTGTCAGCACCAGCCAACTCTCTTCTTGCCTTCTTAACCCAATAAGGAGGTAGACATATTCCACCATAATTGTGTTCAACCACTAATTCAATTGTCTCCATCACTTCACGTTCTGTAACTGTTGGATGCAGACAAGAGTATTCTACAAATTGGTTTAAGTCAGCCTTCTTTTTATCTCGTTCCATTTTCTTTCTTTATTAAAAGAACAAGTTATGTAAAAGTATTTGTTTCGGTTCTTTCCTAAAACATAAAAAGCAACTTGCTTCTAGAAACAAGTTGCCTTTCTTCAATTAGCTTTATAAAGCTATGCTATTGTAATTGTCTCAGATACATCTGAATGGTATTCTCCAAACCATAATACAATGCATCACAAATTAAAGCATGCCCTATTGACACTTCATCAAGTCCTTCTATATGCTGATGGAAATATTTCAGGTTCTGCAAGTCAAGGTCATGTCCTGCATTAAGTCCCAAGCCTGCTGCCTTAGCTGCTTTAGCTGCCTTAACATAAGGAGCAATTGCTGCTTCAGGGTTTTCACCGTATTGTTCTGCATATGGCTCAGTGTATAGCTCTACCCTATCGGCACCAATAATAGCCGCTCCTTCTACCATTTCCACAATTGGATCCACAAAGATTGAAGTCCTAATACCATGACTTTTCAACTCTTTCACTACATCAATAAGGAAATCTTTGTGTTTGATTGTATCCCAACCTGCATTTGATGTAATGGCATCATCTGCATCTGGCACGAGCGTAGCCTGAGCAGGTTGCGTATCCAAAACCAATTGCATGAACCTTTCATTGGGGTTTCCTTCTATATTGAATTCTGTAGTTACAATCTCTTTGAGCTCTGTCACATCACGGAAGCGGATATGGCGTTCATCCGGTCTAGGATGTACTGTTATTCCTTCAGCTCCGAACCTTTCGCAGTCTCTTGCCACCTGTATAACGTCTGGATTGTTGCCGCCCCTCGCGTTTCTCAGCGTAGCCACCTTATTGATATTTACGCTCAGTCTAGTCATCCAATTTTAGATTTTGGTTTAAAAATAACTTGTTTGTAATATTGACCTGAAACTGCTTTCATGGATTATTCCATGGTATTCACATGAAAAATGCAGTATTTTATGTATCTGCATCCATAAGTGCAATTGCATAATATTAAACAAAATAACTATAAAATGAGCTTAAAAGCTAGAATACAGGAAGAGATGAAAACGGCCATGAAGGCCAAAGATAAAGATACACTTACAGCGCTGAAGTCTATCAAGGCAAAAATTCAGCTTGCTGAGACTGCTAGTGGGGCATCAGAAGAGCTGACAGAAGCAGAGGAGTTTCAACTGCTTATGAAAGAAGCCAAGCAACGTAAAGACTCTGCTCAAGTATATCAAGATGCTGGAAGAGAAGAACTAGCCGAAGTTGAACTGAAAGAATTGGCTGTAATTGAGAAATTCTTACCTCAGCAAATGTCTGACGAAGAAATATCTAACGCGGTAAGCGAAATCATCGCTAAAACAGGTGCTACTTCAATCAAGGACATGGGTAAGGTTATGGGAATGGCTTCTAAAGAATTGGCAGGTAAAGCTGACAATAAGAAGGTAGCTGATTTCGTAAAGAAATTACTCAATCAGTAATTAACTGAATAGTAAAATCACCATACTGTCAACAATTCTACAGGCAGTATGGTGATATGAAATACTAAATCAATTTCTAAATCATTGGTTTCAATTATATGGTAACCTTGGAGGTAACTACTGGATATATCAGCATTGTAGATATTTTTCTTGGAGGAAGTATCGTTTATGGTGCCTATAAAGGCTTCAAAAGGGGATTTCTGCTTGAAGTCATCTCTACAGCCGTTTTTCTGGTAGGAGTGTTTATTGTTTTTATGGGAGTGGTTGCTTTATCTACCAACACACAAGAACTGTTAGGCATTCAGACTCCGAAATCTACTGTATTTTTTCTCTTCCTCTTATTTTATATCGTAGGTACAATTGCCTTGAACCTCGTTGGAAGAAAACTGCAAGAGTGGGTAGACTACTCCGTATTGGATGACCTTGACAATGTAGCTGCCTTAATTACTGGTGGTTTCAAATATGCCATTTCGTTATCCATTATCCTCGGACTGTTTAACTCTGCCGGCTTGGGTCCTTCTAAGGCAACCATTGACAACTATATGATTTACCCTGTACTACTTGACTTACATGGCTGGCTTGTAGATACTGGAGCCATGTTGGCACCCACAATTGGAGAAAAAGCAGAGCATATTCACAACCTGTTTGACCAGCACATCAGTAACTGATTATATGAAGAGCGTTCAAGGTTAAATTGACCTTGACATGATTAATGAGGAGAAGGCATGATACTTTTATTGGATAATTTTGATTCGTTTACATATAACCTTGCTGATTATTTTGCTCAAGCAGGAGAAAAATGCCACGTTGTAAGAAACAACACCCCTATTAAGGATATTATTTGTAATCAGTATGATGCCGTTGTTTTGTCACCTGGTCCTGAATCTCCTCAGAAAGCTGGCAACCTAATGCAAGTACTTGAATACTACCACGATAAACTCCCTGTTTTAGGTATCTGTTTGGGACATCAAGCCATTGGAGAATTCTTTGGTGCTTCACTTGTCAAAGCCGAGCGTCCAATGCATGGGAAAATATCATTTATCTCACAAATGAATAACGACCCCCTTTTTAAAGACCTCCCCGAAAAATTCAAAATTGTACGGTACCATTCTTTATTATTAGAGGATGTCAAAGCCCCTCTTTCTGTCACTGCTACCACTGACAAGGAAGAAGTTATGGCTATCACACATCAATCGCTCCCTATAAAAGGAGTACAATTTCACCCTGAAGCTATCCTAACTGAATTTGGACAATTTATTATAAGAAATTGGATTATTACTTGGAAAGGTAAAAAATCATAAAGAATCTAAGGTCTTTTATCCTCAATTACTTTTTTCTTCCCTTTATTTTAGCAAATATTATATAAGATTTGAGAAGAAGCCGTTATAATATTACATCGAACAGGCTCATTCTCAATTGATAATATTTAGCTAAGAACCATGACCCTTATAACCCAAAAACTACTTAATAAAGTATTACAGTATGTTCGCAATGGCCAATGGGATAAAGGCCAAGTATTGCTGATCGAAGAAGGCTGTGCTCCTGATGAGAGTACTTATATTATAGAAAAGATAAAAGAAGAAAATAGCACCTCCTTTTATCCTAAAAACTATTTGGCAGACTTGTTACCACAACATGCTGCTGAAGCTATTTCATTTTTGACTTTCTTTTATGAAGCTCCTCTTTCATTTACCTCGAGGCTACTCACTCAGTACCTGAAAGGTGATACTATCAATGAGCATTCACTGACAACTTTTCTTTCCTTTTTTGAAGGAAGAAAAGCTTCAGACACTTTTGATGTACCACATAGAAAAAGTGATATAAATAATGAGTTAATGGGAATTATGGCTTCATACAATGAAGGAGAAGCTTACCATATGCTAACAGAGAAACTTGGTTTCTCCAATAAGGATGCTGATGAGTATATGAATATTCTAAGAAATAGTATGGTTAGACGCTTCTAATGAACTCATAACAATTTACAACCGACACTACTGTTCCATGCGTAAAAATTAGCCCATAAAGTTATTTATAACGAAGCTTTTATCACTATTACCACAAAATATTACATCTGTTTTGAATCGGGTTTGTAAACGCCTTTCTGACAAACCTATTGATTATACTCAAATAGCGCCCAATCATTATATAACAATGCATATATAACCATAAAAAGGCGCTTTTTCAGAGGTGAAGATTTGATAAGTAATATTTTAGTTATATTTTAAATAAATGATTGAATGAAAGCTAACGATTGGCCAAACCTTTTCGTTATTCCTCGTTCAATTAGTTTGTACTAAAACACATAACCATTGACCTATAAGCGGGGAATTAGCTCAGTTGGCTAGAGCGCTTGCATGGCATGCAAGAGGTCATGGGTTCGACTCCCATATTCTCCACGTTATATCCTTACATTCTTTTGACCAACTCACGCTGCTTCCCGCCTTGCGTGAACATCAAAAACAAAATCAGTTATCCAGTATCCAGACTACTGAAATTAACCTCATTAACTTATGGCAAAATTAAAGCATATCATCAAACAACTGTCAGAGGAAGATTTCGACGCAATCTACCACTCCTTGACAAGCAGTAATGCTGATAAGTCAGCTTTTCTGCTCAAAGCGATGAGAAGCCGCAATATGTCCGACAACCAGATTCTGGAAGTCCTACAAGTCAATACAAATGCTTACTACACGCTTCGTTCACGATTAAACCAAAAAATTGAGGAACACTTGTTGCAACAAATGGAAAGTCCGAGAACGGACCTTCTGAAGAAAGTATCCAACATCAATGAAATGGTTTTCACTAAGAAAAAAGCCATTTCAATTGCAACGCTCAAAAAACTTGAAAAAGAGTTATTGGACTATGACCTGTCCAATGAACTTACGGTGGTTTATAAGGCACTTAAAAAGTTACATATCAATTCTCCAGACTTCTTTCATTATTCACAGCTTTACAACAAGCACGTTTCCTACATGCTTGCCATTGACAAGATTGAAGATATCCTAGCAGATTACTTCAAAAAGTTCAGTGTATTTACCTTGACGGGTGATGAAATAGAAAAACTGAGTCTGGATTACCTGAAAAAGGAAATCAACAATATGTGTGATTTATATGATTCACACCGCCCTTATGTCTACAAAAGCTGTGTCAATATATTTCATAGGTTATTCGTAATGGCAGAAGAGCAGACAGAGTTTGATAATGGGGAAGAAGCAATCGAAGATATCTTTGACCGCATTGACTTAATCTTTGAAGAGTACCATAAGGATGCTGTCTATTTTCACCTCAAGCTCGTTTTTGAATTTCTGAAACTGGAATACTATAACCATTACCGCGTGTATAGGAAAGCAGGCTCCTTCTATGATGAAGTAAATAACTCTGCCTCTGCCTTACTATCATACTGTAATATATTCACCTTCCCTTCTCAATTCATGTACACTAAAATCAGTAGGCATCTAAGACTTGAAACAGAAGCGGAAATGTATGAAGAATGCTCCAAAATATTCGAGGATTACTCCCCTGATATGGATGACATCCCGAATTATATCAACTATATATTATACAGGTCGCTTTCCTGTTACTATGCAGATAAGTATGATGAAGCCGCAAGGTGGATCAATAACTTACTAAATGAAATGAGTTTAAAAAAATACCCTTATGCCATGCTTGAAATCAAGGCTGTACTAGCCTTACAGTATTGCTGCATGAGGGATTTTGAACTTTTCAACCAACTCATCAGCAGTATTCAGAGACAAATTAGAATACTAGGAAAAGAAAACTGTGAAGATGTAGTCCTGTTTGTAAAGATGCTGAAAACAGGATTAAGTGATGTCAAACGTGACAAGGAAATTAAGGTAAATAGCCTTTCTGAAAAATTTCTGATAACGCCTCAACCTAGAAACTTCTCCCCTATTCATTTTGTTAGGATCGATGATAAATTCAAACATGTCATATGCAGAAATGATCCTTATACTGAAATCAAAAGCTAAATCAATGCCTCTTACTTTACTTATACTGAAAGCCATTGTCCTATGTGACTTTGGCTTTTTTCATTTTTACTGAACCAACAAAAAAAACCCTCATGAAACTCACGAAGGCTTAAATGTTCTTTACTTTTTATTATGGTCTTACATTTACATTTCAAGTCCCGTTATATTTTGTTGGGTCAAAGGCTTGTTAATATACTTTTTCACATAACTGTAATTTTTTGATCGATTAATATCCTGTGGGTTAACAGAAGAGGTCAACATTACAATTTTACAGCGCTTTTTGATTTTGTCACTTAGTTTGTCAAACAGGTCCAAAAACTGGAATCCATCCATAAGTGGCATATCTATATCCAAGAAGATGACATCAGGTAGTATTTTATCAGCAAAATCCGAAAGCTTTTCCATGTTCTTCAGAAATTCAATCGCACTTTTAGCACCAGAGTGGATATAGATATTCTCGCTGATATTTGAAGCCTCGATCATCTTGTGATTAATCAAGTTGTCAATTTCATTGTCATCGATCAGCATTACAGCAAAATACTTCTTTTGATCAGCCATGCGAATAGGTTTTTTGTTTTGTCATAGGGTCCTTGAGCTGAATTTTCAAAAAAATGGTCACTGTTGCAAGTCTTTAATTAGGTCCTTTTAAAAACTATTCAGTATTGCACTTAATTCAGCTTTAACACATTCGTTATGCATTTTACAGATAGGAAGTTCGATATATCATTGAACATTTCAAATATCAAAAGCCGGAAGCTATTACATGTGTAAGCTTCCGGCTTTTGGATTAACATACATTCGTCACAAAGGTATTTTTTATCAGCCACAGCAACATTTATAGTGTTATCAACGTAAAAACGCTCCATGACATTAAGAGACTTGTTGACCTTCACCCTTAAGTTCCCTTTGCCACCAACATATTAGTGAATTTCACCTTAGAAAGGTACATGAGAAACTTAGATATCAAACTCAATTCCCTGTGCAAGCGGTAAATCTGCACTATAATTTATTGTATTGGTCTGTCTTCTCATGTAAGCTTTCCATGCATCTGAACCAGACTCACGTCCACCTCCAGTTTCTTTCTCACCACCGAATGCACCACCAATCTCAGCACCTGATGTACCAATATTGACATTTGCTATTCCACAGTCAGAACCAAGAGCTGACAAGAATGCTTCTGATTCACGGATATGTTGTGTAAAGATGGCTGATGAAAGACCTTGCTTCACGCTATTCTGAATATCAATAGCCTCGTCAACTCCTCCACTGTATTTGATCAAGTATAGGATTGGTGCAAAAGTTTCTTCCTGAACTATCTGGAAATCATTACTAGCCTCAGCTAAAGCAGGCTTTACATAAGTTCCTGATTCGAAACCTTCTCCTTCCAGTACCTCCCCTCCAGTTAGCAGGGTACCTCCTTCTACTTGTACCTTCTCAATGGCATTCAAGAATCCATTAACGGCATCCTTATCAATCATAGGTCCTACAAGTGTGCCTTGTTTCAATGGGTTACCAATAGACAGTGTCTGGTAAATCTTCACCAAACGATCTTTCACCTCATTGTAAACACTTTCATGGATAATAAGTCTACGAGTTGAAGTACAACGCTGACCACAAGTACCAACAGAACCAAACACAGTTGCTCTGATAGCCATTTCGAGGTCTGCATTCTCTGTAATGATTACAGCATTGTTTCCTCCTAGCTCAAGGAGTGACTTACCCAGTCTTGCACCAACTGTCTCTGCCACTTTCTTACCCATACGAGTCGAACCTGTCGCTGAGATCAGAGGAATACGCTCATCTTTTGACATGGCTGCACCAACTGTTGCATCACCAATAATAAAGCTAAAGATACCTTCAGGAAGGTTGTTGTCTTTCAGTACAGATTTGATAATATTCTGACAAGCAATCGCTGTCAATGGTGTTTTTTCAGATGGTTTCCAGATACAAACATCTCCACATACTGCTGCAATCATTGCATTCCATGACCACACTGCTACTGGGAAATTAAATGCTGAGATAATACCCACAAGCCCGATTGGATGCCATTGCTCATACATTCTATGAGAAGGACGCTCTGAGTGCATACTCAAACCATACAATTGTCGTGACAAGCCTACTGCAAAATCGCAGATATCAATCATCTCCTGCACTTCTCCCAAACCTTCTTGGTAAATCTTACCCATTTCGTAAGTCACCAAGCTGCCAAGTGCATCCTTATTCTCTCTCAGCTTGTCTCCAATTTGTCTAACAATCTCTCCTCTTTGAGGAGCTGGTACCTTTCTCCAAACTTTAAATGCCTCTTGTGAAGCCTTAATGATATTGTCCAGATCTGAAGTATTTGCCATTTCCACCTTGGCAATCAGCTTACCGTCAGCAGGAGAGTAGATTTCTCTTATTTCTCTACCGCCTATTTCAGCATCTTTTACCCCTGTTGAAAAAGCTGGATTCAGCTCTTTGATACCCAATTGATTCAAAATCTCTTGCATGTGCTTATGGTATTAAGGTTACAGTTTTTGTAATTAGGAGTCACCAGTCTCCCTGTTGTTAATTATATATATGTGTTTAGAAAAAATGGCTAAGCAGTCATGATAGAATCACTCCCTACTCAGCCATTTAGTCACATTTTACTGTGCCATCAAAAATGCTTTGATGAAATCGTTCAGGTCACCATCCATGACACGCTGCACATCTGTGCGCTCTACACTCGTACGCAGGTCTTTAACCAGCTTATATGGGTGCATCACGTAGTTACGGATTTGTGAACCAAAATCAATTCTCATCTTTGAGCTTTCAAGCTTGTCACGTTCAGCGTTTCTCTTTTCCAGCTCAAGTTGGTAAAGGCGGGACTTCAACATCTTCATTGCCTTTTCCTTGTTCTGAAGCTGAGAGCGTTCTTGCTGACATTCAATGATCAACCCTGAAGGAGCGTGCTTCAGACGTACAGCTGTTTCTACCTTGTTTACGTTCTGACCTCCAGCGCCACCGGCTCTGAATGTATCCCATGTGATATCCGCAGGGCTAATTTCAATGTTAATTGAATCATCTGCTACAGGGTATACAAAGATAGACGCAAAAGAAGTATGTCTTCTTCCTCCTGAATCAAAAGGAGAAATACGTACCAAGCGGTGAACACCAATTTCCGACTTCAAGTAACCATAGCCAAAATCTCCTTCAAACTCCAATGTTGCAGACTTCACACCTGCCACATCGCCGTCACTGATATTGACTTGCTTTACTTTGAAACCATTGCTTTCACCCCACATGATGTACATACGCATCAGCATTCCTGCCCAGTCGTTGGATTCCGTACCGCCAGCACCTGCATTAATCTCAAGCATGGCACTCATTCGGTCTTCCTCACCACTCAGCATTTTTTTGACTTCAAGGTTTTCAATTGCCTCTTCAGTCTTTACTGCTTCTTTTGTAATCTCTTCAAGCTCCACATCTCCTGCCTCGTAGAATTCGTACAACGTTTCAAGGTCCTCATACAAGGCTTTGACATTGTCATAGTCATCTACCCAAGATTTTTTACCCTTTATTTCTTTCAGGATTACTTCCGCTTGTTTTGGATCATCCCAAAAGTTAGGTGCTGTGGTCTGCTTTTCCTCTTCCTCGATCTGTTTTACTTTGTTATCGTAGTCAAAGATACCCCCTCAAGGCATCTACTCTTGCCTTTAACTCTTTGAGTTGAGATGAATTCATGGTTTTGCTATTAGACCATGCCCTACTCATAGCTCTCCAGCCTCATCTCAAAGTTGGTCGGCTATGTCGGACATATATGTTGATAAATAATTTTGTAATCAGGTACTGAGTTCCAGATAGTGAAACACCATCTGCTCATAATAGTTTTACCTGAATTGCCTATCTTCAAACATAGGACTATTGGATGGCATTTATACTGCCAAATATTAATTCTGCACCAAAGATATATAATTTTTTCTGCCCTACATGCAACCCTTGATATTATCCAATGTCTTTATGATTACTAGTGTCAGGCACAGCGAAAATACAAACTTGAAAAGCTGTGTCATCTATTGTAAAAACAGAATTAAAATTACAACCATGAAAAAACAACTTTTCGTTTCATTATTCTTTGTACTCCTTTCTGCTTGTACATTTGCCCAAACTGAAACACGTCAACTAGAATCCTTTGATCAGGTAGCAGTATCAGGTTCTTTTGATGTAATCATGGAAAAAGGAAACAAAGAGGAAGTTCGCATTGAATGCAAAGGAGACTATGAGCCTGAAGATATAAAAACCGAAGTGGAAGGGTCGAAACTTCGTATCAAACCTAAGAAAAATAATGGATGGGGATGGAGCAAATCAGGTTCCGTAAAAATCTACCTTACCTATAAATCTGTTAAGTCGGTGTCTTCATCTGGATCGAGTGATATCGTTTCAAAATCACCTCTGAAAGCGCCATCACTTGACCTTGCTAGCAGTGGTTCTGGTGATATGAAGTTTGAAATTGACTGCAATGACTTATCTGTAGCGCTATCTGGTTCAAGTGACATTACCCTGACAGGAAGAGCAGACAATGCTGGTATTTCATTGAGTGGGTCTTCAGATGTAGATGCAATGGAGTTAAGCACGAAAACATGTGAGATCAGAGTCAGTGGCTCAGGAGATGTAAAAGTGAGTGTTTCTGACAACCTTGATGCTAAGGTATCAGGTTCTGGAAACATCACTTATAAGGGAAAACCAGACAGACAACATGTGAAAATTTCAGGATCAGGCGATATCCGTCAGGTCAACTAAGAAAATAAAAAGGGAAGCGACTCAAAAATCGCTTCCCTTTTTTATCTATACAGCGTACTGTGATTTAGATTCTTCCTTCAACCGCTACAAGGTCTCGGAACATTTGTACTCTTTCCGACAGTTCCACTGGCGTAATATCCAACAGCTTTTCTGTACCGAACCTTTCCACACAGAAAGATGCCATTGCTGAACCATAAAGAACGGCACGCTTCATATTTTCAAATGAGGTATCATCCGTTTTCGCCAAATAGCCAATAAACCCTCCAGCAAATGTATCTCCTGCTCCTGTTGGGTCAAAAACCTCTTCCAGTGGCAATGCAGGTGCAAAGAACATATTCTGTCCGTGGAACAACAGCGCTCCATGCTCACCTTTCTTGATGATCAGGACTTTTGGTCCCATTTCAATGATTTTTCTGGCAGCCTTTACCAATGAGTACTCTCCTGACATCTGGCGAGCTTCCTCATCATTGATAGAAAGTACATCAACCATTTTGATTGTCTCCATCAGGTCATCCCAAGCGATATCCATCCAGAAATTCATCGTATCCATCACGATCAGTTTAGGACGTTTTGCCATGCGCTCAATTACCTGCTTCTGTACTTGAGGAGAAAGGTTGCCCAACATCAGGTAGTCCGCCTCTTGATAGCTTTCAGGTACAATAGGATCAAAAGTACCCAACACATTCAGTTCTGTAACCAGGGTATCACGTGTATTCAGATCATTATGGTATTTACCAGACCAAAAGAATGTTTTCTCATCTTCTTTTACCTGTAAACCTTCCAAATCAATCTTTCTGCTTTTCAGCATTTCGATCTCCTCTTTAGGGAAATCTCCACCAACCACAGAAACTACACCTTGCTCAGGAGTAAAATAAGAACCTGTAATGGAAATGTATGTTCCAGCACCTCCAATGATTTTATCAGTTTTTCCGAATGGCGTTTCGATAGCATCAAAAGCCACAGACCCTACGGTTAATAACTTCATTATGTTTATTTTTGATAGATTTGTGATTCTTGCAAAATCAAATTTGATTCAATTGAAATATCTTATGTACTCAGTGGTACAAAGCGACAAATATACAAATATTGACAACTTGGCATCCTTTTAAATTTTAGTTTTATCTGTATACTTCTAAAGCTGTCCGGTTTATCCGTTTTTCATGCTTCTGTATTAAGGAGAAAAAACCGTATTGTGATAGAGTTAAATTAAACACTGCCAAGGCAAATACCAATTTTTTACCACATGGAACTCAAACAGTTTTTCCACCCAATTGCACAAGACACTTTACCTGTCAGAGAAGCAGGTACAATGTCAGACAACACAGACTTCCATATTGCTGAACACTTTCCTGATTGGGAAGCTGCAGACATTGCATTGGTATTTGTACCAGAATACAGAGGTTTGCCATTATCCGAAAACCCTAAGAATGGGTTTGTAAAATTTAGAAAGCAGCTTTATAACCTGAAGGACTTGACCGTTTCCTGCAAGATCGTGGACCTAGGTGAACTTATCACAGGGGCATTGCTTTCTGACACGTATGATAAACTGCAAAAGGTTTGCGAATACTTATTGGCCAATAATACCCTACCCCTGATTATTGGAGGAAGCCATGACCTTGATTTGGCTCAGGTAAAGGCTTACCACGATACAGAAAAAACGTTGGGAATTGTTGGGGTTGATGCAAAGCCAGATATGGAACAAAGTGGTATTCCCAGTGAAGAGCATTTATTCCGAATTTTGGAACTGTACCCTTCAAAAATTGAATATAGCCACTTGGCTTATCAGCGGTTTATCACAGACAAAAACACCTTACTTCAGCTGTCAAAGCTTAATGCTGACCTAACAAGTATTGGGCAAATACGAGACAACCTCCAAGAAACAGAACCCGTTATTCGCAGTGCCAATATTTTGAGCTTTGACATCAGCGCTATCCGAAAGTCAGAATGTCAAGGTGCTTATCACAACAATATTTTTGGGCTAACACCGGAAGAAGCTTGTCAGCTCTGCTGGTATGCAGGGTTAAATGAACAACTTACATCCGTTGGTTTTTACAATTATGCACCAAAGAAGGATATTCAGGGTGATACTGCTATGTTGTTGTCTGTTATGGTATGGTATTTTGTAGAAGGTTACAGTAAAAGACGACCAGAATATAGCTTTTTCAGTAATTTTCATACAAAATATATTATCCCAATTGACGAATCTCTCCAAACATTAGTCTTTTATAAAAGCAAGCTTTCCGATAAGTGGTGGATGGAAGTTGCCTTTACAGAAGATGAGACTCCTGTAAATGGACAAATTATCCCATGCAGCTACAAAGACTATCAAGATGCCTTGGAAGGTAACTTACCTGACAGGTGGATAAAAGCCGTGGGCAAAGTGAAAGACTGCTAAAAAAGTCAAACCCAAGTTAATTTTATCACAAACTTATTATTTTGCCGGGATGAAAAATTTTAAAACCCATGTATGGTACTCCTTGATCTTCATACTAGCGGTACAGTCAGGGTGTAATTCCTCAAAACATACATATCAGGCAAGACATGAAAAGCTGTTGGAAGAAACAGGTCTGAAAGTGGCGGAATACAGGTTAAAAAATAACCTGAATGCCTCTTCCGAAAATACAGCAATTGTCAGTAAACCTGTCGTTAATGAGGGTCCTGCTGGTGCTTCAGCTGTAGTGATTGAGGAAGCCCAAAAGTGGATGGGAACCAGGTATAAAATGGGTGGCCTGACCAAAAAAGGAATTGACTGTTCTGGCTTAATGTATGTATCATACCAAAAAGTAGGCGTAACCCTACCAAGGGTATCAAGACAACAGGCTCAAACCGGTACAGCGATAAATAAGTCTGAACTACGTCCTGGTGATCTGGTGTTTTTCACATATCCAGGAGGGTCTCGTATCACTCACGTAGGGATGATTACACAAGTAAATGGTGATGACATCACATTTATTCATGCTTCTACATCCAGAGGTGTTACAACAGACAAACTCAATTCCAATTATTGGGAAAAAATCTATGTAACTGCCCGTAGGCCGATGTGAGGATAATCATATTTGACCTACAATTAAATGCCAATAAAATTGACTTATTTTACAGGATTTGTATTTTTGTTAAATTTGTAAGCATTTAATCTTTAACGCGAAAGTATTTAGAATGCTTTCACATGAATTGACTGATAAATTAAAGGATAGAAGCAATTCTTAGTCAGAAGTGTTGGGTTTGCAATCGCCTACACAAAGACAGGATAGCTTCAGCCATAATTTTTTATATACAATTATGTCTAGCAAAACTCAACACAACTATACGGAGGACAGCATTAAGTCGCTGGAACCGAGAGAACATATCCGGCTACGTCCGGGGATGTACATCGGTAAACTAGGCGATGGCTCTGCTCCGGATGACGGTATCTATGTCTTGGTCAAAGAAGTAGTCGACAACAGTATCGACGAACATATGATGGGCTTCGGTAAGCAAATTGACATCACAGTCAATGAAGACAGCGTAGAAGTCCGAGATTTTGGCCGTGGTATTCCGCTTGGAAAGGTGATCGATTGTGTATCCAAGATTAACACGGGTGCAAAATACGACTCAAGTGCCTTTCAAAAGTCAGTAGGTCTGAATGGTGTAGGTACAAAGGCTGTAAACGCCCTTTCGTCTTTCTTCAGGGTTACATCTGTTCGTGATGGCCAAAAGAAAACAGCGGAATTTGAGCAAGGAAAACTGACGAAGGAATACAATATTGAAAAATCTTCTGAGCCAAACGGTACTCGTGTTTTCTTTAAACCTGACAATACTGTCTTTAAGCACTTCCGTTTTATTCCTGAATACCTTGAGAATCAGATATGGAACTACGCATACCTGAACGCTGGGCTTCATGTCAATTATAATGGAAAGAAGTACTTCTCCAAAAACGGACTGTTGGACCTGCTAAGCAGAAAGTCAATTGAGGAAAACCGTCGTTACCCAATCATTCACCTAAAAGGTGAAGAGATAGAAGTAGCACTTACCCATACCAATCAGTATGGTGAAGAGTACTATACTTTCGTAAACGGACAGTACACTACCCAAGGAGGTACACACCAAGCGGCACTGCGTGAGGCATTGGTACGCACAATACGTGAGCACTTCGGTAAAAACTTTGATGCAACAGATATTCGAGCATCAATTGAAGCCGCTGTTGCCATACGTGTTCAGGAGCCTGTATTTGAATCTCAAACTAAGACAAAACTTGGATCGCTTAATATTGGGCCTGATGGACCAACTATCCGTACATTTGTCAATGAGTTTGTAAAGAAAGAACTGGACGATTACCTGCATAAACATCCTGAAGTAGCTCAAATGATGCTGAAACGAATTCTTCAGTCTGAAAGAGAGCGTAAGGAAATTGCTGGTGTCAAAAAATTGGCTAACGAACGTGCCAAAAAAGCCAGTCTTCACAACAAAAAGCTAAGAGACTGTAGAGCGCACTACAACGACAAGAAAAACGACGAAGAGAAAAAGCTTGCCACTACGCTATTCATCACCGAGGGTGACTCAGCCAGCGGTAGTATTACTAAAGCTCGTGACGTTCAGACACAAGCGGTATTCAGTTTGAGAGGTAAACCATTGAACAGCTTTGGCTTAACCAAGAAAATTGTTTACGAAAATGAAGAATTCAACCTTCTTCAACATGCATTGAATATTGAAGACGGTATTGAAGGACTTCGTTACAACAGGGTTGTAATTGCTACAGATGCCGATGTGGATGGTATGCACATTCGCCTGTTGGTTTTAACGTTCTTCCTGCAATTCTTCCCTGATCTGGTCAAACAAGGACACCTTTATATCTTGGAAACACCACTATTCAGGGTAAGAAACAAGAAGAAAACCATCTACTGTTACTCTGACGAAGAACGTAAAGCAGCCATTCAAGAACTAGGCAACAAACCTGAGATCACCCGATTTAAGGGTCTTGGTGAGATTTCCAGGAGAGTTTGGTGGCTTTATTGGTGAAGATATCAGACTAGAGCCTGTGCTATTGGATAAGGATACAACCATTAATGATATCCTTAAATATTATATGGGTAAAAACACAATGGAGCGCCAAAACTTTATCATCAACAACCTTCGTGTTGAACGTGATGAGGTAGTGGCCTAATCCACTTTATATTGCAAACAAAAAGGATGTATCCACACAGATACATCCTTTTTCATTTGACATTAAATCGACACTAGAATAATTCAATCAATCTCTGATTGAACAAGTACTAAAACACTAGATTGATAGTAAAAACAGTTTCTCTCTTTTTATGGTAGTTTGGTATCGCAGATAAATTTCTTTTTGATAACCTATAAATTAAATCGACACTAGTTAGTATTTCATAATCACTCTATTTTATCCAACACTTATACCATTAAATTTAAGTAACTAACTATCAATAACTTACAAGATTACAATAGTATCTCCCCACCTCTATAAATGTTCGAAATCAACATATTACTGTTCAATAATGGACAGTAATTATCCACTACCTTTGCTATTTATCCCACTTTCTTTCCTTTCAGTTTGATCTTCCCTTATCTTTGAGTTTTACTGTTCAAAACAAAAGACAATACCTAGCATGAAGAAAGTTGAGTTCGTATTGACATCCAAGCATAACCAGAAACGATTCTTAGGAGATGCCACATGGAAAAATCATGTAGACAAAAAACCTGTCATCTTACTTATTCATGGATTCAAAGGCTTCAAGGATTGGGGATGCTTCAACATGATTGCGGAGCATTACGCTGAATTAGGTTACGCTGTGGTAAAATCCAACACAGCTTTCGACGGCACCACACTTGACATGCCCTTTGAGATTACGGACTTTGATGCTTTTGCAGAAAACAACTTCAGTAAAGAGCTTGATGATATTGGAACTACCATCGACTGGATATTTGACAGTCAGTGTCCAATTCCGAACCTTGATCTTGACAAGGTATTTCTTATCGGGCATAGCCGAGGTGGCGGTATGGCGCTACTAAAAGCAGCTGAAGACAGTAGGATTAAAAAAGTGGCTACTTGGGCTTCTATTCCATCTGTTGATAAATTCTTCTCAGAAGACTTCCTGATTGAATGGAAAATAAAAGGCATTGCACATGTCGTTAACGGACGTAACGGTGACAACTTGCCACTGCACTACCAGATCGTGGAAGACTTCAACCAGAACAAAGACAGATTGGATGTCGGTAAAGCCATTGCAAGTCTGGCAATTCCTACTTTACTGATTCATGGCGATGTGGATGAAACTGTTCCCGTAGCTGCAGCACAATACCTTAATGAGATAAAGCCTGATAGTGATGTACTGATTATAGAAGGCGGCTCACATACATTTGGAAGCAAACACCCTTGGGAAGCGACATCCCTTCCTGTACATATGCAACAGGTTGTAGATGCGACCGAAAAGTTTTTTATCCATCACCACTAAAACAAGATCACTGATCAAAATAGACTAACTGAAAACATTTAGCATGGAGGATTCTTATTTAACGCTGGAAGGCATTTCAGAAGGACTATACAAAGAAAAAGGGAGTAAATTCATTGCCTATGCACACAGGGTCAGAACTGAAGACGATGTCAAAGAGATTATTCAGGACTACCGCAAGCAATATTACGACGCACGCCATTGGTGCTATGCTTATATACTAGGAGCCGATAAAATAAAGTTCAGGGCCAATGATGATGGAGAACCCAGTAACTCTGCTGGCACTCCCATACTCAACCAAATCAGGTCCAAGGAACTGACTGATACTTTAGTAGTGGTCATACGTTATTTCGGTGGAACAAAACTGGGTGTTCCGGGACTAATCAATGCTTATAAAACTTCTACAGCAGAAGCATTGGACAATGCTGAAATTATCACAGAATACCTTCAGAAGTATATCAACATCCGTTTTGAATACCCTCAAATGAACGATGTGATGAAAGTGGCTAAAAACTTTGATCTTGACTTCAGCAATCAGACTTTTGAGATGGATTGTCAGATCAAGTTTTGGGTAAGAGAAAAATTCTTTGACGAGGTAAAAAGCAAACTGGAAGATGTTGATGGCCTAACCATGGAAATCTTATCTGAATAAGCTTTTGCCGCTACAGATATCATATACAAGCTCTGCACACGCTAGTGTAGAGCTTTTTTTCATTAAAATTTATCTATTCTAAAACCAACCAAAAGTACATCATCTACCTGTTCCTCCTCAGCTTTCCACTCCTTAAATACCCGATCAATCTCAAGATATTGTCTTTTCATACTTTGAGGAGCAATTCCACTTAAAAGAAGTCTCAGGTTCTTAGACATAAACTTCTTCTTCTTGACACCTCCAAACTGATCCTGAAAACCATCAGAGTATAAATAACAGGTTGTGAGACTATCAATTGAAAACATATGGTTTTCGAACACTACATTTTCTCGATAGGGATCGCCCACACTTTTTTTCGTACCCTTCAGTAGTATACTTTTCCCATCCTGCACATAATATAGTGGCATCTTTGCTCCTGCAAAAGTCAAGGTAGAAAGTACCGTATCCACAACACATATCGCCATATCCATTCCGTCATAAGACAAGGTTGACCCTACTTTGCGATCCAGTCGGGTAAGTATTTCAGCTGGTGAGGTGATTTTCTTGGAATTAATGATCTGATCCAAAAAAACATACCCCAACACTGACATAAAAGCGCCTGGAACACCGTGCCCTGTACAATCTGCCACCACAATAATTTTATAATTATCCACTTGTGTAAACCAATAAAAATCCCCGCTGACAATATCCTTGGGACGAAAAAAGACAAAGCTGTCTGAAAATAAGGTTAAGTGCTCATTTTCGGAGGGAAGTAGCGTATTCTGTATCTTCTTGGCATACTGAATACTTTCAGTTATAGATACAAGTGACTGGTCTATCTGCTGTTTTTGTTCTTCCAACAATTGCCTCTGCTGCTCCAGTTTTTGCCTTTTCGTAATTGATAGCTGATAGGCTACATGATAGTTATGCCTTAAGATAGAAACAACCAATGTGATTGTAAGCATTGACAACATGTAAACAAATAATCCCCACATCTGGAAGGATGAGCTGACATCACTGTAATAAATGATCCAATCGCTTCTCAAATGACTAATCAGATGAAGTACAATTGTAATCACAAAAAAAAGAATCAGCCAAGGTAAAATCCGCCTCCAGCTTACCAATGCAGCAATCAATGGTGCTGCCATCAACTGCACATAGGGCATCGTTCCATTATGTCCCTGAGATAAAAGGAAATGGATTACGATAGATACTATTACATAAATAACAAATATGATATCAAGATACCTGTAGTGCTTATTCTGGCTTGCGAAGAGATAAATCACTCCTATAATCAGAAGATCAAGCATCGAGAAGTAAAATGAAATACTCTTGTAGTAGTCATCATAAATGATAAAAGCAATGCAACTCCTCACTAAAACAACACTCAAACAAACCAGACAAGAGAACCTAAAAATCCTGTTTTCAAAATTATTGAATGTTACCATTTCATCTATGTAAATAGTTTAAACTCAACCTTCATTATAAACACACATTCAAGATTAATATATCCAACACCGACTTTAAATGGAAAAAACAAACTGGGAAGCGTATCACATATAAACCAAATTACCTGTATGGATACTATTGATATGGCTGACTCGATAAAGGAATATAAGCTTTAGAGTAGTTACAATAAAAAAAGGACACAGTTAATAACTATGTCCTCTATCGAAATCTTTCGTCTGATAAATTAACTATACTTTGTTATCTATCGGTGTATACGGATCATTCTCATTCGATCACCTTTAGGTTTATCATCTCCAAACTTATTGAGCCTATAACTGAAAGTAAGCATAAAGTACCTACCCAAAGCCAAGTTCTGAGTATCTTCAGAGTATGTTTCCGTTACATTTCTTCCAACACTGGTATTTTGATTCAACAGGTCATAAACACCAATTTTCAACTCACCTCTGTTTTTCTCAAGAAACTTCTTCCCTAAACTCATATTCCAGATCATGTAATTCTGCTCAACATCATCCGACAAACCTGAGTAAAACATGTGATTCAGTTTATTATTGAAAACAAACCCTTTCCAGAACAGTAAGTTTAAGTCAAAAGATGAGTTAAGAGAGAAGTATTTATTATCCAATTCAGGCTGTAGCGTACTTTCTGAAACATTATACCCAGAATACGAACTGATCGTAAAATCAACCTTTTCACTAATGTTACTCGAAACAGATACCCCAGGCCACACAGAGATTGTCTGTGTCTCATTGGCTTCTCCTCCTACCATTCCTGGCTTTTTAGAATAGGATAACCCTGTCGAGAAATTGATTTTAGACTTAATCAACTTTGAGGAAACACCATAATTTATATTAGAGTTGATACTCCAATAACCATCCATGTTGATAGGCTGTGTAAAAGAAGCCCCTTGCTTAAGTGTTGTACCATCTGCCAATTCCATATCTTCAGAAGCAATGATTGTCGAGTTAGTGATCTGATTATTCACCTGATCAAACCCTAACATCATAAAGAAAGAACTTCCTTTTTCCATATTGAAACTATGATAGAAAAGCCCTCCTGAGTTGCTATACTCCTGTTCAAGATTCGGGTTACCTGATGAAAGTCGGATCGGGTTAGAGTTATCCACCACATTTTGCAACTGATTGATAGACGGTGCATTTGTACGGGCACGGTAACGGAAGTGTAGATTATTGTTTTTACCTAATTTGACTTTCAACCTAAGGTTTGGCAGTACATTGGTGAAAATATAATCCGTCTCATTATTGATCGGGAATGTTTGATTTCCCATTAGCTCAGCACGTTTTACATCTGCTCCAATCGTAAAGTCCATATCGCGTCCTTTACTGAAATTATACTTGATGCCACCTTCCTGTGTCAAGTAATCATTGTCAAATGTATTGGATAAAAGACTGTCTACATCAATTCGCTCCCCATTTTGGTAATCATAGGTTTTACGATCTGCATAGCTGTTGGCATAACCAATCTCATATTCAAAAACCAATTTACCATGTTCACTGATTGGCTCAGTATAGACCGTTTTTGCTGACAGCTCATATTTTGTATTCTCTTGTGAAGACTGCTGCTCTACCACCTCTTCCGAATCACCAAATACATTGTTGGCATTCAAAGTATTATCCCTGTCATTGCCATTCACATCTGTATTTATATCTATGGAAAAGGTTCTGCCTTTTTTAGTAAATGAATGACGCCACAGCAAACTGTTTGAAAAACTGTACCCTTGACTGTCTGTGGTTCTATAGTTATCTGTACTGTTTAGTATTGTACCATCCGTCAGAAATGTCTTACCTACTGTGAAATTATTTGATTCATTTTGTTGAACACTCAATCGAGGTCTTATCTTCAATGAGTTATTTTCATTGATCTTATACTCTAACTCAAAGTTGAACCGGTGATTCAAATTTGTACTGTTTCCTTCTGACAGTTCATCATAAAATTGCCCATCATTATTGCCAGAAAAATACTGCCTATAAAGAGACTTTCTATTTTCATTTTTAGCATGGTTGAAAAAATAGCTACCTGTTACTTCCACTTTTTCTCCCCAATTATCAGAATAGTTAAGCCCTATAGCATTTGTTGTACTGATACCTTCCTGTCCTCCTACTCTGAAGTTTTGCAAGCCTCTACCAAAACCACGGCCTCCACCACCGCTTCCATTCATGCTCATCAGATCTTCCATCGCAAAGTTCTGCTGATTAACATTATTAGAAAGCCCTAATACTGAAAACCTTCTATCTCCATCAAACACATTGACATTACCTCCTGCTCCAAAACGGTTATCTGTACCATAACCAGCGTACACCTTTCCGAACTTCCCTTTCCGCTTATCTTCCTTCGTTACAATATTGATCGTCTTGGCTGAGTTCCCATCATCTACGCCAGAAAACTGTGCCTGATCACTCTTCTTATCATACACCTCAACCTTATCAATCACATTTGCGGGTAAGTTTTTCATGGCAATCGATGGGTCGTTGCCAAAAAATGTTTTCCCATCTACCAGCACTTTCTGCACACTCTCACCCTGTGCCTTCAGTTCGCCATTCTCCACCGTAATCCCTGACATTTTTTTCAAAAGGTCTTCCGTTGTTGCATCTGCGTTTACTTTATAGGCACTTGCATTGTACTGAACAGTATCTCCCTTTACTATAGCCGGAGAAGTTTTATCTTCTACCACTACTTCCTTCAACAGTTGCTTGTCTTCTGAAAGTTGTACGGTTTTTACATCATTGATACCCGCTTCCAGTTTCAACACCTGTTCAATGGTCTTGTAACCCACATATTTAACCTGAAGCTTATAACTGTTGGGCTTGACATTTTTGAAGTTGAAAAAACCTTCTGTATCGGTAATCGTTCCAATTCTCTTGGTAGTATCCTGTTGATCAATCAACAATAGTGTTGCTCCAATAAGTGGCGTATGATCAGAAGTATCCTCCAATTTTCCTTTTAAAATAGCAGATTGAGCCCATAGTGATTGCACTGCAAAAAATAACAGCAGCGTTAAAAGTAATTGTTTCATTATTAGGGTTTAGAAGTGATAAAAAAATATTCTCTTTGACAATAGATTTGTGATTAAACATTTCGATCAGCTAAATATCCAACCAACTTGATTACAATGATATCAAGAAAGAGACTAAATTATTGAACTATTATAAATTTTTAATCGATAATAATTTCCCTCACCCCAAATTTGGCCAGACAAAAGAAAATTCAACTTACTTGCTAAGGTTTTTATAATAATGATGCTTAATAAATTTTCACGATGCATTAAAAATGATTCCAATCTAAATCTTTTTAAATACATTACCGCCATTAGAAAAGCTCATTAAAAGCATAATGAAATGATTGAAATTTGGAATAAACTATATACATGGCTTGAACAGCACGTCCCACACTTAGCTGATGAGTTGAATGAAGGTGCTGGTGTTCAAAGTTTCAAAAAATTGGAGGATGCAATTGGCAAAAGCCTGCCTGAGGATTTCAAAGCGTTTTACAGTATTCATGATGGACAAGCGCTTGATGAAGACACAGGTTCCGCTGAGGGACTGATTGATGGAGATATTTTGCTTCCATTGGAAGAAGTGTTTGTACAATGGACAGCATGGAAAACGCTGCTTGAAGAAGGACAATTTGATCAAATGGTCTCAACACCCGATAAAGGAATCAAAAACGCTTGGTGGAACCCTCTTTGGATTCCTTTTACACATGATGACAATGGCAACCATATTTGCCTTGACCTTGACCCCGATGATTCAGGTGCAGTGGGGCAAGTGATCATGACCTGGCACGATGCAACAGAAAGGGTTTTGGTTGCAAGTTCTTTTTCTGAGTTTATTGCTGAATATGTTGAAGGGTTAGAAAACGGGCTATACGTCTATTCTGAGGAGTGGAGTGGTATTATCAATAAAGAAGAAGCTGAAGATTTTTAACTGATTGAAATAAAAAAGCCTGTATCAGCATATACTGACAACAGGCTTTTACACTACTTACACCCTATTAAAAAAACTGAGGCGGTCCGAAACCCCTTCTCCTATTATCTTCCATTGGAGGCTCTCCAAAGTTGCTAAGCTTATACGTAAGCGTTGCCATAAAATACCTTCCCAATGCAAGGCTCTCTGTATCTTCAGTGTAAGTCTCTGTTACATTTCTACCTACACTTGTATTTTGATTCAGCAAATCATATACACCGACCTTTAGTTCACCACGATTGTTTTTCAAGAACTTCTTACCGATACTCATATTCCAAATCATGTAATTCTGATCGATATCATCTGAAAGACCTGAGTACCACACATGGTTCAAGTTGTTTCTGAAAACAAATTCTTTCCCAAAAATATAGTTAAGGTCAAAACCCGAAGTCTGATAGAAGTACTTGTTGTCCAGTTCTGGCTGGAGTGTACTTTCCGAAATATTATAGTTAACAGAAGTAGATACTGTAAAGTCTACACGCTCACTGATATTACTAGCCAATACAACTCCCTGTGTAAAGGTGTAAGTCTTGGTTTCGTTTTCCTGTTCATCCACATAACCCGGAGTGTTATTATATGTAACTCCTGAAGTTAAGTTGATTTTGGATTTCAGCATATTGGATGTAATGCCAATGTTGGCCAATAGTCTTGCATTCCAGTAACCATCCATATTGACAGGCTGCGTAAAGGAAGCTCCTTGCTTCAACTCTGTACCATCAGACAAAACCATATCCTCATCAGCAATAATGGTGGAGTTAGTAATATAATTATTGGTCTGTTGCACACTACCCATCAAAAAGAACATGGTTCCTTTATCCATATTCATTGTATGGAAACGAGCCATCAGCGTATTTGAAAACTGTTGCTCAAGATTCGGATTGCCTGAACTCAACTGTAATGGATTAGAGTTATCCACCACGTTCTGCAACTGACTGATAGACGGTGCATTGGTACTTGATCGGTAATTGAACATCAAGTCTTTCCCCTCTCCCATTCTTACATGCATTCTCAAGAATGGTAATATATTCGTGAAGGTATAATCTGAATCATTTACCAATGGGAATGTCTGCTCACTCATTAGCTCAGCTTGTTGCACATCAGCTCCCGCCATCAACATAAAGTTTCTACCTTTCCTGTAGTTATAACCAACTCCAGCCTTATGCGTTAGGTAGTCATTATCAAATGTATTGGAAAGTACACTGTCAAGGTCCATTCTAACTCCATCCAGATAATCATATGTTTCCTTATCAGCATAGCTATTCGAATAGCTCACATCATATTTGAACATCATCCTGCTGCTTTTACCAATTGGCTCGGTATACATCACATTTCCTGAAAGACTATAACCTGTTTGCTCCTGAAATGATTGCTGATCTACTATATCTGTTGTAGAGCCAAAAATATTGGTCGCTCCCAAGGTGTTGTGAATATCTTTTCCGTTAACTCCTGTATTTACACCCACTGAAAATGTTCTACCTCTTTTTGCAAACCTGTGTCGGAACAGTAAGCTATTGGAGAAGTTAAACCCTTCACTTTCCTTTAGCTGAGTGTTTTCAGTTTGGTTTAGCATTGTACCATCCGCAGTAGTTGTTACGCCATTGGTATAACTGGTTGACTCATACTTTTGCAAACTCAACTTCGGTCTGATCAATAGTGAGTTACTGTCATTGATCTTGTAGTCAATCTTGAAATTGAACCTGTGGTTCTGATTAATATTGTTGGTTTCACTCAGTTCATTATACAACTGTCCATCGCTCTGACCTGACAGGTACTGACGGTACAGGGACTCACGATTTTCTCGATCAGTCCTGTTAAAGAAATAGCTACCATTTACTTCTACTTTTTCTCCCCACTCATCCGTAAAATTGATTCCCAAAGAGTTTGTTGTAGCAATACCGTTCTGGTTTCCAATCAAGAAATTATCAGCAGGATTCCCACCCGGTCCACCAGGTCCGCCACCTCTTCGACGTCTTCCTGAAGACCCAGAACTCATCACTCCCATCAGGTCTTCGGTCGCAAAGTTCTGCTGATTCAGGTTATTGGACATACCTATTATTGAAATACGCTGATCCCCATTAAAGATATTGACATTACCTCCCGCAGAAAAACGGTTATCAGTACCGTAGCCTGCATACAGTTTTCCGAACTGACCGTTTCGCTTGTCTTCTTTGGTAATGATATTGATGGTCTTGGTTCTATTTCCATCATCAAAACCTGAAAACTCCGCTTGATCGCTCAGCTTATCAAACACTTCAATTTTACTGATGATATCAGCTGGAATATTCTTCAATGCAATTGTTGGATCGTCTCCAAAAAAGGGCTTACCATCTACCAAAACCTTTTTCACCTGTTCTCCTTGAGCTGTCACCTCTCCATTGTCTACTGTAATGCCTGGCATTTTCTTAAGCAGGTCTTCCGTTGTAGCATCAGGATTGGTTTTGAATGCATTGGCATTGTATTGTACAGTATCACCCTTTACAATGGCTGGCGCTACTTTTTCTTCTACCAATACTTCGTTGAGCATCTTTTTGTCTAGAGACATAGCAATTACACCCAAATCTGTAACTCCACCCGAAAGCTTTACCTCCTGCTCAAATGACTTATATCCAACATACCTGACCTGAAGCCTATACGCTTGTGATTGTAGCTTATTGAAACGAAACTCTCCATTTGAATTAGCAACTGTTCCCAGCTTCTTGGTTGTGTCCTGTAAACTCGTCAGGATCAGGTTAGCTCCTATCAACGGAGTATTATCTGATTTATCCTGAAGTTTTCCTTTCAGGCTAGCCTCTTGTGCCCATAATGCCTGAGTTGAAAAAATGATCGATAAAATGAGAAAGAGTTTCTTCATGCTATATCTTATTTGTACTGATTCTTTTTCCTTGATACAGTACAAAAGAGATTACATTACCCCTATTAATAAAAAGGAATATAAGTTTCCGAGTTTTTCCTCGACAAACACCGCTGTTTTACCGATGGGAAAGTTCCGCTACAATTGAATTAGAATAGAAAACCGGTATCTTAGTATTACTAATCAGAATAGCCCTAAATCAACCATTCCCTCTAGTCCTTTCATGTCTCAATGAAAAAGTCACTTCACCTGTGCTTGCTACTATTTTCTATCAATACATTCGCACAAACAACCGCTCCACCTTCACAGGAAACTCAAGCTCCATCCAAACTCATATTTACACTGAGTGAAGATGGTAAATCATGGATTCGGATGCTTTTCCGTACCAACCTTTGGGTAATAGCCGACGCCAGCAAGGATTCCGAATTTTCACTTACACCAGAACTTAGGCGACTCCGGCTTGGCACCGAAATTCATATTACTGACCATTTCCTGATATGGCTCAATTTAGGTCTAAATGGCCTGACCCCTTCCAACCTTACCATCTCAGGTTTACAATCCAACACCTCTGATCAGCTTGTAATCGGAATGGTCGGTGAAAGTATGCTGATCAAGGATAAACTTTACATTGGGCTTGGGTTACACTACTGGGGAGGGCTTTCCCGCGTTACAAGCCCTTCAACAGCCAACCTGTTAACATTGGAAAGTCCACTATTTGGTTTTGCTCAGGGTGGTTATACCAACCAGCTTCAAAGACATCTGGGAGTATATGCAAAAGGCGAATTGGGAAGGCTACAATATCAGGTTGCATTCAACGGTCCGCTCAGGAGTAGTCGTGATGAAAATAAAGCGTTATCCGTAGACCAATTTGTCTATGCTACAAGAGCACTGTATGATATAAATAAAAAAGCGCAGTTGGTCACTGAAGGGTATTTTA